>NZ_NOYD01000001.1 GCF_002258315.1 Rhodococcus sp. 06-462-5 | reverse complement strand
GCGCTCGAGCTCGGCGTCCACCAGAGCCGGCTCGGCCATGGTGCGCGCGGCCGGTGGTGCGGCCTCGTCCGCGGTTCGTAATGCGTGCCGTGCGCCGGTTTTCTGGGGTTTCGCCGACGGCCGCTCCAGGAGTTGCTCGAGCTCGGCCACCTCCCGATCTGCTGCTGGATCCTTGGCCGGCGGTGCGACGAAGGGCACGATCGGCTCGAACGCGATCTTCTCCGACGACGACGCCGCAGCCGCGTTCTTGGACGGGATGAGCAGCGCAACGATCACGGTGCCGACTCCGAACACCACGGCGGCAACAACACTCGTGTGCACCACCGCGTCACCGAACGCCGCGACGGCATTGGCTTCGAGATTGTCGGCGAACCCACTGAGGAATGCGTTCTGGTCGCGGATGACGTCGGAGACGATCACCGCACCTGCCAGCGAATCCTGGGATGCAGCAAGTCCTTCCGCTGCCTGCCCGGTGTACTGGCCGTTCGGTTGCTTGCCGGGGAAGGTCTGCAGAAATCCTTCGATTCCCTGACGGTAGGACGCGGCGAGCACCGATCCGAGCACGGCGATGCCGAGCGATCCGCCGAGTTCTAGGGCGGTGTCGTTGAGTCCGCCGCCCACCCCGAGCTTGCTGTCCGGGAACTCGCCCATGATGGAGTCGGTGCAGGGCGAGACGGACAGGCCGATGGCGAGACCGAGCAGCGTCAGCACGGGAAGAAAGTCGGAGTAAGTTGCCGTCGCGTCGATTCCGATGAGCGAGACGACCGACAGTGTTCCCACGACCATGCCTGCGGTGACGGTGATGCGCGGTCCCAGTTTCGGCGTGAGCCACATGGTGATTCCGGATCCGACGAAGACTGCGCCGGCCAACGGCAGGAGATGAATACCGGTGGACACCGGACCGAAACCGAGCGCGAACTGGAGGTATTGGGCGACGAAGTAGATGGCACCGAAGGTGACGAGGAAGAAGATCAGTACCGCGAGGGTTGCCCCGCTGAGGATGCGGGAAGAGAACATTC
The DNA here is from genome assembly GCF_002258315.1 of Rhodococcus sp. 06-462-5. Classification (GTDB taxonomy): domain Bacteria; phylum Actinomycetota; class Actinomycetes; order Mycobacteriales; family Mycobacteriaceae; genus Rhodococcoides. Next base: position 470,315 of record NZ_NOYD01000001.1, on the reverse strand, counting down.
GGACGTCGAGCAACGGATTGGGATGGCGCAGTTCCCATCCCACGAAGCCCAGGACCGACAGGAGCCCGACGAGGGCGAAGTACAACGGCCCGACCGTCCAGCCGAAGTGCATCCCCTCGATGATGGCGTACACGATGGTCGACACGGCCAGCACCGACAGCAGACCACCGATCCAGTCGATCGCACCCGGGTCGACGGCCCGTGACGGCGGGACCAGCACGACGGCTCCGACGATGGCAGCCAACGCGATCGGAACATTGATCAGGAACGTCGAATGCCAGGTGAAGCTCTCGAGGAGCCAACCCGCCAACAGCGGCCCGGCCGCGATAGCCAGTCCCGAGGTGGCCGCCCACACGGTGACCGCGGTGGCGCGCTCCCGCTTCGGGAAGGTCGCCACCAGCAGCGACAGTGTGGCGGGCATGACGATGGCAGCGGCAACACCCATGACGATGCGGGCCAGGATCACCCCGAGGGTGGCGTCGGTGAGCGCTCCGGCCACAGAACCGGCGACGAAGATGATGAGGCCGATGATCAGAGCGCCGCGACGGCTGTAGCGATCTCCGATCACCCCGCACAGCAACATCAACGACGCGTAGGGGACGGTGTAGCCGTCGATCACCCACTGCAGGTCGCTGCTCGTCAGGCTCAGGTCGAGTGTCATCGACGGTGCGGCGACCAACAGCGACGTGTTGGCCATGACCACGATCAGCAGGCTCAGGCACAACACCACCAGCGCCGACCAGCGTCGCGGGTACGGCTTGTGCATATCTTGGACAGGCGTCATCGCAAGCAGTGTCATCGTGTGTTCCCCCCCGTTGGCAAAGTGCGAGACACACCTTGCACAGTGCTGTGCAGCTTAGGAACCCTCGGCTAGGATCGGCAATGTTTTGTGGCGGCAACCACACTCCCCGCCTGCGATCGTGCTAGATGTTGTCCTGTGCGCAAGACGACGGAGTCGAGCTCGAGTACACGGGACGCAGCAGCGCCGCCCGTGCAACGACGCGACGCCCGGTCCAACCGAGCGCGAATTCTGCATGTTGCACAAGGGGTTCTGGCGGACAACCCCGATGCAACCATCAACGACGTCGCCGCCGCTGCAGGTGTGGTTCGGCGAACCGTCTACGCCCACTTCGCCTCTCGCGAAGCTCTGATCGACGGTATCGCCCTGGAGGCAGCCGAGAGCATCTCGGCCGCACTCGGCCGGGTTCCCGCTGCGGACGAATCGGCCGTCACGGTGTTCGTACGGCAGACACTCGCTCTGACACGCGTCGGCGATCAGTACCGACTCCTACTCGCCGTCGCGCGAACAGATCTGGGACACAACAGCATTCACGATCTCCTCGGACCGATGCGCGACGCGGCCGCCGCGGTCATCCGGCGCGGCCAGCGCGAGGGTGTGTTCTCCTCGTACCTCGCCGCAGAAGTACTGATCCTCAATATCGAAGCCATTGCGTTGTCGATCCTGGACGCCACCAACGCCGGCTTGATCGGTGACCCGGCGGGAGCGGCGACGACGTCGAGCCTGGTACTGCTGGGCATCGCACCGGACGACGCGGAACGCATCGTCGCCGACGTTCGGGCCTCCGACTCGTCCTCTCGCGCCCACTGAGAGCAGCACGGACCTCGCGAACGACGAAGGCCCCGTTCGCGCGATGCGTTGCGCGAACGGGGCCTTGGGCCGAAACGTGGTGGAGCTAGGGAGCCGGGACGAATCCTGCGCCGAGTCCGTTGCCCTGATCGACGTTGCGAAGGATCGCGTCGAAGTTGGTGCCGACCTCGGGGCCGAAGCACGCCACACCGAGGTAGGCGTTGACCATGCCGACGAGGGTGTTGCCGACGACGACCGGGCTGCCCGAGTCACCTTCGACGACGCACAGCTGAGCCCAGGTCTCCTGCGACTGCAGGATGTCGCCGTACGCGAGTCCGCAGGTGTTGCCGGTGGTACGGCCTTCCTTGCACACGATGTTCGGGAACGCCGTCGGCGGGCCGACCTGAGAGATGGTCACGTTGCCGACGCGGTTGATCGGTGCGACCTTGTCACGCTGGAATTCGATGAGCGCGTAGTCGTATTCCGGGTTGGAGAACGCGATGCGGCCGACCTCACCGAGGGAGGTGTCGTACTCGGGAACGATGGAGGCACCTGCTTGGCCACAGTGACCGGCGGTGAAGCCGACCAGGTTTCCGTTGCGGTCGTTTCCGATCGTCGTCAGCGTGCACTCGGCCTGACCACCGACGATGATTCCCGAGCCGCCGCCGAGAGCAGCTGGAGTGGCCGCGGATGCGGACCCCACGCCGACGCTGGCTACGATTGCAGCCGCCCCCACGACGACGAGCATGATTTTCTTGAACATGTACTCCCTCTCAGCGGTGTCGGCAGAACCCTAGCAACAACAGGTGTACGAACACGAGCGAGTCGTTCATACGTCCTGCTCGAGGGCGGCAAGCGTCGTACGCGCCTCCTCGAGTTGCCGGCTCAGTTCCGCAACGCGTCGAGCAGCCTCCTCGCGCGCATGGGAGATGACCGCCTCGACAGCGTCGCGCGCCGTGGGATCGCCCAACTCTCGAACAGCGCGGCTCACCGACTCGGGGCTCACCGGTTGCGCTTTGGTTGGCCGCTTCGCGCCCTGAGTGACGGTGACCGACCAATCGTTGTCGGCCCCGGCATGAATGGTGACGCTGACTCCGCCCGGTGCCTTCTTGACTCGACGGGGAGCAGAACTCTGCGGTGCCACTGTCTTCGGTTGTTCCGCCACCGCCTTGGGCTGTACCTGTTCCGCCTTGGGTTGCAGCGGCTCGGCATTTCTCACCGACGCAGCCGGCGGGGTCTTCTTGGCAGGTGCCCGCTTGGCCGGAGCCGGCGGGGTAGCCGCGTTGCGGGTGATGCGCAGTTCCTCGGCCTCGTAGGGCAATTCGTCGTTGACGCCCTTCGGGCTGATCGTGACCGTGTTGCCGTCGATCGACACGACCTTCGCGGAGGTGCCGTCGGGCAGGCCGAGGCTCGGGTTCGGTTCACGGAGATAGACGGTGGCCCGACGCCCCTCGGCGAGCGCCGCGGCCAGTGTCGTCAGATTCTCGGGAGTCAACGAATCGTTCACTGCGCGCCCACGGGGTGGCATCGACTACCGGCCTTTCTCGAAAGTGTTTGCGAATACTGTCGCACAGATGCAGGTGAGATGTGGCCGGGGCGGCGTAGGGCGCGTCGGATAGTCACACGAAAGGCCCCTGAGGCGATTTATCTGTTAATCCAAGTAACTGTAACCGCAAGTAGCTGTTACTTGGATTAACACTTAGATTGTGGTGGCCGAGAAGGCCGATGCATCCGACTCTATACGACAGCCCTCCCGCGCGCCCGTCGAGTCCAATCGGCGTGCCGTCGACCCCCACCGGGGTACCGGCGAGTAGCCGCGCGACTTCAGGCGAGATCGGCGTCCCGGAACCACCTCACCGAACCACCCTCGCACTCGGTTTCTGCCGCGTAGCCTGGCGGCGTGCCTTCTTGCGGAGGTGCGGAACAGGAGTCTCGATGTACCACCTCGACGCGGACGAACAGTCGCTCAGCGACGGTCCGCACGTGTATTTGCTCGACGCCAAATCCACCCTCGAGGTGCAGGCTCTGAATCAGTGGATCGACGCCACCACACCGGACGGCGAGCCCCGTCCGCCCTCGGTTGTGCTTTCCGGTGAGGCGAGAACGTCACTGTCGGACAGCGTTCGCGGGTACGCCGACGATCCGCTGCTCATCCCGTTGCGGGTCACGTTGTCCGATCGCAAGAACGGCATTCTGCATCGCATCTTCGCGCCCCGTGGTCGGTCCAAGCCCACGCAGGTGTGGCAGCGATGGGTGGCAGGCGACGACCCAGACCACTCCGCAGTTCTCGTCGGAGAGCCCGCGACACTCAGTGATCTACGAGAGCGGTTCGAGCGCGGCGGCGGCACGTCCCTGTCGTCGTTCATCCTGCGTCAGGCCAGTCTGGCATTGGACAAGGCCGAGCGCGGCGTCATCGGCTCCGAGTACAAGATTCCGCGCTTCGTCGTCGAGGACATGACGGAACAGAAGAAGTTCCGGGACGGAATCACCGAGCTCGCGGAGGAGGTCGGCCAGGATCGCGAGGCCGTCGACAAGCGTGTCCAGGACATCCTCGGTGAGATGGTCGCAACCGAGACCCGCCGCGCAGTCGAGATGTGGGGAACCCTCGGGGCGTACTTCTCGCGGGCCTACAAGGTCGACGTGGACCGCGATCAACTGCAGAAGGTGCGCGAACTCAACAAGAACTATCCGCTGGTGTTCCTGCCCAACCACCGTTCCTATCTCGATCCACTCGTGCTGCGTCCCGCGCTGCTGGCCGAAGGTCTGCCGCTCAACCACGTCATGGGCGGCATCAACGTCGGCTTCTGGCCGCTGGGTCCGATCGCGAAACGCAGTGGCGTCGTACTCATTCAGCGCAAGTTCTCCGACGCGATCTACAAGTGGACGCTGCGTCAGTACATGAGCTTCCTGCTGAGCAAGCGGTTCAACCTGGAGTGGTACATCGAGGGCGGCCGAAGCCGCACCGGAAAGCTCCGCCCGCCGCGGTTCGGCTTGTTGACCTATCTGGTCGACGCACTCGAGACCAGCGATGCCGAGGACGTCTATCTGGTTCCGACGTCCATCACCTACGACCGCCTGCACGAGGTCGGCGCGATGGCCGAGGAATCGCACGGAGCGAAGAAGCAGGCCGAGGGCATTCGCATGGCCATCGGCTACATCCGTGCGCAGGGCACGTTGCGCGGCAACGTGTACCTCAACTTCGGCGAGCCGATGTCGGTGGCGTCGATCGTCGCCGACAACCCCGACAAGCGAGTGGCGGTGCAGAAGATCGCGCTCGGTGTCTCCCATGCGATCAACGACGCGACTCCGGTGACGCCGGCGGCGTTGGTCACCATGGCCCTGCTCGGCATCGAGGATCGCGCCCTCAACGTCAACGAGATGTGGGCGATCATCGCCCCGCTCGCGCGCTACATCAAACGCCGCAACCTGCCCACCGCGGGCGGCGTGGACATCGCCGACGTGGACGTCGTGCGCTCGGCCGTCATCGCACAGGTCAACGCCAACGTCGTCAAACGTTTCGACGACGGCCCCGAGCCGCTGTTCTATCTGGCTCAGGACAAGCATCTGGTGGCAGCGTTCTTCCGCAACAACGCCATCCACTTCTTCGTCATGCGCGCCATCGGCGAGTTGGTCGTGCTGCCGACCAGCGGCGAATCGACACCATTGACGGAGGAATCCCTGTGGCAGTCGGCACTGCAGTTGCGTGATCTGCTCAAGTTCGAGTTCTTCTTCGGCGACAAGAAGGACTTCGGCGAACGGCTCGAATCCGAGGTCGATCTCATCGATCCGGACTGGCGCACCCACATCAGCGACCCCGATTACGCTGCGCGACAACTTCAGTCACAGGATCTGCACCTGGCGCACCGCGTGTTGCAGCCGATCTTCGAGGCGTACCAGGTCGTTGCCGATCAGCTGATGTTGCTGCCGCAGAGCGGTGAGTTCGACAAGCCGAAGTTCATCTCGGAATGCCTCGGTGCCGCGCAGGCCAGACGGCTTCGTCAGCAGCTCGATCACAGCGAGTCGATCTCCGGTGAATTGTTCGACACTGCACTGCAATTGGCGGAGAATCGCGATCTGGTCGATTCGAGCGCGGACGGTATCGCCCGCCGCCGCAGGGCGTTTGCGCTGGAGATCGACGAGTGGGCACGCAAGGTGCGCACGATCCGCGACATGGCGCACCGCATGCTGCGCGAGGTGGAACCGATCTCGGCCCCCGAGGAGAACAATTCATGACCGAATTCGACGATCGACTCATCGCGATCGCCGCCGCTCCACCCGGCCGAGACACCGTGGCATTCTTCGATCTCGACGGCACTCTGATCAACGGGTTCTCGGCCCGCGCAGTGTTTCTCGAACGACTCAAGACCCTGGACGTGACGGTCAAGGAACTGTGGGAGATATCCAGCGCCGTCGTCGAGATGCGGATGCGCAACTCCCCGGTCGACAATCTGATGGGCAAGGCAGTCCGCGGCCTCGAGGGGCGGCGGGAAGAAGACCTGATGGAGCAGGCGTACACGTTGTTCCGCAACGAGATCGCGCCGATGATCTACCCGCAGGCACGCGCCCTCGTCGAAGCTCATCGCCATGCCGGGCACCGACTGGTGATGGCCACCTCGGCCACGCCGTATCAGGCGCTGCCCGTGCAGCAGGACATGATGTTCGAGACTCTGCTCTGCACCACTCCGGTGGTCACCGACGGGATACTCACCGGCGAACTGGTCGGCGATTCGCTGTGGGGGCCGCGCAAGGCACAGGCCGCGATCGACTACGCCGAGCGGGAAGGCATCGCTCTGGCCGGCTGCTTCGCCTACTCCAACGGCGGGGAGGACGTGCCGCTGCTCGAGGCCGTCGGGCGTCCCGTCGCACTCAATCCGGATCCGGAACTTCAGCGGTACGCCGCCAAGAAGAAGTGGCCGTCGCTGACGCTGGAGAGCCCCAAGCGCGGCACCGACCTGACCTCCGCGGTGCGCAGCACCGCCGCTCTGGGTTCGGTGTTGGCCAGTGCATCGATCGGCCTGGGGTTGGGCCTGCTGACGCGCAGCCGACGCAACGGAGCGAACATCACCAGCACCATCGCGCCGGACATCGCGTTGACCATCGCCGGCGTGAAGCTCGACGTGACCGGCACCGAGAACGCGTGGTCGGCACGGCCTGCGGTCTTCATGTTCAACCACCAGAGCACCGCCGACTCGATCATCGTCACCTCCATTCTTCGACGCGACATCACCGCGGTCGCCAAGCGAGAACTCGAACGCGACCCACGATTCGCGCTGCTGGGCAGGATCTTCGACGTCGCGTACGTCGACCGTGGCGATCCCGCTCAGGCGCGTGAGGCGATGCGTCCGGCCATCGAGAAGTTGCACAGTGGCATCTCGGTCGCCATCGCGCCCGAGGGCACACGAATGCCTACCTCTCGTCTCGGCCGATTCAAGAAGGGCGGCTTCCACCTGGCGATGCAGGCCGGAGTACCCATCGTTCCGATCGTCATCCACAATGCGGGCGACGTGATGTGGAAAAAGGATTTCACCGTCCATTCCGGTACCGTCAAGGTCACCGTCGGCGAGCCCATTCCCACCACGGACTGGGAGCCCGAGAAGATCGACTCGTACGTGGACGATGTCCGTTCCTATTTCGACAGAACGTTGGGATATGCCTGAGAACCAGATCAACTCGGTGGTGCAAGCGGAGATCGAACGCAATCTCCTGGGGGGCACGCCGAAGTACACCCGGTCCGACATCGTCGACAAGTCGGGGCTGCCGCTCGAGCGGGTCATCGCGCTGTGGATCGGCATGGGCTTTCCCATCCACACAGACACCGAGGCGGTCGTCTACACCGACGCGGACCTCGAGGCACTGAAGCTGATCACCGGACTCACCGAGCAGAAGGTCATCAAGCCCGAGATGGAGGTCGCCATCGCGCGCACTCTCGGCCAGTCGATGTCCAGGCTCGCGGAATGGCAAGTGGGCGTTGTGAACTCTCACATCCTCGAGCGCATCACCAGTAGCGACGAGGACAAGAACGACATCGACGCCATCCGGCGCAACGCCAGGGACATCGCCGCCGAGACGGTGCCCACCCTCGAAGCGCTCCAGGGTTACACCTGGCGTCGGCATCTGGCAGCAGCAGCCGGACGGTCCATCGCCGCGCCCGACGACGCCACCGACAGCCCCGTCATGGCCGTCGGCTTCGCGGACATGGTCGGCTACACCAGCCTGACGCGTCGACTCGACATCGGCGAACTGACGACACTCCTCGAGGAGTTCGAGTCGCTCGCCACCAATATCATTGCGCGCGGCCGTGGTTCGGTGATCAAGAACGTCGGCGACGAGGTGATGTTCAGCGCGCAGACTCCCGAGGACGCCGCCCACATCGCCCTGGACCTGCAGGACGCGTTCGCCGAGCAGGAGGACATGCCGGACCTGCGGGTCGGACTGGCCTGGGGCCCGGTTCTCGCCCGTTACGGTGACCTGTACGGGTCGGTGGTCAACATCGCTGCGCGCCTGACCAGTTCGGCCAATCCGGGCACGACTCTCGTCGACACCGTCATGACCGAGGAACTGCGTCACGATTCCGAGTTCTACCTCAAATCGATTCGCTCACTACGGGTCAAGGGTTTTCACAAGCTCAAGCCCCATCGTCTCAAGCGCAACAAGCGCAGCGGTCACCGGAGCGAGGAGTAGAACTTCAGATGTCGACGCGCGGCCTCGTCCCACGTCAGGCTGCGCGCCAACGTCAGGCCCGGTGACGAGTCCTGCGGGGTCACGAGCGCACGTTCGAGTTCGGCCGCCATGGTCGCCGGCGTGGACGCATAGATAACGCTGTCTCCGAACACTTCCCGCAGTACCGGGAGATCTCGCGCGACGACGGGAGTCGACGCCGCGAGAGCCTCCATGGCAGCCAGTCCGAAACCCTCCTTGGTGGAGAAGAACGGCAGCACGGCGGCCTGCGCCACGAGGTGCGGCAACTCGTCGTCGTCGACGGTACCGAGTATCACCGGCTCGATACCGAGTTCGGTTGCGCGGCGGTCGAACTCCGTCCGATATCCGCGGTAGTCGAACAGCGTCTCGCCGCCGGCGAAGACCAGTCGCAGGTCGTGCGGACGCAACCGAGCGAAGGCCTCGAGTAGATCGAGACTGCCCTTGCGTGGTTCGATACCTCCGACTGCGAGCACGTATCGGCCGAGCTTCTCACGCCAGTGCGATCGGCCCGATTGCGCAGCTGCGGTGAACCTCTCGGCATCGACGCCGTTGGGAATGACCGTGGGCTCGAATCCCCATCCACGGCGAACATCGCTCGCCACCGCCGCCGACACGCAGATGCGCGCATACGGGGCGGTGATCGCGCGTTCGTGGCACGCGGCGAGCTCGGGCGTGGTGAACTCGTCCAGGTGATGGATGGTCCTGATGCAGCGGCCTGCGGCATTGGCGGAAATGCAGTCCTGCGCGTGCACGATGTCGTACTCGTCCGGTGTGAAGGCCTGCCGGAGAACATCTATGGACCGCAGTATGCGTTCGCCGACGCCCTCTTGGTCTCGGTGCTCGAACGGGACCATTCTGATCTCGACCGCGGGGTCGACAGCACGGAAGAACGTGCTGTCACCGCCGCGACCCAGAGACCACACCGAGACGTCCTGCCCGGCGCGCGCCAGCGCCTCCGCCAGCGCCAGCGTGTGCACCACTCCGCCGCGCGGCTTGGACGAATAGGTCAGCAGGCTGATTCTCATTGAGCCGGCTTCTCCTGCAACAGGTTCGGATATGCGTCCACTCTACGCTCCGCCAGGTGATGCAGCCCTCGGCGGGCACGGTCGACCTCGGCGTCGACATCGATCTCGTGCACCGCAAGGCCCCCTTTGGACCAGGTCCGCGCCAGGACGTCGCCGCCGGGACCGACGATCTTCGCCTGTCCGAGAAAGCGGAGGGAACCCATCACTCCGGTCTGATTGGACGAGACCAGCACCACCTGGTTCTCGGCCGCGCGGGCCGCGTCGTACAGATCGAACAGACGGGACTGCCGATCGTTCGGGAGCGAGGACGCGCGATCCGTGACGCTTGCCGGCCACGCGGACAGCGCCGCAATGATTCTCGCCCCGTCGAGCGCCAACGTCCGCGCCGACTCCGGGAACGTCTTGTCGTAGTCGATCAGCATCCCCATCCGCCCCACCGGGGTATCGAAAGCCTCGAACCGGTCACCGGCCGCGTAGGCGAGCGACTCTCCGAGCGGCTGGTGCACCTTGCGGTGACTACCCAGAATGCCGTCTCCCGTCAGACACGCGGCAGCGTTGTACCGCAGCCCTTTCGACAACTCGGTGTATCCGATGCAGATGGTCATGTCTCCGGCTGCGGCGATGATCGCCGCCAGTTCCGGACCGTCGGGATCGAGGGTGGGCGGCAGTTCCGCGGGATCCGGATTGCTCAGGCTGTTGATGTAGCCCCCGAGGGACGCGTCGGGCAGCACCAGGAGATCTATACCCTCTCGGGCCGCACTGGAGATGATCGTGGTGATCTTCAGTACGGCCCGATCGACATCTCTCCCGAAATGTGCTGCCAGCGCGCCGATCTTGATGGGGACCAATGGGACTCAGACCATCTGACTCTGCGGCTGCGCTGAGTTCCGGGCCTGCACTGAGCTTCGAGACTGTGCTGCACTGATCTCGAGACCGATCTGGTCGGCGAGGAACTGCGCGTCCCGGGCCACCGAGGCGAAACGCCCCGAGCCCCAGGTGTGCTGCCACGGCAGGCCCAGGAAGTACAGGCCCGGCACCGAGGTGACGCCGCGGTTGTGCGTCGGGTGTCCTTCACCGTCGAAGGTACCGACCTTGAGCCACCGGTAGTCGGTGCGGAAGCCGACCGACCAGACGACGGCCTTGATATCCGAGGTGGCGAGGTCGAGTTCGGTGGTCTCGGTCTCCGGACGCCAGACCGGCACGTAGCGATCCTCGATGGGGGCGCTGATTCCCTCTCGCTCGATGTAGGCGTCGATGTTGTCCTTGATGCTTTCGGCCACCCGATCCGCGGCATCGAGAGATGCCTCGAGAGTGGGTGCGAACTGCAGAACGCCGTCCTCGACGCCGAGCAGTCGGCCGTAGAGTTGCATCCCTTCGGCGGCGAATGCGCGCAGGTCGATATCTCGACCACCGTCACGGCCGGTGACGTAGTGGTTGGTGTTCTCGCGTTTGCCGACGCCACCGGGTTGATCTTCGATGGAGACATCGTAGACCCCCATGTCGTGCAACCAGGCGACACAGTCGCGGCCGCGATAGAAGCGCGCGACGCGGGGAGCGGTGCCGGCCACCAGGTGTACGCGTCGGCCGTCGAGGTGTAGATCCTCGGCGATCTGGGCACCGGACTGCCCGGTGCCCACCACCAGCACATCGCCGTCCGGGAACTGGTGTGAGCCGCGGTAATCGGACGAGTGCATCTGGACGATCTCGCGCGGTAGCTTCTCGGCGAACCGCGGGATGGTGGGGATGTGGTATCCACCGACGGCGACGACGATCTGGTCGGCGTGCATCGGTCCGGCGGAGGTCTGCAGGTCGAAGCCGCCATCCAGGCCCTGCAGAGCTCGGTCGACAGAAACGTGTTCTCGTACAGGCGCATCGAAGCTCTCGGCGTAGCGTCGCACGAAAGCATGGACCTCGTCGCGCTGCATGAATCCGTCGGGATCGTCACCGTCGTAGGTGTATCCGGGAAGTGCGCACTGCCAATTCGGCGTCACGAGAGTGAAGTTGTCCCAGCGGGAGTCCTTCCACTCGTGCGCGATCGTGTCGCGCTCCAACACGACATGTTCGATGCCACGCTGCGTCAGATGCCAGCTGATGGACAGGCCGGCCTGGCCGCCGCCGATGACGATCACGGCGTGGTGTTCTGTCACACTGTTCGGATTCACAGCAGTTCAGCTCCCGACATGCTCAGTACGCGAACGGCACCGGCCTCGTACGAGGTGCTGACACCGTGGATCTCCTCCATCTGCTGCGCGGCCGACGTGCACCGCATGCCGAACTTGGCGAGCACTCGATCGCTGGCGATCGTCAGTGCCTCCGACGTCCGCTGCACGAACTCCGCCACCGGGTACTCCTGGCCGGGCGTCAGGTAGTCGTGCATCACGAGAGACGGTGAATAGCAGGACTGTTCGCGTCCGTCGGGCCATCGGACGAGGAACGACATCTCAGGCATGGATCGGCTCCTTCGTGATGGTCCGGTACACGGACGGCCGGCGATCACGCAGGTTGTACATGCCGCCGCCGCGTGCCGCGCCGATGAGTGCAGCGACGTCGACGGTGGCCGTGGCCAAGCCCGGTTCGACGCCCGTGCCGGCGAGGATCTCTCCGCCGGGTCCGACGATCTTTGCGCTGCAGACGAATCGAAGAGATCCGAAGGTACCTGCCTGGTTGGCAGCGACCCAGATGATCTGGTTCTCGAGAGCGCGGGCTCGGTCGTAGATGTCGAACCGCTGCTTCCACCGGTCCTCTTCCATGTTCTCGACAGTCGCAGTTCGTGCCGTCGGCCAGGCGGAGATGGACGCGACGATCTCGGCACCGTCGAGCGCCAATTCTCGGGCGGCTTCGGGGAATCCCTTGTCGTAGCAGATCTGCATGCCCATCCGACCGATCGGAGTGTCGAAGGCGGAGTAGCTGTCTCCCGCGTCGTAGCAGAGATTCTCGCCGAGCGGCTGGTGCACCTTGCGGTACGAGCCGAGGATTCCGCTGCCGTCGACCGTCACCGCGGCGTTGTAGCGTGTGTCGCCGTCCTTCTCACAGAAGCCGAACGTGATGACTGTATCGCCCGCCATGTCGATGACGCGTCTGATCTCCGGGCCGTCGAGTTCGAGAGCCGGAGGTAGCGCCTTCAGCCGACGCTGCCGCGACTCCTCGGTCTCGTCGCCGCCGCCGAGGCTCGGCAGGTAGCCGCCGAGGCAGGCCTCGGGCAGGACGAGCAACTGACTGCCGCGGTTGCGTGATTCCTCGAGCAACGCGGCGATGGTGGCGTAACCCTGTTCCATGTCGCGACCGAACTCGGCTGCGGCGACGGAAATGGTGACGGGCTGCGGGTGGGTGGTCATGCTTCTCCCAATCCGGTCACGGTGGACGTGACCGCGCGAGTGGTGATTCCATCGGGCCATCGCAGCGCGACGCCCGGAATGTCGGTGAGCTCTCCGCAGACTGCGGACAGTGCAGGTCCGGACGGTGCAGTAGGTGCACCGGGACGGTCCGCGGTGATCATCGCGAACCCTGGAAAACACGTGATCCATTCACCCATCGACGCGGCGTCGGGCTTCGGTATCGAGGCGATGTCGAGTACGGCACCGGTTCCGCTCGCCTCGGCGAGCATTCCGGTGGTGCCGGCCAGGCCCGCCATCGAGACGTCCTTGGCTGCCTTGGGTGCGGTACGGGACACGAACGACGCCATTGCCGTCAGTTCGTCGGAGTTTCGGCGAGAGGACGAATCCCATTGCTGGCCATGGTATCCGCGTCGCCACTCGCCCTCGATGTCCGCAGTGAGCGTCAATCGATCGCCGACGCTTCCCCCGCCCGCGCGGACCGGTCGAGAGGTCCGGCCCAGTGCGGTGACCGACAGCGACGACGGCACCCCGGCCTGGGTGTGGCCACCGAGCACCGGAACCTGCCATGCCGCAGAGGCATTGGCGAGACCACGGATGATGCGGGTCAGCCGACTCTGCGTCGGTGCTCCGACGGAATCGAGCATTCCGACAGCCAGCGCGCCCATCGCCGAGAGGTCGTTCAGGTTGACCAGCGCCGCACACCAGCCGGCCCACTCGGGGTCGCGATCGACCATGGAAGGGATGATGGCATCGCATGCGGCGATCATGTCGCTACCCGGTACCGGAACGCCGTCGTCTCCCCGAAAGCCTTTGGCTCCGAGCCCGAGTGGCTGTGCCTTCAGAGGTGCAAGCACCCCGGCCAGCATTGCCTTGGTCGAGGAGACGAGCCGTTCGATGCGGTCGATCGGCCAGTACATCGCCACGTGCGGCGTGTTGGCCACCTCGACGTCACCGCGGCGAATCCACCCGAGGCGGGTGAACAGTTGCTCGTTGCCCTTCTGCACCGTCGCGTCGAAACGAAGCACGCCTCGACTCTCGGCATGGGCGCAGGCTGCCCGAACCAGGGCAGGCCCGACGCCGGACGTGCGCGCCGAGACCGAGACCACGAGGCGGCTCCCGGCCCACCACCCGAGATCCGTTGCAGTGCAGGGTGCCAGCCGCACACCGCCGAGCACGGTGCCGTCCCGGTCGGTGGCGACCAGAACGACTGCCCGAGGATCGTCGTCGACGTCGTCGTGATCGGTGCCGGCGAACAAGCCCTGTTCGGCAACGAATGTCGCTCTCCTGAGCGCACGATAGGCGTCCAGCTGTGCTGCACTTTCGCACGGTTGGACGATGAACCTGGGTTCGACGACAGTGGTTGCAGTTCCGGACAATCCGGCAAGGTCGCCCGCTTCCACGACACCGAACATGTCAGCCCCCCGCGTTCTGCAGAACGCTGCACGCACCGCATGCCGCGCAGCCTGCCTTCTGATCGGATCCGAGCATCGCCGCGGCCTGAAGTTCCTTGGCGACGCGTCGGGTGACGTTTTCCAGGACGTCCCGGTCGGGGGCCGTCGCTCGGTCCACGTCCACCGCCAACGTTCCGGCCAGCGGACGGAACGGAACGACGAAGGGATAGACACCCATCTCGATGAGTTCCGCTGCCCCGGAAACCAATTCGTCGGGATCCTCGCCGAGCCCCACCAGGATGTACGTCGAGACCTGGTTGCGTCCGAAGACACGAACCGCCTCTTTCCACGCAGCGCGGTACTCGTCCATCGACACCGAGGCCTTGCCCGGCATCCACTTGCGTCGAACATTCTCGTCGAGAGATTCGACGTGGATGCCGATGGATTCGGCTCCGGCGTCGTACAGATCTTGGATGGTCTGGAGGTCGCCGGGAGGTTCGCACTGCACCTGGATCGGCAGCTGTGGAACCACGGCCTTGATGGCGCGTACGCATCGGGCCAGGTGACGGGCACCGCGATCCTTCGCGGCCGAGGTACCGGTCGTCATGACCATCTGCGTGACGCCGTCGAGCCGTACCGCCGCCTCGGCCACCTCGGCGAGCTGCGCCGGGGTCTTGACGGCGATGGTGTCGCCGGCCTCGAGCGAGGCCTCGATGGAGCAGAAGCGGCAGCGTTGATCGGCGTCGTAGCGGATGCACGTCTGCACCACGGTGGTCGCGAGAACACTGCTGCCGTGCAGCTTCGCGATCTTCTCGTAGGCGATACCGTCGGCGGTTTCCAGGTCGTAGAACTGCGGGCGATCGACGGCCTGCACATCGAGGCCGATATCGTTGCCGTCGAACAACACTCGGCCCTCTTCGAGGACGTAGGGACTGAGCGGATTGCGCGGAATGGCTGCGCCGAGGCCGTCGATGCGGACATGTCCGTCGTCACTCGGCCCTGCACCGGCAGTTCTGGACACCGGCGTCGCTCCTCGAATACCGAGCAACGCCAGATCCACGCGCGTAGAGACGGCGTTTTCGGGTCGCTCCTGCAGGCTCCGCTCCCGGTCCATCGTGCGCTCCTAGACCATGTAGGTCGAGTTGATGATGGCACCCTTGCGCGCGTAGTGGATCAGCGCGTCCTGCACGTCCAGGGGGTGGGCCGGGATGACGCCCTCGATGAGGTCCTCTTCCCGACCGCCGTGCAGGGCAAGCCCGAAGCGGCAGCAGAACACGGTGCCACCCTCGGCGATGAACGTCGCGAGCGAGTCGTTGATGTTCTGCTCGCCCGGGAACCCGGAGTCACCGGTGGTCGGAAAGCCGCGAGTGGCAAGGCAATTGATAGCGCCGGGACCGTAGAAGTACATGGCCGACTCGAAGCCTTTGCGCAGCGCGCGCGTCGCCTGGAGTACCGCGACGAAAGAGACCGAGGACTCGTGGGCGATACCGTGTACCAGCGTGAAGTAGCTCTCGCCGTTCTCGGCCTTGTAGTCGGGGAAGATCTTGGTGGAGCCGTAGATGTTGCTGCCCTTGGGAAGTGAAGGGTGCGGAATCTCTTCGAGTGACTTCTTGATGTTCTCGGCGATGGACTGGTCGAGGTCTGACACGGGTGTCTCCTGAGGTTCGCAGAGCGGGCTGAATGCGGTGGGCAACTACTCGAGATGCGGTGGGCGTCGGTGGCCACCTGAGGAAGAGAGGTCATGTCCGGCGAGAGAGCAGATCCTCTGCGGCCATGGAACAAGTACAAGCCCCATCCATTTCGGATTGGTCACACCCGGAACAACGCCGTGTTTCGAGGGCCTCACAGTGTTGACGTGGCGTTACGCGGATAGTGTGGAGGCCGCATCACCCATCCACCACGAACTTGACGAGGAACTCGATGATCGGCGCCGTCACCGGCTTGTTGTATGCGTTGTCCCTGGTCGTGGGCGTCTGGGTGCTCGCCAAGCTCGCCATGAACCGACCGGTTCTGCTGAAGAACAAGTCCGATCGCACACTGTTCTGGACCATCGCCGCCACCGAGGCCGTCGTCGCGGTGCAGGCCGTGATCGGTTTCGTCATGATGTTCACCTCGGATCGCGAGATACACCGGCTGACATTCGGGTCCTACCTCGTCGGGCTGCTGTTCCTGCTCCCCCTCGGCACGTGGTGGTCCCTGGGCGACCGTTCCCGCGGCGGCACAGCGGTGCTCCTCGTTGCCGTCCTCACCCTCGCGGCCATGGTGCTGCGCCTGAGCCAGATTTGGGCCGGATATGCCTGACAACCTCCAGCAAGCGACGCGCACCGGATTCGGGCGCTTCCTCATCGCCGTCTACGCGGTGTTCGCCGTTGCCGCGACAGCGCGCTCGATCGTGCAGCTCACCACACGATTCGACGACGCACCGGTGGCGTATCTGCTGTCGGCCTTCGCGGCAGTGGTCTACATCGTCGCCACGGTAGGACTGGCGAGGGCAACCGAAGCATCGCGACGAGTGGTGACGGTGTCCTGCATCATCGAACTCGTCGGGGTCATCGGCATCGGCACCCTCAGCTACATCCAGCCCCAGGACTTCCCGGAGCCGACGGTGTGGTCGCACTTCGGATCCGGATACGTCTTCATCCCGGTGGTACTCCCCATCGCGGGACTGTGGTGGTTGCGAAAGACGCGGTTGCAGTAGCAGTTGGGCGGCGTCCGAACAGGGCGGGCCGACAGACGGGGATCCGTCTTTCACAGCCACCTGGGTGACGTCAGTTCGAATGTGTCCGCACTACTGCTTCGCCCGACAGCGCGGACTTCCGGGTCGGTTCCCGAGTTCGCAGTACGCACTGGAATTCAGATGTGAGCGCGGCGTCCCTACCACGGGCTACCGACAAGTTCGGATCAGCCAATAGTGTAGCAGGGCAATAGTTTTCGGTTGAACTATGGTTGCCAGTCGAACGCGCGTTCGATACACTTGCTCCCATGACCGCAGCGATCTGGCAACTGAGCGAGAGCGAACTCCTCGCCGACGCCGCCGCGGTCTCCCACCGGATCCAACTGCTCGAAGCCCGACGCATCGCCCTCGTCGCCGAGATCGACACCCGCGTCGCCCGCGAGAAACTCGGATTCCCCGGGCCCGCCGGCTGGCTCACCTCCACCACCCTGCTCACCCCCAGCAAAGCCACCAAGATCGTCGCCCTCGCACGCGGGTTGAAGAACTTCCCCGACATCGCCGACGCCGTGAACGCCGGTGTCATGACCATCGACCACGCCGCCCTGATCCTCACCTTCGCCGAAACCCCACCCAAGAACCTCCCCCAAGCCGGGCAGGACATGGCCCGCAAGGCGATGATCACCGCCGCCACCGGACCCGAAGCACGCACCGACCGGATCCGCGAAGCCATCACCAACCTCAATGACAGATTCGGCGGCAACAAGCCACCTCCCGAGGACACCGACCGCAACGAACTCTTCGCCTCCAAGACCCTCAACGGGCGGTTGGTACTCAAGGGCGACTTCGATGCGATCACCGGCGAGAAGCTGCTCACCGCACTCTCACCGCTGACCGAACCCCGCCCCGCCGCCGACGGCACCGAGACACTCAAAACCGGAGACGATCGCAGCCCCGCCAAGCGACGAGCCGACGCCTTCGGACACATCCTCGACCAGTACCTCGCCTCCAGCAATCGACCCACCGAAGGCGGCGAACGACCCCACCTGAACCTGCACATCAGCCTCCGTGACCTCACCGACCTCCGCGACAGTGCTGACAGCGCTGACGTCGATGAGATCGCCGACGACGAGAACACCCGCGCTGCAGACGAATCCGATGACAACGTCCACCCCTCCGCAGATCGCGGCGCATACAGGGACCTGTTCGGCGACGGCACCACAGTCGGGTGGCTGCCCTGGATGGGACCACTCTCCCGCAACACCTCCCGCCAACTCGCCTGCGACTGTGTCCTCACTGCCATCGTGATGGACGAGAACGGCAACCCGATCAACCTCGCCCGCACCGCACGCACCGTCACCGCCAAACAACGCAAAGCTCTCATCGCCCGCGATCACGGTTGTGCGTTCCCTGGCTGCGGAAAACCTGCCGCCTGGACCGAAGGACATCACATCTGGCACTGGGGAGACGGCGGCCCCACCGACATGAACAACCTCGTCCTACTCTGCGGATTCCACCACCGACTCCTCCACCACTCCGACTGGGAAGTCTTCATCGGCGTCGACAACCACCCGTGGTTCGTGCCACCGGCAACCGTCGACCCGTACCGACAACCCAGACCATCCCACGCCCGAGCAGGCCCCCACATCGCCTGAGCCTGCCGACACGAACCGAACGAACAATCCAGCCCCGCACCGAGAACACGGTGCGGGGCTGGAAGAGGTTGTCGTGCAGCTACTTCAGCAATGGTCCGTCACTTCAACGCCGCCAGGTTCGCAACGGATTTCTTGACATCGGTGTCGAGTGCCCGCGCCACCACCGACCCCACAGGACCGAACAGGACGCCCCCGCCGAACTTCGCGTCGAGCGTCAGCTCCGATCCACCCTCGGCCTCACGAACATGGACAGTCAACGAGATTCTCACCCCACCCTTGCCGCGGCCGGACATCTCGATCAGCTTGGGCTCGTCGTACTCCGTGAAGGTCCAGTTGATCGTGTTCTTGAAGCCCTTCACCTTCACCAGCGATTCCACCTCGGTGCCCTTGCCCACCTTCTTGGGTGGTGGGCTGCACCACCCACCGTGGATGGTCATCCACTCGTCGAACCGGTCGAGCGCGGAAGCCTTGTCCCACGCGCCCTGCGGATTTTCGGGCATCTGCACCGAGACACTGATCGTCGCCATGAATCGAGACTGTCACAACTTGCCCGCAGGTTCTGACGGCGGCCGTTAACCTGAGACGATGGCCACGCTCGAGATCGAAGGTCGGAAGGTCTCCGTCACCAACCTCGACAAAGTGCTGTTCCCCGAAACCGGCACCACCAAGAGCCACATCATCGAGTACTACACCACCATCGCACCTGCGATGCTTCCTCACCTGGTTGGCCGCGCGGTGACCCGTAAGCGCTGGCCGAACGGCGTCGATCAGTCATCGTTCTTCGAGAAGAACCTCGCGGCGTCTGCACCCGACTGGCTCGATCGGCGTTCGATGCAGCATTCCGACCGCGTGGTCACCTACCCACTGTTCTCCACTGCAGCCGATCTGGCGTGGCTCGGCCAACAGGCGGCCATCGAAGCGCATGTGCCACAGTGGCGGTTCGAAGGCACCGAACCCGGACCGGCCACCCGCATGGTCTTCGACCTCGACCCCGGCGACGACGTGGATCTGGCCCGATGCGCCGAAGTGGCCTGCGAGATAAGGGATCTGATAGGCGATATCGGCATGACCGCGTATCCGGTCACCAGCGGCAGCAAGGGAATCCACCTGTACGTCCCGCTGGAGAAGCCTTTGTCGACCTCCGGCGCGTCCACGGTCGCCAAACGTGTTGCAACCCTGCTGGAAGAGCGCTCACCGGACCGGGTCACGGCCACGATGGCGAAAGCGAAACGAACCGGGCGCGTGTTCGTCGACTGGAGCCAGAACAACGGCAAGAAGACGACGGTCGCCCCGTACTCGCTCCGTGGGCGAACACTCCCCACTGTCGCGGCACCACGCACCTGGGACGAGCTGGAATCGTCGGGGCTGCAACAGCTTCGGTTCGAGGAGGTCCTGGAGCGATTCCAGGACCTCGGCGATCCACTGGCACAACTGGACCCCGCCGCGGATTCGGCCCCCGAAACCAATGCTGCCACAGACAAACTCGACAAGTACCGCAGCATGCGCAGCGCCGACAAGACTCCCGAACCGATACCGACCACCACCGAACCGCAGGGCAACAACGACACGTTCGTGATCCAGGAACACCATGCCCGACGGCTGCACTACGACTTCCGACTCGAACACGACGGCGTCCTCGTCTCGTGGGCCGTCCCCAAGAACATCCCGGTGGATCCGAAGCAGAACCGGCTGGCGGTACACACCGAGGACCACCCACTCGAATACGCGACGTTCTCCGGTCGGATACCCAAGGGCGAGTACGGCGGCGGCGACGTCTCGATCTGGGACAGCGGAACCTACGAACTCGAGAAGTGGCGCGACGACGAGGTCATCGTCGTCCTGCACGGAAAGAAGGCGACCGGGCGTTTCGCCCTGATCCGCACCAAGGGCAATCAGTGGCTCATGCATCTGATGAAGGACG
Organism: Rhodococcus sp. 06-462-5; assembly: GCF_002258315.1. GTDB lineage: Bacteria > Actinomycetota > Actinomycetes > Mycobacteriales > Mycobacteriaceae > Rhodococcoides. Next base: position 450,030 of record NZ_NOYD01000001.1, on the reverse strand, counting down.
CACCCGACAAGCCCGAGCCCAAGAACATCTCACCGATGCTCGCCACCGCAGGAGAGATCCTCGATCTCCCGGTAGACGAGTGGTCGTTCGAGGGCAAGTGGGACGGATTCCGCATCGTCGCCGAACTGACGCACGGTTCGATGACGCTGCGCACGCGGAGCGGCAACGACTACACCGAGAAGTTCGGCGCACTCCAATCTTTCGCGGACGACCTGGCCGAGCACGACGCCATCGTCGATGGGGAAGTCGTGGTGTTCGACGACGACGGGGTCAGCAGTTTCGAGAAGCTGCAGAACGCCACCCGTGAGCAAATCCGATTCATCGCCTTCGATCTGCTCCACCTCGACGGCACGTCACTGCTGCGCAAGAAGTACTCGGATCGACGACGACTGCTCGAACTGCTCACCACCGGACTCGACTCGGTACTGGTGCCGCCGCGGCTGACGGGGACCGCTGCGGACGCCATCGCCGAAAGCAGAGAACGGGGCTGGGAAGGCGTGGTCGCCAAACGAACCGACTCGATCTATCAACCCGGCAAGCGCGCCCACACCTGGATCAAGCACAAGAACTGGCGGACCCAGGAGATCGTCATCGGCGGGTGGCGTCGGGGGCAGGGTCGTCGTTCCGGCGGGTTCGGCTCACTACTGATGGGCATTCCCGACGGGGACCGACTGCGCTATGTGGGACGCGTCGGAACCGGGTTCGACGACCGTGCGCTCGATACGCTCGCTGCCCTCCTCGCCCCACTCGAGGCGTCGGAAAGTCCCTTCTCCTCGGTGCTGCCCGCGGCCGATCGGAACGGAGCAGTATGGGTGGAGCCGGTACTCGTCGGCGAGGTGCGGTTCTACGAGGCCACGGAATCCGGCCATCTGCGGCATCCGAGCTGGCGCGGCCTGCGCCCGGACAAAGAGCCGAAGGCGGTGCGTAGGGAATGACGAGAATGCCTCGGGTGGAAAACTTGGATCCGATCGAAGAAACAAGGATAGGTAACGTTCGGTTGCCATAAAATGAGCCGATGCGTACCGTTGCGCCCATCGTTTCCGGGGGGAGCGTAACAACTCGAAGATCATCAGCTATAACGGTTTGCGGGCCGGCTCTACGGGGGCTTGCCAGATCGCCGCAGCGCTCGTCGCTTCGGTTCAGGCACGGAGGGGTTTACCACATGCGGGTTCTCAAGTTGGCAGGCGCTGTCAGCATGACGGCGATTGCAGTTCTGTGTTCGTCGCTCGTCGGCGCAGGTCACGCGGCTGCTGCGCCGTTGTACCCGACGCCTATCGCGGACGCCTTCTACTCTCCGCCCGTCGATCTCGACGCGCTCGCTCCGGGCGACGTGATCTCCAGTCGCCCGATGCCACCGCCCCCCGGATTCTTCGGCGTGGACGTGTGGCAGCTGAATTTCCGCTCCACCAATTCGGCAGGCGATCCCATCGCCGCAATCAATACCGTGTTGGTTCCACAGAACAAAGCGCCGAACGGCCCTTTACTTTCTTACCAACACATCATCAATGCACTCGGTCTCGAATGTGCACCTTCACAAGCACTCTGGACCAACGATCCCAATTTGATGATTCGTGAGGCACCCGCTCTCAATGCAGTACTGCAGCGCGGTTGGACGGTCGTGATCGCCGATCACCTCGGACCCAACAGCGCCTACGGTGCCGCGAAGCTCGGCGGGCAGATCGTGCTCGACAGCATTCGCGCCACTCAGCGCTTCGATCCCATCCAGGTTCAGCAGAGCCCGGTTGCGTTGGCCGGCTACTCCGGCGGCGGAATGGCCACGGCATGGGCAGCTGCGCTTCAGAACGACTACGCACCCGAGCTGAACATCGTCGGCAGCGCGAACGGTGGCGCTCCGATGAACCTCGAGCGCATGGCCCGCGATCTCGGTTTCGCCCCGCACCCCATGTTCGGTCTGGCGTTCGCTGCCGCGCTCGGTATCGAACGCGAGTACCCCACCCGCATCCCGATCAGCTCTCAGCTCAACCCGCTCGGTAAGGAGATCGAGAGCAAGATCCAGAACGGTTGCACCAACGACATCATCGCGGCGGGCGCGGGAAAGAGCGCCATGGAGGTCGCAGGCACGCTGGACCTGATCAGCAGTCCGGAAGCGATTGCCGCCGTCAACGACAACAGCGTCGAGCTGTATCCCGGCGTACCGAAGGCACCGTACTTCGAGTGGCACAGCCCGTCCGATGCATTGATCCCGGTCAGCGCCATCGACAACACGCTTGCCCGATACTGCCGCGCCGGGGTCCTGGTGACCGAGGTGAAGGTGCCCAGCAACGATCACCTGACTGCTGCAGTGCTCGGCCTACCTCAGGCACTCGAGTGGATCGACCAGCGATTCGCAGGAGTGCCGGCCACGACCAACTGCTGATCGCGCCGACCGACCCATGGCACATGATCAAAGCTTCAGTGGGTCGGTTAGGCTAACCTCGCTAAGTCCAGTTGCGAGGAGATCACATGAAGAAGACCGTCCAGCTCGTCGCCGCCGGTGCCTCCGTTCTGGCACTGGCAGCCGGCTGCTCGTCCGATGCCGGCACCGACGCATCCGGTAACGCCGGCAGCGCCGCCGGCTTCCCGGTCACCGTCGAGCACCGATTCGGCGAGACGGTCATCGAGGCCGAGCCCACCCGTGTCGTGACGATCGGGTTCAACGAGCAGGACTTCGCACTCGCGCTCGGCGTCAAGCCCGTCGCGACACGCGGCAACCTGAGCTACGACTACCGGCAACGCCCCTGGGCGCAGGCAGCCCTGGGCGGAACGGAGATTCCCGAAGTCGGCAGCACCGACCTCGAGCTGGAGCAGATCGCTGCGCAAGCACCCGATCTGATCCTCGGCCCGTACTCCTTCATCGACCAGGGCCAGTACGACACCCTCTCGGGGATGGCCCCCACGATCGCCGACATCGGCGGCTACGACGACGTACCTGCCGCGACCTGGCAGCAGGAGTTCGCCGTTGTCGGCGAAGCCCTCGGAAAGTCGCAGGAAGCCGAGGCCCAGACGGCCGAGCTCGAGCAGAAGTTCGCCGACACCGAAGCCGCGAACCCCCAATTCACCGGCAAATCACTGACTCTCGCGTTCGTCATGGACGACGGCAGCTACCTGATTCTCGGCAAGGACGACATCCGTGCCCTGTTCTTCACCGACCTCGGCTTTCAGATTCCCGACGCCTCCGAGACCATCAGTCCCGAGAACTTCGATCGACTCGACACCGACGTCCTCGTCATCGCCGGCCAGAGCCGCGAGCAACTGCAGGCCGACCCTCTCCTCGCTGCCCTCGACGTCGTCCGGCAGGACCGCACCGTCTACATCGGCTCCTTCAGTACCGACCTACCCTCGGCCCTCGGCTACTCGAGCCCACTGTCGCTGGACTACGCGATCGACGGATTCACCCCGATGCTCGCCGCCGCAACCGACAACGACCCAGCAACCGTGGTCCCGGACCCGGCTTCATAAGGTCACTCCGCAGGCTCCGCTCCCGGCTTCGTAAGGTCACTCCGCCTGTGCGAACTGCGTCCGATGCAGCTCCTCGTAGCGGCCTCCCGCCGCGAGGAGCTCGTCGTGGGTGCCGCGCTCGGCGACTTGCCCGTCCTCGATCACCAGGATCACGTCCGCAGCCCTGATGGTCGAGAGCCGGTGCGCGATGACCACCGACGTCTTGCCCTCCAGCGCCTCGGCCAACGCGGCCTGCACCGCGGCCTCCGACGTCGAGTCAAGCGAAGCTGTTGCCTCGTCGAGGATGACCACTCGCGGCTGTGCGATCAGCAACCGCGCGATCGTCAGGCGCTGACGCTCACCACCGGAGAGTCGATACCCACGCTCGCCGACGACGGTGTCCAGACCGTCCGGCAGCGAGCGAACAAGGTCCGCGAGCCTCGCCCGCGAGAGCGCGTCCCACAGTTCGTCGTCGGTGGCGTCGGGACGCGGCAGCAACAGATTCGACCGAATGCTCTCGTGGAACAGGTGCCCGTCCTGGGTCACCATTCCCACTGTGCTGCGGACGGATTCGGCCGTCAGGTCGCGCACGTCGATGCCGCCGAGCCGGACCGCACCACCATCGACGTCGTACAGCCGTGCGATCAACTGCGCGATCGTCGACTTGCCTGCACCCGACGTACCCACCAGCGCGACCATCTGGCCGGGTTCGGCTCGGAACGACACACCGTGCAGAACCTCCTCTCCCCCGCGCGAATCCAGGGTTGCGACCTCCTCGAGCGAAGCGAGCGACACCTTGTCCGCGGACGGGTACGCGAACCTGACATCATCGAGTTCGACGGCCACCGGACCTGGCGGTAGTGCCTTCGCGTCGGGCTTGTCGGCGATCAACGGAACGAGATCGAGAACCTCGAAGACCCGCTCGAAGCTCACCAACGCGCTCATCACCTCCACGCGTGCACTGGCCAGAGCGGTCAGCGGTGAGTACAGCCGCGCCAACAGAAGCGACAGTGCCACAACCGAACCCGGGTCAAGGCTCCCGCTGAGGGCATAGAAGCCGCCCAATCCGTACACCACGGCGAGCGCCAGTGCCGAGACCAGCGTCAGCGCCGTGACGAACACCGTCTGCACCATGGCACTGCGCACTCCGATATCGCGCACCCTGGCCGCCCGGACCGCGAACTCGACCGATTCCTGCTCGGGATGACCGAACAGCTTCACCAGTGTTGCTCCCGGCGCCGAGAAGCGCTCGGTCATCTGCGTGCTCATCGCCGAATTGTGTGCTGCCGCTTCACGTTGCAGCCGCGCGAGGCGTCGACCCATCCGGCGAGCGGGAAGCACGAACACCGGCAGCAGGACCAATGCGAGAAGGGTGATCTGCCAGGAAATTCCGATCATCACCACCAACGTCAGCACCAGGGTCACGAGATTGCTGACGACACCAGACAGAGTGGTGCTGAATGCGCGCTGCGCTCCGATCACGTCGTTGTTGAGTCGGCTCACCAACGCACCGGTGCGGGTTCGCGTGAAGAACGCGATCGGCATCCGCTGCACATGGTCGAACACTGCCGTCCGCAGATCCAGGATCAGGCTCTCGCCGATGTTCGCCGAGAGCCATCGGTTGATCAGACCGACCACCGCGTCCACCAGAGCGATACCCGCGATCGCCAGTGCCAGCAGCACCACCACGCGTAGCTCTCGTCCGTCGACGATCGCGTTGACGACCCGACCCGCCAAGACCGGCGTGGCCACCGCGAGAACGGCCAGAGCCACGCTGAGCACCAGAAACCCGCCGAGTGCGCGGCGATGCGGTGCCGCGAACGTCAGGATCCTGCGGGCCGTCTCCTTCGAGAACGACGACTGGGTGTCGGGCCTGTTCATCGTGCGATACATCTGATTCCAGGCGGTCATCTCCATACTCATCCCACCAACGTAGAACCTCGACATAGCTCGAGGTCAAGCGCGGCACCCGAGACCGACGGGAGGGGCAGGCGGCCGAGCCACCTGCCCCTCCCACGGCGATCACGCGGCGCTATGCCGCAGCAGTTGCCATCGCCGGCTCCAGCGCGAGCGCGAGAATGTCCGCGACGTCGGTCATCGGGCGAACATCCAACGCCTCCAACACCTCTGCGGGTACGTCGTCCAGATCCGGTTCGTTGCGCGCCGGAATGAACACCGTCTTCAGTCCCGCACGCTGCGCAGCCAGCAACTTCTGCTTCACCCCGCCGATCGGCAGCACCCGACCGTTCAACGTGACCTCACCGGTCATGCCGACATCCGAGCGCACCGGACGCCCCGTGGCCATCGACACCAGCGCAGTCACCATCGTCACACCGGCCGAAGGACCGTCCTTCGGCACGGCACCCGCCGGAACGTGCACGTGAATGCTGCGATCGAGAGATTCCTGCGTGACGCCGAATTGTGCTGCGTGCGAGCGCACGTACGACAGTGCGATCTGTGCGGACTCCTTCATCACGTCGCCGAGCTGGCCGGTGAGCTTCAGGCCGGGATCGCCGTCGGTCGCCGCAGCCTCGATGAACAGGACATCGCCGCCGAGTCCGGTGACCGCGAGTCCCGTTGCCACGCCCGGCACTTCGGTTCGCTCGTGCGCCTCGGGAGTGAACCGCGGACGACCGAGGAACGGCACCAGGTCCGGCTCGTCGATCCTCAGGACATCCGTGGTGCCCACCAACTTCGTCGCCACCTTGCGAAGCGCCTTGGCCAGCAATCGCTCGAGTTGCCGCACACCCGGCTCACGGGTGTAGTCGGCCGCGATCTTGCGCAGCGCGGCGTCGGTGACCGTCACCTCCTCGGATGTGATTGCCGCCCTGTCCATCTGACGGGGAAGCAGGTAGTTCCGGGCGATGACGACCTTGTCGTCCTCGGTGTAGCCGTCGATGGTCACCAATTCCATTCGGTCGAGCAACGGCCCGGGAATCTGGTCGATCACATTGGCGGTAGCGAGAAAGACCACGTCGGACAGGTCGAGGTCCAAATCGAGATAGTGATCCCGGAACGTGTGATTCTGCGCCGGGTCCAGCACCTCGAGCAACGCAGCACTGGGGTCGCCGCGATAGTCCGAGCCGACCTTGTCGATCTCGTCCAGCAGGACAACCGGATTCATCGATCCTGCCTCTCCGATGGCCCGCACGATCCGGCCCGGCAGCGCGCCGACGTAAGTACGACGGTGACCACGGATCTCGGCCTCGTCGCGGACGCCGCCGAGAGCGACACGTACGAACTTCCGACCGAGTGCACGTGCGACCGACTCACCGAGAGAGGTCTTGCCGACCCCGGGCGGACCTGCGAGCACCATGACGGCACCGGACCCACGCCCACCGACCGACTGCAGTCCACGTTCGGAGCGCCGGGCCCGGACGGCCAGGTATTCGACGATCCGATCCTTCACGTCGTCGAGTCCGTGGTGGTCTGCATCGAGAACCGCACGGGCCGAATCGATGTCGTTGTTGTCGGTCGTGGTGTTGTTCCACGGCAGATCCAGCACGGTATCGAGCCAGGTGCGGATCCAGCCCGACTCGGGGCTCTGATCGCTGGCCCGCTCGAGTTTGCCGACCTCACGCAGCGCCTGTTCGCGCACCTTCTCGGGTAGATCCGCGGCCTCGACGCGGCCACGGTAGTCGTCGGCACCGTCGGGCTCGTCCTCGCCGAGTTCCTTGCGGATGGCCGCCAACTGCTGACGGAGCAGGAACTCCTTCTGAGTCTTCTCCATGCCCTCGCGGACGTCACCGGAGATCTTGTCGTTGACCTCGACCTCGGCGAGATGAGCCTTGGTCCACTCGATGAGTGAGGTCAGACGCGTTGCCACATCCGGGGTTTCGAGAAGGTCCCGTTTCTGCACGTCGGTGAGATATGACGCGTAGCCCGCCGTGTCGGCGATCGCGCCCGGGTCGGTGAGTTTGTTGACCGAGTCGATCACCTGCCACGCATCTCGGCGCTGCAGCATCGCAACGACAAGTTGCTTGTACTCGGCCGCCAGGGCTTTGAGGTCGTCACTCGGGGGCACATCTGCAACGGTCTCGGCCTCGACCCAAAGGGCGGCACCGGGTCCGCTGACTCCGTGGCCGATGTGCGCGCGGCGCGTGGCCTTGATGACAGCGGCCGGGCGGCCGTCTGCGAGGCGTCCCATCTGCACGATCGTGGCCAGGACTCCGTATGCGGCGTAGCGGTCCTCGAGACGCGGCGCGACGAGCAGCGTGCCGTCGTTGCTCGCCTTTGCGGCGTCGACGGCGGCACGCGCTGCTTCGTCGAGTTCTACGGGCACCACCATGCCGGGCAGGACGATCGGATCGGTCAAGAACAGTACGGGGACACGAACGGTTTCGGTCACTTCTCCTCCAAAGGATTGAGCTATAGGGGCTCAACTTCGAAAGCAGTAGTGATGTTCCCGTCCAAGTCCGTTGTTCTCCGTGGGCGGAACTCCGACCGTCCTCTCCGGCTACTTCAGCGCGCTGACCAGCTTCTCCGCGAGGGGACGCGTCGACGCCGGGTTCTGACCGGTGTACAGGTTCCGGTCGACGACGACCTTCGGTGCCCACGCGTCGGTGGAGTCGAACTTCGCGCCGTTCTCGCGCAACCGGGACTCGAGCAACCACGGGGCCTTGTCGGCGAGACCGGCCTGGGTCTCCTCTTCGTCGGTGAATCCGGTGAGCTCGTACCCGTCGAACGCCCAGGTACCGTCGCTGCGGACGGCGGGGAGCAGGGCGGCAGGCGCGTGGCACACCGCGGAGACCACCTTGTTGGAGTCGAGGAAGTCGATCACCAGTGCCCCGGAGCTCTCGGAGACGGCGAGGTCCTCCATCGGCCCGTGACCACCGGGCACGAAGACGACGTCGAAGTCGGACGCCTTCTGATCCTCCAGCTTCGCGGGCGAGGACAGGATCGACTCGATGGAGGCGAGGTAGCTCTTCTGATCCGCCACCTTCTCCTCGTCGCCGCCGTTGGCATCGACGGCCAAGCTGCCTTCGTCGACGACCGGAGCCTTACCGCCCGGCGTCGCAACCGTGATGTCCCAGCCTGCGTCGACGAACGTGCGATGGGACTCGACCAGCTCCTCGGCCCAGTACCCGGTGGGGTGCTTCGTGCCGTCGTTCAGGGTCCAGTGGTCGGCAGCGGTGACTGCGAACAGCAATGTCGTCATGGTCGAACAACCTCTCGTCGTCGGTATCTGCTCCTGCATGCCACGCGGGAACCCGATCGAAACCCTCACCGACTCGGTGTCGAACCGATCACCACGACAGCATCGAATGACTCGGATTCGTCGACGCGACCGGTGAATCCGGCGTCGACCACGGCTTGCAGCGTCGAATGTGCCAGTGCTGCACTGGTTTCGATGAGCAAGTGGCCACCGGGAGCCAACCAGTGCGGTGCACCGACGGCGACACGACGATGAATCCCGGCACCGTCCGTACCGCCGTCGAGCGCGATGCGCGGCTCGTGAAGGCGCGCCTCTCGTGGCATCAGCCCGATGTCGGCCGTCGGCACATAGGGCGCGTTGACGACGATCGCATCGAATCTGCCGCGCATGTCCGGCGGCACGGCGTCGTACAGGTCGCCGCGATGTACGTGACCGACCGGTGCCGTACCCCCGACACCGGCGAGATTGCGAGAAGCACACTCCACCGCCACCGCGTCGACGTCGGCAGCATGCAACTCGGTGACGCCGGCGACCGACAGGCCGACTGCCCCGGAACCACAGCACAGGTCCAGCAACACCGAAGGATGCAGCGCTGCAGCACATTCGACGAGAAACTCGGTTCGCCGGCGAGGCACGAACACCCCCGGTTCGACGGCGATACGTCGACCACAGAACGCGACCCAGCCGACGACATGCTCGAGCGGTTCGCCGTCGACGCGTCGTGCGAGCATCGCGGTCAGCTCCGCCCGGGTCGACGCGGACTCGACGAGAATGTCGGCTTCCTCTTCGGCGAACACGCATCCGGCTCCGCGCAGTGCGGACACCACCTCGCCGTATTCGAGTTCCGACATCGACCGTGCCTTCCGGAGTGCTTTTCGCCCGCCTGCCCGCCCGCTGAAATACTGTAGACCGGTATGTCGCACGAGACGACGAACTGGGAAGCCGCTGTCCGACGGTTGTGCCTGGCCCTGCCCGAGACCTACGAGGAGCAGGCATGGGTCGGGACGCGCTGGCGGGTTCGCGGGCGCACCTTCGCCCACGTTCTCGAGATCGTCGACGCCGCCCCGCCTGCATTCGCCGCAGCCGCCGGCACCGACGGCCCGGCACACGTGCTGATCTTCCGTTCCAGCGGCATCGAACTCGACGCACTCTCCGCCCGCGCCGGGTTCTTCGCGCCCGGTTGGGGTCCGCAGATCATCGGCATGCTGCTCGACGAGTCGGTGGACCGGACCGAACTCGGCGAACTGATCACCGAGAGCTACTGCGACCGCGCCCCGAAGAAGCTCATCGCACTCCTGAATCGACCACAGTGACCGCCGCGAACAAACTCGTTTGACGCTGCCTTGCGCCCCGGGACAGAGTGGACGCATGCGCGCGCCCGAGAACCTGCTGGCCGATTGCGGCAGTTGTTTCGGACTCTGTTGCGTCGCTCTGCCCTTCGCGAAGTCCTCGGACTTCGCCGTCGACAAGGCCGCCGGTGAGCCGTGCCGCAATCTTCGGCAGGACTCGCGGTGCGGCATTCATTCGACGCTGCGGGAGAAGGGCTTTCCCGGGTGCACGGTGTACGACTGCTTCGGTGCAGGCCAGAAGGTCTCGCAGTCCACGTTCGCGGGACGCGACTGGCGGCAGCAGCCGTCGAACTCGTCGGAGATGTTCGCGGTGTTCCCGATCATGCGTGATCTGCACGAATTGCTCTGGTACCTGGCGGATGTGCGCGACCGGACTTCGACCGCGCCGCTGCACGATCGACTGTCCGGCGAGTACGCAGAACTGGACGCACTGACCGAGTCGGCGCCCGAGGTTCTACTGTCGGTCGACGTCTCCGGGCTGCGTTCGCGGCTCAACGAGTTGCTGCTCGAGGCAAGCGATCTGGTTCGCGCCGAAGTGAAGGGCAAGAAGAACTATCGCGGCCGCGACATGATCGGCGCGCGACTGACCGGCGCGGACCTGCGCGGCGCGAGCCTGCGCGGCACATACCTCATCGGAGCCACCCTGCGTGGTGCCGACCTGCGCCTGGCGGACCTGATCGGCGCAGACCTACGCGGCGCCGACCTACGGGGTGCGGATCTACGCGGCAGCATCTTCGCGACTCAGTTCCAGATCGATGCGGTGAACGGTGACGAGTCGACACGACTCCCGCAATCGGTGACGCGTCCGAATCACTGGGTCCGACACTCGACCGAAAATATCAACCGAGCGAGCGACCCGTCTGCTCCAACGCTGTCTGGATGACTGTCAATGCCTTGGGACCGACACCGTGCAGTTTCTTCAGCTCGGCCGCGGGCACTCCCGCAAGATCGTCCAGGCACATGTACCCCGCCGCGCGGAATGCCCCGGACGCGGGATTTCCGGTGCCCTTCGGAAAGTCCGGATGTTCGTCGGCTTCTGGTCTGCTCACGGGCAAAGTCTAAAACAGACCGGTAGCCTGGCGGCGTGCCCGAAAACAAGCAGAGACGCGTTGTCATCACCGGTGCGAACACCGGTATCGGCTACTACACCGCCTTGGAGTTGGCGAAGCGAGGCGACCACGTGACGCTCGCATGCCGTAACAAGGACAAGGCCGATGCCGCCGCGGCCAAGATTTCGGCGGAGGCACCCCGCGGAACCGTCGACACCGCCACCCTGAATCTCGCCGACCTGGCCTCGGTGCGTGAGTACGCTGCGTCGGCACCGGAGTCGATCGACGTGCTGATCAACAACGCGGGCGTCATGATGCCCGCAATGCGGACCGAGACGGCGGACGGGTTCGAGCTCCAGCTCGGCACCAATCACCTCGGCCACTTCGCCCTGACCGGCCTGCTGTTCCCCAAGCTCGCCGCGGACGCCAAGATCACCACCATCGCTTCCGTCGCGCACCGGCAGGGCCCCAAGCTCGATTTCGACAATCTTCAACTCGAGCGTGGGTACAACCCCCAGCGCGGGTACGCGAACTCCAAGCTTGCGAACATCCTGTTCGCGTTGGAACTCCAGCGCCGGATCGACAAGGCCGAACTGAAGATCACCAGCAACGCCGCGCACCCCGGAATCTCGGCCACCGAGCTGTACTCGAGCCCCGACGGGCTGGGCAGCAACAAGATCCTGTCCACTCTCGCGCCGATCGGACTGAAGTTCTTCTCGCAGTCCGCCAGCGCCGGAGCACGTCCCACGCTCTACGCAGTCGACGTTGCGGGTGGCGGTACGTACAGCGGCCCCAAGTCCCTGTTCGAGACGCGCGGTAAGCCGGGCAAAGCGAGCATGACCAAGACCGCACAGGACCCGGCTCTGGCTGCACGGTTGTGGGACGCAAGCGAGAAGTTGACCGGAGTCGGCTACCCGTTCTGACGGGGAACCGTCACCGGGCGGGCGTGGGCAGAGGAAGTCCGCGCTCGTGGGCTGAGTCCACCATGTCCTGGGTGACGTAGAGCTCGAAGTCGGGGTCGCCGACCTTGCCGTTCTGCGGGGTCCCCTGCACGGGCGAGTACGCCGACGCCCCGAACGAATCGATCGCGGCAATCGCGTCCCCTCCGAAGTCGTCGATGTCGATCCCGCCCAGCCACTTCGATGGTCGTTCCGCAGGCTCCACTCCTGGCGGCGATGCACCGTCCTGACCGACTTGCAGGAAGTCACCGTTGGTCAGTGCCACCACCGGCACCTCGGGTTCGGCGTCGCGGACCAGTTGCAGGGCACCCCAGTCGAAGCTCTGCACGGTGATCCTGTCCAGCATGCCCGCGTCGCGGATTGTCCCCAGAACCGTGTCGACGAATTGCTCGCGTGGAGCCGTCTCGGTAGGGCTGCCCGCCTCGACCTTGGTCTCGACGTTGAGTTTCACTCCCGGTGCATCGGCCGACTTCACCAGATCCAACACCTCGGTGAGGGTCGGCATTCGAGCGCCGGGGACACGTCGTTGCTCCGGGTAGTCCGTGAGCGGCAGGGCTCCGCAGTCCAGTGTGCGAATCTGCGCGAGTGTCAGTGTGTTCACGAATTTCCCGACGTACGGAAACTCGGGGTCTCCCGGCGTGATCGCAGCGGTGTCGACGCACTTGCTGTCCGAGACCTTGCGGTCGTGGGTGACGATCGCGATGCCGTCCTCGGTGATCTGAGTGTCCAGTTCGAGCGTGCTCACCCCGAGTTGCAGTGCGTTGGTGAACGATTCGATGGTGCTCTCGGTGACCAGGCCGAGGCCTCCGCGATGCGCCTGCAGATCGAACGACTCCTGCGGCAACGCCGGGTCTGCTGTCGAGTCCGTTCCGCACCCCATCGACACTGCGAGGGGAATGCACACCAGGGGCACGTACTTACCGAATCGCATGCTCGACGAGGCTACGGAAGATCGGTGTCCACCGAGTTCCCCGGCGATGAACTACCGGTGCCCGAAAGATAGACGGCGATCGGAAACCGCAGCGCTGCAACGTCCTTCGACGAGCGCCGCCCGAAGACGACGTCTGCCACCAGACCCTCACACAACGAGACCAGGCCGTCTCCGTGTGCGGGTTCGGCGAACAACGCCCGTGCCCGTTCGAGCGAGAAGAACGATCGAGCCAGTACGTCTCGAACATCCTGCGCGACAGCAGGATCGAGCATCAACGCGTAGCGGGCACGAAGCTCGATCGTGCGATGAGTCAGTGCATCGTGGAGGTACCGCGCAATGACAGTGGCAACATCACTCTCGGTGCCGGCGATATCGAAGAACGTCGCGCGCGACAGCTCGACGAGACGGGCGGCAACCGCCGCCGACAGATCGGACTTGGTGCGGAAGTAGTAGGACGTCGACCCTGCCGGGTAGTCGAGCGCCGAATCGATCGCCCGATGCGTCAGCGCACGCAGACCGGCGCGGGCGATGACCTCGAGCGCAGCATCTGAGATGGCGGTTCGGCGATCCATGATCGTGACCCTACACACTCACTCTACAAAAGTAGAGGGTGTCGGCGTACGGTTCGATCCATGAGGCCGATCGCACCGCGACACACGTTCGACGCCGACTTCACCCTCGACGACGCCCAAGCGTCGGCCGTCGACGCGCTCTCGACTATCGGTACCCGGGGCGTCTACCTGTGGGGTCCGGTCGGCCGCGGCAAGACCTGGCTGCTCGACGCCTACTTCGCCGGTGCCGCGACCACGGCGAAGAAGCGAATCCACTTCCACGCCTTCTTCCGCGACCTGCACGCTGCGTACTTTCGTCACCGCTTCTCGATCGACGCGGCCATCGACGACATCCTCTCGACGGACGACACCGGACTGCAGGCGGAACTGCTGTGCTTCGACGAGTTCCACGTCCACGACATCGGCGACGCCCGGCTCATCACGCGCATGCTCGACGCCCTCTTCGCCCGCGGGGTCGCTCTGGTCGTCACCTCCAACTACGCCCCCGACAATCTGCTTCCCAATCCGCTGTTCCACCCGACCTTCGTTCCGACGATCGAGAAGCTGAAGAACAATCTCGAGGTGATCTGCGTCGACGGTCCCGTCGATTACCGTGCCGCCGGCACCAGCGGTTCGCGATTCGCGTCGGGAACCTGGACTCTCGAACGCGGGTCGGATGGCCACTCGTTTGCCGATCTGTGCTGCGCCGCTCGTTCGACGGGCGACTACCTCCGGCTGTTCGAGGAGGCAACGAGCGTGACCGTCACCGAGGTTCCGGCTCTCGCGAGTGTCGACGAGTTCGCCGCTCAGCGCTTCGCAAATCTCGTGGACGTCGCCTACGACCGCGATGTACGAGTCGACTTCCACGCCCTCGTGTCGTTGGATGAATTCGCCGTCGGATGTGCGGGTCTCGACACCGACCGATTGGTCAGCAGGCTCAGTGAATTGGGCGCTACATTGCCTCGAGCATCGTTCGATTTCCGCCGTCGGCCTTGGCTCGGTACATGAGGGAATCCGCCGCGCGCGTCGCGTCGTCTACCACATCGACCCCTGAGGTCCACGCGTCGGAATCGGGAGCGATCACCACTGCGCCTGCGCTCACCGTGACCGGTATCGGGTCCGAGCAATCCGTCAGACTGCCGCTCACCTCGAGCACCAGTTCACACAGCTGTTCCGCCTCGCCGACGAGGACGGCGACGAACTCCTCGCCCCCGGTTCTCGCCACCACCCCCACCTTCCCGAGGTGGTCCCGGAGTCGGTCGGCAACGAGAACGATGACAGCATCGCCCTGGTCGTGCCCGTAGCGGTCGTTGACGCTCTTGAAGCGATCGATGTCGACCAGAACGAGAACGAAGGCCAACTGCTCGCGGTGAGCGAGCATCCGCAGATCTTCGATGGCGTTCTGCAGTCCGCGCCTGTTCTTCATTCGGGTCAGCGGATCGATCTCGGACTGCCGTGCGTCCTCGCACACCAACGACCAGGCGATCTGGGCGAAGATCGGGACACCCGATGTCGCACCCGCGGCCACCAGCACAGCGGCGATCGCATCCCACGGACCCCACAGGCCCTGCACATACGCGGCCACCCCGATGTAGACGATCACCAGATTGGCGAACACCAGGTGGGCGACGAGCAGTCGCGGTCCGAGAAAGAAGGTGCACATCGACCCGGTCAGCGCGAAGAGGAACGTACCGATCAGCGCCGACGTGGGGACGTCGAGAAGAATCACCGACGCGAGACCGACGTCGCCGAATACCAGGAAGGTCACCACCTGCCACTTACGGTCCGGCAGCGGCCCGAACAGCAGATACACGATGACGGCGAACTGCAGAACCAGGATGAAGATCACGTAGGCAACCGGACCCGATCCGGTCGGCCCGTTCGGCGAGGCCAACATCAGCATCGACACCGCGGCGTACAGAGCCACACAGCTCGCGAACACGACCCGGATCAATCGGTGCAGCGGACGAGTCGACTTGTGCACGAAAATCCAGTCGAAATCGTGCGGGGCAGCGAACCAGTGGCGAAGAACCTGAGCCGCACTGGGCTGAGGTCCGAGCGGCGGAGCGGTGATACTCGAGATCGACCTCGGCGGCGAGGGCGTGCTCGACCGTTTGCGGTGGCGACTACGCGCCTGGCCGTGCGCTCGCGTCGAACGTGGCTGTACCGACGCATTCGATCGCTCGCCGTGCCGCGATGCGGGCGATCGAAAGTCTTCGTACATGAGGCTCCCTCGAGAAACGACCTGCCCAGGTCCGAAAGCGTACCGACCACCGTTTCGGCTCGCCCGAAATCTTCCGATCCGGTCTCGAACGGCTGCCGTGCGGCGGATCGGGAGTCGGGCTCCAAACGCATCCATCGCGATGTGGACGTCGTCCCGCACACAAAAAGGGAGACACCCACTACTGACGGCGGTCGGGGGCGACAGCAGTAGCGGGTGTCTCATTGTGCATTCGCAGCCCCTGTCGAGGTGGATGGGTACCGGATGAGAAATTTTTTCGAAGTTTTTCCACGACCCGAGGAATAGCCTGTGACCATGCCTTTCACCGCAGCGAATCACTACGACTTCACCGGCGACGACATCACCGGGAGCGTCGATGCCCATCGATCCGCAGGCGTCTGGGCGGCGCAGCTCGTTCTGAGCGGACAGACGCTCGAGTCCACCGACGTCACCCGATCGGACCTGGGTTTCGAGGTCCGTTCCGTCGTCGACAATCTCTCGGACGGTAACCGGACCCACCTGCTGGTCGTGTTACCGCGCGTCACCGTCGACTCCGACGACAGCCAACCTGTCACTTTCACCTCCTACTCGGTGCTGTACACGGTCCACGGTGAATCGACCGAGGTGCACGGTGCGGCCGAGTCCTACGACGTGCGGCTGCTCAGCGGAACCGCGTCACTCGTCGGGTAGAGCCGGACCGGGAACAGCCCTCGCCGCATTCGGGTTGTTCCACCCAGTCGATTCGAGCGCCAACTTTCGTGCCATCAGGAGCAGACGTGATCGAAATTCTCACCCCACGCGAGGTTCCTCTCGGCGGCCCGCGCGCCCTGAAGGTTCGGCGCACACTTCCCCAGCGGCAGCGTTCACTGATAGGCGCGTGGTGCTTCGCGGATCACTACGGGCCCGACACCTCGTCGATGGACGTCCCGCCGCACCCGCACACCGGACTGCAGACCGTCAGCTGGTTGTTCTCCGGCGAGATCGAACACCGCGACAGCGTCGGATCACATGCCATGGTGCGGCCCGGCGAACTGAACCTGATGACGGCCGGCTACGGCATCAGTCACTCCGAGACCTCCACCCCGCAGACCGAGATTCTGCACGGCATGCAGCTGTGGGTTGCCCTTCCGGCTCGATCTCGCTTCACCGCACCGACTTTCGAGCATTACGTGCCGCAGACCCACACGAGCCAGGGGCTGACCGCACGAGTGTTCCTCGGCTCGCTGCTCGGCGAGACCTCGCCGGTGGCCACGTTCACCCCACTTCTCGGAGCCGAGATCGTGCTCGACGCCGGAGCCCGCGTCACCCTCGACGTCGACCCGACGTTCGAGCACGGCGTCATCGTCGACCAGGGCACCGTGACGATGGACGAGACCGTCCTTGCCGCAGCCGAGCTGGGCTATCGCGAACCAGGCGGTTCGACGCTCGATCTGCACAATCCGACCCGAAAGCCGGTGCGACTGCTGCTGCTCGGTGGACCGCCGTTCGGAGAGCAGATCGTCATGTGGTGGAACTTCGTCGGCCGCAGCCACGAGGACGTCGTCGAGTACCGGGCAGCCTACGAGCGGGGCAGCGAGCAGTTCGGCACCGTCGAGGGCTATCCGGGATCTCGACTGCACGCGCCACCCCTGCCCAACAGCCGAATGCAACCGCGCGGCTGAATCGTCCTGCTAGGCAGCAGGAGCCGTGGGCAGCACCCGCTTGATGACGTCGGTGAGCGTGACGATGCCGAGGAATCGTCCACCGGTCTCGACCACCGCGAGCTGAACACTGCGGTTACGCATCTGCCGGAGCAACTCGTACACCGGTGTCGAACCGTCGACCGTGTAGGCCTCCCGTGCGTAGTCGGCCGCCGGTTCACCGACGTCGGCCAGCAACGTATCTCGCACGTGGACGACGCCGGGCGTCGCGCCGGAGCTGTCGGTGAGCAGTACCCGAAGGTGACCGGAGCGCAGCGCCGCCGCCTGCACATCGGAGACAGTGGCACCGTGCGGCACCGAGGTCGCCTTGGAGTCGGGCACCGTGATCTTCTCGACGGTCAGTGTCTCGAGTTCGATCACCCGGGTGATCTGGGTTTGCAGTTCCGGTTCCAGCACACCGACCTGCGACGAGTACTCGACGAGGTTGCGGATGGTCTCGGCATCACGTCCGCCGACCGCAGCGCTCTCCACCGGTTCCACTCCCGACCGTTCGACGAGCTTGTTGGCGATCTTGTTGACCCACACCAGGAACAGCCGGAAGGGGCGGATGAACGCCCGAGACGGCAGCCCGATGATGGTGGCGGCGAGTTCGGGATGCGCGATGGCCCAGGACTTCGGGGCCATCTCACCGATCACCAGATGCAGGAACGTGACGAGCAACAGCGACAGCGCGAAGGCGGCGGTCCCGGCCAACCAACCCGGCACACCCCACGAGGTGAACACCGGACCCAGCCAGGAATCGACGGCGGGCTTGGTGACGGCACCGAGCGCGAAGGTGCAGCCAGTGATGCCCAGCTGCGCGCCCGCCAACATGATCGTCAACTCGTTCATTCCGCGCAGCGCCGCCCGCACCGATCGGCTCGTTCCGGCCTTCTCTTCCAGTCGATGCCTCCGGGCACCGAGCAGAGCGAACTCGATGACCACGAAGAACGCACTCAGCGCGATGAGCACTACCGTGACCAAGACGACGACCCATGCGTTCATCGGTCCGTCTCCTCGTCCGACTCCTGCGAATCCTCGCTGCCGTCCGGCGAATTCTCGTGCAGTCTGATTCTCAGCTCACTCGGCACGTACCGGTCCACACCCAACACCTCGACTTCCAGCGACGGACGCGGTGGTATCTCTTCCATCAGGTCGGCCCCCAACACCGCGAGGTCGATCCGCACCGTGTCTCCGACCTCGGGCAGACTCCCGCCCTCTGCGATGAGCAGGCCGGCGAGCGTCTCGTAATCGCCTCGCGGCAGCAGCATGTCGCGACCGATGGTGCGTTCGACCTCGTCGACGTGGACGTCGCCGTCCATGAGCCACACTCCGTCTTCCTGATCCTCCACGCCTGCGATGTCCTCGTCGTGCTCGTCGGTGATCTCGCCGACCAGTTCCTCGGCGAGATCCTCGATGGTCAGCACACCGGCGAATCCGCCGTATTCATCGATCACGCATGCCAATTCGTTCTTGGTACTCGACAACAACTCCAGGGCATCCTCGAGCGGCATCAGCTCCGGCACGATCAGCGGCTCTCGCATGATCTCGGTGACCGAACGGCTGTCGTCGGGGGCAGCGGCCAGCACCTCGGCCAGCTGCACCACACCGATCGGCTCCTCACGGTCGCCGATCACCGGGTAGCGAGTGTGCGCACGCACCATCCGCGCCCGCATCTCGCCGATGGCAGTGGCAGGGGTGACCGCGTCCACCCGACTGCGCGGGATCATGGCGTGCTCGACGTCGCGTTCCGGAAAGTCCAGGATGCGGTCGAGCAGCAACGACAGATCCTCGGTGAGATCCCCGCTGGCCCGGGAATCGTCGATGATGCTCTCGAGATCCTTCGCGGTGGCACTGCTGTCCACGTCGTGCACCGGTTCGACGCGCAGCAGACGCAGCATCGCGTTGGAGGACTTGTCGAAGAAGGTGATCAGCCAACCGAACGCGGCCAGGTAGATCAGCGTCGACCGGGCAAGGCGTCGGGACAGCGGATCGGGGTTCGCAATCGCGAGATTCTTCGGATAGAGCTCGCCGAAGATCATCTGCACGACGGTCGCGAGCACGAGAGCGCCCACCGTGCCGATCGAAATACCCACCGCGATGGGAACTCCGGCACTGCTCAGCAGCTCACCCAGCGATTCACCGATGAACGGCTCGGCCACGTAGCCGACCATCAGACCGGTGACCGTGATGCCCAGCTGCGCGCCCGACAGCATGAACGAGGTGCGCTTGGTGACCTTCAGTGCCCGCTCGGCCGACGCATCGCCCTTCTCGGCCCCGGTGCGGAGCGTCGCCCGGTCGACGGACATGTAGGCGAACTCCTGGGCCACGAAGTATCCGTTGGCCGCGATGATCGCGGCGGTGAGTACGAAGCCGAGGAGCAAGGACAGCAGCGCGGTGATCACCATGCGATCACTCGAAAACGGACGCCCTCGAATGAAGCAGTGCCTACGGACGAAGCAGCGGCCATGGGCGGCCGAGAGGGATCTATGGAGTGCACAGTGCGCTCGACGCCTCCGGTATCAGAGAATCCGAATTGAGTGGAATGTCGTGATTCTATCGACTGCCGGTGCGCGATTCTGACGTCGAGGCGGGATGAGCGATCAGAACAGCGTCGGAACCGCGTCGTCGGACGTCGACGCCTCGCGCGCAGCCGGGGCCGGAGACGAAGGAACTGCATCCGCCTCGGCCGGTGTCGACCTCTCGGGTGCGGTCTTGACCGGAGCTGTCGGACCGCCTGCGGCCACGGCGCGTGCGGCCTCCCCCGCCAAGGCGTCGGCCGCTTCGTTGAAGTGGTTGCCGACGTGTCCGCGGACCCACCGGAACCGGACCGGACCTTCGCGTTCGGTGATGGCTCGCTCGATGCTCTGCACGAGCTCCAGGTTGCGCACCGGGGTACCGCCCGCGGTTTTCCAGCCCTTGCGCTTCCACCCTGCGAGCCACTCGGACGCGCACTTGATGGCGTATTGCGAATCGGATTCGATCAACAGCGGCTCGGGGCCGGGGTGTGCCAGCACGGCCTCCAGCAGGGCCCTGAGCTCGGCGACCTGGTTGGTGCCCGAGGGCTCACCACCGGAGTTGCTCGGTCCCGTGTGGTTGACCCACGCCCACCCGATTGCTCCGCCGGGGTTACGCAGACACGAGCCGTCCGTACTCACGATGATCACGGTCTCAGACCCTACGTCGGGGCACCGACAAACTCCGGGTGACTCGCGCACGAACACCGAGGTACTTGGCAATCGACTGCGCGCACCGCGAATCGACTCCGGCGCACCGCCGTCCGGGTCAGGCGTAGTGGGACGCCTCGGCCTTCCTGCCGTCGAGGGTGAGCAGCACGAACGCCACCGTCGCGAGCGCTGCGATGAGCGCGGAGAACACCAGTCCCGCCGTCACCAATCCCCATTCGTTCGCCGCAGCCCCGGCCCCGATGACCGGCACCGAGATGGCGACGTAGAGCACCACGAAGAATGTCGACGTCACTTCGGCTCGACGTTCCGGCGGAAGCCCTGCGGCAATGGCGGCCATGCCGTTGCTGAACGTCACGCCCTGCCCGATACCGCACAGCAGCGCCGCGATCACCAGGACCGGCAGCGACGTCACCAGCAGCGACAGCGCCAGGACCACCAGCCCGACCGTCAGAACGACGCAACCCCAGCGCTGAGCGGACCCGGGATCGGCTCGGCCCAGAACGATCTGTGCGGTCGCGGATGCCGCGAAGACGACGAACACCACGGCCCCGGTGACCGCGTGGTTGTCGATCTGCAGCACGCCTGCGATGAATCCCGGTGAGACCGCGGTGAACAGCCCGAGCACCGCGAACCCGGCGAAGCCACCGATCGAGGCGCGCAGAAACGTGCCACGGACATCCGCCGGCACGGACAATCTCTGCATCTGTGGGCGGGCACCGCGCGCCACCCTGACGGTTTCGGGCGCGAGGAACACCGCCACCGCTGCCACGACGAGCAGGACGATATCGACGAAAAACGTCAGGCGGAGCGGTTGCGGAAGGTATTCGGCCAGCAATCCGGCCACCAACGGACCGAGGCCGAGGCCGCCGATGTTGGCCGCGGTGGCGATGGCCGGGGCTCGGTCGCGCCACTTGTCCGGTACCAGTTCGATCAACGTCACCGTCGCGGTGCCCACGAAGATGCCTGCCGATATTCCGGACAGCACGCGTCCGATCACCAGGGCTGCCAGCGAACCGGCGAACACGAACACCACGGCGCTGATCAGTCCGAAAGCGATGGCGGCCAACAGCATCGGCCTACGCCCGAGTGAATCGGACCACCGACCGAATGCCAGCAGGGCACCGAGCACACCGACCGCGTACGCCGCGAACACCAAGGTGACGACGAAGACGGAGAAGCCGAACTCGATCTCGTACAGCGCATAGAGCGGCGTCGGCATGGTCGTGCCCATCATCGCCACGACGAACGCGTAGGCGACTCCTATGAACGCGACTGCGCGCGATCGAGTCACGAAGATCCTCCAGATGGTGTCGATGGGACCGGACGCGGCGCGGGAGGCTGTGCGGCTCTCCCGCGCTCCGCGGGGCACTATGTATCTTGCCGTCGGCGCTGCAATCGTGTCGGCCGACGCCCTGACGGGGACCCACTCGGTCCGCATGACCACGAACGTTCGGAGGTGAAGAACCGATGCCCGACGACGCCGGTTCCGACGGGGTCGCCCGCCTCGTCACCTCCGAGCAACGGATCGACGTCCGGATGTCGGTGTCGCCGCTGCGTCGGGGCCGAGGTGATCCCACCTACGAGTCGACGCCGGACGGCGGGATCTGGCGCACGTCGCGAATGAGCTCGGGTCCGGTGACGTATCGCCTGATCCAGGCCTCGCCGACGAGCGCCCAGGTTCGAGCCTGGGGCCCCGGTGCACCCGAACTTCTGGACGCGGCACCCGACCTGCTGGGCCGCGGCGACGATGCCTCCACGTTCGCGCCCGAGCACCCGATTCTCCAGGAGGCCCACCGGCAGCTGCCGCACCTGCGACTGGGTAGAACCGGGCTGGTGCTCGAGGCCTTGATCCCGGCGATCATCGAGCAACGCGTACACGGAATCTCGGCCTTCGGGTCGTGGCGCCACCTGGTGAGCAAGTTCGGCGAGAAGGCACCGGGTCCGACGCCGAAGCCGATGTTCGTCTTCCCGACACCCGACGTGTGGCGGCGGATCCCGTCGTGGGAGTACCACCGCGCCAACGTCGATCCGGCCCGGTCCAAGACCATCGTTCACGCCGCCTGCGCGGCCGGACGCCTGGAGGAGGCGTCGGGAATGACACCCGAGGACGCTGCACGCAGGCTGCGGGCGATCCCGGGCGTCGGTGTATGGACGGCAGCCGAGACCGCGCAACGCGCCCTGGGGGACCCCGACGCGTTGTCGGTGGGCGACTATCACCTGGCGGCGGTGGTGGGCTGGTCGTTGTTGGGTAGGCCGATCGACGACGCCGAGATGGTCGAGTATCTGCAGCCTCTGTCGCCGCATCGGCATCGCGCAGTTCGCCTGCTGTATCTGAGCGGCAAGGCGACCAAGCCGAAGTTCGGTCCGCGAACCGCGCTGGTGGATCACACGTGGCACTGAGGACTCGACTGCCCGTACAGTCGAGTAGTACGCCGACGTAAGGGGTTTGTCTGTGGTTGCCATCGGTAGTTCCGATCTGGAGATCTTTCCGCTCGCTCTCGGCGGGAACACGTTCGGCTGGACCAGTGACGAGGCCGAGTCGTTCGAGATCCTCGACGCTTTCACCGCGGGCGGAGGCAACTTCGTCGACACCGCAGATTCGTACTCCGCATTTGCCGACGGCAACTCCGGTGGCGAGTCCGAGACGATCATCGGCAACTGGACCACCGCCCGTGGCAACCGCGACGATGTCGTCATCGCCACCAAGGTCAGCCAACATCCCGAGTTCCGCGGATTGGCCCCGGCCAACATCCGCGCCGCCGCGGACGCGTCACTGGCTCGGCTGCGGACCGACCGCATCGACGTCTACTACGCGCACTACGACGACGAGAAGGCTCCGCTGGTCGAGTCCCTCGCCGCGTTCGATGCCTTGGTAACGGCAGGCAAGGTGCGGTACGTCGCCATCTCGAACTACACCCCGGCGCGGGTGCGCGAGTGGCTGGAACTGGCGAAGGAGAACGGGTTCGCCGCTCCGATCGCGCTGCAGCCGCACTACAACCTGGTCGCCCGCCGGGATTACGAAGGCGAACTGCAGAAGCTGGCCGTCGAGAACCATCTCGGCGTCTTTCCGTACTTTTCGCTCGCGGCCGGGTTCCTGACGGGTAAGTACCGCACCCGCGAGGACCTCGCGGGCAAACAGCGCGAACGTTTGACCACCGGGTACTTCTCCGACGCCGGTCTCGACGTGGTGCAGGGTCTGCGTGAGATCGCCGAATCACGTTCGGCCGAGATCTCGAGCGTGGCCCTCGCGTGGCTGCTCGCGCGACCGGGCGTCACCGCCCCGATCGCCAGCGCCAGCAAGATTTCTCAGCTGCCTGCCCTGCTCGACGCACCGGCCCTGGCTTTGACCGGCGAGGAGGTCGAGAAGCTGACGGTGCTGTCCGACGCCGTGGCGTAGAACACGAAAGTTGTAGTCAGCAACCGGGAACAGAACGAGTGCCCCGGTTGCTGAACCTCGGGTGGCCCAAGCACCGAACACGTCAGCAGCCGAGACAGCCGTAGCCGAAGCACCGACAACGAGCGCGTCCCCCGAGCCGACATCGAAGGAACGCCTGCGGGTGATCCTGGTGCTCGGCGCGCTCATCGCGCTCGGTCCACTGACCATCGACATGTACCTGCCGGCTCTCCCGGCCATCGCCGACGACCTGAACACCCCGTCGTCGGCCGTGCAGCTCACCCTCGCGGGCACGTTGATCGGGCTCGCCCTCGGCCAACTCGTCATCGGCCCGCTCTCGGACATCGTCGGCCGTCGCCTACCGCTCATCGTCGGCACCGGGGTGCACATCCTGGCCTCCGTCGCGTGCATCGTGGCTCCCAACATCGCCGTTCTCGGTGGCCTACGCGTCGTGCAGGGTCTCGGTGCTGCGGCTGCTGCGGTGGTCGCGATGGCCATCGTGCGAGACCTGTTCAGCGGCCGCGCGGCCGCAACCGTCCTGTCCCGGCTGATGCTCGTCATGGGTGTCGCCCCGGTGCTGGCTCCCTCGCTCGGCGGTGCAGTGCTGCTGGTGGGATCGTGGCGGCTCGTGTTCGCCGCGCTGGCGATCATGGGTGTCGCCCTGATGACACTGGCGATCGTGTCGCTCCGCGAGACGCTGCCGCCCGAGCGTCGTCGCGCGAGCGGCGTCATGCCGGTGTTGCGCACCTACCGTTCACTGCTGCGCGACGCCCAGTTCGTGGTGCTCGTCCTCGTCGCGGCCCTCGCGATGTCCTCGTTGTTCGCCTACATCGCCGGATCGTCGTTCGTGCTGCAGGAGGAGTTCGGCCTCGACGAGCAGCAGTTCGCCATCGTCTTCGCCGCCGGTGCGATCTCGCTGATCGGTGCATCTCAGCTCAACGTCCTCCTGCTCGGACGCTTCGCTCCGGTGCAGATCGTGTTGGCTGCGCTGTCGTTCGCCGTCCTCGCGGGCGGCGTCATGGCCGTGCTGGCGATCGCCGAGATCGGCGGGATGATCGGCTTCGTGGTTCCGCTGTGGTTCGTGCTCGGTGCCGTCGGTTTCGTGATGCCCAACGCGCCTGCGCTCGCGCTGTCCAGGCACGGTGAGGCCGCAGGCGGTGCCGCTGCCCTCCTCGGAGCAGCTCAATTCGGGCTCGGTGCCATCGTTGCGCCGATCGTCGGTGCACTCGGAAACGACGCCGTTGCCGTGTCCACCACGATGGTCGTCACCTCTGCCGCCGCCCTGGCAGCACTGGGTGTCATCACCGCACGTTCGTCTTCGCGGCTGTGAGCTCGGTGCGGGCCACTACCCACTAGGGTTTCCGCCATGGCCGAACGCGAACGTGATGCGCACGGTAAACCCCTCAACGCCAGGCCTCGTGACGGTCTCGGGCGGCCACTCTCGCGCGGCGGCAACGGAACCCCACGTGTTCCCGACGACCTCCGTCTTCCTCCCACCGCCGCCCTCGTCGAAGCGCAGAGATTCCTCGACGCGAACATGCCCTTCCATGCGCACGAGGTACTGGAAGGCACGTGGAAGAGTTGCTCGCCCGACGAGCGTCCGTTGTGGCAGGGCCTCGCCCAACTGGCCGTCGGGTTGACCCATCTGATGCGCGGCAACCGCGTCGGTGCCGGTTCACTGCTCCGGCAAGGACACGACCGGCTCATCGCCTTCGAGTCCGACCCTCCGCATCGTCTCGACGTCACCGGGCTGTTGACCTGGTCGGAGGGCCTGCTGGACGAGCTCGAGACCGGAAGGTTACCGGTCGCTCCCGGCATTCCGGCGCTGCGCGCCACCGGCCGAACCGATCCCGACGGGGGCGTCCTGGCCTCCGATTCCGGCTCGAGCTAACCTGGGAAAGGTTAGGTAAGGCTAGGACAATCCGGATCGGAAGTGGGGTTCGTCGGAGTGACCGTGTTCGCACCGCTGAGACTCGTGCACCGCGAGACGATCAGCCCGGCCCAGCTCGGACGCACTCTCTGCACTGAGGTGGCCGAACAGGTTCCGTACTGGGTAGCCGTCCTGACCCCGGCAGAGCGACCGCTGCTCACCGAACGGCCCACGGAATTCGAGCAGACGTCGATGACGTTCGTGTTGCCCGACGGCCTGCACCGCCGCCGCGTTCTGCTGCTCGCGGCCTTGGGCTCGGCCGTGTCCACGTGGCAGAGAAACAACCGCCGCGGCTCCTCGGCCGGCGTGTTGGTGGACCTCGATCTCGACAACACCCAGGCAGTTCACCCGGTCCGGCTCCCTTCGATCCATTCCGACGCTCTCGCCGTCCCCGCCCACCGCGAGCACCTCCTCGACGAGGTATCGAGGCGACTGGGCTCGGTGCCGAACGGCGGCCGCGACTACGCACTGACTCGCAACTATCCCGCGCTGGCCTCGCGCGCGGGAGCCCAGATAATCCTGCGTGAGGATGCACGGGCCGAGCCCCGCCGCGATCACGCCATCGACATCGGGATCACCGTGACGGATGCGGGTACCGTGCTGGCGCGCATCACCTGGGCTGTGAATCTGCACGGCATCGACGAACTGATCCGGCTGTGGTCGGTGGCCGTGCACGACCTCGCTGTCACGACTACAGGCTCTTCAGCAGCCTGACGTCGTCTTCGATCCCCTCGGGCGGGGTCTCTAGGATCACCGGCGCGTCGGCCGCCAGTGCGACGGCCGTCAGAATCTCGGCGTCGATCGTTCCGGTGCCGAGATTTGCGTGCCGGTCTCGCGCCGAGTCGAACTCGTCGCGTGAATTGTTCAGATGCACCAGATCGATTCGCCCGGTGATGGCCTTGATTCGGTCGACCACGTCGACCAGATCCTCGCCCCCGGCCCACGCATGACAGGTGTCCAGACAGAATCCGGCACCGAATTCACCGATCGCGTCCCACAACCGGGCGATGTCGTCGAAGTGGCGCGCCATCGCGGAGTCTCCGCCCGCGGTGTTCTCGACGAAGATCGGCACGGCGAAGCCGCCCTGCTCCGCTTGGCGCTCGAACAGCTTGCGCCAGTTGTCGATTCCCTTCGCAGTGTCCTCGCCCTCACGGACGTGGCCGCCGTGGACGACCAACCCGATGGCCCCGATCTCGGCCGCAGCGGCAGCCTGCTCGACGACGGCCTTGCGCGAGGGAATGCGGATCCGATTGTTCAAGCTCGCCACGTTCAGGACGTAGGACGAGTGCACCACCACGTCGACATCGCCCCTCAGCAGCGCCTCGCCCTGCGGGTGCGGGGTGAGCTTGTTCCACTTCTGCGGATCGGTGAGGAACATCTGGACGAGGTCGACGCCGAGCGCCTCGGCCGTACCGAGAGGGTCGCTGCTGTCGCGGACGTGGGCTCCGATGCGCATGAGGCCCATCATAGGGGTGGTGTTCAGGGTCTCCCCTGATAGCAACCGGCGCAGAACGCTGCAACACTGGCAACCATGAGCGACATCGCCGCACGTGCGGTCAACGTATCGAAGGTCTACGGATCAGGGGACACCCAGGTCCACGCACTGTCCGGGGTGAGCGTGGAATTCGCTCGCGGAGAATTCACCGCAATCATGGGCCCGTCGGGCTCGGGCAAGTCCACGCTCATGCACTGCCTGGCCGGTTTGGACAATGCATCCTCGGGAACGGTGACCATCGGCGACACCGAGTTGACGGCGCTGTCCGACAAGGAGATGACCGGATTACGCAGGGACCGAATCGGATTCGTGTTCCAGGCCTTCAATCTGGTCCCGACGCTCACCGCGCTCGAGAACATCACGCTGCCTCTCGACATCGCCGGCCGCACACCGGACCAGGGATGGCTCGACACCGTGGTCGACCGACTCGGCCTGCGTGACCGCCTCGATCACCGCCCCAGCGAACTCTCGGGCGGACAGCAGCAGCGAGTGGCGTGCGCACGTGCACTGGCAGGCAGGCCCGACATCGTGTTCGGCGACGAGCCGACCGGCAACCTGGACTCCCGCTCGTCCGGTGAGGTGCTGTCGATCCTGCGCACTGCCGCAGACGAATTCGATCAGACCGTCGTCATCGTCACGCACGATCCACGCGCGGCCAGCTACGCCGACCGCGTCGTGTTCCTCGCCGACGGATCGGTCATCGATCAGCTGAACTCGCCCACGGCCGACGCCGTACTCGAGCGGATGAAGAAGCTGGAGACGGTCCGATAATGGCGCATTCCGTTTCCAGCAAACCTCCTCGACAAAAGCCGTCGGGCAATCCCATGCGCAAGGTGTCGTTGAGAAACCTTGCTGCACACAAGGTTCGGCTTGCCTTGACCGTACTGTCCGTGGTGCTCGGCACGGCATTCGTCGCGGGTTCGTTCGTGTTCACCGATACCCTCCAGCGCACCTTCTCCTCGCTGTTCGCCGATACCGCGCAGGGCGCGGACGTTCGAGTGAGCCCCGAGGACGCGCGCTCGTCCGGCGTGCCGAACGAGGACATCGCGGCGATCTCGGCACTGCCGAACGTGCGCGCCGTGTCCCCGTACGTCGGCGGGCAGTTGGTACTGCTGGGGTCGGACGGGGCTGCCGTACAGTCCGGCGGCGCACCGACCATCGGTGAGTCGTACCTCCCCGACGATCAACGACTCGGCGATCCGACCACCTTCGTCGACGGCTCGGCTCCCACCGCTCCCGGTCAGGTCGTGATCAACGCCGGTGGTGCCGAACGCGCCGGCCTGAAGGTGGGTGACGCCACGCAGGTTCTCGTGCCGTCCAAGGGCATCACCGACGTCACGATTGTCGGAATCTATTCCACGGCAACCGAATCCGGTGGCTACATCGGAATCCAGTTCGTGCAGAGCCAGGCGAACGAGCTGTTCACCGACGGTGCCCACGTGCAGTACATCGACGTCGCAGGCAACGATC
Organism: Rhodococcus sp. 06-462-5; assembly: GCF_002258315.1. Classification (GTDB taxonomy): domain Bacteria; phylum Actinomycetota; class Actinomycetes; order Mycobacteriales; family Mycobacteriaceae; genus Rhodococcoides. Next base: position 421,221 of record NZ_NOYD01000001.1, on the reverse strand, counting down.
TCGCCGCGCAAGGGTTGGGTCAGAGCGATCTTCGCGACGAGATCGCCGCGGCGTTCCCAGATCTGAAGGTCCAGACGGCCGCGGACGTACAGGCGGAGACTCAGGCCGAGGTCGAGTCGGCGCTGTCGTTCATCAACTACTTCCTGCTCGCCTTCGGTGGGATCGCCCTGCTGGTCGGCACCTTCATCATCTACAACACGTTCTCGATGATCGTCGCTCAGCGCGTCCGCGAACTGGCACTGCTGCGCGCCATCGGAGCCAGCCGCGGGCAGGTCAGCCGTTCGGTCGTCCTCGAAGCTCTCGTCGTAGGCGTCATCGGCAGCGTGCTGGGCTTCGTCGGCGGAGTCGGGCTCGCCTACGGACTACGGGCACTGCTCAACGCCTTCGACCTGGGCCTGCCGTCGGGACCGCTGGCGCTCGAGCCGCGCACCGTTGCCGTCGCCTTCGCCGTCGGCATCGTCGTCACCGTGCTGAGCGCGTACGCACCCGCCCGACGAGCGGCCAAGATTCCACCGGTCGCCGCGATGCGCGAGGAGTTCGCCTCTGCGGGCGACACCCTGCGCACCCGGACGTTCGTCGGCGTCGGCCTGGGAATCGCAGGCGCGGCCGCACTGATCATCGGCGCGCAGTCGACCGGCGGAGCGGCCGCCGGCACGGTCGGCGCGGGAGCCGTCGCGCTGATCGTCGCCACCGCACTGGCCGCACCGTCGCTGTCACGGCCTGTGGTCGGCGCGCTGGGTGCCGTCATCACCCGTCCGTTCGGAGCGATCGGACGCTTGGCCAGGACCAACTCGGTACGCAACCCGCGACGCACCGCGGCCACCGCCTTCGCGCTGATGCTCGGCCTCATGCTCGTCACGGTCATCGGCGTGCTCGGATCCACTGCCAAGGCCAGCGTCGACTCACTCGTCGACACCGGCGTCGAGGCGGACTACATCCTCACCGGTCCGCAGTCCATCGGCGTTCCGACCGGTGCCACGACTGCTGCGCAACAGGTGAGCGGCGTGGACCGCACGGCGGTACTGCACCCGGTGTTCGTCACCATCGCCGGCCAGGAGGAGTACGGCGCCGCCATCGACGGCTCGCCCGAGGGACTGCTCGAGCTGTCGATGGTCCAGGGCACGGCAGACCTGGACAGCGACGGATTCTCGGTGTCGGAGACCGAAGCAGCCAACCGGGGATGGACGGTCGGAACCGAGGTCACCTTCGACACCGTGGACGGGGCGTCGGTCCCCGTGACCGTCACCGGCGTGTTCACCGACAATCCGCTCATCGGGAGCTGGATCGTCTCGGGCGATATCTACCAGGAGGTGACGCCGTCCATCACCCGGTCCGACATCCTGGTTCTGGTCAAGGCCACGCCCGGTACCGACCTGGGCACGCTGCGCACCGACCTCGAAGCCGCGACCAAGCCGTTCGTCGTCGTCCAGGTTCAGGACGTCGAGGAGTTCAAGGGCAGCCAGGGTCAGCAGATCGACACCCTGCTCGCCGTGCTGTACGGATTGCTGGCATTGGCCGTCGTCATCGCCGTGCTCGGCATCGTCAACACGCTGGCCCTGTCGGTCGTGGAGAGGCGTCGGGAGATCGGCATGCTGCGGGCGATAGGCATGCAGCGGCCCCAGGTTCGTCGCATCATCTATCTCGAGTCGCTGCTCATCGCCCTGTTCGGCGCAATCGTGGGCGTCGTCCTCGGCATCGCGTTCGGGTGGGGATTCGTGCAGACTCTGCGCGACGAGGGCCTGGGCACCATGACCGTGCCGTGGGGCCAGGTGGTGGCGATGCTGCTGGGCTCGGCCGTCGTCGGAGTCTTGGCGGCGCTGTGGCCCGCCGTGCGAGCCGCACGCACGAAGCCACTGGAGGCCATCGCGGACCTGTAGGGGCAGGCCCGGAAACCGACCGGACATTCCGCAACGTCACCCGATTGTTGTGGAATGTCCGGTTTTCCGCTTGCGTAAAAAGGCCATGCGCGTCTACCTTTGAGACGTTAAAACAGTCTCGAAGACGGTTTGTGAGCAACAAACCGACTTCGCAATCACGGGTCGGGCTCGTGCAAGGAGAATCATGTCGATTCAGGACATCGATGCGCCGACCCGACTTTCACTGGCCCCACTGTGCCGGCCCGAACGCCGCGACACCCTCATGGCCCGCTACCGCGAGGTGGCTCACGCCCTGCCGCACGCCGTCGCACTCGACGTCGACGGCACCTCGCTGACGTTCGACGAGCTCCTCCACCGCGCTTACTCGCTGGCCCGGAAGATCGCCACCCTCTTTCCCGCCGATTCTCGGCCGCTCGCCGTGGACACCGACGCGACGCCCGATTCGATCGTGCTGATGCTGGCCGTCGTCACCGCGGGCCATCCCCTGGTTCCGCTCGACCCCATGCTTCCCGCCGAGCGCCGCGCCACGATCATCGACCAAGCAGACGCGACGGCGATCGACTCGGCCGCCGTCGCCGCCGCCGTCGATTCCTGTGTTCCGCTGCCGACGCTGTCGGGCGACCACACCGCGGTGATCAACTACACCTCGGGATCCACCGGCACCGCCAAAGGTGTGATCCTCAGCCACCGCATGTGCCTGACCAAGGCATACGAGGTTGCCAACGCGTTGGCGCTGAGCCCACACGACCGCGTCGGAAACTCCCTTCCGGTCAGCTTCGGTGCCGGCTTGAACACGTTGTTCGCGGGGTTGCTCAGCGGCGCCGCTGTGCACTGCCGCGACCCCAGGTCGGGTGTCCCCAGCAGCACCGTCGAGTGGGCAGCCGCGCATTCACTGACCACGCTGCACTGCTCGTCCTCGCTGCTGCGTGCTGTCTCCGCGGCCGATCACGGACCCACCGGGCGCGGGGCCGTACCTTCGCTGCGGGTGGTCGTCACATACGGGGAATCGCTGCACTCCGACGACGCCGACGGCTTCCGGCGGCGATTCGACAGCCGCGCCACGGTGGTCAACTGGTACGCGACCACCGAAGCCGGTGCCGTCGCCTACGGCGAATACCCGCCCGAACGAGCGCTGCCGTCGGGCTTTCTCCCTGCAGGCAGACCCATCGCAGGCAAGCTCGTCGAAGTCGTCACCTCCGACGGTTCGACGTGTGCACCCGACGTGATCGGCGAAGTACGGGTGACGGCGAATTGCTTGGCCGACGGCTACCTCGGCGGTGCCGGTCTGGACTCCCAACGATTCACCGCCCTCGGCGACGGTCTTTTCCGGTACCGCACCGGCGATCTGGGCCGACTCGACGAACACGGGACGCTGCACCTGGCCGGACGCATCGACGACGCCGTCAAGGTGCGCGGATATCTGGTGGAGCCGGCCGAGGTCGAGGCAGCACTGCGCGCGATGCCGGGGATCGGCGACGCCGCCGTGATCGGCAGAACCTCCGGCACCGATACCGACCTGGTCGCCTACGTGTGCTCGGCCCGTTCCGAGCGACGACCCTCCGTGGCCGAGATCCGAGCGTCGCTGCGCCGGACGCTGCCGGAATGGATGGTGCCCACCCATATCGTCGCGCTCGACGCGATGCCGCGAAACGAGCGCGGCAAGCTCGATCGAAGTGCACTGCCAGAGCCCGCCGATCGACGCGTCGAGCGCACGGCGGTCGGCCCGACCGAGTACATCGTGGCCGAGGCCGCACGCACCGCGATCGGACTGGACACCATCGGCCGGGACGAGGATTTCCTGGCGCTGGGCGGCAACTCGCTGACCACAACGGCAATGCTGGCTCACCTCCGCGAGAGCCTGAAGATCGATCTGACGCCGGAGGACGTGTTCGCGGCGACCACTGTTCGAGCGCTGGCCGTGACAGTCGATGCCCGCCTCGAGGACGCAGCGACTGCGCGCCGGCGCACAACCGGTGAACACGATGTGCTCGTGCCGCTGCGCACCGAGGGCAGCAAGGCACCGATCTTCCTCATCGGTGGTGCAGGTGTCGGGGCGATGGCGTTCCTCAATCTCGTCAAACACATCGACGACGACCGCCCGGTGTATGCGTTGCAGGCGCACGGCCGAGGCAAGCGCGGACGCCCGGACCGAACGATTCGGCGAACCGCGAAGCGCTACGTCGACGCTGTTCGTACGGTCCAGCCCGAGGGCCCGTTCCATCTGGTCGGCCATTCGCTCGGCGGCTGGATCGCCATCGCGATGGCGGAGGAGATCCGAGACTCCGGCCTGGGCTCCCCGCACCTGCTGCTTCTCGACACACGGCTGTTCCGGCATCTGCTGGACAAGTTGCCCGGCGGTACCGAGGTTCCGGCTGCTCCGCCGGCTCGGACGCGAGAAGAAGCGGGCTTCCACCTCGGCCGCGTCGGCACCGCCGCCCTCTGGGTACGGATGCAGTTCGCCGGGCTGCTGCGGTACCCGACGACGATGGAATGGTTGGTCTTCGCGAGCATCGGGTACGTGGCGTTGAACAAGCACGTGCCGACACCGTGGTCGGGTTCGATGACCGTGGTTCGCACAGCGGAGAACGTGAAGGATCTCAGGTCGTGGCAGACGGTCGGTCGTGGTGAGCTGAGCTTCGTCGACATCCCCGGAGATCACGTCGACATGTTGCGCGAACCGATGGCCGAACACTTGGCCGAGACGATCGCCAACACCTTCGACGAGGCGGGGCTCGCGCGCTGACCGAGGGTCTGTCGCAGTGTCGGCTCAGCTTGTACGTTTGTGCCAGCGGCTCGCCGAGCCACGCGACGACCCGGGAATCACACGACGAGGAGGTCGACCATGAGTTCATCGTACGAATTGCAGTCGGTAGAACTACACAAGGACGTCCTGCGATACGTGGACATGGGCGACGGCCCGCCCGTGATTCTGGTTCACGGCCTACTCGGATCGCATCAGTCCTGGGGCACGCAGCTCGAGCGTCTGTCGCAGAAGTATCGGGTCATCGCGCCCGATCTGTTCGGCCACGGTGAGTCCGACAAGCCGACCGGTGACTACTCGCTGAGTTCGCACTCGGCCACCATTCGCGATCTCATGGATCACCTGAACATCGATTCCGCTCCGATGGTCGGTCACTCCCTCGGCGGTGGCATCGTCATGCAGCTGACGTACCTTTTCCCCGAGCGGGTCGATCGCCTGGCGCTGGTCAGCAGCGGCGGCCTCGGCCCCGAAGTGAGCCTGCTCCTCAAGGCCGCGACGTTGCCCGGCAGTGAGCTGGTGCTGCCCCTGCTCGCATCGGACTGGTTCCGTAAGAACACCGAGAGTGCGCTGGCGCAGTTGGGCAGATGGGGTCTGCCGGTCGAGCCGGGTCCCAGCATGGCCGAGACCTGGCGGTCGTTCCGGTCCGTGGCGGACCGCTCCACCCGCGGCGCATTTCTGGCGTCGACGCGAGCAGTGGTTGGCCCGCGTGGTCAGACCGTCAGCGCGAAGCAACATTTCGAGAAGTTCGAGTCGATTCCGTCGCTGCTCGTCTGGGGCGGCAAGGACCGAATGATTCCGGCCAAGCACGCCGACAACATTCGACGCGAGGTCCCGAACAGTCGCGTCGAGATCTTTCCCGACGCCGGCCACTTTCCCCAGCTCGACGAGCCGGACTTCTTCTTCCGACTGCTCGACGAATTCCTGGACTCCAACCGGACCGAGAAGAGCGCGCCTGCGGCGATCACCCCGGCGGCTGTTCCGTTGCAGCACCCGTGAGCGTGACACCGATGTTCCCGCTCGGCAGTGTGCTGCTCCCCGGCGAACGCCTACCCCTGCACATCTTCGAGCCGCGCTACCAAGCTCTGGTGCACGACTGCCTGAAGCAGGACGACCCGAGCTTCGGCGTTGTACTCATCGCGCGTGGGCACGAGGCCGGCGGCGGCGACGTACGGCACGATGTGGCGACGGTCGCACACATCATCGGTCACGAGTCCATCGGCAACGGCCGATTTCTTCTCGAGTGCGTCGGCGGTGAACGGATCAGGATCGACGCCTGGCTGCCGGACGATCCGTACCCACAGGCCGACGTTCGAGCGTGGCCGGACGAAGATACCGACGCGGTGATCGCCGACACCGAATTCGACGCCACCTGGGCACGGGTCGAAGATCTCTACGAGCTGATCGGCCGACTCGAATCGACGGAAAACGTCGCCACACCCGGTGTTCCGGACTTCCTGGGCCTGCCGATCTCGGCCGCCGAGAAAATCTGGTCGCTGGCAGCACTGATTCCGATGGGTCAGTCCGATCGACTCGACATCCTGTCTGCGCCCGACGCCAGAGCACGCATGACCGCTCTCGACGACGCGATCGAGAATGTCACCGCTGTCGTGCAGTTCAGACTGCAGCCCTGATTCGCGAACGCACCGGCACCACAGGCGAGGGCAGCACAGACGAGTCAGGCCCGACATCATCGATGTCGGGCCTGACTCGCGTAGTAGCGGGGACAGGATTTGAACCTGCGACCTCTGGGTTATGAGCCCAGCGAGCTACCGAGCTGCTCCACCCCGCGTCGGGTGTTCACCAACCTACATGCCTTCTCGGCAGTCTCCCAATCACCAGGTCAGCCGCACGCTCTACGGTTCCGAAGTATGCCCACCGCACTTTCTCCCGTCCTGACCTTCCCGCACGCGGCCGTCGCGCAGATCACGCTGAGCAATCCGCCGGTCAACGCGCTGACCCGACCGGCAACGCGGCGACTACGCGCAGTCCTTCTCGAGCTGGCCGACAATGCCTCGGTTCGGGCGATCGTTCTCACCGGCGACCGGGTGTTCAGTGCCGGCTCGGACATAGCCGAGATGCCCGAGATGCAGGACGGCGGTGACGTACTCGCCCGCAAGAGCAATCTCGAGAACGCCACCCTCGAGTTGCTGGACGATCTGCCGCTACCCACGGTCGCGGCGATCGACGGATTCGCGTTGGGCGGCGGCCTCGAGATGGCGCTGTGCTGCGACCTCGTCGTCGCCGACGCGGGAGCTCGACTCGGACTGCCGGAGATCGACCTCGGTGTGATCCCCAGCAGCGGCGGGTCCATGCGTGCGCTGCGGCGGGTGGGTCAGGCGCGCGCGGCGGAACTGGTGTTGCTCGGCGAGCCCGTCTCGGCCGAGACTGCTCTGGAATGGGGCCTGATCAATCGAGTCGCTCCGCGTGGACAGTCGTTGTCGGTGGCACTGGGCTTGGCGCAGGCGTTGGCGCGAAAGTCCCGCTCTGCTGTTCGGGCGAACAAGCGCGCCCTCGCTCTCACGTTCGGCGAGTCCCCCGGCCTGCCGGCGCGACGGGCGTTGCCGGTGTTCGAGGAGGCGTTCGAGTCGGCGGATGGCAAGGAGGGCGTACGCGCTTTCCTCGCAAAGGAGTCACCCGACTTCGAGTAGGCGGCGCTTGACCAGAATCGTTGCACCGGTGACGATCTCCCATCCGATGATGGTGTAGACCGAGATGCGCTCGAATGTTCCGCCGCCGAGGATTCCGGTGTCGGCGAGAAACAGAGCCAGCCCCACCAGGCCTGCCACTCCTGCAGTCGCACTGCCCACCGTGTACCAACGCGGCGCGCCGACGCGGCCGCCGTATCGGCCTGCCGCCAGCAGCACCAGATTGCCGCCGACGATCGCCATGCCCGCACCCACCGCATGGGGCGTCGAGGCCCCGGCGACCGAGGCGTGAGCGAGCCCGACGACGATGCTGCCGACACCGTGAACGACGGAGGTGCCGGCCACGATCCACCGCGCGCGGCCCTCGAAGAGCACCGACAGTCCCAGCCCCGCCAGGACGAACAACGTGCCGTCGACGACGAAGCCGGTGTTCATCACCGTGTGCAGCGGCGAGATGTCCGGGATTCCGAGGTCGCTGATGTTGTTGCGGGCGTAGCTGTACGGCCGGTCCGTCCACCCGAGCGCGGCGACGGCCTCGGCGGCCAGATAGGTCACCCCGCCGACGAGAAAGGCTCCAGCGGCCAGGACGGTAGTTCTCTTCACAGCTGTACGACCCATCTCGGCTCGACCCCGATGGGTCATTTCGCAGGCTCCACTCCCGGAGCCCCGATACACCTGGCGTGTACCGATTGGTACAGTACCGGCTCATGAGCGATCGCCACGACGTGGTGCCGATACTCGCAAGGGTGTTCCGCGACCACGGTTTCGACGGATCGTCCCTCGCCGTCATCAGCAAACAGACCGGCCTGGGGAAAGGCAGCCTCTACCACTACTTTCCGCGGGGAAAGCAGGAGATGGCCGAGGCAGTCCTCGACGACGTCGAGCTGTGGTTCCACCACAACGTGTTCGAGCCGTTGCGACACGGCACCGATGCCGCGTCGACCACCCACGAGATGTTCGAGCAAACCGCGCGATACTTCCGGTCCAATCGTCTGGTGTGCCTGTTCGGAGCGTTCACGCTCGGTCTCGAACGTGCGGTGTTCTCGGGCCGCGTCGCAACGCATTTCACCCATTGGATCGACGCACTCACTCCGGTACTGAGCCGTCTTGGGCACGGCGACTCGGCAGCCGAACTGGCCGAGGAGATCGTGGCCGGAATTCAGGGCGCGTTGGTGCTCTCACGCGCCTCCGACGATGCAACGCGGTTCGATCGACTGTTGGCACGCCTGGAAGCCTCGGCAGCACGCGTGCCTGCGGGGGTGCACGCATGACACCCGAGCCTCTGACACCGAAGCCGGCACCCGAGCTGAGGAAGTTCGGGGTACGAGAACTGCTGCGGCTCATCGTCATCGGCTCGGTGTTGGCGTACTTCCAATTCGTCGCGATCGGCCGCTGGGTGCGCGCGCCACGGCGCGGGTGGCCGCTGCACGCCTCCGAGGCCGTCGTCGACGCCTTCTTCGTTCTCGGCCCCACCTTCGTCAAGGTCGGGCAGTTGATGGGGTCCTCACCGGGGCTGTTTCCCAAGGTCCTCGCCGACACCTGTCTACGCTGCCTCGACGAGGTGCCACCGTTTCCCGGGTCGCAGGCGCGCGCGGTGATCGAGGCCGATCTGGGCCGCGGAATCGACGAGCTGTTCTCCTCGTTCGACGACGTGCCGCTCTCGTCCGCCTCGGTCGCTCAGGTGCACCTGTGCGTGCGCCGTGACAACGGCCGCGAAGTGGTCATGAAGGTGCAGCGTCGCGGCATCTATCACCGCATGAAGATCGACCTGCGTATCGCGTACCTCATCGCCCGCGGACTCGAGAAGTTCATTCCGTTCTTCGCCACGGCCAACGCGTCGGCGATCATCGTCGACCTGCACGCTGCCACCTTCGCCGAACTCGACAGCGCCGTGGAAGCCAAGCGGCAGGACAGCTTTCGCGCGGCCATCGGCGCGTTCGGCGACAACGAGCACGTCACCGCGCCCGAGGTGTTTCTCGACTACTGCGGCGGGCGCGTGATCTGCATGGAACGCATGCACGGCTCCCCACTCGACCGTTACGAGCCGGGAGATCAGTCCGAGCTGATCGTCCGCCGTGCGGCCAAGGTCTGGATGGAAGCCCTTGTGCTGCACGGCCTCTTCCACGGCGACGTGCATGCGGGAAACGTCTGGGTCCTCGACGACGGCAGGGTCGCGTTCCTCGATTTCGGAGTCATGGGCGAAGTGGACGAGCAGTGGCGCGCGCTGCTGCTCGACCTGTTCCACGCCACCGTGATCGACGGCGACTTCACCCGACTCGCCGGTACCGTCAAGCGGCTGGGAATCGTTGCCCCGCAGATGGGTTCGGACGCCGAGGTCGGCGCGATCCTGCAGTCGGTGTTCGCGCCGATGCTTTCGGCAACCCTCGCGCACTTCAGCCTGGCGGACTTCATTCGAGCGCTGGTGGGCATGGGCAAGCAGTACAAGACGTCGAGCCCGGAGGAATTGATCCTGGTGGCCAAGCAACTCGGCTACTTCGAGCGATACGCCATCGAGCTCGCACCGAACTGGGCGCTCGGAACCGATCCGTTCGTGTTCAAGAACGTCTTCCCTGCCGAGATCGCAGCCCTGGCCGAGGCGAGGGGCGTCGAGCTGCCGGAATGAACCGGCAGCCCGACCCCAACTCAGCGTGTGAAGTCCAGCACCACTTTGCCTGCGGCAGTGCGGTTTTCCAGTGATGCGATGGCGGCGGCAGCGTCGGCGGCCGGGAACACCGACGGCTCCGGCGCGCTGAGCGATCCGTCGGCGAGGAGCGGTTCGATCTCGGCCCACTGGGTGGCGAGGTAGCCCGGGCGCGTCATCCACCATGCACCCCAACCGACGCCGACGACGTCGACGTTGTTGAGCAGTAGCCGGTTGACCTTGACCGTCGGGATCTCGCCACCGGTGAAGCCCAGCACCAGGATTCGGCCGGACGGCGCAAGCGAGCGGATACTGTCGGTGAACCGGTCACCACCCACAGGATCGACGACGACGTCGACGCCGCGGCCGCCGGTCAGTTCCTTGACCGCGTCCTTCCACCCGTCGACCAGCACCACATCGGTGGCTCCAGCGGAGCGGGCGATGTCCGCCTTGGCCTGCGAGCTCACGACGGCGATGACGCGAGATGCGCCGAGTACCGGAGCCATTCGCAACGCGGAGGTTCCGATGCCTCCTGCTGCGCCGTGTACCAGGACCGTTTCGCCCGGGGCCAGACGACCGCGCTCACGAAGCGCGAAGTGCACCGTCAGGTCGTTGAACAACAGCCCTGCCCCTGCGGAGAGCGACACCGACTCGGGCAGCGCGAACACAGTGTCGGGTGAGACCACGGCGACCTCGGCCATGCCGTCGCTCAATCCGGTCAGGGCGGCTACTCGATCACCTGCCGAGAAGCCGGACTCCGGCGGTGCCGACCGGACGATGCCGGCGATCTCGCTGCCGGGGACGAACGGTAGTTCGGGCTTGTACTGGTAGAGCCCGCGGGTGAGCAATGCGTCGGGAAAGGCGACACCCGCCGCATGGACCTCGATGACCACCGACCCGTCGCGCGGGGCAGGCGCGTCGATGTCCACCACGCTCACCGAATCGGGTCCGTCGAGGCTGGAGATCTGAACCGCACGCATGAGTTGTCCTCTCGGTCGGGATCGTTCCCTGCACGCCACCGTACAAAACTGCGGAACTCACCGTTGTTACCGGCATGCGCTAGTGGTGATGTGCTCCAATCGAGGGATGAACACCACTCCCCTCACCGTCGTTCGGCCCGATGGTGATGCCCGCGGCGGCGTCATCGTCATCCAGGAGGCCTTCGGGGTCACCGACCACATCGTCGACGTCTGCAATCGCGTCGCGGCTGCAGGGTGGGTCGCGGTCGCCCCGCATCTGTTCCACCGGCAGGAGGGCGTCACCGTGCTCGACTACTCGGACATGGATTCGGCCATGGCGGCCATCGGCAAACTCGAGGCGGACGAAGTGGACTCCGACGTGGACGCGGCGGCGAGTGCCCTCGCCGAATTGGGATTCGAGCCCTCGTCGATCGCCATCGTCGGCTTCTGCATGGGCGGCAGTGTCGCGTTCCAGACCGCCGTTCGACGCCCCCTCGGTGCGGCAGCGACGTTCTACGGCGGCGGAATAACGAAGGGCCGCTTCGGCTATCCCGCGATGGCCTCGGTGGGCGACGCCCTCCAGACCCCCTGGCACGGCTTCTTCGGGGACCTGGACGAGGGCATCCCGTTCCAGGACGTCGAGACGCTGCGCGAGATCACCGCCACGGCACCGGTGGCCACGGAGATCACGCGGTACGCCCACGGCAAGCACGGATTCCACTGCGACGACCGCCCTGCCGTGTTCGACGCCGACGCCGCCGCCGATGCCTGGGGCAAGACTCTCGAGTGGTTCGACGCCCATGTCGCACGCTGAGCCGCCGCGCTCCGACGCCGAACTTGCCGAGGAGACGGAACGGATCGTCGCCTTCTGGACCGACCTGTCGCTGCCCGGCCTGTTCGACGTCCACACGCACTTCATGCCGAAGAACGTGATGGACAAGGTGTGGAGCTATTTCGACAGTGCCGGTCCGCTGACCGGCAGCGTCTGGCCCATCTCCTACCGGTTCGCCGAAGAACAACGGCTGGACGTCATTCGGGGGTTCGGAGTACGGCAGTTCACGTCGATGATCTACCCGCACAAGCCGTCGATGGCGGCCTGGCTCAACTCGTGGGGTGCCGACTTCGCGGCCCGCACCCCCGACTGCCTGCAGACCGCCACCTTCTACCCCGAGGACGGAGCCACCGAGTACGTCGAGCAGGCCTTGGCGAACGGCGCTCGAATCTTCAAGTCGCACATCCAGGTCGGCAACTATTCACCGATCGATCCCCGGCTCGACGGCGTCTGGGGTGCGATATCCGATGCCGAGGTACCCGTGGTGATCCACTGCGGATCAGGCCCGGCACCCGGCACCCATACCGGACCGGAACCCATTGCCGCACTGCTGCAGCGGTTCCCGAAGCTTCCGTTGATCATCGCGCACATGGGCATGCCCGAGTACGGCGACTTCCTCGACCTGGCCGATCGTTACCAGAACGTCCGGCTGGACACCACGATGTCGTTCACCGACTTCTCGGAGGCAGGCGCACCGTTTCCGAGACACGAACTGCCCCGGCTACTCGATCTACAGAATCGCATTCTGTTCGGCAGCGACTTCCCCAACATCCCGTACCCGTATCTGCATGCCCTGCAGGCAGTGCGCCGACTCGATCTCGGTGACGACTGGGTTCGTGCCGTCTGCTGGGGAAACGGGGCTGCCCTGTTCGGCTAGAGAGGTTCTCTAGACCCAGAACTCGGCGATGCGCGCGGCGATGGCGTTGCCCTGTGCGCGTCCGGCCACGGCCGCAGCCGATCGGACGGCGACGTCGGTGGCATCGGGTCCGATGGCCGCCGACGAATCGGCATCGGGGGCAATCACTTCCACCTTGGAGCCGCCCTTGATCAGTCGCTCTCGTTCGACGTCGAAGGGATCGTTCTCCAGGTCGAGCGCTCCGACTCTGAACACCAGCACCTTCTCGAAACCGACTGCCAAATCGGCATTCTCGCTCGCCCGAATACCTCCGTCGACGTAGCGATGATCGCCGATCGTCACCGGCGGCCACATTCCCGGGATAGCGCAGCTCGCGGCCACGGCGTCGATCAGCTGGACGCCCGAGCCACGATCGAGTACCCGATGCCGCCCGGTCACCGCGTCGACGGTGACAATCCGCAGATCGCGGTTGGGCCACGTGGGCGACGGCAGCCGTCGTTCGATGATCGCCCTGCGCTCACGCTCGGTGATCGTCGAGGCCGCGAGCGCTTCGGTGCCGATGCGCCTGCGAGTGTCGATGGCACTGCCGTCCGAGTTCTGGGCCGCCCGAGCCAGCATGGAGACCAGTTCGTCGATGGTCGCCTCGGCATGCGGTTCGTGGTCCTGCTTCGCTTCGTCTGCTTGACGCTCGAACAGCTCGGCCAACGCGGCTCCGCTCGAGATCTGGGCCGCGACCGAGGAGCCGGCCGACGTTCCCAGCAGCATCTCGGCGTCGGTGACGTCGGCTCCTGATTCCGCCAATCCCAGTAGGACACCCGTCTGCCACGCAATACCTGCGACTCCGCCGCCGCCCAATACGAGTGCTCGCCTGGTCATGGTGGTACCCCCTTCTTCGAAAAGATCCGTCAGGAACTTACAGCGCCGGTGTGTACACGGGGACGCAGCCAAGCGATGAGGTCGTCGAGTACGCGCTCCTTCTCCGGTTCGTTGAACACTTCGTGGAACAGCCCGTCGTACGTCTTCAGGGTCAGGTCGTCGGATCCGGCCAGCTCGGCGATCAGTTCACTGCCCGAGACATCGGCCAATCCGTCCGCCGTTCCGTGCTGGAGCAGCACGGGGATCTTCAGCGACGGCAGTCGAGCCGGGAAGGTCTCCCCGACGCCCAGCATGGCTGCGGCCAGGCCCGCCGGAACCGCGCCGTGGTATCCCAGCGGATCGGCGAGATAGGCGTCGACCACATCCTTGTCGCGGGAGACGAGATGGGGGTCGAGCTTCAGCACGGGAATTGCCGGGAGGAATCGTCCGAGGACCTTACCCACCGCCACCAAGGCTTTCGGCTGTCCCACGCTGGGAGCCACTGCAGGTCCGGACAGCATCAGACCGTCGAGGTCGCCCTGATGGTCGAGCGCGTACGACAGCGCGATGGCACCGCCCATGCTGTGGCCGAGCAGGAAGGTGCGCTGATTCGGATGCTCGGCGGCTGCGACGCCGAACAGCGTGTGCAGGTCGTCGGTGAAGTCGGACCACTTCTCCAGCGACACCCGTTTGCCACCGGATCTCCCGTGTCCGCGGTGGTCGGGCGCGTAGACGACGACGCCGAGCGAGCCCAGCCGTTCGATGACGTGCCGGTACCGGCCGGCATGCTCGGCCAGGCCGTGAGCGAGCACCAAGATCCCGGTCGACGTGGTCTCGGGGGTCCAGACGTCGTAGACGATTCGGGTTCCGTGAACTCCGACGAACGACGACTCGACATGCTCCATTCGGTCACCGTACAAGGGCGGCGGGGCCTTCGACGGCTCATCGGCGAACCCACAGATTTTTGCTTGGGTAACTATCATCGTGGAACGGGCGATGTAGTTGTGACACGCCACTACCGATCTGTCCTCGCACCTCGGGGCACGACACCGACCAGGAGTGAAGAAACCTTCAATGCGTGATGAGTCCGCCACGAGTACGTCGCCGCGGTGGCGCGACCCCAAACGCTACCTGTGGCCGTTGGGACTGATTATTCCCCTGAGCCCGTTCCTGGCCTGGGGTCTGGTGACCCTCCTCGGTCCCGGTGCTTTCTGGACCCTCGGTCTGATGATCATGGGCATCGCACTGCCCCTAGTGGACAAATTCGCCGGTGTCGACCGCAGCAATCCCCCGGACGAGGCGATCGCCGCGTTGGAGAACGATCGGTACTACCGCTGGTGCGTCTACCTGTTCCTGCCGCTGCAGTACGCGGGGCTCGTTGCCGCCTGCTACCTGTGGGCGCACGGACCGCTGGGAGTGCCCGAGCGGATCGGCCTGGCCATCACCGTCGGCATCGTCGGTGGCGTCGGCATCAATGCCGCCCACGAACTGGGCCACAAGCGTGCCCGCCTCGAACGTTGGCTGTCGAAGGTGACGTTGGCACAGACTCTGTACGGCCACTTCTACGTCGAACACAATCACGGCCATCACCTGCGCGTGGCGACCCCGGAGGACCCGGCGTCCGCCAAATTCGGCGAGTCGTTCTGGAAGTTTCTGCCGCGCACCGTCGTGCACGGCCTGCGCTCGGCCTGGGAGCTCGAGTCGCGACGCCTCGCCCGGCAGGGGCTGTCGCGGTGGACGTACCGAAACAATCTGTTCAACGCCGCGGCCATGAGCGTCGCGCTGTTCGGCGTACTGATCGCCGTCTTCGGCACCGTGATCGTGCCGTATCTGGTGCTGCAGGCCGCGATCGCCATCGTCCTGTACGAGGCGGCCAACTACCTCGAGCACTACGGATTGCTGCGCCAGAAGCGGCCCAGCGGTCGATACGGCAAGCCGACTCACCGGGACAGCTGGAACAGCGATCACCTGTGGAGCAACCTGTTCCTCTACCACCTGCAACGTCACAGCGACCATCACGCGAATCCGGTGCGCCGATACCAGGCATTGCGCACCGTCGACGAATCCCCGCAGCTACCGGCCGGCTACGCGGTGATGATCTTCTGCTCGCTGGTTCCGCCGCTGTGGCGCCGGGTGATGGACCAACGACTGATCGATTTCTACGACGGTGACGCAGACCTCGTCAACGTCGATCGGTCCGACCCCAGGGCAGTGCGGAAGCTCGAGCAGCTGTGTGTCGAGCGAGCCGAGGCGCACTGAAATTTCACACCGCTGCAGGCTCGTCGGTCTGTGCGCGCAGGTAGCGACCGAAGTGCGGGACCGTGAAAGCGATGGTTCCGCGCTCGGCCGAGTAGATCAGGCCCTTCTTGATCAGGCCGTCCCGCGCCGGAGACAACGACGCAGGCTTGCGTCCCAGCTCGGTCGCCACGGCCGAGGTCGGCACCGAGCCGTCGTCCACCGACAGTTCGGCCATCGCGCGCATGTATTCGCGCTCGGCCGGCGTTGCCCGTTCGTAGCGAGAACCGAAGAATCCGACGGCCAGTTCCTCCTCCGCCGTCGGGGCGGCGACGCGCACGTCCTCGACGGTGATCGGGGTGTCGGCCGCGAGATCCCACGTCGCCTTGCCGTACGCCTGCACGAAGTACGGGTATCCGTCGGCGGCCGCGTACAGCGCGTCCAGAGCTTCCGGAGTGAATTCGACGTCCTCGCGGTCGGCCGGGGCGATCAGGGCCAGATCGGCCGCGGCCCGCTCGAGCCGCCCGATCCGGTGGTAGCTGAACAGACGCTCGGAGTAGCTCTTGGACGCCGAGAGCACCGCGGGCAGGTGCGGCAGCCCGGCCCCGACGATGATCAGCGGCGCGGTGTCCTGGCTGAGCTCGTGGCAGGCCGCACACAGCGCGGAGATATCGGCTGGTCCCAGATCCTGCATCTCGTCGATGAAGATGGCGATGCCCACGCCCACGTCGCCGGCCAGCGCGGAGGCATCGAGCAGCAGTTCCACGAGGTCGATCTCGATATCGCCGGAGTCGGCGCGGCCGGTCTTGGCCGGGACGTCGATGCCGGGTTGCCAGCGTTCCCGCATGCCCTTGTCGGCCGTGGAGCGCAGGGCGAAGGCCTTGAGTACGCCGAGGAACTCGTCGACGCGTTCGGGGTCGCGATGCGAGGCCGCGATCCCGCGGACCGCCATATGCAGTGCCGAGGACAGCGGGCGGCGTAATTCCTGGTCGGGGCGAGCCTCGATCTTCCCGGTGCCCCATCCGCGCGCGATCGCCGCGGATCGGAGTTGATTGAGCAGCACCGTCTTTCCGACGCCTCGCAGCCCGGTGAGTACGACGCTGCGTTCCGGTCGGCCGCGGGTGATGCGTTCGAGCACCACGTCGAAGGCGTCGAGCTGCTTCTTTCGGCCTGCGAGCTCGGGTGGGCGCTGGCCGGCGCCGGGAGCGTAAGGGTTACGCACGGGGTCCATGGGGCCAAAGTTACAACGAATCGTGCGATATATGCGGACATCTAGCTCGTGTCCTAGAGATCTGTATTCGCTCGATACTTGCGCGCCAGTCCAGGTCGCGGCTAAGTTCGACGCTGTGAAGCGCATTCTCGTAGTACGCCGCCGTAGCGGGGTCTGATTCGGACCGACCCCTCGCTGCGGGTCGTCGTGCTCTCTCGGTCCTCCCTTCACATTCGCCAGGACCACTCCCATGAATGCACTTGCTTCTTCTTTCGCCACCGATCCCTTCCACGGCCGCTTCGGCTGCGCTCTGCCGCGCACGATGCGCGACGAGATCACCGAGTCCACCTGGCACACCATGACGTGGACGGCATTCACCGACCGCTTCTCGCCCACCACAGGACCGCTTCGAATGGGCTCCTGGACCGGAACTCGAGCCCCAGGGGGCAAGACGTCGTTCGACGCCACCTTCGGCCTCGGCGACACCATCATCACTTGTGCTGCAACGTCTTACGGGCCGATCGAGGCGTTGACGTCGATGCTGCACGACGCCGGATTCCGCATCGAGATCCTCTCGTTCCACCAGCAGATCGTCGGCGACGAGACGGCGACCTTCATCCTGGCCGAGCACGACGGTCGTCGCGAATGGTCGATGGCACTCGAGGCCGACGCAACCCTGTCGGCCGTCCGGGCCATCATCGCCGGAGCGAACATCCTGCATCGGTAGCGCTTTCTTGGCCTGTCTAGCGCTTGTACAAGACAGGGGAAGATCTCGCTAGGGCATCTCGATCGTCTCGGCTCGGTGTACTTCGGCCAGTGCGCGGCGCAGGTAGGTCTCTGCGCGACCGCGGCGAACCGCGAGTAGGTCCGCAACCACCAACAATGCGTGTGCCGGACGGGGTTTCGTGCGCGACTGCTCTTCGACGTCGGAAACCCCCAGGGCTCCGGTGAGCACCTCGACGAACCCCGCGATGTCCAGATTCGGCAGCCAGTCCGCGCCTCGCACGGTTCGCCCCAGCACCTCCTGGACGTTCTCGCCGGTCAAGCCATCGCTATGTACCTCTTCGAGCAACGTGCGTACCATTTCGGCATGCACGTGCCCGGCCTGCGCCGAGTCCGAGCGGCCCAGTAGTTCGACGGCGTCGTCGAACGCGATCGGATCCCGCGCCGCAACCGCGGCGAGGGCATCGTTCGTGGCGTCGGCGATCTTTCGGACCTCGACGGGCCATTCGGCAGGCCAGGCGATGGGGACGCGACTCGGGGGAGTCGACGCCGGGGCAGGGGGAATCGACACGGGGGAGGAGTCGGTCATCACAGCAGTCTCTCACTCGGCTCCGACACGGTTCCTTTTACCTGTAACTGGTGTTTATACTAAAGCGCGCACTGTGGCATCGGCCACACATGCGGATGTGGAGGAGGTGGCTCGATGAACGAACGGAACACCGTCGCGTCGGATCCCGGCGAAGTGATGCTGCAGGCCAGGAACGTGAAGTTCGACTGGACCGATCTGCCGATGCACTGGGTGCCGGGTGACCCGTACACCACGCATGTGCTCAACGTGCTGCATCTGTTGCTGCCCGCCGGTGAGCACTGGTTCGTCGACACGTTCAAAGAGGCCCTGCCGTACATCGACGACGAGAAGCTGCGCGACGACGTCATCGGCTTCATCGGCCAGGAGGCCGTGCACGCCGAGGCCCACACCGGTGTACTCGTTCACCTCGAGGCCAAGGGGCTCGACCCCAAGCCGTTCACCGATCAGATGGAATGGACCTTCGGCAAGGTACTCGGAGCCGATTCGGTGACGAGCCTGCGGTCGAAGAACAACCTGGTCGAGCGCCTGGCCCTGATCGCCGCCATCGAACACGTGACGGCGTTCCTCGGCGACTGGGTGCTCAACGCAGACGGTCTCGATCGCGCAGGAATCCACCCCACCATGCTCGATCTGCTGCGGTGGCACGGTGCCGAAGAAGTCGAGCACCGCTCGGTCGCGTACGACACGCTCCGCTACTTCGACAAGCGCGAGGTCCGTCGCCTTCGCACCTTCGTGCTGGTCGTGCCGTTGATGGCGTACATCTGGATGCGCGGGATCATCTTCCTGATGAAGAACGACCCGGAACTGCAGTCTGCGCCGAAATCCGTGCGCAAGCCTCGGTCGGCTCTGTGGCGGAAGTCGGTCAGGCGCGGCACCCTTCCCGCGTTGACGCACGTCGGTCGCAGCATGTCGCGCTACCTCAGGAAGTCGTACCACCCCAGCCAGGAAGGCTCGACCGCGCAGGCCGTCCGGTACCTCGCGTCCTCGCCTGCCGCGCAGGCTGCGGCCAGGTGAAGCTCACCTCGCGCCGCGTCCCGCGACTGCTTCCCAAGGATGCGCCACCCGATCTGCGTGGACGGGCACATCCCGATCGCTCGATGCAGCTCCTCGGCACGTTTCTCAACGGATACATGCGTGCGGCTGCCGGTGCGGAGTACGACGAGGCCGTCGCCGGCCACAATCCCGATTCCGCGTTGACGTTGGTCGTCACCGAACGCGAGATCGTCGCCGAGGACAACGATGTCGCAGCCATCACCCTTGCGTCGCCGACGGGGGAGCAGCTGCCGATCTGGCATCCGGGCTGCCATCTCGATCTGCACCTGCCCTCCGGCCGCCGCCGCCAGTATTCGTTGTGCGGCAACCCGTCCGATCGCAGCTCCTACCGGATCGCGGTGCGTCGAATCCCCACCGGCGCAGGTGGATCCATCGAGATGCACGGGCTGGAGCCAGGCACCGAGGTGACCGTCCGCGGTCCCCGCAACGGATTCCCTTTCGTCGGTGAGGGCAGCGCCCTGTTCGTCGCGGGTGGTATCGGCATCACTCCCATCATCGCGATGGTCAGAGCTGCGCGGATTCTCGGCATGGACTGGCAATTCGTGTACTGCGGTCGATCTCGCGACACGATGCCCTTCCTCGACGAGATCGAGAGCTGGGAGTCGGACCGCGTGTTCGTTCGCACCGACGACGTGCACGGCTACCCCACCGAGGGCGAATTACTCCAGCGCGCACCCGCGGGAGGTGCCGTCTACTGCTGTGGCCCCACCCCGATGCTCGACGCCGTCCGCCGCGATTTTCGCCAGTGCCCGTCCACCGCACTGCATTTCGAGCGTTTCGGCCCGCCACCCATTCTCGACGGCACTCCGTTCGAGGTGCAGCTGATCAGCACCGGTGCCGTGCTCGACGTCGCGGCCGACGCGTCGGTGTTGACGGCCGTCAAGGAACAGAAACCGAATATCGCGTACTCGTGCCAGCAGGGCTTCTGCGGTACCTGCAAGGTTCGGGTGCTGTCGGGTGAGCCCGAACATCTCGAATCTCGGCTGACTCCCGAAGAACAACGTGATCACATGCTCATCTGCGTCTCGCGTGCTCGTAGCGGGCGTCTCGTACTCGATCTATAGAACGGAAATACTGTTGAGCAGCAACGCGGTTCGAACGACGGTCGTCAACGAGGGAATCCGACTGGCGGTGTTCGAGAGCGGCAACCCCGACGGTGACCCCATCGTCCTCGTACACGGGTGGCCCGATACCCACGAGCTGTGGAGCCACATCGTCCCCCAGCTCGAGGACCGCTTTCGGGTGATCAGTTACGACTCCCGCGGTGCAGGCGACAGCTCGGTCCCCACCGAGCAGTCGGCGTACAAGTTGGCGCGTCTGGCCTCGGATTTCTACGCTGTCGCCGACGCGGTCAGCCCCGACGCCCCGGTGCACGTGCTCGCCCACGACTGGGGTGCCGTGGAGGTTTGGGAAGCCGCCGCCCAGCCGCGCGCGAAGGACCGCATCCGCTCGTACACATCGATTTCCGGGCCGAATCTCGATCACCTCGGCAAGTGGTCGCAGTCGCGGCTACGCAGACCCACCCTCACCGGCATCAAGCAGGTGCTCGCCCAGGTACGCGCGTCGTGGTACACCGTCACCTTCCACATCCCCGGGCTGTCGACGCTGCGGATCAAGCGACAGTTCGCCAAGGGCTGGCCTGCATTCCTCGAAGAGTTCTCGGGAGTCGACCCGAAGCTCGTCACCCAGAACCCCACATTGTGGTCGGACGCCACCAACGGAACAAAGCTTTACCGCGCGAACATTCTTCCCATTCTGGGCAATCCACGGGATCGGTACATCGACATCCCGGTACACCTCATCGTCAACACCGAGGACGTCGCGGTGCGCCCGTACCACTACGACGACACCGACAAGTGGGTGAAAGATTTGACCCGCAACGACATTCCAGCCGGACACTGGTCGCCGATCTCCCATGCCGACGACATCGCTCGATTGACAAGGAAATTCATCGACTCGTTGGACACTCGAGCCGGTCAGGGGACCAATATCAGTTTGTGACGGGTGAGTGGGGCTCGCTTCCACGCGCTCGCCACCTCGGCCAGCGGGACGTTCTCGTACTCCACGGTGATCTCGCCGGCCGCGGCCCAGTCGGTCAGGGTTCGATAGGCCTGCGAGGTGGCATCGGGCCCGTAGTGCAGCGGCATGAAACCGACGATGGTCGCCCCGAGCGATCGAAGAAGCTGCGCCGGTAGAGTGATTTCGGCACCGGCTCGATCGCCGATCTGCACCAGACGAACGAGTCGGTTTCCTGCGCGCAGTGCCGCCGAAGCGACTGTGCTCCAGGTGTAATCGAGTACGACGTCCGCGCCGGAGGATGCCTGCCGAATGGCCGAGCCGAGCTCGTCCAGGCTCTTGTCTCCGATGGTGACCGTCGCCGTGGCCCCGAGTTCGCGGGTGGATTCGAGTGCGACCTCGTCGCGCCCGACCACGGTGATCGATCCCGCTCCGAGCAGCTTCGCGGCTTGCACTGCCAGGCGTCCGACGACCCCGGTGCCACCGAGGATCACAACGCTCTCCCCTTCCTTCACTCGACCACCGTGGGTCAGTGGCATCAGCGCCGCAAGGCCGGCATTGCCCAGCGTCGCGGCGGTCGAGAAGTCCAGCCCGTCGGGTAGCTCGATGAGCGACGCCGTCGGTACCAACGCCTGCTGAGCCATCGAACCGTACGGCGGGACCGGCGGGCAGAAATAGACTCGGCGACCGTCCTGCGTGGTGCCCGCGCCTTCGATACCGCTGACGGTGGGCAGCGACCGCGGGCTGAGGTAATGGGTTCCTGCGGCGATGGCGATGTCGACGGCATTGAGCGTCGCCGCCGCCACGTCGACCACCTCCATGCCATCGGCCGGTACCGGATGCCCGTGGTCGGCGTATCTCGGTATCCCGAATTCGGTCAGAACTGCTGCCTTCACAACGACTCCTTCGACGAATGAGCATTCACTGAATCGTGATTCAGTGTGTATCGTGACGGCAGAGGTGTCAACAGGCAGGGAGCAGAGATGGCCGCCACAACACGGGCGCAACAGGCCGGACGAACCCGGGTCGAACTGGAGAACGCCGCCCGCGTCGTGTTCGCCCGGTCCGGATACCTGAACACCAAGATCGTCGACATCACCCGCGAAGCCGGACGAGCGGCAGGCTCGTTCTACAACCACTACTCCAGCAAGGAGGAGCTGCTGCTCGCCCTCGCCGAGCAGATCGGTGAGGACGCCGACGTCATCGTCGCCACTCAGGACCCGTCGGCGCGCGAGCACCCGACGATGCGTCCGCACGTGGAAGTGTTCTGGCAGTTGCTCACTCGGCACCGAGTGGTGATCGATGCCCTCCGCGATGCAGCTCTGGTCAATGCAGACTTCGCACTGCGAGTACAGCGATTCACGCAGGTTCAGTTCGAGCCGTGGGTCGTCCGCCTCGCGAATTTCGAGAGGGCAGGCGTCGAGCTACCGGCGTCCCCTGCCACCACCGCGATGCTGATCGGTGGTGCAGCAGAGAATTTCGCCCGGCTGTGGCAGGGCTCGCCCGACGACGGACTCGACGCTCTGGTGACGTTCGTCGATCGGGGGGTCTTCGGGCCTGCTCGGTGAGTCGGTGAATCGGTGAATCCGATCAGCGAGCCAGGTGCCCGCGCAGCGTCGACGCGGTGTAGTCGGATCGAAAGACGCCGCGCTGCTGCAGGATCGGGACCACATGGTCCACGAAGTCCTCGAGGGAGTCCGGATATCGCGGACACATCAGATTGAATCCGTCGGCACCACGGCCGATCCAGGACTGCATCTCGTCTGCAATCGATTCCGGTGTGCCGATCATCGTGGCGTGGCCTCCGCCGGCCGCGAGGGTACCGAGCAGTTCCCGCACGGTGGGAGCGTCCTTCTCGACGATCCGCAGGATTGTCTCGTAGCGGCCCTGCGGTCCGGTGAACTCCGATGCCGGCGGCAGGTTCGGTACCGGAGCATCGAGTTCCCAAGCAGCGCAGTCCTGCCCGGTGAACGTCGACAGCATCGCCAACGACTGCTCGGTGGGGAGCAGCCGATCCAGTTCGGCTTTCTTTCGGCGGGCTTCGTCCACGGTCGAGCCGATATAGGTCACCAGACCCGGCATGATCCCCACCGCCGCGCTGTCGCGACCCGCTTGGCGGATCCGCGTCTTCACGTCCCCGTAATAGCGTTGCGCTGCAACGAGATCGTAGGCGACAGCGTAGATTGCCTCGGCGTATTTCGCCGCCAGTTCGCGACCCGGCCCCGACGCCCCGGCTTGGAACAGCACCGGCCTGCCCTGCGGCGACCGCGGTACCGTCAACGGGCCGTCGACTCGAAAATGCTTGCCGTCGTGGTCGATCGAGTGCACCTTGGCCGGATCCGCATACTGTCCGCTTCGATCGAGCGTCAATGCGTCGGCATCCCACGAATCCCACAGCGCCAGAGCCGTATCGACGAACTCTTCGGCGCGCGCGTAGCGCTCCTCACGAGCGGGGATGACGTCCATTCCGTGATTGCGTGCCTCGGCGTCGAACATGGAGGTGACGACGTTCCAGCCCGCCCGGCCGCCGCTGATGTGATCGAGCGACGCCAGCATGCGTGCAGCATGGAACGGGGTGTAGAACGTCGACGACACCGTGGTGACCAGACCGATGTGCGTGGTGGCCCCGGCCATGGCCGACAGCGCGGTGATCGGCTCGAGGAACCACGTGCCGGCTCCGGCCGGGTCGCGCACCGAATGTCCGTCGGCGAAGAACACCGCATCGAACTTTCCCCGTTCGGCGAGCTGCGCGAGTTCCTCGTAGTAGGAGATGTCGCCGAGATCCTCCACTCGCGAACCGGGATGCCGCCACGCGGCGCTGTGGTGGCCGCAACCGTAGAGAAATGCGTTGAGGTGCATGTCAGTTCTTGACCAAGCCGCCGTCGACGACGAGATTCTGGCCGGTCACCGACCGCGCCCACGGCGAAGCGAAGAACAGCAGGGCATCGGCGAACTCCTCGGGCGTGGTGACGCGTTGCAGCGGAGTGGAGGCGGCGATGAAGTCGAACACCTCGACCGGGGTAGCGGCACTGGCGTCGGTGGTGCGCAGCAGTCCGCCCGAGACCATGTTGACGGAGATGTTGTCTGCACCGAGGTCCGCGGACAGAGTGCGGGTCAGCGAAAGCAGTGCGGCCTTGGAGGCGGTGTAGTCGTGGTACGGCACCACCGGATTCTGGAACAAGTTGGTGCCCACGTTGATGATTCGACCGAACCCGGCCTCGCGCATACCCGGCAGTGCCGCCTGGGTGGTGAGCAACGCCGCGCGGACGCTGCCACGCAATTGAGCGTCGAAGCGTTCCCAGGTGATGGTGTCGGCCTTGGGCCGGGCATCGCCGGCGAAGGAGAAATCGGCCAGCGCATTGTTGACGACGGTGGTGATCGGGGTGCCGAAGTGTGCACGGGCGGTGTCGAACAGTGCAGCCACATCGCCTTCGTCGGTGACGTCACCCTGCACTGCGATCGCGTTCTCGCCGAGTCGGTCCGCCAGTGCTTCGGCAGCATCTTTGCTGTTGCGGTAATCGATCACCACGCGCGCACCCTGACCTGAGAATGCCGCCGTGATCGCTGCTCCCAGTCCACGGCCACCGCCGGTCACCAAGACCGTCTGCTCGTCGAATTTCATGCGCCTCGCCTCTCGTTCGAGGTCGGGACCCACGCGAAGGACAGGAAATACCGAAACGTCACGACATTCCCTTCGCTGGTCCTAACCAGATCAGGTTCGACGGGTGTGTTCTCAGCCCCTGGGGGCACCCCGTGTCGCGCTCGACTGTACCCACCGGCCTCGGTTGGGCGCTGCATTGCCGTCGATACGGTTCTCTAGCCCAGTTGATAGACACCCGAATACGACGATGACAAGTTACTGTGCCGCCAGGGCCGAACGCGTCTACCTGGAGTATCGCCTCGACGAGAACGTCATTTTCGTCCTCGACCACCGCATCGGCTAGCGGGCGACCGAATGAAGTTCACCGTCACCGACGAACAGCTGCCGCATCTGCCGGCATTCTTCGACCGCGCGAAAGCGGCCAGGGCAGTCAGCCGATGACGGCCCAGCCGTGCGGCGGAACGTTCACTCGCCCGTCGTTCAGGCCCGCTTCCCCGGCCAGCACCTCGCTGCCCTCGACCGCGTAGTCGATCGCGTCGTCGCCGAGATTCAGTGCCACGGTGATCGACTCGCCGTCCGCAGAAGCTCGGTAGACGAGTGCTGTGTTCGTGAGTTCGAGAGTTTCGGTGCGGGCTGAGTACAACCACGGGTTTCGCCGCCGTAACCCGATCAGCTCTTGGTGAATTCGGAACACCGGCCAGCCGTACGGGGCGAGATCCTCGGACGTGTCGGGGTACTCCGGACGCACGTCGTCGTCGCCGCCTACGCGGTCCTCCTTGATGCCCCTGAACGCCTGCTCGTCGCCGTAGTAGATCATCGGCATACCGCCCACGGTGAACAGAACCACCAACGCGTGCAACAGATGTCGCTCGTCCTCGATGACGCTGGCGATGCGATTGACGTCGTGATTTCCGACGAACGTGGCGGGGACGAAGGCGTCGAGCCACCCGTTGTGCCGCTCCAGCGCATGGGAGAGCTCGAAGAAATTCTTCTCGCTCAGACCGCTCCAGATTGCCTTCCACAGCTCGTACTGGGTGACCGAATCCAGCGTGGAGGCCGAGACGATTCGGTCGTAGTCGCCGTGAATGACTTCGCCGAGAAAGTATGTGTCCGGGTGCTTTTCCCGGACCTTCGGCAGTACCGCGGCCCAGAAGCGTGGCGACACCGCATATGCCGCGTCGAGCCGCCAGCCGTCGACGCCGCGCCCCAGCCAGTGCGAGAGCACGTCCACGACGTACTGCTGCACGTGCGGGCTCTCGTGGTTGAGCGCAACCAGTTCGTCGTGGCCCTCGAAGTTGCGATGCGTCGGCTCGTCGCCGGACCAGTCGAGGTGGAACCACTGCGCGGCCTCGGAGTCCGGGCCCTCGTCGAGTGCCTCTCGGAACTTCGGAAAGCTCTGCGCCACATGGTTGAAGACGCCGTCGAACATGATCTTCAGGCCGCGGGAGTGCGCTGCGGCAATCAGCGAGTCGATGTCCTCGTCGGTGCCCAGTCTGCCGTCGACGTGGTAGTAATCGACCGTGTCGTAGCCGTGCTTCTCGGACTCGAAGATCGGACCGAGGGCGATGCCCGACGCGCCGAGCTCGAGTGCGTAGTCGAGCCACTTCTCGATTCTGTTCAGCCGGTGCAGATCCGCTTGGGATTCACCGTCCCAGCCGTGCACCGGTGCGCCGGTGAATCCGAGCGGGTACAGGTGCCACCAGATGGCGTGCTTCGTCCACTCCATCAGGACTCCATGATCGAGTCGCGGCCGAGCTCGCCCGCACCGGTATGGCCGGACAGGCTGGTCACCAGATCGAATTCGGCCAGAAGACAACGCAATACGTGCGCCACGCCCTCCTGCCCACCGAGTGCGAGTCCGTAGAGGAACGGGCGGCCGAGCAGTACCGCATCGGCACCGAGCGCCAGGGCCTTGGCCATGTCGGCCCCGGTGCGCACTCCCGAGTCGAACAGGACCGTCAGCTGGTCGCCCACGGCGTCGACGATGGACGGCAACGCGTCGAGTGATGCTCTGGCCCCGTCGATCTGACGACCGCCGTGGTTGGAGACGACGATGCCGTCGACTCCGTGCGCAGCGGCCTCTCGCGCGTCGTCGACCGTGCAGATTCCCTTCAGCACGATCGGGCCGTCCCAGTGCTCCCGCAGGAACGCGAGGTTCTTCCACGACAAACCCGGGTTGGGGAACATCTGCGCCCAATGCATCGCGGCAGCAACGGGATTCTCCTCGACGGGCTGTGCCAGCCCGGCCTGGAACGCCGGATCGCTGAGGTAGTTCTCGATACCCAGGTTGGCCAAGAACGGGAGGTAACCACGGTCCAGATCGGCGGGCCGCCAGCCCAGCAAGGTGGTGTCGAGCGTCAGCACCAGCGCGCTGAAACCGGAATCCTTCGCGCGCTGCAGGAAGCTCAGCAGCACCGACTCGTCCGTCGGCCAGTAGAGCTGATACCAGCGGGGAGCGTCGCCGCCCGCCTCGGCAATCTGCTCGAACGAATGCGAGGCCTGCGTCGAATGTATGTACGGCACACCGAGTTCCGCAGCTGCGCGGACGGTGGCGAGCTCACCGTCGGGGTGGGCGAGGGTCTGAATGCCCACGGGAGCGATCAGCAGCGGTGCAGGCATGTCGGTGCCGAGCACGGTGCACGCGTGGTTGCGGGCAGCCGAGCTGCGCAGCATCCGCGGTGCGATGGCCCACCTGTCGAAAGCAGCCCGGTTCGCACGAGCCGTCGAGCCACTGCCCGCGCTGGCGACGATGTAGCCGAGAGCCTCGGGCGAGAGCTTCTCGGCAGCCTGGTCCTCGAGCCGCGCCAGGTTGGTGGTGATCGACGGTGTCTGCTGGGCGAACATCCCGGCGGCGTAGATGCCGAGTTGGTGATCGCTGAAGTTGCTGGGCCTGGCCTCGGTCATCGTTCGACCCTACCGGGGCACCGCCGAGGATCGGGCGAGAAATGCGTCCACCAGAGCCGAGCAACGCGCCCGAGCTGCAGGTTCGGCGTCCGCGATGGCGCGGCGAATGCCGTGCACGTCCACCGCATGTTCGACGCCGTCGCGGTCCCACGCAGCGGCCCACGCGTCGTAGGTGTCGAGGTCGATTTCGGGGTGGAATTGCAGTCCGAGGTGCGGTCCGAGGACGAACGCCTGTTGCGCGGCCTCGTTGTGGGCGATCACCGTCGCCTCCGGGGGAGCGACGAAGGTGTCTCCGTGAAACTCCATCCACGGGCCCGGGGCGATGAGCTCGGGATCGGACGTCTCGACGTCGACGAAACCGTACTCGGGATGCTCGGACCTGCGAACGCTGCCGCCGATCACCCGAGCGAGCAACTGACCACCGAAACAGACGCCCAGGATCGGGACCTGCGCGTCGATGGCCTGCCGTACGTATGCGATTTCCGGCGCGAGCCAGGTCAGTGTGTCGTCGTACGCAGCGTCCGGCGAGCCCATGACCACCAGCAACTGCGCGTCGGACAGCGACGGCGGTGCGGTGCCGGGGCTGTGGTCGAAGGAATGCACGTCCAACTGGAAACCCCTGCTGCGCAATTCGGCGTCGAGGGTGCCGATGTCGCGGCGCGCGAGAGCCGGATCCTGATCGTGGACGAGTACTACGGCGCGCGGGTCGTTCGTGTATGTCACAGGGCTCCTTTACGGTGTTCGTGCACACCGTACGACAGACTGGATCCGATGCCACCTCGTAGACGCACAGCCCGATCCACCACTGCCCGCACCGTCAAGGCCGGGCAGAGCAGCGCTGCGCGAAAGTTCGCGGCCGCCAAGAACGGTGAGCCTGCGGACAAGAAACCAGCGGCGAAGAAGGCCGCACCTCGCAAGCGGGCAGCCCCGCGCAAGACCTCACCGCGCAAGACCTCTGCCCCCGATCTTCGGGTGCCCGATCCCGGTGAGCGCGTCTGGGTGCTGGACGTCCCGTTCGAGGATCGGTCGGCGGCAGGCGCGGCCGGGGCGCGCTGGTATCCCGGTCCTCGGGTGTTCGCGTACTACGGCACCGAATTGCCCGAGTATCTGCAGCCGTACGAGTCGATGCCGTACAGCCTGCAGCGGTGGTTAGAGGACGACGCCAACGAGAATTGGCGTGACGAGGTGGTGCGGGAGCGGGCGATGCAGCCGCGTGACACCCAACTCGAATCCGTACGACGCCATCTCGCCGCCCTCGAGGCCGGGTTCCCGTACTTCGCGCAGATGGATTCGACGGGTCTGGGCAAGACCCTCGCGGTGTGCGAGGCCGTCCGGCAGATGTCGGCCGCCGAGATCGGCACGGTGCTGGTGGTGGCCCCCAAGGGCGCGTTGCCGGGGTGGCGTCGAACCATTGCAGACAGCGAGGCGGACATCGAGCCGTCCGAGCGAAAGCGTTGGCTGCTCATCACCTACCAGTCGACGAAGAAGCTTCTGTCCGTTCCGCCGGAGACCGACCTGGGCAAACGCAAACGGACACAGAACAAACGGACCATCTCACTCGGTGAATTGCGGTTCGACATCGATGTGGTGATCGCCGACGAGTCGCATGCGTTGATGAACATCGAATCGCAGCAGTCTCAGATTCTCTGGCGGTATCAGGAGGCTGCTCGCTCGGTGGTGTGGATGTCTGCCACGCCCGGCTATCAGCCGCTGCACTTCGCGTACATGGCTCGGGCGGTGGAGCGCAGTCGCGGAGTCGAGATCCTGGGCGACGAGGAGTACCTCGGGTACGCGGTGACGATGAAGTGGGCCGAGTTCCTCATCGAATCCGGGTTCGCCGTGAAGGCGGGCAAGGCGACGACGGGGTTGACGACGTGGCGCTGGGAGCCCGAGGACGCGGCCCGCCGCGCACGTGACATCGCGTCCGTGCACGGCTGGCTGTCGGGAGGCACTGTGCCGTGGTCGATTTCGCGTCCCTCGCCGCCGACTCCCCGCGAACCGCTCGGGCAGGAACTCACTGCCGCCCAGAAGCGGCTGTACAACTCTGCGTGGGTGGACTACCGCAAGGAAGTCGGGCTACCGATCTGGAAGGCCGTCGGCGGCAAGCGGGTGCTGCAGAAGAACCCGAGCACTCGCGCCGCGACGCTGCGGTTTCGCCAGAAGTGTTCGTACTTGCGCATTCCCGCGTCGGCCGATCAGGTACGGACGTGGGTCAAGGCCGGCAATCAAGTGTTCGTCTCGATGTTCTATCGGGAGTCGGTCGCTGCGCTCGCGCAGACACTGCGGGACGAGGGTCTCGATGTCGCAGTCGTCGACGGCTCCATGAGCAGCCCCGAGCAGGAGGCGTCGATCAGACGCTTTCAGACCGGCGACGCGTCGGTCATCGTGTCGACCACCACCAGTGCGATCAATCTGCACACCAACGAGTTACTGCTTCCGGAGGGGACGGTGTCGACCCTCGCCCCACGCGTGACGCTGATTCACGACCCGAGGTGGACACCCATCGACATCAGGCAGATCGAGGGCCGGGCGAACCGCATCGACAAGGACCACAACCACACGACGTCGACCTGCTACTACGGCTACGCCGAGGGCACGGTGGAAGAGGAGATGGTGCTTACCGGTATCGAACGTATCGCTGACCTGGGATCGATCGTCGGGCAGGCGGATCTGATCGATCCGGAAGCATTCCTCGCAGCGAGAGTGGATGCCGGAGAATAGGATAATTGTGACCATTCCTCCATCTCGGTGGCGTAGCTTCGGTCCCATCGGCAATTCGTCGGTAGCGGGCTCACTTTGGCACCAGGAGTAGTCATGATCGTTCTCGGAATCATCCTCGCCCTCATCGGCTATTTCGCCGGCATTTCAATTCTGACGACTATCGGCATCATTTTGGTGGTCGTCGGCGCGGTTCTGACGTTGCTCGGTTCGATGGGCCGCGCAGTCGGTGGCCGCAAGACCTGGTTTTGACCCACGAGTTAGAACACACGTTCGATTTCTGTTAGTCTGAGCGTGCCCCCGGAGTTGGCGATGCGGCCAGCGGAGCCACTTCGGGCGGTCCAGATCGAACGACGTGGATTCTCGAAGGCGGTCGCGCGCGATGGCACTCGAACCAGAGCCTGCGGCCGGCTCTCTGTACCGCGTCGGAGACAGGTGGGCCGAGAGAGCACCGACGCGGTGTGGCAACGGTCATCGGCTCGTCGCCGGTTCGGTTCTCGTCGGTTCACGGGCATGTTCGTGTGAGCTCGGGCATCACCGGACGCATCAGTGCCAATCCTGCGGCCTCGTGAGATTCACTCCCGAACTCGGCCCGTCGTGCAGTGATGCGAGCTTCGATTCGCGCGCCGCGCGCGCCCGACCTGCCGTCGTGGACAATCGTGTCCATGAACGAGGTCATGAAGAACAGTGAAACCGCGGTCGACCTGGGTCAACTGAGACACGATTTCACGCGGTTCATGATGAGCTACAAGTTCGGGATCGACGAGCTGATCACCAAGATCAACATCCTCAAGCAGGAATTCACCCACATTCACCGCTACAGCCCCATCGAACACGTCTCGTCGAGGTTGAAGACACCCGAGAGCATTCTCGACAAGGCCAAGCGAAAGAACTGTTCCCTCAACCTCGATGCGATCCGGGCGAACATCTTCGATGTCGCAGGAGTGCGCATCACCTGCAGCTTCATCTCCGACACGTACCGCATTGCCGACATGCTCAGTAGCCAGAGCGATGTGCGCGTCGTCGAGATCAAGGACTACATCGCGAACCCGAAACCCAACGGCTACAAGAGTTTGCACCTGATCGTCGAGATTCCGGTGTTCATGTCCGACCGCGTCCAACCGGTGCTCGTCGAACTGCAGATCCGCACCATCGCGATGGACTTCTGGGCAAGCTTGGAACACAAGATCTTCTACAAGTACCGCGGAGAAATTCCGCCCACTCTGCTGGCCGAACTGACCGAGGCCGCCGAGAGCGCGAACAAGCTCGACGAGAAGATGGAAAGACTGCACGACGAGGTGACGGAGCTCAACGGCGATGCCGAGAACTCCATCACCCTCGGTTCGATGCCGCCGTTGGCCCTACCGCCGGAGTTGTTGCACATGCTGCTCACCGCGCAGGCCGACGCGATCGACCCGGAGTAGCGACCCACACGACGACGAGCCCCGCTGCTCGACGGCTGAGCAGCGGGGCGTGTGTCCTGCGAGAGCTATCCGATGTGCACCGGGGTGTCGCCGACGGGCAGGTCGTCCTTCTTGGCCCTGACGAGCACCAGCACGACCGGGCACACCAACGCGACCAGGATTGCGGCGGTGCCGAAGGCCCAGGCGTAGCCCGATACCTCGGCTGCGAAGGCGTGATCGATGGTGGCCAGCACGAAGTTGCGGATCGGCTCCGGCAGCGAGGCCAATACCTCGTCGCTCGGGATCTCCTGGCTTGCGAGAGCCTCGGCGGGAACCCCGGCAGGCGGAGTCGGTGCCGGGTTGTCGGCCAGGTACGACGTCTTGGACGAGGTGTACACCGTGGTGAACACCGCTGCGCCGAGTGCGCCGCCGACCTGCAGGGTGGCGTTGATCAACGCGGATGCGGCACCCGCGTCGTGATCGGGGACGCCGATGAGCGCAACGTTCTGCATCGGAACCATCAGCAGACCCAGGCCGAGTCCGAGCAGCACGACGCCGGGGAGCACGTGCGTCCAGTACGAGGTGTCGACACCGATCTGCGTCAGTAGCAGCAGGCCGATCGCCGAGACGACGGGACCGACGGTCATCAGCGGCTTGGGCCCGATCTTCGGCACGAGCGCCGAGGCAATCGCGGCGGTGATCAGGATGCCGCCGGTCATGGGCAGCGACGCGACGCCGGCGATCACCGGGCTCATCTCGAGCACGATCTGGAAGTAGAACGTGAGGTACAACGTGCCGCCGAGCAGTGCGGCACCGATGACGGCGGATCCGATGTACGCGGCACCGCGGTCCCGGTCGAGCAGCACACTCATCGGAAGCAACGGGTTGTCGGACTTCGACTCGACCACGACGAAGGCAGCGAGAAGAGCGAGGCCGAGTGCGATGAAGGAGATGGTGGGTACCGTCGCCCAGCCGTCTTCGGCTTCGGTGAAGCCGTAGACCAGCGATGCCAGTCCGAGTGCGACGAGGATCGCGCCCGGCAGGTCGTAGCGGGTGTCTCCGTGAGCCTTGCTCTCCTTGACCAACGGCACTGCGGCGGCGATGGCGATCACGGCGACCGGGATGTTGACGAGCAGGCACCAGCGCCAGTTCGCGTACTCGGTGAGCACTCCGCCGAGGAGCAGGCCGACGGCTGCGCCGCCACCGGCGATCGCGCCGAACACGCCGAATGCCTTGGCGCGTTCCTTGGTGTCGGTGAACGTGACCGTCAGGATGGCCAGTGCTGCCGGTGCGAGCAGTGCGGCGAAGACACCCTGGCCGGCGCGGGCGATGAACAGCTGCCAGCCCTCTTGGGCAAGTCCGCCGACTGCGGAGGCTACGGCGAAGCCGGCCATGCCGACGATGAACGACCGCTTGCGTCCCCAGTAGTCCGCGATGCGGCCACCGAGCAGCAGCAGCGCACCGAACGCCAGCGCATAGGCGGTGATCACCCAGGTGCGGCTGGTGTCGCTGATGCCGAGGTCGATCTGCGCCTGCGGTAGGGCGATGTTGACGATGGTGCCGTCCAGCACGATCGTGAGCTGTGTGATGGCGACGATGCAGAGCACCAGCCATCGGCGCTCGTAATTCGGATTCTCTTCGAGCGACTCGCGCCCGGAGACCTGCGACATGTTGCTACCCCACTCGTACTCGTTGATTCTCTGGGCACGACGATGTCCCGATCGAAAAGGTAAGCCACTCGGCATCGTGTGTCAAACGAACTAGTTGGTTGGCGGTAGGGTGGCCGCCATGAAGCCTGACGCCAGCGCGACCCGCGCCCGCATCGTCGTCGCCGCACGCACAGAGTTCTCCGAGCACGGGCTGGCCGGGGCACGGGTGGATCGCATCGCAGTCTCGGCGAAGGCAAGCAAGGAACGCCTGTACGCGTACTTCGGAGACAAGGAAGCTCTGTTCCGGGCCGTGGTGGAAGACGGATTCGCGCGCTTCCTGGAGTCGGTTCCGTTCACCGTCGACGATCTCGGGGGATACGCCGCGCGCGAATATCTGCACCTCGCCGCGAATCCGCAGGAACACCGACTGCTGCTGTGGACGCAACTTCAGGGCGGCATGGCGGTCGCGGGTGCGGACGACATCCACGCAGTGATCGCCGAGCGACGACGCGCCATGACGGCCGCACAGGAACAGGGGCTGATCTCCGACGCCTTCACCGTCGACGACCTGTTCACCATGATTTTCGGAATCACCTCGTCGTGGATGACCGCTCCGGGTAGCGACTGCGGACCCGTCGACGACACCGAACACCAGCGCCGGGCGTCGATCATCGAGGGCGCGGTGCGACGACTCTGCGCCCCGTAGCGTTGTCTATCGTTCTCTAGCTTCGAGTCGAGAGTGGCGAATAGTGGAGTAGCGGGGCCGGTTTTCCCGCAAACGCGCGCGCATTCGTCATACGCGCGCGATTTCGACACCGATCCTGTGGCAATTCCGAACGCGTCCGACGATTCCGCGCGCGTCTGCCGAGTTCACCGCCCCGCCAGAATTGCCGCCTCACGCTCGGCCGAGAGTCCGACGGGCGGCCGATCGTCCCTCATCGGCGTCCGCCCGTTCAGCGATTGCAACCACATCCACGTGTCGGCGACGGTCTCCTGAATCGGACGAGTCCGGAGCCCTGCAGCGAATGCCTTCGAGACATCGGATGCGTGCAGCGAATCATGGTCGGCCCCCGGCGGAATCCAGATCGGGAGCTCCGTCCACGGCTGCACGCCTGCAGCGCTGAGTACGTCCGGCTCCACCCAGCACAGCCGAGCGTCGGAGCGGGTGGCTTGGATGCAGGCCTGCAGAACGTCGTCGATCGTGGCATGACCTGGCCGGCTCACCACGTCGTACGCGCCGCCGAGACCCCGGGTGGCTGCATCCAGACTCCAGGCAACGAGATCGCGAGCATCGACATGTTGCAGTGTCAGGTCGACGGGACCGGGCGCGAGCACATCGCCAGCGCGTCTGTTCGGGTCACTCCGCAGGCTCCGCTCCTGCCCGATTCTGTTCAGCCACCAGGGAAGTCGGCCGATATTTTCGTAGGGTCCCAGGATCAGACCCGCTCGGACCAGCAGCGCCCGAGCACCGAACGCTGCAGCAGCGGCCTGCTCACCGCCGAGTTTGCAGCGCGCATAGTCCTCGCCAGGCCCGTGGACCGTCGGCCAGGTCTCGTTCGCTCCTGCTTCCGGCGCGTCGTACACGGATCGGCTCGAGACGTAGATGTAGCTATCGACTCGACCGGCGAGCATCGCCGACGACCGCTCGACGGCGCTCGGCTCCCACGACCAGGTGTCGAACACCATGTCCCAGTTACCTTCTCGAATCGCATTCAGCCCACCGGTCGCGCGTCTGTCTCCACGGAGTTGCGTGACCCGGGGATCCGACGGGGTCGTGCCGCGATTGAGTACCGTGACGTCCCACTGCAGATCGAGAGCATGTTCGACGGCAGTTCGCCCCACGAACTCACTGCCGCCGAGGACCAATAGCTTCATGTACCCAGTGTGCCGGTCATCCGGTCCGCACTGCCGTCGACCAGCCTGATGGGATCGCTGCTGACAGCAGAGCAGCTCCAGCTACACAGGAAGCTTGCTGTGTCCCGTCTCCTTGATGGTCAGCACCGTCGCAACACCGATGGCACACACGCCCATCACCCAGTACGCCGGTGACATGGCGTTGCCGGTCGATTCGACCAACTGTGCCGCAACGTACGGTGCAGTTCCGCCTGCGGCGATCGTTCCGATGTTGAAGCCCAACGACACTCCGGTGTAGCGAACGGATCGCGGGAACAGTTCGGTGAACAGCGGGAAGGCCGGGACCTGCACCACACCGTTGAGCACCATGTAGACGAAGTAGACGACGCCGACGATCACAATGCTCGACGTGGCACCGAGAATCATGAACACCGGCAGCGCGATGATCACGTACGCCACATAGCCGAACAGCAGCACCGGTTTGCGGCCGAACCTGTCGGTCAGCATTCCACTCAGCGGGAAAGTGGCGCAGGCCAACGCAATTGCTACCGCCGACGTCCAGTACACCGAGTCCTTCGAGAACCCGAGGTCGTTGATCAGATACACGCTGAAGTAGGTCAGCCCGATGTACCCGGATCCGTTCATCGCGATCGCGATACCGACGACGCGTAGCACCGACCACGGTTGCTTCTTCACCACGTCACTCAACGGGCTCTTGGCGACCTCGTTCTTGGCTGCCATCTCCTCGAACTCCGGGCTGTCCTCGAGCTTGAGCCGCACACGGAGACACACGAACGCCAGGGGCAGAGCGAGCAGGAACGGGATGCGCCATCCCCACGACGACATCTGTTCGTCGGTCGTGATCAGAGCAACGAGCCCGACGACGGCTGCGGCGACGGCGAAGCCGAGTGTCGATCCCACCGGCGTGAACGAACCGAAGAATCCACGACGGTTCGGCGGTGCCGATTCCGCGATGTAGGTTGCGGCACCACCGATCTCACCGCCCGCCGAAAATCCCTGAGCGAGCCGGATGATCACCAGCAGAACGGGGGCCAGCACGCCGACGCTCGAGTGCGTGGGAAGCAGTCCGAGAATGCCGCAGGCGACACCCATGCACACCACGGTGATGACGAGGGCGTGCCGACGACCCTTGCGGTCTCCGAGTCGGCCGAAGAAGATTCCGCCGAGCGGACGGGCGACATAGGCGACGCCGAACACGGCCAAGGTGGCGAGAATCGAGACGCCGGGGCTGGTGGACGGGAAGAACAGCGGCGCGATGATGACGGCGAGGAAGCCGTAGACCGCGAAGTCGTAGTACTCGATGAGCGTGCCGACACCTCCGGCCAGCGCAGCTCGGCGCGCGGTCGTGGTGTCCGCCTTGGGCGGTGCGACTCCTGCGCGGGAGTGGTCGGTGTTCGTCATCGCGCTGATCCTTCTGTGAGTGGTTGCTTGCTTCGGTGTTCGGAGAGCAGAAGTTCGTACGAACCGCCTGCTTCGATGACGGCGACGGTTCGGGCATTCGGTGGATGGCCGGTGATCGTGGTGCCGTCCGGCTTCGACACCTCGGCCCGACGCCAGTCGAGTCTGACATCGTCACCGACGGCCACCGCGTCGGATATGCCGGGAACGGTGATCAGGGGCATACCGTTGAAGGTCTCGCCACGCCAGAATCCGGGCGAGAACGATTCCGCCACAACGGCACTGATGCCCAGGTTGCGGAGCGCCACCATCGGCGGATAGTGCGGATGTCCGTAGCCGAAATTCCGCCCACCGACGATGATGTCGCCGGGTCGAACTCGATCGACGAAGCTCGGGTCGTACGCCGCCATGCAGACCGACCTGAGGTGATCGGGGTCGTAGGACTTGATGTTCGCGACACCCACCACCAGATCGATGTCGAAGTCGTCGCCGAATATCCACGCGACCGCACCGTCGATGACGTCGGGCGGGGGCGGGTACGCGCTCATGACCCGACCTGCGCGATCGTCCCGGCAAGGGCGCTGGCGGCGACGGTGAAGGGCGAGCCCATGTAGATGTTGGCGTCGGAGCTGCCCATTCGCCCGGAGATGTTGAGCACCCCGGTGGAAATGCAGTTCTCGCCGGCCGCGAGGGGCTTCTGATATCCGAAGCAGAAGTCGCAGCTCGACACCGCGATGTGCGCACCGGCCGACCGCAGGATGTCCAGCAGCCCTTCGCTTTCGGCTTGATCGTGCACCTTCTGGGAGGTCGGAACGACGTTCAACTCGACGCCGGGCGCGACGGTCCGCCCGTCGAGCACCAGAGCCGCCGCGCGCAGGTCCTCGATGCGGCCGCTGGCACAGGAGCCGATGAACGCCTTGGTGATCGGGATTCCGGCCAGATCGGCAGCGGTATGCGTGTTGGCTGCACGGGCCGAACCGGGCTGCACCACCTGCGGAACGACGGTCGACAGGTCGATGGTGTGGCGGGCCGCGTAGGTGGCATCCTCGTCGGGGAGCACGGGGGTGAACGCCCGCCGGGCAACGTCATGGGCATACGCGAGCGACAGTTCGTCGGGTTCGAAGATCGCCGAGACCGCTCCGGTGAACATCGCCATCCCGCACAGACCTTGGCGGTGGTCGATCTTCATCGACCGCGCTCCGGGACCACCGAACTCCATGACCTGGTGGGCGCACCCGTCCGCACCGACCAGGTCGATGATCGTATGGACGAGATCGCGACTGTCGACGCCGGGGCCGAACTCACCCACCAGGTCGAACCGGGTGGTGGCCGGGATGTCGACGTAGAGCTGTCCCGTCACCCAGGCCTCGATCAGATCGCGCCGGATGCCCCATCCGAGTGCGCCGAAGGCACCGATTCCGCTGATGTGCCCGTCGAAGTGGACGAGGAAGTCTCCGGGCGTCGCGAGTCCGAGTTCGGCGGTGAGCTGATGGCCGATGCCACGTCCCTCGTGCAGTTCGATGCCGTAGAACTCGCACCAATCTCGCGTGACCTGATGCACCTCTTGTTCTTTGGCGTTGTTCTTGGTGAGCATGTGGTCGATGAAGACGACGTATCGGGACGGGTCGTCGAGTTCGGTGATGCCGAAGTCCTCGCGCATCTGCCGGAACATCACGTCGGTGTAACCGGGGAAGTCGTAGGCGATCATCCGAGCAGGCCGAACGGCGTGATTCTCACCGGCGTGCACCACGTCGGCATCACAGGTTCGGCCGAGGATCTTCTCGACCATCGTCAGCGCTTCGGAACTCATACCGATCACACCTTCGAGTCGGCGGGAAGGTATTTGCGTTGCGCTGCTTCGACTTCCGGAAAGCCGATGAGATCGACGAACTCGTGGTGCTGCAACGCGTCGGCACTGACGTCGGCCGGGGCTTCGCCGCCTGCGAGTCGGCGCAGAGCCTCACGAGCGGCTCCGGTGGCGGCCATCAGCACCTGAGTAGGCAGGAGAGCGAGTCGAACGCCGATCTGCTGCAACACCTCCGGGGTGAACTCGCGCTCGGTCCACGTCGACGCGGTCAATGTCGCCATCAGCGGGACGCCCACGGCGTCGTGACAGCGAGCCCACTCGTCGGCGGTCTCGAAGGTCTTCGTGACCGGCATGATCATGTCGGCACCGGCGTCGACATATGCAGTTGCGCGTCGGATCGCGTCGTCGCCACGCGCATCGGTGCGCGCGATCATCAGGACCTGCTCCGGCAGCGAATCCCGCACCGCCCGTATCTTGCCCGACGCTTCCTCGATGCTGATGAGGTCCACCGGCTCGCCCACGCAGATGGGGCACTTCTTGGGCGAGAGCTGATCTTCCATGAAGACGCCCTGAACGCCCGCGGCGGCAAATCGGCCTGCGGTCCGGGCCGCGTTGACGGCGTTGCCGTAGCCGGTATCGATGTCCGCCACCAGCGGGAGCGAGGACGCCTCTCCGATGGTGCGCACCGCCTGGAGGTTCTCGGTCATCGTGTACAGCTCGGCGTCGGGGAGTCCGAGGGCTGCCGACACAGCGAAGCCAGAGGCGCACAGGGCCGAGAACCCGGCCTGTTCGGCGAGCTTCGCCGTCAGTCCATCCCATACGCCCGGGGCGTACACCAGGCCCTGCTCGGTCAGATCTCTGAGTGTCGCGGTCATGAGCACCATCCATTTCGTAATGCGGAACGTATTCCGAATTTAGAGTGGCTCGGATCACAAGTCAATACCGGTAGGTGGACTCACCGGTGCCGATCGGTTCGTAGGATGGCGTCGACGCTTCACCCGACCGGAAGGAACAACACGTGGAAGTTCCCACCGAGTCCGATACCCACGCCGGCCGCGACATCGTCGGTGCCGTCGTCAAAGCCTGCACACTGCTCGATCACTTCGATACGACGCACCCGGTGTGGACACTCAACGACCTGACGACGGCAAGTCGAATGAACAAGACGACCGTGCACAGACTGATGACCACTCTCATCCATGCCGGATGGGTGGATCGAACGACCGAAGGCTCGTATCGGATCGCCATGCCCGTGTTCGAGATCGGCTCGTCGGCATTGACCCAACTCGACATCCGTGGTGCCGCGCAACCGTACCTGTCGGAGATTGCCGAGAAGTTCGGAGACACTGCGTATCTCATGGTTCCTGCGGACGAGGGAGCCGTTTGCATCGATCGCCACGAAGGGAGCAATCCCCTTGTGGTCGCCGGTATTTCGATCGGTTCGGTACTGCCGTATCACGCCACCGCGGGCCCGATGGCCATGCTCGCGTTCTCCGCTCGGATTCGCGACCGCTGGCTCACCGAAGACCTCCCTGCGTTCACGGATCGAACACCGACCGCACCCGACGAGTTGCTGACGCGTCTGGAACAGATCCGATCGCAGGGATACGCACTGAGCAACTCGGACTACCTCACCGGCGTCGCGGCCGTCGGAGCACCGATCCTCGGACGAGACGGCGCGGTCGTTGCATCGATCAGCGTGGGCGGCCGAGCGGAGACCTTCGAGGGCGATTCCCTGAGAGAGAAGGTGGCGACGATCCTGGCCTCCGCGAAGGGCTTGTCCCGTGTGGCGGAGGCGCTACCTGCGCCAGGACGAGAACATTGAACTATCTGTAGATCTACTGAACCAGCTAGAGAGCCGAATACTCACCTGCCGATTCGCTCGATCAGTTTCATGGCATCGAAGGGTGCGTATCCCTTGATGTCGTTGTCGAAGTACACGTGGACGTCGAGGCCCGTGGCCGTCCAGTCCGAGATCTTCGCGGCCCATCGATCGAGCGCCTCATCCGTGTAACCGCTGGCATACAGCTCCTCGTCGCCGTGCAGGCGGGCGTACATGAAATCGGCTGTCGGAGTGTCGACGTACGGATACTTGCCGGCAGTATCGGCGACAACGAACGCAATATCGTTCTCTCGCAACAACTCCACGGCCTCGTCGGTGGCGAAGCTCTGATGCCGAGCCTCCACGCAGTGCCGAAGCCGCCGGGACGACGCAGGCGGCAACAACACTCGATCCTCGGCCAGCTTGTCGTCGCGTGACTGAGCCAGCGTGACTGCAGCAGAAATTGTCCGAGGCAACATGGCAAAGAAGTCCGACAACTTCTGCGCGTCGAACTCGAGGTTCGGTGGCAACTGCCACAGAAACGGCCCGAGCTTGTCGCCCAGCGTCAACACTCCGGTGGCGAAGAAGTTCGCGAGCGCTGCCTCGACCCCGACGAGCCGTTTGATGTGGGTGACGTAGCGACCACCCTTGATGGAGAAGACGAAGTCGTCCGGCGTCTCGTCGTGCCATTTGGTGAAGCTCGACGGCTTCTGCATCGCATAGAAGGTGCCGTTGATCTCGATCGACGTCAGATGTTCCGATGCGTACCCGAGCTCCTTGCGATGAGCCAGGCCCGCCGGATAGAAATCGCCTCGCCACGGCGCGTACGTCCAACCGGAGATGCCGATCAGGACTCGGGGGCGATGCGACGCGGACATGTGCAGACTGTAGACGGGCGGTACCGTCGTTTCCGTGCGATCCGCCCCACGGCACGTCGATGTGCTGACGTATCTGTTCACGGCCGTATTCGCTTACGGCACGGCAGTTCATCTGGTGCAGCTCGTCGGCGGTGGATCCGATCCTTATCCGGGGGTACCGGTAGTTGTCGCGTGGTTCTTCGTCGCGCTCGTCGTCCTCGATCCGCTCGCGGCAGTTCTCATTGCTCGACGCAGACGTATCGGATTGGTCTTGGGCGCAGCGATCTTGCTTGTCGATGCGGCGGCCAACGCCGTCGTGAACTACCCGCCTCACGATCCGACGGACGGAATGACGGCAGGTCGCGTCGGACAGGCCGTGGTCACTGTCTTGGCGGTGCTGCTGGTCTGCACAGCTCCGCGACTCTGGCGCTGGTACCGGTAGCCATGATCGTCGAGTAGCTGGCACCACCATCGATGTCGGACCATAATCGGTTCTATGCGGTCGGGTGGACGAGCGGTGGTGCTGACGCTGGTCGCTGCCGGTGTGTGGCTCTTCGCGACGCCGCAACTCGATCCCGGAACCGCGGATTTCGTGGCCGCGCCGGCACCCGTCGCACCGGCTGCCCCCGTCGTCGAACCGCCACCGCTATCGCTCGAGGAGCTCTCGGCTCGCGTCGCTCCCACCGTCGTCACGCTCTCGGCGTCCGCAGGATTTTCTGGGGTCGCGGGCACCGGCTTCGTCGTCGCACCCGACGGAATCGTGCTCACCAACTTCCACGTCGTCGAGAACGCCACCGAGATCAGCGCAGTGCACATGGGCAACGGACTGATTTACGACGCCACCGTGTTGGGTTACGACAAGTCCCGTGACGTGGCGGTCGTGCAGTTGATCACCGCGGCCGACCTGCCGGTGGTCGAGCTTGCCCCGGACCCACTTCCGGAGGTGGGTGATGCGGTGACTGCCATCGGAAATGCCTCGGGTGCAGGGGTATTGGTGCCTGCACCGGGAGCGGTGACCGCTCTCGATCAGCAGG
The DNA here is from genome assembly GCF_002258315.1 of Rhodococcus sp. 06-462-5. Taxonomy (GTDB): domain Bacteria; phylum Actinomycetota; class Actinomycetes; order Mycobacteriales; family Mycobacteriaceae; genus Rhodococcoides. The sequence continues at coordinate 378,901 of NZ_NOYD01000001.1, read as the reverse complement.
TGCGTACGCGCAGTTCGGTGGACGGTTCGCGGAATACGTTGGAGCGAATGATTCGCGTCGATGCCGATGTGCGAGCAGGGGATTCGGGTGGGCCACTCTTCGACGCCTGGGGCCGTGTGGTGGGCGTGAACACCGCGGGGTTGTCCGACGAGGCCCGCAACGGTACGGAAAACACGCCGCCGCAGGCCCCCGAGGCCTATGCCGTCCCGATCTCCGAGGCGGTCGCGGTGCTCGATCAGGTGGTCGCGGGCCGGTCCGGCGGCACGGTACACGTTGGCCCCACACCGTATTTCGGAGTCTCGGTGCGCGATGTGTCCGTCTTCGAGAACAGGCCGGCGGTCGGGGCGGCCGTCGTATCGGTGACATTCGATTCCCCAGCGGAGGCGTTGGGGTTGTCTGCGGGAGACGTGATCGTGACGTTCGACGGCACCGACATCGGATCCTCCTCGGACCTGTCGGAGGCGCTACTCGGACGTCGCCCGGGCGATTCCGCCGTCGTCGAATGGGTCGATGATGCGGGCGTAACCAGCTCCGGCACAGTCACTCTCGCCCCGGGAATGCCGACCGCGTAAAGGTCAATCCTGCAATACCGACAACACATTGCCCGCCGGGTCGGTGAACCAGGCAATCAGCGGTCCGCCGTGTCGAAAGATTCCCTTCTCATCGGTGCCCATATCCGGGTACTGCTCGAACACAATCCCTTTCGCGATCAGGGTGTCGACCGCACTGTCGATGTCGGCAACCGGGAAGTTCAAGATCGTGTACTGGGCAGGCACGTGCGCGGGACGTGGATAGATCAGCACCATCGCTCCGGTGCCGAGGTGCAGCTCGAGCATGCCCATCTCGTTCTCGGTCACCGTCAGTCCGAGGGTCTCGGCGTAGAACGTGCGCGCCGCCTGCAGGTCGTCGACGGCGAATCCGGAGAACGGTTGCCTGGTCAGCTCCAAGGATGTCATCGTCGAATTATCGCGCTCTCGCACGTGCCGCGGGCGGATATCCGAGTAGCGTGGATCTCGTGACTATTCGCCTCGGTTACCAGATGCCCAACTTCAGCTACGACGGTTCGGTCGCAGAACTCTTTCCCCAGGTCATCGCGCAGGCGCGCGAGGCCGAAGCGGCCGGGTTCGACACCGCATTCGTGATGGATCACTTTTACCAACTCCCCGGAATCGGCAAGCCAGACGAGCCGATGCTCGAGGCCTACTCCGCGCTGTCCGCCCTCGCGACGGCCACCGACACCATCCAGCTCTCCGCGCTGGTCACCGGCAACACCTACCGCAATCCGGCGATTTTGGCCAAGACCGTCACCACGCTCGACGTCGTCAGCGGCGGGCGCGCGATCCTCGGTATCGGTGCCGGCTGGTACGAGCTCGAGCACCAGAGCTTCGGACTCGAATTCGGCACCTTCACCGACCGTTTCGAGCGTCTCGACGAGGCACTGCAGATCATCGAACCGATGCTGCGCGGACAGCGCCCCACATTCGACGGCCTCTGGTACCAGGTCGAGAACGCGATGAACGAGCCCCGCATTCGCGACGATTTGCCGATCATGCTCGGCGGCGGTGGCGAGAAGAAGACGTTCGGATTGGCCGCACAGTTCGCCGATCACCTCAACATCATCTGCGACGCAAACGAATTGCCGCGCAAGATGGCTGCCGTGCAGGCCCGTTGCGAGGAAGTCGATCGCGATCCCAAGGACCTCGAGACTAGCTTCCTCGCGTTCGTCATCGTCGATGAGGACGGCGACAAGGCCAAGGAACTGCAGCGCGAGTTCGTGCTCAAGCAGGGCCTCGATCTGACGAACCTGTCGGAGGAGGACGCGGCGAAGGCCACCGATCGCCACTTCTGCGGGACTCCCGACGACGTGGCCGAACAGGTGCAGAAGCGCGTGCTCGATCAGGGTATCGACGGCATCATCATCAACCTGATCACCAACGGACACCAGCCGGGAGCCGTCGAACTGGCAGGTAAGGCCCTGAAGCCGCTCGTCTAGATTTTTCTCCAGCAGTAGCCGCGGGGGCGCGTGCAGTGGCATAGTTCCCCCGTGGCTCAGCTGAGGATGAACGGGCACCGTGTCTTGGTCGCAGACCTGACCGGCGACTCCCTGCGCGCGATGTCGGGTTCGATGGTGGCGTACGAGGGCGACGTCACCTTCAAGAACGCGGGAATGGGTGGCGGCGGAGGATTCCGCGCGGCCCTGAAACAGAAGGTGACCGGCGAGTCGCTGAAGTTGATGGACGTGTCCGGCAAGGGCACCGTCTACTTCGCCGTCGACGCTCAGGACATCACTCTCGTCGAGGTACAGGGCGACAATCTCCACGTCGAATCCTCCCAATTGCTCGCTCTCACAGGGCAATTGAAGACCGATGTCAAGTTCTCCGGTCTTCGTGGCGCAACATCGGGGCAGGGTTTGTTCACCACCGTCGTCAGTGGGTCGGGCACCGTGGCGTTGCTTTCGAAGGGTGGACCGATCATCGCCCTCGCCGTCGATCCGCAGTACCCACTCGTCGTCGATCCCGACGCGTTCGTTGCCCACCGTGGCCAGCTGAATCAGAGCTTCGTCACCGACGTCACGTGGCGCTCCGCCATCGGCGGCGGTAGCGGCGAGGCGTTCTCCCTCCGCTTCGACGGCCAGGGCGTCGTCTACATCCAACCCGAGGAGCGCTGACGTGCCGCTCGAACTCGTCAACAGCAAAGTCGTGAAATCCGTTCTGGCACCTAATCAGAACGTGCTCGCGCGTCGTGGATCGATGCTCTACTACACCGGCGACGTACGGTTCGTTCCGCACTCGATGGGCGGTTCGGCCGGAGCCATGCCGGGCATGGGCGGCATGGCGGGGATGGCAGGCCGGATGATGGCAGGTGAGCACGTGGCGATGATGGCCGCCGAGGGTCAGGGTGAGGTCTTCTACGGCCACGCCGGGCTGTACATCGAGGTGATCCATCTCGACGGGTCCTCGATGCTCACCGTCGAAGCCGATCGACTTCTGGTACACGACGGCTACCTCCAGAGTTCCATCGTCGCGTTGACCTCGCAGGGCGGTGTTCGCGGTGCAGTGCGCGGTGCGATGACCGGGCAGGGTCTGTTCACGACACAGCTCACCGGCCAGGGCAGCGTTGCGGTTCTCTCGCACGGCGGCGCAACTCCACTGCAGGTCGGACCGAACAACCCCATGGTCGTGGTCGATCCGCAGGCGTACGTGTGCCACATCGGCAACATCAACGTCGACATCTCCGCGAACGTCGGGTGGCGGGACGCCGTCGGCAAGGGCAGCGGTGAGGCCATCCAGCTGAAGATGACCGGTATGGGCACCGTGTGGGTGCAGGCGTCCGAGCAGAAGTTCTGAGGAGCAATCTCATGGGTCTCGAAATCCACACCCCCTACACGCTGCCGGTCAACGACAACGTCCCGGGCAACGACTACGCGTTCTGCGTCGAACTCGCAGGCCAGCCGTGGTTCACGTCGAAGGGCGCGATGATCGCGTACTACGGCAACGTTCGCTTCGAACCACTCGGGCAGACGTCGATGCCCGCCATCGTGGCGGCGCGGTTCTCGTCTCCGCTCTACTCGAACGACTGGGTTCTCGCGCAGGGTCAGGGCAAGCTGATTCTCGGCGACCGCGGATTCAACATCAACAGCTACGACCTCGACGACGGCAACCTGACGATCCGAGCCGCGAATCTGCTTGCGTTCGAGCCGACTCTGGATCTCAAGCAGTCCATCGTCCCCGGATTTCTCACCCTGCTCGGTACCGGTAAGTTCCTGGCCTCGTCCAACGGCACCGTCATGTTCGCCGAGCCGCCGCTGCGCATCGACCCGGAAGCGCTTGTGGGATGGGCGGATTGCCCGTCACCCTCGCATCACTTCGACGCCGACTGGATGCAGAACTTCCTCGGGGCAGCCCGCGGATTTCTCGGTGCCAACAGCGGCGAGGAGCGACAGTTCGACTTCACCGGTGCAGGCACAGTGCTGATCCAATCGAGCGAGAAGGTTCTCAACGATTCACATCTGTTGCGGTACGTCGAATCGCAGACGGTCTCGCTGGGCCAGAACTCCTTGAGATCTCTGCACAACTCCATCGGAGCCCGACTACAGCAGGGCGGCGCGTAGTACCTCGACCACACCGGCAGGGTTGTCGGCCATCATGACGTGCCCGGCATCGGCGACTCGTACGACCTCGACTCCAGCGCTGATCAGTTCGGCCTCCTGACTCGGCGGGCCCGTGCGATCTCCGTACCCGAACACCCTCGGCACCGTCAGCGACTCGAACATTGACCGAATCGTCGGCTCCGGTCCCACACACAGCCCGACCGCAGTGCGGTGAAGGGCGACCGGATCGGCAACGCGCAGGGTGGACGCCCACTCCGGATCGGCGGCGGTAATGAGCTCCGAGATGCCGGACTCGACGAATTCGCCTTCGGTTTTCCGAGCGATCTCGATGCTGGCGGTACCGTCCCACGGCAGCAGGTTGGGTTCGAGCACGATCAGTCGGCCCACCAGATCCGGCCTGCGGTACGCGAGCACGGTGGCGATCGATCCACCCAGGCTGTGACCCACCAGGTCCACCGACGAGAGATTCCGTCGATCGAGCATGTCCGCGATGGCCGCAGCATGGTCGTCGAGCGAGTATCCGATGTCGTGCGGACGGTCGCTGAATCCGAATCCGAGCAGATCCGGCAGTAGGCGCTCTCGGCCCTCGAAGGCAGAGTCCGTGGCGATCGCGCCGAACGCCGGGACGCCGGCCGAACCGAGCCCGTGCAGGAACACCATGGCCGGTTCGGAGTCGCCCGGCAGGGTGAACGTTCGTACGCACGGCGGCTGTTCGGAGAAAACGCGCATACTGGAGTATCACCTTCAGGAGGTACTGCCATGGCCAACCAAGGACCCTTCGGATTCGGATCCGATGACTTCGACAAGTTCGCCCGTGAGGCAACCGAGGGCCTGCGTGAGGTGGTCGGCTCCCTGTTCGCCTCGGGCTCCGGCGCACCCAAAGCTCCGCCGGAGCCTGAAACCACAGGTCAGAAGGGTGACGGAGTCTGGGCGATCTACAGCGTCGACGACGCCGGATCACCGCAGATCGACCAGCTCTACGCCACCGAACTCGATGCCCTCCGTGCACACAAGGACAACACCGACCCGCGTCGACGCGTCCGCTTCCTGCCGTACGGCGTGAGCGTCAGCGTCCTCGAAGACTGAAGCGGGAGCACTGGACCGCGCTCGGGAATGGCCAGGGGGTGCGGATCGGTTGCGCGATGATCACTGCTGCGACGACGGTCGCAGCACCGACCAGTTGCAGAGTCGAGAGTGACTGGCCGAGAACGAGGTACCCGAGCACAGTTGCCGCGAGTGGGCTCGCGAACGACAGAAACGACACAGCAAGCGCGGGAAGTGTGCCGATACCGCGGAACCACACCGCGTAGGCGAGAAGCGCGCCGATCACACTGAGGTAGAGGAACCCGGAGACGTTCTCTGCCGTGATGGAGTCAGGAAGACCTTCTCCGAACAGCATGAACGGGCACAGAACCGAGCCTCCCACCGTCAGCTGCCATCCGGTGAACGTCAGCACTCCGACGCCCTCGGGTCTGCCCCATCTCTTCGTCAGCACCAGCCCGGAGGCCATGCTCGCCGCCCCCGCGAGTCCTGCGAGGACCCCGATCGGATCCAGTCCGGCGTTCGGCTGGAGGACGAGAAGTCCCACCCCCACCGCACCCATGGCACAGGCAACGATGTGCGTGCTCTTGATCCTTGCCCCGAGCAGTCCCACACCGAGAACGAGCACGATCATCGGCTGAACACTCATGACGAGTGCCGCGACACCGCCGGGCAGGTGATACGCCGCAACGAACAGAAAGTAGAAGAACGCGCCGATATTGAGCACACCGAGCACGATCGCGCGCCACCACCAGATTCCGTGCGGTAAAACGCGTCCCAACGCGACAAGGATCAGACCGGCGGGCAGTGCACGCACGACCGACGCCAGAAGAGGACGGTCGGGCGGAAGGAGTTCGGTCGTCACGAGGTACGTGCTTCCCCAGACCGCGGGCGCAAGGACGGTCAGCAACGAATCGCGCACCGTGCTCCCGGATTTCATCGAACCGGCACGGCGTGCACGACACCTGATCGCGTCCGCTACGGAAGTTCCTTCTGAAGGCCTCATGTCTCGTTCCCGAATAGTTCGATGTCGAATTGTTCCCCGTCGAAAGAATAGGGCAGGTGCTACCGTTCGTCAAACGGTTCGATGTCGAAATATCGATTGCCATCCGCAGTGCGCAAGGAGAGTTCGTTGACCGACGCAGTCGATTCGTTCTTGGAGCAATGGAAACGAGAGCGGCCCGAGATGGAGGCATCACCCATGGGCTTGGTCGGGCGACTGTCGCGGACCTCGCGATTGGTCGAACACGAGATCCGTGGCTACTTCGCCGGGGAGAACATGGAGCCCTGGGAATTCGACGTGCTGGCGACGTTGCGCAGGTCGGGGCCGCCCTACACTCTGACGCCGAAAGACCTGGTCGCCCGCACGATGGTCGGCTCGGCCGCGATGACCAACCGGGTGGACCGCCTGGTGACGAAGGGTCTTCTGACCCGCGAAACCGACCCTGCGAACCGGCGCAGCATTCTGATCACGCTGACGGCCGAGGGACACGACGTGGTCGAACGCGTCGTGGACGGCCATGTGGCCAATGCAGCCCGCCTGGTATCGGATCTCGAACCCGACGAACGAAGCGAGCTGGAGCGGCTTCTGCGAAAGTTGTCGATCTCTCTCGGAGACACCGGCGGCGTCTGACCGCGGGTGATCACCCCAGCTCGACGCCACCGAGCTCGATGCCATCCGTGCATACGGAGACGACTCCGCCCCGCGTCGACGCGTTCGTCCGCTGCCGTACTGCGTGAGCGTCAGCGTTCTGCAAGGACCGAATCGGGTGCATTGGACCGCGCTAGGCGCGGCTGGCTGCACCCGATTCACGCAGGCTCGACTCCAGCGAAGCCAACGACGCTTCGAGGAACTCCGCTGGTACCGCCGGCAGTCCACCGACGTGGGCGCGGACAGCCTCTGGGGTATCGGTCCAGTCGTAGGTGAGGGTCACTGTCGTGCCTTCGTCCGCCGCCGCCAGGTCGTAGCGCCACCACCAACCGCCGTGGTTCACGGATCCATCGTCGGTCAGCGCTCCCGGCAACCATGCGATGGTTCGATCCTGCTCGTATGCGGTCACCAGGTTGTGCACCACATAGTGTCCGCCCGCGAGCTCGTGAAACATGTTGACCGCGAACACCTGCCCCATTGCCGTGATGCGATTCGAGTCCACCGCCGAGCGCACCCAGTCGCCCGGTTCGGTGTCCTGATGTCGGTTGGGGTCGGTCAGAACGGCGAAGATCTCGGCGGGGCTCGCGGCCATCGTTCGGCTCACGGCAAGAAACTCTCGGACGGCCTTCATGCGCCGCGGACAGCGTAGGCAATGGTTGCACCGGCAGAATTCATGATGAATGTGCTCATGCAGGGACAGACTCCTCGCGACACCGAATCTCACCGGCAACGAGTTCACGGTCGGTTCGGAAAGCCACTCAGCCAGGAAACCCTGGTAGACCGCCTCGCCGTTCCCCGACAGCGGCAGCGCGTTCGACTGAGGTCACGCGAGAAACGCCTCTACCGCATCCCCGGCCTGGTCGACGCCTCCCTGCGATCGCACCTCCGCACTGATCTCGGCTGCGCGGGAGGTCAATTCGCGCGCGGCCGCGACGGCACCCGCGAGGCTCCCGGCGGTCACTTTCTCGAATTCGAGGTGCACGCCGACGCCGAGTTCGGAGAGCATTGCCGCGTTGCCGAATTGATCCACTGCCTGGGGGATGGCCACGGTCGGGACGCCGAACCACAGGGCCTCGGTGCAGCTACCCATCCCGGCGTGGGTGATGAACACCGTGGCGGCGTCGAGCACGGCGAGCTGCGGAAGATGTTCGTGCAGTTCCACATTGGCAGGAATTTCACCGAGCGTGGCCGGATCGACACGTCGGCCGATCGAGATCACCACATGCCAGTCGGTGTCAGCGAAGGTGTCGATGCACAGTCGGTAGAACTCGGGTCGCTCGTTGTATCCGGTACCGAAGGAGATGTACAGGATCGGGCCTTCGGGTACGGTCCAACTGCGATCGTTCAGGCGTACCGGGTCGAGGCACGGTCCGACGAACTGCACCGTGTCGGCCACCCGGTCGGCGTGCGGCTGCATCACCCGAGGAATCAGAGACAGGCAGTGCGCCGGATACGTGATCCATTCCCATGGATCGGCGTCGATGTCGTTGTCTCGCAACCACGATGCGTAGGCATCGCGATACGCAACGCCCGTTGTCGACTCGCGGATAGAGGTCATCCCGTCACCGAGATCCGCGACGTATCCGTCCCACGCCACGTACGTCGGCGAGAGTTGCACGGCCGTCACCCCGTAGCGCACACCGAGGACGGGTGCCGTCATTCCGCCGATGTCGTACAGGAACAGATCCGGCTGATCGTCGTCGTAGAACGCGGTGAGCACGGGATACGACGCAATGGCCTCGTCGAGGAAGACCTGCATCGCCGCCGCCGGATCGTCCGGCCATGAAGCCTCTCCGTCGGGAAGTATCGAGGAGAACGGCACCACCTCGACGCCCGCGGGTTCGACAACGTGACGCAGAGAGTCACCGACGGCATAGGTGACGCGATGCCCTCGCCTGACCAGCTCGGCGATCACGGCCAGCGATGGATAGATGTGACTGGGGGCCGTCGTGCCGATCATGGCGATGTGCATGATTGCCACCGTAGAGCCCACACGGGGTAGCGAGCTAGTGGATTTCGTTGGCGATCAGATCCAGCAGGCCGGGAAATCGATCGTTGAGTTCCTGGCGTCGCAGCGTCACTTTGCGACTGTTGCCGCGGTCGACCTGGAATACCAGACCCGCTTCACGCAGGACGCGAAAGTGATGCGTCAGAGTCGATTTCGTGACGCCGAGCTCGAACGACATACAGGTGCGCTCGGCACCGTCGTCGTCGCCGACTAGTTCGGTGACCACCTTGCGGCGCAGTGGATCCGCCAGTGCAGACATCACGGCACCGAGTTGCATCTCGTCGGGTTCGGGGTGCCCGTTCTCGTCCACCAACGACGCCGCCTTTCGCTAGGTACGACTTGCGTCGTACCTTCAAACCTGTTCTAGTACGAAAAGTATCGTACCTAGACGCAGGGGGATCCATGAGAGCAGTTCTGCCGGTCGTACTCGCAGCACAGTTCGTCGTACCGATGTCCATCTCGGGCACCGCCATCGCGATCCCGGTGATCGCGGCCGATCTCGGCTCCGATCCGATTCCACTGCAATGGGTCGTCAACGGCTTCAACGTCGCGTTCGCGCTGTTCACCGTCGTCTGGGGTGCGGTCTCGGATCGCATCGGACACCGCACGTCGTTTCGCATCGGCGTCGTACTCACGGCCGTCGCCAGCCTGGTCAGCGCCTCGGCGTCCTCGCTGCTCCTGCTCGACGCCGCGCGGGTGTTCGCCGGCATCGGTGCCGCGGCGGTCCTGGTGGGCTCGACGTCCATTCTCTCGCTGCATTTTCAGGGGACCGAACGTGCGACGGCGTTCGCCCTGTTCGGCACCGTGAACGGACTCGGGTTGGCACTCGGGCCGACCATTTCCGGACTGCTGATCGCCGTGCTCGATTGGCGTGGAGTGTTCGCCGCTCAGGCCCTCGTTCTGCTCGTCGCGGCCGTCGGGACTCTGGCTCTTCCTGCTCTGCGAAGCGCATCCACACCATCGAAAATGCTGGATGTCGGACTGCTGCGCAACCGTCGCTTCCTCGCTCTGTGCCTGGTCCCGGTCGCCGGAGCCATCGGATTCGTCACCCTGCTCACCTACTTGCCCACCGCGCTCGGTGCCGTCGCGTCCCTGACTCCCGGACGAGCCGGACTGTTCATGCTGGCGATGACGATTCCGGTGCTGATTGCCCCGCTGGCGGTCGCCAGGTCCATCGTCGTCTTCGAGGCCGTCACCCCCGACCGGGTGATTCTGACGAGTCTGGGCTTCCTGGTTCTCGGGAATCTCGGCATGCTCGCCCTGCAACCCGGCGTCTCGATCGCCGCCGTCGTGGTCCCGATGATTCTGTTGGGGCTCGGCTTCGGGCTCCCGATCGGTCTGGTCGACGGCGAAGCACTCGCGGCAGTTCCACCGCACAGCAGCGGTACCGCGGCAGGAGTACTCAATCTCTTCCGCATCGGTAGCGAGGCCGTGATGGTCGCCGGCTACGCCTGGCTGCTGACGATCCTCGTCCGGGACCGGGTGCCCGACGAATCCGACGCCGAGGCAGCGGCGGCCGGACAACCGGGATTCGCCGACGCCTACGCCCACGCCTTCACCGAAGTGATCGCCCTCGTCGTGGTGGCCGTTGCCGCCACGGCAGCGCTGATCATCGCACTTTCCCGGACGGGCAGATCCGACGTATCGTCGGCGAATGTCTTTTCTGCAACCGGTGACCCTCACTGACGATCTGGTGACCCTCGAGCCGCTGAGCCACGATCACCTCGAAGGTCTGTGCGACGCCGCGCGCGACGGCGAGCTGTGGAATCTCTGGTACACCAGCGTGCCGAAGCCCGAGGAGATGGCGGCCGAGATCGACCGTCGACTCGGACTGCTGGACGCAGGCACGATGCTTCCGTTCACGCTGCGCCGCAACGACACCGGGCAGATCATCGGAGCGACGACCTTCTGCAACGCCGACGCCACCAACCGTCGCGTCGAAATCGGATACACCTGGAATGCCCGCTCCGCGCACGGAACCGGCACCAATCCCGCGAGCAAACTGCTGCTGTTGACGCATGCATTCGAGGAATTGGGATGCATCGCCGTCGAATTTCGTACCCACTGGATGAACCTGCAGTCGCGTACGGCGATCGCGAAACTGGGCGCGAAGCAGGACGGGATTCTGCGCAATCATCAACGCATGTCCGACGGTTCGTTGCGCGACACCGTCGTGTTCTCGATCATCGAATCCGAATGGCCTACCGTCCGCAACGAACTGCGCAGGCGTACCGCACGGTAGGTTGACCCCATGCGCGTGGATGGGCGGGACGTTCCCGTAGCGGGAAACCTGCTTCAGCCGCTGGTGCGGAGAACCAGTGACATCATTCGTGTCGTATCGGCCGCGGCACTGCTGGGCGTGGTGATCGCCGGTTCGCTGATCACCAGAAATCAGTGGGATGCGCTCGAGCAATCGGTATCGAACATCGTCGGCGTGCTCAGCCCCGACCAATCCAATGCGGTCTACATCGTCTACGGCGTCGCCATTCTCGCGCTCCCGTTCGGCGTCCTGATCGGACTGATCGCGGGCCGCAAATGGAAACTGCTCGCCGGATACGCGGCCGCGGCTCTGCTGGCTGCGCTGGCGCTGTCGATCACCGGAACCGGGATCTCCACTCCCACCTGGGACCTCGATGTTCCCGAGCGACTCGACACGTTCCTCGCGCAGTTCCTCGACGATTCGCGCTGGATCGCGATGCTGGCTGCGGCGCTGACGGTTTCCGGCCCAGGTCTCCCCGCGAAGTGGCGTCGGGCATGGTGGACGCTGTTGCTCGCGTTCGTACCGATCCACCTGGTCGTCTCCACCGTGGTCCCGGCTCGCTCGATGCTCGGACTCGCGGTCGGCTGGCTCGTCGGAGCCGTCATCGTGTTGCTCGTCGGCACACCGGCGCTGGAGGTTCCGCTCGACGCGGCGGTTCGCCTGTTCCACAGTCGCGGCGTCACCGTCCGCAGCTTCACCGTCGTCCGTCCGGCCGGCCCCGGCCCGTTGGTGTTGAACGCGCACACTCCCGACGCCGATGTGGTGGTCGAGTTGTACGGGCAGAATCAGCGCAGCGGCGGTGCCCTGCGTCAGTCCTGGCGGTGGATCACGCTGCGGGGCAGCGAAACTGCGCCGTTACACGCGTCGATGCGTCGAGCGGTCGAGCATCGCGCCCTGATGGGTCTGGCCATCAAGGGGTTGGGAGCGGCAGGCAGTCACCCGTTGGCGGTGGCAGCGCTCGACAGAGGATGGACCCTGTACGCGCACAGTCTGCCCATCGGTGATCCGGTCGAGGCAGAGCACGACGACGCAACCCTCGGCGCACTGTGGTCGGCCCTGAACACCCTGCACGAGAATCAGATCTCCCACGGCGACCTGCACCGCGGCGAACTGAGGATCCACGACGGCAAGGCCCTCTTCTGCGGTTTCGGCCACGCCGAACTGGGTGCGTCGGATTCCCAGATGCAGTCCGACGTCGCCCAGTTGTTGCTCACCACGGCAGACCTGTTCGGCTCTCAGCGCGCCGTCGCCACCGCCATCGACGTACTCGGCTTCGACACCGTGATCGCGGCCTCGGGTCGATTGACCAAGTCCGCCATCCCGCCTCGCATTCGCCAATCGGTGCTCGACGCCGACAAGACGATGAAGGCGGTTCGGCTCGAGGTTCTGGAGCAGACCGGCACCGCCAAGATCGAGGCCGAACAGGTCACCCGATTCAGCCGCAACCAGATCATCTCGCTCGTGTTGTTGATCGGATTGGTCTACGTCGCATATCCGTTCATCAGTGCGGTTCCCGCGTTCGTCACCGAACTCGGTTCGGCCAACTGGTGGTGGGCTCTGCTCGGTCTGTCGGTGTCGGCACTGACGTACGTCGGTGCCGGAGCCGCGTTGTGGGCGTGCGCACTGGGCAAGGTCAGCTTCTGGAATCTGACGGTGATGCAGGTCGCCAACACCTTCGCGGCAACCACTACTCCCGCGGGTGTCGGCGGACTGGCCCTGAGCGTTCGGTTCCTGCAGAAGGGCGGGCTGGGAACGGTTCGCGCGACGGCTGCCGTGGCGTTGCAACAGTCCGTCCAGGTGATCACGCACGTGAGCCTGTTGATCTTCTTCAGCGTCGTCGCAGGCACCTCGTCCGGGCTGTCGAACATGGTGCCGGGCAACACCGTGCTGTATCTCCTCGCAGGTGCGGCGTTCGGCGTCGTCGGAACGTTCATGTTCGTACCCAAGCTGCGCCGCTGGCTGCGGGTCGCCGTCCGGCCGCAGATCAAAGAAGTCCTCGGCGAACTGGGCGAACTCGCTCGCGATCCCAAACGATTCTCGATCATCATCCTCGGCTGCGCGGCGACGACGTTGGGTGCCGCGCTTGCCTTGTGGGCGAGCATCGAGGCCTTCGGCGGCGGCACCACGTTCGTCACCGTCACGGTCGTCACCATGATCGGCGGGACCCTGGCCTCCGCCGCGCCGACGCCGGGCGGTGTGGGTGCCGTGGAGGCCGCGCTCATCGGCGGTCTGGCGGCCTTCGGCGTGCCCGCATCCATCGCCGTCCCGTCGGTCTTGCTCTATCGCGTCCTGACCTGCTGGTTGCCGGTGTTTCTCGGGTGGCCGACATTGCGGTGGCTCACCAAGCGAGACATGGTCTGATTCGTCCGATTCAGGGTGCGCGTATACCGTGAGTGCTAGCGTTCGTGCAGGTGGGGGCCTTACTCGACGGAGGGCGTTGCGATTTCCGATCTGGGAGAGTTCATCCCCACCACCGAGGAGCGTTGGGTTCGTCTTTTCATCAGCGGAATGACGCTGACGTTCGGACTGGCCGGTGTGCTGATGATCCCTGCGGGGCAGTTCTCCGGTCCGGCCTCGATCGCGGTTCTCCTCGCGTCGGCCACCACGGTGCCCGTGGCCATCGCCTGGTACCTCCGTCCCTGGACATCCCCACGCCTGGCCACGGCCTACATCCTGTACGCCGATGTCGGGATCGTCTCGGTCCTGTTCGCCTTTCGGACTCACTTCGACGCGATGCCGGGTTGCGCGATGTTCGCGATCGTCGCCGCCTTCATCGTCGTCGGAAGTTCCTATCGGATGATGGTCGTACACCTCGCCGTCGCAAGCGTCACACTGCTGACGCTCGGTGTCCTGGCCGTCATCGACGGTGCCGACCCGTGGTCGGCTGCGTCCCGCATCGTCACCATCGGTTCCCTGTACGCGGCCCCCTTCATGATCAAGGCCTACATCGGGCAGCTCCGACTCAAGGCCGCACGGGCGCTGCGCGACCCGTTGACCGGCCTGTGGAATCGCCGCGGTCTGCTCGACACCGTGGACACCCTCGGCGGCTCGCCTTCCGAGGCCGGCGATGCCGTGGGGGTGACGGTCCTCGACATCGACCGTTTCAAGCAGATCAACGACAGATTCGGCCACCCCTCGGGCGACGCCGTCCTGATCGAGGTCGCCCGGCGCCTGTCCGAGGCAGTGGGTGATCGGTCGGCGGTCGCACGACTGGGCGGTGATGAGTTCGTGGTTGTCCGAACCGGCACTCGCGAGGAAATCACTCAGTCGGACAACAGGATTCGAGCCGCCCTGGAGGAGACGTTCGACGGGCCTCGGTTCACCACCAGCCTCGGATCCGCGGTCGAAGCACTCGATTCCGAGACCAGCATTCATGTCCTGGTTCGACGGTTGATCGCACTGGCCGACATAGAGATGTACCGATTCAAGTCACGAACCTCCGGGAACGCGGTGTCCGAGCGACTTCCCGAAACGAACTCCCACGAACAGACGCGGATACGGATCGACGAACTCATCGCATCCGGCGGCCCCGATATCTTCTTTCAGCCCATCTGCGACACCGTCACCGGATCCGTCGTCGGCTTCGAGGCGCTCTCACGCTTTCCCTTCGGTGCCGGATCTCCGCTGTCGTGGTACCGCGACGCCACCGAGGCCGGCATCGGCCCCCGCCTCGAACGAGCCGCACTCGACCGGGCGCTCGACGCGATGCACGATCTGCCGCCGGGATCGTTCGTCTCGCTCAACGCATCGGCCGACACCATCCGGACGACGAACCTGCTCGATCGACTACGTCCGCACCTGGCGTCGCGGACGTTCTACCTCGAGATCACCGAGCACGAGCGTGTCGACGACTACCTCGCGGTCACCCGAGCCATCGACAGTCTCCGCGCTGCGGGAGTACAGATTTCCATCGACGACGTCGGTGCCGGATTCGCCGGTCTACGCCACGTGATCGAACTGCGCCCGGACATCCTCAAAGTGGACTACGCGCTGGTCCATGGGATCGACCGTGATCCCCTGCGGCGAGCGGCCGCGGCCGCGATCATCGACTTGGCCCGGCAGATCGATGCCGCCGTCATCCTGGAAGGCGTCGAGACCGAAGCGGAACTGCAGGTGGCGAACGAACTCGGGGCCGAAATGGTGCAGGGCTTCCTCACCGGCCGACCGGAACCGGCGTCCGCGCACTCCCATCGACGAGTGGCGACGTAACCGAACCTTCCAGGATCAGAACGACGAATCGACGGTGAACTTGGTCAACGACGGCGCTGCGGCGAGCAGCGGCGGCAATTCGACGATCTTGCCTGGACCGGCGCGGAACTCGCGGTACTTCGCATCGGCCTCGGCCGACTCCCACGTCTCGTAGGCAATCACGTGCGCCTCGTTCTCCTCGTCGACCCACACCTCGACGCCGAGGCAACCCTCGAATGCGCGAGTATCGGCGAGTACCGTCCGCAACAACGCGCGGGCCTCGGCGACGGACTCGGGCTTGAACGTCAGATCCAACAATGCAATGAGAGCCATGACCCCAGTCTATGGGTCGTTCCGCAGGCTCCACTCCCGCCCACACTGGTCATCTGAGCCGAAGTGCCAAGTAGAACTCGATTCTGTCCTCCAGTCGCGACAGATCACGACCGGTGAGTTCCTCGATGCGCTGGATGCGATATCGGACGGAATTGACGTGCATGTGCAGTTGTTCGGCACAACGCGTCCAGGCACCGTTGGTGTCGAGGTACACCGACAGTGTCTCGACGAGATCACTGTTGTGCAGGTCGTCGTAGTCCACGAGGGGAGTCAACAGCCTAGAGGTGAACATGCGTCGCACGTCGTCGGGTACGTTGGCGAGAAGTATTGTCAGCGTGGCCAATTCATCGTGCCCGACGACGCTGCAGTCCGAGCCGCGGCGCTCGGCGAGCCGGCGGGCGTAGCGCGCTTCCTCGATCGCGCTTCGGATGTCGGCGGGCGCGGTCGGAGCGCTGACACCGATCGAGGTACCGCTACCGATCAGCCCCGGTGCCAGTGTGTCGACGGCTCGCCGAACGGAATCGGTTCGGTCGGTTCGCGCCTCCACCAACGCGATGGCCTCGTCGTCGACGATCCCGACCGTGATCTCCAACGGTGCCAGCACTTCTCGCAACAGTGGACGTAGCTCACCGAGCCGCAGCGGTTCGCCCGATGTGGCCACAGCCACTGCAGCGTAACGTGTTTCGATATCGAGTCCGATGACGTGCATCTGGGCGAGGATGTCGGCGGACGTCGCGCCCCCGACGATCGCGCGCACGAATTCCTGGGCCAGAATTCCCGACCCCGAGAGACGGTCGTCGACGCGACCGCGCTCCACGGCCACGATCGACGCCAGCTGCCCGGCCAGAGACAGCCTCGGTGCATCCCATGTCTGCCAATCGCTTTCGAATGCCACGAACCAATCCACGACCCGCGGTGCGGACTCTCCATCGACGGCGAACACCGACACGCGCTGCTCTCGGCAGTACCGCGGCAGCCGCACCGACGTCATGAATTCCTGCGCCACGGCCTCGGTGTCCGGCGGGTTGTCGGATCCGGCGAGTACCCGTCCCGACGCAGTGACCACCCAGCAGTTCATGCCCAGATCGGAACTCACCATCTCCAGCAGCGGCCCCAATCCGCCGCCAGGGCCTGCGCTCGCCACGAGGCGCCGATGCCGGTCGAGCACGAGACTCAGGTCCGAGGCTCTCGCCGTCGACAATTGCCGGACGACGCTCTCGGTGACCGTGGCGAAAGCAATGTCGGCGGGTACACGAAAGAGCGGTAGCCCGTGCTCGAGGCAGGCGTCCACCAGATCGTCGGGCACCACGCCGTCGTCGGACGCCGCCAGCGCTGCGATGCCGGCCTTGGACACCGCCCGTACGAAGGTCATCGAGTCCTCAGGGCCCGTCCGCCACATCAGACCGGTCAGGACCAGTTCTCCGCCACTGAGGTAGCGGCTCGGATCGAGCATGTCGGTGGTCACGACCCATCTGATGGTCGGATCGAAGTGCTCGGGCGCGACGATCGGCTGCAGCTTCAGATCGGGGAGATCGGCGAGATCACGCAGCCTCACGGTGAATCGACCTCCTCTTCGTAGGATCCTCCAAAACCTACACTGTGATCGCCGTCATACTTCGTCGTTCCTGTCTCTCGTTCGTATCGCGCCCGGCGGCTGTACTGGGTGAACTTGATATGCAGACAGCGAGCGGAGAGCAAAGATATGCAATTCCTGCGACCACAGACCTGGAGCGACGCGTTGGCCGCAAAGGCCGACGATGTCGACGTGGTGCCCATCCAGGGCGGCACCGACGTCATGGTCGAGATGAACTTCGATCTGCATCGTCCGGGGGGATTGCTGGACCTGAACCCGATCACCGAGCTGACCGAGTGGGAACAGCTTCCCGACGGCACCCTGCGGGTGGGAGCCGGTGTGCCGTACGTACGCATCATCGCCGAGCTGGGAGACAAGCTTCCCGGCATCGCCCAGGCGTCCCGCACGGTCGGTTCACCGCAGATCCGCAATCGCGGCACCGTCGGCGGCAACCTCGGCGGCGCGTCACCCGCAGGCGATCTGCACGCACCCCTGCTCGCTGCAGGTGCCACCGTGGAAGTGGAATCGGCGGCACGCGGCGTACGGATGATCCCCGCGACCGAGTTCTACCTCGGCGTCAAACGGAACTCGTGCAAGCCCGACGAACTCATCCGCGCCTTCCACGTGGCACCGGCAGCAGGGCCGCAGTACTTCTCGAAGATCGGCACCCGCAACGCCATGGTCATCGCCGTCTGCTCGTTCTCGATCGCACTGTTTCCGCAGGAGGGTCGCGTCGGTACCGGTCTCGGCTCCGCTGCGCCGACGCCGCGCCGGGCTTACGATGCCGAGAACTACCTCGCGGCCGAACTCGAGTGGGACGGTGCCCTCGATCCTCGGGTGTCGGAGGAGTTCGGCCGATTGGTCAGTGCAGCAGCAAGTCCCATCGACGACGTACGTGGCACTGCCGATTACCGCAAGCACGCCCTGTCCGTGATGGCCCGGCGAACACTGGGCTGGGCATGGCGGGACCTCACAGCCGCACGGAAGGTGGCCTGAAACATGCGAGTCAACTGCACCATCAACGGTAAAGACATGGAAGCCGACGACGTCTGGGAGGGCGAGAGTCTGCTGTACCTGATGCGCGAACGCATGGGACTGCCCGGATCCAAGAACGCGTGCGAACAAGGCGAATGCGGCTCGTGCACCGTCTATCTCGACGGCATTCCGGCCTGCGCCTGCCTGGTGGCGGCCGGTCAGGTCGAGGGCCGCGAGATCCGTACCGTCGAGGGCCTCGCCGACGGCGAGAAGCTCGACCCGATGCAAGAAGCGTTCGTCGAGTGCGGGGCCGTCCAATGCGGATTCTGTACGCCGGGACTCGTGGTCCAGGCCCACGATCTGATCGAGCGCGTTCCCAACCCGTCGGACGTCGAAATTCGCGAATCTCTCGCCGGAAACCTCTGCCGCTGCACCGGATACGAAAAGATCCTCGATGCCGTACGGCTCGCAGCAACTCGAAAGGCCGAAGCCAAATGACCACGGTGATCTCGGGTGCGTACATCGCTCCCATCGTCGGGGACGAAATCCCCTCCGGATACCTCGTTGTCGAGGGCAACACGATCAGCGCCATCGGTTCGGGCCCGGCACCGGTGATCGCCGGGGCCGAGACGATCGACGCGTCCGGCTGCCTCGTCACCCCTGGACTCGTCAATACCCACCACCACCTCTACCAGTGGGCGTCTCAGGGCCTCGCCAAGGACAACACGCTCTTCGAATGGCTTGTCGCACTCTACAAGCCGTGGTCCAAAATGGATGCCGAGGTCGTCGGAGGTGCTGCCGCGGCCGGCCTCGGTTGGCTCGCGAAGTCGGGGTGCACCACGAGCACCGATCACCATTACATCTTTCCCAAGGGCCGAGGCGATCTGTTCGCGGCCGAGATCGATGCAGCACGACGCATCGGCGTGCGCTTCCAGCCGTGCCGAGGGTCGATGGACCGGGGTGTGTCCGACGGCGGTCTGCCACCGGACGAGGTGGTCGAATCGCTCGACGACATCCTCACCGCCACCGCCGAGGCCATCGACACCTACCACGACGCCTCCTTCGGTTCGATGCTCCGCATCGCGGTCGCACCGTGCTCACCGTTCTCCATCAGTAAAGAGTTGCTCGTGGAGTCCGCAGGGCTCGCCCGCGCCAAAGGTGTTCGGCTGCACACGCATCTGGCCGAGACCCTGGACGAGGAAGAGCACTGCCTCGCTCAGATGAACTGCACCCCGGTCGAATACATGGAGCAGGTCGGCTGGCTGGGCGACGATGTATGGTTCGCCCACGCGGTACACCTGCACGATTCCGATATCGCGAAGATCGCGGCCACCGGCACCGGTACCGCCCACTGCCCGAGTTCCAACGCACGACTCGGCGCGGGTATCGCCCGGATCTCGGACCTGCTCGCCGCCGGTGCGCCCGTCGGCCTCGGAGTCGACGGTTCCGCCTCGGCCGAAATGGTGCCGCTGGCCGGCGAAGTGCGACAGGCGATGTACATGCAGCGGGCCAAGTACGGACCCACTGCGCTGACGGCGCGTCAGGCACTCGAGATCGGAACACTGGGCGGAGCAACGGTACTGGGACGTCAGAGCGAGATCGGATCGCTCGAGGTCGGCAAGCTGGCCGACATCGCGATCTGGCGCACCGACGGCTTCTACTCGGCCGTGGACGACCCCGTCGTTGCGTTCGCGTACGGGCAGACACCACCGCTGGCACGGTTGATGGTGGGCGGTCGAACGATCGTCGAGAACGACGTGTTGACCAGCGCACCGCAGGACGAAATAGGCCGCGCCGGAGCCGATGCGCACCGTCGCCTGATGAAACTCGCGGAGGACGTGCTGTGAGCGCCCCGACCACCACACCCCGGCAAGCTCCCGCCGACATCCCCGCACCGGGACGCGGCCGCGTCGGCGACAGCCCTCTGCGACCCGACGGCACCCTGAAGGTCAAGGGCGAGTTCGCATATTCGTCGGACCTGTTCATCGACGGCATGCTCTGGGGCGCAACGCTTCGCAGCCCGCATCCTCGGGCGAAGATCGTCTCCGTCGACATCTCGAAGGCGCTGGCAACACCCGGCGTCGAGGCAGTACTCACCCACGAGGACGTGCCGGGACGCAAATGCTTCGGCCTCGACCACACGTGGGATCAGCCGGTGTTGGCCTTCGAAGAGGTGCGGCACGAGGGCGAGCCGATCGCCCTGATCGCTGCCGATCATCCCGAAACTGCCCGGCGCGCAATGGAGAAGATCGTCGTGGTCTACGACGTGCTCGAGCCTCTGACCGATGCCCGACGCGCCGCGCTGGACCCGGACTACCCGAAGGTGCAGGAACGCGGCGGGGTGGCGCGGCATCAGCCGGTGCGCGTCGGCAACGTCGCCGCCGCTCGGGCGACCGCAGACGTGATCGTCAGCAGCGACTTCGCCGTCGGGATTCAGGATCAGGCATTCCTGGGACCCGAATCGGGACTGGCCGTGCCTGCCGAGGACGGCGGAATCGACCTCTACGTCGCGACACAGTGGATGCACAACGACCTCGCCCAGATCGGGCCGTGCCTCGGACTGCCCGAGGAGAAGATCCGGATGACGCTGGCCGGCGTCGGTGGGGCGTTCGGTGGCCGCGAGGACCTCTCGATGCAGATCCATGCGGCGATGCTCGCCATGCACACCGGCAAGCCGGTCAAGATCGTCTACAACCGCTACGAATCGTTCTTCGGACACGTGCACCGCCACCCCGCGCAGATGCACTACGAGTACGGCGCGACCCGCGACGGCAAACTCGTGTTCGCCGATGTCGAGATCATCCTCGATGGCGGCGCGTACACCTCTGCCACCCTCAACGTGGTCGGCAACGCCGCCTCTCTCGGCGTCGGACCGTACGTCATCCCCAACATCGAGATCGATGCGTACGGGGTGTACACCAACAACCCGCCGTGCGGCGCAATGCGTGGATTCGGCGCAGTGCAAGCATGTTTCGCATACGAGTCCATGATGGACAAGCTCGGCGAGGCCTGCGGCATCGGTCCGGTGGCGATCCGCCAGATCAACGCCGTCAGCCAGGGATCGATCCTGGCAACCGGCCAGGTCATCGAAGCGCCCGCCCCACTCGCCGAGATGCTCGCCCGAGCCGAGGCGATGGAACTGCCTGCCCCCGTGGACGCGTCGGACATCCGTAATCTGCCGGGTGGGGCATCGCAGACCACCCACGGCGAAGGCGTCGTACGCGGGATCGGTTACGGCGTCGGCATCAAGAACATCTGCTTCTCCGAGAACTACGACGACTACTCCACCGCGCGCGTTCGACTGGAGGTGATCGGTGGCGAGGCAACAGCATTGGTTCACACCGCCGCGGCCGAGGTCGGACAGGGCCTGGTGACATTGGAGGCGCAGATCGCGCGCACCGAGCTCGGCGTCACCAAGGTCGTTATCCATCCCGCCGATACCAAGGTCGGCAATGCCGGCTCCTCGTCCGCGTCGCGGCAGTCGTACATGACCGGCGGCGCAGTCAAGACCGCCTGCGAGGCCGTCCGTGAGGCGGTGTTCGTCCTGGCCGGCCTGTACCTGGGCCGCGCGGTGGCAGACCTGAGCCTCGACGGCGGCAAGATCGTCTCGGCCACCGACGGTGTGCTGGCGACGATCGAGGACGTACTCGGCGACCGGGTCATCGAGCAGACGCGTGAATTCCACCATCGCCCCACCAGCGGAATGGATCCGGTCACCGGGCAAGGAGCGAGCCACACCCAGCTCGCCCTGTGTGTCCATCGCGCCGTGGTGGACGTCGACGTCGAACTCGGTCTGGTCAAGGTCGTCGAGATGGCGGCCGTGCAGGACGTCGGCAAGATCCTCAACCGGCTCTCGCTCGAAGGCCAGATCCACGGCGGCACAGCGCAGGGACTCGGTCTCGCGGTGATGGAAGAAATCGTCGTCGTGGACGGTCTGGTGAAGAACCCGTCGTTCACCGACTACCTGATTCCGACCATTCTGGACATGCCGCCCATGAAGCTGGACATCCTCGAGAACCCGGATCCCCTGGCACCGTACGGTCTTCGCGGAGCGGGCGAGCCACCCACCCTCTCGTCGACGCCCGCCGTGGTCGCAGCCATCCGCAATGCAACCGGGCTCGCGTTGACCCGCGTGCCCGTTCGACCCGAACACATCATCAACAGCTGATCCGAGTTCCATCACCATTCGACGAAACCTTCTCCGGCACAACCGCACCGACGCCAACTCCCCCGGCACGTCGGCCCGGCCCCACGCTCGACGAGGTTGATCACGCCCTGGGAGGGCCGATCATGACCGACGTACGCACATCCAGCACTCGCCAAAGTGGACGAGGTCGATCCCAGATCGACAAGTTCTTCGACATCACCGGCCGCGGTTCGACGCTCTCACGCGAAATTCGCGGTGGCGTCACCACATTCGTGGCCATGGCCTACCTGATCGTTCTCATCCCTCTGATCATCGGCGATGCCCGCGACGTCACCGGTGCCACGCTCGATCCCGCTCAGCTGTCGACCATGGTGGCATTGTCCGCCGGTCTGACGACCATCCTGATGGGGGTCGTCGGAAACGCGCCCCTCGCCATGGCGGCCGGCCTCGGGGTGACGCCCATCGTGGTGTTCCAGGCCGCGCCGTACATGACCTGGCCGCAGGCGATGGGCCTGGTGGTTCTCGAGGGCGTCGTCATCGTAGTCTTCGCTCTCACCGGCATTCGGCAACTCATCATGGATGCCATACCTCTGGTACTCAAGCAGGCGATCGGCGTCGGGATCGGTGCATTCATCGCGCTCATCGGCCTGGTCGACGCAGGGTTCGTCGGACACCACGAGGCAGCATCCACCGCGGTCACCCTCGGCACGTTCGGCAAGCTCGCCGGCTGGCCCGTGTTCGTCTTCTGCGTCGGCCTGATCCTGATGATCATGCTGTTCGTTCGCAGGGTGCCGGGCGCAATGCTGATCGGCATCTTCGTGGCCACCAATCTTGCGATCATCTTGAACTCGGTGTTCGACATCGAACCCGAGGCGTGGGGTCCCGTGGTACCGAAGGTGCCCGATTCCATCGTCGCCACACCGCAATTCGATCTACTGTTCAACGTCGACCTGTTCGGCGGATTCGCTCGGGCAGGAATCGTCACCGCGTCGGTCGTCCTGTTCACTCTCGTTCTCTCGGGCTTCTTCGATGCCATGGGCACCATCCTCGGAGTCGGTGAGGAAGCCGGACTGGTCGACAAGCAAGGCAGGATGCCGGGATTGAGCCGCATCCTGACCGTCGACGGCATCGGTGCCATCGTCGGTGGTGCGATCAACGGTTCCGCCAATACGGCTGTCGTCGAGTCCGCAGCGGGCGTCACCGAAGGTGCCCGAACCGGTCTGGCCAGCGTCGTCACCGGCGGATTGCTGACGAGCCTGATCTTCTTCACTCCGTTGGCCGGCGTGGTTCCGGTGGGTGCTGCGGCCCCGGCCCTGGTTCTGGTGGGCGCGCTGATGATGACGCACGTACGCAAGATCGACTGGGAGAACACCGAAATCGCCATCCCGGCCTTCCTGACCATCGTGCTGATGCCCTTCACGTACTCGATCACCGTCGGAGTCGCCGCCGGTGTCATCTCGTACACCCTCGTTCGCCTCGCCAAAGGCAAGGCACGCCAGACGCATTGGCTGCTGTACCTGATGTCGGGCATCTTCCTGGTCTACTTCGCCCTGCACCCGATCGAAGAAGCGTTGGGAATCTCGTAACGTGAAAGAGATCGTCGATCGTCTGACCGCCTGGGACCATGCAGGTGTTCCCTACGCAGTGGCGACAGTCATCGCGGTGTCCGGAAGTGCTCCACGGCTTCCGGGTGCCGCGATGGCGGTCTGCTCCGACGGTGAGGCCGTCGGTAGCGTCTCGGGCGGGTGCGTCGAAGGCGCGGTGTACGAGCTGTGCCTGCAGGTGCTCGAGACCGGCGAGTCCAAGCGAGAGTCGTTCGGCTACAGCGATATCGATGCTTTTGCGGTCGGTCTGACCTGCGGGGGTGTGATCGAAGTCTTCGTCCGCCTCGGCCCTTCGCGGGCGGTGCTCGCGGCCATCGCATCGGATACTGCAGTGGCCACGGTGACGGTGCTCTCCGAGTCCGGGCAGTCGCTCGCGGTGTCCGCCACGGCCACGATCGGTAGCACCGGGTTCTCCGACGTCGACTCGGTGGTCGTCGGTGAGGCGCTGGCAATGTTGGACTCCGGCGGTACCGGCATCCGGTCGGTGCGGTGCAGGCCGGACCTCGACGTGTTCGTACAGTCCTACGCCACTGCGCCACGGCTACTGATCTTCGGAGCCATCGACTACGCCGGAGCACTCGCCCGCGTGGGCAAGTTTCTCGGCTACCAAGTCACGGTCTGCGATGCCCGGCCCGTATTTGCCACTGCTGCCAGGTTTCCCGACGCCGACGAGGTGGTGACCGAATGGCCGCACAGCTACTTGGCGCGGACTACGGTCGACTCGCGGACGGTGATCTGCGTGCTGACGCATGACGCCAAGTTCGATGTGCCGCTGCTCGAAGTAGCTTTGCGACTGCCCGTGGCGTTCGTGGGGGCTATGGGATCGCGCAGGACTCATGACGATCGCGCGGCCCGGTTACGCGAGGTGGGGCTGACGGAGCACGAGCTGGCGCGTTTGAAGTCTCCCATCGGCCTCGACCTGGGTGCGAGAACACCCGAGGAAACTGCGCTTGCCATCGCTGCCGAATTCGTGGCCGTGCGACGCGGGGGTAGTGCGCTGCCACTGACTCGTACCGCCGGCCCGATTCATCACGACGGAGTGAACGCAAAATACGCGTAGACCTTCAGTGGCGCGGCTTCGTCATCACTCTCCTGCCCCCCGAAAGACACACTCCAGAACGGATATTGCCTGCTCACAGGGCCCGAATTGAGCGTTTTCAGTTCTTGTCGGTGGCACGGGTTAGTCTTCTTTCAGTTCGAACGGACGTTCTGAAATGTTGCTCACCGGGGGGTGAAAGATGGGTGCACTGCCAGCTGTGTCGCTGGAGGCGTTGACCGCGGCCGCGTGTGAGGAGAATCGGCAGGCGGCCCGCAAGATCACCGCCTGCTACCGCGTGCACTGCGACTGGATCACCCTCGACACCAAACACAAGCATTACAGCCGATACGGGCGCACCGAGATGGCGGTCGCGTTGGGATGTTCGGCGACGGTCGCCGAATCGTGGGTTTCCGTCGGTGTCGCTTTGCACACCCGACTGCCACTGCTCAAGGTCGCGTTCGAGTCCGGTGAAATCGACCTTGCGCGGGTGCGGACGGTGTGCCGGATCCTCGACAACCTGAGCGACGAGATCGTCAAGAAGGTCGAGGACGAGATCGTCGAAGCGGCCCGCCGGTCGTCACCGGGTCCGCTGGAGAAGGAGATCTGGGACATCCTGGTGCGCGTCGCACCCGACGAGGCAGCGGCGTTGCGGGAGTTCGCGAAGAAGTTCCGCACCGTCACCTACACCCCCGCCGGGGAACTCACCCGCATTCGGGCCGAGCTCACCGCACCGGAAGCTGCCGCTGCGTGGCAGCTGCTCGAGGAGATGGCGGACACCCTGTGCCCGAAAGATCCGCGCGGGAAGAAAGAACGCTTGTGTGATGCGTTCATGGCCCGCATGCACGGCGAACCCCGCCTGGAATGCCTGTGCCAACGGGAGGATTGTCCCAAGGCGGATGCGGTGTTGCCGGATCGGCGGGTGCCGTTGACGATGATCACCGTCGACATCGCCACCCTCATCGGCCTCCTCGCCAACCCGGCGTATCTGGCCGGTCATGGGTCCATCGACCCCGACCTCGCCCGGGAGTTGGCACGCAACAGTCAGTGGCAGGTCCTGCTCACCGAAGCAGTCACCCTCGCCGAGAAACTCGGACTGGCCGTGCAGAACCCGGAAACCGGGGAATGGGAACGAATCCCCGACAGTGAAAAGACCGAGCCTGCAACAGAAACCGACACGGCAACGGCAGCAGGCACCGATCCGGATTCGGATGCGAATGCCTCTGCGGGCACCGACACGACTGCCGAGACACCCACGGACGCGAACGCAGGTGCAGGTGCAGGTGCAGGTGCACAGAATGCATCGACGGCTCATTCGAGTGTGGAGACAGCTTCGGCGTCGGAACCAACCGGGCCCGGTTCTCCTGCACCCGAACACAGCTCGCCGGCAGGAGATGGGGTCGATCAGGTCGACGATCCCGCGCCGATCACCGAGCCCGCAACCGACCCGGCAGCAGCTACCACCCTAGGCTCAGGCCCAGCCCGCAAGCACGCAGCAACAACCGCTTCGGCGGCCATCACCAAGCCGTTACCGGAGCCGCCGCAGGCGACCGGCCCAGAGCCAGTTGCGTCACCAGCACCCGCACCGACTTCGTCGACACCTGTCCAACAGAGGCCGACCGCTGATCCAGTGCCAGATTCGAGCGAAAACCGATCTCCCACTGCACCATCCGATACCACCAGGAACCACGAAACCGGCAGTGACGAGGAAACTATCAGTGGATCCGAGCCGACATCGATCAGTAGTCCTGCATCGAGTACACGCCCAGGTGCGGGTACCGACACCGAGGATCGACCTCCGCGCCGCCTGCAATCGTTGAACTCAGCCGCAGCCCTGTTCTGCACTCACACCCCTGTCGGCAGGGGCACACGGCACAGCTCTGCCCTCGACCTGGACGCCATCAGACATCCCGCCCACAACATGAGGGCACCCGACCTACGCTCGGCACTCCGGTCAGGCAACCGCACCGGCTGCACAGCAGGCCAGACACCCTCCGGCATCTACCTCGGCACCACATCCCTTGCTGCCGCACTCGAAGCCGCCATCGTCGCCGACCCCACCCTCGGAAAGTCGGTCTCCCGCGACCCCCTCACCGACCGGGCCCTGATCTACCGACCCGACACTCTCACCACCGCAGCCGTCCGACTCCGCGACAAACACTGCCGATTTCCCGGTTGCCACCGACCCGCCGCCCGCTGCCAACTCGACCACATCAACCCGTTCGACCACACCAACCCTCTCGGCGGCGGCTGGACCACCGTCAACAATCTGCGGTGCCTGTGCGAGTACCACCACTGCGTCAAAACCGCCGGCTACTGGAAAGCCGTCATGCTCCCCGGCGGCGCGATCCTGTGGACATCGACGTCGAAGACCACCCGAATCACCCTGCCCACCAACGGCACAGCCGTACCCATCCTCGGCAACGACCTCAGACCACACATCCCCACCAAACCGAAACGATCCGGCATCATCGCCTACCCCAACCCACCCGACAACCAGGAGCAGGAGACAGACGACACGGCAGCACCGCCGTTCTAGGCGCGCGCCAACAAGCGCCCGGTCGAAGATTCCGAGCCCGCGATCCATGACCGCCGCACCACACCCGACAATCCGAGTCGGTCGTACGCCGTCACCGGATTACGGTGGTACAGCTGCGCGACGTCGACGGTGAATCGTTCGTCGGGTGTGAACACGACAAGATCTGCAGCGCAACCGATATCGATGCGCCCGCGATCGGCCATACCGACTTGGTCGGCAGTATTGGTGGCCATCCACCGCACGATGTCGGTCACTGCGAACCCACGGGCACGCGCCTCGGTCCACACCGCAGCCAGCGACACCTGCAACGACGCGATTCCGCCCCACGCATCACCGAAGTCTCCGGTGTCGAACCTCTTCAGATCCGGCGTACAGGGGGAGTGGTCGGTGACGATAGTGTCGATGGTGCCGTCGGACAAACCCTGCCACAACAACTCTCGGTTGCCGGCCTCGCGGATCGGCGGGCAACATTTGAACTGGGTCGCGCCCGCCGGCACTGCTTCCGCATCGAAACACAGGTAATGCGGACAGGTCTCGACGGTCACCCGTACGCCGTCGCGCTTCGCCGCCGCAATCATCGGCAAGGCATCGGCACTCGACAGATGCAGAATGTGCACCCGGCACCCCGTCTGTCGAGACAACTCGATCACCTGCTCGATGGCCCGGTTCTCGGCGGCACGCGGACGCGACTCCAAGAATCCCGAGTACTCACGACCCACCGCCGACGGTGCCTCGGCGATCACCTCGGCGTTCTCGGCATGCACGATCATCAACCCGTCGAACGAGGCGATCTCGATCAGGGCCTTCTCCAGTTCCGGCAGCGTCAAGGGCGGAAATTCGTCCACGCCCGACGCGAGCAGGAAGCACTTGAAGCCGAAGACGCCCGCCTCGTGCAGTGGCCTCAGCTGATCGACGTTTCCCGGCACTGCACCGCCCCAGAAACCTACGTTGACGACCGACTGATCCACCGCCACGCGCCGCTTGATCTCCAACGCCGTGACGTCCACTGTCGGGGGGATGCTGTTGAGCGGCATATCGACGATGGTCGTGATACCTCCCGCGGCTGCGGCTCGGGTCGCGCTGGCGAACCCTTCCCACTCGGTGCGCCCCGGCTCATTGACGTGCACATGGGTGTCCACCAAACCCGGCAGCAGCACCTCGTCCGGGCCGAGCTCGACGACCACCTCCGCAGACACGCGGGCATCCACAGTGTCGATGGCCACGATCCGGCCGTCGAGGACGGAGATCGAGGCCGCAACCTCCCGTCCGTCGATCACCGCCCGCGAAGCGCGAACAACCAGATCAGACTGCACTGGAGACACTCTGAAGCTCCGAGGACTTCCACGCGATGTCGGCCGCATCGAGGGCTTCGGCGTCGAGTTCACCGAACAATCGCAATCGGGACAGTCCGCCGTCGGGGTACACGTCCAGTCGCAGGTGTGTGTACGCGTCGGCCTCGTTCAGCAGGAACCGGTGGCGCGTATCCGGTTGAACGGCGGTGCGGGGCAGAATCTCGCTCCATGCCGTCGGGTCCGTGATGTGTCGGCGACGAGAATCGACAGCGCTGAGTCGAATCCACCCCGGTGCGTTACCGACGTAGTAGCTGGTATCGACCTCCACGTGTCGCGGAGCACCGGGCGATGCGAGAGCGAATACTGCGAAGTCGTTGCCGCCGTTGCGTCGTCGAGAATTCTCCCAGCCTTCGCCCATGTTGCGGGCCCGACCGGGCAGGATGATGTTGGCCGGCGAGGAGTAGAACGCGTCGGAGCAATCGGTGAGCCGAGCGCCGTTCTCGGCGGCGAGCAGGTCCACGGTGCCGGCGAGGAACCGCGGATCCTGCACCACCTGACCGTGCACACGGAACCGGGCGACGCCGCCGTCGGGGTAGATCGACAGACGCACATGCGTCCACCGGTGCCGATCGGCCACCTGGTACTTGTTCGCGGTGTCACCGGCCGCCGGGGACTTGTCGACGATGGTGTGCCAATCTGCCTTCAGCACATCCTCGATGGACGGGTAGCCCTCGATCGACGCCGCCTCGACGGACACGAACGGCGGGTAGTTGCCGGTGAAGTGAGCGGTGTCCACGACGACGCCGTGCACGATGCCCGGTGCCCCCAGTCGCACGATCGCCCAGTCGTGACCGCCTTCGTCACGGCGACGACGAGTCTCCCACCCGTCGTACACCTTTCCCTTGTGGCCGAAGTCCGCGGGATCGAACAGCGGAGCATCGGGCTTGATCAGGTTCTCGCGCTGGGCGAACAACTCGTCGTTCGCTGCGGAGACGCTACCGCCGAGCGCCCGAGAAGCCAGATCGGTCAGCGTGGTGAAATCGATTCCGGTCATGAGGTTCCTTCCAAAATGTGTGTGGTGGCCAAGGTTCGGCCCACCTCGTGCAACAACCTGCCCGCATCACGCATCGAGATCCGAGGATCCGGCTCCAGGTCGGTCAGTGCATAGGAGGCGGTGATTCCGTAGGGGCGCAATCGGTCCAGGCCGACGACGCTCCGCCCGGCCACGGTGATCACCGGGACACCGCCTGCACGTGCAGCGTGCGCGACACCGATCGGTGCCTTGCCGTGCAAGCTCTGCTCGTCCAGCGAGCCCTCACCGGTGACGACCAGATCGGCCGACGCCAGAGCGCTACCGAAGTCGATCAGTTCGAGCACGGTCTCGATACCCGGCTTCGCGGCAGCTCCGAGTACGGCGATGGCTCCGAACGCAGTGCCACCTGCCGCTCCGGTTCCGGCCAGCCCGCTCACATCACGTCCGATTGCGTTGCGCACCAGATGCGCCCACTGCCGCATCCCGTGTTCCAGATACAGCAGCTCCTGCGGTCCGGCACCCTTCTGCGGTCCGTACACCGCCGCGGCTCCGGTCCGGCCGAGCAACGGATTGTCGACGTCGCACGCCAGCTCGAACACCGCGTTCCGAGCCGACGGCAACAGCCCGGACAGATCCAGGTGCACCGCGCCGCGCAACGCACCGCCACCTAGCGCGACGTCGTTGCCGTCGGCATCGAGGATGCGCGCACCGAGCGCGACGAGCATTCCGGCACCGCCGTCGGTGGAGGCACTACCCCCGAGTCCGACGACGATACGTTCGGCACCCGCCTCCAGAGCGTCCGCGATGACGGTGCCGAGACCGAATGTGCTGGCCCCCGAAGCATCCAGACGACCACCCGGCAGGAGCTCGAGCCCGACGGCCGATGCCAGTTCGACGACGGCGGTATCGCCCCGGCGTGCGTAGGACGTGTTCACCTTTTCACCGGTCGGCCCCGAGCAGGTCACTGCCATTCGGTCCCACCCGGCGGCGACGGCAGCATCGACGGTGCCGTCACCGCCGTCGGCGACGGGCAGGCACACCGTCTCGAGCGACGAGTCGACCGAGAGCATCCCCGATGCCAACGCCCGCGCGACCTCCGCCGCCGACAGCGAGCCCTTGAACTTGTCGGGAGCGAGCAGAATTCGCGTCATCTCTAGTCCAGCAGGAGCAACGCGGTGGGTGCGTCCGCCGAGGTGTTGGCCAGCTCCTCGAACTCGCCGACGTTGTCGATCTCGGTGCCCATCGAGATGTTGGTGACCCGCTCGAGGATGATCTCCACGACGACGGGAACCTTGTGCTCGTTGGCCAGAGTCCTCGCCCGCACCAGCGTCTCACCGATCAGGTCGGGATCGGTGACTCGGAGTGCTTTGCAGCCCAGTCCTTCTGCCACCTGCACATGGTCGACGCCGTAGCCCTTGGGGATACCGGGCTGAGTGTCCAACGTGTCCTGGTGGTTGATGTTGTCGAATCCCAACTGCACGCAGAAATCCATGTCGAAGGCGCGCTGCGCCTGGCGGATCAGCCCGAGGTACGAGTTGTTCACCACCACGTGCACGTACGGCAGATTGAACTGCGCACCGACGGCCAGTTCTTCGATCATGAACTGGAAGTCGTAATCTCCCGACAGTGCAACGACATTCGCCTTGGGATCGGCTGCCACCGCACCCAGTGCCGCGGGAATGGTCCAGCCGAGCGGGCCGGCCTGCCCGCAGTTGATCCAGTTGCGCGGGGAGTAGACGTGCAGGAACTGACCGCCCGCGATCTGCGAGAGCCCGATGGTACTGACGTAGCGGGTATCGCGGTCGAAGACCTTGTTCATCTCCTCGTACACGCGCTGCGGCTTGATCGGCACGTTGTCGAAGTGGGTGCGCCGATGCATCGTCCGCTTACGAGTCGCACAGTCCTCGACCCAGCCCGAGAGATCACGCAACGTGCCCGCCGCCCGACGCTCCTCGGCGACGGCCACGAACTGCTCGAGTGCGGCCTTGGCGTCGGAGATGATGCCGTAGTCCGGCGCGAAGACACGTCCGATCTGGGTCGGCTCGATGTCGACGTGGACGAACTTGCGGCCCTTGCGGTACGTGTCCAGTCCGCCGGTATGTCGGTTGGCCCAACGGTTTCCGATGCCGAGCACGAAGTCCGAGGCCAACAGGGTTGCGTTGCCGTACCGGTGCGCGGTTTGCAAACCGACCATGCCTGCCGCGAGACGGTGATCGTCGGGGATGGTGCCCCAGCCCATCAGGGTCGGGATGACCGGGACGTCGAGGATCTCGGCGAGCTGGACGAGCAGATCGGAGGCATCGGCGTTGATGATGCCGCCGCCGGCGACGATCAACGGACGCTCGGCCGCGAGGAGCATGTCGATGGCCTTCTCGGCCTGAGCACGCGAGGCGACGGGCTTGTGCACGGGCAGCGACTGGTAGGTGTCGGGATCGAAGTCGATCTCGGCCAGCTGCACGTCGATGGGCAGGTCGATCAGCACCGGACCGGGGCGACCGGACCGCATCAGGTGGAACGCCTGCGCGAAGGCACCGGGAACCTGGGCCGGCTCGAGCACCGTCATCGCCATCTTGGTCACGGGCGCAGCGATCGACGCGATGTCGACGGCCTGGAAGTCCTCCTTGTGCAACCGCGCGACCGGGGCCTGGCCGGTGATGGCGAGGATCGGAATCGAGTCGGCCATGGCCGAATACAACCCGGTGATCATGTCGGTTCCGGCCGGGCCGGACGTACCGATACAGATTCCGATGTTGCCCGGAGCTGCCCTGGTGAACCCCTCCGCCATGTGCGAGGCACCCTCGACGTGGCGGGCCAGCACGTGGCGGATCCCACCGTGATCGCGCATCGCCGCGTAGAAGGGATTGATGGCCGCACCGGGGAGACCGAATGCGGTTGTGGCACCTTCGAGTTCGAGGATCTTCACTGCGGCATCGGCCGCGCGCATCCTGGCCATATCAGTTGTCCTTACCCGAGAGCCGAGCGACGCCGCGGTACAGTGCCGAATGATCCAGTCCACCATCACCATTGGCGCGGGCGGAAGCCATCAGCTGCGCCAGCACGGCACCCATCGGGATCACGACTCCCGCCTCGCGCGCTGCCGAGGTGACGATACCGAGGTCCTTGTGGTGCAGGTCGATACGGAACCCGGGCTCGAACGACCGGTCCAGGATCTTCTGGGCCTTCTGGTTCAGCACGGCCGAGCCGGCGAGGCCGCCGCCGAGAACCTCGACCGACGCAGCCAGATCGACGCCGTACGCCTCGAGGAACGCGATCGCCTCGGCGAGCACCTGAATGTTGCCGGCCACGATCAACTGGTTGGCCGCCTTGACCGTCTGCCCGGATCCGCTCGGGCCCACATGCACGACGGTCTTGCCGACGACGTCGAGAATCGGCTTGGCCGTTGCGAAGTCGTCCGCGCTGCCACCGACCATGATCGACAGCGTCGCGTTCTCGGCACCGGCCTGGCCCCCGGAGACCGGGGCATCGAGGATCCGGAAGCCGCGCGAGGTCGCGTCGGCAGCCAAGGTGGCGGTGACGTCGGGACGGATGCTGGAGAAGTCGATGATCAGCGCGTCGCGTCGAGCATTGTCGAACACACCACCCTCACCGACCAGGACGTCCTGCACATCGGGGGAGTCGGGGACCATGATCGCGATGACGTCGGCGTCGTGGACGGCCTTGGCGATGGAGTCCGCCGCGGTACCACCGGCTTCGACGAGGGGGCCGGTGCGATCGGGGGTCAGGTTGTAGCCGACCACCTGGTGGCCGGCCTTGGCGAGATGAACGGACATGGGGCTGCCCATGATTCCGAGGCCGATGAATGCAATGGTGCTCATGAGAATCCTTACTTGGAGGTAGTGACGTCGGCCAGATCCGGCGCAAGCCAGAAGAACGTGTCCTGGCGGGTGGCTTTGTATTCGAGTCCGACGTAGCCGTCGTAACCGCGTTCGGCGAGGCCGACGAGCTGTCCGCCGAGGTCGAGCGATCCGGTGCCCGGTTCTCCGCGGCCGGGGGAGTCGGCGATCTGTACGTGCCCGATCAGGTCGTGGTGGGCCTCGAGCGCTGCGGGAACGTCGTCTCCGTTGACGGCGAGGTGGTACAGGTCGGCAAGCAGACGCAGGTTGTGCACGTCCTGCTCACGGGCCACGCGGCGGATGGTGGCGACGGCTCCGGCAGCGGACTTCAGCGGGTAGGCGGGTGCGCCGCTGACGGGTTCGACCAGTACGACCGCACCGATTTTCGCTGCGGCCTTCCCGGCTGCGGCCAGGTTCTCGATCGCGACCTCGTCCTGGTCGAGCGGGTCGACTCCGTCGATGCGATTTCCGTACAGGGCGTTGAACGCTCTGGTGCCGAGTTGTTCGCCGATTCCGACGGTGGCGTCGATGTTGTCTCGGAAGGCCTGCTTCTGCGCTGGATCGGAGAGAATCCCACGATCGCCTGCAGGCATGTCGCCGGCGGCGAAGTTCAGTCCGGTCAGCTGTACGCCCGCATCCTGGACGGACTTCACGAATGCATCGACGTCGGCATCGGACGGGACCGGGTTCGAGAACGGCCACCAGAATTCGACGGCGTCGAAGCCGGCATCTCGCGCGCGCTGCGGGCGATCGAGCAGAGGTACGTCGGTGAAGAGAATGGAACAGTTGACGGTGTAGTGGAGCCTGGAATCAGCGAAGGTGTTCATGCACAGTGCCTTTCAGTTCTGAGGTTGCGGCAGGCCGCGGTACCTGCGCCAGCTGCCTGCGTAGGTGATGTCGGTCAGCTCGTCCGGTTGTGCATCGAGCACCCCGGGGCGGAGGCCCACGCCCAGGACGGAGCGCCCGTCCTCGAGCGCGACCACGGTGAGTTCGAGCTCCGGCGGTTCGTCCGGCAGGAACGCCGTGCGGATGTCGTCGAGCGGAATGTCGTAGAGCTCGCCCTCGATGGCCGCACCTGCGGTGTGGTCGAGCAGCAGCGCCGGGAATTCGTCCCGTACCGAGAAGAAGCGGTAGTTCGGCGTGGTGCGCACTGTCCCCACGAACGGGTGGGACGAGACGTTGTGGTGCAGGCTGCCGCCGCGCATCGCACCACCGTTGCAGAAAAGCTCCGTCATGAAGTCGTTCCTCTCGGGCTCGAACGGACCGGACTCAAAGTCCGCATTGCGGAATTGCGATTCCGTTTTGTGAAGCGAGTGTGGCGTGCACCACGTGGATCTGTCAAGACCCGCACACCCGGACTGTCCGACCGAAGCGCCGAATACCGCAGTGCTGCAACACCGAAAGACTCGACGCAGACAACCCGAGATCAACCCTTGACAGTGGATGTGATCGGTGTCACGCTCGTCTGGTGGAATCAACATTTCGTATAGCGGAATCAGACACCGACGCTGCAGTCGTCGAGCTGAACTCGGCCTCCGACGCCGATGCGGCGCGCAGGCTGTCGCTCTGCCTCGACGTACCCCGCTGGGTCGGAGGGGTTCTGAGCGCCCGCCCGTTCGCCGACACACAGGCTCTGCGTCACGCCATCCGTCACGCTGCCGGACCACTGACAGCCGAGGAGGTGGGGCGAGCACTCGCCGTGCATCCGCGCATCGGCGAGAGACCCGACAATCACGATAGGAGTGCGGAGTACGCGAGCGCCGAACAATCCGGCGTCGACATCTCCGACGCGAGCATCGAACAACGGCTACGAACGGGAAACGTGGCCTACGAGAGGCGATTCGGGCAGGTGTTTCTGATCAGGGCCGCCGGCCGGGATGCCCACGCGGTTCTCGACGCTCTGCACGGCAGGCTCGGCAACGACTCCGAGACCGAGGCCGTCGTCGTCGAGCACGAACTGCGGGAGATCGCCGAGATTCGCGCGACAGGAAGTCTCGGCGATGTCTGACCAGAGGAGCCATGTGACCGCCCACGTACTCGATGCGGCAAGAGGCGTTCCTGCGCAGGGCGTCTCGATCATGCTTGCCGATCACCACGGTATCCACGTTGCCGACGCGGTCACCGACGAGCAAGGGCGGGTCGCCGCGCTCGGTCCCAGTGAACTCGAACCGGGCGTCTACCGCCTCACTTTCGCAACCGGCGCGTACTTCGCGGCCCAGCACACCGAATGCTTCCACCCCGAGGTGGTCGTCACCTTCGAGATCACCGCACCCGACCAGCACTACCACATCCCACTTCTGTTGAGCCCGTTCGCTTTCACCACCTATCGAGGGAGCTAGAACCCATGACCATCGTGCTCGGAGAAAACCAGTACGGCAAAGCCGAATGCAGACTCGTCCGCATCGACCGCGAGACTCCTCGCCACCGCATCACCGACGTCAGTGTCACCTCGCAGCTGCGCGGCGACCTCGAGGCCGTCCACACCGAGGGGGACAACGCCCACGTCGTCGCGACCGACACCCAGAAGAACACCGTGTACGCCTTCGCCCGCGACGGCATCGGGGCGATCGAGAACTTCGCTCTGCGCCTCGGCGCGCACTTCACCGACAGCTTCGACTGGATCACCGGCGGTCGCTGGGAGATCGAGCAGTACTCCTGGTCGCGAATCGCTGACGGTGAAGACGGATACGACCACTCGTTCGTCAAGGCCGGCGACGAGAAGCGGAACACGATCGTCACGATCGACGGCGAAAACATCTCCATCGTCTCCGGAATCAGCGACCTCGTGGTGCTGAACTCGACAGCATCCGAGTTCTGGGGTTATCCGAAGGACCGCTACACCACGCTGAAGGAGACCACGGACCGGATACTGGCGACGTCGGTCAGCGCCCGCTGGCGGTACCTCACCACCGAGCTCGACTTCGACAAGACCTTCGACGACGTCCGCTCGATCATGCTCGACGCCTTCGCCTCGACTCACTCTCTTGCGTTGCAGCAGAGCCTGTTCCAGATGGGCAAGCAGGTTCTCGAGGTACACCCGGAGATCGGTGAGATCAAGTTCTCGATGCCCAACATCCATCACTTCCTCGTCGACCTCGAGCCGTTCGGGCTCGACAACCCCGGTGAGGTCTTCTATGTCGCGGATCGCCCCTACGGTCTGATCGAGGCCACGGTGCAGCGCGACGACGCCCCGGACGCAGGCCGCGCCTGGGATACCGTGCCCGGATTCTGCTAGGAGCGAGCCGACATGAAGCTGACGAAACGCGCGTCGACCAAGACCCATGCGCCGCACGACCCCGCCCGTCCCGAGGACGAGCGGTTGTCGATCGGCAGGTCGTATCTCTACGGATTGCAGCACATCCTGACGATGTACGGCGGAGTCATCGCACCACCTCTGATCGTCGGTGGTGCAGCGGGGCTGACCGGCACCGAGATCGCACTGTTGGTCTCGGCCGCGTTGTTCGTCAGCGGAGCGGCCACCTTGCTGCAGACCCTGGGGGTGCCGTACTTCGGCGCAAAGCTCCCTCTGGTGCAGGGCATTTCGTTCGCCTCGGTGTCGACGATGGTGGCCATCGCAAGTGGGCCGGGCGGTTTGAACTCCGTGTTCGGAGCCATCATCGCCGCCGGTGCCATCGGCATCCTCATCACCCCGTTCTTCAGCAAGATCGTTCGCTTCTTCCCACCGGTGGTCACCGGCACGATCATCACCGTCATCGGCATCTCGCTTCTGCCCGTTGCGGTTCGGTGGGCGATGGGCGGTGATCAACAGGCCACCGACTGGGGTTCGATGTCCAACATCGGTCTCGCGGCCTTCAGCCTCGTGGTGGTTCTGCTCGTCAGCCGACTGGTGCAGGGCACACTCTCGCGGCTGTCGATCCTCATCGGCATCATCGTCGGCACGGTGTTCGCGGTCCTGATAGGCAAGGCCGACTTCTCCGGTGTCGGCGACGGTGCCATCTTCAGCCTCCCCGAGCCGTTCGCGTTCGGAGCACCGACCTTCCAGATCGCGGCGATCCTGTCGATGGTCGTCGTCATCCTGGTCATCATGACCGAGACCACCGCGGACATCCTGGCCGTCGGCGAGATAGTCGGCACCGACGTCGATGCCCGACGCGTCGGCGACGGGTTGCGCGCGGACATGGTGGCCACCACGATCGCTCCCGTGTTCGGCACCTTCCCCGCCAGTGCCTTCGCCCAGAATGTCGGCCTGGTGGCGGTCACCGGAATCAAGAGTCGCTACGTCGTCGCGGCCGGCGGCTCGGTGCTGTTGTTCCTCGGACTCTTTCCCATCCTCGGACTGGTCGTCGCATCGGTTCCGTTGCCGGTACTCGGCGGCGCGGGCATCGTGCTGTTCGGCTCGGTGGCCGCCAGCGGCATCAGGACGCTGTCCAAGGTGGAGTTCGACGGCAATCTCAACCTCGTGATCGTGGCCGTCGCCATCGGCTTCGGCGTCATCCCCATCGCGGTGCCAGGCTTCTACGCAGCGTTCCCCGATTGGGTCCACGTGGTACTCGACTCGGGCATCAGCGCCGCGAGCATCGTCGCCGTCCTGCTGAACATCGCCTTCAACGTCGTCACGATCGGCCAGAAACCCTCACCGTCGGTGGTGACCGCTGCGCCGCCGGTGGCGACGCGGCATCACCAGTAGTGTTCTATCGAGATCGGTAGAAGCTACGAGCATGCGAGGTGGGACTGTGGCGGCAGGTGGCGGGGTGCAGTCCGTGGAGCGTGCATTCGAGTTGCTCGACATCATGGCCGCCTCGGGCGGATCCATCGGGATCAGCGAACTCGCCGAGGGTACCGATCTGCCGATGCCGACCGTGCATCGACTGATCGGGACCCTCGTCTCGCTCGGCTACGTCAGGCGGCTGCCGTCCCGTCGATATGCGTTGGGCACCAAACTTATTCGCCTGGGTGACAGCGCGAGCAAACTGATCGGCGGATGGGCGAAGCCGTACCTGGCCGAGCTGGTCCGGATCACGCACGAGACGTCCAACATGGCGTTCCTCGAAGACGACATGGCGGTCTATGTCGCGCAGGTGCCGTCCGAACACGCCATGCGGATGTTCAACGAGGTCGGACAGCGGGTTCTGCCGCACTCCACCGGCGTCGGAAAAGCTCTCCTCGCTCAGTTGGACGACGACGCCGTCCGCGCGATCGTCGGCCGACTCGGCATGGCCCCACGCACCGTCAACACCATCACCACTCTGGACGCATTACTCGAAGATCTTGCGGTGATTCGCCAACGCGGCTACGCCATCGACGACGGCGAGCAGGAGGTGGGAGTGCGCTGCTTCGCCGTACCGGTGATCGGTGCACCCACGCTGACGGCGATGTCCATCGCCGGACCCACCGCGCGAGTCACGCTCGAATCGGCCGAACAGTTCGTACCCCTGCTGATCTCGGCGGCCGAGCGACTGGCCAAAGATCTCGCGGGCAACAACCCCGCACCCTAATCTTTCAGGATTCGCGCATCGCGAGCGAAGGACTCGACCTGCTCGGTGAGCCACACGTGAGCCGGTACCGCGCCGCCGAGCAGTTCGCGAGCCAACGACGGGGAATCCCCGATCGGCACATCGCTGCCCGCGATGATGATGTTGCCGTAGCGCCTGCCCTTGAGCATCGCCGGATCGGCGACGATCGCCAGGTGCGGAAAGACACTGCGAAGAGTCGCCGCCTCCTGCTTCGCGAGCGAAAGATCGCGTCGATCACCGCAATTGACGACGTACATGCCGCCGGGCGTGAGGACGCGTCGAACATGCTCGGTGAACTCGGCGGTCAGTAGCGGGGCCGGAGTGACCGCTCCGGCGAACACATCTCGCACGATCAGGTCGCGGCTGTTCTCGCTCAAGGTCTCGGTGACCGCCCGCGCCTCACCGACGCGGATACGCAGCAGCGGTGCTCGCGGGAGGTCGAACCATTCGCGTACCAACTCCGAGAGCTTTCCGTCGAGTTCCACGACCACCTGACGTGCCCCCGGATATTCCGCGGTGAACGAACGCGCGAGCGTGCACGCCCCGCCCCCGAGGTGCAGCGCCCGCAGCGGGAAGGTCGAATCCCACTGCGCGCGAACCAGTCCGGATATCCAGCGCATGTACTCGAATTCGAGAACGGTGGGGTCGTTCATGTCGATGTGCGAACTCGGGACGTCGTTGACGTTGACGACCCAGCCGTCGTCGGAGAAGGCGTCACGAACCAGTTCACATGTGCCCGAATCGATCTCGAACACTCCGGGTTGCAGAGAGCCGGCCGGTGCCGACGCGCGCTTCCTACCCATTCGCAGGCCCCTCGAGCCGAAAGTCCTCGAAATCGAATCCCGGAGTGACGGTGCAGCTGACCAAGCTCGGCTCGTCGCCCACCGGACGCGCCCGCTGCCACACCGACGGCGGCACGATCTGCTGCGGCGAGTCCGGTCCGACCAGCAGCGAGGTCACGGTTCCCGGATCGTCCCCTGCGCCGCCGAGGTCGAGCTGCACCGGACTACCGCGGTGATACAGCCACATCTCGGTGCCGCGGACGGTGTGCCACGCCGACTGCTGGCCGGGCATGAGCAGGAACAGGATTGCCGTGCCTGCCGCGCGGGGACCGGGATAGCCGTCGGGCAGGAACTCCTGTGGGATGGTGACCTCGCTGCGCCAGGTCTCGCGAAACCAACCACCCTCCGGGTGGGGTGCAAGGTCCAGGCTCTGAGCCCAGTCGGGCAGCGACGTCATGGACGCAACCCTAATCCGTGGCGATCTGAACCCGGAACTTGTCGCGTCCGGTGTGCAGGTTCCACAGTTGTTCGGCGAGAGCCTCGGGGCTCTTCCTCGGGTCGCTACCGTCGATGGCACCACCGATGATCAACTGCGACACCTGGATTCCCTCCTCGGCCAGTTCCTCGTTGAGCAGCTGCGCGTAGGCGGCCTGGCCTGCGAACGCGATGGACGTACCGGTGACGGTACGACCGGGCTTCACCGCAGAGCCGCCGTTGACGAACAGGATCGTGCCCTTGTTCTCGCCGAGAAATCGCATGCCCGGCAGCACCTGGTGCACGGCGGCAATGGGCCCGTAGATGGAGAACTCGACCGGGCCGACCATGTCGGCCGGGGTGGTCTCGAGCACGGGCCGCATGAAGTCCTTCTGCGGAAGTGGGCTGTACTGCAGCACCTCGATGGGTCCGAGCGTTTCGGTGACCTGCTCGAGCGCTGCGGCGATCGAGGCCGGGTCACGTACGTCGGCGACGAAGCCCTTCGCGGCGATACCGTCGGCAGCGAGCTGATCGGCCAGGGAGTCCACGCGGGCCTGGTTGCGGGAGATGAGGCCGACCGAGAAACCCTGCGCGCCGAACTTGCGCGCCACCGCTGCTCCGAGACCTGCACCTGCTCCGACAATTGCTATGGAAGTCATGTCCTGTGCAAGGAACGTCCGTCCTCGACTATTCCGACGACCGACTCGAGCAGGGCTTCCGCACTCTCGTGCAACGCCGTGACATCTCCGGTCCAGCCGAGCACGCGCAGTGCTGCCGCGGCGATTCCGGCGGCATCGGCTGTGGGGTCGCTGCGACCGTTCTCACGATCGGCTCTTGCGTTCACCACGGTCTCCACCAGGCGAAACGGCAGGTCCTCCGTCCCCGGTCGGCGTGGGGAGCCCAGTTGGTCCAGCGTGTCCGACGCGATGGCCGCATACAGACCCATCAGCGTGTAGCGATGGTCGCGGAAAGTCTCGAAGCGTTCGCTGCGTAGCTCGGGCAGCAGGTACAGCGCGCCCAGATTCCAGGTGGACGCACCGAGTTGGCCGGAATCGAAGTAGGCGAGTGCGTACATCTGGGTCGCAGCCTCGGCCTGCGAGTCTCGAATGTGCTGCGCGACGGCCAGCGGCGCGTCGACCGTTCCGCTGAGCAGTGCGTCCAGGATGTCGTCCTTGGTCGCGAAGTGGTGATACAGCGAGGCCTGACGCAATCCGACGGCCTCGGCGATGACGCGAGTCGAGGTGTTGGTGAATCCGCGAGTGGTGAAGAGCTCGGCCGAGGCGTCGAGTATCTCCTCGCGAGCGGTGTCACCGGGCCGCTTCTTCGTGCTCAGCCTTGGCCTGCCTGCTCCGGTCATGACTGCATCTTGTCAGCTCGATATGACGGTGAGATTTCTGTCATCTGATCGAAATAGACGAAACGAGCTTGTTGCA
Source organism: Rhodococcus sp. 06-462-5 (assembly GCF_002258315.1). GTDB lineage: Bacteria > Actinomycetota > Actinomycetes > Mycobacteriales > Mycobacteriaceae > Rhodococcoides. The sequence goes on along the minus strand of NZ_NOYD01000001.1, from coordinate 337,093 downwards.
CGACGGTCACCGCCCGGGAACGACGGTGCCGAAAACTATCAACTGACAGAAACCCGCCTCGGTGATGCAGCGGGGTCACTCATCCACCCACCTCGCCCGTAGGAGATCACATGAGCTCGACCACACTGCCCGCGTCGGGTCAGGGGTCCGAATCACCCGCCACCTCGGATCATTCGGATCTGGCCGCCCTGGGTTACGACCAGCAGCTGCATCGCAGCCTCGGTAAGTACGCGTCCTTCGCGGCCGGCTTCTCGTTCGTCTCGATCCTCACCACCATCTTCCAGCTCTTCGGCCTCGGCTTCAGCTTCGGCGGCCCGGCCTTCTTCCTCACCTGGCCGCTGGTATTCCTCGGGCAGTTCATGGTGGCCCTGAACTTCGCCGAACTCGCTGCCCGCTATCCCATCTCGGGTGCGATCTACCACTGGTCGCGGCGCATGGGCGGCGAGCTGGTCGGGTGGTTCGCGGGTTGGTTCATGATCATCGCCCAGATCGTCACCGCCTCGGCGGCCGCGATCGCACTGCAGGTGGTACTCCCCAGCATCTGGGGCGGATTCCAGCTGATCGGCGAGGACACCGCACTCACCTCACCGAGCGGTGCCGCCAATGCCGTTGTGCTGGGATCGATTCTGCTGGTGCTCACCACCACCATCAACTGCATCGGCGTGAACTGGATGTCGCGGATCAACAGCATCGGCGTCACCTGCGAGATCGTCGGAGTCATCGCCCTGGTACTGGTGTTCTTCACCCACGCCGAGCGTGGACCGCAGGTGGTGTTCGATACCGGAAGTGCCGGAGCCGATCCCGGCTACATCGGGGCCTGGATCGTCTCGGGCCTGATGGCCGCCTACGTCATGGTCGGCTTCGGCTCGGCAGGCGAACTCGCCGAGGAGACCCGCAATCCCCGACGCGTCGCGCCCCGCACCATCCGCCTGGCACTGTCCGCATCGGCACTGGGCGGCGGCCTGATGATCGTCGGCGCTCTGATGGCCGCACCCAGCCTGACCGACGGTCAGCTTGCGACACAGGGGCTTCCGTACGTCATCGACTCGATCCTCACCTCGCCGTGGGGCAAGGTTCTACTGGTCGACGTCGCGATTGCCGTGTTCATCTGCACCCTCGCCATCCAGACCGCGGCATCGCGGCTGATGTTCTCCATGGCCCGCGACGGACGACTGCCCGCCTCCGCGGCTCTCGCGAAGGTCAACTCGCGCACCGGAACTCCCATCGCACCGTCGGTGCTGATCGGTCTGGCCTGCGTAGCGATCCTGGCCGTCAACGTCGGCAACTCCGCGATCTTCACCACGCTGTCCAGCGTCTGCATCGTGCTGATCTACCTCGCCTACATGATGGTCACCGTCCCGCTGCTGATCCAGCGGCTCAAGGGATGGCCGCACGGCGGAGTACAGAAAGATGCCGACGGGGACAAGCTCTTCACCCTCGGCCGACTCGGCCTGCCCGTCAACATCGCAGCGGTCCTGTACGGCGGATTGATGGTGATCAACCTGTCATGGCCGCGCGCCGAGATCTTCGACCCCACCGGAGAATTCCCCATCCTGCGATGGGCCGCACCGCTGACCGTCCTCGCCGTGATCGTCGTCGGCATCGCCTGCCTTCCCCGCGGCAAAGCCCACCCCAAGCCCGTCACGATCGGAGCCTGAGCCACCATGAGCACAGCAACCACCCACTCTGCCAAGGAACACGCACGTTCCCAGGCCACCGTCGCTCCGGCACCCACTGCACCGGAGGGCATCTCGGAGCTCACCTGGGCCGAATCGGTGCCCGGCGGCAGCTACACCACCAAGGTCCTCGCACGTGGAACCCGGCTACGTCTCGTCGACGTCGACGGTGATGCCTGCGCCAACATCCTGCTCTACCGCGCCGACGCACCGTGGGAACGGCTCAACACCGCCGACACCGTCAAGGTGCCGTGGCAGGCCTACCTGAGCTCGGGCCATCCCCTGCTCTCGGACCAGGGCCGCGTGCTGGCCACCCTCGTCGACGACACCTCCGGCCGCCACGACGCACTGTGCGGCACCACCTCCACCGCCACCAATGTCGCCAAATACGGAGTCAGCGGACCACATTCGTCGGCTCCGGCCGGTCGGGAACTGTTCACCCTCGCCGCAGCCAAGCACGGACTCGAACCACGCGACGTCGCACCGTCCCTGTCGTTCTTTCACGGCGTGAGAGTCGACGCCGACGGCGCTCTGATCAGCACCGGATCCGCAGGAGCGGGAAAGCACGTGGATCTGCTGATCCACCTGCCGGTGATCGTGTTGCTGGCCAACACCGCTCACCCACTCGACCCGAGGTCCGAATTCCCCACGACCGCTCTCGACGTACTGGCGTGGCGAGCACCGGAAGAGCTACTCACTCTCGGCAATACCGAACCGGAATACCTGCGCGCAGTGCAGAACACCGAGGACGCATGGAAGGCAGCACAGTGACCACAGGAACAGTGAGCAGCACACTCGAGACCACGATCGTTCGCGACGAGATCGCCCCCGCATTCGGCCCCTGGTCCGCCGTCGTCGAGGCGGGTGACGTACTGACCATCGTCGATCTGTACGGCAATCAGGCCGTCGACACCCTGATGTACGGCGCGCACGACCACTCGATCCGATATTCCGCCCCCGCAACCGTCAGCGCGCAGCAGAACCTCTTTCTCACCACCGGAACCGTGCTGCGGAGCGATGATTCGACGCCGATCATGACGATCGTCGACGACGAGGTCGGAAACCACGACACCGTCGGCGGTGCGTGCTCCAAGGAATCGAACACCCTCCGCTACGGCCACCACACGCAGCATCAGCACGCGTGCGTCGAGAACTTCCTCATCGAGGGATCCAAGTGGGGACTCGGCAAACGAGACCTGGTGCCCAACATCAACTTCTTCATGAACGTCCCCGTCGACGCCGACGGCACCCTCGGCATCGTCGACGGTCTCTCGGCTCCCGGCAAGAAGCTGTCGTTGCGTGCCGAGATCGACACGCTGGTGCTGGTGTCCAACTGCCCGCAGATCAACAACCCCTGCAACGGATTCGACCCCACCGCGGTGCGCATGATCGTGACGCGCGCATGACCGGAGCGAACCTCACAGCCGCCAAGATGACGGTCCAGCGGCCCGGGATGCTCACCACGGTGCAGGACTGGCCCGGACGCGTCGGCTACTGGAAGGTCGGCGTACCACCGTCGGGACCGATGGACGACCTGTCGTTCCGGCTCGGCAACGTCGCGCTCGGCAATCCCGAGGGTGCACCGGGGCTGGAATCCACCATGGCCGGGCCGGCATTGACGTTCGATGCCGACACCTACGTCTGCGTCACCGGTGCCGCGGTGCCGGTGCGCATCGACGGCCGAGCGGCTCCGCAGTGGAAACCCGTACTGGTGCCCGCCGGTGCCCTACTCGATGTCGGTACCACCACCGGGTCGGGGCTGCGGGTCTACGTTCTGATTCAGGGCAGCCTCCACGTCGACGACTACCTCGGTAGCGCAGCAACGTTCACGCTCGGTAAGTTCGGTGGACATCGCGGCGGCGTGCTCGGTGAGGGCGACGTCGTCGGACTGGCGGGCCGCTCCGACAACGCCGCAGTCCTCGGTCCGATTCCCATGGAACACCTGCCGGTGCTGACGTCGAAATGGGACATCGCCGTCACCGAGGGTCCACACGGCGCACCGGAGTTCTTCACCCGCGAGGACATCGACACCCTCTACGCCACCCGCTACGAGGTGCACTTCAACTCCGACCGCACCGGGGTCCGGCTGATCGGACCGAAGCCGCAGTGGGCTCGGCCCGACGGCGGCGAGGCCGGACTGCACCCGTCGAACATCCACGACAACGCCTACAGCGTCGGGGCGTTGGACTTCACCGGCGACACCCCGATCCTGCTCGGACCCGACGGGCCGAGCCTGGGCGGATTCGTCTGCCCTGTCACCGTTGTCGCGGCCGAGCGGTGGAAGCTCGGCCAGCTACGACCGGGCGACACCATCCGTTTCGTTCCTGTGAAGGCCGCGTCCACCGCGCCGCTGGGATCACTCGGTCTCGCTCGCCGCGCGTCTCTGCCCGCGGTGTTCTCCGCAGGCGGCGACGGTGACGACGGCGTCATCGCTCGACGCGACGCCGACACGTGCGTCACCTACCGCCGCTCGGGCGACGACAACGTGCTGGTCGAGTACGGCGACATGAAGCTCGATCTGGCCCTGCGGGCCCGAGTGCACGCCCTACACCAGCGCGTCGAAGCACTCGCGCCCCGCGGGTTGGTGGACCTGACCCCGGGAATTCGCTCGCTACAGGTGAAGGTGAATCCCGATGTGCTGTCCATCGATTCGTTGATGGGTCTGCTATCGGAGGTCGAGGACGATCTGCCCGCGGCCTCGGAACTCGTGGTGCCCAGCCGCCAGGTTCGGCTGCCACTGTCGTGGGACGACCCCTCGACCCGCGAGGCGATACAGCGATACATGCACGGCGTGCGCGCCGACGCCCCGTGGTGTCCCTGGAACATCGAGTTCATCCGGCGCATGAACGGACTCGACTCGGTGGCAGAGGTGTTCGACACCGTCTTCGCTGCCGACTACATGGTTCTCGGACTCGGTGACGTGTACCTGGGCGCACCGGTGGCGACCCCGTTGGATCCGCGGCACCGACTGGTGACGACCAAGTACAACCCGGCGCGCACGTGGACGCCGGAGAACGCCGTCGGCATCGGCGGAGCGTACCTGTGCATCTACGGCATGGAGGGTCCTGGCGGATACCAGTTCGTGGGTCGAACCACGCAGGTGTGGAACCACAGTGCCGCCTACAGCGGCGGCCCGTTCGAGGAGGGCACCCCGTGGTTGCTTCGCTTCTTCGACCGAATCTCCTGGTACCCGGTCGAACCCGAGGAACTGATGGACCTGCGCGCAGATCTGGCGGCCGGTCGCGGTGGCGGAGTGCAGATCACCGACGGTGAGTTCTCCCTCGCCGAGCACGAGAACTTCCTGGACACCAACGCGGACTCCATCGCCGAGTTCCGCGCGACGCAGGCCGTCGCCTTCGGTGCCGAACGCGACGCGTGGTCGGCAGCGGGCGAATTCGACAAGACGAAGGGCAAGACCGATGCAGCCTGAGGTACGGGACCGAGTTCTGCAGGCCTACAAACGGATCGCCGAGGTGGATCGCCCCGAGGTTTGGATCACCCTGCGCGACGAGGACGACGTGCTGGCCGAGGCCGTCGCCCTCGACGAGGCGCTCGCAGCCGGTGCTGATCTGCCGCTCGCCGGTGTGCTCGTCGCAGTCAAGGACAACATCGACGTCTCGGGTCTGCCCACCACCGCGGCCTGCCCCGAGTTCGCCTACACCCCCGACGTGTCCGCTGTCGCCGTCGAGCGACTGACGAGCCAGGGCGCACTGGTGTTGGGCAAGACCAATCTCGACCAGTTCGCCACCGGACTGGTCGGGACCCGCAGCCCCTACGGCGCGGTGCGCTGCGCCTGGGATCCGACACTGATCTCGGGAGGCTCGAGTTCCGGTTCCGCCGTCGCGGTCGCACTGGGCATCGCGGACATCGGAATCGGCACCGATACAGCAGGTTCGGGTCGAGTACCCGCAGCCTTCCACGGGCTGGTCGGCATCAAGGCCACGCTGGGTATCGTGCCGAACACCGGCGTCGTGCCCGCCTGCGCCGACTACGATTGCGTCACCGTTCTCGCGCGCGATCTCGACAGTGCCACTGCAGCAATGAAAGTCATGACCGGACCTACTTCTACCGATCCACGCAGTCGGGCCTGGCCGGCCGACGTACGGCTCGCCGCATCCCTGCAGCCCCGCGTCGCCATCCCCCGAGCCGAAGATCTGACGTCGATGAGCCCGGCGTACCGTCGGGCATTCGAGGAGACGGTGGCCGGCCTGGCCGACAAGGGTATTGCCCACGCCGAGGTCGACATCTCCACGCTGCTCGACGCGGCAACACTGCTGTACGACGGAGCAATTGTGGCGCAACGCTATTCGGCCGTCGGAGAGTTTCTCGACACCGCGCCTGCCGGTGCCGATCCCACGGTGTCCGCGATCGTCCGATCGGCGTCGGGACCGTCCGCGCACCGGTACGTGGACGACGTCGATGCGCTCGCCAGGGCCGAGACTTCGGCCCTGGCACTGCTGAACAGTTTCGACGGTCTGCTGTTGCCCACCACCACCGAGCATCCGAGCATCGCTGCGGTGCAGTCGGATCCGGTCGGCATCAATCGACGCCTCGGCACGTTCACCAACTTCTGCAACCTGCTCGACATGGCCGCGGTGGCCGTTCCCGGAGCCCCGACGCCGGACGGCAATCCGTTCGGGGTCATGGTCGTGGTGCCGGCATTCGAGGATCAGATCGCGATCGACCTGGCTGCACAGTTGAGCGGCGTCGCGTCACCGTCGTTGATCGACGACGGTATCGAGGTGTTGGCCGTCGGTGCGCATCTGCGCGGCTTTCCGGTGCATCACCAGTTGACCGATCGCGGTGCCCGGTTCAGCGGCGAGGTGACGACCACGGCGGACTACCGGCTGGTCGATCTGCACACCACCCCGCCCAAGCCCGGTCTCGTGCGGCGCGCCGGCGACGGCGCTCCCATCTCGGGAGAGTTGTATCGCATGTCCGCAGCCGCGCTCGGGACCTTCCTCGCAGGATTGCCCGCGCCGATGGGCCTGGGCCCGGTCGAATTGTCCGACGGCCGCTGGGTCACCGGATTCTGCTGCGCGCACGACGCAGCCGAGAACGGAACCGACATCACCGAATTCGGCGGCTGGCGCGCATACAGAGCTCAAGCCGGGACCGGTTTGCCGCCGTCGGTCGCCACCCGCACGGCGAGCAGTCCGAGCACCGTGCCCATGACGTAGCGCTGCACCCTCAGCCACGTGGGGCGAACGGCGAGGAACTGCGCGATCGATCCGGCGAGCACCACGATCGCCAGGTTGACCGCTACGGCCACAGCGATCTGCACGCCGCCGAGCGTGAATCCCTGCAGCAGAAGGTGTCCGGCCGCAGGATCGACGAACTGCGGGATGACCGAGATGTACATGATCGCGATCTTCGGGTTCAACAGGTTGGTCACCAACCCCATGGTGAACAGCCGCCGAGTCGAATCCTGTTGCAGCTCGGTCGGTTCGAAGGCCGACACCGTGCCACGGAGCGCCTGCACAGCCAACCAGGCGAGGTACGCGGCGCCGGCGAGCTTGACCACCGTGTACAGCGCAGGCACCGCGGTGAACACCGCTGCCAGGCCGAGATTGGTGGCGGTGAGATAGACCAGGAATCCGACTGCGACGCCGGCCAACGACACCAGTCCCGCCCGTCGGCCCTGCGAAATACTGCGCGAGACAAGGTAGATCATGTTGGGGCCCGGCGTCAGAACCAACGCGAGAGCCACTGCGAACACTCCGAGAGCTGCGGAATACGACACCATGCGGACAACACTTCACCTCGACCTACCCATACGAGAAGAGCCAGTTACGGTGTCGTGGTCTCTATCCGGCACGCACGACAGTGGCCACCCCGTCGGCGATCGCTGCCATCCCGGCCGCCGTCGGGTGCAACGGTGCCGCAGGATTCTGCGGGACGACCCCCTCGAAGTACCGCTGATCGGGAGCGACACACACGTCGTGGCCGACACTCAACGGCTCGGTGTCGACGAACTCCGCGCCGTGCTCGTTCGCCTGCGTGCGTAGGGCGTCGTTCATGGCGGTGATGCTGCCCTGGATGTAATCGGCGTCCTCGGGCAGCATCGGCTGGGTGGGGAAGCAGCCGCCGTCCGGCAGATAGGTGCCGTACCCGACCACCAGGATCCGCGCGTCGGGCGCACGTTCGGCCACCGCGTCGAGCATCGCTCCCCAGCTCGGTGCACTGTCCGCGATGGCCGCGGCCACGGTGTCGACGCCGCCTGCGGTGAGACGGTCCCTGCAGACGTTGGTGGCCGAGGTGTCCGCGAACGTCAGGCATTGCACGGCCGTCGAGACCAGCCCGATGTCGTTACCACCGATCGTGACGGTCACCAGATCGGTCTCGGGCGTCAGCGCGTCGAGCTGCACCGGTACCTCGCCGCTGGACGTGCCCTGCGGAGTGGAGACGATGTTCTCGGTGACGGCACCCGAGCAGGTGACGTCGACGAAGGAGCCCACGGCCAATTCCTCGGCGAGCACGTGCGGATAGTTGGCGTCGGACTGCTGACAACCCGGTGCGCCGACCTGGTCGGGGATTCGCGGGCCCGATGCGGCCGAATCACCCAACGCGACGTAGTTCAGCGGAACGGCCGGATCGGACGACACAGCGGGCGCTTCCGCCGATCCAGCCGGGGCTTCCGATACCGAAGAGTCCGACGAACAGCCCGCCAGTACGCAGGCCGACACAGCAAGACCGACGACAATTCCCTGGCTCCTCACAGCTTCGACGCTACAGCTGCCGGTAATCTCGACCGGGTTGTCCGGGACATCCAGTCCATCGCATCGAACAGAGGAATTACATGATCACCGCGTTCATCAACCAGATCCTCAGCGGCTTCGGCTCCATTTCCGCTGGTAGCAGCGGCTTCGAGCTGGCACCGGGAACGCTGCCCTTCGGGCTGTAGAGACCACCGGAACGCTCGCCCGCGCGGGGCCGACGATTGCTTCGGCTCCGCGCGGGTACCCCCGGGTCATGACTACCCAGAACAACGACGCGAAGAAGAACGAGAACACGGCCCCCGACGCGAAGCCGGACGTGACGTCCGATCCGGCCGCAGCGGCAGAGGACAACGATTGGTCCAGCGAAGGCGGAGCCGTCGAAACCGGTCCCGCGACCGATGACGAGCGAACCGCCGGCAACTAGCCGATCAGACGGCGGGGAGCGGCCCGCAGCGTGCGGACGTCGCCGTCGGCGACGATGTGTTCGACCGTCTCACCTCGGGTGCGCATCGACTCGTCGACGGCGAAGTTCACGCGAGCATCGCCGAGCCAATCGACGCCGACGACGATCCCCACGGTTCCCTTCGGGATTCCGCTACGCCATCGCACGTGGCCCAGATTGCGGACCGTGATCACGGTCTCTCCGATCTCGAAGTGCCCCATACGCCCCCCCGGCTCGATTCTTACCGACCAGTAGACCTCGAGTGAACCCCCTGTTCAAGCGGTAGATCCGCGCTTACAGCGACCACTGACAGCCTCGACGCCAATCGGCACGTTCACAATCCGGCGATGTGCCGATTCTGGGCGATCGATTGCGTCGTGCGGTATTTTTCGCTTCCACTATTTGCTGTTCTGGCAATGTTTCTTGCCAATGTTCAGCCTCTGTCGGACACTCTCCACATGACTACAGACACCGATCGACACACACCGGTCGACGCGATCATCGTCGGCGGCGGAGTTGCCGGACTCAGTGCCGCCGTGGCTCTCGGCCGTTCTCGACGATCCGTTGCGATCATCGACGCGGGCGATCCCCGCAACGCCCCGGCAGCGCATTCCCACAACTACCTCACCCGCGATGGGGAATCACCTCTCGAGCTGGTTCGACTCGGCCGAGACGAGGCGCGGCACTACGGCGCGCGCATCGTCGAGGGCGTCGCGACGTCCGCGCGTCGAACCGACACCGGGTTCGAGGTGAGTCTCGCCGACGGTTCCGTCGTCCACGGCCGCCGCCTCCTGGTCACCACCGGCCTCACCGATGAACTGCCCGACATACCGGGCCTCGCCGACCGGTGGGGACGCGACGTGTTGCACTGCCCGTACTGCCACGGCTGGGAGGTGCGCGATCGCAGGATCGGCATCATCGGCAGCGCCATGGTCGGGCACCAGGCACAGATGTGGCGTCAGCTCAGCGAGCACGTCACGGTGTTCGCCTACACGGCAACGGAATTGGCCGAGGCAGATCTCGAGCGACTTGCCGCCCGTGGCATCGAGGTGGTCGACGAGGAGATCGCTCGGGTCGATGTCGACAACGACGCCATCGTCGGAGTGACACTCTCGAGCGGCACGCAGATCCGGCTGGACGCACTGGTCGTGGGCCCCAACTTCACCTCCCGCGCAGACATCCTGGTGTCGCTCGGGATCGGCACGACCGAGATGATCATGAACGATCATGTCCTCGGCACGTACGTCGAGGCCGATCCCGTCGGTGCCACATCGGTGCCCGGCGTGTGGGTTGCAGGCAACGTGGCCGCGCCGATGGACACCGTCGTGGCGGCGTCCGCGGCCGGAGTCAAGGCAGGTGCCGCGATCAACGGTGACCTGATCGAGGAAGAGGTACGCATCGCCGTCGAACGAGCGAAGGCCATCGCTTCCTAGCTACCCAGGGCCAGCTCCAGCACCTTCTTCGATCCCGCGTCGAACGGGATGAGGGCGGGCAGCGGATCCGCCGGTTCCGGTAGCGTCGCGGCCACTGCCGTGCGGATCCGTTCGGGCGCGAGCCCCTGAGCGCCCAGCAGTTTCACGGCTACCGCCTCGGGTTCACCGAGCAGGCCGAGAATCAGGTGCCCGGTCGTGATTCGGTCGTTGGCGGCGGCCCGCGCCTCGTTCTGCGCACCGACCACCACGTTGCGAGCCCTCGGGGTGAAGCGCGAGAAACCCTGATTGGCATCGAGAGTTGACGACCCTCGTCCGTCGACCTCCGGTTGACGATGCTGTGCCGTCACAACATCTGTTGAAGTTCCTCGCCCGCCAGGTCTGACTTCGTACCCGTACGCACTGCGCAAAGACGTATATTCACCCATGAAGGCGTCGAGAACAGCCATGCGAACGCCACGCGCGAGAAGGAAGTAGGTCCTTCGATGAACACGAAGGTCGCTGCGCCCTTCGCCGTGCCTACCAAACGGACCGCCGGTCTGGTGGCAGTGGTCGTCGTCGCGAGTACCGTCTTCGTTCTCGGCGACGCCGGAGTGCGGGCCGGTGTCCTGGCGACCGTCGCCGTCGGTTCGGTACTGGCCATCAGCGCCGCGATCCGTAGGTACCGTCCCGACGACTCTCGATGCTGGTGGGCACTGTTCGGTGCCTCCGTGCTGTTCATGTTCGGGGTCTCGCTGCGCAGCGATCCCACCGCACTGAGTCATTCGTTCCCGCTGCTGCCGGATCTGTTCACACTGACCGGGTACGCACTCGTCGGATACGCACTGTCGCGGTGGATCCGAGATCGGCAGTCGATCGACGACATCACTCCACTCGTCGACGCAGGCCTGATCTTCCTCGGCACCCTGTTCCTGTCGTGGTTGCTGTTCATCTCCCCGGCCCTCGAATCTCCTCGTTCGTCGGCATCGACGGTGGTCAACGGGTTGTATCCGGCGATCGACGCAGCGCTGATCACCCTGACCACCTACCTGCTGTTCTCGTCCAAGCCCCGCACCGCTGCGCTGCAGTGGGCCCTGATCGCACTCGTCGCAACGCTCGTCGGCGACGTCTCGTACGCCTTCGCTGCCACCACCGACGACGCACCGTCCTCGGGATTGCTCGACGGCATCTACCTGTTCGCGTATCTCTCCCTGGCGATGGCCGCTCTCGATCCGTCGATGCGTACCGTCTCGCAGCGGCAGACTCCTGCACCGGCGCACAGCAGCCGCCGCGTCGTGTTCGTGGTGACGCTGCTGGTCGTCTGCGCCACGGTGCCGCTGCTGGGCTCGGCCGTGTCCACCGGAGATCTGATCGTCCGGTCCCTGTTGCTCGCATCGATCCTGGTGGGCGCATTCCTACGCGGCGAGCGCGCGCTGACCCGAGTGCAGGTCGGCGAGGAGCACGCGAAATACCTGGCCGCTCACGACCTGTTGACCGGCCTACCGAACCGCACGATGCTCGACGAGGAATTCACCCGGCTCGAGCGCACCCAGACTCCGGGACGCACGTGCGTCCTGTTCGTCGACCTCGACAACTTCAAGATGGTCAACGACTCGTACGGCCACCGCGTCGGGGACGAACTCATCGTGGCCGCAGCGGGACGCATCCGCGCCGCAGTCGGGGCCGCCGACACAGTGGTTCGGTACGCCGGTGACGAGTTCGTCGTGCTGACCCGCCGCGATCGCGGCGGAGCAGAAGCGCTGGCTCGCCGCATCATCGATCGGACCAACGACCCGTTCCCCCTGAGCGCCGCAACGGCGTACGTCACGGCATCGGTGGGGATCGCAGACGCGGACCGATTGCACGACGCCATCCGCGAGGCCGACACCGCGATGTATCACGCCAAATCTCTCGGCGCGGCGCGCTACGCGTTCTTCGACGAGTCCCTTCGTGCGCGAGCGACGTCCGCGATCGAGACCGCCACCGCATTGCGCGGCGCGATCAGACGCGGCGAGCTCGAGGTGTACTACCAGCCGATCATCGAGACCGCCTCGCGCACCACCGTCGTCTACGAGGCACTCGTGCGCTGGAACTGGCAGGGGCGAGTGCGTACCCCCAACGAGTTCATCCCGATCGCCGAATCGACCAATCTCATCAAGGAGATCGGCGAATGGGTGCTGCGCACCTCGATCTCCGATCTGGTGACACTGCGTTCCAACGGGCAGAAAGTCACCATGTCGGTGAACGTCTCCCCGTTGCAGCTGCGAGACGATTCGTTGCCGGTCATCGTCGCGCGACTGCTCGACACGTACGGCCTCCACGGAGCAGATCTGGCACTCGAGATCACCGAGAGCGTCCTGATCGACGACATGGGCACGGCGAAGAGCGTTCTCGATCGACTCGCCGCGATGGGGGTGCTCATCGTTCTCGACGACTTCGGTATCGGCTACTCCTCGCTGAGCAGGCTGCGTGCGATGCCGATCGCACTGCTCAAGATCGACAAGTCCTTCGTCCACGAGATCGGCAGTTCGGAATCGGACACTCAGCTGATTCGCGCCATCGTCGCCATGGCGTCGGCGCTGCCGGTGGCCACGGTGGCCGAGGGCGTCGAGACCGAAGAGCAGGCTGCGATCATCGAGGCTCTCGAATGCCGCTTCGCGCAGGGCTTTCTGTTCGGTAGACCTGCACCCGTCGCACACTGGCTGCTCGAATCTGCCGAGACCCGTCCCGGCAGGTGAGTCGGATGTTAGCGTCGGGCGGTGTCTGCAATCGGAGTGCACCGCTCGACTGTCCTTGCCTGTGCCCTGCTGCTGGTGCCGCTCGCCGCGTGCAGTAGCGGCGAGAGCACCGATCCCGACTCCGCGGCCGAGAACAGCTGTGTCCTCGGTGCCAGCGGCGGCACCCCGGTAAGCGCGACGCCGAGCGCGAGTTCGGGCGACATCTCCACCAATCCCGAAGTGGCGACCGGGTATCGATCGAACATGAGCCCGGTGGAGACGCCCTCGTACTCCGTCTCGACGGCCAACCCCGTCTCCACCGAGGCCGCGTGTGCGGTCCTGCGCGACGGCGGCACCGCGGCCGACGCCCTGATCGTGGCGCAGACCGTACTCGGCCTCGTCGAGCCGCAGTCCTCGGGCATCGGCGGCGGAGCCTTCCTGATGTACTACGACGCAGCAACCGGTGAAGTGCAGAGCTACGACGGCCGCGAGACCGCCCCGATGAGTGCCACCGGGGACTACCTGCGGTACATCGACGACGTCAATCGCACTCTGCCGCAGCCCGATGCCCGCTCCAGTGGACGGTCGGTCGGCGTTCCTGGAGTGCTGCGCATGCTCGAGCAAGCCCACGACGATCACGGGACCAAGCCGTGGGGCGAACTGTTCCAGCCCGCAATCGGTCTCGCCGACAACGGGATCGAGATCAGCCCGCGCATGGCGTCCTCCATTGCCGACTCGGCACCGAAGCTCGCCCTCGATCCCGCGTCCAAGGAGTACTTCCTGCAGCCGGACGGCACCGGCAAGCCGGCCGGGACGGTTCTGAACAACCCGGCGATGTCGAAGACGCTGTCCGCCATCGCAACCGACGGTGCCGATGCCTTCTACACCGGTGACATCGCGCAGGCCATCGTCGATGCGACCGCCGACACCACCGCAGGCCGCACCCCCGGGCAGATCACGCTGGAGGATCTGGCCGCGTACGAGCCCAGGACCCGCACGGCCGTGTGCACCGAGTACCGCGACCACGACATCTGCGGTATGCCCGGCCCGTCCTCGGGCGGTATCGCGGTGGCGTCGGCGATGGGGATCCTGTCGAACTTCGATCTCACGCAGTACGCGCCGACGGGAATGGACGCCAACGGCGGAACCCCGACGGCCGAGGGTGTGCACCTGATCGCCGAGGCCGAGCGCCTCGCCTACGCCGATCGTGACAAGTACGTCGCCGATCCTGACTTCGTTCCCCTGCCCGGTGGGTCGCCCGATGCACTGCTCGATCCCGAATACCTCAGCGAGCGAGCAGGACTGATCGACGAGAGCAGGTCGATGGGCACGGCGCAGCCCGGCGACTTCGGCCCGGTGCAGTTCGCCTCGTCCACCGATCCCGAGTACGGCACCAGCCACATCTCCGTCGTCGACAGTGAGGGCAACGCGGCCTCGATGACGACGACCGTCGAGTCGGCCTTCGGCTCGTTCCATATGGTCGACGGCTTCTTGCTCAACAATCAGCTCACCGACTTCTCGGCATCTCCGGTGGCCGAGGACGGTACTCCGGTGGCCAATCGCGTCGAGCCGGGCAAGCGTCCGCGCAGCTCGATGGCTCCGACGCTGGTCTTCGACCGCGACGACGACGGTGCACGCGGTGATCTGGTGCTCGTCGCCGGTTCACCCGGTGGTTCGGTGATCATCCAGTTCGTCGTCAAAACACTGGTGGGACTGCTCGATTGGGGCATGGATCCGCAGCAGGCGGTATCGATGGTCGACTTCGGTGCGGCCAACACACCGTCGACCAACTACGGCGGCGAACACCCCAACGTCTCGGGTGAGAACGATCCCGTTGTGGTGAAACTCCGCGAGATGGGCCACCAGGTGTCGGTCGCAGATCAGTCCAGTGGACTGAGCGCGCTACAGCGAACCGACGGCGGCTGGATCGGTGGAGCCGACCCCCGCCGCGAGGGTGAGGTGCTCGGCGGATAGGTGCGAGCGCGGGTAGCGCTCAGGGCAGGACAGACATCAGGGCCCGCAGCGCAGCGGGATACGCGTTCTCGGTCGGAGCAGCGAAGCCGACGACCAGGCCGTCGTACGCGGGATCGGTCGCTGCCGGGTGCCGGAAGGTCGACAGCCCTTCGATGGCGAGTCCCACTCTCGCGGCCTCGGCCACCACCTCGGTCTCGCACCCGGGCGGGAGAGTGACCACGGCCTGCAGCCCGGCCGCGATTCCCCTGATACCAACGCCGGATCCGGCGCCGGCCATGTTCTTCTGCAGCAGATCTCGCCGGGCTCGATAGCGCATTCGCATCGTCCGTACGTGCCGGTCGTATCGTCCCGACGCCATCATCTCCGCCAGGGTCAGCTGATCACCCGTGGCCACCGTCGACTCGCGGACCCCTTTTGCCGCAACCACTGCGTCGAGCAGACGGTCCGGAACCACCATCCACCCGATGCGCACGGCAGGGGACAGGCTCTTCGACGCAGAACCCACGTACATCACGCGATCGGGATCGAGCCCCTGCATCGCACCGATCGGCGACCGGTCGTACCGGAACTCGCCGTCGTAGTCGTCTTCGATCACCGTTCCGTCGACGTCGCGGGCCCACCGAACCGCCGCGGTTCGGCGCTCGGGCGCGAGCGCCGCGCCGGTGGGGAACTGATGACTGGGAGTGAGCACCGCGACCGATGCCGCAGTGGCACCGAGATCGTCTGCAACACAGCCCTTGTCGTCGACACCGAGCGCAACGGTCGGGCGAGACTTTTCGACGATGTCCCGATGGAAGGGCAAACCGAAGGATTCGAGTGCCACAGGTCCGGCGGGTACGAGGTCGCTCAGCATCGCAATTGCCTGAGAGAAGCCCGAGCACACCACGATTCGTTGCGGATCGGTGCGCACCCCGCGAGTCCGCGCAAGATAGTCCGACAATGCCGTGCGCAGTTCGATACGCCCGCGCGGATCACCGGGGCCGAACGCATCCGACGGTGCGTCGTTGATCGCACGTCGAGCCGAGGCCAACCAGACCGAGCGCGGAAACGACGTCGGATCCGGCCGACCGGGCCGCAGATCGAACAGCGGCGGGGTCTGCGATGCGATCGCCGCGCTGACGACCGGCGCGGGCCGGGCCCGATGGGCCACCCGGGTGGACGATCCTTGCCTGGCCGTCAGCCACCCCTCGTCCACGAGTGTCGAGTACGTCTCGGCGACGGTGTTCCTGGCCACTCCCAGGTCGAGAGCCAACGCGCGGTAGGAGGGAAGCGCCACGCCCGGTTCGAGCCTGCCACTGCGGACGGCGTCGCGCAGGGCCCTGGCCAATGCCTCCCGGCGGGAGCAGGACGGGTCGAGATCGAGATGCAGATCGACCGAAGTGACCCTGTCAATTGCCATGAAAGTGAACCATAGTCGGGTTCACCTCGGATCGTAGCGTGGACGACATGACGCGAATCAACCTGGCGAAAGCCGCACCGGAGACCTACAAGGCACTCGTCGCACTCGACACGGCGGTACGTGAAGGAATCGATCCCGAGCTCGCCGAACTCATCCGGATCCGGGCATCTCAGCTCAACGGCTGCGCGTACTGCGTACACAGACACACCTGGGATGCCCGCGCCGCTGGCGAGAGCGAGGAACGCCTGGCGCTCGTGTCGACCTGGCACGATGCTCCGAGTTTCTTCGGCGAGAGCGAACGAGCCGTACTCGCGCTCACCGAAGCGGTCACCACCCTTCCGCACGGCGGCGTACCGGACGAGATCTACGACCGCGTCGCGGAACATTTCGACGAGTACGCCATCGGTCAACTGATCGGACTGATCTTCACCATCAATGCCTGGAACCGCATCGGCGTCACCACGAGATTGGAGCCGCAACCGCGCGCTCAGGGCACGAATCGGTAACCCATACCGGTTTCGGTGATGAGGTGCACCGGGGAGGCCGGGTCGCGTTCGAGTTTCTGCCGCAGTTGGCCGAGATAGATTCGTAGATAATGTGTTTCACGCTCATGTCCGGGACCCCAGACGGTGCGCAGTATGTCCTTCTGCGACACCAGCTTGCCCTCGTTGCGCACCAGCAGTTCGAGTACTCCCCACTCGGTGCGGGTCAGGTGCACGCTCACCCCATCTCGCACAACGGTTTTCGTAGCGAGGTCGACGGTGAAGTCCTCGGTGACGACAACGGGATCGGCGACGGAGTGCGGTCCGCGGCGTAGGGCGGCGCGTAATCGGGCCAGCAGCTCGTCCATGCCGAACGGCTTGGTGACGAAGTCGTCGGCACCGGCGTCGAGTGCTTCGACGGTATCGGCGGAATCGGTGCGCGCCGAGAGCACCAGGATCGGTACGTCGGTCCAGCCGCGCAGCCCGGCGATCACGTCGATTCCGTCGATGTCGGGCAGGCCGAGGTCGAGAATCACGATGTCCGGGTGGAAGTTCGCGGCCACCCGCAGCGCCTCCCCACCGCTGGCCGCGCTGACCACCTCGAACCCACGCACGTTGAGATTGATCCGCAACGCCCGCACGATCTGCGGCTCGTCGTCGACGACGAGCACCCGCACCTTCACCTGCTCGCCGCCTTCAACTCGACCGTCATCGTCAGCCCGCCGCCGACGGTGTTCGATGCCGTGACGGTACCGCCCATCGCACGCACGAATCCCCGCACCACCGACAATCCGAGCCCGACGCCCACCGAGTTGTCCCGATCACCGAGGCGTTGGAACGCGTCGAACATGGTGTCCTCGGCACCCTCGGCGATGCCGGGTCCGTGGTCGGTGACGGAGATACTCGCCCACTCACCGTGCGCGGCGGCACTGACGGTGATGTCGCCGACGGGGGCGTAGCGGGCACTGTTGTTCACCAGATTCGCGAGCACCCGTTCGAGCAGACCCGGGTCGGCCAGTACCTCGACATCGCCCACCTCGACACGCACTCGATCGTCCGCTCCGACCAGCGCGCCGCCGAGCACGTCGTCGACGAACACCGGGCGCAGGCTCGGCTGCACCACACCGGCTTGCAACCGGGACGAGTCGAGCAGATTGCTCACCAGAGCGGTCAGCTGGTCGGCCGATTCGTCGATGGTGGCGAGCAGTTCGTCGGTGTCCTCGGCCGAGAACTGAACGTCGGTACTGCGCAGCGACGAGGACGCCGCCTTGACCGCGGACAACGGTGTCCGCAGATCGTGGCTGACGGCCGAGAGCAATGCTCGACGCAACGCGTCGGCCTCGGCGAGAGCGTTGGCTCGGCTGGCCTCCTCGGCGAGACGGCCCTGCCGAACCATGCCGGCAGCCTGGTTGGCCACCGCCGCGAGTACCCGCCGGTCGTGCGCGCGGGTACGTTCGCCGACGAGCAGCAACGTGAAGTCACCCGCGTCGACCTCGGTGTCGGCACCGTCCCGATCGACAGGAGCCTGCGCACCCGCACTGCCCACGATGGCCCCGGACTGGTTGTCCCACAGCGCTACCCCGCTCTGCCGGTACGTCTCACGCGCGCGTTCGAGCAGTGCGGTCAGGTCGGCTCCGCGCAGCACCGATCCGGCGAACAGCGTCAACAGCTCGGCCTCCTGAGTTGCCCTGCGTGCCTGACGCGTCCGCCGGGCTGCCGCGTCGACGAGGGCTGCGACGGCGACGGCGACGAGGAGCAGCACGACGGTGACGACGAAGTTGTCCGGCTCGGCGATGGTGAGGCTGTACCTGGGGGTGGTGAAGAAGTAGTTGAGCAGGAAGCCCGCGATCAACGCCGAGAGTGCGGCCGGCGCAACCCCTCCCAGCAGCGCAACGCACAGCACCACCATGAAGAACAGGGCGCTCTCACCGCTCGAGTCGAAATCCGGACCGACCGTGCTCAGTACCGCTGCCGCGAGGCAGGGCACCAGAACAGCAGCGACCCACGCGAGGATGCGTCGCCGTCCCGAGTCGACCTGCACACCCCAGCGGCGAGCCTGCTCGGCGTGAGTGACCATGTGCACGTCGATCTTTCCCGAGTTCTGCACCACTGCCGCGCCGATACCCTCGTCCAGGATTCGGGCGGCACGGGACCGTCTCGAGGTGCCGATCACCAGCTGGGTCGCGTTCACGCCGCGGGCGAAGTCGAGCAGGGTCGTCGGCACGTCGTCGCCGACGACGCTGTGGACGCTGGCACCGAGGCCTGCGGCGAGCTTGCGCACCGAACCCATCTGCGGTGCCGAGACGCCCATCAGCCCGTCACCGCGGACGATGTGCAACACCATCAGCTCTGCGCTCGACTTCGAGGCGATACGACTGGCGCGCCGCAGCAGAGTCTCCGATTCCGGGCCGCCGGTCACGGCCACCACCACGCGCTCGCGGGCCTCCCACGTATCGGTGATGCGATTGTCCTTGCGGTACTTCACCAGTGCCGCGTCGACCTGATCGGCGATCCACAGCAACGCGAGCTCGCGCAGCGCGGTGAGGTTGCCGCCGCGGAAGTAGTTGCTCAGTGCGGCGTCGACCTTCTCGGCGGCGTAGACGTTGCCGTGCCGCAACCTGCTTCGTAGCGCCTCGGGGGTGATGTCGACCAACTCGACCTCGTCGGCGGCTCGAACGACGCTGTCGGGCACCGTCTCTCGCTGCGGCACACCGGTGATCTGCTGCACCACGTCGTTGAGCGATTCGAGGTGCTGCACGTTGAGGGTGGAGATGACGTCGATGCCCGCGTCGAGCAGCACCTCGACATCCTGCCACCGCTTGCCGTGCACGCTTCCCGGAGTGTTGGTGTGCGCCAGTTCGTCGACGAGCACCACCTGCGGTTTTCGGGCCAAGACGGCGTCGAGGTCGAGTTCCTGCGCCGAGGACCCGCGATAGTTCACGGTCGCCATCGGTAGCACTTCGATGCCGTCGAGTGCGTCTATCGTTCGCGCTCGGCCGTGGGTCTCGACCACCGCGGCCACGACGTCGCAACCCCGACCACGCAATCGGTGCGCCTCGCCGAGCATGGCGAAGGTCTTGCCGACGCCGGGAGCCGCGCCGAGGTAGATCCGCAGCTCACCCCTGTCCGCCACAGCCTGTCTCCTCACCCGGCCGGTATGTGTCCCGTAGTGCCAGGTTCAACTCCGGAACGTTCACCGCTTCGGCACCGAGTACACCGTACTGCGGTCCGTGGGTGTACTCGGCGACCAGAGCCTCGACATCGCTCACCGACGCCCCGTTGACCTGCGCCACTCGCTCGACCTGGATGGCCGCGTAGGCGGGGCTGATATCGGGATCGACACCGGAACCGGAACCGGTGACGGCGTCGGGCGGTACCGCCGACGGGTCGACGTTCTCGCGCTCGGCGATGGCGGCGCGGCGTTGCTCGACGAAGGAGGCCAGTATTTCGCTGGACGGTCCCTGGTTGGTCGGCAGCGCAGCCGCGGGATCCCCGGGGGCGAACGCGTCGTCGTCCGACACCGAGCCGGTGACACGGGTGTGGAAGAACGGATCCGGTTCTCCCGGAGCGACCTGCGGATCGACGCCGATCAACGAGCTTCCGACGACGCAGCCCTCGGCGTCGCGCAGCGGCGAACCTTCGGCGGAGTCGGTTCCGATGCGGCTGACGCCCCAGACCACGGCCGGGTAGCCGATGCCGAGAATGACGGTCAACGCCAGCAGCACTGCGAAGCCTGCCACGACCTGTCGAAGAAATCCCTGTACGAAACGCATGGTCAGCCTATCCCTGGAATGTGTCGAACGAGTAGATCGATGAGCCAGATCCCGACGAACGGGCTGATGACGCCGCCGACGCCGTAGAGAAGCAGGTTGCGCCGCAGCAGCGCTGCCGCCGATGCCGGGGTGTATCGAACACCTTTGAGCGCCAACGGGATCAGTGCGACGATCACCAGCGCATTGAAGATCACCGCCGACAGGATCGCCGATTCCGGCGTGGCCAGATGCATGATGTTCAGTCCACCGAGCTGCGGATAGACGGTGGAGAACATCGCCGGCAGAATCGCGAAGTACTTCGCCAGATCGTTGGCCAGCGAGAACGTCGTCAGCGCGCCGCGGGTGATGAGCAACTGCTTACCGATCTCGACGATCTCGATCAGTTTGGTGGGATCCGAATCGAGGTCGACCATGTTGCCGGCTTCCTTGGCGGCAGAGGTGCCGGTGTTCATCGCGACACCGACGTCGGCCTGCGCCAGAGCCGGGGCGTCGTTGGTACCGTCGCCGGTCATCGCGACCAGCCTGCCGCCCTCCTGCTCCTGCCGAATGAGCGTGAGCTTGTCCTCCGGAGTCGCCTCGGCCAGGTAGTCGTCCACCCCTGCCTCGGCGGCAATGGCCTTGGCGGTGAGTGGATTGTCACCGGTCACCATCACCGTCCGAATTCCCATGGCGCGCAGTTGAGCGAAACGCTCGGCGATGCCCGGCTTGACCACGTCGGAGAGTTCGACGACACCGAGAGCACGGGCAGCAGAACCGGTTTCGCGTACAGCCACTACCAACGGGGTCCCGCCGTTCTGGGCGATGTCGTGCACGGTGGCGTCGAGGTCCGCTGTGCCGCCGCCCTCACGAATCCAGCCGTAGACCGAATCTGCTGCACCCTTGCGGATCTCCATGCCCGGTAGATCCAGCCCGCTCATCCGGGTTTGCGCCGTGAAGGCCACGAACTCGCCACGTTCGGATTCGCCCTCTGCCGTTGCGGATTCGAAGTCACGCTCGACCAGTTCGACGATGCTGCGTCCCTCGGGAGTGCCGTCGGCCAATGAGGACAGCCGGGCAGCGCGCGCCAGCTCGACGGCATCGATGCCCGTCGCCGGGTGCAGTCCGGTCGCACGACGATTACCGAAGGTGATGGTTCCGGTCTTGTCCATGAGCAACGTGTCGATGTCGCCTGCCGCCTCGACGGCGCGGCCGGACATCGCCAGTACGTTGCGTTGCACCAACCGGTCCATTCCCGCGATGCCGATGGCCGAGAGCAGTGCCCCGATGGTCGTCGGAATCAAGCAGACCAACAGCGCGATCAGCTGGATGGGATCCTGCTGCTGCCCTGCGTAATCGGACATCGGCCCGATGGCCACCACCGCGAAGAGGAACACGATCGTCAGCGAGGCGAGCAGGATGTTCAGGGCGATCTCGTTCGGCGTCTTCTGCCGAGCCGCGCCCTCGACGAGTGCGATCATCCGGTCGACGAACGTCTCACCCTGCGCTGCAGTGATTTTCACGACGATCTCATCGGAGAGCACGATGGTGCCGCCGGTGACGGCAGATCGATCGCCGCCGGACTCGCGGACCACGGGTGCGGACTCACCGGTGATCGCGGACTCGTCGACGGTGGCGATGCCCTCGATGACGTCGCCGTCACCGGGAATGACCTCGCCCGCCGAGACGATCACCTCGTCGCCGACCGCCAGTTCCGCACCCGCGACCTCCTCGACCCCGGATGCTGTTCGTCGTCGAGCAACATAGTCCTGCTTCACCTTTCGTAGGCTCGCTGCCTGCGCTTTCCCTCGACCTTCGGCCACGGACTCGGCGAGGTTGGCGAAGAGCACGGTGAACCACAGCCACCCGGTGACGAACCACGCGAACACCGACGGCTGAGCGATCGAGAGCACGGTTGTGACGATGGAGCCGAGGAACACGACGAACATCACCGGGTTGCGGGCCAGATGTCGTGGATCGAGTTTGCGGAACGCTCCGGGTACGGCCGTTCTCAGTGACAGGTTCATTGCATGGCCTCTGCTATGGGTCCGAGAGCAAGTGCGGGGAAGAAGGTGAGGGCGGCGACGAGAATCGCAGTACCGATCAGCAAGGTGCCGAACAGCGGCCCGTCGGTTGGGAGGGTGCCTGCGTTGGGGGCGCTGCGTTTGGTCGTCGCCAACGATCCGGCCAGGGCCAGTACGAAGACGATCGGCAGGAAGCGGCCGAGCAGCATGGCGACGCCGAGAGAGATCTGGAACCAGTCGCTGGTCACCGTCAGTCCGCCGAAGGCGCTGCCGTTGTTGTTGGACGCCGACGCATAGGCGTAGAGCACCTCGGTGAAGCCGTGGATGCCGGGGTTGCCCTGATAACTCGTGGTGGATTCGAGAATCACGGTGATGGATGTGCCGACGAGCACGAGGATCGGCATCACCAGTACCGACAACGCTGCCATCGTGATAGCGCGTCGACCCAATTTCTTGCCGAGGAATTCCGGGGTCCGGCCGACGAGGAGCCCACCGACGAAGACGGCGATCACGGCCAACACCAGCAACCCGTACAGACCGGTGCCGACACCGCCGGGCGCGATCTCACCGAACAGCATGTTCAGCAGCACGGCTCCGCCGCCGAGAGCGGACATGCTGTCGTGCGCGGAATTGACTGCACCGGTCGATGTTCCGGTGGTGGAGACGGCGAACAAGGCCGATGCCGGAATACCGAAGCGGACCTCCTTGCCTTCCATCATCGCGCCTGCAGCCGTTGCCGCGACGCCTCGAGTACCCGACTCCGCGAACAGCGTGACGGTGAGCAGCGTGGCCCACAGCGTCGCCATGACTGCAAGCAGAGTCAGACCCTGCTTGCGGTTGCCGATCATGGTGCCGAAGGTGCGGGTGAGTGCGACCGGGATCAACAGCAACGAGATGATCTGCACGATGTTGGTCAGCGGCGTCGGGTTCTCGAACGGATGCGCGGAGTTGGCTGCGAGGATGCCGCCGCCGTTGGTGCCGATCTCCTTGATCGCCTCCTGGGATGCAACGGGCGCAAGCGCATTGGTGACCGTCTGCCCGTCCAGTCCGGTTGAGGTGAAGCCGGTCGAGAACGACATGACGGTGCCCTGAGTCAGCATGATCACGGCCACCAGCAGCGAGAGCGGCAGCAGAATGCGCAGCGTCCCGCGGGTGAGATCGACCCAGAAGTTCCCGAGTTCACCGCCTGTGGACACCCGCACGAAGCCGCGGATGACGGCGATCGCGACCGCGATACCCACTGCGGCAGAGACGAAGTTCTGCACTGCGAGCCCCAGCGGCTGCGTCAGATTCGACATTGTGGTCTCGGGGACGTACGACTGCCAGTTGGTGTTGGTGACGAACGAGGCCGCGGTGTTGAAGGCCATCGCCGGGCTGACCCCCGACAGGCCCCCGTTCAGCGGCAACACGCCTTGGATCCGCTGGAGTACGAACAGGAACACGACGCCGGCGAGCGAGAATCCGAGCAGGCTGGTGGAGTAGCCGATCCACGTCTGTTCCGAGGACCGGTTCACCCGGGCCACTCGATAGAGCAGGCGCTCGACGCGAGTGTCGTGCGACGAGTCGAACACCCGGGCCATGTAGTCACCGAGCGGCACGTACGCCGCAGCCAGGACGACGATGACCACAGCGATCTGAAGACCGGCCAGAAGAGCAGGATTCATGGCGGCGTCAGAACCTCTCCGGGTCGAGGAGAGCGACGAACAGGTACACCGCGACGAACGCGGCCACCGTGAGACAGAGCAATTCGGTCATTGCTCGATCCTGAATCCCGCCACCGCCCGCAGACGGTTTCCTTACGCTTTCTTACGACCGCAACCAGCGGCTATGACGCAATATTTACGCAGGCGCGCTCTCGCCTACCGCTCTTCGATGTCGTCGACGCATACGTCGACGACGCCGCGATCGAGTTCGGTACCCAGCAGATCCGACACGACATCGATCGCGATGGTCGCCAGCTCGTCTCCCGCTGCCTGCAGGTCGTCGCCGTACACCCCGATCACCGCGATGAACAGGCCGATGCAGGCGTGGTCGTCGAGATGAAGGTCGATCTCGGTGGGCTGTGCGCCGTGAACGTCCGCCAGAGCACGACGGAGCGTTGTCTTGACGATGTGGTCGCTGATCCTCAGCGTGTCCTGCGGCCGGGCCCCGTCCGTGGAAGATGCGCTGCCGGCAGGGAATGCGCTGTCGATGGGCCACGTACGCCTGGTGGTGTTGCGTACTTTCGTGATGATGGACGCGCTGATATCCACCCAATTCGGTTCCTGAGGTGCGTCCCGAAGTTCGGTGGCAGCACGCGCGAGAACCGAATCCGGCTCTACCGGGTTCGCCATGTTGCCAACCTTTCGCTCAGTGTTGCTCGTGCTCTGGTCAACTGACCACGTACCGCTCCTGCGGACAACGTCATGATCGCGCCGATCTCGGGGTGAGTCATGCCCTCGACCTCGCGGAGCAGCCAGCAGGCCCGCTGGCGGTAGGGCAGTTCGGCCAACGCGACTCCGAGCTCGGCCATGAAACTGTCGGCCTCGACATCCGCTTCGGGATCACTGCCCGCCCCGGTGCTCTTTCGCTCGAATACCCAATCTTCTGCTGGAGGAACGCTGCGACGTCGTCGATGATCGATCACTTTGTGCGACACCAACGAGAACAACCATGTTCGCAGAGCCGAGTCGCCTCGAAAGTTGTCCAGCCCCTTCCACGCTGCGACGAACGCGTCCTGCACCACCTCCTCGGCCGCGCCCTGATCGGACAGCATGTTTCGCGCGTACCGGAACATCTCCGGACCGTAGCGCCGGACGATCTCCTCGAACGCATCCGTCTCGCCGAGCGCGGCCGCGCCGACGAGTACGCGGTCCGATGCATCAACCCACTCCATCGGGCCCCCAGTTCACGTAGCGGTCATCGATCACGCATGTCTTCGATACCGGTTTACCAGCGGACGTAATCTATGACGTAGGTCACTTTATCCGGACGTGCGTTTCGACCATCGAGCTACGACCAACTCCTGTCACACACTCTGCACGACACTCAACGAAGAGAGGCATTCATGAGCTCCACGACGGACACCAAGGCAACCGTATCCGCTGCAGGCGAGGGAAAGACCGACATCACCACGAAGTCGGACTCCGTGCTCGTCAGCTCGCAGGGCCGCACCACCATTGCCGACACCGTCGTCTCCAAGATCGCCGGCATCGCCACCCGTGAAGTTCAGGGCGTGCACGCCGTCGGCGGCGGAGCGAGCCGCGCGATCGGTGCTCTCCGCGAGCGCATCCCGGGTGCCCGCGTCAACCAGTCACAGGGCGTCTCGGTGGAGGTCGGCGAGCGTCAGGCCGCAGTCGACATCGACATCGTCGCCGACTACGGCGTCTCCATTGCAGACCTCGCAGCGGGCATTCGTCGCAACGTCATCAACGCCGTCGAGCGCATGACCGGCCTCGAGGTCACCGAGGTCAACATCGTCGTCCACGACATCTACCTCGACGACGGCTCGGACGACGAGGAGACCACCGAGGCCCCCTCCACCCGAGTGCAGTGACCGATCCGCACATGACGGAGCGCGACAGG
Organism: Rhodococcus sp. 06-462-5; assembly: GCF_002258315.1. GTDB lineage: Bacteria > Actinomycetota > Actinomycetes > Mycobacteriales > Mycobacteriaceae > Rhodococcoides. Next base: position 310,938 of record NZ_NOYD01000001.1, on the reverse strand, counting down.
TCCGAGGACATCGCCGACGCCGTTCTGGCGATCGACGGTGTCGTCGGGCTGCACGGCGGCATGTTCGGTGAGGCCGCTACGTACCTTCCCGGACGACGCATCGCCGGTATCCGAATCGGCGACGAGGGCACCGAGATTCACGTGACTCTCGAGTTCGGGGTCGCGGTACGCGAAACCGCCGACGCCGTGCGTCGCACAGTGGCAGCGATGGTCGACGGGCCCGTGCACGTCACCGTCGAGGACATTGTGCGAGTCTGACCAGGTGAACGAGCATGCAGCGCACGACCGAGCCGCCGCGTACAAGGCGGCTCGGCGCGCTGTGGCGCGCGAACACCACCCGGATCTCGGCGGAGATCCGGTTCGGTACATGGCCGAACTCGCCGAGGTCGACCGACGCTTCGCCGTCCTTCCCTCGACTCCGACCAACGCGGCGAGCGCGCCGACGGCATTCCGCGCCTCGCCGATTCCGTCCCCGCTACGCACTCTGCCCAAGCGGATCGCTCGGATCCGCAAACGCGTCACCAGACGCAACTACTTCGAACTCTGAGTGGAGATCAACACCATGACCACTGCAACCATCGGTTTGTTCGTGGGACTTCTGCTGGCCATCGCCGCAGCGGCCGGCGGTTTCACCGGCTTCCTCATCGCCATCGTTCTCGGCGGCCTCGGATTCTTCGTCGGCCGCTACATCGACGGCGAACTGGACCTGAACTCGATCATGCGTGGTCGCGGTCGTGACTGAGGCAGCTGCTGTAGACCCCGGTGAGCGCGGCTCGCTGGAGATCAAGCACAAAGCCGTCGAGCGACTCGCCGTCCTCGCCGCCCGCAGCACCGACGCGGTCGCCAAGCCTCAGCCGGGATTGCGCGTACTCGGTGGGCGTGACCTGCCCAAGGCCGACGTGACGATCAGCGGCTCCCGCGTTCGCGCGCAGGTCGCGGTGGCGGTCACCTGGCCGTCACCGTTGGCGAAGGTGGCCGCTGACGTTCGCGCCGCGGTCGCACGTGACCTGTCGGAGCTGGGCATCTACACCGTCGACCGAGTCGATGTCACCGTCCAATGCGTGCCCACCGAGGCCACCCACGAAGAAGGGAGAGTGCAATGAGCGAGAAGGCAAGCAAGAAGCCGGTAGCCAATCCCACCGCATCCGTACCCGCAATCCTGTTCGCACTCGTCCTCATCGGTGCAGGCGTGGTCCTCGGCCGCGAGGCGCTGCTGAATCTGGGTGCCATCGACGGCCCCGAGTGGGTCGGCCCGGCCGCCACGAGCCTGGACGGACTTACCGCTCAGCCGTGGATGCTGCCGGGAGGAATCGCCGCAGTCGTCGTCGGGTTCATTCTCGTCTTCGTGGCGATTCGTCCACGTCGACGCACCCACCGCCCTCTCTCCGAGCAGGACGTCTGGCTCCGTAAGGGCGACGTCGCAGCCGTTGCCCGCACCGCCGCCCTCGACAGTGTCGGCGTCGATTCCGCGACCGCCAAGGCCGGCAACAAGAAGGTCACCGTCGCCGTGTCCACCGTCGACGGCACGGACACCTCGGAGCTGAAGTCCTCCGTCGTCACCTCCGTGGACGACGCCCTCCGCCCACTCGCGTCGGCTCCCAAGGTCCGCACCCGAGTGCGAACGACAGGACAAGCATCGTGAAGCGCGCAACGGCTTCGGTCGACCGAACCAGCACCGCCATCGTCGGCCTTGCCCTGATCGCCGTCGGCGGCGGAGCGATTGCCTGGGAGCGCGGAAAGTTCCCCGGTCGCGAACGTGTCGACGCCGCCTTCGTCGACACCGCCGTCGACGCCGGCTGGTGGCCATGGGCTCTCGGAGCAGCCGCCATCGTCCTCGTGCTGCTCGGTCTGTGGTGGCTGCTGGCGCACCTCCCGCGACGTTCGGTCGGCACCGTCGCCTTCGCGTCGACAGCGGATGCGGATGTCGACGGTCGACTCAGCGTCGACCTGGGAACGGCTGCCCGAAGCGCCGCGAAGTCCCTGGCCGCTCACCAAGGGATCGTCTCGGCGACCGGTCGTTCGGTGTCAGATCGCGGTCAGAGAGTCGTCGAGATCACCGCGACGCTCGACCCCGCAGTGACGTCGCTCGACAAGGTCGCAGGCGCGGCAGCACAGACGCGCGACGACATCGTGACCTCCCTCGACGGAACACCGGCAGCCGTCCGAATCCTGCTCCAGTGCGGCAAGTCTCGAAAGCAGGTCGTTCGCGTCAGCTGACGCTCGAGGAGAACTCGATCTCCCCGATCAACCCGTGGTGGTCCGATCCGGGGAGATCGATTCGCTCCAGGGACCGAGCATGGCCGGTGTTGGTGAGGATATGGTCGATCCCGACGACGGCGGGCGTTCCCTTGTCGGTGGGATACGTGGGGATCAGTCCCTTCCCCAATTGCGCTGCGGCATCGGAGTATCCGGCATCGAGCAGGTTGCGGAACTTCTTGTGCGAATAGGTCGTGTTGAAGTCGCCGCTGACGATCACCGGCCCGGTGACGGACGCCGCCGCCAAATCGCTTCGGAGCGTGTCCAGTTCGGCGGTCCAGATGTCGGCCGGGGTGACGTAGGCGGGCCCGGGATGCACGGCCAGCAGCGTGACCGGCTCGGAACCGGGGACCTCGACCTCGGTGGCCAGATTCACCGGACCGTATCCGTCGAGTTCGCGGTTGCCCGAGATCGGGAACCGGCTGTAGATTCCGGCTCCACCGCCGCCCGTCGCGTACGGCCGGAGGTAGCTGTAGGGGAAGAGCTCCTCCATGCCGGCGTCGCGGAGGCCGACCACCGACGCGTCGGTCAGTTCCTGGATCGTGACGACGTCGACGGAGTGATCGCGGGCCTGACCGACCACGACAGTCGGATCGGCCAGCCCGATCATCAGGTTCGCCTGCATCACGCGCAGCCGCACGCCCTCGCTGCCCGTCGCGTCCTCGGATGACGCGTCCGCCACGTAGAGCGGTGCGTAGGCAAATGCGCCCGCAGCTAGCACCAGCGCAGAAACTCCCGCCAGGACCCAGCGCCGACCGATCAGCGCCACCAGGGCACCGACCACGACAGCGATGAACATCAACGGAACGAACGACGCCAGCGCGATCAGGACGTTGACCCGGGTGTCGGTGTAGTAGACGCCCAGCGCCACGAGCCCGGTGACGATGCCCAGAATGGCGATCGTGCCGGTGAGTATTCGTATCCAGGTTCGTTTCATCGGTCTTCAGGGTAGCTACGCCCGGATGCCGACGACCAAGGCTGTGATGGTCGTCCAGGTCAGCGACAACAATCCGCGCACCGCCGAGAGCGAGAACGCTGTGGACCACACCGATCGTGTCGACGGTTCTTCGGTCGGCAGTCCGGCGAATCGATCGGCCAGCCAGTCCAATGTCAGCGGCGCACTGAGCGGGTGTAGCGACAGGTGTTCGCTCAGGCGATCCCGTAGATAGGTCACGTGGGCACCGGCCTCGATGTACCGATCCACCTGCCCGTCCACGTCGTCGACGGCGATGATCTGATCGTGCACCGATTGAACGACCAGCAGCGGCGCCGTCGGAGCCGTTCGTCCCGGCTGAATGTCCTGGAACACCTGCACGATCTCGGGCAAAGCCAACAAATCTGCCAACGGAACGTCGATGTAGCGATCCAGATCGTGGCGCGCCAGTTTGGTCACCGCGCGCACGGTCGTCATCGACTCAACGGAATCGAGAATGCGCATTCCGTCCTCGTTGACGTACTGGCGAATGACCCGGTCGAGCTCGGGATAGGTACGCCGCAGACCCGCCACCACCAGTGTCGGCAGCGCCGAATGGAACGTTGCGTTCAGCCTGGTGAACGCCGACCCCGGATCTCCGACGGGCGAACCGAGAGCGGCACCGACCACCTCTATCTCAGGCGCGTACTCCGGCGCCATCTCCGCCGCCCAGGACGTCGCGAGCCCGCCGCCCGAGTAGCCCCACAGCGCAACCGGCGTGCTCGAATGCAGGTCCAGAGGCTCGAACGACAACGCAGCGCGAACGGCGTCGAGCGTGCAGAACCCGGGTTCCTGCGGCGAACCCCAGTGTCCGTCGGGACCCTCGTGATCCGGGATCGAGATGGTCCACCCACGGCGCAAGGCATGCAGTACCAGCAGGAACTCGAACTGCGGAACTGCACCGAACGCCCGTGAACCACGCCGAAGCGCGTACGACGGGAAACACGAGGATGCGACGCCGTCGATCGCACACTGATACGACAGCAGTACCGGTTCGGCGTTGCGCGGACGCAACACCGTCGTGACGCTGGCCTGGGGATAACCACCGAGATCAGCGGTGCGGTAGAGCAGCTGCCACGCGTCGACTCGCTGGCGCACGCGACCGAACATCGCGACCTCGACCGGCCGAACCTTCAGTATCGTCCCCGGCAGAGCCGCTTCGTAGCCCTCGGGCGCGGCGTAGAAAGGGTCGTCCTCGGGCCTGGTCGCGTCGCTCCGGCTCGGTGCTCGTTCCACCGGCCAGGGCGTTTCGTCCCCCAACGATCTGTCGACGCTCATGTCCCACCGCTTCTTGTCCGAGTCTCGTCGTCACACTAACTTGCCCTCGACGACCCCATTTCATGCAGCCTGCTGCCAATTGGTGATCAGGACATCGGTCGCGTAGCTGAGGTCGAGGCCTTCACCACCCCAGTTCGGGACGATAGCGTCGGGCGCGATGCCGCCGTACTGTCGCCTGATCTCGTCGGCGTCTCCCGACACCGCGGGAGCGCGGATTATCTCGGCTCCCGAGGGATGGTGAAACGAGAAGCGTTGATCGCCAAGTACTTCGATGAAGAAATACCCGTCGTGCAGCGCTCGATGGTGTTCGCCGCACAGCAGGACCAGGTTGTCGAGTGACGTCGCACCTCCCCGTGAGCGGTAAGTGACGTGATGAGCATGCAGAAATCGCGTGCGCCCGCACCCGGGTACCGTGCAGCATCGATCTCGAATGATCAACTGACGCAACTGGGTTCGGCTCGGGACTTTCGCCGTCGAACTCCACCGCACTGTTTTTCCCAGCCGGCCGTGGCCGACGGTCCGCATGACTGCAGAACACAGCACCTGAGCGAGAGTCTCGTCGTCGAGGCCGGGCCCGTCGTCGAAATGAGCATGATCGGGCCCTGCTTCGTCGACCCCGCCGATATGCACCAGCACCTCTGCAGCAGGCGAGACGACCGGTGAATCCATTGCAGCGCAGACCATCTCGGCCATAGCGATCATCGCCGGCACCGGGTTGCGCGGTGCCGGGGCCGCCCGGTCACCCTCGGATTCGCCCTCGGTCCGGGTGCGCTCGTACTCCGCTCTGGTCAATGCAGCGAGAAACCGCTTGCCGTCCTCGGGCCGAAAGCGCGCCGTCAGCACGAGCGAGCCGTCGTCCTCGTCCCAGCGCCATCGCCCCGCGCACGGATTCAGGTCGACTCCGTTTCCCCTGGTCGGACGCATTGCCTTCTTCAGACCACGGCAGAGACGTTCGATGTGCGCGGCCGGTGCGTCGAGCGCCTTCTGTAGCAACGACGCCTCGTTCTCGGCCGTCGCAACGCGAGTCATCGCGCGCACCTTCGAGTACGAGATGGTGCCGTTCAGATACGCCGAGGTGATCAGCGGCAGCTCTCGCATGGCCTTGGCCACGCGCACCTGCTCACGAGCGGTGTGCAGATCGACCCCCGCACGCCAGGACAACCAGTGCGCACAGGACCGCACTTCCCACCCCGCCCATCCGCGTCGCGCATCGAACTCGCCCACCAGAATCAGATACTGCGCCGACGCCGCAGCGATCTGACCGGCCAGAGCGCAGATTTCGGTCTCGATTTCCTTCGTCTCGATTCGCAACGCCTCGGACTCCGCCTCGGACATGTCGATCATGAACGCCCCCATTCATCGAATGCATGTTCGACAACGGTACGACACGGCACCGACAGAACCTCTTCATCGCAGACCATCGCGTCCCCGCGGGGACGTTATTGCTCTTGCTTTCTCGCCGCTTGGCCCGATACTGACACCAGACGCTTCTTCCGAGCGAAGGGTGGTGCAGGCATGATCGGTACCGACACCTGGGGCATATCCGGCTCGGACTTCCTGCGGTGGTATTCGCTGGCAGCCGTGCTCGCAGTCGTACTGACGGTGGCGGGCAATTGGATTGCAGTTCATCGGTCCGTTCCGGCTTCCTCGACGGGGCGGGTGCTCACGCCGCCCGAGGTCGGAGCGCTCACCAGCGACGGGCAGGCAGTGCTGGCGTCGTTGGCCATCCTGCGTGGAGCCGATGTAATAGACTCGAGAGGCCGTTCCCTTCGAACCCCCACGACCACCGAACTCACCCGCCTCGACTGGTTCACCCGCATCGTCCTCTTGCGACTCGGTAGCGGCACCGCGCCATTGGTCCGCTCCCGACTCTTCGCCAACACGTCCGGGGCCTGCGCAAAACTGCGTAGAGGACTGGTCGACGAAGGGCTGCTCTACGGCCGGCCGACGCTCGGCGCGTCGACGATCCGCGTGTTCCCCATACTGTTCGTCGTGGCCGTCGGAGTCGCACGGGTGATACAGGGTCTCAGGAGCGGCGACCCGGAGCTGTTTCTCGTCGCAACCATTGCCCTACTGCTACTGACGCTCCCCTTCGTGCACCGTCGGCCACGACGCACCGCCCTCGGCGAGGCCGAAGTTCGCCGTCTTCGTGAGGAGAACGACTACCTCGCGCCCAGCTCTCGTCCGTCGTTCACCGCATACGGTCCCTCGCGCGCAGGAATGTCGGCCGCGCTGTTCGGAACGAGTGCGTTGCTGGTGCTCGATCCCGCGATGGCGGGTGCATTGAGTCACGGTGTCGCCCAGGTCGGTCAGGCCCCGTTGTTCGGGTTCGGCGGTACGTCCGGATTCGGCGTCACTGACAGTGGATACAGCGGTGGTGGCTGCGGCGGTGGAGGAGGCGGCGGTGGAGGAGGCGGCGGCGACGGAGGCGGCGGCGGAGGAGGCGGCGGATGCGGCAGCTGAGACGCTGCGTCCCCGCGGGGACGTTACTGCTCTTGCTTTCTCGCCGCTTGGCCCGATACTGACACCAGACGCTGGTTCCGACCGAAGGGTGGTGCAGCCGTGCAGAATATCGATACCTGGGGCATTGCCAGCGCAGACTTCCTGCGGTGGTATCTGCTCGCAGCCGTTCTCGCGGTGGTTCTCACGCTGGTCGGCAACTGGCTCGCCGCACACCGGTCGATTCCGACGTCTCCGACGGGGCGGGTGCTCACGCCGCCAGAGGTCGGGGCGCTCACCGACGACACGCAGGCCGTGATGGCCTCGCTGGCGATCCTGCGCAGTGCCGACATCATCGATTCTCGGGGCAGAGCGCGGCGCGCACTGACCGATACCGAGCGCAGACACCTCGATTGGTTCACCCGCACCGTCCTCGAACGCCTCGGCAGCGGGAAAGCGCCCCTGGTTCGATCCCGACTGGTGGCGAACATGTCCGGATCGTGCGCGCAGCTGCGCAGCGCGCTCGTAGACGAAGGCCTGATCCACGGAGCGGCCGAACGTCCGATGCTCACCCGGGCGTTCCCCATCCTCTTCGTCGCGGCCGTCGGCATCGCACGCATCGTTGCGGGCATCGCGAACGACAAGCCCGTGGGCTTCCTCGTCGGCATTGTCGTCATGCTGGTCGTGGCGCTTCCGTTCGCAGTTCGACGACGCCGTCGTACCGCCCTCGGAGACGCCGAGCTCCGACGCCTTCGCACCGAGAACGACTATCTTTCGCCGCGCTCTCGTCCGTCCTTCACCGCGTACGGGCCGTCACGCGCGGGCATGTCGGCCGCCCTCTTCGGAGCGGGCGCTCTGCTGATGCTCGATCCGGCCATGGCGGGAGCGCTCAGCTACGGAACTGCTCACGCCGGCGGAGCTGCATCGTTCGGATTCGGCGGTGACAGCGGAGGCAGCGGTGGCAGTGGAGACAGCGGTGGCGGTGGCGGCGGGTGTGGCGGCGGCGGAGGGTGCGGCGGATGACCGTGGCCGCCCTGCCCGTCGGCCTCGGAATCGGCTGGCGCTCCGAGATTTCGGGGATCGTCTCGCAATTGCCGGGGCTCGCGTTCTGTGAGGTGATCGCCGAATCGATCGGGGATCACGCACCGGAGCGCCTCACCTCGTTGGGCGTCCCTGTCGTCACCCATGGAATCGGCTTGTCGCTGGGCGGTGCCGAGCCGGTCGAGCCGCACCGAGTGGCGCTCTTGGAGCGGGTGGCCTCGCTGCTCGGCTCACCGATCGTCAGCGAACACATCGCGTTCGTTCGCGCCGACGGTATCGAGGCCGGGCATCTGCTTCCGGTGCCGCAGACGCGTGAGGCCGTGACGGTACTGACCCGCAACATTGCGCGGACGCAGGACGGGCTCGCTGTTCCGCTGGCCGTGGAAAACATTGCGACGCTATTCGATTGGCCGGAAGACGAGCTCACGGAGAGCGAATTTCTCACGGAGATCGTCGAACGTACGGGAGTGTCTCTGGTCTTGGACATCGCCAACGTCTACGCCAACGCGCGCAACCGCCGACGCGACCCGTGGACCGAACTGGCCCGGTTGCCGCTGGACCGAATTGCCTACTGCCACATCGCCGGTGGCACCGTACGCGACGGCGTCTACCACGACTCGCACACTGCCCCCGTCCCCGAGGACGTACTCGAGCTGCTCAGGGCATTCACCGCGGCCGGGTACCGCGCGCCGATCATGCTCGAGCGCGACGGTCACTATCCACCCGAGCTCGAGCTACTGGACGAACTCGATGCGATCGCCGATTCTGCAGGCCTGACCCGAATCACTCCGAACCGGCTGTCGGATCGAGCGATGTGAGCGAGGACCTGGCGCGACGTCAGAAGGAGCTCATCCGGGCGCTCGTGGCGGGAGACGAGCTGCCCCCGGGGTTCGATTCGGCCACCATAGACGCCACACGAAGAGCTCTGCTGCGCAAGCGGGCAGCCGAGATCGCAGCTCGGTATCCGGCGGTGCCGTCGGCGATGGGGGAGAGGTACGACGAGCTCTTCGACCGATGGGCATCCGACCGTCCGAAAGTGTCCACCGCCGCCGATGCACAGGCCTTCTACGAGGCGATGCGTCGGGCAGGAGAGTTGGACGCGACACATCCGGCGCTGCCTGGGCAGCGAATGCTCTACATGGCCGACGCACGCAACTCTCTCGCGCGCTTTCGCAGTCCACTGCGCGGCACGTGGTTGACGTCGTTGTTCGGTGCGGTTCTGCTCGTCGCGCTGCCGATCATCACGGTGACGGGGTTGCTCTCGTACAGCGCCTACGGACCGCAGTTCGGCCAGGCCAAGCCGGGTGCCGTCGGGTGGTTGCGGTTGCCGTACTTCGACTGGCCCACCAACCCCGCCTGGCTGTACCAGCTCACGCAGGGCCTGCACGTCGGGCTCGGCCTGATCATCGTGCCGCTCGTCATCGCCAAACTGTGGTCGGTGATGCCCAAGCTCGTCGAACTGCCGCCGGTGCGGTCGCCAGCGCATGCGCTCGAACGTCTGTCGCTGTTGGCGCTGGTCGGTGGCTTGCTGTTCGAGATCGTCACCGGTGTTCTCAACATCCAGTACGACTACGTGTTCGGTTTCGACTTCTACGCCGCCCACTACTTCGGGGCCTGGGTGTTCATCTCCGGATTTCTCGTACACCTCGGACTCAAGGTCCCGCTGATGTGGCGGACCCTGAGGTCGGATTCCTTGATGGACGTGTTGCGCGCCAGGAACGAGGCTCCCGACCAGCAGGAGAACGACAACCCTCCGGCGACCATGAGTCGACGCGGTGCCATCGGATTGGTCGCTGCCGGAATGGGTTTCATTGCCGTGTTGACGGTCGGACAGACACTCGGCGGAGTGCTGCGCAAGGCCGCGATTCTGCTGCCACGCGGGCGCTCGTACGGCGACGGGCCCAACGACTTCCAGATCAACCGAACGGCCGAAGCTGCGGGGATCACCGAGGCGCAGACCGGGGCCGACTGGCAGCTGGAGATCAGCAGCGCAGCCGAGGACGCCGTCCCGATCGTGTTGTCCCGAGGCAGGCTGCTGTCGATGCCGCAGCGCACTGCCGAACTTCCGATCGCGTGCGTCGAAGGATGGTCCACCACGCAGACGTGGACCGGTGTCCCGTTGGCCGAACTCGCTGCGCTGGCAGGCGTGCCCGCACCGCGATCGGCAGAGGTGAGCTCGCTGGAGCAGAACGGAGCCTTCACCCGTGCGGTGTTGCAGGGAAATCAAGCAGCGCACCCGAACTCGTTGCTGGCCTTGAAAGTCAACGGTGTCGATCTCTCGCTCGATCACGGATTCCCTGCGCGTGTGATCGTTCCTGCCCTTCCTGGTGTCCACAACACCAAGTGGGTTGCTCGCATCGTGTTCCGTTCGTGACTTCCAGCTGAGCGCTTTTCAAACCTCCGTCAATGGTAAAGAATCTGTGATCGGTGGCCCGTGGGGTCGCCGACGAGGGTGTGCTCCCTCGCCTGGATGAGTTCCGAAGGTCATGTCATCATGCTTGCTTTGTCCAGAAGCCTCCTCGTCGCAGGTGCAGCTCTCACGCTGCTGTTCGCCGCCGGCTGTTCGTCGTCCGAAACCGGCAACGCCGTCGCCGCTGACACCACCACAACCTCCTCGACGTCCGCCGCTCCCAGCACCACCGACGACGTCTCGGGCCAGGAGGGCATCGACGCCGGCGGCTCCACCGACATCGATGTCGAGATCGGTCAGTGCGTCCTACTCGGCGGGACGATGACGGCCGCCACCATCGAGAACGCCGAATGCGGCAGCATGGAATCGAACTACAAGGTCATCGCCAAGGCCGAGCAGAACGAGCAGTGTCCCACCGACGTCAATCAGACCTACTACGAGACGCTCGACGGTGTGGAGCAGGGCGCGCTGTGCCTCGACGTCGACTGGGTTGTCGACGGCTGCATGAGCGTGCCCACCGTGGGCATGGACGAGCCCTCACGGGTCGACTGCAGCGACCCCATCGCGACCGACGTCGAACAGGTCACCGAAATCAAGACCGGCACCGCCGATCCCAACGAATGCCCCGAGGGCGGATTCGCCTACGAAGCCAGGCAATTCGTCGTCTGCACCACGACGATCTCCTAGTCGAGCAGCGCCGTCACCATCTGCGTGACGTAGCGGTAGTCCACGTAGCCGTGGCGGGCGATGGCCGCGTGCACTGCGCCCAGGACCTCGCCGCGGCGCCGGTCGTCCAGGGCGAGATGGCTCGAGTACGTGGCGGCCATGGCGCAGAATTCGTCTGCGGAGTAGCGCTGGACCCACTCGTACATCGAGGTCGTCCACGGACCGAAGCCGGCAGCGCGCGGCACATTGGACTCCGGTTGTGCACCGAGAGAACGCACCAACAGGTGCGCCGCATCGGGCTCGGTTGCGTCGTAGGCCGCCCTGACCGCTTCCCATGCCGGGCCCTCGAGCTCGCCCGGCATGTTCCACCACAACCGAAGGGCACCGCCGGGGACCAATGCGCGGGCCGCCACTGCAGCTCCTTGCTCGTGGTCGACCCAATGCCAGGATTGGGCGGCAACGACTACATCGAACGCTGCCGCCGGGGCTGCACAATCCTCGAACCGCGACACCTGCACTTCGACGTCGAGGTTCTCGGTGCGCCGCCGAACCAGCTCTGCCATAGCCGAATCCGGTTCCACCGCAACAACGGACGCGCCGAGTTCGGCCAACGCAACCGTGGCTTTGCCGGTACCTGCCCCCGCCTCGAGCACTCGCAGCCCGTCGCCCGCCGCGATGTCCGTGTACAGCTCGGCCGGGTAGCCGGGACGGGCCCGGTCGTAGTTCTCGGCAACCTTGCCGAAGCTCAATGCACGCGATGACTGCAGTCCGTCGGTCACCACATCGACGGTACCGAGCGTCGACTTGCCAGGAACCGTGCGTTTCGTAAAGAGTGAGACAGGTCACTGAGCAGCCCCCGGCACGCGAGGAGAATCGATGACCGAGACCACAGCACCTCCGAAATGGAAGGTGGTCGGCCCCGGACTGGTGGTCGCCGCAACCGGCATCGGGGCCGCCGACCTCGTCGCCACACTGGTGGCCGGCTCGCGCTACGGCTACGCACTGCTCTGGGTCATCATCGTCGGTGTCGTCATGAAAGTCGTTCTGGTGGAAGGTGCCGGCCGGTACACGCTGGCGTCGGGCAACACGATCTTCCAGGGCTGGCGTTCGCTGGGTAAGTGGACGACGGTGTATTTCGCGCCCTACATCGTGATCTGGGGATTCGTCTACGGGGCGGCAGCGATGTCGTCGAGCGCGTTGCCGATCGTCGCTCTGTTCCCCGCGTTGGATCTCAAGGTCGTCGCCATCGCATCCGGGCTTCTCGGGTTCGCGTTGATCTGGCTGGGTAGCTACGGGTTCTTCGAGAAGATCATCACCGTCTTCGTCGGCATCATGTTCGTGACCGTGATCGGCGCTGCGGTAGTGGCGGTTCCGAACGTTCCCGCGATAGTCAAGGGCATCGTCCCCACCATTCCCGACGGCTCGATCGTGTACGTCCTCGGCCTCGCCGGTGGCGTCGGTGGCACCATCACGCTCGCCGCGTACGGCTACTGGTTGCGCGAGAAAGGCTGGATCACACCGAAGTTCATGCGCGTCATGCGCATCGACAATTCGATGGCCTACGTCATCTCCGGCATCTTCGTCCTCGCGATGCTCATCGTCGGCGCCGAACTGTTGTACTCGTCGCAGATCGCGATCTCCACCGGCGATCAAGGCTTGATCCAGCTCTCCGACGTGCTGGCCGATCGCTACGGCACGGCGTTCGGCTACGTGTTCCTCATCGGATTCTGGTCGGCGTCGTTCTCGTCGCTGATCGGGGTGTGGAACGGCGTGAGTCTGATGTTCGCGGACTTCGTCGGCAATCTGAAGGGGCTCGAACAGGGTCACCCGGAAACGCGAGTGGGCGGCAAGTACTTCCGCTGGTATGTCGCGTGGCTGACGTTCCCGCCGATGGCGTTGCTGTGGCTCGACCAACCGATCGGGCTCGTGCTCGCGTACGGCGTGCTCGGCGCGGTGTTCATGCCGTTCCTGGCGGTGACGCTGCTGATCATGCTCAACAGCGATCGGGTGCCGAAGCAGTGGCGCAACGGCTGGTTCACCAACCTCACGCTGGGTGTCTGCGCATTCCTGTTCGCGTGGCTCGCCGTCGACCAGGTCTTGGACGCCCTCGACAAGTACGTGTACTAGTCGGCCGCTTCCAGGCGTGAGCGCAGCGTCGACTCCGTGTGCTTGATCGCCTGACCCACAACGGGTTCCACTACAGCGCCGAGCACCTTGCCTGCGATTCCGCCGGGCAGGCTGTAGCGGAAAACCACGTCCAGACGGGTACCGCCGTCTGCGGTATCGGAGAACGACCATGTGGACGAGTTGGACAGGCCCTCGACCGATTCGAGCGTCAGCCTCTCGTTGTGCACCCATTCGGTGACGTGCACAACGGAGGTGAGGGCCTTCGGACCGATCTGCATCGTCGCGTCGTACGTGGCACCGAGCCCTGAGGTGACCTCGCTCGTCGGCTCGAAACGAGTGATGCCGAACATCCACTGCGGGACGTTTCTGAAGTCGTCCATGTAGGCGAACGCCGCGTCGCGACTGGTCGATGCCACGGCCGAACGATTGATTTCACGCACTCGTGCACCCTAGTACACGCTACGGGGTGTTACGCATACTTTGACGGTCGGTTTCAGCGGCGCACGTACCCTGCCTGCTTGTCCACCACGTTCACCAGTGCCGAACCACGGACATATCGCTGGAGGTTGTCCTCGAACAAAGCCCACAGACGCTCGGCGAAGTCGTCGGCGTCGCCCGCCAGATGGGCGGTGAGGATGACGTTCTCCATGCCCCACAGCGGGCTCGTGTCCGGTAGCGGCTCGACCTCGAACACGTCGAGCACGGCCCACCCGATGCCTCCGGCAGCCAGGGCGTCGCACAGGGCTCGTTCGTCGACGACGGGTCCGCGGGCGATGTTGACCAGGCCTGCATCGGAACGCATCGCCGAAAGAACCTCCGCGTCGAGCAGTCCGCGTGTGGCGTCGGTCAACGGTGTCGCAAGCACGATCACGTCGTACTCGCCCGCGTACGTCGGCAATTGTCGAACATCGCGGATTCGTCCGAACTCCGAGTCACCGGACCGCTCGGACGTTGCCGACGCATCGACGCGCATACCGAGTGCGCCGAGGACCCGGCCGATCTCGCGTCCGATCGAACCAGGGCCGACGACCAGAGCGGCGCGACCGTGAATACCGCTGCTAGCTCTGTGTTCCCAGACCCGATCGCGCTGTCGAGCAAGCGCTCGGGGCAGCTTCTTGACCGACGCCAGAATGCCTGCCGCGACGTACTCGGCTATCGCCCGGTCGAGGATTCCACCGGAATTGGTCAGCATCCAAGGGCTTTCGCGCAGAACCGGATCCAGCAGTCGATCGACACCTGCACTCGACGCATGGATCCAGCGAAGGTTCTCGGCATCGGGCCAGACGGCCCGCAGATCGGCGGTCTCGAAGGTCCTGAACAGCAGCACCTCGGCCCACGACACCGCACCGGCGAGTTCATCCATCGAGCAGCTTCGGAAGTCGACTCCATCGATCGCCGGCAAGGATCTTCTGTCCGAACCACTCTCGACCACAAGCACGTTCACCACAAGACTCGCCACCTCCGTACGATGGCACCGTGCTCACCGTAGAACCCGCAACTGCCGCCGACGCAGCAACGATACTCGGCCTGCGGCACGCGGCCGAGGACTGGCTCTCGGACCGAAAAATCGAACAGTGGACACCGCGCGAGGTGCCCCTCGCCACCGTCGCTGCGCAGATCTCGGCAGGAGAGTTCTCCGTCGCCCGGCGCGAGCCGAGTGGCCCGATAGTCGGTGCGCTGAGACTGATCTGGGCCGATCCCACGATCTGGCCCGAAGAGGATGGGCTCGCCGGGTACGTGCACGGGCTGGTGATCGACAGAAGCGAAGCGGGCACCGGGCTCGGCGCGGCACTGCTCGAGTGGGCGTCGGAGCAGACCCACCGGGAAGGACGCTCGCTGCTGCGTCTGGACTGCGCCGAGACCAACGGTGAGTTGCGCAGCTACTACCTGAATCAGGGATTCCGGTACGTCGGCCGCCGCGAGTTCGCCGACGGCAGTTCGTGGTTCAGCGTGGCCCTCTTCGAGAAGTCGACCGATCGGTAGTGTCTCGTCCATGGGCGAGAACCGGGATCGAATGCTGCGCGGAGAGCTGTACCGAGACAACGATCCCGACCTGGTGGCGTCTCGGGTGGCGTGTGGGAAGCTGCTCGACCGATTCAACGCAACCGAGGCAGATCAGAACGAAGAACGACGCGAGATTCTCGGCGAGCTGCTCGGATCCATCGGAGCGGATTCGTGGATCATGCCGAGGTTCCAATGTGATTACGGCACATACATTTCCATCGGATCCAACAGTTTCCTCAACTACGACGCCATCCTGTTGGACTGCGCACCCATCACCATCGGTGACGACGTGTCGATCGGTCCTCGCGCGCAGCTACTGACTGCTCTCCATCCCATGGAGGATCACGAGGCGCGCCGAACACGTTGGGAGAGTGCTCTTCCCATCAACATAGGGAACAACGTCTGGCTGGGCGGCGGGGTCATCGTGTGCCCGGGAGTCACGATCGGCGACAACTCGGTGATCGGTGCCGGCAGCGTCGTCACCCGGGATGTGCCGTCGCACACCTTCGCTGCCGGCAACCCCTGTAAGGCAATCCGCGCCCTACCGTGAGATGACCTCGTGCAAGATCTTGTCGGAGTCACGGACCAGCGTGTCGACGGCCACCCGCGCACCCCACCACATCCCCAGCCACCCGATCGCCGCGGCCACAGGAATGGACAGGTACGCGAAGGCACCGGGGAGAAGCAACGCCAGCAGCAGAGCGGGCACTACCGACAGCCCGAGTACGACTATTGCCAGCATGAGTAGGGCAAACGACCCTCCGTTGAACGACCCTCGGGTGTTCAACGAAAAGGCCTTGGTCGGTTCGGGAACCGGGTAGGCGGCGCGGACCGAGACCACGACGATGAGTCCTGCACTGACGCCGAGCATCGACAACGTCACCGAGATGGGGACTGCCAACCGGTCGAGTCCGAGGTCACCGAATACGCGGACGACCGCAGTGGACACGATCGCAAAGGGTGCAGCCACGATCAGCCAGGCAATCTGCCGACCACGGACGTCGTCGCGCAGAGCCTGCGGAATCATCACCAGGTGCCACATCGAACCGCCGTCGAGGCCGTACAGGTTCGATCCCGCGCCCATTGCCATGAAGATCACGATCCACGCACCCCAGGCTGCGCTGAACGGAATCGAGTCGGTCACCAACGGACCGATACCTCCGAGCACCGCGAAGATGAGGACCGACAACAGCTGGCTCCGGCGACGCATATCGCCGCGCCACAGGCCCAGCTCACGCGTCACCACCGCGCCGACACGGGTGGCGCGCCAACCGCGATCGCCGTTGTGGCCGTTCGCTGCCATCTGCTTGCGCGACGCGCCGTACGAGGCGGAGACCCGTCCCTCGAAGAGCCGCAGCACAAGTCGCTGCCACGACAACACCAAGACGACATCGAACAGCAGCAGTCCCGCCACTGCGGCGATTGCAAGTAGCCAGTTGCCGTCGAGCGCAGCGTCCACGCCGGTGATTCCCCAGCTGAATGGAATCGAATGTGCCAGCGTCAGAGGCCATGTCACGTCACCCGACAGCACCCTGGGGAAGTTCTGGGTGATGGGAAACTGCAGGAAGTACAGACTGCCGAACACCGCACCGAACGCGAGCAGAGCGAACTCTCGACTGCGCCGACTCTTCAATAGCTGAGACATCGCCACGGTGACCACTCTGGACAGCGTCACGAAGAGCACGACTGTCGCAGGCCAGGCCACCAGGGCAAGCGGAAGAGTTGCGAGAGAACGCGATACGGCGTAGATCGGGATCGCCGCGGTCGCGATGGCCGTCAACGGCACCACCATGCCGTATGTGGATGTGGCCAACAACGCCCGCGCCAGACGTGCGGGTTCCACCGACAGCATCTGGAAATGGCGGGGCTGAATGTTGTCGTCCGAAATTCCCGAGAGCACCGGGAACAGCACCCAACTCAGGCCCATCAGGGTCAGCCCGAGGCTTGCGGTGCCTCCGACCAACACCTGCGAGGCTCCACTGCGCGCAGACAACACACATGCCACGACGGCGAAGACCAGCCCCAGCACCCCGAATACGGTTTTCACCACTGCTCGGCCGCCCTTGAACTGCCTGCGGTAGAGCGTGATTCGCATCTGCAGAACGGTGCGGCCGAGGGACGTCACGAGCGCATCCAGGACAGGCCGTCGGGATTCTGCTCACGAGTACCGACCAGGCGAACGAAAGCGTCGTCCAGGCTTCCGCCGGCGCGGACCTCGTCCACCGTTCCCACCGCCACGACGCGGCCGCCGGTGATGACGCCGACGTGAGTGCAGAGTTGCTCGACGAGCGCCATCACGTGACTCGACAAGATCACCGATCCTCCGGAGCGGACGAACTGGACCAGAATGTTGCGAATCGTGGTGGAGGAGATGGGGTCGACCGCCTCGAAGGGCTCGTCCAGTACGAGCAACCGGGGTCCGTGCAGCAGCGCCGAGGCCAGCCCGATCTTCTTGGTCATGCCCGCGGAGTAGTCGGCGATGACGGTCCCCCCGGCGTCGGCAAGATCCAGCGCGTTCAACAGCTCGTCTCGACGCTGCGCGATCACGTCCTCGGGCATCGCGCGCAGTCGTCCGAAATACGTCAGGAGCTCGTGGCCGGTGAATTGGGACGGCAGAGCGAGCCCGTCGGGCAGTACTCCGAGTAGCTCTTTCGCGGCGATGGGATCGGCCCAGACGTCGCGTCCGAACACCAGACTTCGGCCGTACTGAGGCCTGAGCAGTCCGACCGCCATGGACAGACACGTCGTCTTGCCTGCGCCGTTAGGGCCGACGAGCCCGAACATCGAACCGGGTGGCACCATCAGAGACAAGTCGTCGACGGCAACCTTGGGTCCGAATGCCATACACAGGTGCTCGATCAGCAGGGCAGCAGAATTCGTTTGCACAGATAACAGACTAACCGGTACGGGCTGGTTCGTCATGCGGTAGGAAGCGTCCACCCCGGTACCATCTGGGCATGAATCGCACGGCAGTGGTCACCGGAGCTTCGTCGGGAATCGGACGCGCGGTTGCGCAGGCGCTCGTCGCCCGGGGATATCGAGTGATCGGCACCTCCCGCAAGCCGGACTCGATGACCGACGCGCAGCGGGCCACCGGCGTCGAGTATCGCGCTCTCGACCTCACCGATGCCGACTCGATCCGCACCTTCGTCGCCGACCTCGGCGCGGTGGACGTGCTGGTCAACAACGCCGGCGAAAGCCAATCGGGGCCGTTCGAGGAACTGCCGACCGACGCCATCGAACGGCTCTTTCAACTGAATGTCTTCGGCGCAGTGACGCTGTCGCAGAGCGTCATTCCCGGTATGCGCGAGCGGAGATACGGCCGCATCGTGATGGTCGGATCGATGTTGGCCAGCTTCCCGCTCGCCTACCGCTCGTCCTACGCCTCGACGAAAGCCGCCATCAAGGGCTTCTCCGATGCGGCGCGTCTGGAACTCTCTCCCTTCGGTGTGTGGATGACCACCGTCGAGCCGGGGTCGATCAACACCGGGATCAGTGAGCGACGAACCAAGTACATCGCACCGGATTCGGTCCACCGAGACGACTTCCACACCGCGATCTCATCCCTGGATCGCAAGGAGGGAACCGGCATCTCCGCCGAGGACGTCGCCGAGGTGGTGTTGAAGGCCATCGAGGCCGACAAGCCGAAACCCTTGTACGCCAGAGGAAGCAACGCACCGGTCGTGTTTTTGGCGCGACGGTTGCTCCCGGCGACATTCATGGAGAAGACGATCGCGAAGATGTTCGGGCTGAAGAGATAGTTTGAACCTCTGACCTGCGGGAATACAGCCGGGTGAACTATTCCCCTCTCGACCTACCGTGGTAGAGACACTCGGTCTCGTCCTGGCAGCCACAGGCCTGATCGTCGCCGCTCAGGTGATCTCGAAGAAGACGACACTCCCCGCGGCAGCGTTGTTGACGCTTGCCGGCCTGGCCGTCTCGGCGTCGGCGTTGCCCGACATCGTTCTCGACCCCGAGCTCGTTCTGACCCTGGTGATTCCGCCGCTGCTCTACAGCGCAGCTCTGAACTCCTCCCTGATCGCCATCCGCCGCAACGTGTGGACCATCTTGAGTTTGTCGGTCGCCCTCGTCGTGGCGACGGCTGCCCTCGTCGGCGTCGGTCTGTGGTTGCTCGTTCCGGGCATCACACTGGCCGCTGGTATGGCGCTCGGTGCCGCCGTGGCACCACCGGACCCGGTCGCAGCGCTGGCGGTGGGTCGACGCGCAGGCATCCCACCGAAACTGGTGACCCTGATAGAGGGCGAGGGACTGCTGAACGACGCGACCGCACTGACGATGCTGACCGTGGCGATCGCCGCGATCTCGAGTCAGGACATGACACCCGCTCATGCCGGGGGATTGTTCGTGCTCGCCGCAGCAGGTGGCATCGTCGTCGGACTGATCGTCGCACTGGCGATTCGGCTGGTACAGCGGTTCGTTCACGATTCGCTGCTGCTCAACATCGTCTCGCTGGCAACACCGTTTCTCGCGTACCTCGCGGCCGAAGAAGTGCATGCGTCCGGGGTGTTGGCCGTCGTCGTCGCAGCATTGGTGATCGGTCACCACACCCGTCACGCCATCTCCGGAGCCAGTCGCCTGCAGACCAGTGCCGTGTGGAGGCTGATCGATCTACTTCTCGAGGGCTTCGTGTTCTTGTTGATCGGCGAGCAATTGCCCACCGTTGTCGGCGGCCTGTCGGCCTACTCGGGGACGACCATCGCCCTCGCAGTCACGGTGACGCTCGCCGGCGTCCTGTTGCTGCGGCCGCTGTGGCTCCTGACCACCGGACTGTCCGCCCGCGAGGCGGTGGTGATGAGTTGGGCAGGCACTCGCGGAGTCATCACCGTCGCTGCCGTCTTCACGTTGCCGCTGACCATCGACTCGGGCGAGCCGTTCGAGAGCCGAGATCTGCTGCTGTTCTGTGCATTTCTCGTCGTGCTGGTGACGGTGATAGGTCAGGGACTGACGTTTGCTCCGCTGGTGCGCAGGTTGAACGTCGTGGCCGATCCCGCCGCAGAGGCACGTCTACGCAACGAAGCACGGGAGGGTTCGACGAAAGCTGCTCTGTCACAGTTGGACCGGATTGCGGACGAGGAGAACCTCGACGACGAGGGTCGCGAGATACTGCGCCGCGAGTTGGAGCACCGTATCGACCGCTACCATCGCCGTCTGGATCACCTCGACGAGTCCGAGATCGGCGACGCGGTCATCTCACCCGAGCAAACTGCCGCGATGACCACACGTCGCCGCATACTCGACGTCGAGCGAGAGGAGCTGCTGTGCTGGCGAGACGCCGGCCGGCTGCCGGACAACAGCATGCGGAGTCTCGAGCACGAACTCGATCACGAAGAGCATTCTTTCCGCCCGCATCGAGAGACCGACTAGCCGGCGATCGCCGCGTGCATCTCCCACACGATCACTTCGGCCCCGGTGGCGGTGCTCAACTTCTGCCCGCCGCCTCCGGAAATCCGGACGGCGTCGCCCTCGGCGAGTACGCCGACTCCCTCGAGCATCGCTTCGCCCTGGGCGACGAAGATGTGCACGAAGGGCGCGTCGGGCACATCGACCGGGGCTTGTCCGGGTTGCAGACGCGCAGCGTGCATCGCCGCGTACTTGTTCTTGATTCGGATCGCCGCGTGGTCGGCGTGACGGGCCATGCCTGACGCCACGGGAACCAAACCGCCACTGAGCAATTCGCCGTCGATCTCGAGCTGTTCGTAACCCGGCGTGATGCCCTGCTCGTCGGGCACCACCCACATCTGGACGAACCGAACGGGATCGCCGTGCTTGCCCGAGTACGAACCGGCGGTCTCACCGAGTCGCCACGAGTCGTTCTTCTCCGAGTGCAGGATTCCCGTGCCTGCGCTCATGCGCTGCGCGAGACCGGGGTAGATGACGCCGGAGTGGCCCATCGAGTCCTGGTGCACCAGCGATCCCTGCAGAACCCAGGTGATGATCTCCATGTCGCGGTGCGGGTGGGTATCGAATCCTTGACCGGGAGTGACGATGTCGTCGTTGTTGACCATCAACACGCCGTGGTGGGTGTTACCGCGATCGAAGTGGTTGCCGAAAGAGAAGGAATGCTTGGAATCGAGCCAGCCGATCTTGGTCTTGAATCGGTCGTCGGCTCGCCGGACGTCGAGTGTGGTTGCTGCAGAGGTCATATCGAGTGCCTCGAATCGTGAAGTGTATGGATTCTCAAAGGACGTGCGAGCCGTACATCTCACCGAGTGGATCGGCGATCAGTTCGAGGCGGGCACCGTCGGGGTCACGGAAGTACAGCGAGACCTCGCTGTGCTCGATCAGCTCGACTCCGGCGTCGATCAGCTTGGTACGCAGGTGTTCCCACCTGGTGGGCTCGACGCTGATCGCAACATGATGGAGGCCGCCGAGCACCTCGGCATACGGTCCGACGTCGAGTCCGGGAAAGTCGAAGAATGCCAACAGGTTGCTGTTACCGATATCGAAGAAGAAGTGCGAAGAGCCCGGGTAGTCACGGTTCTCGATGAGCTCGGTGAGCGGAAACTCGAGCAGATCCTGATAGAAGCGGACCGTTGCTTCTACGTCACTGCTGACCAACGCGGTGTGGTGGAGGCCGCGGGCCGAGGATGCGGGCCGGTCGCCTGCGGGCTTCAGGTGCTGGGCACGGATACGGTCCCGCTGCTCTTCGTGTTCCTGCGCGCGTCGAGTCTCGTCGGCAGTCAATTCGTTGGTCATCGCTCCACCCTCCGGGTCAAGTAGTTGCTTCGTCAACTACTAGGAACAGTACACCCAGTAGTTGCGTTGTCAACTACTATGAGGTCATGGATTCCCCACGGTGGCTCAGTCAGGATGAACAGCTGGCCTGGCGCGCATACCTCGACGCGACGCGGCTGCTGCTTCGCGATCTCGACAATCAGCTCACGCGCGACTCCGGGATCTCGTTCACCGACTTCGAGCTGCTGGTGGTTCTCTCCGAAGCCCCCGATCGCCGACGCCGCATGAGCGAACTCGCCGACGCCGTCACCACCACGCGCAGCGGTGTCACCAGGGCCATCAGCCGTTTGGTCGACTGCGGTTGGGTCCGGCGCGTCAAATGCGACGACGACAAGCGAGGCATGTCCGCCGAACTCACCGACGCCGGCCTCGACACCCTCGCCGAGGCCAGTCCAGGGCACGTCGAGGCGGTACGGAGGAACATGTTCGACCTGGTCGACCCGAAAGATCTCGCGGCCCTCACCCGCACCTTCTCGGCCATGCGGAACCACGCGTCATGACACTCGTACACATTCCCGGTGATCAACGGCATCACTGGTGGAACGAATGGCTCGATTCCAAGCAGTCTTTCCCCGCGACCGGAAACTACGACCTGGCGGCGAACGCGCACGGGCTGCTGATGGTGCACAACGAGGACACCGTCTTTCCCGGTGAAGGATTCGACTCGCACGAGCACCGGAACATGGAGATCCTCACCTGGGTACTCGAGGGCACGCTCGAACACACGGATTCCGAGGGCCACAGCGGGCTGATCCGCCCCGGGCTGATTCAACGCATGAGCGCAGGGACCGGTATCCGCCACACCGAACGCAACGCGTCGAGCCTGACCAGCCGCGACAAGCTACGCGTCGTGCAGATGTGGATTCCACCGGATGCCGACGGACGGGCACCGTCGTACGACGAGTTCGACGTGCGGGACGAGCTGGCATCCGGCGAGCTCGTCTGCGTCGCATCGGGAATGCCGGGTAGGACCGGCGTACGCATCGGCAATCGCTTTGCTGCACTGCATGTTGCGCGACTCCGGCCCGGACAGTCGATCGTCGTCCCCGACGCGCCGTTCGGTCACATCTTCGTCGCCGACGGTTCGGCGGTGTTCGAGGACATCGGCGATCTCGCCCAGGGGGACGCGGTACGGCTGACCGGTACCGGCGGACACCGTGTGACAGCATCGACTGCGAGCGAGATCATGATCTGGGAAATGCACGCCGAGTTCGCCTGAGGGAGTTTCGTCCATGCCGACCGTCATCACCGACGACGCAGTCACCCTGAACTATCTCGACGAGGGCACGGGCCCGGCCGTGGTGCTGATCGCCGGTTTCTGCGCGCCCGCGACCACCTGGGCGCTGCAGCAGAAGGCGTTGGTGGCGAATGGATATCGCGTTCTGGCGCTCGATCGACGAGGACACGGTGCCTCGGAGGCGCCGACACACGGCGCGACCATGGAGCGGCACGGACGCGATGTGGCGAACTTCCTGTCGGCGGTGAGCGTCGACGAGGCCGTACTGATCGGCGGCTCGATGGGAGCGAGCACCGTCTGGTCGTACGTGTCGCAGTTCGGCACCGACCGCGTTCGCGCCATCGTGTCGGTGGATCAGACGCCGAAGATGGTGAACACCGCAGACTGGAAGAACGGCTTCTACGGACTCACCGAGGACAATCGAACGACGTTCTTCGACAACGGAATACCCGATACCGGCCACGGCCGGCCGCAGTGGAAGTCGGTGCCGTCGCTGCTGAGGCTCGTGCTCGCACTACGCGCGATGCCGAAGATTGCGTCGCCCGACACCCCACCGATGAAGGCTCTACTCGCCGATCATGCTGCACAGGACTGGCGCTCGACCATCGCGGACACCGACAAGCCGTACCTGATGGTCGCCGGACGCGAGAGCCAGTTCTGGCCTGCCACACACGCTTTCGACAGCGTCGCAGGCAATCCGCACGGTCGATCGACAGTGCTGGACAAGTGCGGTCACGCCGCGAACATGGACCGGCCGAACGAATTCAATGCGGCGATACTGGAGTTCCTCGACTCGATCGAGTGAGGTCACGAGTGGGGGTGCCCGTCCAGCGCCTCGGCGCACGCAACAAGATTGCGGTGCAGCACTTCTCGCTCGCCTGTCGACATTGACGCAATCATGGCGTTCTCCACGGCGGCGACAGCGGCCGACGCTTGCCGCAATCGCTCTCTGCCCGTAACCGTTACGTACAGACGTTGGTCGCGGCCGGTGCCCTCGATCTCCACCAAACCGTCTCGCGTGAGCCCGGCCAGCAGCTGATGGGTTGCCTGCCTGCTGACGAACACTGCGCGAGCGAGTTCGGCGTTGGACAGGCCAGGCGTGTGCGCGAGGTGTTCGAGGCTTGAGTACTGCGAGACGGTGATGTCGAGTTCGCGTAGAGCATCGTCCATCGCCGAACGCAGCGCTGACGTGGCTCGCTTGAGGGCCAGACCGATGGAGGTGTCGACGTCCACTTGACTCATGTCAATATCTTGACATACATTTCTCTCGTCAAGACATTGACAACCCCACGAAAGGACCGACATGACCACCGCTACCGTTTCCGGACCGAGCTTCCTCT
The DNA here is from genome assembly GCF_002258315.1 of Rhodococcus sp. 06-462-5. Lineage (GTDB taxonomy): Bacteria > Actinomycetota > Actinomycetes > Mycobacteriales > Mycobacteriaceae > Rhodococcoides. The sequence continues at coordinate 286,411 of NZ_NOYD01000001.1, read as the reverse complement.
CCTTGCAAGTACGCGACCTCGCCGCCAGCGCAGACTTCTACGAGAGCCGGCTCGGCCTCGTCCGCGCACCCCAGGCACCACCCGGAGCAGTGGTGTTCACAACCTCGCCCATCCCTTTCGCTGTCCGAAATCCCGCCCCCGGAACCGATCTCGACAGCGGTCAGGCAGGACTCGGAGTCGCGCTGTGGCTCTCCTGCGACGACGCCGAGGCGCTCCACGAATCACTGGTCGCCGCCGACGTGCCCATCCAGACCGCACCCTTCGACGGCCCCTTCGGAAAGACCTTCGTCCTGCAAGACCCGGACGGATACGCCGTCACCGTGCACAGCAGCTAGTACCGTCGAATCCGTGCTCAACCGCCTGATCGACCGCCTGATCGAGGCAGCCAATGCGCCTCGACAGGCTGCGAAGCCGCCCGGTCCGATCCTCCTCGCGTTCACGACGATCGCCGTCTTCGCGCTGGTATGCATGTCCATGAATCGATGGCCGTCTCCCCGCGGTGACTTCGCGTGGCTGGATCCGCTGCTCGTCGGTGCGGTAGCGGTCGTGGTGCTGCTGACCGTGGGGCTGCTCTGGGCCATTCGCGTTCTCCACGTCGTCGGCCAGGATCGACGATGGTCGTGGTGGATCCTGCCCGCTCCGATCGTGGTTGGCCTCGGAGCGTTGCTGATCGTGGTGCTACCCGACCAGGCGACGACCGACTCCTGGCTCGACTTCGCGGTCGACTGGAGGGACTGAACACCCCTCGAAGATCCGAAAGAACTATTGCGAAATATTTCTTTCGGGTTATGGTTGTGGCATGACCCCACCGCCTCCCGACAGGACGCCCCGGAAGCTGACGGACATGTCCGAGCTCAAGGCGCTCACACATCCCATTCGACTGCGCCTGCTCTACGCATTGCGAGCGAACAAGTCGATGACGGCGACCCAGCTCGGCGATCTGGTGGACGAGTCACCCGCGTCGGTGAGCTACCACCTGCGCAAACTCGCCGAGCACGGGTTCGTCAAGGAGGTCGAGAACGGATCGGACAAACGTCAACGTTGGTGGTCGGAGGCCAACGAGAACGGGTTCAGCTGGTCCGAGAACGACTTCGCCGACTCGCCGGAGTCCCTGTCGGTCGCCAAGGCGTCCAAGGACTCCTGGCTGGCGCATCAATGGTCTCGGCTGCGTGACTTCGATCGGACGTCCGAGTCCTGGGGGCCCGAATGGGTATCGGCAGCGTTCAGCACCGACAACGTCTTGCGACTGACAGCGAACGAGACTGCCGAGCTCGATGCCGAATTGCGGGTCGTCCTCGACAAATGGCGTCGGCACGGCGAGAACGCGAGCTCCGGGGACCGCGAACACATCATGGTTCTGATGCACGGATTCCCCACTACACCATAGGAGTTGGCATGTATCCGTTCGATCCGCATACGTACCTGTTCATCGCCCGGCACGATCGGCAGCAGCGCTTACTGCAGGCTGATCGCCGCAGACTCGCTGCGGCACAACGTCGTCTACGCCGAGATGAACTCCGCGTTCAGAGGGCGTGGGACGAATTGACGGCATCACTCGCCGATGTCTCGATGTCCGAGCGACGGGTACTCGAGCTGGCTCGTCGGTGACGAAAGCCGCCACTACTTCGCGGCAGCCCGCTTGGCGAGCGTCTTCGAGATCCCCAGCTGCGCAACCACGATGATGCCACCGACGATCGCGCCGATGACCGCCGACGCGAGGGTGTTCACGATCCACGCCAGCACTCCGCCGATGCCGGCGACTCCTCGCACTGCTTCTTCGCCGTGGTGGACGAGTTCGTAGATGGGATGGAATCCGAGCTCGTCGATTCCGACGAGCAGGATGTGTCCACCGACCCACAGCATCGCTGCGGTACCGACGACCGAGAGCACCGACATGACCTTCGGCATGGCCTTGACCAGGCCTCGGCCGAACTTCTCGACGAACCCGGTGGAACCGTCGGCCAGTTTCAGACCGATGTCGTCCATCTTGACGATCAGCGCGACGACTCCATAGACGACGATCGTGATGACCACGGCGACTACCGCCAGGATGATCAGTCGACTCCAGAAGCCCTCTGCAGCAATCGTGTCCAGCGCAATGACCATGATCTCGGCCGACAGAATGAGATCGGTGCGCACCGCTCCGGAGACAACGGCATCCTCGTCACGCGGCTCGTCCTCGGCAGCCTCGTGATGATCTCCGTGGCCGAACAGCGCACCCCAGATCTTGTGTGCTGCCTCGTAGCTCAAGTAGCAGCCGCCGAGCATGAGAATCGGCGTCAGCAGCCAGGGTAGGAACTGACTCAACAGCAGGGCGATCGGCAGAATGATCAGCAGCTTGTTCCGCAACGAACCCACTGCGATGCGCTTGATGATGGGCAGTTCACGTTCGGCCGCGAGACCGCGAACGTACTGCGGCGTCACCGCTGCGTCGTCGATCACGACGCCTGCCGCCTTGGCCGTTGCTTTGCCGGTCGCCGCACCGACATCGTCGATCGATGCTGCAGCCAGGCGAGCCAGCGCTGCCACGTCGTCGAGCAGGGCTACGAGTCCGCCGGCCATCACAAACCTCCGCGTCGATACGAGAACACCACTTGGCTCCTCATGATGCGAGCCCTTGGAACCCTACCGCCCGCGGATGGTCCGTGATCGCCGTCCGGCCCTTCCCTCTGCTACGCGATCTTCCTCTCCTGCTCGTCGTCGAGAACTTTCGCGGGCGGCAGTCCGATGCTCGGGTCGTGTCCGCGGAAATTCTTCAGCCACCAGCTCCAGTCCTCGGGGACCAGCGAGAACGGGTCCCCGTGGCCGAGCTCACGCGCGGCCCAGACCGGCCAGTGCGGATTGGCGAGTGCCGGGCGCCCGAGCAGCACGACATCGATCTTGCCTTCGCGGATGACGGCGTCCGCGTTTTCCGGAACGCCCAGATTCCAGCTGCAGGTTACCGGCATGTCCAGCTCACGCTTGACGCGTGCCGCGCGCTCGACCATGAAGCCCATATCCCCGAACGGCGGGTCCACCATGTCGTCGGTGTTGAAGCCGAGGCTGACATCAGCCATGTCCAGGCCGTGCTCCTTCATCCATCCGATGGCGATCATGGACTCGTCGAACTGGACACCGTCCGGGTGGTGATCGTCCGAGCCCAAGCGCATGGTGAGGGGGTACTTCTCGGGCCACACCTCCCGTACGGCGTCGAGCGCCTCGAGATGGAACCGCGCCCGGTTCTCCAGGCTGCCGCCGTACTGATCGGTGCGCTGGTTGGCCAGCGGCGAGAAGAAGCTGGCACCGAGATAACCGTGGGCATAGTGCATTTCGAGCCATTCGTACCCGGCCTCCGCGGCCCGGACAGCTGCGTCGGCGTAGCTCTGGTGGATGGCCTTGATCTCGGGCACGGTCAGCTCGTGGACGGGGAAGGAGTGGTCGCCGCCGTAGGGAATTGCCGACGGCGCCACACATTCCCAGCCGTCGGGATGGTCCGCCGGAAGCTGGTGTCCTCCCTGCCACGGTGGGACTTCGCTGCCCTTGCGTCCGGTGTGCCCCAGCTGGATGGCCGGGACCGATCCCATCTCCTTGATCATCGCTGTCACGCGTGCATGACCATCGATCTGGTCGTCGTCGTAGATCCCGGCGCAGCCAGGAGTCGTACGACCGTCCGGCGTGATCGCAACCTGTTCCGGGAACACCATCCCGAATCCGCCTGCCGCGCGCGCACCGAGGTACATCAGATGAAAGTCGTTCATCTTGCCGTCGACGGCGCGGTACATCGTCATCGGCGACATGGCGATTCGATTTCGAAGCGTCACACTCTTGAGGGTGAACGGGCTGAAGAGATCCGGCATGGCAGTGGTCCTTTCCTGAGTGATACCACCTCACCATCTGGCACGTTTCGACTGACTACACCGATGCTGCACATCGGTGACAGTCTTCTCACCGTCTCGCTCCCCCGAGCGTGAGGCCTGATGTATGGTTTCCTATACGTATAGCGAGCTATACCTACGATCGGAGCACTCACATGACACTCAGATGGCTGTCGGTCGGCGCAGTCGGCCTTGCGGCCGCCGCGGCCACGGCGTTACTGGCCTGGCTGGTCTCACCCGTCGCGCCGGGGATCGCGGCGGTGGTGTTCGGGTTCACCGCTCTTCCGTTCGGTGCCATGCTGGGCTGGGTCCTCTTCGTTGCCCCTACGACGGCCGAGGCGGCGTATACATCGGGCGAAAGCATCGAATCTCACTGGACGTCGGCCGCATCGAGTGGGATGGCCACCGACCTGGTGTGCATTCTGGGTCTGACACTTGCAGTTGTCTCGATCGCGCGGGCCGAGCCACCGACCACACTGCTACTGACAGGACTGCTTCTCGCCGCGTTCGCATCGTTCACCGCGCGGTACACCTACGCGCGACATCGCGCTCTGTCCGAGTGAAGAACAGTGTTCGACGGCGTCGCACCGAACAGGGCTGGTCTCAGCACGAACTGGCCGAGCGTATCGACGTCACCCGACTGACGATAATCTCCATCGAGAAGGAACGATTCGACCCGAGCCTGCCTGTCGCCTTTCGCCTCGCCGCGGCCTTCGACTGTTCGATCGAGGAACTGTTCGAGCCGGATCAGAGCTGAGGTCAGTTCACGAGCCCCTCGCTCTGCAACCACTCGTAGGCGACATCCGAGGGATCCTCACCCTCGATGTCCACGCGTCCGTTCAGTTCCTGCATCAGGTCGTCCGTCAACCGCTCGGACACCACCGCCAGCAGATCGGCGATCTCGGGGTGCTGCTCGAGCACCGCGTTGCGAACTACCGCGGTACCGCTGTACGGCAGGAAGAATGCGCGATCGTCCTGCAGCAACGTCAGATTCAGGTTCTTGATCCGGCCGTCGGTGGTATAAACCATGCCGAAATTGCACGGCGAACTGTCCGCGGTGGAGGTGTAGACAACACCGGCGTCCATGCGGGTGACGTTGCTGGACGGTACTCCGCCCGGCGCGTTCAGTCCGATCCCGTACGTGTCGAGCATCGGACCGAAACCGTCGGAACGAGAGAAGAATTCGTCGTCGACGCAGAATGTTCGGTCGGCTTCCGGGAGCTTCGCGACATCGGACAGAGTGGTGACGCCGAGCCGCTGAGCGGTGGCGGCAGATGCCGCGAAGGCGTACGTGTCGTTGAAGTTGGCCGGCGGTAGCCAGTCCAGATCGTGCTCGCTCTTCTCGATGTCGCGAACGCGCTCCCACAGCTCCTGCGGATCGCTGATCGTCTCGGTCTGGCTGTGATAGTTAACCCAGCCGGTGCCGGTGTACTCCCACAGGATGTCCGCGTCGCCGTTGAGCTGCGCCTGTCTCGACGACGCCGACCCCGGCGCACCGGTCAGGTCGGTCACCGTCGCGCCGGCAGCGGCAAGGTATGTGGCGGTGATCTTTCCCAGAAGTACACCCTCGGTGAAGCTCTTGCTCGTCACCACGAGAGATGCACCGTCGAGCGGCCTCGCGCCGTCGGGAAGGGTGGTGGCCTCGAACGTTCCCGACGAGCTGACCAGGCCGCAGCTCGCCACCGACCCGGCAAGCACCACAGCTGCAGCGGCGACGAGCAGACGGCGAATCATGCCACTCCCTTTGGGGTCGCGAACAATTCGACCACACGGCCGAGCCAGTCGATGATCAATGCGAGCAGTGCGACGAGAACAGCACCGGAGATGAGCAGCTTCGGCAGGAAGAGCGTCGTGCCCGTCGTGATGAGCGTCCCGAGGCTCGACGCCCCGATGAACGTACTCAGCGTGGCAGTTCCAACGAGGATGACCAGCGCCGTGCGCACACCGTTGAGGATCACCGGCACGGCCAAGGGAAGTTCCACCTGCACCAGGGTGCGGACCCCAGAGAACCCGATGCCGCGGGCCGCTTCGATCGTCCGCTGATCGACCTGTTGAATTCCGACGATCGTGTTCTGCAGAATCGGCAGAATCGCGTAGACGACCAAACCCACCACCGCGGTGCGGAACCCGGTTCCGAGCCACATCGTCAGCAGCACGATCAGACCCACGGCCGGCGCGGCCTGACCGATGTTGGCGAAGTTGACGGCCACAGGCCGCAAGTTCTTCGCTCGGTCGCGAGTGAGCAGGATTCCCAACGGTATTGCGATGACGACGACGATCACCGTGGCCGTCAACGTCAGAACGATGTGATCGACGATCGTCGTCTTCAGGTTGTCCCAGCCGAGCGATGCCTGTTCGGTGGTGGTCAGTGTCGTCGATCGATACCACAGGATGTAGCCGAGTCCGAGGACCGCGATGACGATCGGCTCGAACCACACGTCCAACGGCGCACTGCGCAGTCGATTCATGTTGCTGCGCCTTCGGTATGTGCCGAGTACGACACGTGTCCGTCGCCGGATCGAGCCTCCGAGAGCTGACCGCGGATCACGGCCATGACGGTGGCAATCGTCAACGCGCCGGTCACAGCACCTCGGCCGTCGGTGACGAGGACTCCACCCTGACTGGCCGCCAACATCGAATCCAGTGCGTCATTGAGAGTCGACGACGGTGCGACGCTGGGCAACCGCGCGTCGACATAGTCGGTGATTCGATCCTTGGTGGCCACCTCGTCCAGAGACGGCCAGGCACGGGGCCGGCCGTGCTCGTCGATGACGACGATCCAGGTGGCCCCCTGCGCTCGGGCGCGCGCGATGACCTCCTGCGAGCTGTCGCCGACCTTGGCCGTGACCACCGAATCGTGTTCGACGTCTTTGACCCTGGACAGCGTCAGATGCGCCAGCGTTGCCCCGGAGCCGATGAACTCCTCGACGAACGGGCTGGCCGGCTTCGCCAGAATCTCTTCCGGAGTCGCGTACTGCTCGATGTGACCACCCTCGGACAGAATCAGCACCTTGTCACCCAACTTCGTCGCCTCCTCGAAGTCGTGAGTGACGATGACGATGGTCTTCGCGAGTTCGTGCTGAATGGCGATCAGACTGTCCTGCAGTCGTACTCGCGTGATGGGATCCACGGCACCGAAGGGCTCGTCCATCAACAAAACGGGCGGGTCTGCGGCGAGTGCGCGAGCTACGCCCACTCGTTGTTGCTGGCCGCCCGACATGTCCTTGGGCAAACGGTCACGGAAATCGGCGACGTCGAGCCCGACGAGATCGAGCAGATAGTCGGTTCTCTGTTCGATCTTCTTCGCGTCCCAACCCAGTACACGGGGAATGGCTCCGACGTTCTTGGCGACAGTCCAATGCGGGAAGAGTCCGCCGGACTGAATGACGTACCCGATGGACTGCCGAAGCTTGTCCGGATCCTCGCCCGTCACGTCACGGTCCCCGATGAAGATCCGGCCCTCGGTCGGTTCGATCAGGCGATTGATCATCTTGAGCGTCGTCGTCTTGCCGCAACCGGACGGTCCGACGAAAGCCACGATGTGGCCGGCCTCGATCTCGAGGTCGATCGTCTGCACCGCCGGCTTGTTCTGACCTTTGTACTGCTTGACCACACCGTCGAGGCGAATGGAGGCACCGGTGACCGTCGGTCCGCCGGTCGTGTTGTCCGTCATGACAATCCCTTCGAGATGGTGAGGCGCCCGAGAAGGACGAGCAGGGCATCGAACACCAATGCGATGACGACGATGAGAACTGTTCCGGTCACTGCCATCTCGACGGAGTTGGTTCCACCCAATCTCGACAGCCCGTTGAAGATCAGCGAGCCCAGCCCGGGACCGAGCACGTACGCAACGATTGCGGCGACACCGACAACCATCTGCGTCGACACGCGTATGCCGGTGAGGATGACCGGCCACGCCATCGGTAGCGAGACCGATACCAGAATCCTGCTGCGGGACAGTCCGATTCCCTTGGCCGATTCGATCACGGTGTCGGGGACCCCACGCAGTCCGACGATGGCGTTTCCGATGACGGGCATCGCTGCGAAGAACGCGAGCATGATGAACGACGGAACCACACCCAATCCGAAAGGCACGATGAGCAGCGCCAGTAGGGCCAGAGAAGGGATCGTCAGAGCCACTCGGCTGGTCGTGAGCGTCAAGGCCGAGAAGAGCGGTAGCCGATGCACCGCAATGGCCACTGCCACCGCGACGACGGTGCCCACCAAGACCGTCTGAAATGCCAGTGACGCATGTTGGTACGTCAGGAAGGCAAGGGTTTCACCTCGCCCCTGCAGATAACCCCATAGATCCACGAATTCCCTCTCGCCCGGCAGATCGGACGCCGAGCGTAACCCGCATTTCCCCGGCCTTCCGGGGAAAAACGTCAGCGCCGCAGGCGGTGCAGGAGAGCAATATGTGGATCTATATGCACGAATACTTCGTCGTCGAATGTCCGGCCGAACTTAAAATCATCTCGAGCAGAAGGCTCACTGCGAGTACGAGCTCATGAAATTGCCCAGACGCTCGAGCGCCGTCGCCAGATCGTCGACGTTGGGCAACGTGACGAGTCGGAAGTGATCGGGCACATCCCAATTGAAGGCACGACCGTGACTGACCAGAATTTTCTCGGACTCGAGCAGGTCGAGCACGAACTTCTCGTCGTCGACGATCCCGAACCGTTCGGTGTCGAGTTTGGGGAACATGTACAGCGCCCCCGCTGCCTGGACGCAGGTGATTCCGTCGATCGAGTTGAGCATGCGATGGGCCAGATCACGCTGCGCGGTCAACCTGCCCGCCGGGAGCAGCAGATCCTCGATCGACTGTCGGCCGCCGAGCGCAGTCTGTATTGCGTGCTGCGCCGGGACATTCGCGCACATGCGCATGTTGGACAGCAGCGTGATGCCCTCGATGAAACTCGCCGCGCGTCGACGCGGTCCGGTGATCGCCAGCCATCCCGCACGAAATCCGCACACCCGATACGCCTTCGACAGACCCGAATAGGTCAGGCACAGAACATCTTTTCCGGTCAGCGTGGCGAGGTTGGTCATCACCGAACCGTCGTAGACGATCTTCTCGTAGATCTCGTCGGCGAGCAGAACCAGATCGTGCTCCCGCGCGAGGTCGACGAATCGCTGCAGTACCTCGCGTGAGTACACCGCTCCGGTGGGATTGTTCGGGTTGATCACCACGATCGCGCGGGTGCGGGGCGTGATCTTGGCTTCGAGGTCCTCGAAGTCCGGGGCCCAATCCTGGCTTTCGTCGGCTAAATAATGGACGGGTACGCCACCGGCCAGGGCCACCGAGCCGGTCCACAGCGGATAGTCGGGCGACGGGATCAGGATTTCGTCTTCCGGGTTGCACAGGGCCTGCATCGTCATGGTGATCAATTCCGATACCCCGTTGCCGAGGTAGACGTCGCCGACGTCGAGATCGGTCAGGCCTTTGGTCTGGTAGTACTGGACCACCGCTGTGCGCGCGGAGAACAGGCCGCGGGAGTCCGAATACCCCTGCGCGGTAGGGAGGTTGCGGATCATCGCCATCATGATCTCGTCCGGTGCCTCGAAACCGAACGGGGCAGGATTACCGACGTTGAGTCGCAGGATCGCGTGTCCCTGCTCCTCGAGTTCTTCGGTCTTGTCCAGAATGCGTCCACGGATGTCGTAGCGCACGTTCTCGAGCTTGCGCGCCTGATCGATCGATCTCGTCATTTCGAAAACTCCTCCTGCCGAACTGTCGGCGACATCCGGGTCCGGACCGCCACTGTTGCACACACGATGACCGCCGCTCCACCCACGAGCACCGGCCACGTCAAGCCCTCGCGCAGGATGACCGCGGCCCAGCAGATGGTCAGCACAGGTTGGATCAACTGGACCTGGCTGACGCCGGCCATCGGGCCGATTGCCAGTCCCCGATACCAGGCGAAGAACCCGAGGTACATGCTCACCACCGCCAGGTAGCCGAATGCGGCCCACTCGGATGCACCGGCCGACGACGGTTGCTGCCACCACGCGAGCGCTGCCAACGCTCCGGTCACCGGTACGGACACCACCAGCGCCCACGACACCGTCTGCCACGCACCGAGTTCTCGCGACAGCAGGCCGCCTTCGGCATATCCCACCGCTGCGGCGACCACTGCTCCGAGCAGCAGCAGATCCGACCACTGCAACCCGGCCAGCTGTCCGCCTTGCAGGGCAGCGAACCCGACCGCGACGGCGGCCCCCATGCCTGCGACCACCCAGAACATCGGCCGGACCGGTTGCCGTTCGCGGACAACCGCAATAGCGGCGGTGGCCGCCGGCAGCAACGCGATGACGACGGCGCTGTGTCCCGCCGATGCAGTGGTGAGGGCGTACGAGGTGAGTACCGGGAAACCGACGACGACACCGGCCGCGATCACAGCGAGCCGAATCCACTGACGCCCCTGCGGAAGCCGTTGCCCTGTAGCGGCGAGCGCTACCGCGGCCAGTGCGGCAGCGACCACAGCGCGTCCGCAGCCTACGAAGAGCGGGGACAGGCCTCCGGTGACGGCGATGCGGGTGAGTGGCACCGTGAACGAGAACGCCGTGACGCCCGCCAAACCCCAGAGCAGTCCGGCACGCGATAGCAGACCCGTGCCAGACCGAGTAGCGCTACTATGCTGTGTCATGTCCGACGATAGCAGCTCCCGGATCGTGTCTGCACTGAGAACCTGGATTGCGACTGCGCCCCCTGAAGCCCGGTTGCCGTCCACCCGCGCCCTGGTTGCCGAGCATTCGGCCAGCCCGGTCACGGTACAGAAGGCCCTGCGCACGCTCATCGCACAAGGCGTCATCGAAAGCCGGCCCGGCGTCGGCACATTCGTCAGGACAGTGCGCACGGCCCGTCCCAACGATTACGGATGGCAGACGGCGGCGCTGGGAGCGCCGGACAACCGACTGCAACTACCAGCGGCTCTGCAGTCGACCTCGAGCGACGTGATCGCGTTGCATTCGGGCTACCCGGCCCGGGAGTTGTTGCCGGAAAGGCTTGTTCACGCTGCCTTCACCCGTGCGTCAAGGACCGACTCGGTGATAGCCCGACCACCCACCGCGGGCCTGCCGGAACTACGGGCGTGGTTCGCGGCCGAACTGGGGGAGTCGACACCATTGGGCATCACGCCACCGTCGGCCGACGACGTCGTCATCATCCCCGGCAGCCAGACCGGACTCAGCACTGCATTTCGCGCGCTCGTCGGTGCCGGCCGTCCGTTGCTCATGGAATCCCCGACGTACTGGGGTGCGATCCTTGCTGCCACGCAGGCCGGCGTCCGCGTGGTACCGATACCCAGTGGCGTCGACGGGCCGGACCCCGACGCGCTCGCACGGGCATTCGTGCACACCGGCGCTCGGGCGTTCTATGCCCAACCGACATTCGCCAGCCCCACCGGAGCACAGTGGTCGCCCGCCTTGTCCGAGCAGGTCCTCACCACTGTTCGACGCCACGGCGCTTTCCTGATCGAGGACGACTCGGCCCACGATTTCGGTATCACCTCCGAGCCGAATCCGCTGGCCGCACGAGACGACGCCGGGCACGTCGTCTATCTTCGATCCCTCACCAAGACGGTGTCACCCTCGGTTCGCCTGGCAGGCCTGATCGCTCGTGGGCCCGCCCACGAGCGCATCCTCGCCGATACGGGAGCCGAATCGATGTATGTCAGCGGGATTCTGCAAGCCGTCGCCTTGGACGTCGTCACGCAACCCGCCTGGCGAACCCACCTGCGGCGGTTGCGCACTCAGTTGGCCTCGCGTCGCGACTTGTTGGCGAACAGCCTCATCGAGCTCGCACCGCGTGGGCATCTCGACGCGGTGCCGCGCGGTGGGCTCAATCTCTGGATGCGGCTTCCCGACAACTCCGACCTGGAACGCATTGTGCAGGAATGCAAGTCGGCGGGAGTCATCGTCGGGGCCGGCGACGACTACTTTCCCGCCGAACCCGCCGGCAAGTACCTTCGGCTCAACTATGCGGGCCCCAACCCCGGCGAGTTTCCCGACGCGGCGCGCACGATCGGATCGATCATCTGAGACCGTTGAGTCGATTGAATGACAGTAACCTTTGGGGCACAGTATCTTCGGCCCTGCATGGTCATCCGAACAAGGGATACTCGACGCGCGATCGCTGTGTCACCATCGCTGAGACGGACAGCCCGTCACGTACTTTCGGTGGAGGAATTGTGTCGAGCAAGAGTGGAATTCGCAAGAACCTGGTTCGTCGTTCGGTGGCAGTTGCCCTTGCAACCGCGGCGTGTGCCCTGGCCGTCCCCGCGACAGCCGTCGCCCAACCCGAACTCGGACCGATCGTCGACAGTGGCAGCGCCATCATCGACAGCGGGAGCGCGATTCTCGACGGTGGCAACATCATCGACAACGGTGCCCGAATTCTCGGCAGCGGAAGCGCCATTGCCGGAGGCATTCTCGGCATCGACACCGGTTCGGCCAACGGAGGCATCGCTACCCAGCAGTGCAATGCCTCCACACTGTCGGGTGAGGAGGGCGTGACGGAGACCCTGCACGAACTGGGCCGAACCGGCCCGACCTCGTTCGTCCTCAGCTACGACACCGTCGACGTGCCCGATCAGATCGAGGTCTTCTACCAGGGTGCACCGATCCACAACACCGGCTATGTCGGCGGCAGCACCGGGGTCGGCTCGGTGGTGGTATCGGTTCCCCCCGGCACCGCGTCTGCTGTCCTGGTCCGCGTCACCGGACCGGTCGGCACAGTCTGGACCTACACCGTGAGCTGCCCGGCCTGACGGGTTGTCACCGCCCGGACCCACCAACCGGGTCCGGGTGGTCTCCCCGCGAGGACCTGACTCTGCGCTCAGTTCAACGGTTTTCGCCGAACGTTCCGGTCAGGTGACGGAGCATATCTGCCCGCGTGATCGCGAGCATCGCGTCGAGCATCGGTTGATCGACGATGCGTCGTTGCCTCAGTGACACAGCACCGTTCATCGCCGCCCAGGCGTTCAAGACCAAAGCGCGAGGGTCGACGTCGGACCCGGCGTCCGTCACTGCCCGCGTCACCGAATCGATGAGCCCACCGAGTGCAGTGTCGATCCTGATCTTCGCCTCACCGACCGTTTCGGACTCGGACTTGTCCACATCCGTCAGCGCCAGCAGTCGCAGCGCCAGCGGACTACCGCGATGGAAGGCGATGTATCGGTCGAGGAACTCGGCAACCACACGGACTGGGTCGTCCGCGTCGACGGGTGCAGACATCTGCTCGACGTGAGTGAGCGCCGTTCGCCAGGCCAGTGCCGTATAGACGTCGACCTTGCCTGCGCCGAAGTTGGCGTAGATCGAACTCACTGCCACATCTGCTGTTGCAGCAAGCATCTCGATCGTCGTTCCGCGATAACCGTGCTCGAGGAAGAGGGTCTGGCCGGCGTCGAGCACAGCGTTGTGCGTTCGACGCTTCCGCTTGTCGGTGGGGGTATCCAAGACCATAACTTTATCGTACTCTGATTTCGATATCAGAATCTGATTACGATAGAGGGGTAGCGATGACAACCAACGAAGTACAGGCACCGGACAGCGGAAGCGCAGCGATGACCATGTTTCTTCCACAATCACCGTTCGTGCAGCAACTGGGCATCGAGCTGGTCGACATCGACGAGGGCACCGCTCGACTGCGGCTGCCGTACCGCGATGAGTTGTCCACCGTCGGCCAGATGCTGCACGGTGGCGTGATCGCCGGCTGCATCGATATCGGGATCATGACCGCCGCCTGGGCCGGATCCGCAGTGCCCGAGAAACTTCGGGGCGTCACGGTCTCCATGTCCGTTCAGTTCATGGAGCCGGTATACGCCGAGGGGATCGATATCGTCGGTACTCGGATGCACGCAGGCCGGAGCCTGAAGACATGTCGAGTCGACATCGTCGGGACCGAATCCGGCCGCCTCGTCGCGACCGGAACCGGCTCGTACAAAGTCGGCTGAACACTGCGACAGATGCTGCCCACCGTGTGACGATCGGTGCATGACACTCGACGACATCGTGAATCTGGTCGGCAGCTTCGAGGGCACGGTGACGCAGCGGCCTCGCGAGGGAGACGGAACTCCCGAGATCGCATGGGGTGATGCGTTCTTCTACTACTCGCCCGACGGAACCATCCCGACCACTCAGCCGTTTGCGACGATCGTGACCAAGAACTACCCGGGTGACGAGCTGTCCGGACTGGACCGACCCGATGCGTTCCGCGTCAATATCGTTGCAGGAAAACAGGAATTCGAGCAGATCCTGGGGGTGCCGGCACGCGAGGCGGCCCACGCACCCCGCGCCGACAGCGACGACGTCCTCGCCGCCCACCCTCAGTACGGCACCGCCGGCTGGCTGTCGGTGGTCAACCCGTCTTCGCAGACCGAGACGCAGGTTCGGCAACTGCTCGACTCCGCCTACAACGTTGCCAGGCGCAGATACGAGCGCCGCCAAGGCTGATCATCCGAAGAACTGGCTCATCGATCGAGACAGCCCCTCGACATCCAGGCCGTTGGCCTGATCATGTTGGGCCACGGTGCCGTATTTGCGTCGCTCTCCGGGTTCGACCCCGACTCCCGACACTCGATGACGCACATCGGCGAGGGCTCTGTTCACCTGCAGCACCGACGTTCCCGCGAGATACGGCTCGACGATCATGACGTCGGGCGCAGTCAGCTTCTCCCGTAGAGAGGCACTGTCGAAGGGCCTGATCGTCGACGCATGCAGCACCGTCACGTCGCGCCCCGAGGCTGCGGCGAGAACCCGGTCTGTCATCGGACCGATGGAGATCACTGTTCCCGAATTACCCTGCTGCAGAACGGTGAACGTCCCATCGGGCTGACCGTAAGGACGTTCGTTGCACACTCCGTCGAGCCTGATGTAGACGCGATCGTCGGCCGCCGCCGCGCAGCGCAGCATCCACTCGACCTCGTCGACGTGCCCGGGGACGTGAACCGTCCACCCGTCCAGGGTGTCGAGGAGTGCGACATCCCTTTGGCCGAAGTGGGTCTCACCACCCTGTGGCCACCCATAGGAACCGCCTGAGCTCACCAGGATCGCTCCGACGCCCTGATGCCCCAGATCGAGCTTCACCTGCTCGAAGGGCCGCTCGATCAGAAACGGCGGAAAGGTGTGCACGATCGGGCGGAGACCCGCAAGCGCCATTCCCCCCGCGACACCGATCATCGCCTGCTCTCGAATACCCACGTTGACCACACGCGACCGAAGATCTGAGGTCAGATGTGGTTCGAGATACGCCACGCCGATCTCGGCCAGTACCAGCACGATTCGCTCGTCCTGGGCCAGCAGATCGGGCAACAGCCGATAGAAGTGCTCGCGTTGATCCAGCGGTGCGCTCATCAGCTCTCCTTCTTTTCGACGTGAGCGACCACCACGTGCGGCCGGTCGGCATGATCGAGGCGAAACGCGCGCCTGAGAGCGCTGTGGTCTCGGCCGTCGGCGTCGGAGGTGTGCCACCCCTCGACGGCAAAGCGCGACGCGATGCCCCCAGGCCAACCCAGGCCGGCCGAGTCGTTGTCGATCACCACGCCGGTCAGATTGCCCAGATTCGATCGCGCAGCGAATTGAATGGCTTCCATATTGCTGCCCTCGTCGAGCTCGGCGTCGCCGATCAATACGAAAACTCGGGCGAAGCTCTTCTGAATCCGCAGCGCAACAGCAGTTCCGGCGGCCAGTGCCAAGCCGTGACCGAGCGAGCCCGATCCGATATCGACCCCGCGTGCCAGCGTGCGATCCGGGTGATTTCCCAGCGGAGAGTCGTAGCTGCCGAACGACGCAAGCTCGTTCGGCGTCAAGAATCCCCGTCCCGCAAGCACTGCGTAGTACGCCATCGGGCCATGCCCCTTGGACAGGTAGAACCGATCACGGTCCGGGTCGTCAGGATTCGCTGGGTCGAGGCTCAGAATGTCGGAGTACAGCACCCACAACACATCGAGTGTCGAAGTGGCACTGGTGCTGTGCTTTTCGTCGCCCGTCATCAGAGTCATGAGCCGAGGCAACTCGTCGAATGTCATCTGCATGACCCCACCCTGCAACCTCGAGCGCACTCGAGGTCAAGCCCTGCGAGGGAGGTGAGTTGAGCCGAAGCGGGGGCACTGACGGCACCACCGACCGTAGTCTCCAGATATGCCGCGAAACCCCCTCGCTATAGCGGGAACGTCCATCGACTGCGCCGATCCGGCGCAACTCGCGCACTTCTATCTCGCGCTTCTCGGCGGCGAGTTGTTGTGGGAGAACTCCGAGAGCGTTGGGATCCGCACACAATCCGGCCTGAACATCGTTGCGCAGAATGTTGCGAACTACATTCCGCCCCAATGGCCGTCGTCATCCATCGTGCACTTCGACCTGGACGCTGAAGGGGACCTTGCCGGATCCGTCGCCTACGCAGTCGAATGCGGGGCCAGGGAGGCCGCAGAGCAGCCCGACCCCCGATGGCGAGTTCTGCTCGACCCCGCCGGGCACCCCTTCTGCATCACGACGGAGGTGTACGACGGTTGACGGGGGCAATAGCCTGAGATGGTGCGCAATCTCGTCATCGTTCTGCTCTTGTTCGGATTCATCGTCGGATTGGCTCCACTGGGCTGGTATCTGATCGGCGAAATGACCACCAACACGAGTGGCGTCGTGTATTCAGGTGGCTACGAGCCCCTGAACGGTCTCACGATGAGCGACGAATTCGTGGACTCCATGAACGATTCGTTCGACCGACGAACACAAGGCCTGTCGCGGCTCTGGCTGTACCTGGTCCCCATTGCTACCGCAGCTCTCGGCGCTTTGACCGGCATCATTCTCGGCAAGTTGGGATTTGTGCTCACAATCAACAGAACCCGAGGGTTGAGTTGCCCGAGCCTGCGGAAGTAGCGCTGAGTCAGTACGACATTCAAAGTGTGGTCGGCTTCGCCGCTACCTGCGCCCGACGGGCATTACCGATCTACGAGATGGCCCACCCCGAGGATGCGCGTCCACACTTGGCGATCGAGGGTGCCGAGGCATTCGCCGAGACCGGCCACCGGACGGCGGAGTTACGCAGGCTCGCCTGGGACGCGCACAAAGCGGCCCGCGAGGTACCGGCTTCAGCGGCCACGGACGCGGCAATGTCCGCCATGCACGCCGCCGGTGCTGCCTTTCTCCATCCGCTCTACAGCCCCCATCAGGTCAAACACATTCTCGGTTCTGCAGTGCATCTGGTGCTCGCTAACCCCAAAGCTGCTGCAGAGCAGATCGAATGGGTTCGCATCCACGCCGATCCCGCAGTTCGAGCAGTTCTGGGACGATTTCCACCGCCGATCGCCGGGCGTACCAGGTTCGGCGTGCTCATGGTTCGACTCGATACCGAACTGCGACGCTGAGCCGTTGCCCCGATCGGGGTGCGGTGACAGCATGCAACGCATGAGCCGACGTCCGTGGGTCCGGTACCTGTACGTCGCGTGGCTGGCCTGGATTGCGTTCATTCTGATTTCCGACGTGATCTCAGAACCGTCGACCTGGGACTGGATCCAGCTGGCACTTGGGGGTATAGCAATCCCTTGGCTGGCATACAGCCAACTGCGCCCCGAACGGCCCAGCGTCGAGAAGATCGGCCCCGAATCCGTACCCGCTGAGGATGTCGAAACGGTGGTCGCAGAATCCGGCAGAACTGTCCACACCATCAAAGCGCTACGTGAGATGCATCCCGGCCTCGGTCTGCTCGACGCGAAGAATCTCGTTCAACCGGATTGCTGACGGAGGAGAAGGCGATGACATCAGTCAGCGGTACACGTGTCGTCCAGGATGCTGCAGGATTCTCCGAGGCCGCACTTCTGTTGATCGACTTCAATCGCGAGTACGACTACCCGGTGCCCGAGTCGGATTGGCTTGCCGCACATCTCGACTCTCTGGTGAAATCCGGTGATACCAGCGTTCTGACGTTCGGAACTCCCGCCATCGGTGTGGCCGTTCTGCGATTTCGGGCCGGCACTTTGAGTGCAGACATCGAGGCCTACCTCGCCGAGTTCTACGTCCAGCCTGGCCTACGCGGGAAGGGCTACGGCACAACCTTTCTCGACGACGTCATCGAGCACGCACGCGGCAAGGGTGCCACCTACATGGATCTCAACACCTCCGAGGACGACGAGGCGGCGCGACACGTGTACGAAAAGCGTGGCTTCGACTGCCACGAAGGCCGTGGCGAGGGACCCAAAGCTCTGTATTACGAACTCGAGCTGAACTGACGCAGGAGATGTAGCCTGGCCATATGGTTAGCCGAGATAACAGCTCTACATCGTTCGGGACCGTCGCCGACGTGTACGAATCTGCTCGCCCCGAATACCCGTCGGCCGCGGTCGAGTGGTTGCTTGAACCCGTACTCGAGTCGGCCGGGCGGCCTCTTGTCGCCGACGTCGGTGCCGGAACCGGCAAGCTCACCCGCATCATCGCCGCCGCCGGCTGCGACGCCGTCGCGGTCGATCCTGATCCCGCCATGCTCGACGCCCTTCGCGTTGCAGTGCCCGGAGTTCCCGCCCACGTCGGCACTGCCGAGTCCCTGCCGCTGAAGGATGAGAGCGTCGATGCCGTCCTGCTCGGACAGGCCTGGCACTGGGTCGAACCGGTGGCCGCGTCACGCGAGATCGGCCGGGTTCTCCGCCCGGGCGGCACGCTGGGACTGATCTGGAACATCCGCGACGAGTCGCAGTTGTGGGTTCGGCGACTGAACTCGGTGGTCTCGCGCGGTGGAGCGCTGACCATGTTCGACGACGGTCCACCGCCGATCGCAGAACCGTTCGGTCGGCTCGACGAGGAGCGGTGGATGTGGTCGCGCACGGTGAGTCGGTCTCAGCTGACCGACCTGGTTCGGTCGCGCAGCTTCTACATCACCGCAACCGCCGACGATCGCAACCGCATCGATCGTGATCTCACCGCACTGTTCGACGAATTGGGCCTGAAGGGATCGACGACGATCGAACTGCCCTACGCGACCAGAGCGTTCCGCACCACGATGCCGATCCGATGACACTTCTCGCGACCCCGGAAGTCGCCACAGCCCCACAAAACGAATACGATTCCCAATAAGTGGGTACAGGTTCGATTTCGAGGAGCTACAACATGGCGTTTCCGATCATCGTCGCGAAGGCAGTATCGACGGTCGTGACAGGCGCAGTCGGCGTCGCCGCGTACAACGGTGCCAAGAAGCTGTACGACAAGGCTCCCGTCCGCAAGGCTGCGGTATCGGCAACCGAACTCGGGCTTCGCGCCGCACGAAAGGCCGAAATCCACGCCGAATCAGCACGTTTGGCTGTGTCCGATGTTGTTGCGGAGGCGCGAGACCGGCTCGGCGAAGAAGTGCCGCCACCCTCGGCCACCGAAGTCGGCCACGGCCACTCGCACTGATCACGGCAGTCGGCCGAACATGACGATGCTCGTCGAACATTCACTCGATGCAGCTCCCGACCGCGCGGATGGCATCGAGATCCTGTCCGATGCCGCCGGCCGCATGCGGCTTCGCGTCGACTGGCTGCGGTCGAGTCCGGGTCGCGCGGTCGCCGTCGAAGATCACGTCGACAAGATTCGCGGCGTTCGAGCTGTCCACGCTTACCCCCGCACCGCATCGGTCGTCGTCTGGTACTCCCGCTCCCGGATCGACCGGGCCGAGCTGTTCGATGCGGTGAACGCAGGTCGCACCACCGACTGGGCTCTGGTACCCGTGCGTAGCCCACGGTCGGCGGACGTCACCAGCGGCGACGTCCTGCGCATGACCATCGGCGGCGCGGCGCTGGTCCTGCTCGGCTTCCGTCGCTATGCCTTCCGGCGACCACCCATCCTCGGCCCCACCAGCCGTGTCGTGGCCACCGGAGCCACAATCTTCACCGGCTATCCGTTCCTGAAGGGAGCGCTGCGCTCGCTGGCCGGAAACCGGACCGCCGGCACCGACGCGCTCGTCAGCGCCGCCACTGTGGCAAGCCTCGTACTCCGCGAGAACGTCGTTGCTCTGACCGTTCTGTGGCTGCTCAACATCGGCGAGTACCTGCAGGAGCTGACACTCAAGCGCACTCGTCGCGCAATCTCCGATCTCCTGACCGGCACGCAGGACACCGCGTGGATTCGGCTTCCCGACGGTTCCGAGATCTCCGTCGACGTCGATCGGCTGGAGATCGGCGACGAGGTCGTCGTGCACGATCACGTCGGCGTGCCTGTGGACGGGACCGTCGTCGACGGTGACGCTGTGGTCGACCAGTCCGCGATCACCGGTGAGACATTGCCGGTGTCGATAGCTGCAGGCGACAGGATCCATGCCGGGTCCGTTGTCGTCCGTGGACGCATCGTCATCCGCGCGTCTGCGGTAGGCCGCGATACGACGATCGGCCGCATCATCTCTCGCGTCGAGGAGGCACAGGAAGACCGCGCCCCGATTCAAACTGTGGGAGAGAACTTCTCACGACGCTTCGTGCCCGCGTCGTTCATCCTGTCGGGCCTCACGCTCCTGGTCACCCGGGATGTCCGACGGGCGATGACCATGCTGCTCGTCGCGTGCCCGTGTGCGGTGGGTCTGTCGACTCCGACGGCCATCAGCGCCGCCATCGGAAACGGTGCTCGCCGAGGGATTCTCATCAAGGGTGGGTCGCATCTGGAACAAGCAGGCAGGGTCGACGCCTTCGTGTTCGACAAGACCGGCACCCTCACCGTCGGACGCCCCGTCGTCACCAATGTCGTGTCCTTCCAGGACGACTGGGAGCCGGAGCAGGTGCTGGCGTATGCCGCCAGTTCCGAGATCCACTCTCGGCATCCGTTGGCCGAGGCCGTGATTCGCAGCACCGAAGAACGCCACATCGTGATTCCTCCGCACGAGGAGTGCGAAGTGCTCGTCGGCCTCGGCATGCGCACCGTCGCAGACGGTCGGACTCTGCTGCTGGGCAGTCCTTCGCTACTGCGCGGCGAGAGCGTGGACGTGTCCGAGTATGCGGCCGATTGGGTTTCGCGACTTCAGCGTCAAGCCGAGACACCGTTGCTGCTGGCAGTCGACGGAGTGTTGGTCGGGTTGATCAGCCTGCGTGACGAGGTCCGAGCCAATGCTCTGGACGTCTTGAATGCGCTCCGCGCCGACGGTGTGGAACGGATCGTCATGCTCACCGGAGATCACCCCGAGACCGCCGCGGCCGTCGCCGCCGAACTGGGCATCGCAGAGTGGCGAGCCGAGGTGATGCCCTATGACAAACTCGAAGCCGTCCGCAAGCTCCAAGAAGAGGGATACGTAGTCGCGATGGTCGGAGACGGCACCAACGACGCTCCGGCGCTCGCCGTCGCGGATATCGGTATCGCAATGGGGTTGGCGGGCACCGATGTTGCCGTCGAAACGGCCGATGTAGCTCTGGCCAGCGATGACCTGACACGGTTGCTCGACGTTCGCGATCTCGGACGACACTCGGTATCGGTCATCCGGCAGAACTACGGAATGTCGATCGCCGTGAACGCTCTGGGCCTCGTGGTCAGCGCCGGTGGAGCACTGTCTCCGGTACTCGCCGCAATTCTGCACAACGCGTCCTCGGTTGCAGTTGTCGGCAACAGCTCGCGACTGATTCGATACCGAATCTGATCAATAGCGCCCCAATGCGAGGGCGATCTGCTTGGTCCCTAGTCCGCTATTTCGCGTCGCGGAAATACGGTTCGACCGTGCCCTTGAGCTTGACGAGCATGGGATTGCCGTAGCGATCCTTCGCGGTAGGAACTTCGACTCGCACCCAACCCTCGGTCACGTTGTATTCGCGAACACTGGTCTTCTCTACGCCGTTGAAGCGAATCCCCACGTCCCGGCGAAGAACCTCTTCGTTGTAGAAGGGGCTCCGCGGATCGATCGCGAGGTGATTCGGTGGAACGTCTGTGTTCTGATCCTCTGGCATGGATTTCTTTCGTCGAATGCTGCGTCAGGTGCTTGGTTGATTTCACAGAGAGAATACGCGACCAAGCGCGGTCGGCCTTAGCCCCGCGCCATGTCCACGAATCTCGACAAGTGAAGCTGATGCGCCACAGTGATTGTCGCGGTCGGGCCGTTACGGTGCTTACCGAGAATCAGGTCGGCCTCACCGCCGCGGGGGTCGTCGCGCTCGATTGCGTCGGGGCGGTGCAGCAGAATCACCATGTCGGCGTCCTGCTCCAGTGAGCCGGACTCACGGAGGTCGGACACCATCGGCTTCTTGTCGGTTCGCTGCTCGGGACCACGGTTGAGCTGGCAGACCGCGACCACCGGGCATTCGAGTTCCTTGGCCAACAGCTTGAGCTGACGGGAGAAGTCCGAGACCTCCTGCTGACGGGATTCGACCTTCTTGCCGGACGACATCAGCTGAAGGTAGTCCACCACAATGAGTTTGAGGCCGTTGCGCTGCTTGAGACGACGTGCCTTGGCGCGGATCTCCATCATCGTCAGGTTCGGGGAGTCGTCGACGAAGAGCGGTGCTTCGCTGATCTCGCTCATGCGCCGGGCCAGCTTGGTCCAGTCGTCGTCGGTCATCTTTCCCGAACGCATGTCGCCGAGCTTGATCTTCGCCTCGGCGGACAACAGTCGCATGACGATCTCGGTGCGACTCATTTCCAGGGAGAAAATGACACTGGGCATGCCGTGCTTGATCGAGCACGAACGCATGAAGTCCATTGACAGCGTGGAGTTATGGGTCGGGATCATCGACTCGCTGGCGAGATACAGATGCTCTGCGTTGTCGACCTCCACGCAACGAACCGGAACGGAATCGACCCGGCGAACGTCGACGATGAACCGCGAACTCGATCGCACAGTGGATCCCGCAGCTCGACGTTCCTTGTGCAGCATCTGCTTCCGATGCAGACCGAATACGACATCGTCGGTCGCGAACGTCAAAGTGAACGCCCTCGACGACGCTTCGCTTCGACCCCGCACATTCCTGGTCGACATCTGCACGCGATAGCCCAAACTGACGATCAGCTCGCGCACCCCGAGAACGAGCCGCTCGTTGGTGACCGCGAACTGAACCGAGCCGCCCCCGGTGACCGTGCCGTCGGTGTCGAGCAGACCCGCCAACAACGCACGTCGTTGGGCCTCGGAACTACGGAGGTAGTCGAGCGGTACATGCTTGTCGCCCAGTACGCCGATCGTCCGTAAACGCGCCTGCACTGTCCCGATCGAGTTGCGACATGCCTGGCAGCGGTGCAAACCAGTCGTTACCTTGCCGCAGTCGATGCACGTCGGTGCAGCGACCGGCGCGGACATGAAACGCGCTTTGCCGCCGCACGATTGGCCGCAGGTACGGACATTGAGCGGAAACGGCACGAACTGCCTGCCGCAGACGACACAGTCCTTTGCCTCGACAACCTCGGTAGGAAGTTTGATCGAGTATCGAAGAGCGGCTTTCTCCGACGCCACCACGTGCAGACCTTCGCCTTCTATTCGGGCGATGATCTCGGGGTCGGCGCTGGTGATCTGCGCGCAGGCAGACGTGCCGTCTCCCAGCCATGCGCCGAGGGTGTACGGCGGTACCAGTAGCTCACGCTCGGGCAGCTGAACGGCCTCGGCGTTGGTGACCGAGTGATTGATGCGCGCATCCTTCGTCGCGCAGCGCACCGAGTTCGCGATCTCTTCGGTGGTACGCACAGCAGCGAACGTCTTCTGATTGCGAGTCCGGTTGTAGTTGACCGCCGCAGCCTGCGCCGACTTGCGTGACGCCCTGGTCTCGGTCAACCACTGATGCTGTGCATCGGCGACGATGACTGTGCCGTCGGAGAATTCGACTTCGTAGCACGGCCGATCGAGCATGACGTCCGTGGCCGCCACGACTCTGGTCGGCATGCCATGGGCGTCGATGAGGTGATCTCCCACAGCCACCTCGCCCATAGTGGTCCAGCCGTCGGGCGTCGGAAGCGGTGTGTCGAGGGCAAGCGCCTTGCCCACACCAGGCCTCGCCGCCACGATGATCATCTGACCCGGGTGCAGGCCGTTGGTGATTTCGTCGAGTTCGGCGAATCCTGTTGGTACACCCAGGGATATGCCGCCCCGGCTGGCGATGGAGTCGATTTCGTCCATCGTGGGCTGCAGCAGCTCCTCGAGGGGGAGGAAGTCCTCGGAGGTGCGGCGTTCGGTGACCTCGTACACCTCGGCCTGCGCGCGGTCGACGACCTCGGCGACGTCCTGACCGTCCGCTCCGGCGTAACCGAACTGCACGATGCGAGTACCGGCCTGGACGAGCCGGCGCAGAATCGACTTCTCCGCGACGATCTCGGCGTAGTACCCGGCATTGGCTGCCGTCGGCGTCGTCTGGGTCAGGGTGATCAAGTACGGGGGGCCGCCGATGCGCTTGAGCTCACCGCGACGATCCAGCTCGGCCGACACGGTCACCGGGTCGGCGGGCTCACCGCGGCTGTAGAGGTCGAGGATCGCGTCGTACACGTTCTGGTGGGCCGGCCGATAGAAATCGCCGGGACGGAGCACCTCGAGCACGTCGGCGATGGCGTCCTTGCTCAGCAGCATGCCGCCCAGCACGGACTGCTCAGCGGCCATGTCCTGTGGGGGCTGGCGACCGAAATCCTCGCCGGGTCCCTCGCTGGACGAGGGGCCGGAGTAGTCGGACTGTCCTCGATCGTCCACAACTGCCACGCGAACCGGCCGTCCTCTCCCCATTGTCGTCGGCACCGTCGAATATCACCCGGCGGTGCTGTGTAGCAAGTTCTACCCCCGGGCACCGACAAGCTATTTCGGCACCGGATTCGCACTGTCCCGTCGCCGCTGCACGGCATCGAGAGAGACGCTGCACGGACGTTAAGCGCTATCGGCAGGAGTCACAACATGGCCTGGGGATGAATCTGTGCATGAAATGTGGATGGTGTTGAACAACCGTGTTGACCGTCTGGGGATAACCTGGGTATAACTTTCCGAGTTTCGACCTTTTCGCCAGCTCAGAGCGTGTACATAAAGTTTTCTTCCTGTGCATCGATTCTGGATCGGCGTGTCGGCCGAATTGACAGCTCGGGCGTGTTGAGTAAATACCAGGTGAACCTAAGGGTGAACTAGGTCACAGCGGCTGGGATGACTCACAGAAACAGACCAGGTTCCCGTTTCAGCGCGAGGGGCCCGATTCCGGGCTTGGAATCGGGCCCCTCGACACTGCCGATCAGAACTCAGCTGCCGGCCTCCTGCGGGCACTTCGCCGGGTCCAGCACGGTGACCTCCTTGGTACCGATCTGAAGCACTCGTGCCGACGGAATGTCGAAGAAGAGACCGGTGATTCGCAACCGCCCTTCGGCATTGGCTCTGCCCACGACGCGGTGACGAGTGAGCGTCTGCAACTGCACCGCCACGTTCACCATCGCGAGTTGATCCGCCTCACCGAAGCCGAGTTCCGCCGCCTGACGACCCACCACGTGCCCGCTGCGGTACGCGTCGAGGCTTGCCATCCCGTACCCCAACCACTCCGCGACGGACGCGTCCGCGGCGTTCTCCGGCCCACTCAGCACCGCCTTCATGGCACCGCAACCCGAATGTCCACAGACCACCACCGACGAGGTGCCCAATTGATCGACACCGAACGCCAGCGCCGCCTCCACCGAACAATCCTGCCCCTGAGCGGGAACGAGGTTGCCCATGTTTCGGACGGTGAACAGGTCTCCTGGACCGCTGCTGGTGATCGTGTTCGGCATGACTCGCGAATCCACACAGCACAGAAAGAGGGTGTCCGGGTCCTGATTGTCGGTCAGACCCTCGAGGTGCGGACGTATGTTCGGGGCATGCGTGCGGTGATACTCCGCCACCCCGCTCAACACCGGCCGCAGAGCAGCAGGCGAATCGTCCTGCGCCACATCGCTCTTGAGCTGCCAGGCGCGCCACGGCGCCAACGAGCTGCGTACCGTCGCAGATCCACGCTTGGGTGGGCCCTCGGCGGCAGCCGCCATCGAGGCAGTGCCCACCTCTTCGACCTTCACTGTGCCGCCGCCGAGTTCGTGCTGACGCATCCATTCGTTCAGGGCGTCGTGCACGGCGTGATCGAGGAAGTCCACGCCCAGATGGACGGTGACAGCGGTGCCTGCGGGGACGGTGGACAGCACGTGCGTCAATCGCGGGAGCGCAAGGAAACTCAACGAACCCTCGGTGGTGACGCGCCAGGTGCCGTCGACGGTTTCCTCGGCCCTGACCTTGGCCCACACCACGCGGCGCAGCACCAGGATGATCGACAGTGCCAAACCGATCAACACACCCTCGAGCAGGTTGAGCGCCACCACTCCGACGACCGTGACCGCGTATACCGCGATGTCTCCGGTTTTGTTGGCAATCTTGATGTCCGCCAGCTTGATCAGCTGCACGCCGATCATCACCAGCAGCCCGGCCAGAGCTGCGAAGGGAACCAGTTCGACGATCGAGATGAACAGTACCGAGAAGATCAGGATCCACACACCGTGCAGAATCGCCGACGCACGAGACTTGGCCCCGACCTTGACATTGGTGGCACTGCGCACGATCACGCCGGTGATCGGCAGGCCGCCGATGGCACCGGAGGCCATGTTGCCTGCGCCCTGAGCCATCAGTTCACGGTCGAAGTTGGTGCGCTCACCGCTGTGCATCTTGTCGACGGCCACCGCGGAGAGCAGACTCTCGACACTGGCGATCAGCGCGATGGTGATGACGCCGGTGACGAAAGCACTCCACTGCCCGTCGGGCATGACGGGCAGGCTCAGGGACTCGATCAGGTTGCCGGGCAATTCGATTCGTTCGACATCGAGGGAGAAGAAGATCGAGACCGCGGTGGCGGTGACCACTGCGACCAGGGCGGCCGGCACCTTGGTGACCTTGGCCAGCACGCCGGACAACTCGCCCAACCGTGGCCAGGCGAACATCAGCACGACCACGATTCCGCCGACGACGATCGACGGCCACTGGCCGTTCGCGACGGACGTCGGGATGGCCAGGACGTTCTGAACCGCGGAACTTTCGGACTCGCCGCCGAGGAGTACGTGAATCTGTTGCAGCGCAATGGTTATACCGATTCCGGCGAGCATCGCATGCACCACGACGGGCGAGATGGCCAGCGCACTGCGCGCAATCCGGCTCATTCCCAGCAGGATCTGCACAGCACCGGCCAGGACCGTGATGGCGCACGTTACGCCCCAACCGAATTGGTTGACCAGCTCGGCAACCACGACGGTGAGGCCTGCTGCCGGGCCACTGACCTGCAGTGGTGATCCGCCGAGTATCCCGGCGAGGATTCCGCCGACCACGGCGGCGATGAGACCGGCCATGATCGGTGCGCCCGACGCGACGGCGATGCCGATCGAAAGTGGCACTGCAACAAGGAAAACGACCAACGAGGCCGGTACGTCGTATTTCAGGATCGACCCGACGCGAGACTGCGGCTCGGGTCGGGTCTCGGGACTGGGGTCGGAATCGGGTTCCACGGTCGTGGTCACGGCAGCGTTCCTCCGGGCGTCTAGGCGTCAGGTCGGGTGGATCCAGTTGGTGATGATGTTCGATGTCGCCCCGCCTAAAGAGTACGCAAAGCTTTGCTCACGAACGTCCGAAGAGAGATGCTTCACAAATTGGAACCCATTGCGACAGTTGATCTTTGTGAGAAGACACGAAAAAACCCCACGAACCGAGGTTCGTGGGGCTTTGTTCGACCGAAACGGGCCGAAAGCTGAAATCAGCTTCCGACGACCTCCAGCTTGAACTTGGCGGTCACGTCGGGGTGCAGGTTCACGACGATGTCGTGCTTGCCCGTGCTCTTGACGTGAGCCTTCGGCAGATCGATGCTGCGCTTGTCGACGACCGGGCCACCGGCAGCCTTGAGAGCAGAAGCGACGTCCGACGCGGTGACCGAGCCGAACAGCTTGCCCGAGTCGCCCGCGGTCTTCACGGACAGCGTGACGGCCTCGAGGCCCTCGATGGCCTGCTTGAGCTCGTTGGCGTGCTCGAGGCCGCGGACGGCACGAGCTTCCTGAGCGCGGCGGATGCCGTCGACCTGCTTCTGAGCTCCACGGGTGGCCTGGATGGCCAATCCGCGGGGCAGCAGGAAGTTACGGCCGTAGCCGTCCTTGACCTCTACGGTGTCGCCAGGCGCACCGAGGTTGTCCACATCAGCGGTGAGGATCAGTTTCATACCAATCGCCCCTTTCTATCGAGCCGTCGCGGCGTAAGGCAGCAGTGCTACCTCACGCGAGTTCTTCACGGCAACGGCCACGTCACGCTGATGCTGGACGCAGTTGCCGGTGACACGGCGAGCACGGATCTTTCCGCGATCGCTGACGTACTTACGCAGCAACGTCGTGTCCTTGTAATCGATCGACGTGTTCTTTTCCTTGCAGAAGGAACACGCTTTCTTCTTGAGCACCTTGTCGCGCAATGGCGGTTTGGGCATGGGTCTTTCTCCGTTACATCTGGTTGTTCTCGATCGAAGGATCTAGAACGGTGGCTCTTCGTCTCCGCCACGTCCGCCGAAGGAGCCCGACGCCGCCGGGGCACTGCCCCAGGGATCGTCTCCACCGGAACCGGAGTTGGACGAGGAGTTCGAGCGGCCGCCGCTCGATCCGCCGGAGGAACCGGAGCCGGAGCCGGAGTTGAAGCCGCCTCCGCCGCCACCTCCACCACGATTGGCCTTGTTGACCTTTGCGGTGGCGTAGCGGAGTGAAGGTCCGATCTCGTCGACTTCGAGCTCGACGACTGTCCGCTTCTCACCTTCACGCGTCTCGTACGAGCGCTGCCGCAGCCGTCCGCTCACGATCACTCGCGAGCCTCGGGTCAAGCTCTCGGCAACGTTCTCCGCTGCCTCGCGCCAGATGTTGCAGCGCATGAAGAGCGCGTCGCCGTCTTTCCACTCGTTCGTCTGACGATCGAATGTGCGCGGGGTGGATGCAACCGTGAAGTTGGCAACCGCCGCACCGGCGGGGGTGAATCGAAGTTCTGGATCAGCCGTCAAGTTTCCGATGACGGTGATGACGGTCTCGCCTGCCATGGTTCCTCTTTCAGTAGTAAGCGTTGTAGATGCCAGCCTAGAGGCGGGCAACGACAATTACTTGCCCTGTCGCAGGACCTTCGTACGCAGAACGGACTCGTTGAGTCCGAGCTGACGATCCAGCTCGCTGACGGTGGCAGGCTCGGCGTTGAGGTTCACAACGGCGTAGATGCCCTCGGCATGCTTGAGGATTTCGTAGGCCAGACGACGCTTGCCCCACACATCGACCTTGTCGACGGTGCCGCCATCCTTGCGAACGACGTTGAGGAACGTATCGAGCGACGGAGCGACAGTGCGCTCGTCCAGATTGGGGTCGAGAATGACCATCAATTCGTAATGACGCATAAGACCTCATCACCTCCTGTGGACTAGTGAAAACGGCCACGGACTATCCGTGGCAGGAGGGTCGTTGCGTCAGCAACCCCTCGAAGATACACGACAGGGCCCTGACCTGCTAATTCGCGTCGGGCGCACGGTCCGGCGTTCGCGCGTCATAGTCTTGCACCATGCGATCCGGGGTCCGCGCCAATCCGATGACGGTCGTCGTGGTCGTCGCGATGGCTGCGGTGGGATTGATTCTGGGATATCTGAACAAGGCCCGATGCGCGGTCGCGCCGTTCGACGCCTCCGGTCGAAGCACGGTGTTCGACGCCATCAAGGATTCCTCGGTCTGCTACTCCGACATCCAGTTCCTGTGGCTCGGCCGAGACATCGACAATCACATCTTTCCCTACATCCACGGAGCCATCACCAGCGACGGAATCCTCACCGGCGGCACGGTGGAGTACCCCGTCCTCAGTGGGTTGCTGATGTGGCTCGGAGCCATTCCCGCCCACACCGATGCGCAGTTCCTGTTGACCTCGGCGTTGATTCTCGCGCCGTTCGGTCTGCTCACCGCGTGGATGCTGGGCCGGATGGCCGGCTGGCCCGCCCTGCTGTGGTCGATCGGCCCGCCTCTGGTGATGTACGCCTTCCACAACTGGGAGCTTCCCGTCGTGGCTGCCGCCGTCGGCGCGATCTTCGTCATGACACTGCCGATGCCGCTGCGGCGCAGAGCGATTCTCGCGTCGGTGCTGCTGGCCGTCGGCTTCTGTCTCAAGCTCTATCCGGGCGCATTCGTGCTGCCCCTGATCGCGTACGTGGTCACCGGCGGCATCGACGGGCGTGAGTCCGCCGACACCATCCGAGGACGCTGGGACATCCGCGGCGGCCTGATGGTCGCCGGTGCCGCGATCGGCACGGTCGTCGCAGTGAACCTGCCGTTCGCAGTGCTCGGTTACGAGGGGTGGCGTGCATCCTTCACGTTCCAGTCGCTGCGGCAGGCAGACCTGACGACCAACTCCATCTGGTACTGGGGACTGCGCCACTTCTACATCAACGACCAGATGACTCCCGATGCCTACGCCGAGGCCGAGGCGTCCTTCCAGGATGTGGTCGACGTCGCGTCGCCGCTGCTGGTGTTCGCCGCGTTCGCGCTCGCGCTGTGGCTCGGCTGGCGTCGCGCAAAGGTTCTCGGAACGTACCCGTGGGTCGCGGTGAGCGGATCGATGCTGTGCGGATTCATGCTGCTGCACAAGGTGCACTCACCGCAGTACACGCTCTGGCTGCTGCCCTTCCTGGTGTTGCTTCGGGTCCCGTGGGGTCTCGTCGCCGCGTACCTGGTCGTCGATCTGTCGATGGGAATCGGCGTCTTCAAGTACTTCGCCGCGTTGGCCTCCGGCGTCGACGCCGAGGACGAGGAGTTCTTCGTTCTGGTGGGGGTGTGGGGACGAGCGCTGCTGCTGGTGGTGCTGTTCGTGCTGTTCATCCGTACGCGCATGCGAATTCCGATGACCGGCGAAACAGACCAGGAGTCGGTATTATCGCGCCGACCAGCAGCGACATCGCTGACGGGATCATCGGGGCAGTAGGGCGCAGAGCGGGGCGGGGACATGACGCAGGTGTCGCGATCACAGGAGAACGCCGAAAAGCGGACCACGGAAGTACGACGCGTCGGCCTCGTCGAGGACCACGAATCGGTGGCGCTCGGACTCAGGGCGATGCTCGCCGACGAACCCGACCTGGAACTGGTGTCCACCGCCGCCACCGTCGCAGAGTTGCTCGCCCAGCAGCAGACCCTCGATCTGGTGGTACTCGATCTTCGTCTGGGTGACGGGTCCTCGCCCCGCTCCAACGTAGAGCAACTGCACGCCGCCGGTGCGCGCGTGCTGGTCTACACCGGTGCCGAGAACGCCATTCTGGTTCGCTCGGCGGCCCGGGCAGGCGTGTTGGGTGTGGTCCGAAAATCCGCACCTGCGGCGGCGATCGTCTCTGCTATCCGGCGCGCAGCGAGTGGCGGACAGGTCGTCACCACGGACTGGGCCGCCGCGATCGACGGCGATCCGCAGCTTCCCGACGTCGGGCTCAGTCCACGCCAGCGTGAGGTACTCGCCCTCTACGCGTCGGGCGAGAAGGCCGGACGCGTCGCCCGCCTGGCCGGACTGTCCGAGCAGACCGTCAACGACTACCTGGTGAGGATCCGCAACAAGTACGCCGAGGCGGGGCGTCCGGCACCGACGAAGACCGACCTGTACAAGCGAGCGGTCGAGGACGGCTGGCTCCCGATGCCCGAACTACCTCCGCAGGATTGATGCAGGGTTCGAGCGCAGAGGAACGCCTCTCGCGCTACATGGCTCGGTTCGCGAGTGCCGGCGCGTTCGCCTACCTGGTGTTGCTGGGACCGCAGATCCTGTCGCAGTTCGATCGACTGCAACCCTGGTACACACCACTGTTCGTGTGCGCGATCTTCGGACCTGCCCTCTGTCTGGCGTACGCCTCGTTCAGCTGGAGCATCGAGCGAATCCGCGCCCTGGTCACACTGATGGCCACCGCGTATCTGATCGGCCAAGTGCTCTGGCCGGCAGCCTTCGAGGGCCCGGTACTCGACTTGACCGAATCTGCCTGGATCGCAATGTTTCCCGGCCTCATCTCGGTCACGACGGCGATCGCGTGGTCCAATCGCGCAATCTTCGCGTACCTGCTCTTCGTCGCCTCCTTCGGCCAGGTCGTCAACTATTACAGCCGGATCGATCACGGCAACGTCCCCCTGTTCTCGGACATCGTCTTCGGCATCGTTTTCTGCGGAATCTTCACCGTCACAGTCACATTGGCGGTCCGGACCGGCCGTCTGCTCGACACGACGCGATTCGCCGCCGAATCTCAGGCCGCCACCGCGGCAGCGAGCGCCGCGAGATCGGTGGAGCGCGAACGGTTCGACGCACTGATCCACGACGACGTCATGTCGACGCTGCTCTCCGCCGCACGCGCGGGCAACAGCCCGGCGCTGTCGGCTCAATCGACCACGGCGCTCACGCGGCTCGATCGATTGCGTGCGGGCATCTCCTCGACCGAACCGGTCGGACCCGACAGCTTCCTCGCCTACCTCCGGTCGGCACTGACCGAAGTGGACGACGAAGTGGTCATCGATGCCGACACCGACGCGCTGTCGCGGGATTCGACACTGCCGATGGAGGCGGTGCGCGCATTGTCGGCGAGCGCTGCAGAAGCGCTGCGCAACAGCGTCCGGCACGCGGGTGAACACGCCAGGCGCGAGGTGCACGTCCGCGTCGACTCCGAGTCGGTGCGCATCGATGTCCGCGACGACGGGTACGGCTTCGATCCCGCGTCGGTTGCCCCGCACCGGCTCGGGCTCGCCGTCAGCATCAGAGGCCGCATGCGCCAGCTGCAGGGCGGATCGGCCGAGGTGACGTCGGAATCGGGCCGCGGCACCGTCGTGACACTGACGTACCGAGCCATGGTCGAGACGACATGACCGACAACCACGCCGTCGACGCCGATCGCGACGTCCGGGCCTTCCTCGGCATGAACACCGCCAGCGCATACGGAGTCGCCGCGACCTTGTTCGGCACCTACTCGCTGATGAACTTCACCGCTTCGGAGGGCGTGCACAGTGTCTGGCTCGTGCAGGCGGCGGTGCTGGTGGTGGCATTCGCAGCGTTCGCGCTGGTGGCCGTGCCCGGCGATCCGCTCGGGGCAGGATGGGCGACGGCCATCGGCGCGGCCGCTCCGGTGTCCACGGCCATCGTGCTCTCGCAGGTGCCCGTCCCGGTCGCCAACGGGCTGCAGACCTGGCCGCTCAGTGCTGCGGTCGCCCTGTGCGGTTTCGTCAGTGTTCGGGGTCGCACCGCCCTGGGGTGGGCGGCGATGGCCGCGGTGGTCGCAGTGTGTGCGGTCTGGTCGGCCGCCACCGACCAGGGCCCGATGGTCGGCGTCGCCATGTCGGCCATCAGCTTCGCCCCTCTGGTGATGGCAACGTTCTTCGCACTGACGTTTCGCTCCACTGCCGCGGCGGTCTTCGAGCTGCGTGCTCAATCTCGTCGCCGCGCGGCGGAGGACGCTGCGACGTCCGCCGGCCTCGACGAGCGAGATCGTCAACTCGAGCAGTTGGACTTTCTCGCGCGTCCGTTGCTGGAGAAGATCGCGAGCGGCTCCGGTCTCGATACCGCCGAGCGGCAGGCCTGCGGACTTCTCGAGGCGACTCTGCGAGATCGGCTGCGGGCACCGGGACTGATGACGGACGAGGTCGCCGCGCACGCGCGGGCTGCCCGGGCCCGGGGAGTGCAGGTGGTTCTGCTCGACGACGGCGGGTTGGCTATGGCTCATCCCACAGTTTCCGCCCGAGTGAGCACCGCGGTTTCCGACGCGCTCAGGGGTGCGACAGGCGGGGTGGTGACCGCTCGGATACTGCCGCCGGGCCGCGCGAGGATCGCATCCATCCTGGTCAGCGACTTGAGCGCCGACGTGCGGATCGAACTCGACGCCGACGGCCGGAAGACTGTCGTAGCTCCGTGAGACCGTGACGAGACGGTTGACAGTTCAATGCCCCTAATAGTCAGGGCAGAAAACCTGCGAATTACCTGTGAGAATCGACCACATTGGTTTAGTTGGTCTCAACCCACTTCGGCGTCCGGGAGATTTGATGTCTGCACTGCTCGAACCCTTGCCCTCCGCGAACGACTCCGGAGTCCCGACGACGCGTCGTTCACGCGGACCGATCAGCCTCGTTCCACCCCCGATGCAGATACACCCCGTTCCCGCCGCCGCGAGCCCGTTCCCACCGCGACCGGATCTGACCGGCCGCGAGATCGAGGTGCTGCTCTGCTGGATCCGACACGACTCGAAGACCGAGGTGGCGAAGGCACTGTTTCTCTCGCTCGGCACCGTCAACACCCACCTCACCCGAATTCGGGCCAAGTACACCTCTGTCGGGCGCCCGGCACCGACCAAAGCGGCCCTGGTCGCGCGCGCCCTGCAGGACGGGCTGGTCGATATCTCGGAGCTGTGAACTCGGGCCGGTGAGACCGCCGGTCAGACGCTGACCGCGGTATCCACGCCCTCGTTCTCCAGGCGCTTGTTGCGTCGGATGCTGCTCAGCAGGGCGGCTCCGATGAACAGGATTCCCACGAAACCGGTGATCAGCTCGTTGATGTGCACACCGATCGAGACGAGCAGGATGATGGCCAACGCACCGATCGCCCAGTGCGCACCGTGCTCGAGATACACGTAATCGGACAACGTTCCCTTGCGAACCAGGAACACCGTGATCGAGCGGACGAACATCGCACCGATGAAGCCCAGGCCGAGCGCGATGATGATGGGGTCCGCGGTGATGGCGAAGGCACCGATGACACCGTCGAAGGAGAAGGACGCGTCGAGCACCTCGAGGTAGAGGAACAGGAAGAACCCGGCCTTACCCGTCGCCTTCGCCAGTTCGCTCGGTCCGCCCGAGGACTCTTCGCCCTCTTCTTCGACGTGGAAGAGTTCACCGAGTCCGTTCACCGCGATGTAGGTGATCATGCCCAGCACGCCGGAGACCATGACGGTGGAGATCTTGTCGTCCTCGGCGAGGAACTCGGCGCTCAGGACCAGCAGCAGGCCTGCGACGACCACGGAGAGCTGATCGAGGCGTCCGATGCGCGCGAGTGGCTTCTCGAGCCAGCTCAACCAGGTGATCTCGCGATCCTCGAAGATGAAGCCGAGGAAGAGCATCAGCAGGAACATGCCACCGAAGGCCGCGATCTGCGGATGCGCGTCGGTGAGGAGTGTCTCGTAGCTGGGTGAGCCGTCCGGGAAGGTCGCGGCACCGTCGGCGGGCGGGTTGAGCGCCAGGTCGATGGCGGCGACCGGACCGAGGCCCGACGCGGCCCAGACGATGACCAGCGGGAACAGCAGCCGCATGCCGAACACGGCGATGATGATGCCGATGGTGAGGAAGATCTTCTGCCAGAACTCGCTCATGCGTCGCAGCACGGTGGCATTGATGACGGCATTGTCGAAGGACAGCGACACCTCGAGTACACCGAGGATGAGGACGAGGATCATCGCCTCGATCCCGCCGTACAGGAAAGCCACGATGACGGACACGATGGTGACCGCGATCGACCATCCGAAGATCTTCACAACCACTGGCGTGGCCTCTCTCGAGACTAAAGACGGAAAAACCCCCGCCCATCATGAACGACGAGGCGGGGGTACTCCCAATCTTGAGAGAGCCTTTACTACACGTTTACTCCGAAATCGCGTGCGATTCCGGCGAGTCCGGAGGCGTAGCCCTGACCGACCGCGCGGAACTTCCACTCCGCGCCGTTGCGGTACAGCTCACCGAAGACCATGGCGGTCTCGGTGGACGCATCCTCGCTGAGGTCGTAGCGAGCGAGCTCGGAATTGTCGGCCTGATTGATGACGCGAATGAAGGCGTTGCGCACCTGTCCGAACGACTGCGAGCGTGCGTCCGCATCGTAGATCGACACGGGGAAGACGATGGTCTCGATCTCCGGCGGTACCGCGGCGAGATCGACCTTGATCTGCTCGTCGTCTCCGTCGCCCTCACCCGTGGTGTTGTCGCCGGTGTGCTCGATGGAGCCGTCGGGAGACTTCAGGTTGTTGAAGAACACGAAGTGGCCGTCGCTCAAGGCCTTCTTCGTCGAGTTCAGAGCGATGGCGCTGGCGTCGAGATCGAAGTCGGTGCCGGTCGTCGTGCGGATGTCCCATCCGAGACCGACCACGACCGCGGTCAGGTTCGGAGCTGCCTTGGTGAGCGAGACATTGCCACCCTTGCTGAGGCTGACGCCCATGGAGAGGTCCTTTCGCAATTGGTTTCCCGTTACGGGTTCAACCGTAGTGGGAATGTCCGGTTCTTGGACGTACTCCGCCAACGACTGCGACATCGCCAGGGTTCCCGTCGGTACTATCGAACAGGTGACAAGTCGCTGGCCTGGGGTG
Source organism: Rhodococcus sp. 06-462-5 (assembly GCF_002258315.1). Lineage (GTDB taxonomy): Bacteria > Actinomycetota > Actinomycetes > Mycobacteriales > Mycobacteriaceae > Rhodococcoides. Next base: position 250,332 of record NZ_NOYD01000001.1, on the reverse strand, counting down.
TTCCGCCGGGGTGCCGAATCGGACGCCGCCGCGCGTCGTTCCCAGGACAACGCTGTCGCCGCGTTTCTCGACATGGACAAGCGTCAATCCATCGCCTCGGCGGGCGTCGAGGCCTCCACCGCACTTCGCCCCCAGGATCGACTCGCCGGCCGATGGTCCGACACCGAGAAGCAATGTTTCGACGCCGGAGCCGCCTACCTCGCCGCCGTCGAGGAGTTCGACGGAATCACCACCCCTGCCGCCAGATCGGCATTCGACCGAGCGACCGCGCTTCTGCACGATGCCAGCAGTGCCGTGGATCGGTTCTACGACGCCCATCGAGGCACCCTCGAGCAGGCCTCGGCTCAGTTCGCCGCGACCCCGCGCCTGGTCCAGGACGCTTTGGCCGAGGCCGACGCAGCCCGCTCCACCGTCGACGAGCAGTTTGCCGGCTACCCCTCACTCCGGCAGGCGTGGCGCGAACTCGATTCGGCGACAACGCAATTGCAGACCGATCAGCGCGACCCTCTGCGCGCCCGAGAGCATGCCGCCCAGGTCCGCGACCGGGCGGCCGCACTGCGTGCTGCAGTGGATTCGGCCCCGGGACGCCTTCAGGAGGCCAGAACGGCACTGGCCTCGGTGCGCACCCGAATCGAAGCCGTGCGAACGAGATCCGAGGGCATTGCGCCTGCCTTCTCGAGCTTGCTTCGGGAGTTCAACGCCAAGAGCTCGGCAGACCTGTCTCGCAACGAGCGGTCGAGTGCGCGCCACATCGAGCAGGCAGACGAGGATCTGAGCGCGGCCCGTTCTGCACTCGGCGCCGGCAATCCCGAACACGCACTGGATCTGGTGACCCAAGCCCGTCAACACCTCAGTGATGCCGAACAGCTGGTCGACGCGGTCACCGACCGCGTTCGTCTCCTGCGCGCGGTCAAGGCCGATCCGAAAGAGACCGAGAACAAAGTGCGGTTCAAACTTCGTGACGCTCAACAACTCGCGATCAATCGCGGTCTGGTTGCCGAATGGGGCTCGGTGTTGGATGCTCAGCTCGCCCGGATCGACAGGGCGAGCACAGCGCTGACGGGTACCCACCCCGACTACTGGTCATATCTGCAGGATCTGGATACCATTTCGGACTTCATCGCAGGCGTGATCGACCGCATGCGTACCTCGCACTGACTACATTCACACGAAGGACAGTGGTGCAACACTTTCGCCATCTCGACGCAGACACCCGTGAACGAGTGTTCTTCATGCAACCGGAAGACATCGAGACGAGCGACGGAAACGACCTCGTGGCAACGGCTCTCGGCGCAACGCTGTACATCCCGGCCACCCGTCCCGACCTGACTGCGACGGTGAACAAACGCACCGAAGAGGGCGTGCGGTCGATCGTCATCGACCTCGAAGACGCTGTGGCGGACCATGATCTGGAAGAAGCGTTGGCCAACACCGTGCGAACTCTGAACGAACTCTCGGGTTCGGGATCGCTCGTGTTCGTTCGGGCCCGTACCGCCGCGCACATCCGCAGCATCTGCGCAGGCCTCGACCACGGTGCCGCCGGGCTCGCCGGATTCGTCGTACCCAAGTTCACCGCGGCACGCGGAGCCGAGTTCCTCGACGAGATCGTCGCTGCGTCGAAGACACACGGCAGCCGTCTGTTCGCCATGCCGGTTCTCGAATCACCGGAAGTGGTGCACCGGGAGACCCGCGACGCGGAACTGGTTGCCATTCGCGAACTGCTCGGTGAATACCGCGACGTCGTGCTGGCGGTGCGCATCGGCGCCACCGACATGTGCGGCACCTTCGGCATCCGCCGCGACCGCGACCTGACGATCTACGACGTCCGCGTCGTCGCCGACGTCATCAGCGCGATCGTCAATCACCTCGGCCGGTACGACGGATCGGGATTCGTCATCACCGGGCCGGTGTGGGAGTACTTCGCAGACCACGAACGCATGTTCCGTCCACTGCTGCGTCAGACGCCGTTCGTCGATCAAGAGGCCGTACGCTTCCGCCAGCAAATGGTCAGCAGCGACCTCGACGCCCTGCTGCGCGAGGTGGCACTCGACCGTGCGAACGGTATTCAGGGCAAGACCGTCATCCACCCCTCGCATGTGCCTGCCGTGCACGCGCTGTCCGCGGTGACGCACGAGGAGTACCACGACGCACTCGACATTCTCTCCTCCGACCAGGGTGGCGTCCAAGCGTCCGGCTACCGCAACAAGATGAACGAGCTGGGCCCGCACCGCAATTGGGCGAAGCAGACGGTGGTGCGCGCCAGGGCGTTCGGCGTCACCAACGAGGGGATCACGTTCGTGGATCTACTGACCGCACTGGCACAGCGATGAACGCGAACCCGGCCGACGGCATCGCGCTCACCGACACCGGTTCGTCGTCGTCCTGGACAGCAACACAATTGGTGCGTCCCGGCCTGCGTCGCAACCCCCGCCGCGCCCACCTGCTGGTCTCGACGGTGCTCGGCAAACACATACCCGTCGATCCGGACGTCGTGATCGCCGCCGGTAACGAACTGGCTGCCCTGGTGCACACCGCGGTGGACGGTTCCGATGTCGATGTTCTCGGATTCGCAGAAACAGCAACGGGATTGGGCCACACGGTCGCCTCGGCTCTGGGCGCGCACTGCTACCTGCACTCGACGCGTCGCGCCGTACCCGGCATGACGGTGCACGGCGAGTTCGAGGAGGGGCACTCGCACGCCACCGACCACCTGCTGATGCCCACATCGGCCGACCTTCTCGCCGGCGACCTGCCGTTGATACTGGTCGACGACGAGATCTCGACCGGAGCGACCGCGCTGGATGCGTTGCGACAGATTCACTCGACGGCCGGGCGCGCGCACTACGTCATCGCATCCCTGGTGGACATGCGCACCGCCGAGCATCTTGCTGCTGCCGCTGCGGTGGCAACCGAACTCGGCGTTCGGATCGACAACGTGAGCCTGGCGCAGGGATCGGTGGAGCTCGAGCCGGGACTGGTGGAGACGGTGCTGGACCTACCCGATCCGGTCTTCAATCCCACTGCTGCACAATCCGGTTCGGTTCATCGAGTCGACGCCCACTGGCCCGCGACCCTGCCCGACGGCGGGCGCCACGGATTCCTCCGATCCGACGCGGCGGGTTTCGACTCCGCGATCGACGCTCTCGCAGCCACCGTGGATGGCTCGCTCCCCGAATCGGCACCGGTGGTCGTCATCGGCCACGAGGAACTGATGTATCTGCCGCTCCGGCTGGCGGCGGCCCTGCAGAAACGGGGACACCATGCCCTGTTCCAAACCACAACTCGGTCACCGGCATACGTGCTGGACGTGCCCGACTATCCCCTACGCCGAGGTTTCGAATTCGCTGCACCCGAGGACGAATCGGGACTGCGCTACCTCTACAACGCGTCCGCCCCGCACGAGACCACACTGGTCCTCGTCGCCGATGCCCCCGCGGACACCGACACCCTCGCGGCCGCCGCCGAGACACTCGCCGCCTCGGGCACCGACGTACTCCTGGTGGTCGTGACGGGAGCCGATCCGGTGGCGCTCGAGGTTTCCCGGCGCGCACGCCCGCTCCGCGGACCCGAATTCGGCTCGTACGCAGCGGACGAAGTGACGTGGCTGCTCAAGGACCTCTCGTCGGTCTCACTCGAAGCAGGAATCGAGGAGCGGGAGCAGCGCATTCAGGCCGGCGAGGCCCACTACGCCGAATCGCTTCCGGTCGAGTATCAACCGGATCTCGCCTACCGCGAGTTGTTCGAGAAGGTGCTGCAGGAGAGCGCGTCACGGCTGGCGGTCGCGGTCGGAACCGTCACCGAGGTCGTGCTGGCCGAGCGCGGACACGACATCGCACTCGCGTCGTTGGCTCGGGCGGGCACACCCGTCGGAATTCTGATGCGCCGCTGGGCATTCGCGGCCCACGGCATCGAGATTCCGCACTACGCCGTCTCGATCGTGCGTGATCGAGGCATCGACGCCGTGGCACTGCGCTACCTCGCCGAACACCACGACTCACGCTCGGTGGTGTTCGTCGACGGCTGGACCGGCAAGGGTGCGATCGCTCGCGAACTCACCGCCGCCCTCCGCGACTTTCCGGGTGCCGAGTTCGACGACGACCTCGCCGTGCTCGCCGATCCGGGCAACTGCGCGCGCACGTACGGCACCCGCGACGATTTCCTCATCGCGTCCGCCTGCCTCAATTCGACCGTCTCGGGGTTGGTTTCACGAACCGTCCTCAACGACAGCCTGATTCGTCCCGGGGATTTCCACGGCGCGAAGTACTACGCCGATCTCGCCCCCGACGACGTCTCGCGTCACCTGCTCGACACCGTCGCTGCGCGTTTCGACGACGTCCGGGACGAGGTCGCCGCCTCGGTGACCGCCGTGCTCGCCTCGGACCGAACCCCCACCTGGACGGGATGGGCATCGGTGGAGAAGGTGCGTGAGGAGTACGGCATCTCGCACGTCAATTTCGTCAAGCCCGGAGTCGGCGAAACCACTCGGGTGCTGCTGCGCCGGGTCCCGTGGCGGGTACTGGTGCGGGACGCCGATGCGCCCGAGCACGAACACATTCGAATGCTCGCCGCGGCCAGGGGAGTGCCGGTGGACGTGGTGCCCGACCTCGCCTATTCGTGCATGGGGCTGATCAAGAACGTCTCGAGCGGGGACGCGTCGTGAGCACTGTCGTCGCGGTGGATCTCGACCGCACGATGATCTTCTCCGAGGGCGCACTCGGTGTACTTCTGGACGATTCGTTCGAGTGCGTGGAGATGTACGAGGGAAAACCGCTGTCCTACATGAGCTCTCACTCGGTCTCGCTGCTTCGGGAGTTGAGCGAGACCACGGTCGTGGTGCCGACCACCACGCGAACCATCGAACAGTTTCAGCGGATCGCGCTGCCCGGGGCACCCTGGCGGTATGCCATCACCAGCAACGGCGGCAACATCCTCGTCGACGGTGAGCCGGACATGCAGTGGCGCAACGCTTTCGACCTGGATCTGGCCGGCATCGGCGCGGAGCTCAGAGCGCGGGTCTCCGAGGACTGGGTGCTCAAGTACCGCGAGGCCGACGGCCTGTTCTGCTACCTGGTGGTGGACACGGCCGCTGTGCCCGAGGGTTTCGTCACGGAGTGGTCTCAGTGGTGCGCCGCTCGGGACTGGAACGTCTCGCAGCAGGGTCGGAAGATCTACACGATGCCCAACGCGGTGTGCAAGAGCTCTGCGGTTGCCGAGGTGCGGTCCCGACTGATCCAGGACGGCACGCTGGAAGCCGAGGCGCGACTGTTCGCCGCCGGTGACGGCGCACTCGACGCCGAGATGCTCATCGCCGCCGATGCTGCGATCCGACCACGGCATGGCGAACTCGAGCTGCTCGGATTCACCCGGCCCGGGTTGACCGTCACCGACTCCTCCGGCGTCCGGGCCAGCGAGGAAATTCTCGAATGGCTGCGGAACCGAACCGCCGTGCGCCGCGTCTAACTGTTCGTCGGGGAGACAGGACGTAGGGCAAGGGGTGGGCATGACGGATCCGTACGAGGAACTCGCAGCGGCGATCGACAACATCGTCACCAGTACGTTCGTGACCCCGATGGGCCCCGAATTTCTCGGATCCGTCCTGGAAGCTGCATTCGAGAAGGCGAACGTGGCCCTCGACTACCGCGGCGAGTTCGAGCCGACCGAAGTGGTCATCACCGAGGCGTTCGAGGTGATGTCGCACGAGCAGATCGTGGCCATGGTCGGATCGCTGGGAACCGGCCCCATCGAAGGCTCGTCCAAGAACTGGAACGACTTGTCCGCCGCCGCAACCACCGGATCCGACGGCTTCCGGTCCGGCATCGAGGCGGCCATGGCGTCGGGTTGGTCGGGACCCACAGCCGACGCCGTCCGCGGCGGTGTGGGCAACTACGTCTCGTCGGCGAACTCGTTGTCCACCTCGATGAGCCTGATCAGCAACAAATTGCTCGAGGCGCACTCCGGCTTCACCCAGACGCAGTCGAGGATGCCGCCGGTGGTTCCGCCGGGTGGAAGCGCCATGATCGATTCCCTTCTGCCCATTCCCTTCGCCGCGAAGGATGCAGTGTCGGCCCGGGAGGAGCAGCAGGAGGAAGCGCGTCGAATCATGCGCTCGGTCTACGTACCAGGGGTGCTGCAGTCCGATTCCCAGGTCCCGGTACTGCCGGCCGCGCACAATCCGGTCGCCGACGGTGGCGGTTCCAGCAGCGGCTGGGGCCTCGGCAATTCCGTCGGGGGCGGTGGTCTCGGTTCGGCTTTTGGAAGCGGTGGTGCGAGTGGGGCGGATTCGGCGGCCCCGACGGCTGCAACACAGGCGCAACCCGGCGGTGCCGAGGGTGCCGAAACGGGTCGGGCCGGTACGCCATCGGAGCAGGCGGGGGCCGGCGGTTCGGGCTCCCTGCCTCCGGCCGACAACTCCGGTGAAACCCGTGCCGCATCGGCCACCGGGCCCGGCGCATCCGGTGGTGGTGCGGGATCCGGGGTCGGCGCGGGTCCCGGCGGCGGCTACGGCGGAACGGGACCGGGCAGCGGCGGCTTCGCAGGATCCAGTGGTTCGGGCTACGGCGGCAGTGCCGGATATGCAGGCGCAGGCGGTTCCGGTGCCGGTGCCGGATCGGGTTACGGCGGATCGGTTCTCGGCCCTCCGATCGGCGGCGGGGCGGGCGGCAACGGGGCAGGCAGCAACGGTGCGGGCGGCGGACTGGGCAGCGCGGCAGCGGCCGGCCGTGCGGGAGCCCACGGCATGCCGGGAATGGGTGCCATGGGCGCAGCAGGCGCGCGGGGAGCCGGCGACAACGGCGGCGAACACGCGACTCCCGGCTACCTGGTCGACGTGAGCAACGGCAGCGAACTGATCGGCGATCTACCTCTCGTTGCACCTCCGGTACTCGGCGGCTGACGATGACGACCTGGACCATGCCCGGCATCGACTTCATGATGCTGTGCAGTCGATTCGGACGCGACCGACTGCCGTACCCCCTGGCGGTCACCATCGACGTCGATACCGTGGACGAACTGCGGCAACTGCGACTGGAGGCGTCGGCGAGGATCGATGCGATGATGGACGAGGAGCTCGGCGCAGCTGTTCGGAGCATCGTCGACCCGATCGTTCGTATCGAATGTCGCTGCGAGACAACCGATTCCCGCTATGCAATCATGCGCAGTCACGCAGCGATTCGTCACGACACGGCCGCGGTGCTCACTCAGCAACCGGGCCCCGACGCCTCCTCCGGCGGTGACGTCACGATCGAACTGACCGGCCCGGACGGCGCCCCCGCCGCAGTTCTCGGATCCGTGCCGAATGTCGCTGCAGGCCATCGACCGGCCGAGCGACTCGAACGCGTCACTGCTGCAGCGCAATCGGGTGGATCGCATCTGTCCACCGCAACGAGAGGAGCGACAGCGGACGAGCAGTTCCGGTCGTTCTTCGACCGCCCACGGTCGGCAGTCGGCGAGATCATCGTCGCGCGTGGCACGACCTACGACAACCGCCGCGACACCGATGCCGTCTCGTTCTTCTGGATGGACTTCGAGCGGGACGGCCGGTACATCGTTCACTCCGCAGAGTCGATCGAGATTGCGCCCGCCGATAGTGCCGGGCTGGCGTCGGAGATCGAAGGGCACGTGGCGGTCGCGCTGAGGCAATGACTGTCAGCCCTTGACACCGTATCGATTTTCGATAGGTTATCGATATTCGTTGTTATCGACTATCGATATGGAGGCGTCGGCATGGCATATGGACTCGGCTCGGCACGGGCCAACAAATGGGCAATGGCCCTGTACGCGGCAATCGCGGTGGTGTGGTCGGGAAGGAGGCTGTGGCAGTACCACTCGTCTGAGGACGTCCTCGCGCGGTTGGAACTGCAATCGGGCACACCACCAGCCGAGTTGTTCGGCGGTCGGTTGGAACCGGGCAACTCGATCGAGCTCAGCGTGCCCAAAGCGGACCTGACCCGACTGATGGGCATCATCGATTTCATGCGCTACGGGTCCATCGTCGTAGGGATGGTCATCATTCTGGTCGGGCTGCTGTTCGTCTACCGATTCTGCGACCGCGTCATCGTGGGCAACCCGTTCACCAACGCCGCCCGCACCGACGTGATGATGATCGGCGTCTGCATCGCCGTCTATCCCGCCGTCACCGGCTTCATGAATCTGCTGGGCACGAACAGTGTCGTCGGCGCACTGGAGCTATCGGACGTCGCAAAGTCGTCGCTATCGACCGTCGGCCTCTACGTGGCAGTCGTCGTAGCGGTGTTTCTCCAGTTCGTCTACGCCACCATCACTCAGGGCACCAAGCTCGCTCGCGATGCCGAGGGGCTGGTCTGATGGCGGAAGAGTTCGTCGACCATCTCGTCGTCTGCCATCTGGGAGAGATTCTCGACGCCCGCGGCATGACGCTTGCCGAGCTCTCGCGTCTCGCCGGAGTCAGCGTCGTCAATCTGTCGGTGCTCAAGAACGACCGCGCCAAGGCCATCCGATTCTCGACACTCACCGCCGTGTGTCGCGCCCTCGGCTGCGCACCCGGCGACCTGTTCACCCTGCGCCAGATCTGACGTCCGCCGAAACGCAGCCGCACCAGTCGGACAAATCGAACAAGTACATTGGATGACGGTAACCAGCACTACGAGAGAGAGTCCATCACATTGTCTGCTCCGGCCGGTCAACCGTTGTCCAAGGGTCAGAACGGCCCACTCACCGTCGGTGACGTCGTCGTCTCCATCTCGCTGGCCGTACCCGCGGACCTGTCTGCGCTACTGGTCACCGACGCCGGAAAAGTGCGCACCGACGCCGATTTCGTGTTCTTCAACCAGCCCACCGGCCCCGGCGTACGCCTCGAGCCCGGTCAGGGCGGACCGGCCCGGCTCGCCGTGTCGCTCGCTGCAGTTCCCGCCGACATCGAGCAGATCCGCGCTGTCATCACCCTCGACGACGCGTCGAGCAACTTCGGTCGATCCGCCGCTCCCGTCGCGCGAGTGAGCGACGCGAGCGGAAACGTGTTGTACGAGTACACGATCGACGGTTTGAGCTCGGAGTCGATCGTGATCGCACTGGAGATCTACCGCCGTCAGGGAAGTTGGAAGGTGCGAGCCGTCGGGCAGGGTTACGCCGGCGGGTTCGCCGCCCTGGTGACCGACCACGGTGTGTCAGTGGACGACGCCCCTGCTCCCGCACCGACGCCTCCTCCCGCTCCCGCCACTCCACCGCCGCCCGCTGCGCCTCCCGCACCACCCGCCGCCCCGGTCCGTACCGAGGCTCCGGAAGTCAGCCTCACCAAGTCCAAGCCCGTCAGCCTCACGAAGGGCCAGAAGGTCACCCTCCGCAAGGACGGCGGCGTGGCTCTGACGGTCATCCGCATGGGCCTCGGCTGGGATCCGGTGACCACTCCGAAGAAGGGCGGACTGTTCGGCGGCGGAGGCCGAGCCGCGAACATCGACCTGGACGCGTCGGCGATCATGCTCGCCGACCGCAACGTCAACGATGTCGTCTACTACGGGCAGCTCAAGGCCAAGGACGGCTCGATCGTGCACCAGGGCGACAACCTCACCGGCGAGGGCGAGGGCGACGACGAGGTGATCGTAGTCGACCTGACGCGGGTGCCCAAGCACGTCACCGGCATCATCTTCACCGTCACCTCGTACCGCGGTCAGACGTTCGAGCAGGTCGCGAACGCGTTCTGCCGGCTGGTGGACAACACCACCAACACCGAACTCGCTCGCTTCACACTCCAGGGCGGCATGCCCTTCACCGGCTTGGTGATGGCCAAGGTGTATCGCCAGGGCAGTGAATGGAAGCTCCAGGCGATCGGCGACGGCATCCAGGCCAAGCACGCCGGTGAAGCCGTCAAACAGCTGGGCCGCTATATGTGACCTTTCGGGCGGTTGTCGTCCGATCTGCAGCGCCGTCGAGCACGCCACCGAGCGGGTCGACGGCGCTGCCGTTTCGAATGAGATCCTCGCCCGGGCGATAGATCTGCCGAACGATCAACGCGCACAATCCGATCACGGCGACATCGCGCACCAGGACGGTCGCGGTGAACCACTGTTCGGGCAGGCCCTTGTTCTCCACACCCAGGTAGTAGTACATCCGCGGGAACCAGACGAATGCGTCGATCGTCATCCACACCAACAGAATTCGGCGATGTGGCAGCGCCAGTACGGCCAACGGAACCAGCCACAGCGAATACTGCGGGCTCCACACCTTGTTGGTGAGCAGGAACCCGGCCACCACCAGGAACACCAGTTGCGCGAGCCGCGGCCGCGTCGGTGCCGTCGTGCCGATGTATGCGATCAACGCACACACGATGGCGAACAACACGAGCGTCACGGCATTGAGAACCAACGGTTTGTCGCCCGGGTACAGGGGACCGTCGAAACCGGTCCAGCCGGTGAACGAGGTGACGACGTTGTACAGCGAATCCGGGTCGGCACCGCGCTCGGAGTTGAGCCGGAAGAATTCGTACCATCCCGACGGATACAGCAGTGCGAGCGGAAGATTGACCGCGAGCCAGGCCCCGAGCGCCGCGCAGGCGGTGATGCCCCACTCACGCATCTTTCCGGTGCGCCAGCACAGCACCAGCAGGGGCCCGAGGAACAGCAGGGGATAGAGCTTGGTGGCACCGCCGAGACCGATCAGCACCCCGGCCAGGACCGGCCGCTTCTTGGCCCACGCCAGCAAACCGGTGAGCGCGAAAGCCGTTGCGAGAGCATCGAAATTGGTGAATCCGTGCACGATCACCAGCGGCGAGGCCGCCACCAGTGCGGCATCCCAGATACGGCGTCCTGCAGCTATCGCGGTGGCCCATACGGTGACCAACCAGGCGACGGCCAATCCCAGCGCGACCACGTTGAAGTAGACGACGACCGGCAACGCCTGAGGCAGGAAACTCAGTGAGTTCCAGGCCTTTCCGACGACCATCGAGCCGTATTGGTACAGCCCCGCGAGCACCGGGTACTCCATGTACCTGATCTGACTCGACCCGTCGGCCTTGGTTTCTTCCCAGGACTTCTTGTACGGGAATGCACCTTGATCGAGTCGCTCCGCACCGTAGAGCGGCACGGTGTCGGAATAACACATCGCCACGTACTGCCTGCTGCCACTCCAATCGAGTCCGAGCTCGCCGCCCGGTCCCACCGGTGCCTGCTGGATACACGCAGCCTTGGCGAACCAACCGAAGCACAGGAATACCACCGCCAGCAGCAGAACGACCCGTAGCGCGGTGAACCACCGCTGCCGACCGATCAGCGCGTGCTTGCCGACCGGCCCGCCGATGACCGAGGACAGTTCCTCGGTCATCGGATCGGTACGACTGGGTAGATCGCGGTCTGCTGCACTCGCCGAGTCGAGGCGACCGGGGCTGGCCACTGCTCGACCCTTGCGCTCGGGTTCGGTCGTCACCGCTGGAGTCGTTACTGCCCGGGCGCCACTGGTTCGGGCGCTGCGGGTTCGGGCGCCGCCGGTTCAGGTGCGGGCTGCGCCGGTGCCAGCCCTGGCAGCGGGATGGTGACGCCGGGCAGAATCTCGACCTGCCGCGGAGTGATGACCACCGGCGGCGAGATCTCCGTCGGAATCGGCAGGGTCACCTGCGGCGGAGCTGTCGACGGTGCCACCGTCGCCGTCGGGGCCGGTGCGGAGTACTGCGGCACCCCGGCCTGACCCGCGATGGCCTCCGGCGTCGGGAAGGTCTCGTTAGAGGTGCCCTCCAACGTGCCGTCCATCGTGTCTTTCCAGATGTCCGACGGTATGCCCGATCCGTAGATCGGTCCGCCGTAACTGTTCTCGAGCGGCAGACCCTGCTCGGTGCCGACCCACACGGCCGTGGACAGTGACGGCGTGTAACCGACCATCCAGGCGTCCTTGTTCTGCCCGGTGTCTCCGAGCTGAGCGGTACCGGTCTTGGCTGCCGACTGACGACCGCCGGCGAGGTTGTGACCGTTGGAGTAGCCGGCGATCGGACGCATCGCCGAGGTCACGTTGTCCGCGACAGCGGCCGAGACGACCTGCTGGCCGGCTTCGGGAGCACGGTCGAGAAGCACGGTGCCGTCGGCGGTGACGACCTTCTGCACGAAGTGCGGAGTGTGATAGACGCCGGAAGCAGCCAGTGTCGCGTAGGCCGAAGCCATGTCGATGACGCGAGACTGATACTGGCCGAGGACGACTCCGTAGTTGGGGCCTGCGTTGTCGGGCTCGGTGAGGGTGGGGCCGACGCCTTCGATCTCCTGCGGGATGCCGAGCGTGTGCGCCATGTCCGCGATGGCCTGCGGACCGTTGTCCATGCTGAGCATCATGCGGTAGAAGCTCGTGTTGAGCGACCGCTTGAGCGCCTCGGCGATGGTGCACGTTCCACAGGAGGCACCCTCGACGTTGCTGATCTCGATGCCGTTGACGTCGAGCGGCGAGCTGTCGTACATCTTCGAGAGCGGAATGCCCTGATCCAGCGCCGCGGCCAGACCGAACACCTTGAACGAGGATCCGGTCTGCAAACCGGACTGCGCGAAGTCGAATCCTCGTCCGTCCGCTCCGCCGTAATACGAGCGGACCGCGCCGGTGCGTGGATCGATCGACACCGAGGCCGTCCGCAGTTCGGACGGTTCACCCTCGAGATTGCTGTTCACGGCATCGACCGCCGCCGCCTGCGCTTTCGGATCGATGGTCGTCGTGATCTGCAGGCCCTCGGTGTTGAGGTCCTGATCACTGATACCCACCGCTGACAGCTCACGCAGCACCTGTGCCTTGATCAGACCGTCCGGCCCGGCATCCTGGGCATCGCCGGTATCGACCTGTGACGTGGGGACCACCGCCGGGAACATCATCGCGGCTCGCTGGGTCGCGTCGAGCTGCCCCTGGGTGACCATGCCGTCGAGCACGTAGTCCCAACGCGCTTGGGCACCGGTGGGGTTGAACTCGGGATCGAGGTTGGAGGGCTGCTGGATGACCGCCGCGAGGACTGCACCCTCTTCGACCGAGAGCTGATCGACGGACTTGCCGAAGTACGCCGTCGACGCGGCAGCGATGCCGTACGCACCGCGGCCGAAGTAGATGGTGTTGAGATACGCAGCGAGAATGTCGTCCTTGGACCACTGACGCGCCATCTTCGAGGAGATGACGAGCTCGCGCATCTTGCGGGTCAGCGTCCGATCGTTACCGACCAGAGCGTTCTTCACGTACTGCTGGGTGATGGTCGAACCGCCGCCTGCGCTGTCGCGTCCGAGCACGTTGTCACGTAGCGCTCTGCCGAAACCGGTCACCGAGAATCCGGGGTTGGAGTAGAAATCGCGGTCCTCGGCCGAGAGCACGGCATTGCGCACATGCTCCGGAATCTGGTCGATCGTCACGTCGGTGCGGTTGCCCTCGGGCGGCACCACCTTGCCGAGCACACTCGAGCCGTCGGCGGCGAAGATCGTGGCGACCTGGTTGGTCCTGATGTCGCCGGGACGCGGCACGTCCTCGACGGTGTACGCGACCATGAACGCCAGGATGGGCACGATCAGACCCAGGGCGATCAACGCGTACATCGTGCGTCGAACGACCCGCCACTTGGACTTCTTCTTCGTTTTCGCGGCGGGACCTCTTTCGGGCGGCTCGGGCGGTTCACTGCCCGAGGAGAGAACTGATGGATCGTTCGGTTCGTGGGGTGGTGGCACGGAGCCGGACCGAGTGACGCCCATCGGGGCTGCGGACCGAACCGGAGGCGCGATCGGCGGCTCTCCGTACCGACGTTCGCCGTAGGGACGTTCGCCTGCGGGACGTCCACTCACCGGGTCCACCGGCGGCCTGCCCTGAACGGGCCGGCTCTGCGGCGGCATCGGACGCTGCCCGGGCGGAGGGCCGGGGCGCTGGCCGGGAGGAGGTCCAGGTCGTTGGCCGGGAGGGGGCATCGGAGGACGACCCTGCGGCGGCATCGGACGCTGCCCGGGCGGAGGGCCGGGGCGCTGCCCAGGGGGAGGTCCAGGTCGTTGGCCGGCAGGAGGCATCGGAGGACGACCCTGCGGCGGCATCGGACGCTGGCCGGGAGGTGGTACCGGGCGACGCCCGGGAGGATCGGAGTGTCGACTGCCGCGCGGCGGCCCGGGCACGTCGGGACGCCGTCCGGAGTCGCTACGGCCCGGTTCGTTGCTACCCGGGTTGTTGTCGTAGGGGGAACTCACGTACGAATCTCCAGTAATTTCGGCGGCCGCGTCGAATTCTCGGTGGATGGGATCAGCGGAGCGATTGTGTCACTCACTCGCTGTTCGACGGTTCGGTTGACGGGAACCCGATCGCGGACGACGGGGTTGTTTGGGCGCGGGGACGGCCCCGAGGACATAGGACTGGACGAGGTGGTTCCAACTGCACGACCTACACACCTCGACCACATGGACCGAGAACTCCTCCTGGGTCGCCGCGAGGCGGACGAGCTCGTCCGCCGTTCTCGCCGACCCGGACAGTGCCCCGAGCTTCTCGCCGAACACCCAGGACACCAGCGTGAGCTGCTCTTTGCGGCAGATGGGGCAGACCACGTCGCTGCCGCGCCCGTGGAACTTGGCAGCGCGCAGCAGGTACGGATCTGCGTCGCAGACCGCTGCGACACCCGTCTTACCGGAGTAGACCTCGGCCAGCAGCGACCGACGCTGAAGGGCGTAGTCCACCACCTGTCGCTGAAGTCGCACGAGGACCAGAGTACGTGCGGCCCCTCCGATGCGGACCTGCGAACCCCGCCTGGGCAACGAGAAGGGCCTTCTCCGACGGCCGGAAACGGCTCTCCACCTGTGCCGACGCACTGATCCGTCGTTCGTGATCGATGAACACTGCGCTGCTCCTCGACGTGGCCCTCACCGTTCGGTATCTGCCCACCCCCTCCGGCCGTAACACGTTCGCTGCGTGCGAGACTCGGCCCGAACCTGTCCCATCCGGTACCTACACTCGTTCACATGTTCGCCACATCGGGAATCCACGTGCGGCCCCGACGGGACGGCGACCTGAGCACCCTCCTACCCATCCTGCAACGTACGCACGAAACTCAGCGCTATCCCGTCCGCGCAGCGGCGGTGCGAGCCGACTGGCTTGCTGCACCGAACGAACTCGCAGCCTGGGTCGCCGACCACGAGGACACCGTCGTGGGGCATATCGCGCTGCATCCGACGGCATCACCGGAGCAGGATCCCGGTGCGGACGATGCGAGCGCGCAGTGGCAGCGAGCAACGGGGGTCCCTGCCGATCGACTCGCTGTCGTCTCGCGCTTGGTGACCGACGGCACCGTTCCGGGCAGCGGAACGATCTTGCTCGCACACGCAGTGAATGCGGCACGGAACGCGGGCCGTGCACCGGTACTGCTCGTCGATCCGAGTAGCGCAGCTCTCGGCTTCTACCGCAGGCGAGGCTGGCAAGAAATCGGGACGGCTGCGCAGCAGTGGGGTGAATACCGAGTCGACGCGGTGCTCATGGTGGCTCCGGTTCGCTGAACCGACAAGCCACTCCACGTTAACCCGCGCTCGGTCACGCCAACAAAGCAAACAGTGCACACACCACCGCACCGCAGAGACGTACGCGGTCTGCTGATCGCAGTCGACTCATCAAACGTCCGTTGCGTCCCGTACGCCCTAGTTCGCCATGGACTGGAGCAGCCACGAATGCAGTCGCGAGCGCGGAGATCACTGCGCCGGCAACGCTGATCAGGGCAGCAAGGTGGGTCGATCCGGACACCAACACCCACAGACACGCAGCAGCGAGTAGTCCGTAGACCAGCCCGACTACGAGGGTGATCCGCCGCGAGTGAGCGTCGTGGGCACGCTGCCAGTCGTCGTCCGGCACCTCCGCCAACGCCGGGTAGACGACGGCGGTCACCACCATCTGAAAGCCGAGGTGAAGGGCGGCAGCGGCGGCGAGCGCGTCGACCGGGGTCATGCGTCGCACAATACGTTCACGGCCGAGTTGTCAGAATATGTATCGGCGCGATACATTCTTCGATAGTGCGGTCAATCGCATCGCCATGATGTGATCGTTGGATTCGAGAAGGGGGAGTTGCATGCTCGAGCTCGCAATTCTCGGACTGCTTCTCGAATCACCCATGCACGGTTACGAGCTCCGCAAGCGGCTGACCGGCCTGCTCGGAGCTTTTCGAGCGTTTTCGTACGGATCGCTGTACCCGGCACTCCGTCGACTTCAAACCGACGGTCTCATCGCCGAGGACGCCGGTCCCGACTTGCTCGTGAAGAGACGAGCAAAACGGGTGTATCAGCTCACCCCGCTCGGCAGGGAACGATTTGCCGAACTGGTGGCCGACACCGGACCGCAGAACTACACCGACGACGGATTCGGCGTACATCTTGCCTTCTTCAGTCGGACTCCCGCGGAAGCTCGAGTCCGCATCCTCGAAGGCAGACGTCGCCAGGTCGAGGAGCGCCGAGAAGGCCTCCGCGACGCTGTGGCCAAGGCGAACGGGACACTCGACCGCTACACCAGGCAGCTACACCAGCTCGGACTCGAATCGAGCGAACGCGAGGTGCGCTGGCTCAACGAAGTCATCGCAGCCGAGCAGGCCGACCCCAACCCAGCACCGTCCCACACAGCACCGTCCCACACAGCACCAAACAGGACAGTCAAGACAGAAGGAGAACCCGACCATGGGTGAGAACAACAACGCAATCCGCGTGGCCATTGTGGGTGTGGGCAACTGCGCCTCATCCCTGGTCCAGGGTGTCGAGTACTACAAGGACGCGGACGAGAACGCCACCGTCCCCGGCCTCATGCACGTCATGTTCGGCAAGTACCACGTCCGCGACGTCGAGTTCGTCGCCGCGTTCGACGTGGACGCCAAGAAGGTCGGCTTCGATCTCTCCGAGGCCATCTTCTCCAGCGAGAACAACACCATCAAGATCGCCGACGTACCGCCGAAGGACGTCCACGTCCTGCGCGGACCGACCCTCGACGGCCTCGGCAAGTACTACCGCGAGACCATCACCGAGGCCGACGGCGACGCCGTCGACGTAGCGCAGGCCCTGCGCGACGCCAAGGTGGACGTGCTCGTGTCCTACCTCCCCGTCGGATCCGAAGAAGCCGACAAGTTCTACGCACAGGCCGCCATCGACGCAGGCGTCGCCTTCGTCAACGCACTTCCCGTCTTCATCGCATCGGATCCCGTCTGGGCCAAGAAGTTCGAGGACGCAGGCGTCCCCATCGTCGGCGACGACATCAAGAGCCAGGTCGGTGCCACCATCACCCACCGCGTCATGGCGAAGCTCTTCGAAGACCGCGGCGTGCAGCTCGACCGCACCATGCAGCTCAACGTCGGCGGCAACATGGACTTCCTCAACATGCTCGAGCGCACCCGCCTCGAGTCGAAGAAGATCTCCAAGACCCAGGCCGTGACGTCGAACCTGCAGAAGGAATTCAACGCCAAGGACGTCCACATCGGACCGTCCGACCACGTCGGCTGGCTCGACGACCGCAAGTGGGCCTACGTCCGCCTCGAAGGCCGCGCCTTCGGTGACGTTCCCCTGAGCCTCGAGTACAAGCTCGAAGTATGGGACTCGCCCAACTCCGCAGGCGTCATCATCGACGCAGTCCGCGCCGCGAAAATCGCCAAGGACCGCGGCATCGGTGGACCCGTCATCCCGGCTTCGGCCTACCTGATGAAGAGCCCGCCGAAGCAGCTGGCCGACGACGTCGCTCGCGAACAACTCGAAGCGTTCATCATCGACGCGTAGGGCCCGCAGCTAGACGCGAACTTCCGCCCGCCGGTCCACTCGATGTGACATTGACCCCCCAAAAGGTCACTGAACGTCACATTGAGTACCGGCGGGCGTTCGTCTATCCGGCCGCGGTGATTTCTCGCGGATCGAATGTCACCTTGATTTCCCTGATTCTTCCGTCCTCGATTCGCTGCCAATTGGCCGTGCTTGCCGGGGACGCGATGGACGTGTGCAAATCGAACCACGTCAGTACGTGCGGGCCGTCCACGAAGACGTGGGCGATGTCGATGTCGGTGACGATCTCCGACATTCCTTTCAATCCGGCCACGCATTCCGCGCCGTTGGCTGCTGTGCCCAGTGGCCCCCGGAACGTCGCGTCCTCGTGCAGGATCGACGCCAGAGTGTCGAAATCCTTGGCTTTCCAGGCCTCGAAGTAGGTCGCTGCAACTTCTTTCGGTGTCTGTGTCATGACATCGAGTCTCGAACGAGGCCGGCCAGAAGTCCAACAGTTGCCTCCGATGATCATCAGAAGTTCTACTCATAGCCGCAGCTAGAGTTCGCGCGCTATCGTGTGCTCGTGGCCATCGATCCCACCTCCAAGCATCCGGTCCTCGAACGTGTTCGCGCGTTGGCGTTCGCCTATCCCGAGGTGTCCGAGAAGATCTCCCACGGCCGGCCGACCTTCCGTACCGCCTCGGTGTTCGTCTACTTCGGCGGTGGCGTCAAAGGCGGCGACCAATACGACCTCTCGATCCTGGTCAAGTGCGAGAGCGCCGAGGAACAGCGCGCCTGCGAACTCGAACCCCGCTACTTCCATCCCGCCTACCTCGGCCCGGCCGGCTGGGTGGGATTCGACCTGAGCGACGCCGACGACGACGTCTGGGCCGAGGCCGCCGAATTGATCGACTGCAGCTACCGCGTCACTGCCCCGAAGCGAAACATCGCCAGGCTCGACGCCGGTGAGGGCCCGAATCTGGGGGTTCAGCAGTGGAATTGAGACAGCTGGAGTACTTCGTCGCGGTGGCCGAGGAAGCGAACTTCACTCGCGCCGCAGCCAGAGTGCACATCAGCCAATCAGGAGTCAGCGCCCAGATCCGAGCACTCGAACGCGAACTCGGTGCCGAGTTGATCGACAGATCGGGTGGCACAGCAACATTGACCACCGCAGGTCAGGCCGCGCTGACACAAGCTCGTGCGACGCTGGCCGCCGCCGGCTCGGTCCGGCAATCCGTCGACGACGTTGCCGGACTCCTGCGCGGTTCGCTTCGCGTCGGGATGGTCACCGCCTGCACCGTCCCACAGCTGTTCGACGCGTTGGCTCGTTTCCATTCTGCGCATCCCGGCGTCGAACTTTCTCTGCAGGAGGGTAATTCGGATCGCTTGGTGGCCGATGTGCGTGCAGGAGAACTCGACATCGCACTCGCCGGTGTCGCAGCTCGGGCCCCGGACGGATTGGAATCGATGGTGGTGATCGACGAGCGCATCGTCGCAGCCGTTCCACCGCAGCATCCTCTGGCAGCGCAGGACGAGGCGACGTTGGCGCAGGTGTGCGAACACCCGATCATCGCCCTTCCCCCCGGCACCGGCATCCGTGCGGTGTTCGACCGGGACTGTGCCGGAGTAGGACTCGCGCCGTCGATTGCGTTGCAGGCCACCGCCCCTGATGCCGTGGCCGACCTCGCCGGCCGCGGCCTGGGGGTGGCGATCCTCAGCTCATCGATGACGAAGTCCCACGACGAAAAACTCATTGCAGTGGAGCTCACGGACTCGCACACCGCCGCGCTGCTGGCCCTGGTCTGGCGGCCCAGGATGAACGCGGCACTGACCGAGTTGGTTTCGGTGGCGACGCGCAGCTTCAGCGAATCTTCTTGACGGTGAACCACAGTGCAATCAACAGACCCAGCAGGGTCACCGACGGCAGAACGCCGGGATCACCTCCGATGATCCCGCCTACCGCAACGATCAGGGCAACGAGCGCGAAGAATCCCAGAATGCCCGCCAGCAATTGCAGATGGTCCTGGGCCGTCACGATTTGACGCCACCTGCAGTGAGGCCCGAGATGATGCGGCGCTGGAACAGCAGCACCATGATCACCAGTGGAATCGCAACGATGGTGCCCGCGGCCATGATCGCGGCATACGGCACCACCAACGGATCGTTGCCGGTGAACCGCGCGATGGCCACGGTCACCGGTTCGGTCCTGTCACTCGAGAGCTGACTGGCCAGCAAGTACTCGTTCACCGCTGCGATGAACGCGAGGATCGCCGTGGTGAACAGGGCAGGCGCGGCGAGCGGCAACATCACCAAGCGGAACGCCTGAAACCGGCCCGCTCCGTCGATCCGCGCGGCTTCTTCGAGTTCCCAGGGCAATTCGGCAAAGAACGCAGCCAGCGTGTAGATCGTCAGCGGCAGCACGAACGAGATGTTGGGGATGACCATGGCCTGGTAGCTGCCGATCCACCCGATGTTGGTGAAGAACTGGAACAGCGGGGTCACCAATGCGACGACGGGGAACATGGACGCACCCAGGATGATGCCTGTCACGACGTACTTGAAGCGGAAGTCGATGCGGGAGAGCGCGTATGCCGTGAAGATTCCGATGACCAACGCGATCAACGTGGTCGCCCCGCCCACGATGAGGCTGTTGCCCACCGCACGCAGGAAATTGTTGCCGTTCGCCGTCGACAACGCGTTCTCGAAGTTCTCCCACGTGACGTGGGTCGGCCACGGCGTCGTGTCGAAGGTGTAGCGCGGGTCGCGGAACGCGGTGACGACCATCCAATAGAACGGTGCCAGTCCCCAGACGAGGATGACGACGACACCGAGATAGATGCGGGCCTGCTTCATCGACCGGCCCCCTTGCGCTGATTCTCCTGAGTGGCAACGGCATTGGCACCGAGAAACTTCACCAGGATGAAGGCCACGATGAAGATCATGACGAACGAGATGGTCGACAGCGACGCAGCGCTGTTGAATCCCTGCCGGATCTGCTCCACCACCAGGATGGAGATTGTTCGCGTGGCGGGGTTGCCCTCGGTGAGGATGGCGGGCAGGTCGTACATACGCAGCGCGTCCATGGTGCGGAACAGAATTGCCACCATGAGCGCCGGCTTGACCAACGGCAGTGTGATCTTGGTGAATCGCTGCCACGCCGAAGCCCCGTCGACTCGAGCTGCCTCGTAGACGTCGGCGGGAATCATCTGCAGCCCGGCCAGAATCAACAGCGCCATGAACGGCGTCGTCTTCCATACGTCGGCGATGATCACTGCAAATCGAGCGGGCCAGGCGTCGCCGGTCCACAGAATGTTCGTTCCCAGAATACGATTGGCGATGCCGTCGTACGCGAAGATGAAGTACCAGAGCTTGGCGGTGACAGCCGTCGGGATGGCCCATGGAATCAGGATCGCGGCGCGCAGCAGGGCGCGTCCGGCGAAGGTCTTGCCCATGATCACTGCCATCGCGAAGCCGATGACCACCTCGATGGAGACGGTCACGACGGTGAAGTACGCCGTGTTGCCGACCGCGCCCCAGAACTGAGACCCGAGAGTTCCCGGCGGGCAGGGCACCGACGTGCCCGACGCCGAGGTGCACTGCTGCAGGATCCAGTGCGTGTAGTTGTCGAAGCCGGCAGATCCACCGGTGACGAACATGCCGGTGGCGGGATCGAGACCGGGATCCTTGGAGAAGGACATCACCAGGGCCCGAATCACGGGGTAGACGATGACGATCGCGAGGATCACCAGCGTCGGTGCGATCAGCAGCCAGGCCCGACCGGGTGTCAGGCCGAAGCGCTTGTTCTTGGACCGCACATGCCGACCGCGGCCGGGGGACGAGCCCCCGGCCGCGGTGGTTGCGCCGGCCCCACTGGTCACACCAGCAGGTACAGCCATTGGTTCTCCCGAAATCAGTTCGCGCCGGCGGTTTCGATACCGGCCTGCATGTCCGTGATCGCCTGGTCGACGCTCTTCTCACCCTTGATGGCGGCAGAAACGTTGTCCTGCACGGCCTTCGAGACGGCCGGGTAGAACGGGGTGACAGGACGCGGAACTGCGTTCTCGATGGATGCCTTCAATGCGGGAAGGTACGGCATCGCGGCGATCAGTGCGGGATCGTCGTACAGCGACGAGAGCACGGGCGGCAGAGCGCCCTCGGCGATGATGCGCTGAGCCTGCTCGCCCTGCAGGAACCGCAGGAAGTCCGCAGCAGTGGCCTTGTTCTCGGAGTACGCACTGATCGCGGCGTTGTATCCGCCGAGCGTCGAGGTGCCGACTCCGGTGACTCCGGGAAGCGGTGCGACCGCGTACTTGCCGGCCACAGCCGAACCTTCTTCTGCAGCGGTGCCGTAGACGTACGGCCAGTTGCGCAGGAACAGTGTCTTTCCGTCCTGGAACGCCTGCTGGCTCTCGGACTCCTTGAACGTGGTGTCCTGGGCCGGGATGACGCCTGTCTCGAACGCGGTGACCAGGGTCTGCAGTCCGGCCTTCGCCTCCGGGCTGTCGACGGTGGGGGTCTTGCCGTCTTCGCCGACGATCGATCCGCCGTGCGCGTTGATGATCTCCGACGCATTGGCCGTCAGACCCTCGTAGGGGGCGAATTGCCCTGCGTAGCAGTCGATGTTGTTGTCGCGGGCGACCTGGCAGTCCTCGGTGAGCTCGGCCCAGGTGGTGGGCGCTTCGGGGAGCAGATCACTGCGGTAGTAGAGCAATCCACCGTTGGTGTTCTTCGGCGCGGCGTACTGCGTGCCGTTGTAGGTCGCACTCGCGACGGTCGCGGGCAGAACGCCTGCGTTGTCGAGTGCGAATTCGCCCTCGAGCGGCACGAGCCAGCCCTTGGCCGCGAACTCGGCGGTCCAGACGACGTCGAGTGCCATCACGTCGTAGTCGCTCTGCTGAGCCTGGAGTTGCTGAACGAAGTCGTCGTGGGCCTGATCGGCGTCGGCGGACTGCTCCTTGAAGGTGACCTGCTCGTCGGGGTTGGCGGCGTTCCACTCCGAGATGATCTGCTGGACGACACCGGTCTCGGTGGTGTCCTGCCCCTCTACATAGGTGATAGGTCCACGGCCGTCGGCATTTTCGGACGCAGCGCCCGAATCGCCGCTCGATCCGCTGTCGCTCGAACATCCGGTGAGCGTCAGCAGCGTGGCTGCTGTCGCAACCACTGCCACCTTCGTGATCAAAGACGCCATTGTTCTCTCCACTTACTTCTACGCGGTGGTATGTGCCCGGAGTTGGGCACGCAGAATCTCGCTGTGATGCTCCCCCCGACACATATGTCGATGGGTACTGTGGCACACATCGCACCGCGCAGTGGTCATTTCTGCGTTCCTGAATCGGTCAACCCGGACGTGTCGGAGGAGGCCGGTAGCCTTTCGCTCATGAGTTCGGACAAGATGCTGACGCGGATCGGCGGGCTGCTGCGCCAAGCGGAGTCCACCGACAACCCACACGAGGCCGAGGCCTTCATGGAGGCAGCTCAGCGTCTGGCGACCTCGGCGTCGGTCGATCTGGCGGTCGCTCGTTCGCACAGCGCGTCCAGGGAGCGGCAGGCCACGCCGAGCCAGAAGGTCATCCCCATCGGAGAGCCGGGCAAGCGTGGACTCAAGACCTACGTGCATCTGTTCGTGGCCATCGCGCACGCAAACGACGTCCAGTGCGATGTGTCCCGATCGTCGACGCAGGTGTTCGCCTACGGTTTCGACTCCGACATCGAGACCACCGAGGCCCTGTACTCCTCCCTGCTGATTCAGATGGTGCGAGCGTCGGACGCGTACATCAAGTCCGGTGCCTACAGGTCCGAGACGGCCATCCGTACCGTCACCGAGATCAAGAACCGCCGGCGCTACACCCGACGCGAGGAAGTGCCGGTCGCTGCGGTGACGGCCAGGCTGAACTTCCAGACCGCGTTCGCGTCGCGCATCGGGCAACGGCTGAGCGAAGTGAAGAAGGACACCGAGGCCAAGGCCATCGAACAGGAACAACAGGGCGCTGGGACAGCACTGGTGTTGCGCAACAAAGAGATCGAGCTCCGCGACTATTATCGCCAGACCTCGACCGCGCGCGGACACTGGCGAGGCCAGAGCGCGAACGCCGGCTATTCGGAAGGAGCCCGAAAGGCCGGGGACCGAGCGGGGCGAAACGCGAAGATCGGCGGTCATGCCGAAATCGACGGAGCAAGCAGGCAGCTGGGACGCTGACCACTGCGTTCGTGGTGAAGAAGCGAGCAGTACCTCGCCGGTGGTCCTGTGGTGTCGGAAACGGCCGCATAAATCTCGGCCATCGACGTGCTGAACCGGCGGAGCACTGCGGCCGCGTCGACCATTTCCAAAGCTGCTGCGGCCGAACACTGTTCGGTGAGTACAGAAACAAAACCGGAGTTCTGCTCGTCCCCGCTGCTGGCGAACCACCGGCCTGCAGATTCGGGTGTGGCCGGTCAGTCGAGGCGCGCCAGCACCACGCGGAGTCCGATGACACTGGCAATGGGGAACAGGGCCGCGACCAGCCACGGGATGGCTGCGCCCCAGCCGGTGTCGGGGGCGGCGTCGATCACCACACCGAGGGCGGTCGAACCGATGAGCACTCCGATGCCCCCGAGCGAGGCCATGAAGCCGTAGTACGAACCGAGTCGACGTTCGGCGGCCATGCGCGGCACCAGATCCCGCGCCTGAGGCATGGCGATCATCTGACCCAGCGCCAGCAGCAGAACGAACAGGGCGGCCGGGACCAGACCGATAAGCCCCTGCAACTCGAGCGGGGAGGTGGCCGCAACGAGCGCGAACGACGCTGCCATGACCGCGAATCCGATCGGCAGCGTGACACGAGGCGATATCTCGGCGACGCGTCGGGTGATGGGCAGTTGCGCTGCCACCACGAGTACCGCCGAGATTGCGAAGAACCAGCCCAGCACCGTCTGTGAGCCCCAGGCGCGTTCGACCTCGAGTGGCAACAGCAGGTACAGCTGGTTGTAGGCCACCAACTGTGCGCTCATCGCCACCGCGAACAGCACGAAGGTCCGGTTGCGCACCACGTCGGTCCAACCCGAGAGCCATGGGTCGTCGCGATGTTCGCCGCGCTCACGCGGCAGCCACCGCACGTGAGCGGCGACGACCAGGACGAAGATCGCCGCAGCCACGAGACACGCGATCCGAAAATCGACGAGCAGCAACACCGATCCGACGAGCGGGCCGGTGAACGAACCGATCTGGCTGCACACCGACATCAGCGCGAAGCTCTCCACGCGCGTGGGTCCGCCGTCGCGTTCGCTCTTGCCCGCCTCGATCGCGACTGCGGATTCGACTGCGGGAGAGAACAATGCGGCTGCAAATCCCACCAGCACCGTGGCGATCAGCACCGCCGGCAGCGAATCGGCGAAGGCCAGGCCCACGAATCCCAGCACCCGCAGCACACAGCCGACGAGGACGACCGGCTTGATGCCCCATCGATCGGCGAGGGTGCCACCGACGAAGAACAGTCCCTGCTGCGAGAAGGTCCTGATTCCGAGGACCACGCCGACGAGCGCGGCACCGAGCCCGAGATCACTCGTCAGGTGCACCGACAGATACGGCAACACCATGAAAAAGCCGATGTTGAAGGTCATTTGAGTCAGGACGAGCAAGCGAACGGTGGGGGTGGCCCGCCGCAGATCGGCCAGAAACGACCACCGCCACCGCGTCGGAGATCCGTCGGTCCTCGTGCTCACGTACTGCGTCCTCCTGCGTCGACTTTCTCGATGACGCTACCGGTCTTCCGCACACGCCCCGAGGTGGCACCGGCGAGCGAGACTGCGAGAACGGCGAGTGCGATCAAGGACGCGAGTGGAGCAGCGGTGACCCACGGTGCCCGCTCGACGGCGGCGACCCCGTCGGACAGTATCAATCCCCAATCCGCAGTGGGGGGTTGCGGACCGAGGCCGAGGAATCCGAGGGCCGCGAGCGCGAGAGCGACGCCGGGGAGCCGAATCATGGCGTGCCGCAGCACTACCGGAACGACGCTGGGCACGACGGACCCGAACAGGATTCGCGCATTGCCTGCACCGAGTGTCGGCAGGATGGAGATGTACGGCCGAGCGCGGGTCTCCTCGACGAGAGCGGCGGTGTGCGCGGCGAGCGGAGCCCACGTGACGATGAGAACGGCGACGGCCGCCCCGCCTGCACTCGGACCCCAGATCGCTGCGATCAGAATGCCGGTGACGACGGGCGGCGCCGCATTGGTCACCTCGACCACACCACGGGAGGCCCGCGGAATCAGTCCCAGCAGCACGCCGACCACCAAGGCTGCGAGCGTCACGGCAAGCGAGAGACCGATGGAGCGCAGTGCGCCGTCGGCGACGCGGGCCAGCAGATCTCGACCCGACGCGTCCGTTCCGAAAGGGTAGGCACGCGATGGAGCCGCGAACTTCTCCCGCGTCGTCGCCTGGCCGTCGCGTGGGAGTCCGGCAAGGACCATGACCAGTAGGAGCGTTGCCGCAGCGATCGGCACCAGCCACCGCCGCGGCGACGGGTGGAAGACGCCGGATGGGATGGGCATCGCCTTCTCGTGCAGTGCGCTGCCGAGCAGCAGCCGTCGCACGAGTTCGGCGGAAATCCCCAGAACGGCACTGACGGCCAGCAGTAACAGGATGTCGATCTGCAGAGCAGGGAGATCCTGCGATTGCGCGTCGCCGAGGGTGGTGCGGCCCAATCCCGGTATGGCAAATACTTTTTCGACGGCCACCGCCCCGCCGGTCATCGCGACCATGATCAGACCGATCTGCGATGCCAGGCCGGGGAGGGCGCGTCGCAGAACCGCACCGGCGATCTGGGGCCGCGAGAAGCCTGCGACCGTCCACGTGATGACCCAGCCCTCGGTGAAGGTGACGGCGATCGCGTCGGCGAGCAGTCGCCCGATCAGCCCGCCCGCAGGCAACCCGAGCGCCAGTGCAGGCAGCACCGCGTACTCGGGACCGTTCCAGCCGTAGGCCGGGAACGACAACCACACGGCACCGAGAACGACGAGTACCGACGCGAGCAGAAACTCCGGCATCGACGTGAGCGCTGCCGCGACGCCGCCCCCGGTACGCCTCGGGGTGCCCCGGAGTCCGGCCCGGACGCTGGGGACGACCACGAGGGCGGCGACGGCGATCGCGACGACCATCGCGAAGCCCATCAGGGTCAGCGACACCAGCAGCGCATCGAGGGCCCCCGGCAGCACCGGTTCACCTGTGTTCCAGGACGTTCCGGGATTGCCCGACGCGATGCCGGTGAGCCAGTCCCAGAACATTCGCAGCGGCCCGGCATCGAGGCCGAGGTCGCGACGGATGGCTGCGAGGGCCTCGGGGGTTGCTTCCTGCTCGGCCGAGCGGGCCCGCAGAATGCTCAGTGCCGGATCGCGATCGGACAGCCACGGCAGCATTCCGACGAGGAGAACGACACCGGCGACGGCAACCAGCCGCGAGGCGGTTGTTCTCACTGCTTACTCGAAGGCGGTCTGGTTGGTGATGAGCGTGCGTTCCCTCGGATCGCGGGCGACGCCGGTGATGTCGTCGGATTCGCCCTGGATGACGCGTTCGTGCAGCATCGGAACGGCCGCATCCTTCTCCAGGATCAGCTTCTCGGCGTCCAGGATCGCGGCGCGGCGCTCGTCTCCTGGTTCGGTGGCCGAGGCGTCTGCCAACGCCGCGTCGACCTGCGGGTCGCAGAACTGGGAGATGTTGAACGATCCCTCGCAAGCGAAGTCGGAGAACATGTATGCCACGGGGTCACCGGAATCGAGCACGGTGGCGCGGGAGAGGATGAAGGCATCGAATGCGCCACTGAGCGCGTCGGTTTCGATGAACTGGTATTCGCGCACCACCTGCTCGACGACGAAGCCCTTCGCCTCGAGTTCCTGCTGCAGCAGCACGGCTACCTCGGGAAGTTCGGCGCGGTCGGTGAAGGTGGCGAGCGTGATCTTCTTACCGGTGGCATCGCCCGCCGGTGTGTCGGTGCGCGCGGGACGGTCCGCCGCCCACGGCAGCGCGGGGCCGAGCAATCCGTTCGCGGCGTCTGCGCGGCCCTCGTAGACCTGCTCGACCAGACGATCCTTGTCCACCGACTCACGTGCGGCGGCGCGCATGGCCGGATCGGCGAACACGCCGGACGACGTGTTCAGGTACAGGGTGTTGGTACGCGGCATCGGAACCTCGTGCACCAGCGACGGGTCGATGTTGGCGGCCTGCGATACCGGAATCGCCTCCACCACATCGGCGGTGCCGTTGCGGAGCGCCGCTGCGCGGGCCGTACCGTCGGGCACGAAGTCGACGTCGATGCCGGCTAGCTTCGCGGGCTCACCCCAGTAGTTCTCGTTACGGTCCAGCGTGGCACTGGACGTGCCGTTGACTCCGGTCAACACGAACGGTCCGGTGCCGGTCCCGACGGGGTCGCTGCCGTCTGCGGAGTAGGCCCCGGGTGCCAGGATGGCGAGCTGCGGGCTCGAGAGTCGTTGCGGCACCAGTGGATCGACGTTCTCGGTGGCCACCTCCACCGTGTCGTCGTCGGTGGCGGTCACCGTCAGCTCGACGCCGTCGAGGATGCGCGGCTTCGGCGCGGCGGTGGTGGCAGCGGTCAGTGCGGTGACGACGGCGGCGGAATCGAGCGGCGCACCGTTGTGGAACCTCACGTCGGGTCGGATGTCGAAACTCCAGGTGCGCTCGTCGACGCGGTTCCAGTCGGTGGCCAACCCGGGCTGAGCATCACCGAGATCGTCGAGGGTGACGAGGGTTTCGGCGGTGGACCAGCGCGAGAGCTTGAAGGCATCGTCGCTGAACTGCGAGAGCCCCGAGCGTGGCGGTTGCAGCATCGCAACGCGGGCCCGATCTGTGGTGTCGTCGGAAGCGCCCGAAGTAAAGCAGCCGGTGAGCGTGAGGGTGCCTACCGCGGCCAGGGCACCGATACGGAACACGTTGGTAGACAACAGAGTGGTGGTCAATGGATCTCCTGTGATGGTTGTGCAAGCCGGGGTACGGCGTCGATCAGGTCTCGGGTGTAGGAGTGCTGCGGGTCGGTGAGAATGTCCCGTACGCTGCCGGTTTCGACGATCCGGCCGTCGTGCATCACCGATACGTCGCTGCAGAGTCGAGCGACCGCGGACAGGTCGTGGCTCACGATCAGCAATGCGCTCGGCAGTCCGGCCAGGACTGCGAGGACCTGCTCGCGAAGATCAGGGTCAAGTCCGCTGACCGGCTCGTCCGCCAGCAGGTACTGCGGTTCGCATGCCACTGCACGCGCAATGGCGACGCGTTGATTCTGGCCACCGGACAGTTCCGTCGGTCGGCGCTGCAGGTAGCGCTCGTCCAGCCCGACGGCAGCGAGTGCGGCACCTGCTTTGGCTCGATGATCGCCGTCGACGCCGAGAAGTCGCAGCGGCGTCGCCACCAGATCCAGGACACTGCGGCGTGGGTCGAGGCTGGTCGCGGGATCCTGAGGAACGTACTGCACGAGTCTGCGAAACCACCGCAGCGATCGCGCGGAACCCGGACGGACTGTGCGCCCCTCCAGTTCCACGGTTCCCGCATCGGGGGAGTCCAGTGCCAGCAGCATGCGCAGCACTGTGGTCTTTCCCGAACCGGATTCGCCCACAACAGCGATGCGACCGGCCGGCGATAGCGAAAGCGAGACAGCGTCCAGCGCGGTACGAGACGAGCCGTGTCGAACGTAGGTGCGGGTGATGTCCCTGGCCACCAGGCCCGCAGTCATCGCGCTACCAGCTGGCGAAACGGGTCGGCGGCGCGAGCTCGATCGAGCATGCGCACCACGAGATCGGACTCGGGAGTGTCGAGAATCGCTGTTGTGGAACCGGATTCGACGATGCGCCCCGAGTCGAGGACCATCAGATGGTCGCACAGCTGCGCAGCGACGGCGATGTCGTGCGTGATCAGCAGCAGCGAGGCCACCTCACGAAGAGCGTCGAGCACCCGCGCCTGACTGAGCACATCGAGGGCCGTCGTGGGTTCGTCCGCGATCACCAGTGGGCTCTCGCGCGCCAATGCGACTGCGATACAGACGCGTTGACGCTGACCGCCGGACAGCTCGAGCGGGTGCGAGGCCAGGATGCGTTCGGTGTCGCGCAGACCCACGCGCTCGAGCAGCGCG
Organism: Rhodococcus sp. 06-462-5; assembly: GCF_002258315.1. Taxonomy (GTDB): domain Bacteria; phylum Actinomycetota; class Actinomycetes; order Mycobacteriales; family Mycobacteriaceae; genus Rhodococcoides. Next base: position 220,566 of record NZ_NOYD01000001.1, on the reverse strand, counting down.
GAGGCGTCGGGCGTGCGGAGTTGCCTGCCGACGGTGACCATCGGGTTCAGTGCAGTGGCCGAATCCTGGAAGACCATCGCCGGGCGGGCGGTGTGCGGCCGGCGGGGCGTCGGAACCCCGGCGACGTCGTGGCCGTCGACGACGATGCGTCCGGTGCAGGTGATCCCCGGCGGCAGCGCACCGACGAGGGCTGCCGCGATCATCGACTTTCCCGATCCCGACGCGCCGAGAAGGCCGAGGCGTCGACCCGCGGGAATCTCGAAGGACACGTGCCGAACGATGCGCGAGCGTCCGGCGTCGATGCAGAGGTCATCGACGGCGAGCACGTTTTCTCCTGAGCTTCGATGTGGGAACGAATTCGACAATCGTTGTCGATAGAAGACTGTAGGCGAGTCGTGAGGGCGACACAAATTAGGCTGCTCACATGAGCAGGGCGAGGGACTCGCAACGCGCGGCCGTCTACGACGCCGAGCAACTGGTTCGCACCATGTTCGATCGTGCCGAGGAGCGGGGCCTCCGCATGGTGGAGGTGATGGGTTCGCAGATCACGCTGCCGATCGAGCGCAAGTTCGCCTCCATCGACTCGGTGCAGGCGTACGTCGATGCGGTGCTCGGGCTGGATTGGGTCGCAGCCACGTGGCCCGACGCCGGTCGCGTCATCACCGTCCGGGCCCGTTCGGGTTCGGCTGCGGCGCATTACGAATCGGACACCGCCACCATTGCCGTGCCCCTGCATCGGGGCAACAGGGCGTGGGCGCTGCGGGAGTTGGTGGTGTTGCACGAGCTCGCGCACCATTTCGCCGACGAGGACGAGCAGCAGCACGGCGGCGCATTCGTGGACCGCTACATCACCCTCGTCGGCGAGATCGTCGGCTCCGAGGCCGGGTTCGTGCTCCGCGCGATGATGGCCGAGAGCGGCGTCCGCATCGGCTGATCGAATTCGGGTGCATCATGGGAGACGCAGCCCACACGACGAGGAGACGTACATGACCGTCAAGATCGGTGTTCAGCTTCAGCCCCAGCACGCTCCCGACTACCAGTTGATCCGCGACGCGGTGTTGCGCTCGGAGGATGCGGGTGTCGACATCGTCTTCAACTGGGACCACTTCTATCCGCTGTACGGCGACCTCGACGGCGCGCATTTCGAGTGCTGGACGATGCTCGGTGCCTGGGCCGAGCAGACGTCGAACGTCGAGATCGGCGCACTCGTCACCGGCGGCGGTTACCGCAATCCGGACCTGTTGGCCGACATGGCACGCACCGTCGACCACATCAGCGGCGGCCGGCTGATCCTCGGCATCGGTGCTGGGTGGAACGAGAAGGACTACGACAACTTCGGGTACGAATTCGGCACGGCCGGTTCGCGTCTGGCCTTGCTGAAAGAGAGCCTGGCCAGAATCCGACACCGCCTCGACGTCGGAAACCCGGCTCCCACCCGCGACATCCCGATTCTCATCGGCGGCGGCGGAGAGAAGAAGACACTGAAGATGGTCGCCGAGTATGCGCACATCTGGCACAGCTTCGCCGATCTCGAGGCGCTGAAGCGCAAGTCCGAGATTCTCGCCGAGCACGGCACCACCGTCGGACGCGACGTCTCGGGAATCACCCGGTCGGTCTCGTGGCCGGGCGCGGACACCGCCCAGGACTTCGTCGACGCCGGAGCCACCCTGTTCACCGTGGGTACCGGAGGCCCCGAGTACGACCTCACGGAACTGGGCGAAGCCATCGCGTGGCGGGACGCGCACCGGTAGTCACACGTCACGGCAGTTCGTTGAGCGAAACCCTTGCGCGTCGGCCGTTTGGGTGAGTGGGCCCTGGTCCGCTTAGGGTTTTGTCCATGGTTGCCGTACGCGCTTCACGCGCGCTCGTGGTTCTCGTTCTCGGACTGTTGATGGCCCTCACGCTCGCCGCGTGTGGAACCTCGAACTCCGATGATCAGGCGGCGGCAGGTCCGACCGACCTGTGCGCCCCTCCCGGAGTCGACAGTGCGTCGTCCACGCCGACGAACTTCGACGCTGCCGCAGCGGCCGCGACGGAGGACAGGTACACGACGGACAACGTCACCCCGCTGGACCGCATCGACACGAACGCCCTGGGATTGGCGACGCCGGGAGTGTTGACCGTCGGCACCCTCTCCGACGCCCCGCCGAGCATCTGCCTCGACTCGGCCGGCCAGTACACCGGCTACGACAACGAACTGCTGAAGGCCGTCGCGGACAAGCTCGGGCTGCAGATCAACTTCTCGGGCACCGAGTTCTCGGGCCTGCTCGCCCAGGTTGCGGGCCGCCGCTTCGACGTCGGGTCGTCCTCGATCACGACGACGGACGAGCGACGCAACACCGTCGGATTCACCAACGGATACGACTTCGGCTACTTCTCCCTCGTCGCTCAAACCGGCGGTCCGATCAGCCGCTTCGAAGACCTGAACGCGAGCACCAGGATCGGCGTGGTGCAGGGCACCGTGCAGGACGACTACGTGGTGAACACGCTCGGCCTCGATCCGGTGAAGTTCCCGGACTACAACACCGCCTACGCGAACCTGCGGACCGGTCAGATCGACGCCTGGGTGGCTCCGTCGCAGCAGGCCGAGGGCTTGGTCAAGCCCGAGGACGGCACCGCGATCACACAGAACACGTTCTCGCTGAACAACTTCGTCGGCTGGGCTGTCGCCCGCGACAATCAACCGCTGATCGACGCGTTGAACTCCGGTCTCGACGCGGTGATCGCCGACGGCACGTGGGCAAACCTGTACTCCGACTGGGTTCCTCGCGAGTTGCCCGACGGCTTCAAGCCTGGCAGCAAGGCCGCCCCCCAGCCGGAGCTACCCGACTTCGCTGCCATCGCAGCACAGAACGACGCGAATGCTCCCGAAGCCGTTTCCGTTCAGCCCAAATCCACGCTGGCGCAGCTGGGGGATACGTTCTTCGATTGGTCGCTGTACAAGTCGGCCATCCCCGACCTGTTCAAGGTGGGTCTGCCGAACACGCTGATTCTCGCGTTGGCGTCGGGCATCATCGGAACGGTCCTCGGCATGTTGCTGGCTCTGGCGGGCCTGTCTCGCACACGCTGGCTGCGCTGGCCTGCCCGCGTCTACACCGACATCTTCCGCGGACTGCCCGCCGTGGTCATCATTCTGATCATCGGACTCGGTATCGGGCCGGTGGTGCAAGGGGTGACCGGCGGCAATCCGTACTGGCTCGGCGCTGCGGCGCTGTCGCTGCTCGCCGCGGCGTACATCGGTGAGATCTTTCGGTCCGGCATCCAGAGCGTGGAGGCAGGGCAGATGGAAGCCGCACGGGCATTGGGCTTCAGCCGTCGTCGCTCGATGAACCTCGTCGTCGTTCCTCAGGGTGTCCGACGCGTGTTGCCGGCGCTGATGAACCAGTTCATCTCGCTGATCAAGGACTCGTCGCTGATCTACTTCCTCGGACTGCTCGCCACCCAGCGTGAGCTCTTCGCCGTCGGCCGAGATCTCAACGCACAGACCGGAAACCTGTCGCCACTCGTCGCGGCCGGATTGTTCTACCTGGTGTTGACCGTGCCGCTCACCCATCTCGTGAACTACATCGACAAGCGACTGCGCACCGGGAAGGCCGAGCAGACGCTCGACCCGGTGGAGCAGGCCGTCGTCGTGGAAAGAGGCTGACATGACTTCTGTTTCGCTCGTAGGCAAGGACATTCACCTGTCGTTCGGTACCAACAAGGTGCTGCGCGGGGTGAGCATCGACGTCCCGGCCGGCACGACGACGACGGTCATCGGCCCATCCGGGTCGGGCAAATCCACGCTGCTGCGGGCCCTGAATCGACTGCACGAGCCCGAGCAGGGCGACATCCTGCTCGACGGCAAATCGGTACTGAAGGACAACCCGGACGTGTTGCGTCAACGCATCGGCATGGTGTTCCAGCAGTTCAATCTGTTCCCGCACAAGACCGTTGCCGACAACATCGCGCTCGGCCCACGAAAGCTGCTCGGCCTGTCCAAGGAGACCGCTCGTGCGGCAGCGATGGATCAGCTCGAACTGGTGGGACTGACCGACAAGGCGGATTCTCGCCCGGGCAATCTCTCCGGCGGCCAGCAGCAGCGCGTCGCCATCGCCCGCGCTCTCGCGATGAAGCCCGAGGTGATGTTCTTCGACGAGGCCACCTCGGCGCTGGACCCCGAGTTGGTCAAGGGCGTCCTGGCGCTGATGGCGGATCTGGCCAAGGGCGGTATGACCATGGTCGTGGTGACCCACGAGATGGGCTTCGCGCGATCGGTGTCGAACAGAGTGCTGTTCATGGACCACGGCAGCGCCGTCGAAACCGGAACGCCGGAGCAGTTGTTCGACGATCCGCACACCGATCGACTGAAAACGTTTCTGTCGCAGGTGCTGTAGCACGTTAGGGCAGCCTCGTTCTCCCCAACTTCACCTGAACGTTCCTTTACTTTCGCTTTTGGGTGACAGCGTGCCCACTCATGAAGCCACTACCCTTGTTCGCCGTTCACGACGGAAGCTCCAAGCGCTCATCCCTGACGTGCAAGTACAAGTGCGGTGATGCGTGCTTCCACGAGATTCCCAACACGTCGAAGGGTGAGTACTTCGGCGACATCGTCAAGACCGCGATGTCGCGACGTGGCGTGATCAAGGGCGGAGCGATGGCAGTGCTCGCGGTGGGCGCGGGCAGTGCTCTGGCAGCGTGCTCCACCGACGAGCCGGCCGCCACGGGAAGCTCCACCACCTCGGGTGCCGATGCCTCGCCGGTCGACGGTGTGGATTTCGTTGCGGTGGAACCGAACACCGAGGATGCCGTGGTGGTGCCCGAGGGCTACGAGCAGGAAATCGTCATTCGCTGGGGTGACGCGGTCGTGGCAGGCGCGCCGGCATTCGACTTCGACAATCAGACTGCCGCCGCGCAGGAGAAGCAGTTCGGTTTCAACAACGACTTCGCCGGCCTGCTGCCCGTCGAGGGCACGCCGAACGCGCACCTACTGGTGGTCAACCACGAGTACAGCACCGAGCCGGCGATGTTCAAGGGTTACGACGCCGAGAACCCCACCCGCGAGCAATTCGACGTCGCCATTGCCGCACACGGACTTTCGGTGGTGCAGGTGCAGGGCGAGTCGGGCACCGGCAAACTGACCCCGGCCATGGGCCAGTACAACCGTCGCATCACCGGTAGCACCGAGTTCGTCGTCACCGGCCCCGCTGCGGGCAGCAACTTCCTCAAGACGAGCGTCGACCCCACCGGCACCAAGGTGCTCGGCACGTTCAACAACTGCTCGGGCGGCCTGACGCCGTGGGGAACCGTGCTCTCCGGCGAGGAGAACTTCAACCAGTACTTCGGCAACGCCGAGTCCGTCACCGATCCCGTTGTGGCCGAGCGGCTCTCACGCTACGGAGTCGAGGGTGCCGCGAGCGATCGCAAGTGGGAACGCTTCGACAAGCGCTTCGACCTGGCGCAGGAACCCAACGAGGTCAACCGCTTCGGATACATCGTCGAGGTGAACCCGTGGGATCCGCAGTCGTCTCCGATCAAGCACACCGCTCTCGGCCGATTCAAGCACGAGGCCGCGACGATCCACGTCACCGACGACGGCACCGTGGTGGCCTACAGCGGCGACGACGAGCGCTTCGACTACATGTACAAGTTCGTCTCCAGTCGAAAGATGATGCCCGGCACCGGCGCGGCTGCGATGCGCAACAACCTGACCTTGCTGGACGCGGGAACGCTCTACGTCGCCACTCTCACCGGCGACTCCCCGGACGAGATCGACGGCTCGGGCACCTTGCCGTCCACGGGTGAATTCCGCGGCACCGGAACGTGGATCCCGTTGCTCGAGACCGGAGAGGACGGACGTGGACGGTCCCTCGTCGACGGTATGTCGGCGGAGGAGGTCGCGGTGTTCACCCGTCAGGCAGGCGACAAGGTGGGCGCCACCAAGATGGACCGTCCGGAGGACTTCGAGCCCAACCCGGTGACCGGCAAGGTCTACGTGGCGCTGACGAACAACTCCAACCGAGGCACCGAGGGCAACGCGGCCGCCGACGAGGCCAACCCTCGCAACACCAACAAGAACGGCCAGGTGCTCGAGCTCGACGACGACCATGCGGGCACGTCGTTCACCTGGAACCTGCTGCTGGTGTGCGGTGACCCGAACGAGGCCGACACGTACTTCGGCGGCTTCGACAAGAGCCAGGTCAGCCCCATCTCGTGCCCCGACAACCTCGCGTTCGACTCGAAGGGCAACCTGTGGGTCTCCACCGACGGCAACGCCCTCGACTCCAACGACGGCCTGTTCGCCGTGGTGCTCGACGGCCCACGTCGTGGTGAGACCCGTCAGTTCCTGACGGTTCCCGCCGGCGGCGAGACCTGTGGTCCCATCGTCTCCGACGAGCGGGTCGTGGTGTGCGTGCAGCACCCGGGCGAAAGCGACGACGCCACCGCCGACGCACCGATCTCGCACTGGCCCGACGGCGGAGACACCCAGCCGCGGCCCTCCGTCGTCGCAGTGTGGAAGTCGGCGTAATAGTTCAGGATCGGCAGTGAACCGAAGGCGCCCGTAGTCGAGACGATCGACTGCGGGCGTTTTCGCGCTACCGGTGTGGTGGCAAGACGTACAGGTGAACGGTCGTCACCACCGAGCGAGTGTCCGCAGCGATTCCGGCGTGCCCGCGTAGTGATTGATGTCGGTACGCCCGTCGATTCCGGGAATGGTGCCGCGGTCGGTGAACTGCCAGAACAGCCAGTTCGTCCAGCCGCCGGGCAGCGGGCCCAGCTCTTCGTCGTAATCGGCGATCCACAGCGGGTAGTCGTTGAACTCGTGGGTATCGGCCATCGCCGTCCGCCAGAAGTTCGGATAGGTGTAGATGATCGGCTGACGGCCGGTCAGCGTCTGGACGGTATCGAGGTACCGGTGCGTCCAGTCGATCACCTCGGCAGGCGACCTCCCCTTGGCATCTTCGAGGTCGAGCACCGGCGGCAGATCACCCGGACCGTTGATGCCCAGCACCAGTGCCGAGTAGTACGCGCCCTGCAACTCGGGTGAGAGCGTCACATCGGCGTAGTGGTACGCGCCGCGCGCCACGTTCGCCGTGCGCATGACGATGGAGTCCTCGACGAAGTACGGGTTGACGTAATCCAGACCCTCGGTGGCCTTGACCATCGCGAATCCGTGACCTGCAGCCTTCACCGCATGCCAATCGATCGCGGTGCCGTCGATGTGTTGCCACGACGAGACGTCCGGGCCCTGCGGAACGGCCGACGCGACCCCGGGCGCAGCACAGGCGATGACACCGGCCGAGAACAATCCGAACAGGGCACGCGACGTGCGGGAGAAGACCACCCGGGTGAGATTAGGGGCCCGGACCTGGGCACTCAATGGTGAACAGTCACTAATGCGTTCTGTCCACAGACGTGATTGAGTCTTCGGTAATGAGACGTGGGTAACACTCACGACGCCGACTGCGACATACCCAGAGTCGGCACCAACAAACCCAATGAAAACACGAACTACATCTCTTGGCTCGGAGGCGCACCCATGACTGTCGTGAACGATCTATCGCATCTGGCTCTCACGGAACTCGACCCGTCCGACTATGCGGTGCCGACCATCGCGCCGATCCGAACCGCCGGACACCTCGACCCAGTGTTCTGCATCCACCCCCTGGTCGGTCTGGTGGACTGCTACGCAGGCCTGGCACCTCACGTCGACGACGAGCGCCCGATCTACGGCGTCCAGGTGCCCGCGTCCGGTGAGCGTGCCGAGTCCCTCGCAGCATTGGCGTCGCAGTACGCCGACGACATCGTTCGCATTCAGACCGACGGCACCGTCCACCTCCTGGGCATGTCGTTCGGTGGAGTTCTCGCCCACGCCATCGCCGTCGAACTGCAGAACCGGGGCGTCACCGTCGGAGCACTGACGCTGCTCGACAGCGACCCGGTCCGGGCCCGCGCCGAGGGCGCAGATCTGCTCGGAGCCATGGGCGACGAGATCGATCGCAGCCACGTCGAGGAACTGCTCGCCGTCGCGTCGCACAACGACGAACTCGTCCAGCGCCACCTGCCCGGCATCTACTTCGGCAACGTCCTCGCCGTCTCGTCCCTGGGTACCGACTCCGGCTCCGCGTGGCATCCCTTCGTCTGCGGCACCGTCGCCAAGTACCTCGTGCCCGACGCCACCTCGTTCGACGTCGTCGGCCCTCTTGTCGACAGCTACCTCGGCTGATCCTTCTCGCTACCCCAGCCAGTCCAGCACGGCCGCGGCCGTCCAGGATTGCTGCATGCTGCCGAGCGGCTTGCCGGTGAACGGCTCGTAGTACTCGGCGAAGCTGCCGTCGCTGGCCTGGCGCAGGCCTTCGTCGCGCAACGACAGTGACCGCTCCGACCAACCACGACGCGCGAACGCCCACGAGAACAGCCACGTCATCACCGGCCATACCGGTCCGCGCCAGTACTCACGGGCACGGAAGTCCTTCGACACGGGGGACGTGGACGGCGGGACCGCATATCGCAGATCCGGATGCCCGCAGAACCGGGTGCCCTCGAAGATGCGAATCAGGTTGCGCTCCTGCTCGCGGGGCAGTCCGCCGCACAGCAACGGTGCGAACATCGCGATGGTCTCGGTGCCGATCCACTGGCCCGTCCGTAGATCGAAGTCGCGGGCGCCACCGGAGCGTGCGTCCGTCGTCGCGATGACTCCCTTGCGGAACTTCTCCGCCCACGAACGCAGCTCCCGAACATCGGAGTGGGGACGCGAATGGTCCTCGCCGATGGTCGCGAGCACATCGCATGCCACCGCGAAGATGGCGCTGACGAAGACATCCTCGACGGCGAAGCTCATCTTCGTCTTCAATGCATCGTCGTCGTACCCGACCTGCTTCATCTCCTCCACCAGCCAGATGTAGCGGTCGTACTCGAGATTGCTCGGCCGCTGGGAGGCGTCGGAGATCACCGCCTTGTCCTCTCGGAAGTACGGATCCATCTCTCCGGGAACCACATTGGCGTAGGCCGAATCCCAACGAGGCGAATTGTCCATCCCCGACTCCCAGCCGTGGAAGACCGCGATCCGTCCGTTGTCGTCGACATCGCGGGCCTGAGCGAGCCAGCGATGCCACCGCACCAGATCACCCCAGCGGCGGTCGAGGAATTCCTCGGCGACGGCACGCGTCGTACGTCCGTGGCGCTTGGAATGATCGAGGATGCGTTGCACCGCGATCGCGTGCACCGGCGGTTGGGTGATCCCCGAGGTCTGCGGGCTCATCGGTGCGTGCGACGCGAGCGTGCCGGTCGCCCACCGCGCAGGACCGGGGAAGTAGCCGTCGACGCCGTTGGCGAAGACGATGTGCGGGATCATCCCGTTCTTCCACTGCGCGGAGAGCAAGGTGTCCATCTCCACCACGGCCCGCTCCACGCTCAGCGGAGCCAGCCCGACCGAGACGAACGCCGCATCCCAGCTCCACATGTGCGGATACAGTCGCGGGGCCGCGCTGGTCATGGTGCCCAGGTCGTTGCCCCTGAGCAGATATGCCGCGCGCGCCGCCAACTGCGTGGAAGTGAAACCTCGATCGCCCATGCAGACAGTTTGCGTCCGCGCGCGAGATTCCGCTCGTTTGAAATCGAGGACCGAACATGACCTCGATTGTTCCTAGTGTGGGTTTCACCAGCCCACCCAGGAGGAAACAATGACCAACGAAAACACCGACATCACCAAGATGCTCGACGAACAGCGCGCGAACTTCCTCATCACCGTCCGCGGAATCGACGACGAGCAGGCGCGCGCCCGCACGACCGTCAGCGAACTGACTCTCGGCGGACTGCTGCATCACGTGATCAGCAACGAGCGGCACTGGATGAAGGTGATCGCAGACCTGGACGAGACGGCCCAGTTCGACATGGAGTCCGCCGGCGGCGAGTACGTCATGGCGGACGACGAAACCGTCGCAGGGCTGATCGCCGAATGGGAAGAGGTGGCGCGCTCGACCAGCGATGCCCTGGCGACGTTGGATCTGAATCTGTCCGTCCCGGTCCCGACCGCACCCTGGGCACCCGAACGCATCTGGCAGAGCGCACGATTCACGGTGCTGCACATCCTGCGCGAGATCTCCCAGCACGCGGGACATGCCGACATCATTCGCGAGGAACTCGACGGAGCGAACACCACCCAGACCTGGGCATCCGAGGCGGGGATGAGCTTCTAGTTAGTCTGGCTGCATGACTCGTACTGCGTTGGTGACCGGGGCAAGCCGTGGGCTCGGAGCCCATATCGCCCGATTGCTCGCCCCGGATCACCACGTCCTGCTCGGCGGACGATCGGCCGAGTCTCTCGAGTCCATCTCGTCGGAACTGGCAGAAGCCACCCCGTGGCCGGTGGAACTGACCGATCCCGACGCGGTGGCGGCGGCCGCGTCGGGCATCGATTCTCTGGACGTGTTGGTGCACAACGCCGGAGTCGCGGCGCTGGGGACCGTCGAGGAGTCGACGGCGGAGGACTGGCGGCGACAGTACGAGGTGAACGTCATCGCCGTCGTCGAGCTGACTCGGCTGCTCCTTCCGGCGCTACGAAAGGCCAACGGCCATGTGGTGCTGATCAATTCGGGTGCCGGCATTCGCGCGAACCCCGGTTGGGGCGGCTACGCGGCGAGCAAGTTCGCGCTACGGGCCTTCGGGGATGCACTGCGACTGGAGGAGCCGACCCTTCGCGTGACCTCGATTCATCCCGGACGGATCGATACCGAGATGCAGCGCGAGATCGTCGCACATGAGGGTGGGGAATACGACGGCTCGAAGTTCCTGCAGCCCAGCACCGTTGCCCGTGCAGTACGCAACGCCATCGATACGCCCGCCGACGCTCATCCGACAGAGTTGGTGCTGCGCACCAGGTGAGCGGCAGTGCCCTCGGTCGTTGCGCAGGCTCCACTCCGGGCTCGTAGCAGGGGTCGAATTTCCGCTCACAACGCTCAGAGGTCGTCGAGCGTCACGATGCCGTCCTGCAGTGCCCGGGCGACCAATGCCGCCTTCGTGGGAGCAGCTCTACCCACGCGGGAGTATTTGTCGCGGATTCGCGTCAGATGCGTGTTGACGGTTCCCAGCGCGATGTGAAGACGGGCCCCGACGTCGACTTTGGAGTCGCAGTCCAGCCAAGCCTTCAGGACGGTGACCTCACGCTCGGTCAATCCTGGGGATGCGTACACCGGCACAGCCTGCGGCGGTGGGCTCTGCACCCGCGCTGCAGGGTGCGCGGAACGCGTCACCGGCTGTCTGGTGCCGAGCGGTGCCAGCACTCGCGGCTGTACGGGGGGTCGATGACCGATCAACACCATGTGTGCCTCCTCGCGATATCGGCCGACAATACGATCCCTCGGCTGGATGTGAATCTGACCACGGCCTGCGAATCCCCTGCAACACAAACCAATTCGAGTACGTTATCGATTAGAGGGTTCGAACTAACTCCCGATGTAGTTGGTTGTAAACCATGCGCGCAACACATCGGATTGCTATGGTTCGAGGTCCATTCCGGTGCTGTGCAGTCTGTAGAGGCGGTAGTCGTTGAACACCAAGCCGACCCCGCGCGAGCAGTTCCTTCGGACCGGCTATCGGCTGCTGGACGAACTCGACACCACCGATCTGGCGCGATCGCTCTCCATCGCGGCCGTCGTCGACGGTGCCGGTCTGTCCCATCAGACCTTTCACAACGCCTACCCCGGCAACTCACGCAGCGGTGGCTCCGGGGGCAAAGAGGCGTTCGTCGCGGATCTGCTGGACAACCTCACCGTCAACTACTCCGGAACCGTCGCGCCCACCGACCCTCCGACGGGATGGCGCGACGCGGCTGCGCCGGTGTCGGCCCTGTTCGACGACCTGACGTCGGGATTGATGCGGCGCCGACTCATCGCCGTCCTGTTCGCAGCCGACCACGACGGAGCCCGCAAGGCAGTCACCCCGGAATTCGAACGCCTCGATGCAGATTTCCGCACCGTGGTGGGTCAGGCGATCCAGGCCCAGGGTGGGTCCGTGCGTCGGCCGTTGTCGTTGACGTCCCTGTCCACTGCACTGGGCGCACTCCTCGACGGCTACGCGCTCCGTGAGATGCTCACGCCCGGTTCGGTTTCCACGGGCGAGGTATCCGACGGCGTCACCTCGATCCTGCGGTGGGCCATCGACCCGGTGCATTCCGATCGGAATGCACCGGAACCCGACCCCGTCGACGCGCTCGAGGGTGCCGCTTCCCTTCGCCCGGATCTCGAGGCCGACGTCATCGCGGCTACGGAAGCACTCTTCCTCGACAACGGATACTTCCTGGTCACGCTCGCCGACATCGCCGCAGCGGCGAAGATCCGGGTCGAGGATCTTCGCCGCCTGTTTCCCAGCAAGGTCGACATCATCGTCGCCGCACTGAAACCCGAGTTCGATCGCGTCCTACGGTTGCGCCGCGCCGACGAACGCCTCGGCATCGAGCCCGCCGTCGCACTGCAGCGGACCCTGATCTCGCTGGGGGACTTCGTGATCGACAACCGGGCGATGAGCTCGGGGATGCTCCTCGCCCTGAGCTTCGAGCAGTTCCAGCAGCCGAGCACGATCACGACCGTGATCGAGAACCTCTACCTCCCCGCTGCCGTCGTCCCCATCCTCGAACGCGGACGCGAAACCGGTGTGTTCAGCGACGAGGCACCCGCACCCGAGGTGGCGATCATGCTGACCAACAACGTTCTCTTCCGATGCCTGACGCGTCCCACCGAAACCGCGTCGGACGTCGTCACCGGTGTGCTGCGAGTACTGATGCCGGGCGTCTCGACCAGGACGCCCTGACATCACCCGGCCCGAGGGTGCGTCGCAGGTCTGGAACTCGGCCTGCGAAAGTCCTACGGTTGTGTCATGGCACTGTCGAAGGCAGAACGCGAAGAATTTCTGGCCGAGTCTCACGTCGCCGCGCTGTCCGTCTCCGCGGGCCCGGATCGCGGTCCGTTGACCGTCCCCATCTGGTACGACTACACACCTGGTGGCCAGGCCTGGGTTCTCACCGGAAAGACGTCCAGGAAAGCCGAATCGATCAGGGCTGCAAGGCGTTTCACGCTCATGATCGAGCAGACGAATCCGACCATCAGATACGTGTCGGTCGAGGGACCGGTTGCGCGCGAAGAGCCGAGCACGCCGGAGCTACTACGCGCCATGGCTGCGCGCTACCTACCGCCGGAGAAGGTCGACGGCTATCTCGAAATGGCCGACAGCGAGCACGAAGAGAACGTGGTGTTCTACCTTCAGCCGGAACATTGGCTTTCGGCCGATCTGGGCGCGATCTGAAAGACCACGCGGGTTCGTACTACGGAGTCGGTGCCAGGCTGTTTCCGGGCGGGATGGTCGCACAGTTGCTGGGCGTCGGCCCACCGGCAAATCGCTCTGCCAGGAACTGCAGACTCTGCGCCTCGAACACCGGGAAGGCTTCGCTGTGCGTCAAGCCGTCGTACTGCGCGTACTGCACGTCGACGCCTCGGCCGCAGTACCCGTACGCAAGCCCCTGCACGTCGGCGGTGATCATGACGGTGTCGCCGATCGGATCGGCGTGCCCGACAGCGAGAAACATCGGCGTCCGCGGAGTGCCCTGACTGCCCATGATGTTGTCGTCGATCGCCGCCACCACCTCGGGTACGTCCAGCAGGGAGTTGTACGGGGCCTTGACCATCGAGGCGTCGGTGAGTGTCGGGTAGTCGTCGGCGAACTGGGCAATGCACTCCTGATCGACCTGATCGATCACCTCGAGGCCGTAGTCGGAGATGAAACTGTTCAGGTCGAGGCCGTATGCACGTTCGTAAGCGACGATCAGTGCCGGGATGACACCCGCCCACTGCTTGTTACCGCTGACGTACGGCAGGTTGTGAGCCAGGTCGACCGGTAGCCCGCCGGCCGCCACCCCGACGAGATTCAGCTCGGGTGCGTACGCAGGGGCAATCTCGGCACCCCACTGCGTCGGCACGGATCCCCCGGAGTACCCGACCATGCCGACGGGCGTGCCCGACGGAAGCTGTAAGAAGGACTGAGCCGCACGAATACCGTCCAGAGCTGCGTAGCCCGACTGCCGCCCGATCGTCCACTCGAGCTCCTCACCCTCGTAATCCGGTACGACGACGGTGTAGCCCGCTGCGAGGTAGCCCGCGATGACCGCCTGTTCCGCGCCGGCAATGGGGCTCGTGGACCCGCCACTGAGGGTGTACGAGGGATTGCACTGGGAGCCGAGGGCGTCGTAGGCCATGTGGTACGAGACGATCCGCGTCGGCCCGGGCACCAGGGGCCGCAGCACTGTGGCGACGGTGACGACCCCGTCGCCCTGCTGGTCGGTAGTTCTGTAGAGAACCTGGCTACCCGTGATCGGCGTCGGCTGGGTGGGGGTACGGAACGTCATGGGCCTCGACCGCAACACCGTTCCCGGGGAGACGTCCAGGCCGCCGTCCCAATCGTAGAACGGATCGTCGGCCGGAACCGGTGAGCCGGGTCCCGGATCTGCTTGTGCAACAGGAACACTCACGAGCGACGCGGACCCGAGAAGTAGAACGACCGAGGCGATCAGCCTCAACGCAAACCCACTACCAGCCAGTGACATGCACCAAATTAAACCCCCGCGAGCTCGAAGTCATGGACGGAAATCGCCAGATTTTCGTCCACAACTTCGAGTTCGGCGGGGGCGGGGCTACTTCAGGACGATGTTCACCATTCGACCCGGGATCACGATGACCTTGGTCGGGGCCTTGCCGTCGAGCAGGGCCACGATTTTCTCGTCGGCCAGCGCAGTCTTCTCGACGTCGTCCTTCGTCGCATCGGCGGGCACGGTGATGCGGCTGCGGACCTTGCCGTTGACCTGGATGGGGTAGTCGACGGTATCGGCGACGAGCCACTTCTTCTCCACGCGCGGGAAAGGCCCATGCGCCAACGACTTCTCGTGCCCGAGCTTGCTCCACAGTTCCTCGGACAGGTGCGGTGCCAGCGGAGCGAGCATCAGGATCAGCGGCTCGACGACCCCACGCGGGGCGCCGTCCGGGTACGCCTTGGTGATGTGGTTGGTCAGCTCGATCAGCTTGGCGCCGGCCGTATTGTCGCGCAGCGCAGCGTAATCCGCGTGCACACCGTCGATAACGCGGTTGAGTACCCGCAACGTGTCCTCGGTGGGCTTGGCGTCGGTGACGCGGACCTCGCCGGTCACCTCGTCGAGCACCAAGCGCCACACCCGCTGCAGGAACCGCTGAGCGCCGACGACGTCCTTCGTCGCCCACGGCCGCGAGGTGTCCAGCGGGCCCATCGACATCTCGTAGAAGCGCAGGGTGTCGGCACCGTACTCGGCGAAGATCTCGTCGGGAGAGACCGAGTTCTTCAGCGACTTACCCATTTTCCCGTATTCACGGTTGACGGGCTGGTCCTGATGGAAGTAACCGCCGTCGCGCTCGATCACCTCGGCCGCGGGCACGTAGACGCCGCGCGCATCGGTGTAGGCGTAGGCCTGGATATAGCCCTGGTTGTAGAGGCGACGGTACGGCTCGCTCGAGCTGACGTGCCCCAGATCGAACAACACCTTGTGCCAGAAGCGCGAGTACAGCAGATGCAGTACCGCATGCTCGACGCCACCGACGTAGAGATCGACTCCGCCGGGATCGTTGGGTCCGTGGATCTCCGGACGCGGTCCGACCCAGTACTTCTCGTTCTCCGGGTCGGCGAAGGCCTCGGAGTTGGTGGGGTCGATGTAGCGCAGCTGATACCAGGAACTACCGGCCCACTGCGGCATGACGTTGGTGTCGCGGGTGTAGGTCTGCAACCCGTCGCCCAGATCGAGTTCGACCTCGACCCACTCGGCGGCCTTGGCCAACGGCGGAGACGGCTCGGAACCGGCGTCGTCGGGATCGAAGGAGACCGGTGCGTAGTTCTCGACCTCCGGAAGTTCCACCGGCAGAGCAGAATCCGGCAGGCCGTGCGGGTTGCCCTCGGAGTCCCAGACGATCGGGAAGGGCTCACCCCAGTAGCGTTGGCGAGCGAACAGCCAGTCGCGCAGCTTGTACTGAATGGTGCCGCGGCCGGTGCCGTCGGCTTCCAGTCGCGTGATGACGGCAGCCTTGGCCTCGTCCACGGGCAGGCCGTCGAGGAAGTCGGAGTTCACCAGCTCACCGTCGCCGACGTATGCCGCCTCGGTGACGTCTCCGCCCGAGATGACCTCGCGCACAGGCAGACCGAACGCAGTGGCGAATTCCCAGTCGCGCGCGTCGTGTCCGGGGACGGCCATGATCGCGCCGGTGCCGTAGCCCGTCAGCACGTAGTCGGCGATGAACACCGGCACCTGCTCACCGTTGACCGGGTTCTTCACGTAGGCACCGATGAAGACGCCGGTCTTCTCCTTGTTCTCCTGCCGCTCCAGATCCGACTTGGCGGCGATCGACGCACGGTATGCCGCAACGGCTTCCGCAGGGGTGGCGGCTCCGCCGGTCCACTTGTCGGAGACGTCCGATGGCCACTCGGGAGCAACCAACCCGTCGACCAGTTCATGCTCGGGGGCGAGCACCACGTAGGTGGCACCGAACAGCGTGTCGGGACGGGTGGTGAACACCTCGATGTTCGAGAACGAGACCTGCGCACCGCGGGAGCGCCCGATCCAGTTGCGCTGCATGGTCTTGACCTTCTCGGGCCAATCCAGGTACTCGAGGTCGTCGACCAGGCGGTCGGAGTATGCGGTGATTCGCATCATCCACTGCCGCAGGTTCTTTCGGAACACCGGGAAGTTTCCGCGATCGCTGCGTCCGTCGGCGGTGACCTCCTCGTTGGCCAACACCGTGCCCAGGCCGGGGCACCAGTTGACCATCGAGTTGGACTCGTACACCAGACGGAAGCCGTCGATCACCTCGCGGCGTTCACCGACGGTCAACGATTCCCAGGAACGGCCGTCGTCGAGAGTCCGCTCGCCCGAGGCGAAGGCCGCCTCCAGCTCGGAGATCGGACGCGCCTTGTTCTGGTCCACGTCGAACCACGAGTTGAAGATCTGCAGGAAGATCCACTGCGTCCAGTGGTAGAAGTCGACGTCCGTCGTCGCCAGGGACCGTCGGCGATCGTGCCCCAGACCGAGGCGACGCAATTGGCGTCGCATGTTGGTGATGTTGTCCTCGGTGGTGCTGCGCGGGTGCGTGCCCGTCTGCACGGCGTACTGCTCGGCCGGCAGACCGAACGCGTCGTAGCCCAGCGCGTGCAGCACGTTGCGACCCTGCATGCGGTGGTACCGCGCGAAGACGTCGGTGGCGATGTAGCCGAGGGGGTGACCGACGTGCAGTCCGCTCCCCGAGGGGTACGGGAACATGTCCTGGACGAACAGCTTGTCCTTCGGGACGTCTCCGGCGAGCGTTCCGACCGGATTGGGCGCGTCGAACGTGCCCTGCGTCTCCCACAGGTCCTGCCACTGCTCCTCGAGGCGCCCGGCGAGTTCGGCTGTGTAGCGGTACTCGGGAGCGGACTCGGTGGGTGCTTCAACGGAATCGGTCACACCGACCAGCCTAAAGTGTGACGCGGCCCGCCTGGTACCAGGACCTCGCTGCGCCGTATCCTGGCCAGGTGGTCATCGTCTCGGTTGTGTTGTTCGTGCTCGCCCTCGTCGTCGGCGCTGTCGCTGCCCTGTCACTGCTGGGCCGGCTGCCACGTAACCGTTTCGCCGGCGTCCGCACCGCCGAGGCCATGCGTGACGACGAGACGTTCACCCTCGCCAACCGCGTCGCCGGTCCCACCACCGCCGCATCGGCCCTGGTACTGGCCATCGGCGCAGTGGCCGCTCTCGCATTGAGCGGCATCGCCGCCGTCGTCGGCGTCGTCGTAGCCCTCGTGGCCGCGCTGTTCATCGCCGCAGCCGGCGGATCCATCGGGGCCCGCGCAGCAGCGGCCGTTCCGCCACCCGCCGAGGCGGACGGATGCGGAAGCTCGTGCATCTCGTGCAGCCTCAAGGACGCCTGCCAGCCGAGCTGAGCAGATGAAATCGAGAGCTGCCCGCACATTCGATCCCGCCGGGGTCGTTTTCGGTGTCCTCGGACCTCTGATCGTCGCTGCTCTCGTTCTCGTCCTCGCGTATCTGTGGCAAGACCGTCTGCCGGAGCAGGTCGCCACGCACTTCAGCGGCACCGAACCGGACGACTTCTCCAACCCCCTCTCCAATGCCTGGACCCTCGCGGTCGTGATCGTGCTGGTGGGAGGCGGGTGCAGCGCCGTCGCATCATTGGCCCGGGTGCTGTTGATCATGCGTCGCACGATGCTGATCATCGGGCTGACCGTCGTCGGGACGATCGGTGTTCTGCAGATCGCCACCCTCGTTCGCGAACTGGACATGGCGACCGCGCAGAGCGTCACCATCCCCGGTTGGGCCATGGCGGTGGGAACCGTCGTCGGCTTCGCGACCGGGCTGTTCGGCGCGTCGAGGCTGCGCGATCACCGCGAACGCGTTCTCGCCACGTTGCCGCCGCACTCCGATCTGCCGCGGTGCAATCCGGAACTACCCCTGGTGGTCCACGTCGGTGCCAGTCGCATCGCCGGCATCACCGTCGCGGCAGTGTCCCTGGCCGGGGCCGCGCTGACGTGCTACCTGTCCAGCTCACTGTGGCCCATCTTCCTGTTCGCCCCACTGACGATTCTGATCCTGTCGCTGCTGCGCTTCACCGTCCATATCGACAGCGACGGCCTCTTCGTCTCGAGCCTCGGCATGGCGGCCTTCGACTACGACATCGACGAGATCACCGGCGCATCGGTTCGGGCGGTCGATCCCTCGAAGGAATTCGGCGGATGGGGGCTGCGGGCCAAGGGACGCGGCAACTACGCCGTCGCCACCGACGCCGGACCGGCAGCCTTCGTCACGTTCGCCAACGGAGACCGGCTCACCATCGGTTCGGCAGACGCGAAGACGATCGCAGGCACGCTCAACACCTTGACCGCCCGCACCCGCAGCGCCACGGTGGATTAAGTTAGCCGAGTGAAGTTGTTGCGGGATACCGTGCTGGATCCCTTCCTGTTGGGCATCTTCGCGGTCGCCGCGCTGGCAAGTCTTTTCCCGGCCACCGGCACAGCGGAGGACGTCCTGGGCTGGATCACGCGCATCGCCATTGCGCTGCTGTTCCTGATCTACGGCGCTCGGCTCTCGCCGCGCGACGCCTGGGACGGCGTCAAGCACTGGCGACTGCACTCGGTGATCCTGGCGTGCACGTACCTGCTGTTCCCCGCGCTCGGGCTTGCGCTGCGGATTCTCGTCCCCGGGGTGATCAGTGACGACCTCTACACCGGAATCCTGTTCCTCTGCCTGGTCCCCTCGACCGTGCAGTCCTCGATAGCCTTCACCTCCATTGCCCGCGGCAACGTCGCCGGAGCTGTCGTGAGTGCATCGTTCTCCAACATCATCGGCGTGTTCGTCACACCACTGCTCGTGATCGCCCTGATGACCACCACCGGTTCGGTGACCATCGATCCCGGCTCGATCCTCGACATCGTGGTCCAGCTGTTGCTTCCGTTCGCCGTCGGTCAGCTGATCCGGCCCTGGGTTACGGGGTGGCTCACCCGGCACAGCGCGCCGACCAAACTCGTCGACCGGGGTTCGATCCTGCTGGTCGTCTTCGCCGCCTTCAGCGAATCGATGAACCAGAACGTGTGGTCGTCGGTCGCGGCGTGGCGCATCGGCGTCGTCGTCGCAGTGAGCGCCGCCCTGCTCGCCCTCGTGCTGACGATCACCTGGTACGGAGGCAAGTGGCTGGGCTTCGCCTTCGAAGATCGGGTGGTGCTGCTGTTCTGCGGCTCCAAGAAGAGCCTGGCCAGCGGGCTACCCATGGCGGCAGTGCTGTTCGTCGGCCAACCCGTCGGACTGATCGTGCTGCCGCTGTTGATCTTCCACCAGATTCAGCTGATGGTGTGCACCGTGATCGCTCAGCATTTCGCTCGACGACCGGAATCGGAACAGAGCCCGGTGGGCAGCGTCGCGGACTAGATTGGGTGTCATTCGAGCCGATCACGGGAGAAGACGTTGACCAGGAAACTGCACACCGACGGCGTCGTCTCTGCCGCCTACACCGGCCGCCTTGCCACCAATCCTGTACCCGCACTGCGACTTCCCGAGGATCAGCTCGATCCCGAGGCGGCCTACCGATACATCCACGACGAACTGATGCTCGACGGCAGCTCACGCCTGAATCTGGCGACGTTCGTCACCACGTGGATGGATCCACAGGCCGAGAAGCTCATGGCGGAGACGTTCGACAAGAACATGATCGACAAGGACGAGTATCCGTCCACCGCCGCCATCGAGGAACGCTGCGTCAACATCGTCGCCGACCTGTTCCACGCTCCCGGACTCGACCGGGAGGACCCATCGTCGGCCACGGGCGTGTCGACCATCGGATCCAGTGAAGCCGTCATGCTGGCCGGATTGGCACTGAAGTGGCGCTGGCGAGCCAAGGGCACCGGAACGGGCACGCCGAACCTGGTGCTGGGCAGCAACGTTCAGGTGGTGTGGGAGAAATTCTGCCGCTACTTCGACGTGGAGCCCAAGTACCTGCCCGTCGAACGTGGACGCTACGTCATCACCCCGGAACAGGTTCGGGATGCAGTGGACGAGAACACCATCGGCGTCGTCGCCATCCTCGGCACCACGTTCACCGGAGAACTCGAACCGGTGCAGGAGATCTGCACCGCACTGGACGAGATCGCCAGCGGCGGTGGGCCAGACGTACCGGTGCACGTCGACGCGGCCAGTGGCGGATTCGTCGTACCGTTCCTGTATCCGGAACTCCAATGGGATTTCCGGTTGCCTCGCGTCAAGTCCATCAACGCCAGCGGCCACAAGTACGGACTGACCTACCCAGGAATCGGATTCGCCGTCTGGCGAACCAAGGAAGACCTGCCCGAGGACCTCGTGTTCCGCGTCAACTACCTCGGTGGCGACATGCCCACCTTCACGTTGAACTTCTCCAGGCCGGGCAATCAGGTGATCGGGCAGTACTACAACTTCTTACGCCTCGGCCGATCCGGCTACACCGACATCATGAAAGCACTGCGCGACACGGCCGTTCGGGTCAGCCGCCACCTCGACAAACACCCCGACATCGAAGTGATCACCGACGGATCGGCCATCCCGGTGCTGTCGTTCATGCTGAAAGCGGACTGCGGATTCACGGTCTTCGACGTCTCCCACGAACTACGCGCCCGCGGCTGGCAGGTGCCGGCATACACGATGCCCGACAACGCAACCGACGTCGCAGTACTCAGAGTCGTCGTCCGAGAGGGTTTCAGCGCGGACCTCGGCCGCATGCTGTGCATCGCCATCGACGAAGTGATCGCCGGACTCAAATCGGGCGGGCACTCGAGCGCGAGGGCCTTCTCGCACTGAGTGTCTGCGGCAGTGGTGCGGTTGAGTGCCCTGGGCGGCACCTAACCGCACCACTGCCGTAGGCACTAATTACGGTCGACGTCGATCGGATGGGATGCCAGCAGCGCCAACGGCATCGGCTGTCGACGCAACACGTGCGCCCACAGGTCGATGCGCGGCGGCCCGATCACGTCGGATGGCAAGGCAGACAACACCATCCAGTCTTCCCGGTCGAGTTCGCCCTCGAGTTGGCCGAACGTCCAGCCCGAGTAGCCGGCGAAGATGCGGACGCCCTCGACGAGTGGGGCGATATCGGCAGGATCGGAATCGAGATCGACCATCACCACTCGGCCGTCGACGCGTCGTAGACCGGGAACGCCGTCGAGCGACACGCCGGTCCGCAGCGTCGCCAGGCACAGAGCCGAATCGCGCTTGACCGGGCCACCGACGTACAACGCCTGCGGCTTGGCGGCCAGCTCGGACCAGTTCGGCAGCACGTTCTGCACCGCGGTCTCGCTGGGACGGTTGATCACCACACCGAGACTGCCGGCGTCGTTGTGTTCGATGACGTAGATGACGGTGCGCCGAAACGTGGGTTCGACGAGTTCGATGGACGACACCAACAGACTGCCGGGACGAACATCGCGCAAGGCCGACGCCGTCTGGTCCTCGGGTTCCTCCGCATGCGCTGCCACGCTAGCCATTGTGGCACCGCGCACCGCCGGATGTGGCGCAAGCGATGCGGCCAGTCCTCCTACTCGAGCCCCGCGATCTTCGTCAACAATCCCAACTGGTACTCGAACAAGTCGTCCCTGCTGGCGAACGTCGTAGCACCGTACTGATCGAACACATCGAAGCTGATCGCTCCGAACAGCGACGCCCACACCATGACTCCCAGTGCGATCAGCCCGTCGGGCAGATCCATCTCCATCTGTGCCCGGATGTCCTCGAAGCTTCCGTGCAGCGACGCCAGCTCGGGCGGATCGGTTTCGACGTCCGGTCGACGGGTCTGCCACGCCGAGTGCAGGACGGCCACCAAAGTGGTGATCACGCGCGTGCCCGGCCCGGTCGTTTGCTCCGCGGGCGCGTGATAGCCGGGCACCGGGCTGCCGAACAGCAACGCGTAGCGCGCCGGCTCCCGCAATCCCCACTGTCGAACCGTCCGGCCGAGCGCGAGGAACTTCTCCCTGGGACTGTCCACCGCGTCCACCGCCACGTCGACAGCGTCCCCGAGCTCGGTGTATCCGTCGACGACGAGCAGGGTCAGCAGCTCGTCGCGGCTGGCGACGTACCGGTAGACGGCGGAGGACACGACGCCGAGGTCGCGCGCGACTGCCCGCAGCGACAGGGCCGCCGCGCCGTCGGCGGCCAGGTGTTCGCGTCCGATCCGCGTGATGTCGGCCAAGGTCTGCGCACGGGCTCGGGTGCGGGGGGTGCTCGCCATGGCTCTCACAGTAACTGCCGCTCTTTTTGGAGAGCACTGCTCTTGCTTTATCGCCGCCACGGGTGCACACTCGGTACATCAGAGAGCACCGCTCTCGTTTCCACCGAATTGGAGCAGTCATGACCGAACTACACGTCGTCATCGGAGCCGGACCCGTCGGCTGGACCGTGGCCGAACAGCTTGCTGCACAGGGCCACTCGGTGCGCGTCCTCACCCGGTCGGGTAGCGGACCGGATCATCCGATGATCGAACGCCGCGCCGTCGACATCGAATCCGACGATCTTCGACCCCACCTGAGCGGTGCCACCGCGATCTACCACTGCACCCACGTCGCCTACGAGAACGAGGTGTGGCGGAGCAAGCTCGTCGCCATGGAGAACCGCGTGCTCGACGCGGCCGCGGGCACCGTTGTCGCGTTCCCCGAAAGTCTGTACGCCTACGGCCGGGTCGACGGTCCGATCCGCGAGGACTCGCCCCGAGACGCGACGTTCCGGAAATTGGGAGTACGTACCGAGCTCCTCGCTGCGCGTGATGCGCACGCGACCCCCACCGTCAGCGTCGCTGCCTCGGATTTCTACGGACCGCGCGTGCTGACCTCCCACATGGGGGAGCGGGTGATTGCGCCCATCCTGGCCGGCAAGCCGATCCGCGTCGTCGCCTCCGCCGATCTGCCCCACTCGTTCACCTACGTCCCGGATCTGGCAGCCGCGATGATCACGGCCGCGGCGTCGCCATCGCTGTGGAACACCGTCCTGCATGCACCAACCGCTCCTGCCGTCTCGCAGCGGGCGATGATCGAGATGTTCTCGGCTGCAGCTGGACTCACCACACCGAAGGTCGGCGTCATTCCGACCTGGGTGATGCGCGCACTGACCCTGGTGTCCGGCCCGATGAAGGAACTCGGCGACACGCTGTATCAGTTCCGCTACCCCTACGTCCTCGACTCGAGCCGCAGCGAGGCGATCCTCGGACAGCAGTCCACCTCACTCCTCGACGGTGCGGCCGCCACGATGGGGTGGTGGGCGGCGACTCCCGCCGTCTCCGTATGACGGGCGGGGGCTAAAGTCCCGTCGGTGAGCGACGCTTCCTTCCGTACCCGACTGCGCGAATCCCCGGGGGTCGGCAAGCTGACGACCATTCGGTTCGCCGGTCAGTTCGGCGACGGGTTGTTCCAGGCCGCGCTCAGCGGTGCCATTCTGTTCAACCCGGAGCGCGCGACGAATCCGGCCGAAATAGCAGCCGGCTTCGCGGTGTTGCTCGTCCCGTATTCGCTGGTGGGTCCGTTCGCCGGGGCGCTGCTCGATCGCTGGGATCGCCGCTCGGTCCTGCTGTGGGCCAACATCGTTCGCATCGTACTGATCGTCACCACCGCTTTGCTGCTGTGCGCCGGGGTGGACGCCACACCGTTGTTGCTGTTGGCCTTGGCCACCGTGGGGCTCAGTCGGTTCGTACTCGCGGGGGCATCCGCGTCACTGCCCCACGTGGTTCGACAATCGTGGTTGGTGCCGATGAACTCGGTGCTGGCCACTGTCGGATCCGGTTTCGCAGCGGCGGGTGCGGGCGTCGCTGTCGCGGTGATCGGTGTCGTCGGCGCAGGCGATCTCGGCTCGGGGGTCGCCGTCGGTCTCGCGTCCACCGGATCGGTCGTCGGGGCTTTCGCTGCGGCGCGGTTCCGCCCGCGATCCCTCGGACCCGGTGTCGAGAGCCGCACCGACAATCCACTGAAAGACGTTGCAGCAGGCTTGAAATCGGGCGCACAGGCCGTCTGGCGCTCCGCCGGTGTCACGACCGCGATGCTCGGCATCGGCGCACACCGCATCGTCTTCGGTATCAACACCCTGATCATGGTGTTGATTCTTCGCGAGACGACCACCAGTAGCTTGCCCGGCGGACTCGCGGGTTTCGGCATAGCCGTCGGTGCCACGGCCACCGGCATGTTCCTCGCCGCCCTGATCACCCCCTTTGCCGTTCCCAGGTTCGGGCGTACCCGCACGATCGCCGCCGCTCTCGTGCTCGCCATCGTGGCGCAGCTCGGTGCCGTCTCGGGTCTGACGCAGACCAGCTTGCTGATCGGAGCCTTCCTGCTGGGCATCGCCGGGCAGACCGTCAAACTCAGTGGTGACGCTGCCATGCAGATCGAGATCGACGACGCCCATCGTGGACGCGTCTTCGCGTTGCAGGACACCGTGTTCAACGTGGCGTTCGTCGCTGCCCTCGCCGCTGCGGCATTCGCTGTCGGCCCCGATACGACCGATCTGAACCAGGACCCCACCGCGCACATCCTGGTGTTCGTCGGGGCAGGTATCTACGCCCTCGGCTTGGCTGCGGCGGTGATCGACACCAGGCGCGCACGCCGCTGACGTGGTGTATCTTCTCGTATCGGACCGACGGGTTTCGTCGGAGAACACGGGGGCACCGCATGCACGGCCGCACGACATCGCTCGGCTGCATACTCGCGGTTGCCGCAGGTACAGCCGTTCTTGCTGCGCCCCCGGCGTTCGCAGCCCCGCCGCCGCCGGTGAACTCCTGCAGTGAAACAGGATTCGACCCCAAGGACTACCCACCCGAGCCCATCGGGCCGGGCAATCCGCCGCAGCTGCCGCCGTTGCCGGACCGCGTGGTCATCCCCGTGCCGTATCCGTCGATCGAACTCGTGCCGGTGCCCGACCCGGCTCCCGACAACACCCGCGTGCAGGCCGAACCGCTGACCGATCCGTGTGCTGACCCCTGTCCCGATCTCACCGACGACACCGATTCTCAGACGCCGGCAACAGGCTCCGCAGACCATCTGCCGTTCCCCCGCATCGAGATCGACCCGCAACCCGAGACCATTCCCATCCCGATCCCCGGCCCCGGCGGTACTCCGGGAACCCCGCCGCCCGCTGCCGCCGTCACCACAGCAGAGCCCGGGCCGACGACGATGCCGCCCGGGGCACCTGCCGTCGGAAACGTCGAGGTCGTCTCGCAGCTGACCGGACCGGGATCGGAGAACCGCACCGACAAGCGCTGGCAGGTCGACGGCACCGACCTCGGTATCATGTGGGAGAGCAAGCCCGGCGAGGTCGCCGTGGCCTTCGGCGACTCGTTCGGCAAGGGTTGGGAATTCGGCGTCGTCGGCGGCGACGACTGGCGCTCGAACGCACTGGGACACAGCACCGACACCGACCTGTCCGACGGCATGACCCTCGACTCGATGGTGCAGGACTCGCGTTGTCACGCAGCCGAACTGCTGCCCTCGCGCAAGATCAAGAACTGGGAGACCACGGTCATCCCCACCTCCGGATTCGCGATCGACGACCGGCAGTACATGTCCTACATGTCCATTCGGCGCTGGAGCACGATTCCCGGCATGTGGTGGACCAACTACGGCGGCATCGCCTACTCGGACGACAACGGTTCCACCTGGGTCAAGGACGAGCATGCCAAGTGGGACAACGTTTTCGGCTTCTCCAAGTTCCAGGTCTCGACGATGGTGCCGGCGGGGGAGTACGTGTACATGTTCGGCACCGTCAACGGACGCGCCGGTCAGGTCGGGCTCGCGCGCGTCCCGAAGGCGGACGTGTTGAACAAGACTGCCTACCAGTACTGGGTGAACGGCACCTGGGCTCCCGTCGGATCGAACGAGGCCACCCCCATCGCCGACGGTATGGCCGGGGAACTGTCGGTTCATCACGACGAGGCCCGTGGCCTCTGGCGGATGACGTATCTCGATCCGCTGCGCGGCGATATCGTTCTGCGCGAATCGAATTCGCCGCAGGGGCAGTGGACCGCGCCGACCACTCTGATCGACACCGCCGAGTACCCCAAGACGTACGGCGGCTTCGTTCACCCGTGGTCGACGGCGAACGAGCTGTACTTCACCGTCTCGGAGTGGGACAGCTACAACGTCTATCTGGTCAAGGCCGAGCTTCGCTCGTCGTGAGCGGAAATTTGCAGTGGGCTACGAACTTTCGTGCACGTGCGCGGGACACGCCTAGTGCGTGGGCCACCACTCGAGCAGCGCGGCCTCGGCGTCCTCGCGGGACAGCGGTCCCCGATCGAGGCGCAGTTCCTTCAGAAACTTCCAGGCCTTGCCCACGTCGGGTCCGGCCGGGATGTTCAGCAGCTCCATGATCGCGTTGCCGTCGAGGTCGGGCCGCACGCGAGCCAGGTCCTCCTGCTCGGCGATGCGGGCGATGCGTTCTTCCAGGTCGTCGTAGGTGGCCTGGAGCGCCGCAGCTCGACGCTTGTTTCTCGTGGTCGAGTCGGCTCGAACCAGCTTGTGCAGCTTGGGAAGTAGCTCGCCGGCATCGGTGGCGTAGCGGCGGACGGCGGAGTCGGTCCACTGACCCTTGCCGTAACCGTGAAACCGCAGGTGCAGGAACACCAGATGCGAGACGTCCTCGATCATCTTCTTCGAATACTTCAAGGCGCGCATACGCTTTCGCACCAGCTTGGCGCCGACGACCTCGTGGTGATGGAAGCTGACTCCGCCGCCCGGTTCGTTTCGTTTGGTGTCGGGCTTGCCGATGTCGTGCAGCAGTGCGGCCCAACGCAATACGAGATCGGGATCGCCGTCCTCGAGATCGATCGCCTGCTTGAGCACCGTCAGCGAGTGCGAGTACACGTCCTTGTGCTGGTGATGCTCGTCGATCTCGAGCTTCATGTTGGGCACCTCGGGAATGATGCGCTGCGCCAGACCCGTCTCGCACATCACGTCGATGCCGTCGATCGGGTGCGCGCCGAGGATCAGCTTGTCCAGCTCCACCTGGATTCGCTCGGCGGTGATGCGGTCGATCTGATCGGCCATGTCCTCGATGGCTCGGTGCACCCGAGGCATCAGCGTGAAGCCCAACTGGGAGACGAACCGCGCGGCCCGCAGCATCCGCAGTGGATCGTCTCCGAACGACACCTCCGGTGCCGACGGGGTGTCGAGAACACCCTCGAGCAATGCGTCCATACCGCCGAGCGGATCGACGAACTCCTGGGTGCCGTCGGCTCCGAGACGTACCGCCATGGCGTTGACGGTGAAATCGCGCCGAACGAGATCCTCTTCGAGGCTGTTGCCGTACTGCACCTCGGGATTGCGGGACACCTGATCGTAGGAATCGGTGCGATAGGTGGTGATCTCGATCGTCTGGCCGTCCTTGGCCGCGCTGATGGTCCCGAACGCGATGCCGGTGTCCCACTGATGGTCCGCCCAGCCCGTCAGCAATGACTGAACCTCCTCGGGCCTGGCGTCGGTGGTGAAATCCAGATCGGTTCCGAGTCGACCGAGAACTGCGTCCCGCACCGTGCCGCCGACGAGAAAGAGCTCGTGCCCGGCCGCGGCGAACAGGGCACCGAGCGGAGTCAACACCGGAGCCAGTTCGCGCAGCGTCACAGCAGCTCCCGCCAGCAACCTCTCCCGGCGGGCATCGGTGTGCTCGGCGGAAACGGAGGACAAGGACTGATCGGCCACGGTGGAAGAGCCTACTTGCGCCGAGCCGATCGATTGTCCCGGCCTTCACCCCCGCGGTGCGGCACGGTAGAAGAGTGCGCACAGGCAACTAGTATGGATCGGGTGTCTGCTGCCGAACGTGCGAACAGGAGCCGCCGCAACCCGCGGCGGCGTCAGGCACGCGCCGACACCGAAGCACCGAAGCTGCGGACCGTCCGCGAAACCTCGGCCGGAGGCCTGGTGGTCGACGGCCTCGACGGGCCGCCCGCCAAACGCTGCGCAGCCCTGATCGGCCGCACCGACCGCCGCGGACGCCTCCTCTGGTCCCTGCCCAAGGGTCACATCGAGCAGGGCGAGACGGCCGAACAGACGGCCATGCGCGAGGTCGCCGAGGAAACCGGCATCCGCGGTACCGTCCTGGCCTCGCTGGGCAGCATCGACTACTGGTTCGTCACCGAAGGACGACGCGTCCACAAGACCGTCCACCACTACCTCCTCCGATTCCTCGGCGGTGAACTCTCGGACGAGGACCTCGAAGTGACCGAGGTCGCGTGGGTTCCACTGACCGAACTGCCGTCCAGGCTCGCCTACGCCGACGAACGCAAACTCGCCGCCATCGCCACCCGCCTGATCGACGACATGAGCAGTGGCAACTCGGGCGCACCCATCCCCGGCGGGAAGTGATCGTGCGGGCCCGGAAGGTCGCTGCCGCCGCATTGACCACGTTCTTTCTTGCGGTGGCACCGTCGGTCGGCACCGCGACTCTGGTCCCCACGCAGCTTCCCGACGCCGCCGCCCAACCCGACTCCTCCGTCGGCGACAGCAGCGGCACCACCAGCGCTGTTCCGGACACTCCGATGACCCAGGACGGCAACCCCTTCCTGACGCTGAGCATCGAGACCGTCGCGCCCTCCACCGTCACCACCAGCAGCGACCCCTTCGTGACGGTCCGCGCCACCGTGAGAAACACCGGGGACCGACGCGTCGACGACGTCAGTGTCCGGATGCAGGCCGCTGCCGCCGTCGACACCACGGCCGGACTGCGGACCTCGCTGACCCTCGACCAGGACCGATTCGAGCGCGTCGGCGATTTCGTCACGGTTGCCGACTCACTGGAGAAGGACGAGAGCCGCCAGTTCGACATGTCGATGCAGCTGCGCAGCACCACCGAACCCTCGCTGGGAATCGAGGCCCCTGGCGTCTACCCGCTGCTGCTCAACGTCAACGGCACCCCCGAATACGGCGGAACCGCTCGACTCGACGACGCCCGCTTCCTGCTCCCGGTCGTCGGACTGCCCCGCAACCCCGGTGAGATGGACCCCGCCGCCCCCGGCGCGATGCCACTGCCGCCCAACACCCGCAACCCCGTCGCGATGACGGTCCTGTGGCCGCTGGCCGACATTCCTCGCCTCGCTGCCGGAATCCCCGGCTCCGTCGACGAGCGCGTTCGGTTGATCGACGACGAACTCGCCGGCGAACTCGCCGCAGGCGGGCGACTCGACACCCTGCTCAAGGCCGTCGAATTCGCGACGCAACCCGGCCTGGATCCCGAGGGCAGACTGGCGTCGAGCCTGTGTATCGGCCTGGATCCCGACCTGCTCGTCACCGTCTCGAACATGACCCGCGGCTACCTCGTCGTCGACAACCCGGCCGATCCTGCAAGCACGACCCGCGAGGGCACCGGAAGCGCAGCCGCAGCCCAGTGGCTGTCACGACTGGAAACGATCGCGTCGAGCACCTGCGTGACGGCGATGCCGTTCGCCCAGACCGATCTGGGGGCAGTGGCCGACATCGGCGATCCCACGTTGCTCAGCAGCGCCGTCAGCGCCCCGGCAGACATCGTCGACGGCATCCTCGGCACCACCTCGACGCGCGGATTCACCTGGAGCAGCACCGGTGGGGTGGACGCGATCACCGCCGACGCCCTGCGAACGGCAGGCACCGGCACCGTGCTGGTCGCCGACAACAGCATCAGCCCGCCGACCTCGGCTCCGACCTCGTTGCTGGTCTCGTCCGAAACCCAGCCGTCGGAAACCCAGCAGACCGAGACCCTGGCCGCCACCCACTACGACGCCGCCACCGCAGCGGCACTCGCCGGCGTCGGGAACACCCCGTCCACCCCTGCCCTCACCCCCTCCGAGCAGCGCTTCGACCTCGCCACCGACTCACGTACCGCGCGCCTGCAGGACGCGTTGGGGGCTGTGAACTTCCATGCGCTCGTCGGCACCGATCGCCCCGGGCGCACCGTCACCGTCGCGCCCCCGCAGTACTGGACCGCGGGGGGAGACGAACCGTCGGCGATTCTGTCGACGGTGTCCTCGCTGCTGCGGTCCGGTCTGGCGACGCCGCGGCCGTTGTCCGAGCTGCTCGCCGAGCCCACCTCGGGCACCCCGGTGAGCAGCATCGACGCGGTCACGGAACTCGATACCGGCACCATCGACCTGGTGCGATCGCAGAGCGCCCGCGTGAACACCCTGATGCAATCGCTCGTCGAGGATCCGCAGTCCGAGCTGACCCCGCGCCTGTACACCGCCCCGCTGCGTGAGGACATGCTCCGCGCGCTGTCGACGGCGGGTCGAGCGAGCGCCGCCAGTGAAGAAACCGGCACCATGGCGCGCGACCGACTCGCCGCCATCCGCATCGGACTCGACACCATCTACGGATCGGTGACCGTGCTGGCCCCGGGCGGCGTCTACACCCTCGCCTCGGAGCAGAGCCCGCTGCTGCTCGTCGCCCGCAACGACCTTCCGGTCCCGGTCAACGTGCTGCTCCGGGTCGATGCGCCGCCGGAGATGACGATCAGCGACGTCGGCGTCACCCAACTTCCGGCCCGCGGATCACGGACCATCACCGTCCCGGCCGAAGTGGACGACACCCGCAATCTGTCCGTCGACTTCTCCGTCACGACGCTCGACGGCTCCCGGCTCGGTGAAGTGTCGACGGTGTCGGTGCGATCGAACGCATACGGTCAGGCACTGGCGATAATTACCGCCTGCGCCGGTGCTCTCCTACTGTTACTTGCAGGTCGACGCCTCTGGCACCGATTCAGAGGTCAACCCGACCCGGCCGACGAAGGGTACGAGAGACCATGACAGGCAACGTCCCGTACGACGGCGACCTGCCGCGGTCACGCCTGCCCGCATCGCAGGTGTTCCGACGTACGACGCCACCGCGGCCCGCGCCCTGGGAACGGCAGTCGCGGCCGGAGCTGCGCTCGTACCCGGCACCGCCGCCGCTCGACGGTCAGCCCGCCGCCGACGACACGGTCACACAGATGATCCCGCGATTCCGGGACGAGGACTACCCCTATCCTTCGTCGAGCACAGCACCGTCCGGAACGGTTCCGCCGAGAATTCCGCCGGGCGGGCCCGACCCGGCGCCGCAGCCCGAACCGAGGCCGCAGAAGTCACTGCTGGCGGCGTCCGGTTCGATCGCGGTAGCGACCCTGGTCAGCCGCATCACGGGCTTCGCCAAGCAGGTCGCCATGACGGCCACCCTCGGCGCGGCGCTGGCCAGTGCGTTCACCGTCTCGACGATCCTGCCGAACATGATCTCCGAGCTCGTCCTGGGCGCAGTGCTCGGAGCCATCGTCGTTCCGGTGTTGGTCCGTGCCGAGCAGGAGGACGCCGACGGCGGACGGGCATTCGTTCGACGCCTGTTCACCATCGCAGTGGCCCTGCTCGGAACCGTGGCGCTCGCCGCAACGATCGCGGCCCCGCTGCTGGCGCGGCTGATGCTCGACGGCGATCCGAAGGTCAACGAGGACCTGACCATCGCCTTCACCTATCTGGTGCTGCCCGCGCTGATGTTCTACGGATTGTCCGGGCTGCTCACGGCGGTGCTCAACACCCGGCAGAACTTCAAGCCCGGGGCCTGGGCACCGGTGTACAACAACCTGATCGTGCTCGGCGTCTTCGCGCTGTACCCCTTCGTCCCGGGCGAGATCACCCTGAACACGATCGAGATGAGCAACCCCAAGATCCTCGTTCTCGGCCTCGGCGTCACCGCCGGTGTCATCACCCAGGTCGTTGCGCTGATCCCGGCGCTACGCCGCGAACGCATCGACCTGCGCCCACTCTGGGGATTCGACGAGCGACTCAAGAAGTTCGGCGCGATGGCCGCTGCGATCGTGCTCTACGTCGTCGTCAGCCAGATCGGGCTGATCGTGGCCACCAGGATCGCGTCGGGCACCGACGATGCGAGCAACGTGATCTACTCGCAGGCCTGGATCGTGCTGCAGTTGCCCTACGGCATCCTCGGCGTGACGGTTCTGACGGCCATCATGCCCAGGCTCAGCCGCAATGCCGCCAACGGTGACACTCCGTCCGTCGTCGACGATCTCTCGGTCGCGACCCGCCTGACGATGGTCGCGCTGGTGCCGATCGTGGTGTTCCTGACCTTCGCGGGGCCGTCGGTGGGCGAGGCGCTGTACGGCTTCGGCCGGTTCGCCGAGGTCGCACCCAGACTCGGCGAGGCCGTCAGCTGGTCCGCGTTCTCCCTCATCCCGTACGCCCTCGTCCTGATCCACCTACGGGTCTTCTACGCCCGCGAAAAAGCCTGGACGCCGACGTGGATCATCCTCGGCATCACCGCCGTCAAGATCGGCCTGTCGTTGCTCGCCCCGATAGTCGCGTCCTCGCCCGAGCAGGTGGTGCTGCTCCTCGGCGCAGCGACCGGCCTGGGCTACACGGTCGGCGCGATCATCGGCGGATACCTACTGCACAAGAGCCTGGGCAGCCTGCGGATGGCCAACGTCGGCAAGACGGTCTGGCTCGTCCTCATCGCCTCACTGGCAGGCGGCGCGGCCATGCTCGCGATCGACCGGATCCTCGGTCTCGACGCCATGATGAACGGCTGGATCGGCAACTTCGCCCGCGTCGCGATCGACGCCGTCGTCATGCTCGGCATCACGTTCTCGATACTCTGGTTCGGCAAGATCCCCGAAGTCCTGGCGGTCACCGTTGCCCTGAGCCGGGTCGTACGGAAATTCCGCGGTACAGCCGATCGAACGGACGCCGATCCGGCCGCCGCAGAAACCGGCGTGATTCCGGTTATTCGAACCGAGCCCACATGGGACACTGCGCGGGATCGGCTCCCGTACCCTGGTCATCGGCACCCGGGGGCAGAAGCCAACGCAGGTCGACCTTTTGCAGGACAACACGGGGCATATTCGCCTGAAGGAGTGACAGTGACCGACGACGAAGTTGCTGGGGGGCCGGCACAATCTCCAGCAAGCGAAGCCGACCGAACGAGCGGCGGCGTCGAGGTCGACACCCAGGACCGCACCGAGCCCGTGAAGGCCGAGGCTGCCTCGTCCGCCAAGACGCCGAAGCCGGCCGAATCGAAGGCTGCGCTCGAATCCAAGAAACCGGCCGCAGCTCCCGAACAGGACGTCGAGAAGACAGCCGAACAGGCGGCTCCCACCGACAAGCCTGCTCCGAAGCCGGTCGACAAGACGGTCTCCATCTCCAAGGCCGCTCTCGCGGCGCGTCCGACCGACAAGACCATCTCCATCTCGAAGGCCGATCTGCCGGTCGAAGCCGACGGCGACAAGAAGTCCACGCCGGAGTCGAAGCCTGCGGCCGACGCTGATTCCACAGCGGATGCGGATTCCGAGAAGACCGCAGCGGCACCGGCCACACCCGACGCGTCCGAGTCGGCCACCACGGACGAGGTTGCCACTGCGGCGGCCCCGGCGAGCGCTCCCGAGCGCACGCTCCGCGGCCCGACGCTCATTCCCGGTGCCTCCGTTGCCGGTGGTCGGTACCGACTGCTGGCACCGCACGGCGGAGCGCGTGGACTCAAGTTCTGGCAGGCCCACGACGTCAAGCTCGATCGCGAGGTCGCGTTGACGTTCGTCGACGCCGATCAGCAATCGACCGCCTCGACCGACGACCGCACGCAGGGACCGCAGGCGATTCTCTCGCGCACGCTGCGTCTGGGTCGGATCAATTCGCCCGGCCTCGCCCGCGTGCTCGACGTGGTACGCGGCAGCTCGGGCGGCATCGTCGTCGCGGAGTGGACGCCCGGCCGCTCGCTGCGTGAAATGGCCGACACCGTGCCCGCACCCACCGGCGCTGCGCGCGCGATCAAGGTCCTGGCCGCAGCGGCCGAGGCAGCGCACCGCAGCGGGGGTGCCCTGTCGATCGATCACCCCGATCGCGTGCGCATCAGCTCCAGCGGCAATGCGGTTCTCGCCTTCCCCGCGACACTGGCCGACGCCGACCCGAGCTCGGACGTTCGCGGACTCGGCGCGATGCTCTACGCCCTGATCACCGCCCGGTGGCCGCTGTCCGATACCACCGGCGGTGCCGTCGTATCCGGGGATGCGGCTCCGGCACGCAGCGTCGGCGGCATGCGCCCGGCCGACCGTGACGACAAGGGTGCCCCGCTCGAGCCGAGGCAGGTCCGTCCGGACGTTCCGTTCGAGATCTCCGCCGTCGCGGTGCGGGCACTGGAACAGAACAGTGGAATCCGAACTGCTGCCACGGTGCAGCACGTCCTCGATCAAGCAGCAGTGGTCAACGACAAGACGGATCTGATGCCGGCGCTGCGACTGGGCCAGCGCGCGCCCGGCTCCAGTGGCCATTCGCTCGCCGATCCCGACGAGATCGCCGCCGAGAAGGCCAAGTCGATGCGTACCAACATCGCCATCGCGGTGCTCGGCGCCCTGACGGTGGTGGTTCTCGCGTTCGCCGGATTCTGGCTGTTCACCTCGATTGCCGGCAACGACACCGAGACTCCGCTCGACACCCAGGACTTCGGTCTCACCACTCCGGCCGAGGCACCGCCCGCAGCCGATCCCGCAGCACCCCCGGCCGAGACCGGTGGACCGGTGGCAATGGACGACGTCAGCGTGTTCTCACCCCAGGGTTCCGCCGACAACCCGAGTACCGCCTCCAACGTGATCGACAACGACCCCAGCACCGCGTGGACGACCGACTCGTACTTCCAGCAGTTCCCGGCCCTGAAGAACGGCGTCGGGCTGCTCGTGTCCATTCCGTCCTCGACACTGCAGAACGCATGGATCGAATCGACATCTCCGGGAACTGTCGTCGAGATCCGATCGGCCCCGAACGGCTCTCCCAGTCTCAGCGACACCACGCTCCTCGGTGAAGCCACACTGCAGAACGGCCGAACCGACATCGCCCTCAGCGAAGCGGAGCCGACCGGGAACGTGCTCGTCTGGATCACCAGGCTCGGCGAACAGGGCGGCCGCATCGCCACCTCGATCTCCGGGATCGGTTTCGACTCCTAGATCGGGCATTCGGTAACCAAAACCGGCTTGTTTCGTACTTCGCGGTCTCGATGGCTTAGGCTCCCCCCAATGCGTTAACACGGGGGGGAGCCGTTTTCGTATGACCGAACGTTTCGATTCGGCGCCAGGGGAGCGCACGGATGCGGAGCTTCTCGCTGCCCATGCGGCCGGGGAGCCGAACGCCTTCGCCACGCTCATCTACCGACACCACGAACATCTGTGGCTGACGGCTCGACGCACCAGCTACACGCCCGAGGACGCCTCCGATGCTCTGCAGGAGGCGCTGCTCTCCGCCCACCGCACGGCCGGGTCGTTTCGCGCCGACGCCGCAGTCCGAAGTTGGTTGCACAAGATCGTCGTCAATGCTTGCCTCGACCGCATCCGGCGGAATAAGGCACGGCCGTCGGTTCCGTTGAGCGAGAACGAAAGTCACGAGCCCGTTTCGTCCAGGGACCGGATCTCCGAGACGGAGACGAGCATTCTCGTTCGGCAAGCTCTGATGACGTTGCCACCCGACCAACGCGCAGCCGTCGTCATCGTGGACATGGAGGGCTACTCGGTGGCCGACGCTGCCGTATTGCTCGATGTTCCCACCGGTACCGTCAAGAGTCGATGCGCCCGCGGTCGGCTCAAGCTCTCGACGCAACTCGCTTACCTGAAAGATGCGGGGAACCGAATCTGACCCTCTCGCGTCTAACTCCTGTGAGAGGGAAAGCAGACTCGGCGAAGGGAGGCAGGAACGTGCCGTCGAGCACCGACGCTCTACAAGCCCCGTTCTCGCCGGAACTGCTCGCCGATCTGCATGCGGATGCACTCCCCGAGGACGTCAGTAGACGACTCTGGCCACTGGTTCGTCTCGACGAGGATTCGATGCGGATCCTCGCCGGTCTCGACGCCGTCTCGGCTCGACTGCACGAGATGGGCGAGGACCCCACCGGGACGTTGTCGATCCCGCCCGACGTCGCCCGGCAGATCGAACGGACGATCCACACGGTCGAGCAATCGGCCTCCACGGCAGGAGTGGTCGTTCCACTCCGTCCGCGAGGACGACGCGTCGTCCTCGGAACCGCTGCTGCCGCAGCACTTCTGGCGGCCGGATCGGTTGCCGTCGCGGCAGTCCTGTACACCCCGAACGAACCCGAATCGATCGCTGCCGACCCGTCGCAGGCTCCGGATTCGTCTCTGGTGCTCGATTCGGCCGACCTCGATTCCGGTT
The DNA here is from genome assembly GCF_002258315.1 of Rhodococcus sp. 06-462-5. Classification (GTDB taxonomy): domain Bacteria; phylum Actinomycetota; class Actinomycetes; order Mycobacteriales; family Mycobacteriaceae; genus Rhodococcoides. Next base: position 183,901 of record NZ_NOYD01000001.1, on the reverse strand, counting down.
TCGCGTTCAGCATCATCGGCAAGCGCGACCCGGGAGCACTGGCCGACCCGGCCGACCTCGCTGCCTGTCTGCAATCCAACGATGTGGATCCGGCCACCACGGTGCTCGGATCCAGTCGAGTGCGCGTCGACGGCCGAGACGGAACCCTGCTCGTCCTCGCCGGTGCACAGCCCTCACAGTTCATCGCCCTCGCGGTGGGCAACGACTGCGGCACCACCAACCCCGACGTACTGACGCGTCGCGATATCGGCTGACAGATCTCTCAGCGGGGAACAACTCCCTCTAGGGTGGTGTTGACCAGATGTATGTCGACCGGCGTGTGCGCTGAGCACTCGGTTGTCGACGATACGTACACGCCGCACATGATCGGAAGGTCTGCATTGAGTACCCCCAAGGTTCACGATCTCATCATCGTCGGCTCGGGACCGGCCGGTTACACCGCCGGTGTCTACGCCGCACGGGCGGAACTGGAACCGATCCTGTTCGAGGGAACGCAGTTCGGCGGTGCGCTGATGACCACGACCGAGGTCGAGAATTTCCCCGGGTTCCGTGAGGGCATCATGGGCCCCGATCTGATGGAGCAGATGCGCGAGCAAGCGCAGCGATTCGGTGCCGACATCCGAACCGAGGACGTCGAGGAGCTCGACCTGACGGGCCCGATCAAGACCGTCTCTGCCGGCGGCGAGACCTACCGGGCTCGCGCGATCATCCTCGCCATGGGCGCAGCGGCTCGCTACCTGTCCATCCCGGGTGAGGAGAAGTTGCTCGGACGCGGTGTCAGCGCCTGCGCCACCTGTGACGGGTTCTTCTTCCGCGATCAGGACATCGCCGTCATCGGTGGTGGCGACTCGGCCATGGAGGAAGCGACCTTCCTCACTCGCTTCGCACGCAGTGTCACCATCGTGCACCGCCGCAGCGAGTTCCGTGCGTCGCGAATCATGCTCGAGCGCGCCAAGAACAACGACAAGATTCGCTTCCTCACCGACACCAAGGTGCTCGAGGTCCTCGGCGACACCAGCGTCACCGGACTGTCGCTCGAGCACGCCGAGACCGGCGAGAAGACGACCCTGGACGTGACCGGAATGTTCGTGGCGATCGGTCACGATCCCCGCAACGAACTGGTCAAGGGCCAGATCGAGCTCGACGACGGCGGCTACGTCAAGGTCGCGTCACCCACTTCGGCCACATCCGTCGAGGGCGTGTTCGCGGCCGGAGACCTCGTCGACCACGTGTACCAGCAGGCCATCACCGCTGCGGGTACGGGCTGCACGGCGTCGATCGACGCCGAGCGTTGGCTGGCCGAGCAGGGCGACATCACCACCAACACGCTCGAACACGCCGACCAACCGGTCGACGCCGTCAACGCCTGACAGGCACCGAGCTTTCAACATCGAGGAGATAGAAAATGTCCGACGACAAAAGCACTGTCACCATCACCGACGCGTCGTTCGTCGACGATGTTCTGACCAGTGAGAAGCCCGTCCTGGTCGACTTCTGGGCCACCTGGTGCGGCCCATGCAAGATGGTCGCCCCGGTTCTCGAGGAGATCGCGGCCGAGCACAAGGACAAGCTCACCATCGCCAAGCTGGACATCGACGCCAACCCGCAGGCCGCTCGCGACTTCAAGGTCATGTCGATTCCGACGCTGATCCTCTTCCAGGGCGGCAAGCCGGTCAAGCAAATTGTCGGCGCAAAGGGCAAGGCCGCGCTGCTCAAGGACCTCGAAGGCGTTATCTGACTCACCTGCACACAGTGTGGATTGCAGCGGAAGCCAGTCTTTCTGCGACAATCATCTGATGTGCCGATGCTTCGGCATCGGCACATCAGCCGCAAGGTGTGAGTGCCGTCGGAACGATCGAGAGGCTTTGTCGAGGATGCAGGAACTCAGTCACGGCGATTCCGGACCCGCCGTCGCCGAGGTCCGCGGCACTCTGTCGGCACTCGGCTTTCTTCACGAAGCGGTCGTTCCCCCGGGTCCGATGGCCGACGGCCACTGGACGGCTCCCGGTTCCGTGTTCGACGGTGCCCTCGGAGGTGCCGTCCGCGCCTTCCAACAACACCGCGGCCTGCTGGTCGACGGTGTGGTCGGCCCGGCCACGTATCGGGCGTTGAAAGAAGCGTCGTACCGCCTCGGCGCTCGAACCCTCATCTACCAGCTGTCCGCTCCGCTGTACGGCGACGACGTCGCCTCGTTGCAAACGAGACTCCAGGATCTCGGCTTCTACAGCGAACGCGTCGACGGCTACTTCGGTCCCCGCACACACGAGGGTCTCTCCTCGTTCCAGCGCGAGATCGGACTCTCCCCGGACGGCATCTGTGGGCCGGCGACTCTGCGCTCGCTCGACCTCCTGGGAACTCGCGTCACCGGTGGATCGCCTCACGCCATGAGCGAGGAAGAACTCGTTCGTAAGTCCGGACCGCAGTTGACCGGTAAGCGCATCGTCATCGACCCCGATCTCGGTGGGGCAGACACCGGACGCATCGTCGACGGAGCTTTCGGCCGGGTCTCCGAGTCCGAGATTCTGTGGGATCTGGCCAGTCGGCTCGAGGGCCGCATGGCCGCGACCGGCATGGAGACGTTCCTGTCCCGTGCACGCGGAACCAATCCTTCGGTTGCCGACCGCGCCGAGACCGCCAATGCCTGGGGTGCCGATCTGATGATCTCGTTGCGTTGCGCATCGAGCACCAGCCCCGTGGCCAACGGTGTCGCAAGCTTCCACTTCGGAAACTCGCACGGATCCACCTCGATGATCGGTCAGGTACTGACCAGCTACGTGCAGCGTGAAATCGTCGCTCGCACACCGCTTCTGGACTGCCGCAGCCATGGCCGCACGTGGGACCTGTTGCGCCTGACCAACATGCCGACCATCCAGATCGACCTCGGCTACCTCACCAACGAATCCGACGTCGAAGTCCTCAGCGACCCGCGGTTCCGCGACATCATCGCCGAAGCGATTCTGATCGCCGTCAAGCGTCTGTACCTACTCGGTCAAGACGATCAGCCGACCGGAACGTTCACCTTCGCCGAGTTGCTCGCCGAGGAACTCGCTGCCTCCGATCGCCCCTGACCGATCGCGCGTGAACGCGTCGATCGGTGCGTGCTCAGCGCGCCCCGACGGTCGACTTCTGCTCGATGTCGACAACGGAGATGCTGGCCGCGATCAGTAGCTGCTCTAGTGCAGATTCGACGTCCTGCTTCCACCCGTGATCGCGGTCGAGCTCGAGCCGTAGTCTCGGGAATCTGTGGTGGGGCGCAACGACCTCGAACCCCACCTTCTCGAGAAAATCCGCTTCGATCATGCACGTCGACGCCGAGCACGTCAGTTGTGCCGTGGCGTTGGGAACCACCGGCGCAGCATCGTCGGCATTACGCCGAATGCCGAACGCCTCCAGAGCGCGAACTCCACGATTGACGAGATCGCCCACGACCGCCTGGATCAACGTGGCCGAATGCATATCGGCGTCGTCGGGCGAATCGATCCGGAGTTGGGTCAGCAGAACTGCATCATGGCTGACGGGCGACGTCGGAAACGTACCCGCACGCGGAACTGCTCGGGGTGGGCAGTAGAGCGCACAGCCGATCGTCCTACCGTCCACGGACAGCAACTGCCCACACGATCCCCACTCGAGCATGATGGTCGACAGCCATACTTCGTTCTCGAATTCGAGATCGACCGAGGAACTCTCCGACGCGGGATCGAGTACCCAGAAGCTGCACCGCCGCGAATGCGTCGGCAAATGCTCGAACGAACCGAGCGTCACTCCGGTCACCATCGCCGACACCGCTTACCTCAGCCTTCGTGCACTCGTTCTACGCGAGAATTCCCGATCCGCTCCTCGACAAGGATGTCACACGGGTCGTTCCGCAGGCTCCACTCCTGCACCCTCCGGTCGTTCCGCAGGCTCCACTCCTGCGATCCGACAACCTGACCTGTCGAGCCGAGCGAATCTTTCAAATGTGTTGTATAACAATACTTTTCGAGCAAATTGCGAACTTTCAGGACCGTCTTCGACCGAGCTACGTCACAGTGACGTTTCGACCGCGTATGACTGGTCCTGAAAATTCGCCGCTACTTTTTCTTCTGCGCTTCCATCATCTCGACAATCCTCTGAAGGTCATCGACCGAGCCGAATTCGACCACGATCTTGCCTTTCCGCTTGCCGAGACTGACCGTCACCCGTGTATCGAACGAATCCGAGAGGCGATCGGCGACGTCCTGGAGGCCCGGCATCTGAATCGGCTTGCGCCGAGGTGCCGGTTCCGGGCTCTTTCCGTCCTCCCGATTGGCGAGGGTGACGGCCTCTTCGGTCGCGCGAACGGAGAGACCTTCGGCGACGATTCGAGCCGCCAACGACTCCTGCGCATCCGACCCAGCGTCGAGCGACAGCAAGGCACGGGCGTGTCCGGCCGACAGAACTCCGGCCGCCACTCGTCGCTGCACGGGAATCGGGAGCTTCAACAAACGAATCATGTTGGTGACGACCGGACGTGACCGACCGATTTTCGCAGCCAGTTCCTCGTGCGTGACGTCGAATTCCTCGAGCAATTGTTGGTACGCGGCCGCTTCTTCGAGCGGATTGAGCTGTACCCGGTGGATGTTCTCGAGCAAAGCATCGCGCAACATCGCATCGTCCGCGGTCTCCCGAACGATTGCGGGGATCGACTCGAGGCCGGCTTCCTGGCTTGCACGCCACCGACGCTCACCCATGACGAGCTGATATTTTGCGTCACCGGCGGCAGCGGAACCCGATACGAGACGGACCACGATGGGCTGCATGAGCCCGAATTCACGAATCGAGTGAACCAGTTCGGCCAACGATTCGTCGTCGAAGACGTGCCTCGGCTGCTTCGGATTGGCTTCGATTCGGTCCGGTGCGATCTCGCGATAGACGGCACCGACGGGGGATAGGTCGTCTCCACTGAGCACCGGCGGTGTCGGAGTGGGCGCCGTGGCTGTCTCGGTGAGATCGTCTGCGGGTGCGGTTCGCTTCGGCTTGGTGGACGTATCGGGACGGTCCTTGGCGTTGCGATCCGCACCGATGATCACGTCTGCCGCAGCGTTGCCGAGGCGTGGTCCGGCATCAGGTCCGGTGGGGATGAGTGAGGCCAGGCCGCGACCCAGACCACCCTTGCGTGTCGAACTCATCTGTTTACTTCTTCCGTGCTTCGTCGATGCCGGCCGATCGGGCAGCGAGCTCTCGTCCGGCGTCCAGGTAGCTCATCGCACCTCTGGAACCGGGGTCGTAATCCAACACCGTCATGCCGTACCCGGGGGCCTCGGATACCTTCACGCTGCGAGGAATGACGGCGCGCAGGACGGCGTCCCCGAAGTGCTTGCGTACCTCTTCCGCAACCTGGTCGGCCAACTTGGTGCGCCCGTCGTACATCGTCAGGATCACGGTGGAGACGTGCAGTTCGGGATTCAGATGCGACTGCACCAGTTCGATATTGCGGAGCAGCTGACCCACACCTTCGAGCGCGTAGTACTCGCACTGAATGGGGATCAGTACCTCTGTCGCAGCGACGAGCGCGTTGACCGTCAGCAGACCGAGCGACGGCGGGCAGTCGATCAGGATGAAGTCCGCGTCGATCCCGGCGAGCTCTTCCACGGACAGCGCCGTCTTGAGGCGTCCTTCGCGGGCGACCATCGACACCAACTCGATCTCGGCTCCGGCGAGGTCGATGGTTGCCGGGATGCAGAACAACCTGTCGCTGTGCGGACTCTTCTGCACTGCGTCCTTGGCACTCACCTCACCGATGAGGACCTCGTAGCTCGAGGGCACACCCGAGTGATGCTCGACGCCCAGCGCGGTGCTGGCGTTGCCCTGAGGGTCGAGATCGACCACCAGAACCGTCAGGCCTTGCAGTGCAAGGGCGGCGGCCAGGTTCACGGCGGTCGTCGTCTTCCCGACGCCACCCTTCTGATTGGCAATGGTCAGCATGCGTCGCTTCGCCGGCTTCGGCAGCGATACCGATCCGGGATGCAGAACCTGACTGGCTCGATGTGCCGCAGCGCCGATGGGGGTGTCGTTCGGTGAGATCGCATTGGTGTACTCGAACCCGGAGCTGGCCGTCACCCCCGACTTGTTCTGCGAGTTACCAGAGGCGTTCTTCTTGGTAGCTGTTTCACGTGAAACAGCGGGATCGGACCCACCCGACATATGTGCTCCTTAGTGCGGAACTGACTGTGTTCAATACGATCGATCGGGTCGAGCGCGGGACGTGTGAGCCCGCAGTCGACATCAGTGACGACTCAGTCTCCGCGGCTCACGCACCGCTCTGACGACAATGGTGGGGGTGGGCAAGAGGCCCACTCCGCACTCCACTACCTCCAGCTTGCCAGCACCCATCCGAGCGAGGGAAGTCCGGTCGCGTTCGATCTCTTCTCCGGCGCTCGAACCCTTCAGAGCCAGCATCCGGCCGTGCTCGTGAACCAGAGGAAGCGACCACTTGGCCAGCTTCTCCAATGGCGCCACGGCCCTCGACGTGACCACGTCGGCACCGCCGGCTTCCTTCTTGACGCCGGGCTGTTCCGCGCGGCCACGCACCACCAAGATGTTCAGATCGTGTTCCTCGATGAACTCCGCAAGATACACGGTACGACGGAGAAGGGGCTCGACAAGAGTCACGCGCAGATCGGGTCGCGCGATCGCCAGCGGGATCCCGGGCAAACCCGCGCCACTGCCGATGTCCACGACGGTCTCGCCTTCGTCGATGAGCTCACCGATCGCTGCACAGTTGAGGATGTGTCGCTCCCAGAGCCGTGGAACTTCACGCGGTCCGATGAGGCCTCGTTCCACGCCCGCCGTTGCCAACGAGTCGTGATACCTCCGTGCCAACTCGAGTCGATCACCGAAGATCTGTTCTGCCACGGCCATCACATGGTTGCTATCCGAGCCTTCTTGTTCCACGTGAAACATCTTCCCGTGCTCGGGCGCGGAACGCCAAACGACATCGCTGTAACTCGGCGGATCGCGACATCCACACCCGGATTGGCGACAGCACGGGTGCCGTGCGGTTGACTCTCGCACCTAGGCGTAGCAATTCACGATTGGTGAGCCATCTCGGTTTTCGGTCGAGTCCGTCCGGCCGGACCGAGCGGACCGAGCCGCCCGTGCGCTCGAAGCAATGATTACAGCCCGAATCAGAATCAGGCTGATCATCCAGCCGCGCCCGATCCGATCCCGTCGACGACTCGAGGTCTGCTGGCACCGGCCCCCGTCATGTTTCACGTGAAACTTCTCTTTCGACGGTTGGCAATCATCCGGCGATCGATAGGAGACGAGCAAACGTAATCGATCGGTTCGTCCGCATTTCACGGCGGACTCCAGAATTCAACGGAGTGGGCCCGGCGCTATCCACACCAACGCCGCCGTACCGATACAGCGGAACCGGTCCATCCCGTCGGCGAACGAGCAGAGTCAGTGGCGCTACACCTCGACGAGACGGATCCTGGAGAACAATGTTTCACGTGAAACTGGCCCACCGTTGCTCAGCCCTGTGTCAAGAAGGCAACCCAGAACGACCGTCCGGCAGCCGATGCCCACCGCAAGATCTCTCGGCCGCGATACCAGTTCCGGACATCCTCGATCTCCATCCCGAACGCAGGCGGGGGGAGAGGCCCTGCCACATTCCGGACTCGATCGCATCGGTGACGGTGTCCGATGCGTCGGACACGGGATTGGTCGGATTCACTGCCGATGCACTCGGCGACGAGAGCGCGCCGGTGTGTCTCGAGTTCTCATGATCGATCAGAGCCCACAGCTACTGCACCCAAACTCCAGACGCATCCACACTCGTGCCGATCGGCCAACTGGCTCGACAGTTGTACACAGTCGCCCGCTAAGCGATCGCTCCCTGTGCGACTGTCCAGAGCGCACATCGTCAGCCCGTGCTCATTTCCCGAATCGAGTCCGCCGAGATTTCGACGGGCACCCTCTCGAAGATCGACAACGCCGCCAGCGTCGCCTCGTCTTCGGCTTCGCGGTACGAGCACTTCGTCCCGCGCGCGGAGTTCCCGCCGCGGCTACAGCCATCGACCGATTCTCTCGACCCTCACAACGATCTATGTACGACCGTTCGACGGGGAGTCACCGCGTCATCGGGAGGATCAGCCATAAGCCCGGGCTCGCTGTTGTCTATCGCCGAAGCCCGGCAACGCCGATCTTTGCCAACATCGAATCCGACAGCGACGGCCGGATGTTCTGTGGCACGCGTTTACCCTCGGCCGGACTGTCGGCGGGCGCCCCTGCCCGATCGGTGCCGTCACCAATCCTTCGCTGGGTCTCTCGAATTCGGTTTCACATACTGCGCCGAACTCGATCCGCACCCAACCGGCATCGCCGTCCGTGTTTCACGTGAAACCGCGCCGGTTCCGGACCGTCTCGAACGGCAGTCAAATGTCGCAACTTCATCAGAGAACAGAACACCGCGTCGGCCGAGAGCGCCAGGTGCTTAGAACTAGCGGCCTCGAAAACACCACTGCTATCGACGCAACAGGCTTGGACGATCACGACTTCGATGTCGCTCGTTTCACGTGAAACAATTCCGCACAATGTGCGCTCGATACAGACGAGTCACCGCCATCTTTGCCGTCACAGTGACGAAAGCGCACTGGATGGCTGGATCTCGTAAATCGGCGAGAAAATCGATCGAACCGGCAACATCGTCGTCTGCTCGGCGCACAAATTACATCGATGACATTCACCTGGAAATGCGACTGCATCCGGATACGACGATGGCCCCCACCGAAGTGGGGGCCATCGACTGGGAAGCTCTGTTTACGCCTTGACGACTACTACTCGTCGAGCCGGCTCGACGCCTGTGCTTTCGCTCGCGACGCCGTCGATCTTGGCGACCGCGTCGTGCACGATCTTTCGCTCGAACGGAGTCATCGGGGTCAGCTCTTCGCGCTCACCGGATTCGAGTACACGACGCGCTGCTTCGGCCCCGAGGTTGCCGAGCTCGGTACGCCGGTTCGCACGCCAGCCCGCAACGTCGAGCATCAGCTTGCTGCGCTCACCCGTCGACTGCTGAACGGCCAGCCGAGTCAGCTCCTGCAGTGCATCGAGAACTTCACCCTTGCGGCCCACGAGCTTGGCGAGATCGTCGCCGCCGTCGATGCTGACGATGGCGCGGTCACCCTCCACGTCGAGATCGATGTCGCCGTCGAAGTCGAGGACGTCGAGCAGTTGCTCGAGGTAGTCGCCGGCAATCTCGCCTTCCTCGACCAGATAATCCTCGTCGTCGTCATCATCGTCGTCATCGTCGGTTTTGTCTTCGACGACGCCCGAGTCCTCGGTTTTCTCGACCACAGGGGTCTCGTCCGCGTCCACGTCGACTGCACTCACCTGATCGGCCTCGACCACCACGTCACTTGCTCCATCTCCGGATACCGCGCCGGCTGTCTGTACTTCGTCGTTCTGAGCTTCTTCTACGTCCGCTGCCATGTTCGTCCTTCTCTCGACGTGTCGGTCAGCGCCGCTTGCGCTTGGTCGACTTGTTCCGGTTCGCCTGCGGTCTCGGTTTCGCCGGAGTTGCGGAACCGGTCGTCGAACCGGAAACACCCTCGTCGGTCTCCGTCGTGGACGGATTGCTCGTCGGCGCCATCTTCGAGAGCTTGGGGCGAGCACCCGGCTTCGGCTTGGTGGTCGATACCGGCTTCACACCGGGCTTGGGCGCGTTCTCGGAACGCTTCTCCACCGCCGCTGCGACCTTCGCGGCTTCTTCCTTGTCGATCTTTCCGAACACCAGATGCTGCTGCGCGTAGGTCCACGTGTTGTTGCTGACCCAGTACAGCAGGATCGCGACAGGGAGCAGGGCGCCGAACACCAGAACGCCGAGCGGGAAGACATACAGCGCGAGCTTGTTCATGATCGCGGACTGCGGGTTCGCCGCTGCCGCCTCGCTCTGACGCGCAACCGATGCACGCGAGTTCAGGTGCGTCATGATGGCCGCGATGATCATCAGCGGGATGGAGACGGCCGCGATCACCCAGGTGGACGGAATGGTCGCGTCGGGGCCCACCGCGAATGCATTGAGCTGATCCTGCGGCATCGTGATCCACGCCGAGATCGGAGCGCCGAACAGTCGGGCGTCCAGGAACGACTGCACATCGGCCACGTTGAAGGCGTAGTTCGACAGCTCGCGGTTCTCCTCGGGGGTCAACCCGAGCTGACCGAAGCCGGTACCGGTGCGGTTGAACGAGCGCAGCACGTGGAACAGGCCGATGAACACCGGTGCCTGCGCCAGCACCGGCAGGCAGCCCATCAGCGGATTGAAGCCGTGCTCCTTCTGGAGCTTCTGCATCTCGACGGCCATCTTCTGCTTGTCTTTGCCGTACTTCTTCTGCAGAGCCTTGATCTGCGGCTGCAGCTCCTGCATCTGCCGCGTGGTGCGGACCTGCTTGACGAAGGGCTTGTACAGAATCAGGCGGAGGGTGAAGACCAGGAAGACGACGGACAGTGCCCAGGCGAACCCATTGCTGGGATCCTGGAACACAAAGCCGAACACCTTGTGCCACACCCAGAGAATCCAGGCAACCGGGTAGTAAATGAAGTCGAGCACGGCTCTATGTACTCCTCTGTTCTTCCACTCGCGCGAGATCGTGGTGTTCTTCGGTTTCGGTCGGTTCGGTGACGATCGCGCGCCACCTACCGGGTTCGGGTACCGGGTCCCAGCCTCCAGAGTGCCAGGGAGCACATTTGAGGAGGCGGACGACTGCCAGCAACGAGCCCTTCGTCATCCCGTGCACCTGGAGCGCCTCGATGGCGTATTCACTGCAGGTGGGGGAGAAGCGACAGGTGGGAGGCCTCATCGGGGACACGTATGTCCGGTACAACCCGATGAAGTAGACGAGAGTTCGAGCAGGAATGGAACGAAGGTTGCCCATGAATGTCATGACGGCGGACCCTTCGGAGCTTCGAGAAGACCGAGCTTCTTCAATCCTGAACGCAGTTGAACCAATAGATCTGCCGAGGACGCACGCGCGGCTCCGGGCAATGCACGGATCACCACGTCGGTGGTCTCGGGGAGCTCACCGATGACGTCGGTACAGATATGCCGAAGCCGGCGCGCAACTCTATGACGAGTTACGGCCGGCCCGACTGCCTTGCTGACGATCAATCCGAATCGTGGCCCGCGAACGGTCGATGCGATGTCCTGTTCGTCACGCACGACGGCGTGAACCACAAGATCCGATCTACCCATTCGGCGTCCTCGACGCACCGCTACGGAGAAATCACGTGCTCGGTGTAGTCGATTCGGCTCAGGAAGCATCCCGAGCTCCAAGCTTCGGACGAACAGATATCAGGCTGTGAGTTCTTTACGGCCCTTGCCGCGACGTGCGGAAACGATTGCACGACCCGCACGGGTACGCATACGAAGACGGAAGCCATGAACGCGCGCGCGGCGGCGATTGTTCGGCTGGAACGTCCGCTTGCCCTTGGCCACGGTCAACACTCCTCGAGATTGAAAAGACGCCGATCTGTCGGCGCCTGCTGGAAAGGTTCCTAGCGAGTCCGGATGGACTTGCTTGCCTCCCGAGCGAGAAATCCGAGTGAACACAGACTGTAAGCAGCCAGCAAGCATCGGCCACCTCGCTATTGGGTGACTGTTCGAGAGTACTGATCGAGTCACCGCCGGTCAAACTCGCTCTCGAGCGGTCGGTGCCGACGTTCATACACAGGCAGTGCCGGTTTCCGGCCACCGACGGTGTGATGTTCGCCGAAATCGCCGCCGAACAACTGCGCTCTGCGACACAAGTCGTCCGATCGCACTACAGACAGTCGGCATAGATGCAGGTCAGACTGGCGCAATTGCCATAGCACGCGCCCCAACGCGTTCTGGGGTCACATCGGTGTCGTTTATCCACACCTGTGGATAATTGTGTGGAAACACAGTTCAGGTGGCATATTCGTACCTTGCGGGGTCCATCCACGGACCCTGGTCTCGGCCGTAGCGACGCACGAACGACGACGCTATCCGACGATGTTGCCGCGCGGGTACGAAACGGCGCGCGAATTCACGCGTCGAACACCGCCGAGACCAATGCTCGACGACGGAGGGCCCAACGTGAACGACGATCCGGATGCGCTCGCGCGCATCTGGCCCGAGGTGGTCGCGGAGCTCACATCCGACCGACACAGTGGGTCCCCGCTGACCAAAGGCCAGAAGGCCTGGCTCGCGCTGGTCAAACCGCTGACCTTGACGCAGGGGTTCGCGCTGCTCGCAGTTCCGTCGACGTTCGCGCAGGAAGCGATCGAACGAGATCTTCGCGAGCCCATCCTCGGTGCCCTCGGGCGTCACCTGGGACAGGGTGTCGAGGGACTCGGAGTGCGTATCTCCGCTCCGGAGGACGAGAAGATCGAGTCCGAGCGATCGACGTACCCCGATGCCGTCAGTTCTCCTACCTACCGGCGCCGCGTCCTGACCAGCAGAGACGACGAGCCGTCGGATTCCGAGACGGCCGACTACGAAGAGGTCGACGACGAACGCGAGGCCCTTGCCAGCGTCCAGAACTCGTGGCCGACGTATTTCACGAAACCTCCGGACTCGACGCCGCCGTCCTCGGGTGCCAACAGCCTCAACTCGAAGTACACCTTCGACACGTTCGTCATCGGTGCCTCCAATCGGTTCGCGCACGCGGCCGCGGTGGCGATCGCCGAAGCACCTGCGCGCGCCTACAACCCGCTGTTCGTCTGGGGGGCGTCGGGTCTGGGCAAGACTCACCTCCTGCACGCGGCCGGGCATTACGCGCAGCGTCTGTTCCCGGGCATGCGCGTCAAGTACGTCTCGACCGAGGAATTCACCAACGACTTCATCAACAGTCTTCGTGACGACCGCAAGGTGGCGTTCAAGCGCCGCTACCGGGAAACCGACGTGCTGCTCGTCGACGACATCCAGTTCATCGAGGGCAAGGAAGGCATCCAGGAGGAGTTCTTCCACACCTTCAACACCTTGCACAACGCGAACAAACAGATCGTCGTCTCGTCCGACCGTCCGCCGAAGCAGTTGGCCACGCTCGAGGAGCGGCTTCGTACCCGCTTCGAGTGGGGCCTGATCACCGATGTGCAGCCACCCGAGCTCGAGACGCGTATCGCCATTCTGAGCAAGAAGGCTCGAATGGACCGGCTCGATGTGCCGCACGACGTGCTCGAGCTCATCGCCAGCCGAATCGAACGCAACATTCGTGAGCTCGAAGGCGCCCTCATTCGAGTGACGGCCTTCGCATCGCTCAACGGACAAGCACTCGACCTCACTCTGGCCGAGGTGGTTCTGCGTGATCTCATCCCCGATTCGTCGAGTCTGGAGATCAATGCGGCCACGATCATGGCCGTCACCGCGGAGTACTTCAACACCTCCATCGAGGACCTGTGTGGGCCGGGCAAGGCCAGAGCACTGGCCATGGCCAGGCAGATCGCGATGTATCTCTGCCGCGAGCTCACCGATCTCTCGTTGCCCAAGATCGGTCAGACATTCGGTCGCGATCACACGACGGTGATGTACGCGGACAAGAAGATTCGCAAGGAGATGACCGAGCGTCGCAAGGTGTACGACCAGGTTCAGGAGCTGACAGCGCGGATCAAGCAGCGCTCGAAGAGGTAGCCGACCGGTCACAGGCGAACGCAGAAGACGGCACCGAATCCCATTGCGGGTTCGGTGCCGTCCTACTTTTCTCGTCGTTTCGCGGACCGATTCTCGACGCGGATTCGGTGATTTTTCGAGGCGTCGACCATTGATTCACACCTGTGGATAACCATGTGGACAACATCGAAGTTCTGGGGATGGAGTGTGGGCGCCTGTGCACCGATGTGATTCGTCCACAGGCAGCGGTTCGTCAACCCCGAATTGGTCCCGAGTTCATCCCCACGACACCACGCTCGGCCACCAGCGGATCGATCGGTCCGTGCACAGATTCCACAGGACCTATTAATACTTCTGTTTTCTCCTTGAAAGAACTTCTTTGAAAACAGGTGTTGGGGAACGATCCGTTCACAGGCCCCTCGAGAACACCCGAATCCCAACTTCGGCGAGACCCTCGCGCTTCCGTCTTCGGTTCGGAGGGCATACGGTGTGCTTGCGCTGGATGTGCCACACTCGTCGTTGCATCGGTTCGAGCGGCATCCATCGTGTTGCACCGCCGGATCGTGAAGACGAACGCCACCGAACGAGAGGAAATGCCGAGCGATGGAGCTTGGAAGTTTGAAGTTTCGCGTTGCTCGTGAAGATTTTTCCGATTCCGTCGCGTGGGTGGCTCGTAGCCTGCCGTCCCGGCCGCCCGTTCCCGTTCTCGGTGGAGTTCTCCTTGCCGCCGACGAGCAGGGTCTGACGGTCTCCGGATTCGACTACGAGGTCTCCGCTCAGGTCAAGGTCTCCGCCGAAGTTGCCACTGCCGGCCGAGTTCTGGTGTCGGGCAAGCTACTTGCCGATATCACCAAGTCGTTGCCGAACAAGCCGGTCGACGTCACAGTCGACGGAACCCGCGTTCTGGTCAACTGCGGCAGCGCCAAGTTCTCACTGCCCACGATGCCGGTGGAGGACTACCCGCAGCTCCCCGAGCTGCCCAACAACACCGGTTCGCTGGCCGGTGATGTCTTCTCCGAGGCCATCGCCCAGGTCGCCATTGCAGCGGGCAAGGACGACACGCTTCCGATGCTCACCGGTATCCGCGTGGAGATCGACGGCACCAACGTCGTTCTCGCGGCCACCGACCGTTTCCGCTTGGCTGTTCGGGAGGTGGAGTGGACTCCCGCCGGCGCCGATACCACCACCGCGGTGCTCATTCCGGCCAAGACCCTGTCCGAGTCGGCGAAAACGCTCGGTGGTAACTCCGGCTCACCCGTCGAACTCGCTCTCGGTTCCGGCTCGTCCATCGGTAGTGACGGGCTGCTCGGCATCGTCAGCGATGGGCGCCGCACCACGACGCGTCTGCTCGACGCCGAATTCCCGAAGTTCCGTCAGTTGCTGCCGGCCGAACACACTGCGGTGGCAACCCTCGAGATCGCGTCCCTGATCGAGGCCATCAAGCGCGTGGCTCTCGTTGCCGAGCGTGGTGCCCAGGTTCGCCTCGAATTCAACGCCGAGGGCGTGTTGTTGTCCGCAGGCGGCGACGATGCAGGCCGCGCCGAGGAAGCTCTGCCCGCAGATTTCCAGGGTGAGGCTCTGACCATCGCGTTCAACCCCGGCTACCTCATCGACGGCCTGTCGTCGCTGCACAGCGAGAAGGTCACGTTCGGATTCACGACGCCGAGCCGGCCCGCAGTGCTGCGGCCGACCTCGGACGAGGAACTCGTGCCCGATGACGCAGGCAAGTTCGCGGCGCCGCAGTCCGAGTACACGTACCTGCTGATGCCGGTCAGGCTGCCGGGCTGATCCGCTCTGGTTACTGTTGAACTCGCGGGAACTTTCGCACCTGACACAGACAAGGACGCCTCATCATGCAGCTGGGCTTGGTCGGTCTCGGAAAAATGGGTTTCAACATGCGCGAGAGACTGCGTGAGCACGGTCACGAGGTCATCGGCTACGACCCCCGACCCGAGGTGACCGATACTCCGTCACTGGCAGGCCTGGCGCAGTCGCTGACGGCGCCTCGTGTGGTGTGGGTGATGGTTCCGTCGGGCAAGATCACCCGCGACACCATCACCGGTCTGGCGGATGTGCTCGAGCCGGGCGATCTGGTGATCGACGGCGGCAACTCTCGATTCACCGACGACAAGCCCAACGCAGAGCTGTTGGACGCCAAGGGAATCGGCTACATCGACGCCGGAGTATCCGGTGGTGTCTGGGGCCTGAAGAACGGTTACGGCCTGATGGTCGGCGGCCAGGACGAGCACGTTGCTCGTGCGATGCCGATCTTCGACGCATTGCGTCCCGAGGGTGAGCGCGCGGACGGTTTCGTGCACGCCGGTCCGGTCGGTGCCGGCCACTACTCCAAGATGGTGCACAACGGCATCGAATACGGGTTGATGCAGGCCTATGCCGAGGGTTACGAGATCCTCGAAGCCGAAGAACTCGTGCAGGACGTGCAAGGCGTGCTGCGGGCCTGGAGCAAGGGCACGGTAGTGCGGTCGTGGCTGCTCGATCTGTTGGTCGAAGCGCTCGGTCAGGATCCGGAGTTCAGCGAGATCTCCGGGTACACCGAGGATTCCGGTGAGGGCCGCTGGACCGTCGAGGAAGCGATTCGTCATGCTGTCCCCGCGCCGGTGATCTCTGCGGCGTTGTTCGCGAGATTTGCATCGCGGCAAGAGGATTCGCCGGCCATGAAGGCTGTCTCGGCACTGCGGAACCAGTTCGGCGGGCATGCGGTCAAGAAGGCCGATGCCGACGAGACCCTGCGCGCCCCGGCGCCGAAGAACACCGAGTAAGTGTTCGTCCGGTCTCTGCAGCTACACGATTTCCGATCCTGGGACGACCTCACCGTCGACCTGGGACCGGGCTCGACCGTGTTCGTAGGACCGAACGGACACGGCAAGACCAATCTGCTCGAGTCCCTCAACTATCTGTCGACGTTGTCCTCGCATCGTGTGTCCTCGGACGCTCCCATGATTCGGGCAGGAGCGGCCAAGGCATTCGTCGGCAGTGCTGTGGTCAATCACGGTCGCGAACTGATCATCGATGTCGAGCTCCTCGAAGGCAGGGCCAACAAGGCTCGGATGAACAGGTCACCGCTGCGGCGCCCACGCGAGATCCTGGGCGTGTTGCAGAGTGTGCTGTTCGCTCCCGAGGACCTCTCGCTCGTACGCGGCGATCCCGGCGACCGACGACGCTATCTCGACGAGCTGCTCACCACTCGTATTCCTCGAATGGCCACTGTCCGTGCCGATTACGACAAGGTTCTGCGGCAACGGTCGGCTCTGCTCAAGACGGCGAGTGGATCGCTGCGCCGCGGATCTTCGTCGAGCGACGGCGCGAGTGCCCTTGCCACCCTGGACGTCTGGGACGGTCATCTCGCGGCGCACGGAGCTCGATTACTCGCTGCCAGAATAGCTTTGGTGCACGAGCTGATGCCGTTCGTGCAACAGGCCTACAGTTCGATCGCGCCGGAATCGAGGTTGGCTGCCGTTGCCTATCGGTGCAGTCTGGCCGATGCGCTCCCGCCGGAATTCTCCGATGCCGATCGGGCCCCCGAACCCGATGACACCGAGGTGCTGGAAGCTGCTTTCCTGCATCAACTTTCGGTGATGAGACAGCGCGAGATCGAGCGCGGTGTATGTCTGGTGGGTCCACACCGCGACGACCTGGAGTTGATGCTCGGCGATCAACCCACCAAAGGTTTTGCCAGCCATGGTGAATCGTGGTCGTATGCACTGTCGTTGCGGCTCGGTTCTTTTGCGTTGTTGCGGGAGGACGGTACGGACCCGGTTCTCATGCTCGACGACGTGTTCGCCGAGCTCGACCGCAAGCGGCGCGCGGCGTTGGCGACGGTCGCCGCCGGCGCAGAGCAGGTCCTCATCACGGCGGCGGTACCGGAGGACGTACCTCCCGAACTCGATGCCAGGCGCTACGGGGTCGAGGCGACGCAGAGCTCGGATTCCGGTGCTGCAGGACGTATCTCGCGCATCTCGGATCTGTCGGACGATATCGACATCGCACGTTCGGAGAGTGAGGATCGATGACCGACGACGGCGATACTCCCACCGACAACGGTGAGGTACCGGAACTGAAAGGCGTCGATCTGGCGCGTCGAGCACTCGAAGATGCCCGCGCCGCAGCCAAGGCCAGTGGCAAATCGGTGGGACAGGGACGGTCCTCGCCCACCGGTGGAGTCAGAGCACTGCGGGGGCGTCGTAGACGCGGTTGGTCGGGAGCCGGGCCGGACGATCGTGATCCCCAGGCGTTCGGGGCGCTGGCGAACTCGATCGCGTCCAAGCGCGGCTGGTCGGCCAAGGTGTCCGAGGGCGCGGTGCTGGGCCGGTGGCCCAGCGTGGTCGGCGAGGACATCTCGGCTCACGCGGACCCCACCGGTCTCAAGGACGGCGTGTTGAGCATTTCCGCGGAGTCCACGGCGTGGGCGACGCAATTGAGGCTGATGCAGTCGCAGATTCTGGCGAAGATCGCAGCCGCCGTCGGTCACGGTGTGGTGACGTCGCTGCGCATCACCGGTCCGACGACCCAGAGCTGGAGAAAAGGAGAGCGTCACGTACGTGGACGGGGCCCGCGCGACACCTACGGATAGTGATACGTCCCAACGATGGCTTTCCGAACCGACTGGTCCAGGTGATCCTCAACAGATGTTGGGGCCAGTGTTGCTGTGACATGGTCGATGTGCGTAGCGTGATTCGCGACACTCAGCGGTCGGGGGATCGATGAAGATGTTCTACGCGGCCATCGGACGAGGAGAAGTTGTGTCTGCACCAACGAAGAAAGCATCGACAGCGGCCGTCGATGTCGACGGAACCCCCGAAGACCGTGTCATTCTGCACGCGCGAAATGTCGAGTTCGATTGGGAATCTCTGCCGCTGCACTACATGGACGGCAACCCACTCGCTACGCACCTGATCAACGTGATGCACCTACTCCTGCCCGAGGGCGAGGAATGGTTCGTGCGCACGTTCAAGGAAGCGCTGCCGCTCATCCACGACGATCAACTGCGCGACGACGTGATCGGATTCATCGGTCAGGAAGCCATGCACGCCCAGGCGCACACCGATGTCCACGATCAGCTCCGGGCGCACGGCATCGATGTCGATCCGTACGTCGATCAGATGAAGTTCCTTTTCGGCCGCGCCCTCGGCAACAGGTCCGGTCACGGCCAGAACAGCCTGGTCGAACGTCTCGCCCTCATCGCCGCCGCCGAGCACTTGACGGCGTTCCTGGGTGATTGGGTTCTCAACGCCACGGAGTTGGACGAGGCCGACGTCGATCCGATCATGCTGGATCTGCTGCGGTGGCACGGAGCCGAGGAGGTCGAGCATCGATCGGTGGCCTACGAGGTGATGCGCTACTTCGACGTCCGCCCGGCCCGTCGCATTCGTACCTACGTCGTCATCGCACCCACCCTCGTGTGGTTCTGGACCCGCGGCGTTCGCTATCTGATGAGCCAGGATCCGACGCTGGCGCACCTTCCACCCAAGCAGCGCACACCGTCGTTCCGGGAATTTCGTCGAGTGGCCAAAGCTGGTCTGTTTCCGACCCCGATGTCGATGGTGAAGGCATCGCTTCGTTACTTCAAGAGCACGTATCACCCTTCCCAGGAAGGGTCGACGGCGCAGGCAGTGCAGTATCTGGCCACCTCACCGGCAGCTCGGTCCGCCGATCGATGACCAAACGCACGTTGCGGAGCAAGCTCGGCGCAATGGCACAGATGGTGGACTCGTTTCGCGTGGGACGCACGATTCCGAAGAATCTGTACGGGCGCGACGAGCCCGATCAGACCGTGTCTCTGGTGACCGATGCGCTCGACAAATGGTTCGCTCTGCTCGACGGTGACGATTACGACGCGTCGTTCGCGGCACCGCCCGTCGCCCGCACCCGATTGCTGACACTGGTTTCACGCGACGTCCTGTGCGTCGACGAGCAAGTGGTCCAACTGACGTTCTCGGCCGCCGACGGCGCGGTGCTGCCTGCGTGGGCACCCGGAATGCATCTGGACTTCTATCTCCCGTCGGGACGCCGTCGGCAGTACTCGTTGTGTGGCCGGCCGGATGCCGACACGTACTCCATCGCGGTGCGCCTGGTGCCCGACGGCGGCGGCGGGTCACGCGAGATGCACGACCTTCCGGTCGGTACCGAGGTCTCGATTCGAGGGCCGCGCAACGGTTTTCCGTTCGTACGGTCCGAGCATGCAGTGTTCGTGGCCGGAGGAATCGGGATCACCGCCATCATCGCGATGGTGCGCCGGGCTCGGGAGACGGGGATGGACTGGCACCTGGTCTACTGCGGCCGTTCGCGGGAATCGATGCCGTTCCTCGACGAGATCGCCGGCTGGGAGGCCGATCGCGTCACGGTGCGGACCGACGATGTGGACGGTATGCCGTCGAGCATGGATCTGCTCGGTGCCGCGGCACCGGGCGGTTCGGTCTACGTGTGTGGACCTCCGCCGATGATCGACCTGGTTCGGGCCTCGTTCGACTCGTTGCCCGCCACGCATCTGCACTTCGAGCGGTTCTCGCCTCCGCCGGTGAAGAACGGTGCCGAGTTCGAGGTGCAGCTCGTCGATTCCGGGCAGATCATCGCAGTGGGTTCGGACGAGACTGCGCTGCATGCCATTCGGCGTCTGCGTCCGGATGTGGCGTACTCGTGCCAGCAGGGTTTCTGCGGGACGTGTCGCGTTCGAGTACTGAGCGGAACACCGCAGCATCGAGAGAACAGGCTCACGGCCGAGGAGCAGCAACACGAGATGTTGATCTGCGTCTCGCGTTCCGAGGGTGAACGGATCGTGCTCGATCTCTGACGGAGCCGCTGGTTTCACCCTTCATCTTTGTCGTCCGAGACCGAGAAAATGCGCCTGTGAAGCAATCAGGGGCCTTTTAGGGGTGTCATCGTGCCCATGCTGTCGTGGGCAACCAGTACTATGGACCGGTACGACATCAAGCCCGGAACAAACGCATGGACCCGGGCGCGGCCGGAATCGTCTGCGTCCATCCCTGCGGTAGCACCCTGTCGGGTGTGAGCGGGGTAGTGGACGCGTAGAAGGAGAACCAGCTAACCGTGGCTGCCCAGAAGTCAGGTAACAACGAGAACAGCAAGGATTACGGCGCTTCGTCCATCACGGTCCTCGAGGGCCTGGAAGCGGTTCGTAAGAGGCCCGGTATGTACATCGGTTCCACCGGTGAACGAGGCCTGCACCACCTGATCTGGGAGGTCGTCGACAACTCCGTCGACGAGGCCATGGCCGGCTATGCCTCCACCGTCGACGTCACCATCCACGAGGACGGCAGCGTCGAGGTCAAGGACGACGGTCGAGGAATCCCCGTCGCCATGCACTCCTCCGGTGTCCCCACCGTCGAGGTCGTCATGACCCAGCTGCACGCAGGCGGCAAGTTCGACTCCGACTCCTACGCGGTCTCCGGTGGACTCCACGGTGTCGGCATCTCGGTGGTCAACGCGCTCTCCACCAAGGTCGAACTGCAGATTGCGCGCGACGGTCATCGCTACAAGCAGACCTACGACTACGCCAAGCCGAGCCCCCTCGAGACGGTCGGCGATACCGACGAGACCGGTACCACCGTGCGCTTCTGGGCTGACGGCAAGATCTTCGAGACCCTCGACTACAGCTTCGAGACCGTGCATCGTCGCCTGCAGGAGATGGCGTTCCTGAACAAGGGACTGACCATCAACTTCACCGACGAGCGAGTCGCAGCCACCGACGCCACCGAGGAAGAACTCGGTGAGACCGCCGAGGCGCCCAAGACCGCCGAGGAGGAGCAGGCCGACGCGGCCGTCGCGAAGCCGGCCAAGGTGCGCAAGCGGACCTATCACTACCCGGACGGCTTGGTCGACTTCGTCAAGCACATCAACAGGACGAAGACCGCGATCCACAACTCGGTCGTCGGCTTCACCGGCAAGGGTGAGGGCCACGAGGTCGAGATCGCCATGCAGTGGAACGCCGGGTACTCCGAGTCGGTACACACCTTCGCGAACACCATCAACACGCACGAGGGCGGAACCCACGAAGAGGGCTTCCGAACCGCGTTGACCTCCACGGTGAACAAGTACGCGCTCGAGAAGAAGCTCGTCAAGGAAAAGGACGTCAAGCTCACCGGCGACGACATTCGCGAGGGCCTTGCCGCAGTCATCTCGGTGCGGGTCGGGGAGCCGCAGTTCGAAGGGCAGACCAAGACCAAGCTCGGCAACACCGAGATTCGGTCGTTCGTGCAGAAGGCATGCAACGAGCACCTGGCGCACTGGTTCGAATCGAACCCGGCCGACGCCAAGACCATCATCAACAAGGCGGTCTCCTCCGCGCAGGCCCGAATGGCCGCACGTAAAGCGCGAGAGTTGGTGCGCCGCAAGAGCGCAACCGACATCGGTGGACTTCCCGGCAAGCTCGCCGACTGCCGCTCGAACGATCCGAGCAAGTCCGAGATCTACATCGTGGAGGGCGACTCCGCAGGCGGCTCGGCCAAGTCCGGACGCGATTCGATGTTCCAGGCGATCCTGCCGCTGCGCGGAAAGATCATCAACGTCGAGAAGGCTCGCATCGACCGCGTCCTCAAGAACAACGAGGTCCAGTCGATCATCACCGCGTTCGGCACCGGCATCCACGACGAGTTCGACATCACCAAGCTCCGCTATCACAAGATCGTGCTGATGGCCGACGCCGACGTCGACGGCCAGCACATCTCCACCCTGCTGATGACGCTGCTGTTCCGCTTCATGCGACCGCTGATCGAGCACGGCCACGTCTACCTCGCCATGCCGCCGCTGTACAAGCTGAAGTGGAGCCGCGGCGAACCAGACTTCGCCTACTCCGACCGCGAGCGTGACGGTCTGCTCGAGGCCGGCATCGCCAACAAGCGCAAGATCAACGTCGAGGACGGCGTCCAGCGCTACAAGGGCCTCGGCGAGATGAACGCCAAGGAACTGTGGGAGACCACCATGGATCCGTCGGTCCGCGTCCTGCGTCTGGTGACCCTGGACGACGCGGCGGCTGCCGACGAGCTGTTCAGCGTGCTGATGGGCGAAGACGTCTCCGCGCGTCGTAGCTTCATCGCCCGCAACGCGAAAGATGTTCGCTTTCTTGACGTTTAGTCACTTCCCTTCACGCACCGATGAGTCTTCTCGGTGCGTGAAGGTGACCGTTTCTCGAGGAGATTTGCATGTCTGACATCACCGAACCGCCGGTAGGACCCCCGCCGGGGTCGACCACCAACGCCGAGGGCGGCGACCGGATCGATCCGGTCGACATCCAGCAGGAAATGCAACGCAGCTACATCGATTACGCGATGAGCGTCATCGTCGGGCGTGCACTGCCCGAGGTGCGTGACGGACTCAAGCCGGTGCACCGCCGCGTGCTGTACGCGATGTACGACTCGGGCTTCCGCCCCGACCGCAGCTACGTCAAATCCGCACGCCCCGTTGCCGAAACGATGGGTAACTACCACCCCCACGGCGACACCTCGATCTACGACGCACTGGTGCGTCTGGCCCAGCCGTGGTCGATGCGCTACCCGCTGGTCGACGGCCAGGGCAACTTCGGCTCCCGCGGCAACGACGGCGCCGCAGCGATGCGTTACACCGAGGCTCGGCTGACCCCGCTCGCGATGGAGATGTTGCGCGACATCGACGAGGAAACCGTCGACTTCATCCCCAACTACGACGGCAAGACCCAAGAGCCGACGGTACTTCCGTCGCGCGTGCCGAACCTGTTGATGAACGGCTCCAACGGCATCGCCGTCGGTATGGCCACCAACATTCCGCCGCACAACCTGCGTGAACTGGGCGACGCGGTTTTCTGGGCCCTCGACAACTTCGAGGCCGACGAAGAAGCGACGCTCGCGGCCTGCATGGAACGCGTCAAGGGCCCCGACTTCCCGACGCACGGACTCATCGTCGGTGGCCAGGGCATCCAGGATGCGTACTCCACCGGCCGCGGTTCGATCCGCATGCGCGGCGTCGTCGAGATCGAAGAGGATTCCAACGGTCGCACCACGATCGTCATCACCGAGCTGCCCTACCAGGTCAACCCGGACAACCTGATCACCTCGATCGCCGAGCAGGTCCGAGACGGCAAGCTGTCGGGCATCTCCAAGATCGACGACGAGTCCTCCGACCGTGTCGGCATGCGCATCGTCGTCACGATCAAGCGCGACGCCGTCGCGAAGGTGGTGCTCAACAACCTCTACAAGCATTCGCAGCTGCAGACGAGCTTCGGCGCGAACATGCTCTCGATCGTCGACGGCGTTCCGCGCACGCTGCGCCTGGATCAGATGATCCGCTTCTACGTCACTCACCAACTCGACGTGATCGTTCGACGTACGCGGTATCGCCTGCGCAAGGCCGAAGAGCGCGCCCATATTCTGCGCGGCCTGGTCAAGGCTCTCGATGCGCTCGACGAGGTCATCGCGCTGATCCGGGCATCTCCGACGGTCGACGACGCGCGGCAGGGCCTGATCTCGCTGCTCGACATCGACGACATTCAGGCCCAGGCCATCCTCGACATGCAGCTGCGACGCCTCGCAGCCCTCGAGCGTCAGAAGATCATCGACGAGTTGGCCGAACTCGAACGCACCATCGCCGACCTGCAGGACATTCTGGCCAAGCCGGAGCGGCAGCGACAGATCGTGCGAGACGAGCTCGCCGAGATCGTCGAGAAGTTCGGCGACGACCGTCGTACGCGCATCATCGCCGCCGACGGGGACGTCAACGACGAGGATCTGATCGCCCGGGAGAACGTGGTCGTCACGATCACCGAGACCGGATACGCCAAGCGCACCAAGACCGATCTCTACCGCTCGCAGAAGCGCGGCGGCAAGGGAGTGATGGGCGCGGGGCTCAAGCAGGACGACATCGTCAGCAAGTTCTTCGTCTGCTCGACGCACGACTGGATCCTGTTCTTCACCACCAAGGGTCGCGTCTACCGGGCCAAGGCCTACGAACTGCCCGAGGCGAACCGAACCGCCCGCGGTCAGCACGTTGCGAACCTGCTCGCCTTCCAGCCGGACGAACGCATCGCGCAGGTCATCCAGATCAAGACCTACGAGGATGCGCCGTACCTGGTGCTCGCCACCAAGGGCGGTCTGGTCAAGAAGTCGCGTCTGACCGACTTCGACTCCAACCGCAGCGGCGGCATCGTCGCGGTCAACCTGCGCGGCGAGGACGAGTTGGTCGGGGCCGTTCTCGCGTCCTCGGACGACGATCTACTGCTGGTCTCGGCACAGGGTCAGTCCATCCGGTTCTCTGCCACCGACGAGGTGTTGCGTCCGATGGGTCGTGCCACCTCGGGTGTGCAGGGCATGCGCTTCAACGGCGAGGACGCGTTGCTCTCGCTGAACGTCGTGAGCGAGAACAAGTTCTTGCTGGTCGCCACCTCGGGTGGATACTCCAAGCGCACCGCGATGGAGGACTACCCCCAGCAGGGCCGCGGCGGAAAGGGAGTGCTGACAATTCAGTACGACCCGAAGCGTGGCACGCTGGTAGGAGCTCTCATCGTCGACGACGAGGACGAGCTGTACGCCATCACGTCCAGTGGTGGTGTAATCCGGACCGCTGCCAAGCAGGTCCGGAAGGCCGGCCGACAGACCAAGGGCGTGCGGTTGATGAATCTCGGTGAAGGCGACACACTGCTCGCGATCGCGCGCAACGCCGACGAGATCGAACCGGATGCTCTGGGCACCGAAGACGATGCAGCGAAGGAGTCGTAAGTGAGCACTCCCAACCGGCCTGGTAGCAGGCCCGGCCCCAGCGGTGGACCGGACAGCCGGGCTGAGCAGCCCGCGCGTCCCGCGCCGCCCGAGGGAGCTCGCCCGGGCAACCGCCCGCAGCCGGCCACTCGTCCCGCGCCCGCCGCGGGCCGTGGTCCAGCCCCGCAGGGAGGTGCTCGCCCTCCGATGCGACCGGCACAGGGTGCTCCGAACGGTCCGGCACGTCCGACTCAGGGACCCCCGCCCCCACAGCGACCGTCTGCACCTCAGGGACCGCCTGCACCTCAGGGACCGCCGCCTCAGGCTCCTTCGGGGGCCACCAAGCAGGGACCGACTGCGCCTCGGCAGGGCCAGGCTCCTGCCGGTCCGCCGCAGCCGCCCCAGGGTCCTGGCCGTCCGGCCGGCCCTGGTCAGCAACCGACCGGCCGGCCCAACGGTGGTCCGCCGCCGAACGGACAGCCGCCGCAGCGGCAGGCTCCTGCCGGTCAGCCTCCGCGTCAGGCAGCCCCGCAGCCCTCGGCACCCGACGAGACCGTGCGCAGTTCTGAGGTATCGGCCGAGTCGACCGCTACCGGTGATGCGTCCCGTGCGCCGGAGGCCGCTCGGGGTCAGGATCAGGCCGGTCCGGCAGCGACTCAGGCGATGCCGGCCCAACAGAACGACGGTCCGCACGGTGGCTCAGGAACGCCGCCCTGGCAGCGTGGAGCCGGTCAGCGTCCCGCATCGCAGGGAACGGACGATCGGCAGCAGCCGCAGAACCAGCCGCAGACCAACCTCTCCGGACGCGGTGCGGCACTGCCTCCGAATGCAGAGTTCGATCGATCGGCTCGTACTGCCGCCGAGCCGATCCAGCGCGAATCGACCGAGGACAAGACCGAACGGCGAGAAGCCGCTCGGTCGAAGGCTGCGGGCATCGACGGACCGACACGGCACATCGAACGCAAGGATCTGGCGAAGGACATGCCGGATCTGTCTGCCGTGCGGCACCCGGAGCCGTCCCTGTCCGAGCGTGCGGCTCCTGCGGCCATCACGGCCGTGCCCAGTGCCGACGGCGATCCGCTGCGGGCGACCATCCAGATCCGCAAGATCGATCCGTGGTCGACTCTCAAGATCGCGCTCGTGATCGCGGTGTCACTGTTCTTCGTGTGGATGGTGTCGGTCGGCCTGCTGTACGCCGTGCTCGACGGCATGGGCGTCTGGGAACGTCTCAACAGTGCGTTCACCGAGATCGTCAACGAATCCGGCGGCGGCGGACTCGTCAGTGCCGGGCAGGTATTCGGCTACGCGGCGGTGATCGGTGTGATCAATGTCGTACTCTTCACTGCTCTGACCACCATCGGCGCCTTCATCTACAACCTGTCGTCGGACCTGGTCGGTGGCGTCGAAGTGACACTGGCAGACCGCGACTGACCTGCACCATCGAGAGCCGTATCGGGCCGTTTTGGAAGACAGCGGCCCGATACGGTAATCTCATCCCTCGGTTCGAGGAGAGGTTTTCTTCGGTCCGAAGTAGTGATGAGGGCCTATAGCTCAGGCGGTTAGAGCGCTTCCCTGATAAGGAAGAGGTCGGAGGTTCAAGTCCTCCTAGGCCCACACCGAACGAACGAAAAGAGGCAGGACGTGAAAATCCTTCTTCTGGTCGCATCGGCGGTGATTGCAGTGCTGACACTATCGAAGGTGCGCTCGCAGCGCAGCGCAGACGGCGTCTGGCACAGCATCCCCACCGCGTGATAATCGCTCGGAGTGGACGTGTAAGGTTCGTCTACGATCAACGGCAACACCCGGGGCCTTAGCTCAGTTGGTAGAGCGCTGCCTTTGCAAGGCAGATGTCAGGAGTTCGAATCTCCTAGGCTCCACAATAAAAAGGACGTCCACTTCGGTGGGCGTCCTTTTTTGTGTCCCCAGCCGGCCCCCCAAGTCCACTCGATGTGACATTGACCCCCCAAAAGTCCACTCGACGTGACATTGAGTGCACTCGAGTGCCAGCAGTTCCGGAGCGGATTCGGCGGACCGGTTGTGATTGGACCCAAGCCGCTCTGTGCTTCGGCGCCCACATATCCAGACAGTCGTCGGTTCTGTGTCGTATCGGTGGATCGGTCCTTAGCGTGGTCGGTGTGCAATGCACGTCGGTTCTCGGATCGGCGTGAACGGTCGCGACGGCGCACCGCAGGGGGGTGTGCCGTCGTTCGATCGCGGCGGGCGGTGTTCGCCACTGTCTCGAATCGGTTGGCGATTCGGGCATCTCGAATCTCGAAGGAGTCCCGCAGATGACGCGTGTTCTCGATCATGAAGAGCTGTTGACGGAACTCGACGGCACGCTGGAAGCCAATTTGAATCGCCATCTGTCGATGGCGAAGGAATGGCATCCACATGATTACGTTCCGTGGGATCTGGGTCGGAACTTTGCGGCGATGGGTGGACAGGACTGGTCTCTCGAGCAGTCGTCGTTGTCGGAACTGGCTCGCACGGCGATGATCACCAATTTGCTCACCGAAGACAATTTGCCGTCGTATCACCGGGGGTTGGCAGACAACTTCTCGTTGGACGGTGCTTGGGGCACGTGGGTGGGGCGCTGGACTGCGGAAGAGAATCGCCACGGCATCGTCATGCGCGACTATCTGGTGGTGACCCGTGCGGTCGACCCCGTGGAGTTGGAGCGGGCTCGAATGCACCACATGACGGTGGGTATCGATGCGCCGATGGACGGCGCAAATTTTCTGCATTCGGTGGCGTACGTGACGTTTCAGGAGTTGGCGACGCGGGTGTCGCACCGAAACACGGGGTTGGCGTGCGGAGATCCGGTGGCGGATCGAATGTTGGCTCGTGTTGCCGCGGACGAGAACCTGCACATGATCTTCTACCGGAACCTCGGGGAGGCGTCGCTGGATCTGGTGCCCGATCAGATGGTCCGAGCCATCACCGATGTCGCCACCGACTTCCAGATGCCCGGTCTGAACATGCCCAATTTCCGCAAGAACGCGATGACCTTGGCCAAGCATGGGATCTACGATCTTCGGCAGCATCTGGACGAGGTGTTGATGCCTGTCCTGCGCAAGTGGAAGATCTTCGAGCGCGACGATTTCACGGGTGAGGGCGAGCGGGATCGCGATCGGCTGGCAGCGTTCGTCGAAGACTTGGCAGTCAAGGCGACCAAGTTCGAGGAGTCTCGCGATCGACTGCTCGCCAGGGAAGCAGCGCGCGCCGAGAAGGCGTCCTGACCTGCTGCGCCTTCGCTGGCCAGAGTCGTGATCACGTCTCGGAGGTGTTAGAGTCCGGGCATCGTTGGGTCATGTGAGGCGATGGCCGTAGTGCGTGGGGAGGGCCGATGGTGCCTGGGGGGTATCGGGTGAGTGGTGGCGTTTCTGTCGGTGAACGCTGCCTCCAGTCGGCCGAATCATGGTCCAGCACGGTTGGAATCGACCGGTGAGCCGGCCCAGGTTCGACGAGTCCGGCCGCATGCTCGCGGTCTTCGCGGCGGTCACCACAGTTCTCTACGCTGCCAGCGCGATAGCGTCGTGGTCGAATCTGACCGGCGCGCAGCAGGTTCTGGCCGCGTTGGCTCTGCTCCTGGGTCCGGCGGCGATCGTGGTGCTGGCGAGGGCGGGTGTGCCGAGCCCCAAACACGCGGTGGGATTGGCGACCGCGTTGTCGGTGATGGCACTCGCCTGTGCGCTGGGGAGCAGCGACACCATGCCGGCATTCTTGATCTGCGTCCAGGCGGCCATGTTCCTCGGCATGCACATCGGTGCGTTCTGGTCCGAACGCAGTGCAGGCATTTGGGTTGCGGTGCTTGCTGTTTCGGCGGTCATCGGAGCGGCGATCGCGCCGTACGGAACACCGTTCATCAGTTACATCCTCGTGGCGCTCGGCATCGTCGGTGCGACGGAGGTGTTCGGCGTCTTCGCGCGTCGAATGCGTTATTCCGCGACACACGACGCTCTGACCGGTCTGCTGAACAGGTTCGGGTTCGAGTCCAAGATCGAGAAGATGCTGCCGGCATGTGCTGCTCGTGGATTGTCGGTCAGCCTTGCCGTGCTCGACCTGGACAATTTCAAGGAGATCAACGACGAGTACGGCCATATTGCCGGTGACGTCCTGCTCGCCCGGGTCTCGAAGGCCTGGAAGGGGCAGTTGACCAGACGGGATGTTCTCGGTCGGCTCGGCGGAGACGAATTCGTGCTGTTCATGCCGGGGGTTCTCGAGAAGGAGGCCTGGCAGATCATCGAGCGACTGCGCCGCGCTCATCGCGCGGAATGGAGCGTTGGATTGGCCTGCATGCCCGCTGGTCGCCGCTGGGGTGAAATCTATCGGGCAGCCGACGCCGATCTGTACCGGGCGAAGCGAAGCCGGCCGCCGAGGACGACTCGGCCGTCCGATCCCGACGCCGGTCGCAGCGGCCCGATTCGCAAGATTGCCCAGTAGCGCTCGGGCGAAGCATGCTTGATCCCCAGATTTCATCCACAGGCTGGGGATAGATTTCCCGGAGCGGTGTCCTTCTCGCGTTGACTCGTCGACAACGACGATGCTGCGGGGGATACGCGATGGTCACTCTCGACGAGTTCAGGTCATGGGACAGCCGAGTGTTGGTGACCGCGTCCGAAGCCCTGATGCGGCGGTGGCGTGAAGTGGCTGCCGTACACGATGCGGTAGCGGACGAGGTCGTGGGCAAGGGGTGGGACGGTCCCGCGGCCGAGGTGGCACGGGAGGCGATGAGACGCCTCCGGTCCGATCTGGGAGATGCCGCAGCCGAGTTGCTCCGAATCGCGAGATGCACCGCGGATGCCTCGATCGACATGCAGAGTCTGCTCGCTGCCCTCCGCTCGGTGGAGCAGACGGCAGCGGACGAACGGTTCGTGGTCGAATCCGACGGCTCGGTGTCCGACGCTGCAGCGTCGTATTCGGTTGCGCTCGTGGATCTGTGGTCGACGATGCGAGAGCGGCGGCGGTGTCGTGAGGAGCTCGCCGAGCGAATCGCGCAGCTGATTCGTACGGCCACGGACTTCGACGACATCCTTGCTCGACGCCTCGCCG
Source organism: Rhodococcus sp. 06-462-5 (assembly GCF_002258315.1). Taxonomy (GTDB): domain Bacteria; phylum Actinomycetota; class Actinomycetes; order Mycobacteriales; family Mycobacteriaceae; genus Rhodococcoides. The sequence goes on along the minus strand of NZ_NOYD01000001.1, from coordinate 153,565 downwards.
GGGGAACCTCCGCAGCCTCCGTTGCGACGGCAGTTGCGGCTTCGGTGCCGCGCGACGGATCACCGGCGGCCAATGCTGCCTTCTGGAGCGCGCTCTCGCCTGCCGCACGCACCAGGCTGCTCGTCGAACAGCCGGCGCTGATCGGCAATCTCGACGGCCTGCCTGGTCGGGTGCGAGACGGTGCCAACCGTCGCGTGTTGGCCGCCGAGCGTATCCGCCTCCGCGCCGTCGAAGCCGAACTACAGAAAGAGTTGGCGGACAACGTGTTCGGCGGGCTCTTCAGTGACGCCGATGCCGGACTCGAACAGACTCGCACACGGCTGGCATCACTCGATGCGATCGACGCGACGCTGGCGCAGGGGGCTCGGCAGCTTCTGGTCCTCGACAATTCCTCGTACGAGGAGACGATGGCGGCCGTAGCGGTCGGCGACGTCGACACGGCGACCCATGTCGCCGTGTTCGTGCCCGGTCTCGGCTCGACTGTGCACGGACATCTTCTCCGCTACGACGGCGATATGGAGAACGTCGAAAATGCTGTGCAGCAACTTGTTTCACAGGATCCACCGGAGTCTGCGGCTGCGGTGACCTGGCTGGACTACCAGGCCCCACAGCTGGGGTGGAGCTTGCTCGATCCGGACAGGACCGTGGTCTCGGAGGCGGCCGCGCGGGCGGGAGCGGATCGACTTGTTCCGTTCCTGGACGGCCTCGACGCCGCGCGTGCGAGCGATCCGCATCTGTCGGTGTTGGCCCACTCGTACGGATCCCTCACCGCGGCATCTGCGCTCCGAGGCGACACCGGGGTCGACGAGTTCGTGGCTCTCGGATCACCGGGACTCGGCACACACAGCGTCGCAGATCTGCAGATTGCCGTCGGACACGTGTTCGCGGCGGAAGCCGAGGGCGATATCGTCGCCGACCTGGGTGCGTTCGGCCGTGATCCGGGTGCGCTCGACGGAGTCACTCTGATGTCCACCGAGCCCTCTGATCAAACCGTTGGCTCGATCGGGCACAGCGACTATCTCACCGAGGGCTCCACCAGCGGACACAACACGGCCTTGGTCGTCGCCGACCGCAGCGCGGAGGCCGTGACCAGAACGAGGCCGGGTCTGCTCGATCTGTTGCAGAAGGTTCTGTACCTATGACGGCGTGTCGTCGTAGTCGGCCAGGCTCGGCGGAACGTCGGCGGGCGGGGGCACCTCGTTCCGACGGCGACCGAGGAAGAACACGACACTTCCGACGACGGCAGCAGCGGCACCGAACACCAGGATTCGCCGGGTCCGACGTGATCCTGAGTCGGCCGTGACCAGCGCTCGAGTGCGATTCGCTTCGGCAATACGTTCCGCGGTCACTGCCCGGCGCTCCGCAGCTTGTTTGCGGGCCAGCCCGTAGCCCTTCCTGGCCAACAGCAGGCCCACCCCGGCCGGGCCCTTGCTCGCGGCGGATGCGGCCCCGAGCAGCGCGGACGCTGCGGTACCGGTGGTCGACCGACCCTGGTCGGACTTCCTTGTGCTCGTCATACCCTCACTGTTCCACAACACGGCCCCGCCGAACCCTCCCGAGACACCCGGCTCGATGCCCGTTGTGAACTGCCCGATCACCCGAGATGGCACGATGGAGGGCGTGACTTCACCAAACAAGACCCAAACGGCCACGCTGCACACCAACCGCGGCGACATCGTCATCGAACTGTTCGGCAATCACGCCCCCAAGACCGTCGCGAACTTCGTCGGTCTCGCGGACGGATCCAAGGAGTACACGACGCAGAACGCGTCGGGTTCCAAGACCGGACCGTTCTACGACGGCGCGGTCTTCCACCGCGTCATCGACGGCTTCATGATCCAGGGCGGCGACCCCACCGGCACCGGTGCAGGCGGACCGGGCTACAAGTTCGAGGACGAGTTCCACCCGGAGCTCTCCTTCGATCGCCCGTACCTGCTGGCCATGGCGAACGCCGGCCCCGGCACCAACGGTTCGCAGTTCTTCATCACCACCGGCAAGACCCCGCACCTCAACCGCAAGCACTCGATCTTCGGTGAGGTCACCGACGAGGCGTCGAAGAAGGTTGTCGACGCGATCTCGAGCACGCAGGTCGGTCGCGGAGATCGCCCGGTGGACGAGGTTGTCATCAACAACGTCACCATCTCCTGATCTGACCGAAGGACTTTCGACAAGATGACGAACCCCGGCTGGGGTGGCGCGTACGGCGACCAGCCCAACCCACCCCAGTCGGTGTGCGTCCGACATCCCGATCGCCCCACCGGCCTTGCTTGTTCGCGCTGCGGCCGACCGGCGTGCCCACAATGTCTGCAGGCCGCCGCCGTCGGGCAGCACTGCGTCGATTGCGTGCGCGAGGGCAACAAGAACGTCCGCACTGCGCAGACCGTCGCCGGTGCACCGATGGCACGATCCGCCAAGACCCCGCTGACGTACGCCCTCATTGCCGTCAACGTGATCGTTTACGCCATCACCGTGGCGCAGTCCGGCGATCCGATGAACAACACTTCCGGATCCGCGCTCGCGCGCAGCTGGGCTCTCAACAGCTTGCTCGTCTCCGACGGCGACGTGTTCCGGCTGATCGGCAGCGGCTTCGTCCACTACGGGCCGATACACCTGCTCGTGAACATGTTCGCGCTGTACATCATCGGCCGTGACGTCGAACTCGTGCTCGGCCGGACCCGCTACCTGGTCGTCTACTTCCTCTCGCTCCTCGGTGGAAGCGCGTCGGTGATGCTGCTGGAGAACCCACTGGCACTCACCGTCGGCGCGTCCGGTGCCGTCTTCGGTCTCCTCGGTGCACAGGCCGTCATCCTGCTGCGGCTCAAGCGAAGCCCGGCACCCATCCTCATCGTCATCGCGGTGAACATCTTCATCAGCATCTCGATCCCCAGCATCTCGCTGTGGGGACACATGGGCGGACTCGTCGCCGGAGCCGCCGCCACCGCCGGTCTGGTGTTCCTGTCCCACCGAACCCCAGACACGGGACAACAGCGAACCATGGCCGGCGTGTCCATGGCCTGGCTCTCGGTGATCGCCGTCGCTCTGGTGTCACTCGGAATCATCGCAATCCGAGTACTGGACCTGCGCGCCCAGATGGGCCTCTAGCAAGTCCGCTTGCCCGCCCACCGCCGACCGCTGACCCCAGACCCGGAGTCCACTCGATGTGACATTGACCCCCCAAAAGGTCACTGAATGTCACATTGAGTAACCCTCGGGGCCCGGGAGCTCAGGAGTCGCGTGGCACCAGACCGTGGATTTCGAGTGCGTCGAACACGTCTCGCGGGTCGGTACCGAGGTCCCATCTGCCGAAGATGATCAGTCGGTCGTCGTCTTCACCGGGTGGGCGGATGTCGAGTTCGAGCATCGGTACTCGTCGGCCCAGTCGCGGGTATTTCACTATTTTGACGCGCACGATGTCGGCGGGTGTGTAGGTGCGTACGCCGCCGAGGCGTTTCATCACGAGGGACCCGTCGTGGGCGATGGCCAGTCGGGGGCGTTGGGCGGCGGCGAGTGCGGCGATGATCCACATTCCGACGGCTGCGAGCCCGACGAGGAATGTTCCGGCTGCGTCGGTGGAGGAGAGTGCGGCTCCGATTGCGAGGGCGATTCCGCCTGCGACCAGCGCTGCGACGGCGGCGAGGGGCGTCGCCCAGTGCTGTTCGTACACACCCTGTGGATTGTTCGTAGAGTTATCCACAGGGTTTATCCACATTGGGGATGAATGACATCGGTGTAACTCGGTCGGCTCTCAGCGCCACCGCATGGTCATCACGAGTCCGACGACCATGAACCCGAAGCCGATCAGGAAGTTGTAGGCACCGAGGTTTCCGATGAAGGCGATGTCCTCGGAAGCGAGGTAGTAGACGATCAGCCACAGCAGCCCGACCAGCATGAATCCCAGCATCAGCACCACGTACCAGACCGGTGACGGACCGGCGTTGACCTTCACCGGCGTACGGTTCGCCGGGTTGATCGTGTAGTCGTTCTTCTTCCGTACCTTCGACTTCGGCATTGCTTCCTCTTCGTGTTCGTGACGGCCCGCGGCACTGCGGCCGTACCTGTGGACAACTGATGATTGGAACCTGTGGATCAGCGGGTGCCGCGTATCCCCAGGCTATTGTCACCTCGAGGACCGTGACGGTCACCGACCCGGTTGCTGTACACGCTAACGCAGGTGAGCCCAGCAGCGACCCACCGGACAAATTGCGAGCACCCGTGACACGACGATCGACCGCCCCCACCGACACCCGCTGGTGGGTGCTCGCCGTCGCCGTGTGCGCTGTCGTCGGTCTGCTGCTGGGCACCACCAGGCATGTGTCGGACGGCACCGAGTTGCGCGGCGGAGACACCACCCGGCTCGCAGATCTGGTCGACGCGGCCCAACGCAGCAGTGACGATGCACAGCGGAGCCGGGACACGCTCGAGCAGCAGGTCGAGTCCATTCAGCAGCGCACTGCGACGGGGGACACCGAGGTTGCCGACGCGTTGGTGCGTATCGATTCCCTGGCCGACGCGGCGGGACGCGAACCCGCGTCCGGCGGGGGCGTGACCGTCACGATGGCCGACGCCCCCCGTGGACCGGACGGCTCGTATGCATCCGACGCGTCCGTCGACGATCTGGTGGTGCATCAGGTCGATGTTCAGAGCGTGCTCAACGCGTTGTGGTCCGGCGGCGCGTCGGCGATCGCGATGCAGGACCAGCGGCTGGTGGCCTCGTCGGCTCCGCGGTGCATCGGGAACACCCTTCTGCTCGGCGGGCGGACGTACAGTCCGCCGTACGTGATGACGGCGATCGGGGATTCGGATCGGCTGCGCGCGGCGTTGAAGAACGAGCCCGGTGTGCGGTTGTACGAGCAGTACGCGCTGCGATACGGCCTCCGCTACGACGTCGCAGCGTCGGAGGACCTCTCGGTGCCCGCGTACGCCGAATCGGTGCGCATGCGGTATGCACAGCCTCGCTGAGTACGCTGTCCGCATGCGTATTCTCGTCGTCGACAACTACGACAGCTTCGTCTTCAACCTCGTCCAGTACCTGGGCCAGTTGAATACCGATGTCGAGGTCTGGCGCAACGACGACGAACGACTCACCGACCGTGACGCGGTCGCGAGTCGGTTCGACGGCATTCTGCTCAGCCCGGGACCGGGCACGCCGCAACGCGCAGGTGCCACGATGGATCTCGTCTCGGCCAGCGCTCGCACGAAGACGCCCCTGCTCGGGGTCTGTCTGGGGCATCAGGCGATCGGCGCAGCGTTCGGTGCGACGGTGGAGAAAGCCCCGGAGCTGCTGCACGGTAAGACCAGCCTGGTGCACCATTCGGGCGTCGGAGTTCTCGAGGGGATGAACGAGCCCTTCACCGCCACTCGCTACCACTCGCTGACCGTCCGAGAAGACACGATCCCGGCCGAACTCGAGATCATCGGGCGCACCGAATCCGGTCTGGTGATGGCCATGAGGCACACCGAACTACCGATTCACGGCGTCCAGTTCCACCCGGAGTCCATCCTCACCGAGGGCGGACACCGCATGCTGGCGAACTGGCTCACCGTCTGCGGGATGCCCACCGATGCCGGCCTGATCGCCAAGCTCGAAGCTCAGGTCGCCGAAGCCTTCGCCTGAGCTACCGACTAGCCGGTGGGAATCCCCAGCGCCCCGATGCTCACGGTGATGGTGTCGGTCTTGCTGATCTCCGAGCCCGCCGGCTGAGTCTGGTTGACGATTCGCCCGACCATCAGGGGATCGAGCGTCGACTCCCGCGACGTCGACAGATTCGACGCAGTTCCGGTCCATCCTGCCGATTCCAGCGCTGTCAGAGCCTGAGCTTCGGTGAGGCCGGACAGGTCCGGCATCGGGATCTTGTCTCCGTTGGAGACCCGCAACGTCACGACGGTGTTCTCGGCGACGTTGGCACCACCGGCGGGGTCCGTCGAGACGACCTGTCCCACCGGCGAACTGGAGTCGATGTTCTGGATCTGGACACGGAGCCCGGCACCCTCGACGTTCGGCTGCGCGACGTCGACGAGCTGGCCGACGACGTTGGGCATCCGTACCTGCGCCGGCCCCGAACCGAGCGTGATGCGAACCTGCGAGTCGGCGTTCATGCTCACGCCCGAGGACGGGTTCTGCTCGACGACCTTGTCGAGGTTCTCCGGCGTGGACGGCGCACGGGCGACGGTGGGATCGAGTTCGAGGCCTACCTCGTTCAAGGCGTCCGACGCCTCCTGTTGCGTTCGGCCGGTCAGCCGCGGAACCTGCACCTGCTGAGGGCCCGAGGAGACGTCGAGCTGAATGTCACCTGGCGATTCGGTCTGTGACCCTGCCGCCGGGTTCGTGCCGATCGCGGAACCCTCGGGAACCGACGCATCCGGCCTCTCCTGCACGGTGACGCGCAGGCCGACGTTCTCGAGTTCCCGCTGGGCCTCGTCCGCGACCAGTCCGGCGACGGACGGCACGGTGACGGACGCGGGTTCCGCGCCGGGACCGAGGGACCACAGAAAGGCTCCGACGATCGCGACGACGATGATCGACGCAGCCGAGATCAGCGCGATCTTGAGGCCTCGACGGTTCCTCGGTTCGTCCTCGGGTTCGGCGTGCCTGGACGCACGGGGTGCGGCGGCGACCGCAGCCGGTGTGTCCTTGCCGGAGAAGTCGGCCTGACGTGAGTCGACCGATCCGAGGATCGTGGTGCGGTCCTCGTCGTTCATGACCATCGGTGCGCTCGGGCGTTGACCTCCGAGTACCCGGACCAGGTCGGTACGCATCTCGGCGGCGCTCTGGTAGCGGTTGGCGGGGTTCTTGGCCATCGCCTTGAGGATGATCGAGTCGAGTTCGCGAGGCACCGTGTCGTTGACCAGCGACGGCAGCTGAGGATCCTCGCGCACGTGCTGGTAGGCGACGGCGACGGGTGAATCACCCTTGAACGGCGGCTCGCCGGTGAGGATCTCGAACAGCACACAGCCGAGCGAGTAGACGTCCGATCGAGCGTCGACCTGTTCGCCGCGGGCCTGCTCGGGTGAGAGATATTGAGCGGTCCCGATGACGGCCGCGGTCTGGGTCATGGGTGAGGAGGAATCGGCGATGGCGCGCGCGATGCCGAAGTCCATCACCTTCACCGCGCCCGCGTTGTTGATCATGATGTTCGCAGGTTTGACGTCGCGGTGCACGATTCCGTTGCGGTGGCTGAAATCGAGTGCAGCACAGACGTCGGCGATGACCTCCATGGCTCGACGCGGCGCCATGGGCCCTTCGGCGCGCACGATGTCGCGCAGGGTGTCGCCGTCGACGTATTCCATGACGATGAACGGGAGCGGACCGGCTTCGGTCTCGGCTTCACCGGTGTCGTACACGGCGACGATGGCGGGGTGGTTCAGTGCGGCTGCGTTCTGGGCTTCGCGGCGGAAGCGCAGGTAGAACGTGGGGTCGCGAGCGAGATCGGCACGCAGGACCTTGATGGCGACGTCGCGATCGAGCCGCGTGTCACGTGCCAGATGAACCTCGGACATACCGCCGAAACCGAGTATCTCGCCCAGCTCGTAGCGAGAGGACAGCGTACGGGGAGTCGTCATGGTTGTCCTCGAGGATCTTGCTGGAATGGAATCTCGATCAGCGGCCGTCTCGTCGTCGTCTCCGTGGGCTCCGCCGAGGTCGTCGTGGTTTCCTCGGTGGTCGTCGGCTCCTGCGTGGTCGTCGTCGTGGTCGTGGTGGTTTCCTCGGTGGTGGTGGTCTCTTCGGTGGTCGTCGTGGGTTCGGTCGTCGTGGTCGTGGTGGTGGTCGGCTGCGTGGTGGTGGTGGTCGGCGGCACGAACGGCGTCGGCGTGTCGTCCCTGCCTCCGGTCAACAGCACGTAGCCGCCGATGAGGATGGCGAGAAGCAGCAGTCCGGCACCGCCCCAGGCGAGGGCTTTCTGTGCCGACGACATTCCGGTGGCCTCGGGGACTGCGGCGGCAGCCGTTCCGGTGGCCGGTCCGCGGTACTCGCGCTGCGATGTCGGCATCATCTGGGTGCTCGACGGCGGCGCAGGGCTGGGAACTACGCCCGGCATCATGACCCGGCCGGTGCCCGTACCGCGGGAGTTTCCGGGTGCGGGCGGGCGACGGCCGGCGCGGACTGCGGCGACGGCGTCGGCGAACTCTCCACCGTTGGCGTAGCGCGCGGCCGGGTCCTTGACCATCGTGATCTCGATGAGTTCGCGTACGGCCGGGGGCAGATCGAGTGGCATGGGGGCAGGCATCTCGCGGACGTGCTTCATGGCCACGGTCAGCGCGCCGTCGCCCACGAAGGGCCGCGTGCCCGCGAGCACTTCGTATCCGACGACTCCGAGCGAGTAGACGTCGGAAGCCGAGGTGGCCTCCTCGCCGAGTGCCTGTTCGGGGGCGATGTACTGCGCTGTGCCCATGACCATTCCGGTCTTGGTGACCGGGGACGCGTCGACCGCTTTGGCGATGCCGAAGTCGGTGATCTTGACCTGCCCGGTGGGGGTGATCAGGATGTTGCCGGGCTTGACGTCGCGGTGGACGACGCCTGCGGTGTGCGCGATTTGCAGGGAACGGCCGGTCTGCTCGAGCATGTCGAGGGCGTGGCCGAGCGGCAACCGGGACATGCGACCCAACACGGCGTTGAGCGGTTCACCGTTGACCAGTTCCATCACCAGGTAGGCCAGCGATTCGCCCGCGCCGTCGCGGGTCTCGCCGTAGTCGTAGACCCCGGCGATTCCGGGGTAGTTCAGTTGCGCAGTGGTGCGTGCCTCGAACCTGAAGCGCTGCAAGAATTCCGGGTCCTCGGAGAACTCGGCCTTGAGTACCTTGACCGCCACGCGGCGATCGAGGCGGTTGTCCATAGCTTCCCACACCTGCCCCATACCGCCGGTGGCGATGAGGCGCAGAAGTCGATAGCGCTGCGCGATGACAGCCCCGTTGCTCAATGGCACCTTACGTTCACCTCCCCTGCAATGCGGCTGCGATGACGGCGCGCCCGATGGGCGCGGCCACGGATCCACCGGTCGCGGCGAGGGCTCGATCGCCGCCGTCCTCGACGATGACGGCAATGGCGACCTTGGGGTCGTCGGCGGGTGCGAATCCGATGTACCACGCGTGCGGCGGGGTGTTGCGTGGATCCGAACCGTGTTCTGCGGTACCGGTTTTCGACGCAATCTGGACGCCGGGGATCTTGCCCTCGCCGCTGGTGTTGTTCTCGGAGCCGATCATCAGATCGGTCAGCGTCGCCGCGGTGGCCGAGCTGATCGCCTCGCCCATGGCCTTGGGCTGGTAGCTCGACAGGTCCGACAGATCGGGAGACTGCAGCTGCTGCACCAGGTTCGGGGCCATCCGCACGCCGCCGTTGGCGACGGTGGCGGCGATGACGGCGTCCTGCAGCGGGGTCAGTGCCACATCGCGCTGGCCGATGCTGGATTGGCCGAGCGCGGCGTCGTCGTCGATGGGTCCGATGGTGCTGTCGGCGACGGTGAGCGGAATGGTCGTGTCCTCACCGATGCCGAACGCCGCGGAGGTCTCGCGCATCCTGTCCACCCCGGTGTCGATGCCGAGCTCGACGAAGGCGGTGTTGCACGAGCGTGCGAAAGCTTCACGCAGCGATGCCGTCTGCCCGCCGCCGCACGTCGAGCCGTTGTAGTTCTCCAGCGTCGTCGAGGTTCCCGGCAACGTGATGTTCGACGCGGCCGTGAGTTGATCGTCCGGTGTCGCGCCCGCTTCGAGGGCGGCTGCGGTGGTGATCACCTTGAACGTCGATCCGGGTGGGTAGGTCTGCGAGATCGCCCGGTTGACCATCGGCTTCTCGGGATCGTTGCTCAGGTTCTCCCATGCCGCGGTGGTGGTGCTGCCGTCGTGGCTGGCCAACAGGTTCGGGTCGTAGCTGGGGGTGCTGGCCATGGCCAGGATGTTGCCGGTGGCAGGGTCGAGGGCCACTACCGAGCCGGTGTATCCCTTGGCGGTCAGCTGGTCGTAGGCGACCTGCTGAACGACGGGGTCGATGGTGGTGACGACGTTGCCGCCGCGGGGATCTCGGCCGGAGATGAGGTCGAACAGTCGTCCGCCGAAGAGCCGGTCGTCGGATCCGTTGAGTACGGGGTCCTCGGCGCGTTCGAGGCCGCTGCTCGAGTACAGCATCGAGTAGTAGCCGGTGATGGGCGCGTTGGCCTGCGGGCTGGCCGGAGAGATCGAATTCTGGGGGTAGGTGCGCAGGTACTTGTAGCGGTCATCGGTGGGAACCGAGGATGCGAGCACCTGGCCGCCTGCCGAGATCTGACCGCGCTGCCGCGAGTACTCGTCGAGCAGCACTCGTGAGTTTCGTGGGTCGGTGCGCAGATCGTCGGCCTTGATGACCTGGAGGTAGGTGGCGTTGGCGAGCAACGCCACGACCATGACCATCACGGCGATGGACACGCGGCGCAGTGGAGTGTTCATGCGCGCTTCACCATCTCGGTGGGTGCCTCCGCGATGGGCGCTGCGGGGGCGGGCTTCTTCTTGGGCTTTGCCGGCTCACGGGCCGCGTCGGAGATCTTGATCAGCAGCGCGAGGAGCAGGTAGTTGGCGAGAAGCGACGATCCTCCGTAGGACAGATACGGCGTGGTGAGGCCGGTCAGTGGGATGAGCTTGGTGACGCCGCCGACGACGACGAACAGCTGGATGGCGATGGTGAACGACAACCCCGCGGCCAGCAGTTTGCCGAAGCTGTCGCGGACGGCCAGCGCGGTACGCATACCGCGAATGATGAACAGCAAGTACAGGATCAGAACCGCGGTCAGTCCGATGAGGCCGAGTTCTTCTCCGACCGTCGCGATGATGAAGTCGGTCTTGGCGAACGGCACCTGGGACGGGCGACCACTGCCGAGCCCGGTACCCGCCAACCCGCCCGTGGCGAAGCTGAACATGGACTGGACGATCTGGTAGCCGGTGTCGTTGTAGTCGTCGAACGGGCGCAGCCAGGTGTCGGTTCGGATCTTGACGTGGCCGAACACCTGATACGCGAACAGGAATCCGACGAGCAACAGCCCGAACCCGATGATCAGCCAGCCGACACGTTCGGTGGCGATGTAGATCATCACCAGGACGGTTCCGAAGATCAGCAGCGAAGTGCCGAGGTCCTTCTCGAACACCAGCACGCCGACGGAGACGATCCAGACCACCAGGATCGGACCCAGGTCGCGTGCCCGCGGGAAGTCCATTCCGAGGAAGTGCTTGCCGGCGACGGTGAACAGTTCGCGCTTGGCTACCAGCAACGATGCGAAGAAGATGAGCAGCAGGATCTTCGCGAACTCACCGGGCTGAATGCTGAAGCCGGGCAGTCGAATCCAGATCTTCGATCCGTTGACCTCGGAGAACGCTGACGGCAGCATTGCCGGGATGGCCAGGAGCACCAGTCCGGCGAGTCCGACGGTGTAGCCGTAGCGAGCCAGGGTGCGGTAATCGCGCAGCAGCACCAGCAGAGCGACGAATCCGGCGATGGCCAGTGTCGTCCACAGCACCTGCTGGTTGGCATCGGGCGACGGAATGGGGTTGCCGAGATACTGGGCCTGCTGCTCGTCGGCGAGATCGAGGCGATGAATGAGCACCAGACCGAGTCCGTTGAGCAGCGCCACGATCGGCAGCAGCAGTGGATCCGCGTAGGGCGCGAAGCGTCGTACCGCCAGGTGAGCCACCGTCATCAGCGCGAGGTAGGCCACCGCGTACTTCGCCAGATCCCAGGTGATGGTCTGTTCCTGACTGGCTTCGACCAGTATCAAGGAGATCGTGGTGATCAGAACGGCTGCGCCGAGCAGCAGCAGCTCGACGCCGCGTCGGTTGGATTGAACCGGCGCAGGTGCGAACCCTTCGGGCGGACTCGGAAAGGACCCTCCCGCGGACGGATTGGAACTCATCGAGTACCGGTCCTGCAGTTCTGACCGGGAATCTGCGGAACCGTCGGTGTCGGTACCGCCGTGGTGGTCGGTGCGGCCTCGGGAACGGGCTCCGCAGTGGGGGGCAACGGCACCCCTGGCGGCGGGATGATCGTCGTCGGAGTCGGTTCGACGGTCGTGGTGACGACCGGCTCGGTCTCGCACACCTGAAGCAGGTCACCGGAGGCCAGCCGCTCGACCTGACCGCGCGCATCGTCGAGAGATCCCGACGGCAACCCGGCCGTGACCTGCTCACGTGCGGCAGGCAGAAGATCGTCGATCTCGAAGGGAACGCAGTCCGCCGGGGCGGCATCCGGGGCGGTCAACGTGACGGCTCCGTCGTCGTCGAGGCAACCCACCAGTTCCACGCTCTGCAGCGAGTACCCCAGCACCGAACCGGGCAGACCGCGCAGGACGGTCACCTTGCTGTTGTCGGCCCCGACGTAGTAGTTGCCCTTGATGATCGAATTGGCAACGAGCGCACCGATTCCCGCGAGGACGACCAGGGTCAGGGCGATCAGGGTCCAGCGCAGCTTGTGCGACTTCTTCTCCGGTGCGACAACCGGTGTGGTGACGCGCTTGGGCGTCGTACGCGGGGGACGCATCGCTGCGGCGCGCCCTGCTGCCGTGTTGGGCGGAGGGGAGTCCTCTTCGTCTTCGGTGCTGGCGGCACCGCCGAGGATGGGGTGGCTCTGTCCGTAGTCGAGGTCGATCACATCGGCGACGACGACCGTCACGTTGTCCGGACCGCCGCTACGAAGTGCGAGTTCGATCAGCCGGTCGGCGCAGGGTCCCGTCTCGCCCTCGTTCAGGGTGTTCTCGATGGTTTCGTCGCTGACGACGTCCGAGAGGCCGTCGGAGCACAGCAGGTAACGGTCGCCTGCCCGCACTTCCCGAACGGTGAGCGTCGGCTCGATCTCGTTGCCGGTGAGGGCACGCATGATCAGGGAGCGTTGCGGGTGGGTGTGCGCCTGCTCGGCGGTGATGCGGCCCTCGTCGACGAGAGACTGAACGAAGGTGTCGTCTCGGGTGATCTGGGTGAGCGAGCCGTCGCGCAGCATGTACGCGCGCGAATCGCCGATGTGTACCAGTCCGATTCGCTTGCCCGCGAACAGGATTGCGGTCAGGGTGGTCCCCATGCCATCGAGCTCGGGTTCGTCCTCGACCTGATCTGCGATGGACGCGTTGCCCTCGCGGGTGGCTGCTTCGAGCTTGCCCAGCAGATCCTCGCCGGGTTCGTCGTCGTCGAGATGAGCCAGTGCGGCGATCATCAACTGCGAGGCCACTTCACCGGCGGCGTGACCGCCCATGCCGTCGGCCAGCGCCAGTAGGCGAGCCCCGGCGTACACGGAGTCCTCGTTGTTGGATCGAACCAGACCGCGATCACTGCGGGCGGCATAGCGAAGGACGAGGGTCACGGGCGCAACTCGATCACGGTCTTGCCGACGCGGACAGGGGTTCCGAGGGGGACGCGAACAGCGGTGGTCACCTTCGCGCGGTCGAGGTAGGTGCCGTTGGTCGAACCGAGGTCTTCGACGTACCAATCTCCGCCGCGGGGCGAGATGCGCGCATGCCGCGTCGACGAGTAGTCGTCTGTCAGAACGAGAGTGGAGTCGTCCGCGCGCCCGATGAGGACGGGCTGCGTGCCGAGCGATATGCGCGTTCCGGCGAGACCGCCCTGGGTCACCACGAGGTACTTGGCCACCTTCTGCTTGTTGAACGACGGGAGAACTTTCGAGCCGCCGGAGTAGCGAGCAGGCACTCGCATGCCTGCGGCCGCATAGATGTCACTGCGCAAGGTGCGAAGGACGGCCCAGACGAAGAACCACAACAACAGCAGGAAGCCCGCCCTTGTCAGTTGCAGAATCAATCCCTGCACGACGATTCACCTCCTCCTTCGCAATCGACCCGTGTCCCGCCCACGCGAAAAGCCGCGGCGCGGCAGACATGGTTGCCTCGCAGCATCATAGGGTGAAGCAGCTCGTGTCGACGACATACGGGTGGACGAGAGTGCGAGTCGAACCCCACCCGAGCCCACGAAAGATCGTCAGACGATCCGGACCAGAATTTCGGAGTGACCGGCCCGAATGACGTCGCCGTCGGCCAACTGCCAGTCCTGCACCGGAGCGCCGTTGACGGTGGTGCCGTTGGTGGAACCGAGGTCGGAGAGCATGGCCACGCGGCCGTCCCACCGGATCTCGATGTGTCGACGCGAAACACCGGTGTCGGGAAGTCGGAACTGCGCGTCTTGGCCACGACCGATGATGTTCTGACCGTCACGGAGCTGGAAGTAGCGGCCGCTGCCGTCCTCGAGTTGCAGCGTAGCGGCGAGCGCCTGACTCGGACCTGCGTACGAGGCGGGCTGGTCGTAGCCGTACCCGTCGCCGCGGTCGCCCCCGCCCTGTGGGTAGCCACGGCCGTAGGCGGCCGGAGCAGGCGGGTAGTCGTAACCGGGCTGCTGGTAGCCGGGCTGCTGATATCCGGCGGCCTGGGGCTCGGCGTACCGGCCGGCCGGGTCGTTGTACGCCTGCTCCTGGTACGGGGCCTCGGAGTATGCGGCACCCTGCTCGGCGGCGTTGTAGTCGTAGCCCTGTGCGTTGTAGCCCTGCGCGTCGTATGCCTGACCGTCGTACCCCTGCGCGCTGTAGCCCTGGGCGTCGTAGCCCTGCTCCTGGCCGCCGGGCGCGCCGTACGCATGGGGGTCGTAGCCCTGTTCCTGGCCGGCTGCGCTGTAGGCCTGACCCTGCTCGGGGTACGACTGCTCGTCGTAGCCACCGTTGTACGGCTGCTGGTCGTAGCGCGGATCGTGGTCGGCGGGCGCGTAGGCCTGAGCGTCGTACCCGTTCTGCTCACGTGCGGACTGCTCACGTGCGGGGTACCGCGGATCCTGGCCACCGGCGTAACCGTTGCGCGCGCGCGGATCGGGACGATGACCGTCCGCGGGGTCGCGCTGCGGGTCGTAGCCTGGGTTCTGCGTCATGTGGCCGGCTCCTGGTATCGACATCGGTGGGGCAGACGGTCGCTGCGTAGCTGAAGGGACGGGACTCGGGGCTGCTTGTGCCGACGCGCCCTGCTGCGCGGACTCGTTCCGTGCAGCAGTCGCCGATCGTCCCACATCGGGATCGACCGAGCCACTGGCACGGAACTGTCCGGTGTGCAGGGTGGGCGACGGCTCGAAGCGAACCACCACGTCGCCGTAGGTCTGCCAGCCTTGATCGCGGATGTAATCGTCGAGGTGACGCGAGAACGCCTTGACCGTGAGTTCTCGGTCACCGGCGAGCTCGTCGTGGTCCGAGCTGTTGATGGTGATGACGTAGCTGTTGGGTGCCAGCAGATGCCCGCCGTCCAGGGGCCGAACAAGATCCGACGCTTCCTGCTGGAGCGCTGCCTCCACCTCCGCCGGTACGACGCCTCCGCCGAACACGCGGGCGAAGACGTCGCCGACAGCGCCTTGGAGCTTGCGTTCGAAACGCTGAACGATGCCCATCGTGACCCCTCCTCTCACTGTGTTCTTCCACCGTGTGGTGCCTGCTGGTGTGCAGGACGCGACGGCCGCGTGTCATCACGAAGTCGCGCTGCAAGCATGATATACGGTGCCGCCGACGGGGACTGCCCGCCGCCGTCGGCTCCGGGCAGCTCGAAGTGGCGATTTTCGAGCACGGCATGGTGCGTGTTAGTGTTCTCGCCGTCACCCGGGCGGGTGGCGGAATGGCAGACGCGCTGGCTTCAGGTGCCAGTGTCCTTCGGGACGTGGGGGTTCAAGTCCCCCTCCGCCCACCACACTGGCCGCAGCTGATTCGATCGCTGCGGCCAGTAGTTTTTTCCGGGCCCCTTTGCTCGAATCGTCTTACAGGCGTGTGATTCTCGGCCGATGTCGACGGGGTGATCCGTTACCCGGTCCCGAGAACGCCTCGCATACGGAAATTCGCAGGTGAAAGCCCATAATAGGCTTACCTTATTTGCGGGGGCACCCAGGTACTGACTTATCGTTCGTAGTTGGATCGGCCTCACCACGGCCGGATCCGCCCCGACCACTTTTCTACCACGCGCCCACCTGCTCGTGCAGAGGAAAGCGTCGACGATCGACAGGTGCAGCTTCAACGGCGAGGACGCACCGCAGGCCGTTCGTGCAGCCGGTTACACCACACCGTCGCCGACGAGTATCAAGGCTGGACTTATCCGAAGGCTAGGTATGAAGCACACTCCGGGCCCGCAAGGCCTCTACGATCCCGCCAACGAACACGACTCCTGTGGTGTCGCGTTCGTGGTGGACATGCACGGTCGACGCAGTCGCGACATCGTCGAGAAGGCGATCACCGCGCTGGTCAACCTCGAGCACCGCGGTGCTGCCGGTTCCGAACCGAACACCGGTGACGGTGCGGGCATTCTGATCCAGGTTCCGGACGCGTTCTTCCGCGCCGTCGTAGATTTCGAGCTTCCGGCGCCCGGCGCGTACGCAACCGGTGTCGCCTTTCTTCCGCAGGGCCGTAGCGACGCAGCACGCGCCTGCGAGGGTGTCGAGCGCATCGTCGAGAGCGAGGGCCTGACGGTTCTCGGTTGGCGTGAGGTTCCCACCGACGACTCCTCCCTCGGCGCTCTGGCTCGCGACGCGATGCCGACCTTCCGTCAGCTGTTCCTCGCCGCTCCCGACGCGTCGATCACCGACCTCGACCTGGAGCGTCGTGCGTTCGTCATCCGCAAGCGCGTCGAGCACGAGCTGGGCGAGGAGGGCGCGGGCAAGGACGGCCCGGGCCGCGAAACCGTGTACTTCCCGTCGCTGTCCTCGCAGACGTTCGTCTACAAGGGCATGCTGACTACGCCTCAGCTCAAGGGCTTCTACCTCGACCTGCAGGACGATCGCGTCGAAAGTGCACTGGGACTTGTGCATTCGCGCTTCTCCACCAACACGTTCCCGTCGTGGCCGCTGGCGCATCCGTTCCGGCGTGTCGCCCACAACGGCGAGATCAACACCGCCACCGGCAACGAGAACTGGATGCGCGCCCGCGAGGCGCTCATCACCTCCGACGTGTTCGGCGGCTCCGAGGCGCTCGAGAAGATTTTCCCCGTGGTCACCCACGGAGCAAGTGACACAGCACGTTTCGACGAGGTGCTCGAACTGCTGCACCTCGGTGGACGCAGCCTGCCGCACGCCGTGCTGATGATGATTCCCGAGGCCTGGGAGCGGCACGAGTCCATGGACCCCGCACGTCGGGCGTTCTACAAGTACCACTCCTCGCTGATGGAGCCCTGGGACGGACCGGCCTCGGTGTGCTTCACCGACGGCACCGTCATCGGCGCGGTCCTGGACCGCAACGGCCTGCGCCCGAGCCGACTGTGGGTCACCGACGACGGTCTGGTCGTCATGGCCTCCGAGGTGGGTGTTCTCGACATCGATCCGTCGAAGGTCGTCCGCAAGGTTCGCCTGCAGCCGGGCCGGATGTTCCTGGTGGACACCGCACAGGGCCGCATCGTCTCCGACGACGAGATCAAGGACGAGCTCGCCGCCGAGCACCCGTACCAGCAGTGGCTCGACGAGGGCCTGACGTCGATCGACGACCTGCCCGAGCGTCCGCACGTACACATGCCGCACGACCGCGTGCTCATCCGTCAGCAGATCTTCGGGTACACCACCGAGGAGTTGAACGTGCTGGTCTCGCCCATGGCGAAGTCCGGTGCCGAGGCCATCGGTTCCATGGGTACCGATACCCCGATCGCTGTGCTGTCGGCTCGCCCGCGGATGCTGTTCGACTACTTCTCGCAGCTGTTCGCGCAGGTCACCAACCCGCCGCTCGACGCGATCCGCGAGGAGATCGTCACCAGCCTCGGCGGCACCATCGGACCCGAAGGCGATCTGCTCAACCCGGGTGCCGACGGCTGCAAGCAGATCGTGCTGCCGCAGCCGATTTTGCACAACGACGACCTCGCCAAGCTCGTTCACATCAACGACGAGGGCACGCAGGAAGAACTTCGCTCGGTGGTCGTGCGTGGTCTCTACCCCGTCTCCGAGGGCGGTGAAGGTCTGCGAAAGTCGTTGGAGGCCATCCGCGCTCAGGTTTCGGCGGCCATCTCCGGTGGCGCGCGGATCATCGTGCTCTCGGACCGCGAGTCCAGCGAGAAGCTCGCTCCGATCCCGTCGTTGCTTCTCACCTCCGCGGTGCACCATCACCTCGTCCGCGAGAAGACCCGCACCAAGGTCGGCCTCATCATCGAGGCCGGTGACGCCCGCGAGGTGCACCACATGGCTCTGCTCATCGGTTTCGGTGCGGCAGCGGTCAACCCGTACATGGCGTTCGAGTCGATCGAGGACATGATCGAGCGCGGTGCCCTCACCGACATCGATTTCGACAAGGCTGTCTCCAACTACATCAAGGCCGCGGGCAAGGGCGTGCTCAAGGTGATGTCCAAGATGGGCATCTCGACTCTCGCGTCGTACACCGGAGCTCAGCTGTTCCAGGTCATCGGCCTCTCGCAAGAACTGGTCGACGAGTACTTCACCGGCCTCAACAGCCACCTCGGCGGCATCGATCTCGATCAGGTCGCCGACGACGTCGCAGCGCGGCACGCGGTCGCGTACCTCGACAACCGTCAGGAGCGCGCGCACCGCGAGCTCGAGACCGGTGGCGAATACCAGTGGCGTCGCGAAGGTGAGTACCACCTCTTCAACCCGGACACGGTGTTCAAGCTGCAGCACTCCACCCGCACCGGCCAGTACGACATCTTCAAGGAATACACGAAGATGGTCGACGACCAGTCCGAGCGGCTCGCGTCGCTGCGTGGTCTGTTCCGCTTCAAGACCGAAGAGCGGCAAGCCATTTCGATCGACGAGGTCGAGCCGGCCAGTGAGATCGTCAAGCGCTTCTCGACGGGCGCGATGAGCTACGGCTCCATCTCGGCCGAGGCGCACGAGACCCTCGCCATCGCCATGAACCGTCTCGGCGGACGCTCCAACTCCGGTGAGGGCGGCGAGGACGTCTCGCGGTTCGAGCCGGACGAGAACGGCGACTGGCGACGCAGTGCCATCAAGCAGGTCGCGTCGGGACGTTTCGGCGTCACCTCGCACTACCTGACCAACTGCACCGACATCCAGATCAAGATGGCGCAGGGAGCCAAGCCCGGTGAGGGCGGCCAGCTTCCGGCGCACAAGGTGTACCCGTGGGTCGCCGAGGTTCGGCATTCGACGCCCGGCGTCGGCCTGATCTCGCCGCCGCCGCACCACGACATCTACTCCATCGAGGATCTCGCGCAGCTGATCCACGACCTGAAGAACGCCAACCCGCAGGCCCGCATTCACGTGAAGCTGGTCTCCGAGGTCGGCGTCGGAACGGTCGCTGCCGGTGTGTCCAAGGCGCACGCCGACGTGGTGCTCATCTCGGGCCACGACGGCGGCACCGGCGCGACGCCGCTGACGTCGGTCAAGCACGCGGGTGGACCCTGGGAGCTCGGTCTGGCCGAGACGCAGCAGACGTTGCTGCTCAACGGACTTCGCGATCGCATCGTCGTGCAGGTGGACGGTCAGCTCAAGACCGGCCGCGACGTCATGGTTGCCGCTCTGCTCGGCGGCGAGGAGTTCGGTTTCGCCACCGCTCCGCTCGTCGTCTCGGGCTGCATCATGATGCGCGTCTGCCACCTCGACACCTGCCCCGTGGGTGTCGCGACCCAGAATCCGTTGCTGCGCAAGCGTTTCGCGGGCAAGCCGGAGTTCGTCGAGAACTTCTTCATGTTCATCGCCGAAGAGGTTCGCGAGCTCATGGCCGAACTCGGATTCCGCACGCTCGACGAGGCCGTCGGTCAGGTGGGTCTGCTGGACACCACTGCGGCCAAGGAGCACTGGAAGGCGTCGAAGCTGGATCTGTCGCCGATCCTCGAAGAGGTCGAGTCGGCGTTCATGAACCAGAACCTCTACAACACCGGGGTTCAGGATCACGGCCTCGACAAGGCCCTCGATCAGCAGCTCATCTCGGCCAGCCGCAATGCGTTGGACAAGGGTGAGAAGGTTGCGTTCGAGTCCAAGATCACCAACGTCAACCGCACCGTCGGCACGATGCTCGGGCACGAGGTCACCAAGGCGTACGGCGGCGTCGGACTGCCGGACGACACCATCGAGATCACGTTCACCGGCTCGGCCGGCAACAGTTTCGGTGCGTTCGTGCCCTCCGGTATGACACTGCGACTGAACGGAGACGCCAACGACTTCGTCGGCAAGGGACTCTCCGGTGGACATTTGGTGTTGCGTCCGTCGCTGAACGCCCCGGAAGGATTTGTCGCCGAGGACAACATCATCGGCGGCAACGTGTTCCTGTTCGGTGCCACCAGCGGTGAGGCTCTCATCCGCGGCGTCGTCGGCGAGCGTTTCGCCGTTCGTAACTCCGGTGCCGTAGCCGTCGTCGAAGGCGTCGGCGATCACGGCTGCGAGTACATGACCGGCGGCAAGGTCGTCATCCTCGGCTCGACGGGCCGCAACTTCGGTGCCGGTATGTCCGGCGGAGTCGCGTTCGTCTTCGATCCGAACAAGACGTTCGAGGCCAACCTCAACACCGAGCTGGTCGACATCGAGGAGCTCGAAGGTGACGAGTTCACCTGGCTCCGCGACATCGTCACTCGCCATCAGGAGCAGACCGGCTCCGAGGTGGCCGAGCGGATCCTCGCGGATTGGTCACAACAGGTGAACCATTTCGTGAAGGTCATGCCTCGCGACTACAAGAAGGTACTGCTGGCCATCTCCGAAGCCGAGAAGAACGGCGCGGACGTGGACGAAGCGATCATGGAGGCAGCTCGTGGGTGACCCACAGGGATTTCTGAAGAACACGGTCCGCGAAGTACCGAAGCGGCGGCCCGTCGACCTGCGCCTGATGGACTGGAAAGAGGTCTACGAAGACTTCTCGAAGGACACCCTGCGCACCCAGGCAAGCCGATGCATGGACTGCGGTATTCCGTTCTGCCACAACGGCTGCCCGCTCGGGAACCTGATTCCCGAGTGGAACGACCTGGTGTTCAAGGACCGCTGGCGCGACAGCATCGATCGGTTGCACGCCACCAACAACTTCCCGGAATTCACCGGACGGTTGTGCCCCGCCCCGTGCGAGGCGTCGTGTGTCCTGGGGATCAACCAGGATCCGGTGACCATCAAGCAGGTCGAGGTCGAGATCATCGACAAGGCCTTCGAAGAGGGCTGGGTCACGCCGGTCTACCCGACGCATCTGACCGGTAAGACCGTCGCCGTCGTCGGTTCCGGCCCCGCGGGACTCGCTGCAGCGCAGCAGCTCACCCGCGCCGGCCACACCGTCACGGTGTTCGAGCGGGCCGATCGCATCGGCGGATTGCTGCGCTACGGCATCCCCGAGTTCAAGATGGAGAAGCGCCACATCGATCGTCGGTTGGCACAGATGGAGGCCGAGGGCACCGTCTTCCGCACCGGTGTCGATGTGGGCGTGGACATCTCGGCCGAGGAACTGCGCGAGCAGTTCGACGCCGTGGTCCTGTCCGGCGGAGCCACCGCGTGGCGCGACCTGCCCATCGAGGGCCGCGAGCTCGACGGTATCTACCAGGCCATGGAGTTCCTGCCGCACGCCAACCGCGTCCAGCAGGGCGACTTCGCTGCGCCGCCCGTCAGCGCCGAGGGCAAGAAGGTCGTCATCATCGGCGGCGGCGACACCGGGGCCGACTGCCTCGGCACCTCGCACCGTCAGGGCGCCGAGAGCGTCCACCAGTTCGAGATCATGGCCCGCCCGCCCGAGGAGCGTGCGACGTCCACCCCGTGGCCGACGTACCCGCTGATGTACCGGGTGGCTTCCGCGCACGAGGAGGGTGGCGAACGCGTCTTCTCGGTCAACACCGAGCGTTTCGTCGGCGAAGACGGCAAGGTCACCGCACTCGAAGCCTGCGAGGTCGAGTTCAAGGCAGGCAAGTTCGAGAAGGTCGAGGGCAGCGAGTTCACCCTCGAGGCCGATCTGGTTCTGCTCGCCATGGGATTCGTCGGACCGGACAAGGGCGGTCTGCTGACCGACCTGGGCGTCGATTTCAACCAGCGCGGCAACGTCGAGCGCACCAACGAGTGGGTCACCAACGTTCCCGGCGTGTTCGTCGCCGGTGACATGGGTCGCGGCCAGTCGCTCATCGTGTGGGCCATCGCCGAGGGCCGCTCCTGCGCGGCCGCCGTCGACACCTTCCTGCAGGGCGCAACCGCACTGCCGTCGCCGATCGTGCCCACCCAGGCGCCGCAGCGGTAGACAGCGTTTCTCCGCCGAGCTCGAAGTTGTGGACGGATTGAGGTCCGATTCCTTCCACAACTTCGAGTTCGTCTGCTTTCCGCTGCCATTCGACACACGGTTACGTCCGTTAACCATGTAGGCATCTGATGGTCACAGGCCCCTGGCATTGTCGGGATCGAACAGAAGAAGCGTTCGATCACCCAGTGAGGCCCCCTCCCCATGAGTGTCAAGAAGATCTGCGCCGGTATCGGCGTCGCTGCAGCTGTGGCATCCGGAATCGTCGTCGGAACGGCTTCGCCTGCCGCCGCGGACCCGGCCGATTGTCCGACGATGTACGTCGTGGCCATTCCGGGCACTTGGGAGACCAGCTCGGGTGCGGCCCCCAAGCCGGGCATGCTCACCGACGTCACCGATCGTCTCGGGAGCGACATCCGCACCGACTACGTCTCGTATCCCGCGACCGCGTTCCCCTGGGAGGGCGAGGTGTACGGGCAATCGCGTGCCGAAGCCGTAGCCAACGCGGGCGGGATGCTGAAGGCGATGGCCGATCGTTGCGGCGCAACGAAACTCGGCATCATCGGGTACAGCCAGGGAGCCGACGCGGCCGGCGATCTCGCCGCGGCCATCGGCACCGGAGTGGGCGTGGTGCCCGCGGACAAGGTGGTGGCGGTCGGCTTGATCTCCGACCCGAAGCGCTCCGATACCGATGCTCTGGTGGGGCCGGCGGTGGTCGGCACCGGGGTCGGCGGACCCCGCGTCGGCGGATTCGGCTACGTCAGCCCCGTGGTGCGCACGTTCTGTGCCGTCGGCGACCTGTACTGCTCGACGCCCAAGGACGATTACGTCGCGCGGCTGGCCGGTTTCCTGGCCGTCTCGTCCAATCCGGCACCGAACGTCGCCGATCAGTACTCGCAGGAAGCGCAGTCCCTGATCGCGGACCTCGCAGCGGCCGGTGGTCTGCCGGTGCTGCAGGGCCAGCTGTCCGATCAGGCGAACGCTCAGCGTCAGCGGGAGATCGAGGCGTTCTACCGCTCCGGTATTCACCAGGAGTACCAGAGCTACGACGTCGAGAACGGCCAGTCCGCAACCCGGTGGTTGGCACGCTACCTCTCCGACGCGGTCTGACGGCGTAGCAGCACGAAGACGGTAACCCCACTGACGGCCATCAGGCCTGCGCTCCAGCCGGCCGCGAGGTTGAAGCCGTCGACGAACGACGAGTTCGCGACGGTGGTCAGTTGCGAGGCGAACGGCTCCGGCAGGTAGTCGGCGACGGCGATTGCGCCGCCGATGGTCTCTCGTGCAGGGTCGGCAATCTCGGCCGGGGTGCCCGCGGGGATGGCGTCGTCCATGAGGTGGCGGTAGACGGTGCTGCCGATCGTGCCGAGGATCGCGATGCCGACGGCCCCGCCCAGTTCGGCTCCGGTTTCCGACAGTGCCGATGCGGCCCCGGCCTTTTCGGGTGCCGCGGCGGTGAGGACGATGTCGGAGTTGAGAGTCGACGCCGCGCCGATACCGAACGTCAGCAGAGCCATACCGGAGAGCAGCAATGGCAGTCCCGAGTCGCTGGTGACGAAGACCATTGCCACACAACCGAATCCGATGAAGGCCAGGCCGCACGCAATGATGGTGCCCGTGGGGATCACCTTGCTCATCGTCGGTGCCAAGACGGCTCCGGACGCTGCGGCCGCGGCGGGAATCAACAACCACAATCCGGCCTCGAGGGGCCCGAGCCCGACGACCAGCTGAAGGTACTGGGCGGCGAACAGGCTGAAGCCGGTCATCGCGAAGATCACCAGGAATTGCACGACGACGGCTGCACTGAAGGCACGTTCGGCGAACAGCGTCACGTCGATCAAGGGATGTGCTGCCTTCCGCTGCCGGATGACGAACACCGCACCGAGCGCCAGCCCGGTGAGGGCGGTGACGGTCGTTGCGGCGTCGATCCCCTCCTGCGCACCGTGTTTGATGGCGAAGACGATCGAGAGCATCGACGAGATCGCGAGGACCACGCTGATGGGATCGAACTTTCCGGGGTCGGAGTCCTTGAACTCGGGGACCAGCAATGGGGCGGCGACGAAAAGCACCACCATGATCGGGATGTTGATCAGGAACACCGAGCCCCACCAGAAGTGTTCGAGCAGAACACCGCCGATGACAGGGCCCACTGCAGCTCCACCGGCGAAGCCGGCAGTCCACAGGCCGATGGCTTCCTTTCGCTGAGCGGGGTCGTGAAACATGTTGCGGATCAACGACAATGTGCTCGGCGCAATGGTGGCTCCGCCGATTCCCAGCAGAGCGCGTGCCGCGAGCAGCATCTCGGGGGAGGTCGAGAACGTCGCGGCCAGAGATGCCGCGCCGAACACGACGGCACCGATCATGAGCAGGGTGCGCCTGCCGATGCGATCGCCGAGCGAGCCCATGGTGATCAGTAGGCCGGCGAGCAGAAATCCGTAGATGTCGAGAATCCACAACGACTGATTGCCGGTGGGTTCGAGATCGGCCGTCATGAACGGCAGGGCCAGGTACAGCACCGACATGTCCATCGATACGACGAGAATCGGCACCACCAGCACTGCGAGTCCGAGCCATTCCTTACCGGTGGCGCGCTGCTCGGTTGCCGTCTGGCTCACTGTTGCTTCCCTTCCCCCAATGGACACCTCAGCTTAGGGGGATCGGGAGTACGTTCGGTGGATAAACATGTGTCTCGCCGAACGAAGGAAACATCACCTCATGACCAACGATCTGAAGGTCGTCGCGACGATCGTCGCCAAGCCGGATGCCATCGACGCCGTGCGCGACGGGCTCTCGGCGCTGGTTGCCGAATCTCGGAAGGAAGACGGAAACATCTCTTACGAGCTGTTCGAGTCGGCGGTCGAGCCGGGCACCTTCATCACCATCGAGGTATGGAAGTCGCAGGAGGACCTCGACGGCCACATGCAGACCCCGCACCTGCAGCAGGCGCTAAGCGAGTTCGGTGCCCACCTCGCGGCGGCCCCCGCCATCCATCCCCTCCGGCCGGTCGGCTGACACACTCCGCACGCTCGCGTACACGAGTGCCGACACGGCGAGCAGAGCCACCGTGGCACCGATCGCGAGCCAGCCGGTCCCGCTCATCTCGCCCGACGCGATGACGCGGGCACCGGCGGCGGTGTAACTCATCGGCATGAAGGCGGCGAGGTCGCCCCAGATCGGTGCCGTCGATGCATATGCGAAGCCGCAGACGACGACCTGCACCGCGAGGGCGACGACGTTGACGATCTGACCGACCACCGCACCGAGCACGCGCTGGATCGCTCCCGCTGCCGCGAGGTAGGCCGCGGCGGAAACGATCAGGAAGACGCCGGCGCCGAGCACCGGCCCGACGGCGGCGTCGGTGGCGAACGCGAACGCGACTGCGGCGCTTACGCCCACTGCCGCGACTGCAGCTCCGACGGCGAGCCAGCGCGGCTTGCTGTCCCTACCCAACACGCGAACGAGGCTGACGCAGCCGAGAGCTCCGAGCGCGACCAGGGCGGCGATCAGATACGGCGTGGCACCGGTTCCGGTGCTCGACGACGTGGCGGCGATGTTCTGGTCCGAGGTGGCGTCGTCGGTGGCGGCCGCGGTTCCCTGCGGGAGTGCCGCGGAGGCGTCGCGCACGTTGGTGGCGATGCCGTTGACGATCCCCTCGACCGGCTTGACCGACGTCACGAGCTGATCGGTGCCGGCCTTGAGCTGCTGGCCACCGTCGTCGAGTTGGCCGAGTCCGTCCCGCAGCTGCACAGTGGCGTCACCGAGCTGTGCGGTGGCGCCGAGGAACTGACTGTTCGGATCGTTGAGCTCGGAGGACAGCTGCTGCGCACCACCCTTGAGGGTCTGCAGCTGAGCGAGGGTGTCGGGTCCGAAAGCCTGGGTGTTCAGAGTGTCGATGACCCCGCGGATCTCGCCGGAGATGGCGTCGGATCCCGGATGCGGGAAGCGATCGACCTGGTCTGCGGTGGCAGCGAGTTTGGCGGTGAAATCGGCCTGCAGAGCGCCGAAGCCGGCGAGCTGATCGACGACCTGGTCGACGCCACCGCTGATCTGCGACGCGCCGTCGCCGAGCTGACCGATGCCGTCGCGGTACTGCCCGAATCCATCGGCGAGCTGAATGGTTCCGTCGTGTGCCTGGGTGATGCCGTCGGCGAGCTGCCCGACGCCGTCGTTGAGCTGCGTTCCGCCGTCGGTCAGTTGGCCGATACCGCTGGAGAGGAACGTGATGGGCAACGATGCGCTGTTGAGGCTGCTCCTGGCCGCGGCCAGGGGATCTGCCGTCTGCTGGTCCGCTGCCGGTGCCTGCTCCGTGTCGGCGACGACGGTGGTGGTTGCCGTCGACTCGCCGCCGAGGTCGTAGCCGGTGCCCAGTGCAAAGGCACCTACCGCTACCAGAGGAAACGCCAGCGCAGTGAGAGCAACGGCAGGACGTCGCAAGATACGCAATTCACCCATGATGAGTTCGAGGCTAACCGCACGGTGCGGCCTCGCCGACCACTCGATGACCGTCGACGCCCCGTTTCATGCCCTCTACCTGGGAGTTTAAGAGCTCTCTGTGGATTGCCGGTTGCGGGGCAGCAGGTCCCACACATGCTCGGTTTCGTTCACCGAGGAGACCGACCTCGCGCCGCTCCGCGAGAACAGCACCCGCGTCACCGAGCAGTAGTCGATCGGGAAGCCGAGCACCTTCGGGGTCTGCAGAATGTCCTGCAGCAGGATGTTGATCACGCCGCCGTGGGCGAACAGTGCCACGGTGTCGGTGTGTGCGCTCGCCGAAACGACATCGGCGACACCGGCCAGAACTCGCTGCCGAAACGCCTGCTCGTCGACCTGTTCGGGAAGATGCCCGGCCTTGATGCGATCGAATGCCTCACGGAATTCGGTCTTGGCGGACTCGATCGGAACGTAGCCGCCGAAGTCGCGGTCGTATTCGGTCAGGCGATCGTCGGGTTCGACCGTCAGACCGAGCCGATCGGCAAGGGGTTGCGCAGTCTGGACGGCCCGCAGCTGCGAGCTCGAGACGACTCGGGAGATCGGGAACCGGGCCACGGCACCCGGCACCCGCTGGGACTGTTGGACGCCGAGGTCGGCGAGAGCGGGATCGGCCGAGGTCTCCGACCGTTGCGGGAGGGCATGCCGCACCAGAACCAATTGCATCGACTCACCTAATCACGAGTGTTCGACCGCTGCGCAGCACCATCGATCGAAATGCTGCCACCTGACGCGGCGAATCGGCCTGCGGATCCCACACCATGCCGATTCGCCTGCGTGCGGCCGGTTGGGTCAGTCCGATGTCCACCGTTCCGCCCTCGCCGCCGTGTGCGCGGATGCGAGGCAGGATGGCGATGCCGAGACCGGCTCCGACGAGTCCGCGCACCGTGTGAGTGTCCTGCCCCTCGAATGCGATGCGCGGGGTGAAGCCGGCGTCCGCCCACAGCTCGTCGCAGATCGACCGCATCCCGAAACCGTGGCCCATCGCGATGTAGTTCTCGTCGGCGGTGTCGGCCAGATCGACCGACCTGCGTGAGGCGAGGCGATGATCGGCCGGAACCACGAGCATCAGCCTCTCGTCGTAGAGCTGGAACGAGTTGTCGTCGGTGTGCTCGGCGCTGAGGGAGACGAGCGCCAGGTCCGCGACGCCATCGGCGAGACGGTCGAGGCAGCGTGCCCGGGCACCTTGGTCCAGATCGAACGTGACGGCCGGGTGGTCGACGCGGAACTGCCGGATCAGCGCCGGTACGACGTCCTCGCCCAGGGTGTTCTGAAACGCCACCGCGATACGGCCGCGGGCCCGGGCGTCGTGCTCGGTCATGGCGTCGATGCCGGCGTCGATATCGCTCAACGCCCGCTGGAGATACGGAATCAGCACGCGGCCGGTGCTGGTGAGCACGATGCCGCGACCGCGTCGTTCCACGATGTCGACACCCAGGATTGCCGAGGCGCGGGCGACCTGCCGACTGACGGTGGGCTGTGGAACGCCCAGGACGTGCGCCGCGTCGGTGATGTGTTCGGTGTCGGCCACCGCGACGAGGGTCGGCAGCAGCGGCAGCAGTTCGATCGCTTCACGACGCATCGTCGAATCATATCGGTGATGTATTGGTTTGGGAGTTCCCATGCATTGGACGAATACCGTGAGCACTTCTAACGTGATCTGCATGACTACGACGCAGCCCGAGGTGCTCGGATGGGAGGGACACCCCAGGGGGTCGCGCGAGTACCGCCGGCTCGTGCTGGCACTGCTGTTCGCCGGAGTCGCAACGTTCGCGCAGCTGTATTCGGTGCAGGGCATCCTGCCGCTCATCGCCGCCAATCTCGACATCACGCCTTCGCAGTCCTCGCTCGCGGTCGGACTCGCGACGGTCGGCGTTGCGATGTCGGTGATTCCTTGGTCGGTGGCGGCCGACCGCATCGGTCGTGTCCGCGCGATGACGGTGTCGATCCTCACCGCCACGACGTTGGGTCTGCTGGTTCCACTCTCGCCCTCGCTCGAAGTTCTGCTGGTGGTTCGATTCTTCGAAGGTGCTGCGCTGGGCGGACTTCCGGCCATCGCGATCGCGTACCTGAGCGAAGAGGTGCATCGCAAGCACACTGCCTTGGCCGCGGCGACGTACGTGTCCGGCACGACGCTCGGCGGACTGCTCGGCCGCATCGTCGCCGGACCCGTTGCGGAATACACCAACTGGCGTATCGGCACGTTGACCGTGTCGTTGATCGCCGCTCTGGCCGCCGCACTCTTCGTCTGGCTCGCACCTCGGCCGCGAACGACGCTCGTGCACAGCCAGATTCGTGACCTGCCCGGGCGGCTCTGGGTGAACCTGCGCGAGCCGGGGATGGCGGCACTCTACGGCCAGGGATTCCTGCTGATGGGCGGCTTCGTCGCGATCTACAACTACCTCGGATTTCGTTTGGAGGCCGCGCCTTTCGGGCTACCGCAGTCTCTGATCAGCCTGATCTTCGTGGCGTACCTCAGCGGTACGGTGTCGTCACGGGTAGCGGGCAATCTCGCGACGAAGCACGGCAGGTCGGTGGTGCTCGCCGGATCCACCGCGACGATGATCGCCGGGGTGGGCCTGACGATGGCGTCGAACCTCGCCGTCATTCTGACCGGCCTGGTGATCCTGACCATGGGATTCTTTGCCGCCCACGCCATTGCGTCGGGATGGACCGGACAACGTGCCGTCCACGGCCGCGCGCAGGCGACCTCGCTGTACAACCTGTTCTACTACGGCGGATCGTCCGTCGTCGGCTGGATCGGCGGCGTCGTGTTCCAGTCCCTGGGATGGAACGCGTTGGCGCTGTTCGTCATTGCGTTGGCAGTGATCGCAGGCGTGTGGGCGGCGTGCCTCAACGGCCGATTGGCGAAGCCCGTATCAGTAGGTTGACGTGTTTGCGGCAGCGATCGCAAAGATGACGATCGCACCCACGATGACCACGAACAGCGCGATCGACACGTATCCGACGATCAGGCCTGCCGTTGCAAACCCCGACCCGCCTTCGCCGGTGCGCTTGATCTGACCTCGCGAGATGTGGCCACACACCACCGCGCACACCGACGCAAGCAACGGAATGAACGTCAGACCGAGAATGGCCAACACGAGCGAGACAATCGCCAAGGTGTTGGTGGTCGGAGGGGCCTGATACCCGCCGGCATAGGGCGCATTCCCGTACTGGGGATTGGGGTACTGGGGGTTTTGGTATTGCGGGTTCTGGTACTGCGCGTTCGGATTCTGATAGGGCGGGTACTGCTGCCCGCCGTACGGCTGATCCTTGTTCGCTGCGTCGAACGGATCGCTGCTCTCACCCTGCGGATAGCCCATGGCGGGAGTGTGGCACCTGGAGACAGCAGCCGCAACCGTTCTCTCGCGACGCTACGTGCCGAGCTTGCCCCAGCCCACATAGGCGTCGACAGTGACGTATCCGGTCACGCGCGGCTGATCCCGAACCGGATACGGATTGCCGGTGTAATGCGTCGAGATGCGATCGATGTCGACCAGATCGGGGTCGTCCTGCAACTCGATCGAACCGTGCACTGTGATGTGGGTGTACCAACTGGCCTCGTCCAACACCGAAATCGAGACCTTCGGATTGGCCCTGATGTGCTCGAGCCGCTTCCGAGAAGCATCGAAATTGAGCACGATCTTCCCGTCCTCCCACAAATACCACGTGGGTGCGGTGATCGGCGTCCCATCTGCACGAACCACCGCCATGACCGCAGGATTCGCTTTCGTCAACATCTCAACAGCGGCATCGGGCAACGGAGGCTTGGGCATACGACAACAGTACGACCCGACCCCCGCCTTGGGTCCCGAATCGCCCCACAGCGTCCCCCGAGTCCACTCGATGTGCCATTGACTGCCGAAAAGGGCACTCAATGTCACATCGAGTGGACTGGGGTGGAGGGTGTGCACCCGGGAATTGGGTGCAGCGGGTGTGGATCGGCGACTACAGGTTGGGGAGTTTGACTACCTGTCCGGCGTAGGAGAGTCCGGCACCGAAGGCGAGCAGCAGTGCGGTGTCTCCTGCTTTTGCTTTGCCGGTGCGCAGTAGTTCTTCCATGGCCAGGGGGATCGAGGCTGCCGAGGTGTTGCCGGTTTCGGCGATGTCGTTGGCGACCGGGGTGCCGTCGGCGAGGTTCAGGCTTTTGGCCAGGAGTTCGGTGATGCGGCTGTTGGCCTGGTGGGGGATGAAGGCGTGCAGTTCGTCGGTTTTGATGCCGGCGACGTCGAGGACTCGCTGCGCGGCTTTGCCCATTTCGAATGCGGCCCAGCGGAAGACGGAGATTCCGTTCATCCGGATCCAGGGTCGCTCGAGGCCTTCTTCGGTGATGTAGTCGTACCAGTCGGTGGTCTGGACGATGGCGTCGGATTGCGAGCCGTCGGAGCCCCAGACGGCGGGTCCGATCTCGGTTTCGTCGCTCTGTCCGACGACCACGGCACCGGCGCCGTCGGCGAAGATGAAGCGGGTGGTGCGGTCGTAGGGGTCGGTGGTGACGCTGAGCTGTTCTGCACCGATGACGAGGACGTACTTGGACGTTCCGGCCTTGACCAGGTCCGATGCGACGGCGAGGGAGTAGCAGAAGCCTGCGCAGCCGGCGCAGATGTCGAATGCGGCCGGTCCCTTGGTGCCGAGTCCGTGCGCTACTTTCGCAGCTGCTTGGGGTGTGAGTTCGAGATGCGTCGAGGTGGCGACGATGACGGTGTCGACTTGGTCGGCCGTGATTCCGCTGGCTTCGAGGGCCTTACGCCCTGCCGCGATGGACATCTCGACGACGTTTTCCTTGGGATCGGCGAAGCGCCGGTTCTTGATTCCGGACCGCGTTTGGATCCACTCGTCGCTCGAGTCGATGAATTCACAGATCTCGTCGTTGGTCACGACTCTCTCGGGGCGGTGAACGCCGAGTCCGAGTAGTTTCGACTGTCGTCCCTGCGTCGTGCTGATCGCACCCATCTTCAATTTCCTCTCGTGCTACCGCGCCATCGCCGAGCTTCGGCTCGGGTCTTGGGCTACGGGCTCGGTGACACACGTTACGTGCGTCGCCTCGAGGAGTTCACACCAGTTCGGTGATGAGGGCCGCGACCTCGGCGGGCTTGTCGATCATGGCGTGGTGGTGGGCGGGCATGACGACGGTGAAGTCGGCACGCAGATACGAGGCCAGTTTGCGCTGAGTCTTGATCCATCGCTTGCCCCACGGGGAGGGTCGTCCGGTGTGGGCTGCGGCGACGATGACCGGAACGACGAGTGGCGAACGCTTTCGGAGTTTGTTCAGTTCGACGGCGAGATCAGGGTAGACGACGTCCTCCACCAGAGCGGCTGCGAGGTAGGTGGGTCGGCGATAGATGTCGTCGACCCAGTCGAACGTCTCCTGCGGTGTGCCGTCGGGCGGCGTCGCTTGATTGAGGACGCGGCGCACACGTGGTCCGACCAGCTTCTGCAGGCCGGTCTTGCTGAGAGCGGTTGCGATCACGTGCGCTGCCTCGATGCGCACGACGGCCGGGACGAAGCGTCGGGGGTCTGATTCGGCGCTGGAATCGAGCAACAGAATCCCGCGGATGCGCGACGGGTACAGCCGGGCGACGGCCTCTGCATAGAAGCCGGCAATCGAATGACCTGCGACGACGGCAGGCTCGGTGACGCCGAGTGCATCGAGGACGCCGATGATCCGGTCTGCCTCTCCGCGGACGGTGGGCGTGGCACCGACGGGCAGGGGGTCGCTGAGTCCGAAGCCGGGGCGGTCGAGAACGATCACGTGATGGTGGGCGCTCAAGATGTCGACGGTGTCGTTCCAGTCGAACCAGTTGCTGCCGAGGCCTCCGCACAGGACGACCGTGGGGCCGGTTCCGCGCACGAACAAGTGCAGACGTTGGCCGTCCACCTCGACGTACTGACCGGGAGGATGTTTCACGGGAAACAACGCACTGCGTTCGGCTCGATCCCCGGTGTCCATGTCTGGTTCTCCACGATGCTCTACCGACCTGTCGACTGTTTCACGGTCCAGTTTCCATCATTTTCCCGGTTTTGCACACTCGCCGTCGGGAACCGATTGCGGAGGAAGGTCATTGACGTGGCTTGGCCAGGGGAAATGCGAGGGTTTCGCGAATGCTGCCACCGGTGATGAGCATGACGACCCGGTCGACGCCCATGCCGAGACCGCCGGTCGGCGGCATCCCGTGTTCGAGCGCCTGCAGGAAATCCTCGTCCAAACTCATCGCCTCCTCGTCGCCGCCGGCCGCCAACAGCGACTGTTCGGTCAGGCGCCGGCGCTGATCGACAGGGTCGGTCAACTCGCTGTACGCGGTACCCAGCTCCACACCCCACGCGACGAGATCCCACTTCTCTGCAACGCCAGGAATGCTCCGATGCGGCCTCGTCAACGGCGACATCGACGTCGGGAAGTCCTTGTAGAAGGTGGGGAACTCGGTGTAGTCCTCGACGAGATGCTCGTACATTCCCTGCGCGACGGCCCCGGCATCCCAGGTCTTCTCGTACGGAATGTCGTTCTCGTCGCACAGGCGTTGCAGCTCCTCCAGTGGAGTCGACGGTTCGACGGGGACGCCCAACTTCTCGGCGACGGCACCGTGCAACGTCTTGACGGGCCATTCGCCGGAGATGTCGATCTCGATCATCTCCCCGTTGGGGCCGTCGGGGCGCAGGATGATCTCGCGTCCGTGCGCGGCGATGGCAGCGCGTTGAATCAGCTCGCGGCACAACACCATTGCGCGTTCGTAGTCGCTGTGGGCCTCGTAGGCCTCGAGGATCGTGAACTCGGGATTGTGCTTGAAGTCCGCGCCTTCGTTGCGGAACACCCGGCCGATCTCGAACACCTTCTCCATCCCGCCGACGCACAGGCGCTTGAGATACAGCTCCGGTGCGATCCGCAGGTAGAGATCGAGGTTGTAGGCATTGATGTGGGTGACGAACGGTGCTGCGTTGGCACCACCGTGGACCTGCTGGAGAATCGGCGTCTCGACCTCCATGTATCCGCGCTCACCGAGCGAATCACGAAGGGACTTCACGACATTCGAGCGGGCAATCATCAGTGCGCGAGCATCCCGATTGATCGCCAGATCCACGTACCGCTGCCGCACCCGAGCCTCGGGGTCGGTGAGGCCGCGATACTTGTCCGGCAACGGATGCAGGCACTTGGCGTTCATGCGCCAGTCGGTGGCCAGCAGAGAGAGCTCGCCACGCCTGCTGTACCCGATGGTGCCGCTGACCTCGATGAGGTCACCCAGGTCGAAATCGGCATCGAACTCTTCGATTCTGTCGCCGACGCGTTCGCGGTCGAACAGCACCTGGATATCGGCCGACCAGTCACGGACGACGGCGAAGGACACGCTGCCGTAGTCACGTATCCGAAGAACACGGCCGGCGATTCGCACCGTTGTGCCCTGCGGCGACGCCACCGCTGCCTCGACCGTGTGTGTCGGGGGATAGGCGACGGGATAGCCCTCGGTGCCCTCCCGTTCGAGGCGATCGAGTTTCGACATGCGTACGCGCACCTGGTCGGGACGCTTGCGGCCCGGTGTCGGCTCGTCCGGGACGCTGTCGGGGCCGCTGCCGTCGGGATGAATGTCGTCGGCGTCGGCCAGAGCCGCGGGCACCGCAACATGGGAGCCGGTGTGCTTCGAGGCACGCCGAAAGGTCGGAAGAGTCAAAAAGCCTTCGGCGATGGCCGACGCGACGCCGACCTTGGGCAACACCCGATTGTCGGCGAAGCAGAGGTAGCGCGGCTCCCATTCCGGAAGGTATTTGACGTTCGAGCGATACAGGGCCTCGAGCTGCCACCACCGGGAGAAGAACACCAGCACGCTGCGCCAGATTCGCAGCACCGGCCCGGCACCGATCCGGCTGCCCTCCTCGAACGCCGCGCGGAACACCGCGAAGTTCAGCGAGATCTTGCCGACCCCGAAATGATCTGCGCTGGTGGCGAGCTCGGTCACCATCAGTTCGATCACCCCGTTGGGCGACGCCGGATCGCGGCGCATCAGATCCAGCGACGCACCGGTGCGACCCCACGGCACCAACGAGAGAACACCGATCACCTTCTCACCCTGAACCGCTTGCACCAGTAGACAATCGCCGTCGAGCGGATCACCCAGCCGACCCAACGCCATCGAGAACCCACGCTCGTTCTCGGTATCGCGCCACGCATCTGCGCAGGCAATGATCTCCGACATCTCCTCCGACGAAATCTCTCGATGACGACGTACGGTGACCACGACACCCGCTTTACGGGCCCGGTTGACCGCCTGACGCACGGGGCGCATCTCGCGTCCATTGAGGTTGAAATCTTTGGTTTTGAGGATTGCTTCGTCGCCGAGTTCGAGGACGCTCAGTCCGGCCCGCTTGTACGCGGTCGCCCCGATCTCGCTGGCTCCCATGACAGCTGGAGTCCAGCCGTACTTCTCGGCCAGGTCCAGCCATTCCGAGATCGCATGCGGCCACGCCTCGGGGTTGCCGATCGGGTCACCACTGGCCAGACACACACCGACCTCGACGCGATACGTCACCGCCGCCTTGCCGCTGGTGGCGAAGATGACGCCCTTGTCGCGGCGGGTTGCGAAGTAGCCGAGGGAATCGTCGGCGCCCCACTTGTCGAGCAGACCACGCAGCGCGGACTCGTCGCGACCGGTGAGCGCGTTGCTCGAACGCTGCGACCGAAACAACGTGATGACCGCCCCCAGCAACGCCAACGCTCCGAACAGACCCAACGCCGTGTTCACGATTCCGTTCGGCCGGCCGTCGAACTGTTCGTTGTCCACCGTCGCCAACGCCGTCACGCGATTGAACGCCCACAGGAACGTCTGACTCTCCGGCAACGACCCGGGGAACAACGCAACCAGCGCCCACCCGATCACCGTCCCGACGGCGGCGCCGAGCACGAGCACCCCGAGCGCCTTCCACACCGCACCACGACGCACCCGCGTGTAGAACTCCTTGCGCGCGGCGATCAACAACCCCGTCACCACAACATGCACAGCGAGCGCAATCCACGAATTGACGTTCTTCTCCGTGATCCCCTCGACCACATTGGTGATCGCCAACAACACCAGATAGATCGTCAGCAACCACCACGCAATGCGCTTACGACTCGCCAACGCCGCCGCCAACAAACCGACCACCAGCGCCCACGACAAACTCGTATCGGGAGCATCGAAGTAATAGCTGTCCACGTACTCGCGCGGAACGTGAATCAGGAAGCGAAGAGTCGGCGACAGACTCCACAAGAACAACAGCACCGCGAACACACCGAGCACCAGCCCCGCGATATGCGGCACCTCACTCAACCGACCGCGCTCGGGTGGCACGAACGACCGCGGTGTCGTAGAACCGAACCGCTCCGAGGGAACTGCTGTCGCCGTCATATCTCACTCCCGAAGTCAGAATGCACTTGCAACGTAGACGGTATCCCCGCTGACACGAGTCAGTTGCCCATTGCCCGCACCCCCGTCCACTCAATGTGACGTTCAGTGGCCTTTTCGACGGTCAATGTCACATCGAGTGGACCCCAGGTCGGGCGCGGGCAGCGGATTCTCGGGTGCACTGGACCTTGGTACGGCGTCGCCTCGGCGCACGTGGGGTGAAGGTTTGTCCACAGGGCGTGAGTTATCCACAGGGAAGTTCGTTTCCCGTCGTCGGAGCGGATTCGGGGTGCGCGGACTGTGCATCATCATGGGTATGAAGCGGGGTGGAGCGCGAGTCGATGCGAAGGTGATCGCGGCTGCTTCGGATCGTGGCTTCATGCGGACAGCGCATCTACTCGAGCTCGGGGTGGCGTCGAAGACCATTGTTCGACGCACTCAGCCGGACGGCACCTGGTCACGGGCGCTACCTGGGTTGGTGTTCTTGAAGAATCGATCGCTGACGCCGCTGGAACGCGCTACCGCGGTGGCGATCTACTGCGGCAAAGATGCTCTCATCAGCGGTCGGGCGGGGTTGGCGTTGCACGGGTTGGGAACGTCGGTCTCGCCGGATGAGACTTTCGCGCTGATTCCAGAGCCGCAACATCGCAAGTCCGTGAGCTTCGCAGTGGTGGAGCGGACGTGGCGAATGCCGACGGCGGAAATCAAGTCGGGAATTCGCGTCGCTCCGATTGTTCGGTGCTTGTGCGATGCCGTTCGACGAATGAAGAATGCCGAGCAGTGCATGGCGTTGATTGCCGGTGTCGTGCAGCGAGGTGCGGCCACCGTGGACGCGATTATGAAGGAACTGAACGCCGGTAGTACGCGGGGAACTGCGATGCCTCGTCGAGTATTGAAGGAACTGGCTGCGGGCGCGCACTCGGTGGCGGAGGCTCGGGCGCAGAAGCTGTACGCGCGCAGCGGACTTCCGCCGATGCAACACAACGTGGTCGTCCACGACGAGCATGGAAAGTTCCTGTTGATCGCCGACAATTGGCTCGATGACGTCGCGTTGGATTGGGAGATCGATTCGCTGGAATACCACCTCTCGCCCGCGGCGCACAGGGCGACGGTGGCGCGTCGCGAGCGAGCGCAGAACGCCGGCCTGATCGTCGTGACGCATCTGCCGAGCGATATTCGCGACGATCCGGAACGCGTACTGTCCGACCTTCGAGCGCGTTACGAGCAGGCCAAGGCGCGGCCGCGGCCGAATGTCACGGTCCGACCGCGAGCGGATCAGGATTATCGCCGGTCGGGTTGATACACCCAGACCATGTGCTCGCCGGTCTCGGACGCAGCTGCGATCGGTTGTTGCTCGATTCTGTCCAGAACGAAGCCAAGCCTCCTGGGTACGGCCCGACTTCTGAGATTTGCTGCGTCACAATGTATTTCGACTCGGATGATTTCGTTCAGTTTCAAGGCCTCCTGTATGAGGGCAGCGACGGCCTCGCTGATCACACCGCGGCCCTCGGCCCGGGCGTCGAGCCAGTAACCCAATTCGATGCCGTGCGGGCCGATTCGGCGATGCATCCCGATCTTGCCCAGAAACGCACCGCCTTCGAGGTCGAAAATTCCGTAATCGAACATCTCCCCGGCGTCCCACTGCTCGACGGCCTCGGCGATACGCGCGAGTTGAGCCGAAGGCTGTGTGGCTTCTTCGGTCGCCCACCCCATCCAGGGCGCAAGGCGGACGAGATTCCGGTCGATCACATCGGCAATGGCAACGGCATCGCCGGCCGACTCGCGACGAATGACAAGGCGACCGGTGACAATCCGATCGGGGGGCACGTCGAGCATGGTCAGCAGTGTGTCAACAGGGCACTCGATGTGCCAACGAATATTGCTGCACGGTCACCCGCCCGCAGTCCACTCGATGTGACATCGACGGGCGAAAAGGCCACTGAAGGTCACATTGAGTGGACAAGGGGGCGGGGTCAGGAAGCCGACCAGGATCTCCAGGACAGTTTGTCGATGATGATGACCGGACCCTCGGGTCTGTTGTTTTCGTATTGACTGTATTTCGAGACCAGGGCGTCGGTGGCCGATGTGCCTTCGGCGCTGGAGGTTTCGACGATGTGGGCGGATCCGTCTGCGCGGATCCACCAGAGTTGGGACCAATCGTCGGTGTAGTGGTCGACGATGAGGCTGACGGCGGGGTCGGCGCGGATGTTGTCGAGTCGCTGGAGTTTTTGCGTTGTCTTGGGTTTCCAGTCGATGGCGGTGTAGATGCGGTCGCCGGTGGGGGCAACGGCGAACACGATCGGTACCAGGTGTGGTGTGCCGTCGGGGTTGATGGTCGAGAGTTGGGCTCGGGGTGCGTCGGTGAAGCGTTGGACTTCGTTGTCGATCTTCACGTTCGGTTCCTCGGGTTATGCGGATTCGCTGTGGGTGCTGTGTCGGGTGATGAATTGTTCGAGTGCCGCGACGGGCATCGGGCGTCCGAGTAGGTGTCCTTGGCCGAAGGTTACGCCCATGTCGGTGCAGATCTGGAGTTGTTCGGGTGTCTCGATTCCCTCGATGACGGTGTCTTTGCCGAGGGTGGTGGTGACGTCGACGAGGGCTGTGCACAGTGTGGTCATGGCGCGGCGTCGGTGCAGGTTGTCGCTGTCGAGGTGTTGGGTGAGGGATTTGTCGATCTTGAGGGTGTCGACGGGGAGGGTAGCGAGTCGTTCGAGGGAGGAGAAGCCGGAGCCGAAGTCGTCGATGGCGATGAGGACGCCGTGGCGTTGGACGTCGCGGAGTTGGTAGTGGACGGCATCGAGGTCGTGCAATGTTTGTGATTCGGAGAGTTCGAGGGCGAGCCGTCCGGGTTCGATGCCGTAGGTGTCGACGGTGTCGATGACGTCGGTGGCGAGGGTTCCAGTGGCGAAGTGGGCGGGGCTGATGTTGACGCCCACTTGGAGGTGGATGTTGCGGGTCTGCCAGTCGGCGATCGTGTGCGCGACCTCGGCGAGAATCCACATGCTCAGTGGGACGATGAGGTCGGCGTCCTCGGCGAGGGGGATGA
Organism: Rhodococcus sp. 06-462-5; assembly: GCF_002258315.1. Lineage (GTDB taxonomy): Bacteria > Actinomycetota > Actinomycetes > Mycobacteriales > Mycobacteriaceae > Rhodococcoides. The sequence goes on along the minus strand of NZ_NOYD01000001.1, from coordinate 114,552 downwards.
AGGTGTCGGGCATCAGCAGGCCGAGTTCGGGGTGGTTCCATCGGATGAGTGCTTCGGCTCCGACGACCGTTCCTGTCCCGAGTTCCACGATGGGTTGGTAGACCATCGTCAGTTCGCGCTCGACCATGGCGATGCCGCGCAGTCGTTCGATGAGTTCGAGTCGGGTGCGGTTGGTGTGGTGCAGCTCGTCGGTGAAGACGTGGTGTTCGTTGCGTCCGACGGCTTTGGCGGCGTGCATGGCTGCGGTGGCGTTGTGGACCAGTTGGGTGGCGCTGGTGTCGGTGTCGGTGCTGGAGGCGACTCCGACGCTGGCGGTGAGGGTGAGTTGGCGGCCGGAGAGCTCGAATGCGGGCTCGAAGATGCTCGCGAATCCGGCGGCCAAGGCGCGCGCGGCTATGGAATGGCAGCCCCGTGCGATGACGACGAATTCGTCTCCGGTGAGTCGGCCGATGGTGTCGCCGGGGCGGGTGGAGGCGAGGAGGCGGTCGGCGACCATGCACAGCAGGTCATCGCCCTGGGCGGGGCCGAGGGCGTCGTTGAATTCTCGGAATCCGTCGATGTCGACCAGCAGGACACTGAACTGGCGATCCGGGGTGCGTCGGTCGAGCTCGTCGGTGATGAGCGCAAGGATCTCGACGCGGTTCGGAAGTCCGGTCAGCGCATCGCGTTGGGCAGCGGTTCCATTTACGGCAGTGGTTCCGGAAACGGCAGTGGTTCCGGAAACGGCTGCGACATGACGGGGCGGCGCGTCGTGCTCTCGGCTCACTGTTCCCCCTCATGGCCGGACAGCCATGAGTGATACTAGCCGAAGAGTCTGCTTGAGCGCTATAAACAGGGAACATCCCCTTTTTTAGGACTATTAGATCACGGTGTCCTTGGTTTGTGGGCCGTTTGCGCGTCCGGTCGATGCTCGTTCTTCGACGCTCCAGATCGCGTCGTCCACACTGTCGCTGAGTCCGAGCACCCACCGGGCCGCCGACCGGCCCTGATCGAACAGCGACTGCGCAACGGTGGTCAATCCGGCGTCGGCTGCGGTGGGAGAGTCGTCCCACCCGGTGACGGCCAGTCGACCCGGAACGTCGATTCCGGCTGCGGCTGCAGCGTCGAGTACCCCGAGGGCAAGTTCGTCGCTCATCACGAGCAGCGTGTCGATTGCATTGTCCTGCAACAATATTCGAGCTGCTCGGTTGCCCTCGGCGCGGGCGTTGTTGGTGGTGAACAGTGTCGGCACCGTCGACCAGTCGATCCCCAATTGCAGGCAGGCGTCTCGGTAGCCCTCGAGTCGCGCTCGGGTGACCGGCATCGAGATGTCCGACGCGTCCGCGCCACGCACGATCGTCGATTCGCGTCGGGTATCGGGTCTGAGAGCGACGACGGCAGGTCGAGATCGGCTGTGCAACGCTGCGGTGGCCACCGCAGCGGCTGCCGCTCTGTCGTCGATGGCGATCCAGTTCAGGCCGGGGTGGTCGGGCCCACCCTGGATGCACGTGGGGCGGCCGGTGTCGACGAGCACGTCGAGCAGGGGGTCGTCGATCTCCGTGGTCCATACGACGTACCCGTCGACCTGTGCGTCTCGGATGCGGGCGGTGTCGGTGTCGCGGTGCAGGTTCGGCAGCATCACCAGCGCGGTGTCGGCGTCGAGACACGCTTCGGCGATACCGGACAGAAAGCGTCGAGCCTGGGGATCCTCGAAGGCGTAGGTGAGCTTCTCGCCGAGCACGACGCCGATGCTGTCGTGCCTGCCGCTGCGCAACGACCGCGCGGTGCGGTTGGGACCGGCGTATCCGAGTGAAGCGGCTGCCTCGTGCACGCGATCGCGGGTGGCCGCGGAAACTCGGCTCGGCCGGTTGTAGGTGTACGAGACGCTCATGGTGGACACGCCCGCGGACGCTGCGACGTCGGCCATGGTCACCCGAGTGTTCACCGGCCCACTGTAGCGCGCTCCGCAGACGGTGTGTAACGATACACAACATGTCTTCGCCGCTACCGAAGCTGCTGGTGCTCGCCGCAGCCGCATTCATCTACGTCACGGCGGAAACGCTGCCCGTGGGGTTGCTCCCCGAGATTTCCGGGGACCTCGGTGTCGGCGAATCCGCCGTGGGTCTCCTGCTGACCTTCTACGCGTACGGCGTCGCCGTGATGACGATGCCGTTGATCCGGTTCGTGCGGGAGTGGCCCCGACGGCGCGTCGTGGTCATCACCGTTGCCGCACTGGCACTGTCGCAACTCCTCTCGGCGGTATCCGTCGGATATCCGATGTTGGTGATCTCTCGAATGCTCTGCGCGGCAACGCACGGAGTCTTCTGGGCCGTCGTAGCTCCCGTCGCGGCGTCGCTCGCCTTGCCCGGCAAGCAGGGCAAGGCCATCGCCACGGTGTACGCCGGTACTTCGCTGGCACTGGTCGCCGGCAACCCGCTCACTGCTGCCATGGGCCAGTGGTTCGGATGGCGCACGGCAGCAACGATTCTCGGCGTCATCGCCGCAGCAATTGCAGTGGCACTGTACTTCGTCCTCCCGGCACTACCGGTCACCCGGGCGGCTTCGGAGACGAAAAAGACACCGCGTGTGCCCGACGGTTCCCTGGCCATCCTGTGTGCAGTGACGTTCCTGGCCGTCCTCGGTCATTTCGCCGCGTACACGTACTTCTCGGTGATCGTCGACCGTGCCATCGGATCGGCGGGCACCACTCTGACCTTGATGCTGATGCTGTACGGACTGTTCGGAGTGATCGGCATCTGGGTGATCGGCAGAACCTACGACCGGTGGCCCCGGCACTCGACCATCGCCGCCCTGGGTGCGGTCGCAGCGGCAGTGGCAATTCTCTGGTGCACGCTGAGCGGAGCGCCGGGCAGCTGGGCCGTGTTCGCCGTCGGTGCCATCGCGTTGTGGGGGCTGGCCTTCACCACCCTCCCGGTGTGTATTCAATCGGCGGTGGTCAGAGCAGCCCCGGCCGATGCGGACAAGGCGTCGGCGATCTACGTCGTTGCCTTCCAGTTGGCGATCGCGACCGGCGCTCTGGTGGGCGGTGTGGTGATCGACCTCAGCGGCATCGTGGCCGTCACCGCTGCTGCAACGGCCCTGGTCGCCGCAGCGCTGGCCGTGGTCGTGGTGGCGCGCAGAACCTTTCCGAGTCGCTACGCACAGGAGCCGGTGACAGCAACGGCACACTGACCGTTGAGGTACCCCGCACGATAGGGTCAGCACGCGACGAACGAGGGAATCCGGTGCAATTCCGGAGCTGGCGCGCAACGGTGACGAGTGAGAGCTCGAAGTCCGAATGCTCGGACGTCGCGATCCACCTCCAACCGCGGCTCCGCGACACGAGCCCTCAGCAGGAAGCTCTCTTCAGATGCGCATCACTCTCGCCGTACTAGGCGCTGTCTCGTTCCTTGTTCTCGCCGGCTGTTCGTCCACGGCGACGACCGACGCGGCCACCCCGACCACAGGAAACTATCCGCTGACCATCGACAATTGCGGTCGCGACGTCGTCGTCGACACCCCGCCGCAACGTGCGGTCTCGTTGAATCAGGGTTCGACGGAAATCCTTCTCTCACTCGGGTTGGCAGACCGTATGGTCGGCACCGCCACCTGGACCGACCCCGTCCGCGCGAACCTCGAATCCGAGAACGCGAAGGTCCCCAGGTTGGCGGACAACAAACCTTCCCTCGAGGTGGTGTTGGACGCCGAGCCCGACTTCGTCACCGCGTCGTTCGGCGGCACCCTCGGGCCGGGAGGCGTCGCCGACAGAGACCAGTTCGAGCAGCTCGGTGTGCCGAGCTACCTCTCTCCCACCGACTGCAACGGCAAGACCGACGACAGCGTCAACTCCGACGGCGCACGTACGTCACCACTCGAGATCGAGACCGTCTACCAGGAGATTCGCGACCTCGCGGCTGTCTTCGACGTGCGTGATCGCGGTGAACGCTTCGTCGGCGAACTGCAGGATCGCTTCGCGAAGGCCTCGGGAGCTGTCGACGCCTCGGGTGTGACGCTGGCGTACTGGTTCGCCGACACCGACACCCCGTACATGGCCGGATGCTGTGGATCGTCGGGCATCATCACCGGATCCGTCGGTGCCGAGAACATCTATGCCGACACCACCGACGAATGGCCACAGGTCAATTGGGAGAGTGTTCTCGATCGCGATCCCACCGCGCTCGTACTCGCCGACCTGAGCCGACGGAGCATCGCCGGTGATGCTCTCGACAGCAAGATCGCCTTTCTGGAATCGAATCCCGTCACGAGTCGACTCACCGCCGTCGAGGACAAGCGCTACATCGTCGTCAACGGCGCCGACCTCAACCCCTCGATCCGCACGATCGACGGGGTCGAGAAAGTTGCTGCTGCTCTGCAGAATTGGGGACTGACCACCCCATGAGCCGGACCGATCGCGGGTTGCTGATCCCGCTTCTGCTCGGTGGCTTCGTGGTGTTGGTGCTCTCGATCGGCGTGGCCGTGACGATCGGTCCGGCCAGCGTGTCGGTATCCGATGTGTATCGAGTGATACTGGGGCACATCGGGATCGGCACGGCCGGAGTGAGCCGCATCGAGGACGGCATCGTCTGGCAGTTGCGGTTGCCGCGAACGCTGCTCGCCGCCATCTGCGGTGCAGGCCTCGCACTGTGCGGAGCCATCATGCAATCGCTGCTGCGCAATCCCCTGGCCGACCCGTTCGTGCTGGGTATCTCGTCGGGCGCATCCACCGGTGCCGTCGTCGTCGCGGTGCTCGGCGTCGGTGGCGGTGCACTGTCGCTGTCCACCGGAGCGTTCGCCGGAGCACTGCTGTCGTTCGTGCTGGTGATGCTGCTTGCCGCAGGTGCGGGCGGCGGCAACGATCGCGTCGTACTCGCGGGAGTGGCAGGTACACAACTCTTCTCGGCTCTGACGTCGTTCATCGTCATATCTTCGGCCGACGCCGAACAAACCCGAGGAGTGCTGTTCTGGCTGCTCGGCTCCCTGAGTGGTGCCGACTGGACGGACGTGGCACTGTGCGGGGCCGTGGCACTGCTGGGAATGGTGGTGTGCCTGTTCAACACCTCTGCCCTCGATGCCTTCACCTTCGGGCACGACGCGGCCGCATCCCTCGGCGTTCCGGTGAAGTATGTGCGAATCCTGTTGCTGGTCATCACCGCACTGATCACCGCCGCCCTCGTCAGTGCCGCCGGAGCCATCGGATTCGTGGGCTTGGTTCTTCCGCATGCCGCTCGCTTCCTCGTGGGCGCGCGCCACCGAAGACTGCTCCCGACGACGGTGGTGATGGGCGCAATCTTCATGGTCTGGGTCGACACCATCGCCCGAACGGTGTTCGCACCACAGGAAATTCCGGTCGGAGTGGTCACGGCACTCATCGGTGTGCCTGCCTTCGCGCTCATTCTCTTTCGGCTACGGAGGTCCCGATGACACTGCACGCCAAAGACCTTCGATGGACCCGCGGCGGACACCCGATCCTCGACGGCATCAGCTTCGAGCCGGAACCCGGCGAGACCATCGGCCTGATCGGCCCCAACGGTTCGGGCAAATCCTCCCTGTTGCGCATCCTCGCGGGCATCGTCGCCCCCGACAGCGGGGACGTACTGCTCGACGGAGACAATCTGCGAACACTGCGTCGACGCCGCATCGCCAGACGGGTGGCAATGGTCGACCAACACTCCGACACCGACGTCGACATCAGCGTCCGCGACGTCGTCCGCCTCGGCCGCATACCCCATCACGGCATCCTCGGCGGCGACGCATCCGACGACGACGCCGCCATCGCACGAGCACTCACCGACACCGCCATGGCATCGAAAGCCACCCGACGATGGCACACCCTGTCCGGCGGCGAACGACAACGAGTCCAGATCGCCCGAGCGCTCGCCCAACAACCCACCGAACTACTGCTCGACGAGCCGACCAATCACCTCGACATCCAACACCAACTCGACATCCTCACCCTCGTCGCAGGCCTACCCCTGAGCAGCTACATCGCCCTCCACGACCTCAACCTCGCCGCCATGTTCTGCAACCGCATCATCGTCCTGAACAACGGCGCCATCGTGGCATCGGGAACCCCGAGCGAAGTAATCACCGAAGACCTGGTGCGCACGGTATACAACGTGCACGCCACCGTGACCAATGCCGACAACTACCCACAGGTGACCTATCGCCGCCCCGCCCCGTCCGCCCCTGAAGTCCACTCGATGTGACATTGACCCCCGAAAAGGCCACTGAACGTCACACTGAGTACCGGCGGATCGCACAGTCTCATGCCCGAGCGGGCGGATCTAGAGTTGCCGCAGTTTCTTCTCGAATGCGTCGATGCGTGTGGTGTCCTCGAAGAAGTCTTCCTGCGAGATGATTTTCCCCCAGCTCGTGCGGACCAGGAGCACGGTGCGGTTGTTGTAGATCTGGGTGCCGTCGGCTGCGTGGGCTCGGTCGTCGAACCGTGCGAGCAGGGTCATTCGCCAGGGTGCGCCGCCGCTGTAGATTTCGGTGATCTGTCCTTGGATACCGGCTGCGACGAAGTCCTGGAAGAATCTTTCGATGGCTGCGCGGCCGCGGTGGGTGCCCGACCAGCGGCTGTCTCCCTCGGCGAACTTGAGCACTGCGTCTCGGTGGAAGGAGGACAGCAGCGGTCGGTAGTTGCCGTTGTTCAGTGCTTCGATGTCTCGCTGCAGCTTGAGTGTCAGCGCTCGCATCAGCAGGAGCTTGAATGCGAAGGCCGTCGAGATGCCGGCCAGAAATCTCAGTTGCATGCCCATACGTTTGCCTACCGTTCACCGACGTGTCAATCGAGTCGGCGGTACGTTCTGTCGATGATTCATCATGTGCAGGTCGCGTGTCCGGCGGGCGGAGAGGATCTCGAGCGGGCGTTCTACTCAGGAGCCCTGGGCTGGGAGGAGATCCCGAAGCCGCCGCTGTTGGCCGTACGAGGGGGCTGTTGGTTTCGGGTGCCGGGTGTGGGTGGTCCCGACGGCGAGTTGCATGTCGGTGTCGATGACGACTTTCGTCCGGCAGTGAAGGCGCACCCGGCTTTCGTCACCGACGTCGATGCAGCCGCTGCGGCGTTGACTTCTGCCGGCTACCCAGTGAATTGGGCCGACCCTGAAGAGATCCCGGGTCGACGACGGTTCCATACCCGCGATGGCGTGGGCAATCGAATCGAATTCGTGGCAGTTCGATAGTTGTGGAGTGTCATCGCTACGCCGGAGAGTCGGCCCTCTGACTTCTCTGGATCACGTTGCTCGTGTATCGAAGACATTGCTGGTGCCGAAAGACGCAGCGGTGGCGGCGGGCCCGAGCATCGTGGACGATCGATTCCATGCAGAGTTGGGACGATCGAATCGCGGAATTCTGGCGCGACGCAGACGACACAGATCCCGCGCGTATGCGTGCCCAGATCGATCAATTGCTCTCGCCTGCAGAGTGTTCCGATGCCCGTGGATTGTTCGAGCGAGCTTCCCTGGAGGACTTTCTGGGCGACGAATCCGCAGCCGTCCCGCTGTACGAGGCATCGTTGTCCCAGGGGCTCGATCTCGACAGAGAGAACCGGGCTCGGATTCAACTGGCGAGCTCGCTGCGCAACCTGGGAAGACAGGACGACGCGTTGCAAATGCTCGCGGAGTTCGAGTTCTCCACCGAATACTTGCCTGCGCGAGATGCATTCGTGGCACTCGCACTGTGGGACAAGGGTGACGGTGCACAGGCTCTGCGGAACGCACTGCAAGCCGCAGATCCGGCGCTGGGGAGATACCGTCGAGCAATCGAGGCATACGCGGCGGAGTTGTTCGACGACAGACAACCGTGACGTCGGCATGGAACAACCGCGTTGTCGACGGCGTTCCCTATTGAAGCTCGTGCACGCTTGTTTCGACGACCGAGGGGAAGTCCATGACCGGTAGCTCCTACGATCCACATGCGCTTCTCGAGCAGAGCCGAATCGGCGTGCTCGCCACCATCAAAGCCAGCGGAATTCCGCAGCTCTCGCCGGTGACGCCGTTCTACGACCGGACAGCCGGCACCATCACGATCTCGATCACCGAAGGGCGAGCGAAAACGGCGAATCTGCGCCGAGACCCTCGCGCCGCGCTCGAAGTGACCAGCGCCGACGGCACAGCATGGGCAACGGCGGAAGGAACCGTCACCCTCACCGGACCGGGATCGTCGCCCGACAGCCCGGAAGTCGATGCCCTGGTGGACTACTTCCGCGCAGCGGCCGGTGAACATCCCGATTGGAACGAATACCGAGCAGTCATGGTCGCTGATCGACGAGTACTGATGACCATCTCGGTGACACACGTCTACGGCCAATCGATCGCCTGATCCCCTCTCCCAGTCCACTCGATGTGACATTGACTGCCCGAAAGGCCACCGAACGTCACATTGATTGCGCGGAATAACGTCGGTCAGGCGATCTGATAGATGTCCAGTTCGATCGAGTTCGGCAGTCGTTCGCCGGATCCGATGAACATTCGCTCGTTCATCCATCGGAGTCTGCTCGCGGCGGAGGACAGTCTGGGTTGACTACGGAAGTAGATGCGATGAGCGGGCACATGTTCTCCGCGGATCAGTGCGTCGATGTCTGCGCGCGAACCGCTTCGGATACCGGTGTTGTGAACGAATATGCGTTCGCCCGCATCGGTCTCGAGTGCGTATCGGGCATCGAGTTCGGTGAGAGTGGCGGTCCGAAGTATCTGGTGATCCGCGCCGCCGGGGAGAATTCGGCCCTGCATCGAGGGGCCCTCAACGGTCCCGCCGAGAATCGGGACGAGACGGCGATGCCCGTCGGATACCTGACCGAGGTCGATCGGCTCGCCGACTGTCACGGACAGATGTGCGAAGAAGGTCAGGTCCGGCTGCATGTCAGTTGGTCCGGTCGGCGAATCCGGCGGGTAGATCCGCGGGTGCCACGGACACGATGGTCTCGTCGTCCACGCCGACGTTCTCGAACAGGGTGATGGTGGCGAATTCGGGCACCACGTAGATGGGGTAGGTCGGGCCCGCGTCGCGGTAGGCGCGCATCCGGTCGAGGTGATCATTCTGATACAGAACGGTTTTGGTTCCGTCGAGTTCGATCCATTGCGGGAAGAAGATCGTGCCGTGCAGACGCCGCTTGCCGGGAATGACGTTGACGACGACGGATGTCCCGGTGGGCTCGTTCCATGAGATCTTGTAGACGTCGTCATCGAGTTGGACCAGATCGACTTCTTGGTCCTTGACCCACCGACCACCGACCATGCCGGTGTGGATGCGGTAGTCGATCGTCGTGGCGTTCTTGACGTACATCTCGTACTGCCATTTGTTCGCGTACGTGTAGATGAAGCGGTGCCCGACGATGCCGCTGAGGTCCTGATTCGGGACCGGATTCTGAACCGAGGTCTCTGTATTCATAGGTCCATTTTGTCACAAAACTATGTTTGCGGCAAAACTACATGTGAGATCATCGAACGATGCACTCCTCCGCAATCGAACTCGGGCGACAACTGGGGCCGCTGCGACGCTCGCTGCTCCGCGCGACCCGCGAGGCCGCGGATTTGCCTGATCTCCCCGACTCGCACGTCGAAGTGATGAGGGCCCTCGCCGACAAGCCGTCGATGAGCCCCGGCGTCCTCGCCGCACATCTGAACCTTGCTCGCTCCACCGTCAGCAACCTGATCAAGGCAATGGTCGACGCGGGTCTCGTCGAACGATCGATCTCGTCGAACGACCTCCGGGGAGCGACCCTGACGGCGTCGACCAAGGCCCTCCGCCTCCTCGCCGAATACGACGCAGTCAGCTCGCAGGTCCTTTCCGACGCCCTCGACGAGCTGACCGTGGACAGCCGTCGAGCACTCTCTGCGGCAATCCCTGCTTTGGCCGACATCACGGAAATCCTGTCTCGTCGATCGTCCTGAGCTCTCGGCTCGGTCAACCGAAGTCCACTCGATGTGACATTGACTGCCGAAAAGTCCACTGAATGTCACATCGAGTGCCTACCGGGTACGCCGTCGGTGGAGTCAGGCAACAGTGTTCATGTCGCGAACCAATCGAGGTGTGCGCAGCTGACGAACAGTCGACAGCCAATGGCGTGCGGGATAGGACAGTCTGACGACGAAGTAGTTGACGAACTCTATAAGTCCGAAGAGCCACACGGCGACGACCGCGAGAGCAGCAGCGATCCCGACGGGAAGCCACACGATGATGCCCACCAACCCGGCAGCCAGCAACGCGACGTCGAGGATTCGAGATACCCGGTACACCCCGCGGAGGAAGGCGGGCATCGGGTGTTGTTCGACCCAGGAACGCGCTAGCAGCCAGTAGATACCCGCTTGTACGAGCACGACGAGCAACGGAACAAGGGCGGACCACAACGCGAGACGGTCTTGTCGGTCGTCGAGCCGCGGTATCGCCATGGTGAGGGCAAGCGTCAGGAAGACAACGGCTGCGGCCAGCTCGCCGAGCCCCAGCGACAGATATCGCCGACGTAACCCCTCGCGTCGGCCGGCCAACATGCCGTCAGACTACCGAGCACGGCGGCCGAGACCGATCGGCCGTGCGCTGGGTACCCTCCGACAGTCCACTCGATGTGACATTGACCCCCGAAAAGGCCACCAAATGTCACATTGAGTGGCCATGGACGGCCGCGGCCGCGGCGGAGGCGGGGGGAGGAGTAGGGGACGGCTATCGAGTTCGTTGGATTGGAATCCAGAGTTCTCCCGATCCCGAGGACCAGTCGGGCGAGGCTTCGGTGACGGTCAGGATTTCCGGTCCCGGGATTACTTCGTAGGGGTTGGAGGGGAACCATTCGCTGAAGGCGTCGGCCCAGAGTTGTTGGAGTGCGGGGGCGAGTGCGGTGTCGCTGCTCGTCTCGAACACCGCCCAGGTCGATGCGGGCACGGCAAGGGTGTCCCAGTCGGATGTTCCAGCCAATGTGCTTGCAGCTGCGAAGTAGTAGTCGAAGAGACTGCCGTCCTCGCGTTCGGGTTCGAAGCCGTCGCTGACGAAGAGGATGTCGGGGAGTTCGGGCAGGTCGGCGAGTTCGCGTAATTTTTCGCCGGTTCCGGGGGCGAGGCTTCGGTGGAATTCGGTCATGGCGGTGTTCTCGCCGTGAAACCGGAGTGGGATTCGGGTGGTTTTGCCGACGATGTGGAATGCGGGCAGGTCGGTGATGCGGTATCGCATGGTGCTTCGTCCTTCGATGGTCAGGTGAAATGTCACGGCTTGTCTGGAACGAAGGATGGCTCCGGGTCGGCGTGCTCGAGATGGTGTGATGCCATGCAGGTCTCGGAAGGCGCGGGTGAATGCGTCTGCGCTGTACCCGTATTTGGTCGCGACGTCGAGTACACCCTGTCCGTCGAGAATGTCCGCTGCTGCCAGTGTCATTCGGCGTTGTCGGATGTAATGCGACAGTGGTAGTCCAGCCAGTGCCGAGAACACGCGCCGAAAGTGATATTCCGATGTAAGGGTGATCCGAGTGAGTTCGTCCGGGTCGATCTCACGGTCGAGATTGTTCTCGATGTAGTCGAGTGCTGCGTTCCATCGTTCGAGCATGTGCCGGTGACCTTCCTTTGTTCTGCTCGAAACGATAGGAGCACTGCACCGATGGAGTCTCGACTTTCCGTGCCGCGAAAGGTCGGATTCAGATCGTGCGCAGATGCCGCTGCCTGCGATGAGAACGTAGCCGGCCGAGTTCGTCGAGCGCAGAACGAGATTGCGCATCGGCAGGCCGGTAGACGATCAACCGTAGGTCCGGGTCGCCGAGTGGCGTGAGGACGTCGAACGTCACGGTCACCGGTCCGACGCGCGGATGGTTCATGGGTTTGTCTCCCCGGCTGCGTACCGACACTTCCCGGGACTGCCAGTAGCGGGAGAATTCTGCGCTGCCTCGTTCGAGTTCGTCGATCAAGGCTGCGAGTTCGGCGTCGTGTGAATGGTTCACCCAGGCGGCACGTAGGTCGGCGACGGCACCACGGACGACATCGTCGCGCGCTTCGTAGAATCCGTCGAACCGGTTGTCCAGAAAACACATTCGTAGCACATTGCGCTCCGGCACCGGACGTTCGTCGATGTCGAGAAGTAACGCGGCCATCATCTCGTTCGCGGCGAGGATGTCGAGTCGATGGTTGAGCACCATCGCCGGCAACGGACCGATATCGTCGATCAACGCTCCGATGCCGTCGGGCACCTGCTGGGTGGCGGGTCGCTCGGGTGCGCGATGACCGGCGAGCGTGAACAGGTAGCCGGTCTGATCGGCCGACAGCTTCAGTGCATTCGACAGTGACTGCACCACCTGGGCGGATGGCCGAACATCACGTGCCTGCTCGAGCCGTACCAGATAGTCGACGCTCACACCGGCCAGCGTTGCGACCTCCTCACGTCTCAAACCGGGCGTTCGTGACGCTCCTATCCGAGGTGGTAGGCCGACGTCCGTCGGCCCGAGCGCCTCGCGTCGGGCACGCAGAAATGCGGCCAGCTCGTGCCGACCTCGGTGCGGTGGCGTCGTATGCACTCGTCCAGGGTAGGGCAGTTCAGCGCGATCGGCCTGGTATCGCGCGTCCCAGGAAGAACACATCCTTCCCGCTGCTCGACGCATCTGTGACTGTGATCGAGGCAGACGAATCGAGGAGAGGGACAGGACATGACGCGCATGGACGACTATCGATTGCTCGGGCGCTCGGGACTGCGGATATCACCATTGTCGCTGGGCACCATGACATTCGGCGACGCGTGGGGGTGGGGTGCCGACAAGAAGGACTCGAAGCGCATCTTCGACGCGTATCTCGATGCCGGGGGCAACATGGTCGATACCGCCAACATCTACACCGACGGCCAATCGGAACGATATCTCGGCGAGTTTCTCCGTGGGCGACGTGACTCGGTCGTGGTAGCTACCAAGTATGCGGCGACGCGTGATCCGTTGGATCCGAATGCCGGTGGGGGTGGCAGGAAGAGTCTTCGGGGGTCCGTCGAAGCCAGCCTGAAGAACCTCGGGACGGACTACATCGATCTGCTGTACCTGCACGCGTGGGACGGTATGACGCCGAGCGAGGAGGTAATCGCATCACTCGGCGAGCTGGTCCACTCGGGAAAGGTTCTCTATCTGGGTATTTCGGATACACCGGCATGGGAGGTCGCGCGCATGCAGACCATCGCCGACGTCCGGGGCCGGCCGTCGTTCTCGGCGCTTCAGGTGGAATACAGCCTGATCGAACGAACCACCGAACGCGAATTACTGCCCATGGCAGCAGATCTCGGGATCGGCGTGATTCCCTGGGCACCGCTCGGCGGAGGAGTGCTGACCGGAAAGTACACCGCCGCGGACCTGGTGACTCCGGGCTCCGACGCACCGGCCGGAACTCGACGCGATCATGCGAAGGCGAACGGAACGCTGACCACGCGGGGGCTCGCAATCGCGGACGCCGTCGTCGAAGTCGCGCGCCAACTCGGCGTGACTCCTGCTCAGGTGGCTCTGGCGTGGACGCTTCGGCATCCGTCCGTCGTCAGCTCGTTGATCGGCGCGCGGACTCAGGAACAGTTGCAGCAGAACATCTCTGCCCTCGATGTCACCTTCGACGAATCCCACCTCGACACACTGCACGCAGCCAGCGATATCGACCTCGGGTTCCCGCACGAGTTCCTGAAGCGACCCATGGTGCGCGGCGTCACCACCGGCCGCACCACGGTTCGACCCCGTCCCATCAGGACCTGGTGAACCGAGAAATGGCTACTCCGGAGGGGAGCGAAAGATCATGAGATCACCGTCGTCGACGAGGGTGTACCCGGCACGCTCGAGCACCCGACGCGAGGCACTGTTTGCCCGATACACCTGCGCGGCCATCGGGAGACCATCCGTGTGATCCTGCGCAAGGTCGATCAGTTCGCCGGCGAAGCCACGACCCCATTGGGCGGGATGCACCCAGTATCCGACCTCGATGTGATCCGATCGCCGAATCAGACTGAGCAAGCCGACGGGCTGTCGATCCTCCGTGGCACCGATGAACCACCTCGGCACATCCGGCGTTCGGGTGTCCTCCGCGTTCAGGGCGCGCGAGAAACGCCCATCGAAATAGTCTCTACTCCAGGGCGTTCCGCCTCCGACCCACCGAACGACGTCGGGGTCCGAAGCCATCGAGAACAGGAAGTCGGCGTCGGACGGTACGGCAGGGCGCAGCTGTAGTCGCGTCACAACTCGTGGACCTGAGAAGTCATCTCCCCGCCCGCATCCCCGGTGTTGACGGTGCCCGATCGCTCGAACAGTAGAGCGGAGACTTCCTCGTCGGCTTTGGGGCAGTGTTCGACGCCCGCTGGGACTACGAACACGTCTCCGGGGCCGAGAACGACGTCACGGTCGCGAAGCTGGATGGTGAGTTCTCCGCTGTGGACGAAGAACATCTCGTCGGTGTCGGGGTGTGTGTGCCAGACGAATTCGCCGAGCAGCTTGACGACTTTGACGTCGTAGTCGTTGACGCTGACGAGTCGGTGAGGCTGCCAGGGCTCGTCGATCTTGTTCAGGGCGTCGTCGACATTGCGCTCGAGGCCGCCGGTACTGTCGATACTCATGGGGCTGCCCTTCGTCGTCGATCGAGTTGGATCGGTGAAATTCTACCCGGGTCGTTTCCCAGCGGCGGTCCGGTGCGATCGCTGCGGGAGAGTTCACTCGCCCGACACTTCTCGGACTGGACCACGGTGACCAGCTCGATAGACTCTGTCGCGCAGTAGATTTGCATCCCGGTCGGTCAGCGTCCACATCGACAGCCGGACAAGCGAGGGCAGGTCACGGACAGTACGATGCTCATGACCTGCAGACGGTATCGGCACGAACAGTCTGTCGCCATCGAATTTTCGCAAGGAGGACCGGCCGCATGAATCTCGCCGACTACGACGTCCTGAGCTTCGACTGCTACGGAACGCTGATCGATTGGGAAGCCGGCATCCTCGAGGTGCTCAGACCTTGGGCGCAGCAGGCCGGTTCGCCGTTGTCCGACGACGAGCTTCTCGAGGTGTACGGCCTCAACGAGGCTCAGGCGCAGCGCGATTCGCCCTCTTCTCTGTACCCTCGGATACTCGCCGACGCCTTCACGCATACCGGCCGCGCGTTGGACTTACCTGTCTCGGCCGAGTGGGCGGACAAGCTCGGGGTCTCCGTTTCGGACTGGCCCGCATTCGAGGACTCCGCAGACGCGTTGTCGTCCCTCCGCGAGAGCTACAAGCTCGTCATCCTGTCCAATGTGCATCGCGAGGGCTTCGCAGGTAGCAACCGCTGGCTCGGCGTGCAGTTCGATGCCATCGTCACCGCCGAGGACGTCAAGGCCTACAAACCGGCCGACAATCACTTCGACGCGCTCGACGGAGTCCTCGAGACGCTGGGTGTCCCACGATCACGACTACTCCATGTTGCGCAGAGCTTGTTCCACGATCACGTACCGGCGAAACGGCATGGCATCGCCTCGGTGTGGATCGATCGGCGGCACGATCGCCGCGGATGGGGAGCAACTCCGGAGCCGTCCGAGGAATACAGTGTCGGCATGAGATTTCCGAGCATGGCCGCATTCGCAGCAGCGGCCCGCGAGGCCCGCTCGAATGCGTAAGGTCTCCACACTGATCGGATTCTCACTCGGGCTCATCGCGTCGATCGGTATCGTCCTGTGGACCGGCGCACCTCGTCGAGTGAACTACGCATTCGTCGGCGACGATTCGCAGTACTCGGAGTTCCTGGGTATGCCTGGGCAGTCGGCCGCGCTCGTCATCGGTTTGCCTGTTCTGGGCGCAGTCCTCGGCTTCTTTGCAGGCGTGCTGATTTCGAGGGCCCGAGGGAAACCTCGATTCTAGGGTTGTTGTCCGCGAACTGAATTCGAGCGCTGCCGGAGGCGAATCAGCACGCCGAGACCCGCCAGTACGACAAGTTGTCCCAGTACAACCGGTGCTGGAAGAAACAGCAGATCCCAACCCGACGCCGATGGCCGGGTCGCCCATAGGACGACGGCGACGACGCCGACGCTCGCTGCAAGGTGGCCGACGGCCATGAGTACACAGGGGAGCCTTCGGGTCGAAGAACGAACCAGGACGCCGAGACCGACCAGTGCACCGAGAAGCGACGTGACGATGGCGGCCACCGCCGGTAGGACAACCATGATCTCGAAAAGCGGCCCTGTCTCGATGATTCCGATCGTCGCCAGTTGCGCGGCGGCGTACAACGTGATCGACGCGGAGCAGACGACCGAGATGGTCGAGATTCCAACGAGTGCTCGCACAGCCGACAGTCTCACACATGAGGTCGGAGCTGGCCCGACGCACCTGATCGTCACCAATGCCAGGCGTTGCCTCCGACGTTCTTGATTGTTCGTTGCAGGACTTCGATGGTGGTCACGAAGTCTGCCTCACTGATGCCCGTCATGCGCTCGTCCTGCAGGAGGTTCTGGAGATCGGCTGCGCGCCTGAACGTGTCGCGACCGTCCGGGGTGAACTTCATACGCGAATTCGTTTCCACGATCCAACCTTTGGACTGCGCGGAGTCGATGGCCTCGACGATCACTTCCGGGGTGTCGTTGTGGCCGATCTTCTCGATCGTCTCGGCGCGATCGGCTCCCGCGGGATGCAGCGAGATCTGATGTAGGAGCCACCATTCGGGTTGTGTGACGCCTATGTCGTGGAGTGCGCCGCGGATTCGTGCTCGAATGGCTTCCCCGGCTCGCGCGGTCCAGAACCCGATCGGCTGACGCTCGGGCGGTTGCATCGGTCTGCTGGTTGTAGTTGTCATGAAGCAGACCCTAAAACCTGAACCGAACTTCAGGTCAAGGGTAGAGTCCGGCCCGTGGACAGGCCATCAGGGAAGAAGCTGGTTGCGGTGCTCGCCGCTGTCGGTGCCTCGACAGGCGCTGCCGCAGCGGTGGTCTGGCATGTGGCCGTAGCCGATCCGCAGGAGCTGGGCGTGACCTACGCCCGCCCGAGTTGGTTCCCGGTGACGCTCTACCTCGTCGCAGCAGGGGTAGCAATCGGTCTCGTGGCTGCCTCGTTCCTCGCCGATTCGGGTCTGCGCATAGTCCAGGATCGTCAGCGCAGCCGCGTCCACCTGTTCGTGTTGTTGATCCTCGTCGGTGTCGCGCTGGGAGCGGGCAGTGCACTCGCCTGGACGCATTGGCCACCGCAACCAACCGAAGCCGAGTCGAATTGGTCGTGGGAGCATCCGTTGAGTATCGAGATCAACTCGCCTCCTGCAGCTGACTTCGGCTGGACGTCAATCGGTAGTTCAGTTTCGGACACCTATGTGGCCGAAACGTATGAAACAGACGCAGTGTTTGTACCGTATCTCGGTGATGACGAGGTCCCGTCGACCTTCGCTCCCACCATCGGCGATCCGTGGTTGGTGTTTCCAATCGGTGGAGTAGCGATTGCAGCGTTGGCCGCATTGTCGTTGTCGCTGCGGGACTTCCGGCTGACCGTGGTGTCGCGCTCGGACCCGGATGCTGTCTAGCGGGGCTAGGACTATTCGTCGGTGCGCAGTTGGTCGACCAGTGCGAAGAGTCGTCCCAGATAGTCGCTGTGGAAGACCTCCGTCGCACGGATTTTGGCGTCTCCGTCGAGACCGAATTGAAGGTTGACGAGTTCGACCCCGATGGCGACGCGTCGAGCATCGAGTTGTTCGAGTTCGGCGGCGAGAGCGTCGACCTTGGCAACCGGAGACAGTTCGTCAGTCATCCCAGAATCGTAGAGGTCAGCCGACGGCGGCGAGGAACTCGCTGTAGAACAACCCGAGCCCCAGTGCCGACGCGATGGCAGCGAACAGCCACAGTCGGATGATGACGGTCGTTTCCGCCCAGCCGGCCAGCTCGAAATGGTGGTGAATGGGTGCCATGCGGAACGGCCGCTTTCCGGTGCTCTTGAACGACGCGACCTGGATGACGACGGAGGCACTCTCGGCGACGAACAGGGCTCCGAAGACGAGGGCGATCAGTTCGGTCTTGCTCACGATCGACAGGCCTGCGAGCAGTCCGCCGAGGGCGAGTGAGCCGGTGTCGCCCATGAAGATCTTGGCCGGGGCCGCGTTCCACCACAGGAATCCGATGCAGGCACCCGCGGCCGCAGCGCAGACGACGGCGAGGTCGAGCGGATCGCGCACCTGGTAGCACCCGGCGACGGAGTTGGTGGCGCAGGATTGCCGGTACTGCCAGAACGTCATCACCGTGTAGGCGCCGAGGACGAGCGTCATCGACCCCGCCGCCAAACCGTCGAGACCGTCGGTGAGGTTGACCGCATTGGACCACGCGACGACCAGGAAGACACAGAACAGTACGAAGACGATCGGGGCCATGGTGAAGAACGTGGATTGACGTACCAGCGACAGTTCGACATTGCCCGGAGTCAGCCCGTTCCCATTGCGGAACTGCAGCGCCAGCACGGCGAAGATCACCGCTGCACTGATCTGCCCGACGTACTTGCCGGTCGCCTTGAGTCCGAGGCTCCGCTTCATGCGGAGCTTGATGTAGTCGTCGAGGAATCCGACGACGCCGAGTGCCGTCGCAAGAGCGAGTATCAACAGCGCCGAAGCCGACGGTCCATCGCCGCCCATCGTGACCAGGTGGGAGCCGAGGTAACCGGCCCACAGGCCGACGATGATCGCGACGCCGCCCATCGTCGGCGTTCCTCGCTTGGCGTGGTGACTTGCCGGACCTTCGACGCGGATCTCCTGGCCGAAGCCCTGCCGGGTGAACAGCGCGATGAGAAATGGAGTCAACAGAATCGAGACCGCCAACGCGATTCCACCGGCGACGAGAATGTTGATCATGCGTTGAAGCCCACTCTTCCTCTGTGCTGCTGTTCCTCACCGAGATGCTCCTCGAGCACCGCGGGATACTGTGCCAAACGAATCGGCAAAAGTCGCATTGCGTGACGAAGGCGTTACTCAGGGTTGGTACGCGCTCGGCGGCATTCCGACCAATTCGGTGAACTCCCGAGTGAAGTGAGCCTGGTCGAACCAGCCGTATCGGGCGGCCAGGTCTGCCAGCGGACCCGAGTAGCCGTTGTCGAGCTCACTGAGCGCATCGTGAATGCGATACCGCCCGAGTACCCACTTGGGCGTCGCGCCGACATAGCGCTCGAACAGCCGTTGCAGTCGACGAGTGCCGATGCCGCACCGCTGTTCCACCTGTGCGACGCGAACCAGCGTCCGGTCGCGCAGCATCGTCGCGATGATGTCCAGGACGGTCCGGTACTCCGGTTCGACGTCACGGGCGTAGGGCGCGAGAACCGAGTCGACGACGGTTCGGCAGTGGTCGGCATCGAGGTGTCCTCCCAGCTCGGCCAGTGCAGCGACGGTCTCGGACCGGAACGGGGTCGGTGGCGCGACCGAGACGTCGCGCAGAGTTCGTGCCACGGTTCCGGTGAAACTCGCGTAGCCGCCGGGCCGGAACTTGACGCCGAAAACCCATCCGGACTCGGCGAGGACGACGTCGAAACGGCGCGTGAGCACCCCGGTCACGACCACCGGTTCGACGACGCCCTGGCGTGTCCAACCGTGCTCGACGCTCAACGTGCAGGCCGGGTGCGGGAGCGTCGAACTCCGGTACGAGTTGCCGGACGGCAGAGTCCACTGAAGCTGCCAGTAGTTCTCGACCCACGGTTCCAGGGATGTGGCACACGGCAGCCGTCGAAGGTCGACGAATTTCGCGAGCTGATCCGGCCGCAGGACACCGGACTGGGTGGTTGTCGCGTTTTTCCTATCCGGCACGCGCGTCAGTGTAGGAGTCTGGTCCGACACAAGGAGGAGAACACATGACCGAGACACCCGTTGCCACCCTGAAGATGGTCACTCTGGACTGCGCAGACCCCGAGGTCAGCGCCTCGTTCTGGTCGTCGCTGTTGGGCTGGAGCGTCGTCCATGCGGAGAAGGACTACGCGATGCTGCAGGGGCCGAGCAGTGCGCTCGGATTCGGTCGCGTCGACGACTACCGGCCTCCGGCCTGGCCCAATGCCAACGGCAGCAAGCAGTTTCACTTCGATTTGGCGGTCGAGGACCTGGACGCCGCGGCGTCGGCGGCGGTGGAGCTGGGTGCGACGCTGCCCGAGGACCAGCCGGGCGGGACCTGGCGGGTGTTGCTCGACCCGTCAGGGCATCCGTTCTGTCTGACGAATGCCGCGAACTGGGGCTGACTGGTCTAGCCTACTTTCCGTGAACCCCCGCCTCTCAGGAATCGAAATCGTCGTCGCCGACATGGCTGCCGCTCTGACGTTCTATCGTGTTCTGGGACTTGACATTCCGGCCGCTGCCGATGCCGAGCAACACGTAGAGGTCGACCTCGGCGGCGTCAGGTTGCTGTTCGATCTCCCGTCGACCATCACCTCGTTCGACCCGACGTGGACGCCGCCCAGCGGGGGCCACCGCGTTGCGCTCGCCTTCGACTGCGGTACACCCGACGGGGTCGACGCCGTATGGGCTGCGGTCACCGCGGCGGGGTACACCGGTCACCTGCAGCCCTGGGACGCGTTCTGGGGACAGCGTTATGCCGTCGTGCACGACCCCGACGGCACCACCGTCGATCTGTACGCGAACGTCTGAGGCGTCAGCTCTCGGGTCCCTCACCTCTCGGCCCGCCGGCCAGTTCGACAGCGACGTCGAGGTGGCCGAGGTGTCGGGCGTATTCCTGGAGTACATGGAAGCAGATCCAGATCAGGGTCGGCTGCTCATCGGTGAATCGCCCACCGAGGGTGGCCAATTCGTCCATCCGGTGTGAGCTCAGCACCTCGTCGGTGAGCTGAGCACCGTCCTCGAGTCTGCGCAGCAGGGTCTCGGCGTCCACATCGTCCGGCACATGCCACGACCCATTCTTCTCGTCACCCCACGGTGCGTCCACCGCACGGCCGAGGAATCCCCAGACGAACCAGCGCTGCTCCATGTGCACCAGATGGGTCAGCATCTGCAGCGGGGTCCACCCCGAGGGAACGGCTGTGCTGGTCAGGAAATCGCCGCTCAGTGCAGTGATGCGCCGAACCAACTCGCCGCGATAGAAGCGCAGGTACTCGCGGAACAGGTCGGCGGGATCGGAGAGGGCGGAGTTCGGTTCGGGGAACGTCGTCAGCTTGGCCATGATCTCAATCGCTCTTGCGCTGCTCGCGGGCGATGCGGCGCTGTTCTTCGGCGCGGGCGCGGCAACGGCGTAGGAACTCCTCGTCACTCTCCTGCGATTGGGCGACGGCGCGTCCGGGTCTCGCGTCGTATTCGGGGTAGGCCGACGCGGTACGTGGTGCGCCGCTGCCACCCCAGATGCCGCCGTTCTCAGGTCGGCCGACGATGAGCCACGCAAGAGACCCGGCGAGCGGCAGAACGATGACGAGCAGCAGCCAGACGATCTTCGGGAGGTGGCGGATTCCCGAATCGTCGGCGGTGATGACGTCGATCAAGCAGAAGATCGACAGCAGCATGATCAGTAGGCCGAGGTACGGCACGAAGAATCCTCCAGTCTTTTCGAGACCGTGCGGTCGGTCTTTCGCGACTATCAGATCACTCGTTGTACCACCGATCAAGTGCTGCGAACGTCCAGTGTCGTGGCTCAGCCGAAAACCAGCAGAGCAGCCAGGGTCAACATCATCGCTCCGATGCCGAGGTCGAGTACTCGCCACGCCGCGGGCTTGGCGAACAGCGGACTGAGCACCCGCGATCCGTAGCCGAGGGCGGTGAACCACAGGACGCTGCCCAGCATCGCGCCGACGGCGAACCACCACCGCAGTTCACCCGGCTGACGGTTTCCGATCGACCCGAGAAACACCACGGTGTCGAGGTAGACGTGCGGGTTGAGCCAGGTCAGAGCCAGGCAGGTGGCGACGGCTGCGATCAGTGAACCCGTTCCCTCCACCTGGGAGGTCATGGCAGCCGGCGTTCGGGCGCGATTGAGTGCCAGCAGGCCGTAGACGAGGAGAAACAGAGCACCGAGGACGGTCACGACCCGCAGAGCAACGGGAAATCGATCCACGAGAACGCCGATTCCCGCCACCCCGGCCAGGATGAGCACCGCGTCGGACAGCGCGCACACTGCCACCACCGGCAATACGTGGGCGCGTTGCAGTCCCTTGCGCAGCACGAATGCGTTCTGCGCTCCGATGGCGACGATGAGGGAGAGTCCGACGCCCAGTCCGGTGAGGGTCGATTGTGCGGCGGCAAGGGAGGTCATGACGGCAACGCTAGGAACAAGTCTGGATTAGGTCCAGCGAATGTATTTCAGGAATGATTAGCGTAGCTTCATCTAATGGAGATCGAGCAGCTCAGAGCCCTGCGGGCCGTGGTCGACGGCGGGACCTTCGAGGCCGCGGCTCGCGTGCTGTACGTGACGCCCTCGGCGGTGAGTCAGCGCATCAAGTCCCTGGAGCAATCGCTCGGCCGGACCCTGGTCCAGCGGAGCAAGCCGGTGGTGGCAACCCAATCGGGCGTCTCAGTGCTGCGTTTGGCGCGCCAGATCGACACTCTCACCGAGCAGACTCGGGCAGAACTGAGCGACGACGGCGTCGCTGCACCCATTTCGATTGCCGTCAATGCCGATTCGATGGCGACCTGGGTGTTGCCCGCGCTCGCTCCACTGGCGGGCAACACCACCTTCGATCTGCATCGACAGGATCAGGACCGGACCGCTCAACTGCTGCACGACGGGATCGTCTCCGCTGCAATAACATCGGTGGCTTCTCCGGTGCGTGGCTGCACCGTCCGACGCCTCGGTGCGATGCGCTACCGGCCGTCCGCCACACCCGAGTTCATCGAACGGTGGTTCGCTACGGGGGTGACCGCAGGGGCCTTGCGTTCCGCGCCGGTGGTGGTCTTCGATGCCGACGACCGGTTGCAGGACAACTACTTACAGCGATTCGACGTCGAACCACATGAGCCCCCGAGGCATCTGGTGCCGGCGTCCGCGGACTACGCGCGCGCCGTCGACCTCGGCTTCGGCTGGGGCATGATTCCCGATCTGCAGGCCCGCGACTCGCTGACGTGTTTCGACGACAACGGAATCGACGACGTGCTGCTGTACTGGCAGCAATGGTCGCTGTCGTCTGCCGCACTTCAGCGAGCGGCCGACGCCGTGGCGGAGGGTGCAGAGCGAATGCTGCTGTAGGTCATGCTGGGCTGTCGTTCGGGACGATCTCGGGCAGTCCGTCGCCGACCGGATCGAGAACGGCCGCCGATCGGGCACCCCACCGCTCGTGAGCCGACTGTCGCGACATTCCGACGGCTGTCCCGATCGTCGCCCACGTTGCACCCTGAACCCGGAGCACCACAACGGTTTCGATGCCGTCCAGGCCCGCTGCCAGTTGCACGCGCAGGCTCAGTAGATGCCACGCGATACTCCGTCGTGCGGGCAGATCGGTCGATTGTTCGGCTTCCCATTCCGGTGTGCCCGGCAGCGGACCGGTGCCGATGATCTCGTCGGCGATACGGCCTGCTTCGGTGGCTGCCGCTGTTACGACCGCCCGCGTTGCAGCGGTGATATCTGCCTCGGTTGCGAGGGCGATGGGATCCATGAACGACCTCCTGTGTCAGGAAAAGCTTGACGACAATACGCGGGGATGTCAAGGAAAGCCTGACACGGATCCGCCCCTAGTCCTCAAACCCCTAGGAGGAAGCTTTGACTGCACGTCGCCCCACTGGGCGTCTCCCGATTGCTCAGACGCAAGGTGCGCCAATACAACCAACTGAATGACTTGACATGGGTCGGCATCTACTGCGGGCGCTCACCTGGTCTGATCCACACGTACAGTCAGCCACCATGCCGGATCGCTGCCCCCACATAGCCGATCCATTGCCATCGAATGTGTGCGGGAGGCCTACGTAATTTGCTAGCCGTGAGTTGGTCGCAGCTACCCCTTGATAAGCCCATTCAGCTATCTGGCAACAGTTTTGATGCTCTGGAGCGGGCGCTTGACCCCCTGCCTGAAGATTGTCCGCTGGTGTTCGGCTACAAATCAGACGTCGATGTCGGGTTTCGCAATCTGGTGGGCAACGTCATCGGCCTGCTGGAACAATCCGCTATCGATATGTTTCCAGCCTGGTTGCCTGGGGCCGCCGAACTAGGCGATCTCACTGCTCAGTCGCTCTTGGCTGCCGATGATCTGGCGCGTCGTGAATCGACTCGCACGGGTGCCTTTGCGCCTTATCTGTGTGCACTCACTCGGACTGCATTGGGCTCGCCTTCGTCCACCGCTGGCTTCTCACGTGAGATCCAGACCGAGCAGCTTTCCCGCATCCTGAAGCGAGGATCAGACCGGCCCGGTCTGGCCTTGCTAGTGCACGTCGAGGGTGAAGGACCTGCGGGTCGCGACCTCGAACTTGCAGCCGATTGGCTTTCACGCCACGGCCGTATGGGTGTGTGGATGACCGACAGTGTGGTCGAGCGATTTACTCAGTGGGAGTTGAGGATTCCTGAATCAACGACGACAGCGAGGCCGCCGCAGCCCCCGGGACGTTCTGTCCCGAAGTCTGGTTCACCGCGCGCCGACAGTGATGTCGAGTGCATCTTGGAAGAAGCACTGTCCAAGGAGCTGTGGGCCTACGACCGGGAGTGGAACAAAACCCTGAGAGTGGGGACACAGCTCACTTCACCCATTCGGGTCGACCTGGTGTGGCAGGACAGTGCCTTGGTCATCGAGATCGACGGGGACGAGCATCGTGCAGTGGGCAAGTACGCTTCAGACCGCAAACGTGACAACATGCTCCAACTCCGCGGATACGTGACACTGCGTTACACCAACGGCCAAGTTTTGCATGACCTGACTGCGGTTCTCGACCAGATCCGTACTGCAGTCGCTTTACTCCGCAACCCGCGAACAGTGAGGAATTACACCGGATGAGTACCGCCGACCTGACTCAAAACGAAATCCTGGTCTTGCTTGTTCTGATGTCGGAAGATCGGGTAGTCAAGAATGCCGATCTGAAGAACTTCGGCCCAGTACTCGACGCTGGCAGCAGGACAAAACTGGTAAGGCTTGGACTGATCGAATCTGCGAAACCGAATCGGTTCATCGAGTTGACGCTGACGGCCAAAGGCTGGGAGTACTGCACCAACCTCTTCGTCGCGGATGCTCCCGATGGTTCGAACCCGGCAACCCGTGTCTTGTTTACCGTGCTCCGAGGTGTCGAGCGCTTTTTGGAGCCGAGAGGGCTCGTTGCGGCACAGCTGTTCGGTCGAACTTCGATCGAGAAAAGAATTCGAGCAGCATACGAGGCGCTCGCATCCCGGCCCGGCGCTTGGGTTGGTTTGCGAGCACTCCGCGAAGCTCTGTCTGATGTTGACCGAGAGAGCCTCGATACGGCACTTGTCGAGTTACAGCAGCATGAAGGGGTCAGCCTGATCCCCGAAGAGAACCAAAAAACGTTGACTGACGAAGACCGCCTTGCCGCCGTTCTTGTTGGCACTCAGCTCACCCATCTTCTCGCGATCGAGCCAACGCGATGAACCGTGACCAGCGGCGTGCTCTTGAGTCCATCCGGCTCGACTGGGCAACGACGCCCGATGATATTTGGGAGTCGCAATCCGACGTGCACGTCGGCGGTCTGCACGAGCATGCCTATCGCGAGGTCATGGCGGCTTTCGGCGATACTGAACTCACCCGGACAAAGAGCCCTCTGGGGGTAGTGATTCCAGGTCCCGCAGGTGCGGGCAAGACACACCTGCTCGGCGAGATCCGTGCCAGTGTGCAAGAACAGCGTGGGTATTTCTTCCTCGTGGACATGCTCAGCGGAGAGCGGTTTTGGTCGACGATCTTGAACACGGTCCTTGAGGACTTCAGTCGCCCCGTTGTGCAGACCCAGCGATCGCAGCTCCAGGAAATGCTGTGGCGTCTTTCGGAACAGGCAGCAATACCGGAGGGTGAGCGGGCACCTATTGTCGGTCAAGCGCCGTTGGACAAAGAACAACTCGACACATTCGTTGCAGCAGTCTTCAAGGTGCATGCTAAGTATCGTCGGCGAGCGCAGAACACCCTTCGTGCGCTTGTGCTGGCAGCGGCGGAGGACCAGGACGTCAACGATCTCGGCTACATCTTTCTACAGCCTCACGAGACCGACAGTTCAGTTCTCGAATCATTGAAGCCGTGGGGCATACAGCGGGTAACCATGACGGATCAAGATGTGGTGGAAAGCATCTCGCAATTGCTAGCGCTCACAGGTCCTTCGGTCATGGCGGTAGACCAGATCGATACGGTTATTGGCAGCTCGACCAAGTCGACCGGACAGGATGCGGCAAGTTCGGAGGATCAGGCGCTGGAAGGGTTTGCACATGGGTTGATGTCGATGCGGCAGAACCTTCACAGGACTGTCACCGTGGTTGCCTGCTTACCCGCCGCCTGGACGCAGATCGAGACTCGGGCTACGGCAACTGTTCGCGACAGATTCCGGGAGGCAACGCCTCTGCAAAGGATTCCAAACCCTGAATTCGCTCGAACGATGGTCGAACATCGTTTTCAGACGTGCTTCCGAAAGGTCGGATACGACGCTCCGTCAGCGACTTGGCCCGTGGCGGGTGCTGCGTTTGGTGAGGCGAAAAACTACACGCCTCGTTCACTACTGCAGAATATCGACAAACATATTCGCCATTGTCTGAATACTGACACTGTGACGGAAATGCTGACTCTTGCGTTCGAGAACAAGGCAACCAACGATGGGGAGGTGTCGAATCCTGATCCTGGTCCGGACTTGACGGACCGGGCTCTCGTTGAATTGGATGAAGAATTCAAGGCTTTAAAGGACGCAGCCGACATCGCGGACGTTCTGGATGACAAGAAGCAGGATTCGGCGTTTCCCCCGCTTTTGTTGTCCGGGTTCCGTGTCCTGGTGCAGCAGTCGACCCGATCGGATCAGACGTGGAGCCCGGACGCCGTCCCTAGCAACAAACCGTCAGTGCACGGCCGGATCAGCCGCACTGATGACGCGGATCAAGAGACGCACCAGTGTTACTTCCGCGTTGTGACGACGGCAAGCCCGACCAGCGCGACCAGTAAGATTCAGAAGGCCAGTGACTACGCAAACCTAGACCAGCGCTTACCTAGCCGAACTGTCGTGTTGCTGAGAAACGATCGTTGGCCCTCGGGTCCGAAGACGGCTCAGACAGTATCGGGGTTCCACGACGCCGGAGGACAGACTCGTCCATTTACTGATAGCGACATCAAAATCCTTGTTGCACTCCGTGAACTGTTGGCCGGAGAGAACGTCGACCTTGGTAGATGGATCTCGTCGCGTAAGCCCGCTTCCGCAGTAAGCTTCTTCAGCGATCTGATTACTACGGTGGAGTCGAAGGATGACTCGATAGGATCCAACGGGTCCAAGCCAACGGTGCCAGTCGAGGAACCGCAGTTGGAGGGTCGGATTGTAGTAGGTCAGACGTCGTCGGGTGCTTCCATCGAATTGCCTCTCAGTGCACTCCGAAAGCACACGGCAATCTTCGCGGGGTCAGGGTCCGGGAAGACCGTTCTGATCCGTCGCATCGTGGAAGAGTGCGCGCTTCAGGGCGTGTCGTCAATCATTATTGATTCGAATAACGACCTTGCGCGGCTGAGCCAACCGTGGCCATCAGGCTCGACAGTTCATGACAGCGAAGATATCGATAAAAGGAGGATGTTCTTCGAGTCGGCAGACGTCAAAGTCTGGACTCCGAACCGGTCGTCAGGGCGTCCGTTGATGTTCCATCCGTTACCAGATTTCGCCGCAATCAGGGACGATAACGAGCTCTTCAAGAGTGCCGTCGAGTCTGCTTACGCCGCGCTCTCCCCACGCTCTGCGACTGGGACCTCAAACAGGGCCGTTCACGGTCGTGCTGTCCTAAAAGACGCCCTCCGCTGGTTCGGTCGCGGTAGCTCGGGCAGCCTCAATGACTTTATTGAGCTTCTGTCCGACCTGCCGGACGATGTAAGCGCTCTCGATGACGCAGGAACCCTGGCAAGAGGGCTCGCCCAGAATCTGAAGGCACAAATCGCCATTGATCCTATGTTCGGCGAGTCCGGAACACCCGCCGACCCCGGCGAACTTCTCACGCCTGCTCCAGGATTCAAGGCGAGGGTCTCGATAATCAATCTTGCCGGCCTTCAGTCGGATGTGCAGCGAGAAGGATTCGTCAATCAGTTAGAAATGGCCTTGTTCTCGTGGTTGCGGAAGAACCCCTCGGAAAAGCCGCTGGGAGGCTTGCTTGTGATCGACGAGGCCCAGAACTTCGTCCCGGCTGGCAAACAGAAAATTAGCTCGGAAAGCACGATCGCACTTATATCGCAGGCGCGGAAGTATGGTCTGGGTATGGTCTTTGCGACCCAGGCCCCCAAGGGGCTGGACAACAAGATTCCAGGTAATGCCTCAACGCAATTCTTCGGTAAGTTGACCGCTCCCGCTCAAACACAGGCAGCGGAGGAAGTTGCCAAGTCCAGACAGAGTTCGATGGACGGGATCGGTAGGCTCCCGGCGGGCACGTTCTTCGCATCCGTCGAAGGAGTGGATGGCGGGCGGTTCAAGAAGATAAAGACACCGATGTGTCTGACCCATCACGCTGCAAGCGCGCCAACCGAAGACGATGTAATCGAGATGGCCCGCCAGTAGAGTGAGTGTTGAACCTCTCTACTGCGCGGCGCGTGGGAATCGGTGTTCAATTATCGGAAGCTTCTACCTGCCGGGCACGCCGATAATCGCTGTACCCGGCCAGTTTCCGCTGCTATTTTTTGCCGATGACCATTCGCTATCACGTGACCTCGGTGCTCAACCGTGAGTCTATTCGGCAGCACGGACTCGACTGGCGTCGAATGGGTGCCGCTCGCGGTATTGCCGGTAGCCACCAGCCCGAGCAGGAAGGTTGCTTTCTGGCGGCCGACGAGTGGGAACGTGATTGGTTCGTGGGCATGAACAACACCGGTGGACCGGTCGATGTCTGGGAGGTCAGTGGCGTCGAAGACGCTGAGCTGCGACAGTCGCCGGAGAACTTCTACTTCCGTCCAGGTGTCATCCCGACATCACAGATCCGATTGGTGCACAAGGACATCGAGCCCGAGCGCTAGAGCATCCCCAGCACCCGGTCGATGGACTGGACTGCCTGGGTCAGCTCGGCTTCGGTGATCGTCAGTGCAGGGCGGAATCGCACTGCCGCGTCGCCGCAGCCGAGCGCCAGTACATGTTCCTCGGTGCGCAACAGCTCGATCACTCGGTCGCGGGTGGAGGCGTCGGGCAGGGAGAAGGCGCACATCAGCCCGCGTCCACGGACCTCGGATACCACCGTGTGTCGAGTTACCAACTCCTGCAGCATGTTCAGCAGCACTGCTCCGAGTTCGCCGGCGCGATCGATGAGCTTCTCGGACTCGACCACTTCCAGAATTCGACGCGACCGCACCATGTCGGTGAGGTTGCCACCCCACGTCGAGTTGATGCGGGAGCTGACAGCGAAGACGTTGTCGTCGATGTCGTCGACGCGACCGCCGGCCATGACGCCGCAGACCTGAACCTTCTTACCGAAGGCGACGACATCGGGGACGACGTCGAGCTGCTGGAAAGCCCATGCGGTGCCGGTCATTCCGGCGCCGGTCTGTACCTCGTCCATGACGAACAAGGCGTCGAACTCGTGGCAGAGCTCGCGCAACTTCTGCAGGAAACGAGGCCGGAAGTGGTGATCGCCGCCCTCGCCCTGGATGGGTTCGATGATGGCGCAGGCGATGTCGTGCGGGTTGGCCTCGAAAGCAATGCGGGCTGCGGCCAGCGATGCGTCCTCGAGTTCGTCCATGTTTGCATCGGACCTGATGAAGGGGGACGGGATGCGCGGCCAATCGAATTTCGGGAAGCGCGCAACCTTGTTCGGGTCGGTGTTGGTGAGCGACATCGTGTAGCCCGAGCGTCCGTGGAACGCATGCTCGAAATGCATGACTTGCGAGCCCAACGATGGATCGATGCCGTTGCGCTCGTTCCAGCGTGACTTCCAGTCGAAGGCGACCTTCAACGCGTTCTCCACTGCCAATGCGCCGCCCTCGACGAAGAACAGGTGGGGCAGGCGAGCGTCACCGAGGACGCGCGCGAAGGTGTCGACGAATCGAGCCATGGGCACTGTGTAGATGTCGGAGTTGCTGGGCTTGTTCATCGCGGCCTGCATGAGATCGGTCCGAAATTCCGGGTCGTCGATCAGGGCCGGATGGTTCATGCCCAGCGCATTGGACGCAAAGAAGGTGAACAGGTCCAGATAGCGGGTGCCGTCCCTGGCATCGACCAGGGTGCACCCTGTCGAGGCATCGAGGTCCAACACCAGCTCGAAACCGTCGGCCAACAGGTGTTTGCCGATCACGTCGCGGACGTTGGAGGCGTCGATGGCCAGTCCGGTGCGCTGTAATACTTGCGTCATGACGTCGAAGATACGCGTAAATAATCCGTAAGCAAGTCCAATACACAGGAAATTATACGGTTGTGACCCTGATCGGTAGGCTCATCTCCGACGGTTCGGTTCTCCCCACGGAAGGTGTAAGCGCATGTCTGCATCCATCACCCACGACGAGTTGAGTGTGCGCACTCGCGCGATCCTCGACCGGCTGGGTGCCACGATCGCGCTCGACGCCCCTGCGGGACCCGACGCGATCATCGCGCGATCGCCGATCACCGGAGGGAACCTGGCGTCGCTGGCGTGTGCCTCGGCTGCCGATGTCGACGCCGTCATCGCCGACGCGCGCACTGCGTTCGTGTCGTGGTCGCAGGTACCGGCTCCCGTGCGTGGTCAGGTGATTCGGGAACTCGGAGAGCTGCTGCGCGTACACAAGGAAGATCTGGGCGCGCTGGTGTCCATCGAGGCCGGAAAGATCGTCTCGGAGGGGCTCGGTGAGGTGCAGGAGATGATCGACATCTGCGACTTCGCCGTCGGACTCTCGCGTCAGCTGTACGGCAATACGATCGCCACCGAACGGCCTGGGCATCGCATGATGGAGCAATGGCATCCGCTCGGTGTCGTCGGTGTCATCACCGCCTTCAATTTCCCTGTTGCCGTGTGGAGTTGGAACACCGCTCTCGCACTCGTCGCGGGCGATACCGTCATCTGGAAGCCGTCGGAGAAGACTCCATTGACGGCCGTCGGAGTGCAGGCACTGTTCGAGCGTGCCGCCGCTGCCGCGGGAGTGGACCCCAAGATCGCGCAGCTGGTGATCGGTGATCGCGCGTCCGGCGAAGCGCTGGTGGACGATTCGCGGGTTGCGTTGGTGTCGGCAACCGGCTCGACGAGAATGGGCCGTGCCGTCGCTCCTCGGGTCGCCGAGCGATTCGGCCGGGTGTTGCTCGAACTCGGTGGAAACAATGCCGCGATCGTGACGCCGTCGGCCGATCTCGATCTGACGACGCGTGGACTGGTGTTCTCGGCCGCCGGAACGGCCGGTCAGCGCTGCACCTCGCTGCGACGCGTCATCGTGCATTCCTCGGTCGCGGAGGAACTGGTCGGCAAGTTGGTTGCGGCATACGAGACACTCTCCATCGGATCTCCCTTGGCCACAGACACTCTGGTGGGCCCACTCATCGACGCCGGTGCGTTCGCGGGGTACCAGAAGGCGCTCGAGGCTGCGGTGTCCGACGGCGGAACAATCGTGGTCGGCGGGGAGCGGGTGAATGTGGTCGACGAGTACTCGTTCTACGTTCAGCCCGCGATCGTGACGATGCCCGCGCAGACCGACATCGTCAAGCACGAGACGTTTGCCCCCATCATGTACGTGCTGACGTACGACACCCTCGACGAGGCCATCGCACTGCACAACGATGTGCCGCAGGGTCTTTCGTCATCGATCTTCACGACCGACCTGCGTGAAGCCGAGCGCTTCCTGTCTGCTGCCGGCTCCGACTGCGGCATCGCCAACGTCAACATCGGACCGTCCGGTGCCGAGATCGGTGGTGCATTCGGCGGAGAGAAGGAAACCGGCGGCGGACGTGAATCCGGTTCGGACGCATGGAAGGCCTACATGCGGCGAGCTACGAACACGGTCAACTACTCCAACGAACTGCCCCTGGCGCAGGGGGTGAAGTTCGGCTGACGGCATGATCGGCAGTATGAAAGTACTGTCGATGATCCTGGCCGGCTTCGTCGTCGGCTACGCGGTCAGTGATATCCGACCCTTCGACTCCCTGCTGAGCAGCACGGCCGAATTCGGTTCACCGGCAACGATCGTCAACGGGCTCACCGTCCTCGCGTTGACCGCCTGCCTGGTGAGCGTCGCGCTGGCGCGTTCGAGTGCGCGGGGTGTGCTCGTCGTGGCGATCGGAGCAGTACTCGTCGTCGTGTTCCGGACAGTCGGCATGGTGACCGGAATGTTCGGCGACTGGGCCGGCGCAGTGGGCGCAGGCGCCCTGCTCGGCGCGTCCGTCGTACTCGCGGGGCGACATCGCGGAGCGCAGGCATCGCTGGCCGTCGCCGCGATCGGAGCCGGTCTTCTCGGCACAGCGCTGGATGCCCTGTTGCAAGCCGACGACGGTCCCGTGTTCGTGTGGGATGTCGTCGGTGCCGAGGATGCGGTGGTTCCGGAGCGAGCGATCGTCATGGTGATTGCGGCACTGGGTGCGGCGCTCTCGCTGTTCCTGGCACACCGCGATGTGGCGTTGCAGTCGCACGAGACCCGACGGACTCTGCTGGTCGGACTACCGCTGCCCATAGCTGCCGGTGTTGTGAGTTGGTTCGCCGGCGGCCACGACAGTGGGGATGCCGTCTGGCTCGGTGCACTTGCCGGTATGACGGCCATCGCGCTGGTGGCGTCGTTCCTTTTGCCCGGGCGCAACGGACGCCTGCTGCTGGTGCTGTTCGCGTCATCGTCGGCTGGGATATGCTCGTTCGGCTTCGCCGCTGGTGACAATGCGCAGCTGGCTCTGAGTGTGGGCCTGTTGATCGTCGGAGCGGGCCTCGGCTACCGCTGGCCGCAGCTGTACGTCGGGTTGAGTGGCCTTCTCGTCATAGCCGTTGCGGGCGTAATCGAGGGCTATGCGGAAATTCAGACGGGATCGGAATTCGTCTTGCCGTTCGTCGTCGCGTACGCGCTTGTGTCCGTGTTGTCGACCTCACCGGGTTCGCTGGCCGTCGCGTTGCCCGCTCTGTTCACCATGACGCTGCCGGTGACGGTGTATGCCGCGAGCTATCAGCCTGGCCTGTCATCGTCGACCGACGCGGTGGCCACCCGCACGAGCGAGCCCGACCACCTGGTGTTGTCGGCGGCCGGGCTCGTGGTCGTTGCAGTGGTGACGGTTGCCTGCGCGGTGCTGATGCGCAGACCCGCCGTCGTGAGCGGTAGTTCGTAGCAGGCTACGAGCTACCTTTCAGTTAGGGAGCAGGCACAACCTCGGTGGTCGTGGGAACCACGGTCTCGGTTGCCGTCTCGGCAGCCGTCTCGGTCGGGGTGACGCAGACCGGCGGTGCTCCCTCGACCGGGGTTTCACCGTCGACGGGAACGGTGCACTCGGGGGTCGTCGCGACGACGGCCGGTGCCGGCGTCTCGGCGGTGGTGACGGGTGCAGGCACAACCGGAACGGTGGTGGTCACGACGGGCGTCGAGGTTGCCGGGGCGGTCGTGGTGGCCTTCGGAGTTGCCGTTGCCGACGTGGTCACAGGTGCCACGATCGTCTCGACCGCAGCACGTCCGGCCTTCTCCTGAACCGCTGCGGACTTGATCGGCTCGCCCCTGTTGGCCTCTTCCGCCAGCTGGGTCAACCAGGCCGCGGCGTACTGCACCGAGGTCAAGGGCTTGCCGTTGGCCGCGTCGGCGTCACGCCAGTAATCGAAGTGGTGTCCCGATCCGGGGCCCAGGGTGAGGCCGTACGGGTCGTTCATGATCACCGGAACGGTGTTCTGGTTGGAGGCGATGAAGCCGGTGATCTCGCGGAAGATCTTCTGCGGCAGGTATGCCAGGTCGACCATCTGACCGGTTTCGATCGGCTTCTGCTCGCCGTCGACCGTGGCCGAGACCGGGGTGGTCACTGCGCCGGGCTTGTAGCCGGGCTCGGACACCTTGATCAACACGTCGAGGAACGTCTCGTCGCTCTGCATCCAGTTGGGCTGTGAGGCGATGTCGTTGAAGGCGTTGACTGCGATGCGCCCCAGGGCCAATGCGAGATCGGCACCGGTGGCGGGCGTCAGCTGCTCGTTCTGCAGCGCGTCGGCGTTGACCTGACGACCGACGTTGGCGGCCAGGTGAATCAGTGACGTGTTCTCGGGCAGTGCGCAGGTGAGATCTCCGTCGGAGCAGAACGAGGCCACCCGGCCGTCGAGCGCTCCGAATCCGCCGGAGGTGCCGGGCAGTGCGCCCTGGCCTGGAATTGCGTTGTTGCCGTTCTGATACTTGGTGTCGAAGCCGTCCGGATTGCTGAACGGGTTCTCGGCGCCGGGGAACGGGCCATCTCCCGACTCGCGGCCGGCGTCGGCGAAGATGACGACTCCCACGACCTGGTTGGGGTCGACGATTCCGTACTTGCCGTCGGCTCCGGCGACCTGGTTGCCGACCTCCATCGCGGTGCGGCGAGCAACGTCTGCGCCCTCGCTGTAGCCGACGATGGCGAAGCGAGTGTCGGGGCAGGACGCCGTGATCGACTTCATGATGGTCTGTGAGTTCGTCACACCGGTCTGGACGGCGTTCTCGTAGCTCGCCAGGTCGGCCGGGTATTCGACGTACACCGCGGCGTAGGAGTCCGGAACCACGTTGCCATTGTTGGGCGCACGCACGGCCTGGTCGATCCAGTCGCTGGAGTAGTCACCGGACATCGCTGCGGGGAGCCGCTCGCCCTCGGGGGTGGTGAGCCACTTGACGCCCTCGCGTGGGGTGTCGCCGCGGCCGCCGATCGCGATGCTGACCATGTCGTAGCAGGTGGCCGTCGACACCAGTTCGATGGATGCTTCGGTGGTCGTGGACGGAGTCGACCACGGTGCGGCAACAACTACTCCGGCACCGAGGGCTCCGATCGCGAACGCGCTCAACGCAACGCGCGCACGCTTCGACTTGCCAACATTCATGTTTTCGATCCCCATCATGTCCGCCCGAACCGATCCCGACTGCAGTTGCCAGTGGGTTACCCGGGATTTCGTCGGTCGGGTCGTTCGCGTTACAAACCGCATCATTTACCGTCGTACGCATGGCTTTTCATCATCGAATGACATCGACGGGATTCGACCTGACCGATGGTGGCGGTGCACGGTGACGAGGTGGTGGGAACGCTGCAGTTGACCGTCATTCCCGGGCTTGCCCGAGGGGGCGCGCTGCGGGCGCAGATCGAAGCAGTTCGGGTGGACGCGCGGTGGCGCGGCCGGGGACTCGGCGGTGCGCTGATCGGGTGGGCGATCGCGGAGGCCGAGCGGCGGGGGTGTGCTCTGGTGCAGTTGACGTCCGACGTCAGTCGAACGGACGCACATCGCTTCTACACCCGTCTCGGCTTCGTCGACTCCCACGTCGGATACAAGATGACATTCGGAACTACCGAATAGATACCCTGGGGGGGTAGGGTAGTGCCGTGAACACAGAACGGCAGGAACTCGACGCACCCACCAAGCTCGTCGGATTTTTCGTCGGAATCGCGTTCCTGTTCCTGGCGGCGCTGTTCGTCGGGGACAAGATCGGACCCGACGCCCAGGCGACCGCAGCCGCGTCGCACACCGGCCATGACGCGCACGACGACACGGCTGCCCCGGCCGCGATGCCTGCCGGGCTCCAGGCCACCCAGGACGGCTACACACTGTCGCTCGATCGATCCGTCGTCGAATCGGGACCGGACGTACCGGTCGCCTTCACGATCAGCGGACCGGTCGGGGCGGCGCTGACCGACTACGACGTCATGCACACCGAGGAACTGCACCTCATCGTCGTTCGGCGCGATCTGACCGACTTCCAGCACGTCCATCCGACCCGGGACGCGTCGGGAACATGGTCGACGACTCTCGATCTCACCCGGCCCGGGCCGTACCGTCTGTTCGCCGACTTCACGCCGGCCGGCGGGGAGAACATCACCCTGGGGGCGGAGTTGACCGTTCCCGGCGACTATCGGCCGCAGCCCCTGAGTACACCGAATGTGACATCGAGGGTCGACGGTTACGACGTGACGCTCACCGGTGCGGTCACCGCGGGCTCGAACTCCACCGTGTCCCTGACGATCGCGCAGGACGGACGCGAGGTCACCGATCTCGAGCCGTATCTCGGTGCCTACGGACACCTGGTGGCCCTCCGCGCCGACGACCTCGCCTACCTTCACGTTCATCCGGAGGACGGGCCACCGGGACCGACGGTCGACTTCGCCGTCGACGCGCCGACCGCGGGAACATATGCGCTCTATCTCGACTTTCAGCACGGGGGCGTCGTGCGCACCGCCGAATTCACCACCGAGGCACAGGAGGGACAGGCATGAGCCAGGAAACCGAACTGATCCTCGGCGGCATGACCTGTGCGTCGTGCGCCAACCGCATCGAACGCAAGCTCAACAAGCTCGACGGGGTATCGGCGACGGTCAACTACGCCACCGAGAAGGCCCGCGTCACCAGTGACGGCGTGGCCACCGAGGACCTGATCGCCGCCGTTGAATCCGCCGGCTACACCGCCACTCTTCCCGCCGCGGAACCGGTCGACGAGCTTCCCACCGACCCGCTGAAGCAGCGATTGATCGTCTCGGCGGTGCTCAGCGTGCCGGTGATCGCGATGGCGATGATTCCGGCGTTGCAGTTCACCAACTGGCAGTGGCTGTCGTTGACTCTTGCCGCGCCGGTGGTCGTGTGGGGTGCGTTGCCGTTCCACCGCGCTGCATGGACCAACCTGCGGCACGGCACCTCGACCATGGACACCCTCGTCAGCATGGGCACCCTGGCGGCGTTGGGGTGGTCGCTGTACGCACTGTTCTTCGGCACTGCAGGCACTCCGGGTATGACGCATCCGTTCGAGTTCACGATCGCGCGAACGGACGGGGCCGGCAACATCTACCTCGAGGCCGCGGCGGGCGTGACCACCTTCATCCTGGCCGGACGATGGTTCGAGAGCCGATCCAAGCGTCAGGCCGGTGCGGCGTTGCGCGCCCTGATGGACCTCGGTGCCAAGACGGTTGCCGTACTCGA
The DNA here is from genome assembly GCF_002258315.1 of Rhodococcus sp. 06-462-5. Taxonomy (GTDB): domain Bacteria; phylum Actinomycetota; class Actinomycetes; order Mycobacteriales; family Mycobacteriaceae; genus Rhodococcoides. The sequence goes on along the minus strand of NZ_NOYD01000001.1, from coordinate 77,569 downwards.
AGATGGTAAGGAACAACAGATTCCGATCGAGCAATTGGCCGTCGGCGATCTGTTCGTCGTTCGTCCCGGCGAGAAGGTGGCCACCGACGGCACCGTCGAGAGCGGCTCCTCGGCCGTCGACCGGTCGATGCTGACGGGTGAATCCGTGCCCGTGGAGGTCGGCGTCGGCGACGCCGTGGTGGGTGCGACGCTCAACGTCGGTGGCCGAATCACTGTGCGGGCGAAGCGAATAGGTGCCGACACTCAGCTCGCGCAGATGGCGAAGGCCGTCGAGGACGCGCAGACCGGCAAGGCGCAGGCGCAGCGCTTGGCCGATCGGATCTCCGGAATCTTCGTGCCGATCGTCATAGCGATCTCGGTCGCGACCCTCGGATTCTGGCTCGGTGCAGGCAGTTCCGCGGCAGGCGCGTTCACGGCTGCAGTCGCGGTGCTCATCATCGCGTGCCCGTGCGCGCTCGGACTTGCCACACCGACTGCACTGATGGTCGGCACCGGCCGGGCCGCGCAGCTCGGCATCCTGATCAAGGGCCCGGAAATCCTCGAATCCACGCGCCGCGTCGATACCGTCGTACTCGACAAGACCGGAACCGTCACCACCGGGGACATGACTCTGCAGTCGGTGCACGTGGCCGACGGCGAGGACGAGGACGTGGTCCGTGCCGTGGCGGCAGCGTTGGAATCGGGTTCGGAGCACCCCATCGCCCGCGCCATCGCGGGTTCGACCCAGTCCATGACCGTCGAGGAATTCACCAGCCTCGACGGACTCGGGGTGCAAGGTGTCGTGGACGGTCGAGCCGCGGTCATCGGGCGGCGCTCGCTGCTGGACGACTGGTCGATGCCGCTGCCGTTGGAGCTTGCCGATGCCTTCGAGGCCGCCGAACGTCAGGGACGCACCGCCGTCGCACTCGGCTGGGACGGCAGAGCTCGCGGAGTGCAGGTGGTCTCCGATTCGGTCAAGCCGACGTCGAAGCAGGCCGTCGCGGAACTTCGAGCGCTCGGCCTGACTCCCGTCATGCTGACCGGCGACAACGAGGCCGCCGCGCGCACGATCGCCGCCGAGGTGGGAATCGACGAGGTCATCGCCGGTGTCCTGCCGACGGGCAAGGTCGATGCCGTTCGTGAACTGCAGGCGTCGGGCAAGGTCGTGGCGATGGTCGGCGACGGCATCAACGACGCGGCCGCCCTCGCCACAGCCGATCTGGGGCTTGCGATGGGTACCGGCACCGATGTGGCGATCGAGGCCAGCGACCTGACGTTGGTGCGCGGTGACCTACGGGCCGTGGGCGACGCAATCCGGCTCTCTCGGCGCACCCTGAGCACCATCAAGGGCAACCTGTTCTGGGCCTTCGCCTACAACGTCGCCGCTGTGCCGCTGGCCGCTGCGGGCCTGCTCAACCCGATGCTCGCCGGTGCCGCGATGGCGCTGTCCTCGGTGTTCGTGGTGAGCAACAGCCTGCGGTTGCGCCGGTTCCGTTCGTCGATGTGACCGGTTGGTAGCAGCGAACGGCTTGCTAGTACAGGATGGAGACATGTCCGACGCACACGATGTCCCCATCCGCGACGAATCGATCAGACTGGGTCAATTCCTCAAGCTCGCCAACCTCATCGAATCCGGTGCCGAGGCGAAGGGCGTGATCGCCGACGGTTTGGTCAGTGTCAACGGGGATGTGGATGTGCGGCGCGGACGGCAGTTGCAGCACGGTGATGTCGTATCGGTCCAGGGTGGGCCCTCGGCCCGCGTCAGCAAGGAAGAGGCACTGTGAAGGTCGGTAAGGGCGGACTGCCGCGCAACGAAGTTCCCGGGGCATTCGACGTCGGCGCCAAGGCGTACGACCGACTCGTCGGAGCGAACCCCGGCTACCACGAACACCTGCTCAAGTCGGCCAAGCGGCTGCGGATCCCGAACCTCGGATCCGGCTTGCGTCTGCTCGACATCGGTTGCGGCACCGGCGCATCCACCGCAGCGCTGCTCGAAGCCGCGCCGCATGCCGAGATCGTCGCCGCCGACGCGTCGGCCGAGATGCTCGAGGTCGCGCGGAGCAAGGACTGGCCGTCGAACGTGACGTTCGTGCACTCACGCGTCGAGGATCTGGCGATGAACGGGGTGGACGGTCCGTTCGACGCGATACTCGCCGCGTACCTCATCAGGAACGTCGACGATCCCGACACGGAGCTGAAATCGCTTCTGTCCCTGTTGCGTCCGGGCTCGACCATCGCATTCCACGAATACTCGGTGCACGATTCGATGCGGGCCAGGATCTCCTGGAACGTGGTGAGCTGGGGCATCATCATTCCGCTCGGCTGGCTGGCGACGCGCGACGCCACCCTGTACCGGCACCTGTGGCGCAGTGTCGTGACCTTCGACGGCGCCTCGGCCTTCATGCGGCGGATGCAGCGAGCCGGCTACACCGGCGTGGCCAGAGAGACCATGACCGGGTGGCAGAACGGTGTGGTGCACACGTTCCTCGGCTCTCGTCCCACGGAGGAAGAGCGTTGACCGATTCCAAAAAAGTCACTCATGCTGCGGTGCAGGGATATTCGGACGCCGCACAGCTGGCGGACGTCCCGCACGTGGTGGTGGTCGGCGGTGGCATCGCGGGTCTGAGCGCTGCGACCGCGCTGGCCGAGCGCGGGGTGAAAGTGCACGTGGTCGAACGCGAGAGCTACCTCGGCGGCCGCGTCGGCGGATGGGACACGACGCTGGAGGACGGCTCACCCGCCACCATGAGCCGCGGCTTCCATGCGTTCTTCCGGCAGTACTACAATCTGCGAAACCTGCTCCGCCGCACCGACCCCGAGTTGGCTCGGCTGCGTCCGGTGGACGACTACCCACTGATCGACGGCGACGGTCGGATCGACGGATTCAAGGGCTTGCCCGAAACGCCGCCACTGAACGCATTCGCGTTCGTCAAGCGTAGTCCGACGTTCCGGTGGAAGGACCTCACCGACCTCAACGGTATTGCGGCACTGCCTTTGATGACGGTGAGTGTGCCCAAGACCTTCGACGAGCTGGACACCACTCCGGCCGCAGAGTTCCTGCGCAACATCAATTTTCCCGAGGCCGCACGGCACCTGGCGTTCGGAGTGTTCTCCCGCAGCTTCTTCGCCGATCCCGAGAAGATGTCTGCCGCCGAGTTGGCGATGATGTTCCACATCTACTTCCTCGGCTCCTCCGAGGGCCTGATCTTCGACGTTCCGCGTGACCCGTATCCGCAGGCGCTGTGGGACCCGTTGGGGGAATACCTCACCGGACTCGGAGTCGACATCAGAACCTCCACTCCGTGCGGCGAGATCAGCCGCGGTGGATTGCGAAAGTTCCGCGTCGACGCAGGCGGCATCATCGACGCCGACGCGGTGGTACTGGCGACCGACATCGCCGGATTGCAGCGAGTGCTCGAGCAGTCACCCGAGCTGGGGACGCCCGACTGGCGCAAACAGGTTGCTGCGCTGCAGAACACACCGCCGTTCCTGGTACACCGCGTGTGGTTGAGCAAGGCCGTCAACGCCGATCGCCCCGCCTTCATCGGCACCGGTGGCATGCCCCCGATCGACAACATCAGCGTACTCGAACGATTCGAGGACGAGGCCGCGCAGTGGGCTGCCCGCACCGGCGGCTCCGTCGTCGAGCTGCACGCCTACGCCGCCGAGGAATCCGAGGAGGTCACGCGGCAGCAGCTGATGGACCGGATGCACGAGATCTATCCGGAAACCGCTGATGCAGAGGTGATCGCAGAACGATCCGAGTGGCGTGACGATTGCCCCATGTTCGGCCTCGGCGCGTTCGCCGAGCGCCCCACCGTCCGTACCCCCGAACCCGCACTGGTTCTCGCGGGCGACGGCATCCGTATCGATCTGCCGGTCGCGCTGATGGAACGTGCGGCCACCACCGGGCTGCAGGCCGCGAACACCCTGCTGGCGAGCTGGGGCATCACCGGTCACGACATCGAAACAGTGCCGACCAGTGGACGATTCAAGATGTTCGACGCCATCGAGAGGCTCATGAACAGGTGAGTTCCGGCATGCGGATAGAGGTCGACGATCTGTCGCGTCCACAAGTGCAGGCGCTGCTCACCGAGCATCTCGAGGACATGCACGCCACCTCGCCTGCCGAGAGTGTGCACGCTCTCGATCTGTCCGGTCTGCGCGGATCGCATGTCACCGTGTGGACGGGTTGGGATGCAGAGGTACTGCTGGGAATCGCTGCGCTGAAAGAACTCTCACCCGATCACGGCGAGCTGAAGTCGATGCGGACCACGGGGGCGGCGAGGGGGCAGGGTGTGGCGTCGCGCTTGCTCGCTCATGCTCTCGACGATGCGCGTCGACGTGGCATTGCGAGGGTGAGCCTGGAAACGGGAACCCAGGACTACTTCGCTGCGGCCCGCAGGCTGTATGTGCGCCACGGGTTCGTCGAGTGCCCGCCGTTCGGGGACTACGTTCTCGATCCGTCGAGCACGTTCTTCTCGTTGTCCCTGAAGAGATCCCGATGACGGAGGGCCGGCACCGAGTGTTCGGTACCGGCCCTTCTCGTCAGGCTGCGTGCTGTGTGTGCGGGTAGAGATCGTCGTCGAAAGGCTCGGCTCGACACTGATCGAGCACATCCGCCGTCGCGCATTCCCTGAAGCTTGTCTCGACGCCCACCACCGTGCGCCACCACTGCTCACGGTAGGTCGATTCCGTCCACACCACCGCCTCGGATGGCATAGTGCATCACCCCAATGGTTTTCGTGATCTGTTCGGCTGTCCGTCTCGCGTCAGGTCGACTCGTGTTCGATGGACTTCTGCTCGGTGTGTGCGATATCGATCTTGCGTGGTTTCGCGCGTTCGGCGAGGGGAATGGTGATGGACAGAACGCCGTTGTCGTACGCCGCGGAGATGCGCTCGGTATCGACGCCGTCACCCAGCGAGACCTGGCGGCGGAACGTGCCGGCGAATCGCTCCGAGGTAATCCACTGCACCCCAGTGTTTTCCGGAGCGGACCGATGAGCGGTGAGCGTCAACGTGCCGCGGTCGACGTCGACATCGATCGATCCGGGGTCGATGCCGGGAAGATCGGCACTGAGCACGTAGTGGTCGTCGACTTTGTAGAGGTCCATCGGCATGAATCGCGGGGCGCGGTCCGAACCGGAAGAGGCACCCAGCATGGCCGAGGTGAGGGAATCGACATCACGGAACGGATCGAAACGAAGCACAGCAACCACCTCCTGTACCCAGATGCGCTCGCCCCTGTGGCGAGTCGCTCCTCAACTGTGCAGAACAGAAATTAGCACTCTGGCCCTTGGAGTGCCAAGAGGTTTCTCGAAGGTTCTCAGAAATTTTTCAGGTCCAATAGTGCTGTGGCGCAGCGGGGGTCGTGCGTCGACGGCCACGGGGCGTCGTATATTCGATGTCCGAGTTCACACGCCCCGACCTAGACTCGGCCTGATGGTGACTATCGTGCCCTACATCTCGCAGTACCGTACCGAGCTGCTCGCGTTGTCGCTCCGCGCGTGGGAACCGGTATTCCCGATGGTGCAGTCGGCGGTCCCGTCCTTCGTGTATGACTGCTTCTATCCCTCGGGTTGGCAGGCGCGACAGATTGAAGACCTGACCCTCGTTCTCGACGGTGAACCCGAGAATGTGGACGTGGCGGTAGACGGTGATGTGCCCATCGGTTGGGTCTGCACCCGATTGCATCCGCAGGACAACATGGGCGAGATATATGTGCTCGTGGTCGATCCGGTCCGGCAGCGAGGGGGCGTCGGTGGAGCGCTGATGGATCGGTCTCTAGCGAGGGTCAAGTCTGCTGGCTTGCGAATGATCATGGTCGAGACAGGTGACGATCCCGGTCATGCTCCGGCACGAGCGGCGTACGAGGTCAGTGGGTTCGAGAGATGGCCCGTTGCGCGCTACTTCAAGGACCTTGACGATGACTCCTAGCGAGGTCGGGGCTGCATCGTCTCTTAATACTTAGCTCTTGCGCTAAGTATGACTGGGGGATAGTGTGCCTTATGGCTCAGTATTCGACCGTTCTCGATGATGTGTTTCAGGCACTGGCCGACCCGACCCGGCGGGCGGTGTTGAGCCGGTTGGGTTCCGGACCGGCCACGGTGGGCGAACTTGCCGAACCGTTCGACATGACTCTGCCGTCGTTCATGAAACACATCCAGCTGCTCGAGCGCAGTGGCTGGATCCGCACGCGCAAGGTGGGCCGAGTACGTGCGTGCACGATCGAGCGAGCCAACCTGGACGCGGCCGATCACTGGCTACGAGACCAACGGGCCGTCTGGGAATCCCGGACCGATCGCCTCGAGCAGTTCGTCACCGACACCGCGAAAGAAAGTGAAGCGCAATGACATCGATTGATCCTTCCCTGGACTTGACCATCTCCCGCGTGATCCAGGCTCCCCGCGCAGCAGTGTGGAGTGCGTGGATCGACCCGTCGAAGTTCGAGAAGTGGTGGATCCCCGCGCCTGCTCTATGTCGGGTGGACGGCTGGGACCCGCGACCCGGCGGGGCCTTCCGGACCCTCATCAGCGAATCCGGTGGCGACTACGCTCCGCACATCGACGGCTGCTTCCTCGCTGTCGACGACGGTCAGCGCATAGTCTTCACCAACTCCCTCGTCGAAGGGTGGCGGCCGGCACCGCAGCTGTTCATGACCGCGGTGATCACCCTCTCCGACCACCCCGACGGAACCGAGTACCACGCCCACGTGATGCACCGCAACGAAGAAGACCGAAAGATGCACGAGGAGTACGGCTTCCACGACGGCTGGGGTACCGTCATCGCACAACTCGCCGAGTTCGTCGAAGGCTAGGTAGTCAGAGGTCCCACGTCGTGCGGAATCCCGTTTGGGCTGAGCGGTCCACCAATTCGACACTCGCGCCGATGCTGTCGATTCGGTGATAGCTGAACGGCCGACCGAGCGGACAGGCGTCGAACAGCATTGTTCCCACACCGTCCAGGTCTGAACGGTCGAGGTCCATGTCGTCAGACCAGAACCCGAGGTGGTGAAATCGCGGCCCCGTCGTACTGTCCCATGGGCTACCCGGTGGCCCTTCGATCAGCTCGAAATATGGAGCGTCGATCGAAAATGCGATGCGATACGTCCACTCACCCAACGTGCCCGTGCGTGGCTCTCGCCAACGTGCACCGACCGTCGCCGCCAGGTCCGACATCGCTGCATCGATATCCTGCACGGCAAAGCACACGTGGTATAGCTCCACTCAGGCCCGGCCCTGCGAACGCAGCTCGTAGCGTCGCTCGGCGTAGTCGAGATCGTCCTTCCACAGCCGTGCAGCGGTGAAGTTCATCGCCGGTCGCAGGAGGCCGGATGCTTTGCGCGCCATCTGGAATCCCGGACGATCCGAACTTGCGATCGTGGCTTCGATGACGGCAGTACGCGGTGTGCCGTCGGCTGCGGGGGCCAGCGGCGTCGCATGCGTTTCGACGACGCTTCCCGCTCCTTCACCGTCGAGGATGCGCATCACAATGGTGCGGGGACCGGGGCAGACGAACTCGGCCCGCACCGGAACACCGATGCCGCGACTGACGCGGAAGGTCACATCGACCAGAAAGCGATCGTCTTCCTCGGGCACATCGATCTCGGTCGGCGCGCTGACCACCTTCAGCCGCGCGAACGAGTACGGGTGGAACCACGCACCGTGCCAGGGATCGAGGCGGTTGGCGATGATGTCGTCGGGCTCGCACTTTCCGACGAGAGTGACCACGCCGGCGATGGCCGTGGAGGCGGGCGGGCGGATCGGGACCACGGGGACGGGCGTCGGCTCCTCAGCACCGAGCTCGTCGAGCCGTACCCACACCAGAACCCCGTCGTCGAATGCGGGAACCGGACGCCAACCGGGCTTGCCCTTCGGCCCGAGCGCGAGACCGTGCCAGCGGCAGACCAATGTGTCGCATTCGATCTTCGCGGTATCCAACGCGGCACCGAGATGCGGGCACGCACCCGGGCCGATGTGCACCTTGCCCGCAGAGTCGCGCCACGCCACCAATTCGGTGGTGCCCACATACCGGCCGAACGGCTTGTCGGCCTTGACGTCGCGACTGGCAGCGAACACGAACCAATTGCCCGAGGTGCGCGTCTTCGCACGCTTCAAGGCCGACTCGATGACCTGGGGATTCGCACCCTTCCAGGTGGGCTCCTGCTTGGCCCACGACTCCGACGGCAGCGGCTGCAGCGGCATCGTCTTCGGCCACCGTCGTCGTACTGCATCCAGCGCGGTCATTGCTGCTCCCAAAGTCGACAATCGTTTCCCGTGTTCGATCACCATTGTTCCCGTTGGTGGGTACTCAATGTGACATTCGGTGGCCTTTTCGGGGGTCAATGTCACATCGAGTGGACCTGGGGGGCGCCATTGGCGGAGGGAAATAGCGGACGGTCAGGTCATCAGGGTCGAGGTATCGACCACCTGACGGCGCCATTTGCCGAAGGATCGGGGCGAGGAGACCGCGAGCACGGCGACCGGGCGATCATTGTGTCGGTAGACAGCGACGAAGGGCCCGGTGGTGGGGTCGCCCTCGACGATGTCGGCGGTGCAGTCGGGTCCGTGATGTCCGGCGAATTGGATCCGTGCGGCGTATTGGTCGGACCACACGTACGGCAGCCCGGTGAATTCCTTGGACCCACCGGTGAGGAGTGCCTCGACGGCGACGGCAGGTCGGGTGGCGGCGGAGGTCCAGTGTTCGTCGCGCCGAATCATCCCGGTGGCATCTCGCACCGCAGCGCAGTCACCGACGGCGACGACGGCCGGGTTCGCGGTGATCCCTCGCTGATCGGTAACCACTCCGCCGTGGATGTCCAAGCCGGATCCGTCGAGCCAACCGACGTTGGGCACCGAACCGACGCCGAGGACAACCACGTCCGACTCGATCATCGATCCGTCCGCCAATTCCACCGCACGCACTCGGCCCGCCTCGACGACGAATCCGGCCACCGATACTCCGGTCAGTAGTTCCGCACCGGCACTCCGATGCCACCCGGCGATAAGTGAGCCCAGCTCACTGCCGAACACGCGGGCAAGCGGAGTCTTCGACGCTTCGACAACCGTCACCGACGCGCCCAGTCCCACTGCCGTGGAGGCGACTTCGCTACCGATGAACCCGGCCCCGACCACCGTGACCCGAACTCCCGACGTCAGCGAAGACCGTAGCGCACGCGCATTGTCCAGGCTGCGCAGCACATGAATTCCGTCGATCCCGACCGTGCCGGGGAGGCGACAGGCCGCAGCGCCGGTTGCGATCACCACCGCATCGGCACTGATTTCCCCGGATGCAGTTGAGACCGTGGTCCCCGACAGGGCGGTCGCCGCGCAACCCAGACGCCACTCGACATCGAGGCCGTCGATGTCGAGTCCCAGTCCGGATTCGTCACCGAGAAGAAAACTCTTCGACAGCGGCGGCCGGTCGTACGGCAGGTGCACTTCGTCGCCGATCATCGTGATGCGGCCGTCGAAACCCTGATCGCGTAAGGCCCGCGCCGCGGCCACCCCGGCGAGCGAGGCTCCGACCACGGTCACCGACTTCACGGAGTGACCGCGATGCGGATGACCCCGTCCTCGACGTGTACGGCGTGTGTCCGTACGGGGATCTTCGCGGGAGCACCCAGTGCCGCTCCGGTGCGTAGGTCGAAACATGCTGTGTGGAGCGGGCATTCGACGGCGCAGTCCTCCACCCAGCCTTCGGACAGTGAGGCGTCCTGGTGGGTGCAGGTGTCGTCGATGGCGAAGAACTCACCTTCGACGTTGAAGATCGCGATCGGCGGTGCTCCGGCCGGGGTGATGCGCAGGGCCTCGCCGTCGGGGAGATCCTCGGCGCGACCGACGTCGAGCAGGACGCGGGTGGAGAAGGTTGCGGTCATGGTCGGGCCTCCGGGGACCTGAGGGTGTGCAGTGCTCGTGTTGTACCCAGCGTGAGATCACCCCGTTGCGGCGATGGAACGCTCGAGTTTCGATCGTGTGAATCTGTTGCGCTATACGAAGTGCAGTTCGTATTGTGCAACTAAATCAACTCGACGTACACCCCCTAGGAGCGTGTCATGTCCTCGAGCATCCCGAGGGTTGTGATCGTCGGTGCCGGAATCGTCGGCTGCAGCCTCGCCGACGAACTCACCGCACGCGGCTGGACCGACGTCACAGTCCTGGACAAGGGCCCGCTACCGCTCACCGGCGGTTCCACCTCGCATGCGCCGGGCCTGGTGTTCGCCACCAATTCCTCCCGGTCGATGTCGCGCTTCGCTGCCTACACGGCTTCGAAGTTCAAGAGCCTCGATTGCTTTCTCGGCGTCGGTGGCCTCGAGGTGGCGACGACGCCCGAGCGCGTCGACGAGCTGCATCGACGCCACGGCTTCGCCACCTCCTGGGGCCTGACCTCGGAGGTGGTGGACGCCGAACGCTGCCTCGAGCTCTACCCCCTGCTCGACCGCGGCCGGATACTCGCCGGTCTGCACACCCCCGACGACGGCCTGGCCAAGGCCGTCAAGGCCAGCGCGACGCAGGCCGAGCTGGCCATCGCACGCGGCGCACGTTTCATCGGCGGCATGGACGTTACGTCGATCGACCAGAGCAATGGTCGAGTCACGGCCGTGCGGGCGGGCGAGCACACCTTCGAGGCCGACATCGTCGTCTGCTGCGCCGGATTCTGGGGACCGGAGCTGGGCGATCTACTCGGGATGACGGTGCCGCTGCAGCCACTGGCACATCAGTACGCGCACACGACCGAGTTGGACCTGCCATCGCGTCGAGCAGGCACCGAAGCGGTTCTGCCCATCCTCCGTCATCAGGACGAGCGGCTCTACTACCGCGAGCACGGCGATCACCTGGGAATCGGCTCGTACCACCACCGCCCCATGCCCGTCGATTCTCGCGAACTCGGTTCCAGTGAGAACGTGACCGCGCAGAGCATGCCGTCGTCGATGCCGTTCACCGAGGCCGATTTCGAGGACGCCTGGCAGCGCAGCACCGAGCTCCTTCCCACTCTGGGAGAAGCGAAAGTGCAGCACGCGTTCAACGGCATCTTCTCCTTCACCCCGGACGGCGCACCGATCGTCGGTGAATCACGAGAAGTGCAGGGGCTGTGGGTATCCGAGGCGATCTGGGTGACGCATTCTGCCGGAGTCGCGAAGTCACTCGCCGAGCAGATGATCACCGGGCACAGCGAGATCGACATGCACGAGTGCGATCTGTACCGATTCGAGAAGACCGACCTGGTGCCGTCGAACGTGGCGCGGACCAGCGCCCAGAACTTCGTCGAGGTGTACGACATCATCCATCCACTACAGTCGAAGGTGGAACCGCGGCCGCTGCGAGTGAGCCCGTTCTACGGCCGCCAGCAGGAACTCGGCGCGATGTTCCTCGACGGTGCGGGCTGGGAGCGGCCGCACTGGTACGAGTCGAACAGCATTCTGCTCGAACAGCTTCCGGAACAGTGGCAGGCACCGAAGCGAGAGCCGTGGTCGGCGAAGTTCTGGTCACCGATCAGCGCCGTCGAGGCCTGGCGCACCCGCGAGGCGGTGGCGATGTACGACATGACGCCGCTGCGACGCCTTGAGGTCGGCGGACCGGGTGCGCTCGCGCTACTTCAGAACCTGACGACCAACCAGCTCGACAAGAAGGTCGGAAGCGTCACGTACGCACTGATGCTCGACGCGACCGGCGGTGTGCGCAGCGACGTGACCGTCGCGCGGGTGGCCGAGGATCGGTTCCAGGTGGGAGTGAACGGTCCGCTCGACGAGGACTGGATGCTGCGCCATGCCGGCCGTGATGTGTACGTTCGCGACATCACCGGTGCCACCGCCTGTATCGGGCTGTGGGGCCCGTTGGCGCGGGAGGTGCTGGCTCCGCTCACCTCGGCCGACATCTCGCATACCGGGCTGAAGTACTTCAACGGCAGGACCATTCACGTCGGCGGGGTCGACGTCTTGGCGCTGCGGCTGTCGTACGTGGGCGAGCTCGGCTGGGAGCTGTACACCGACGCCGATACCGCACTGCGGCTGTGGGACACCCTGTGGGACGCCGGGCAGGCGCACGGCGTGGTCGCAGCGGGGCGCAGTGCGTTCAACAGCCTCCGACTGGAGAAGGGCTACCGGTCGTGGGGCACCGACATGACCACCGAGCACGATCCGTATCAGGCGGGGCTCGGCTTCGCGGTGCGAAAAGCCAAGGGAGACTTCGTCGGAGCCTCGGCGTTGCAGGAAGGAGGCGATGGCCCGGTGCTGACCTGCCTGACGTTGGACGACCCGTCACACGTGGTGATGGGTAAGGAGCCGGTGCTGCGGGACGGCACCGCGGTCGGCTACGTGACCAGTGCCGCCTACGGATACACGATCGGCAAGACGGTGGCCTACGCCTGGCTACCGGCGGGGCTGCAACCCGGTGATCATGTTGCAGTGCAGTACTTCCGAGACCTACTACCCGCGACGGTCATGGCCGAACCGCTGGTGGATCCCGACATGAACAAGATCAGGTGTTGATATGACGTATGACGTGATTGTCCTCGGTATCGGCGGCATGGGAAGCGCCGCCGCCTGTCACCTCGCCCGACGCGGACAGCGGGTGCTGGGTATCGACCAGTTCGGACCTGCGCATGCGCTCGGATCGAGTCACGGTGGCTCCCGCATCTACCGGCAGTCGTACTTCGAGGACCCGGCCTACGTGCCGTTGCTCCTGCGCGCGTACGAACTGTGGCACGACCTCGCCGCGGACAGTGGGCGCGACGTGTTCACCGAAACCGGTGGCCTCTATGTGGGAAGGCCCGACGGGCTCACGTTCGGCGGAAGCCTGCGGGCCTCGGAGAAGTGGGGTCTGAAGCACGACGTACTCGACACCGCCGAGGCGCAGCGGCGCTTCCCGACGGTTCGGCTGCAGCCCGACGAGTTCGCCCTCTTCGAGGAGAAGGCGGGCATCGCGCGACCCGAGACGACGGTCGCCGCACATCTCGATCTCGCCGAGGCTGCCGGTGCCGAACTGCGCTACGACGAGAAGGTGCTGGGTTGGGAATCCACCGACTCCTCGGTGACCGTGACCACGGTGGCCGGCACGTACACCGCAGGTGCACTGGTTATTTCACCGGGAGCGTGGGCACCGAAGCTGCTCGCCGAGATCGGCGTACCGATGGTGGTCGAACGGCAGGTGATGCACTGGATCACCCCGGAGTCGGGCGAAGCGGCCTTCGACAGCTCGCACCACCCCGTCTACATCTGCGGGGACGGACCGGATCAGATCTACGGCTTTCCGGCCATCGACGGGGAGGGCGGCGGCGTGAAGATCTCGTTCTTCCGCGCCGGAACGCCGTGCGATCCCGACACCATCGATCGCACAGTGCATCCCGAGGAGATCGCTCGACTGCAACAGCGCATCGTCACCACGTTTCCGGCGCTGTCCGGACCACACCAGGATGCGAAGACCTGCATGTACACCACGACACCCGACGAGCACTTCGTTGTCGCGAAGCACCCGGACCACGCGAATGTGACGGTGGCGTGCGGGTTCTCGGGGCATGGCTTCAAGTTCGTTCCGGTGATCGGAGAAGTCCTCGCGGACCTCGCGATCGACGGCGCCACGAAACACCCCATTGCGCTGTTCGACCCGGCGAGATGCGCGGTGTCGGCATGACCATGGTCGATCCCGAACTGCAGCCCACTCTGCTTCCGACGCTGAGGGGCGAAACCTACGTCGATCCCGCCTATTTCGTCCGCGAGCAGGAGCAGATCTTCGAGCAGATGTGGTTCTGCGCGATCAGATCGGACGACATCGGAGAACCCGGTAAATTCCGCACGGTTCAGATCGGTCGAGAGTCGGTCCTGGTCAGCCGCAATCGGAAGGGCGGTGTGACCGCGTTCTTCAACATCTGCCGACACCGCGGCGCGACGCTGTGCACCGAGGCGTCGGGCACGGTGCGGCGAAACTTTCAATGCCCTTATCACGCATGGACGTACGATCTCGACGGCAAGCTGATCGCAGCTCCGAACCTGATCGACATGCCGATGATCGATCGGGTGGAGTACGGGCTGCGGAAGGTGCACGTACGGGAATGGCTCGGGTACGTCTGGGTGTGCGTGGCCGAGGAGGCCCCGTCGTTCGAGGAGACGGTGCAGGGCGACGTTCGCGAACGACTCGGAGGTGTGGGTGCGATCGATTCGTACGACATGGATTCACTCGCCCTCGGGCGTCGGATCGTCTACGACGTCAAGGCCAACTGGAAGCTCATCGTCGAGAACTTCATGGAGTGCTACCACTGCGCGACGATTCACCCCGAGCTCACCGAGGTACTACCCGAGTTCGCCGACGGTATGGCCGCGCAGACGTACGTGGGCCACGGTGCCGAGTTCGGCAGCGACATAGCCGGCTTCACTGTCGACGGCTCGCATGGCTTCGATGCGCTCGACGGTGTGGGGGAGGATCGGGATCGACGGTATTACGCCATCACGATCAGGCCGACGGTCTTCGTCAACCTGGTTCCCGATCACGTCATCATCCATCGCATGTTCCCGATGTCCGTCGATCGTACGGTCGTCGAATGCGATTGGCTCTATGCCCCTGCGGTGGTGGCAGATCCGCACAGTGCGGCGACGATGGACAAGTCGGTAGAGCTGTTCCACCGCGTCAACGAGCAGGACTTCGAGGCGTGCGAGCGGTGCCAGCCGGCGATGTCGTCACGGATGTACCGGGACGGCGGCGTGCTGGTGCCCGCCGAGCATCACATCAGGGCGTTCCACGACTGGGTCGGATCACGCGTTACCGGACCAGCCCAATAGCGTCGAGACGCGCTGCGCAGCAGCGAGAACGGATACCCCTGCGGCCGTGAGTCGGTCCTCGTCCAGTCGATAGGCGGGGCCCGAGACGGTGATCGCACCTACCGCGGAACCGTCGTAGCTCAGGATGGTTGCCGCCGTCGCGTTGAGTCCGATCTCCAACTCCTCGCGCGCATAGGCGATTCCGGTGGCTCGAACCGTCTCGATCTCGTCGAGCAGATCGGCCTTGGTGGTGATGGTGTTCGCCGTGAAGAGTTCGAGATGACCGTCGACGCCGGCCTTCAGGAGCGAGTCGTCATACGCCATCAGGGCTTTCCCGCTGGACGTCGCATGCAGAGCCGACCTCTCACCGAGCCAGTTGTGACTGATGATCGACGAGCCGCCGCGGACCTGATCGATGTTGACGGTCACGTTGCCGTCGGGCACAGCGATGTTGACGGTCTCGCCGATGGTGTCGGCGAGCTCCTGCAGGATCGGTCGTGCGATGCGGGTGATGTCGAGTTGAGTGGATACGGACGTGGCGAGGCGGATCAGGCCGATGCCGAGGCGGTACTTGCCGCGCTCGCCGGGTTGTTCGACGAGTCGGCGGAATTCCAGTGCGCTGAGCAGGCGAAAGGCCGTGGACTTGTGTACCTCTAGGTGCGCCGCAACGTCCTGCACGCCGGATTCACCGTGGTCGGCAAGGTATTCGAGCACCTCGATCGCGCGGTCGACGGACTGGACAGGGGACTCGGACACCAACCCAGTGTTACAGACTCAGCTGAGGCCGACCCATCGAAGTCCCGCAGTAGTGGCCGCTGCGGCGAGAACGATGACGACGAACGGCGCTCGTCGCCAGGCCAGTACTGCGGCAACAGCTACTCCTGCGGGCAACGCGAATCCAGCGAAGTCCTTGCCCACGAGGAGCGTCGACGTGGCGACCAGTGCGATGAAGATGACGGCGACGGCAGTGGTCATCACCTTGTCGATGCGAGGTGAGATGGTGACTCGGGTTCGGAGTGCCGGGCCGGCGATGCGGAGCGCGTAGGTACCGATGACCAGTGCAAGTAGGGGAATCGTGAGGTTCACGCGGATTCCTTCTGTGCGGCAGGAGCATTGGAGAGCATGACCGGTACGACGGCGAGCAGTGCCAGAAGCACGGGTAGTCCTCTGGGCAGGAACATCGATGCGACGAGCGCAATGCACGCTCCGACGAGGGCTGCGTTGCGGGTGGCGCGGTCTCGGAGCGCAGGCATGATCAATCCCAGCAGGATTGCCGGGAATGCGGCATCGAGACCGAGTGCGGCGGTATCGGTGATCGCACCGCCGCCGAGCGTGCCGACCACGACGCCGATGTTCCAGGTGACGAACAGTCCGATCCCGCACAGCCAGAACGCTGTTCGACGGCTGCCCTCGTCCCTTTCGGCAACGCTGAAGGCCACCGCCTCGTCGGTGATGAGATGAGTTCCGAGTACCCGCTTGACCGGTGAGACGTTCCGAAACACCTCGCCGATGGAGAAGCCGAGCGGAACCAGTCGAATGTTGGCGAGCAACGCGCTGGCGACGGCGGCAACGGGATTGCCACCGGCCGCCAGAATCCCGACGAAGATGAACTGGGAGGAGCCCGCGAAGACCACCAGTGACATCACGACCGGCAGCCACAGGGGCAGGCCCGCGGCTACCGAGATGGCGCCGAACGATGCCCCTACCAGGGCGTCGGCCAAGCAGACCAACGCGATGTCGCGGATGTTGACCCCCTGCAGGGTTCGCCATGTCGAACGCATGGTCGTTATAGTGGACCCTGTTAGGCTGTTCGTCAAATCAAACGAACCTACCGATGGAGTGAACGAATGGCGGATACCGGTCCACCGATAGCGGCCATCGCTGCTGCTCTTCAGCAGGAGCGACGACGCGTCGGCCTGTCTCTCGCAGAAGTGGCTCGCCGAGCCGGCATCGCCAAATCGACTCTGTCGCAACTGGAATCGGGTACCGGCAATCCAAGTCTGGAGACACTGTGGGCCCTCAGCGTCACCCTGGACGTGCCGTTCTCAAGACTGGTCGAGCCCGCGAAGCAGTCGGTCCGTCTGATCCGTGCGGGGGAGGGGCCGAGATTCGCGTCGGACAGGGCGGACTACACGGCGACGCTGCTGGCGTCATCTCCACCGAACGCTCGACGGGACATCTATCTGATCAGCGCGGACGTCGGCGAACCGAGGCGCTCGGACCCGCATTCGCCGGGAGTCGTCGAACATGTGGTGCTCAGTGCCGGACGGGCCATGGTGGGGCCGATGGGTGAGGCCGTGGAACTGGCCGCGGGCGACTACGTTGCCTACCCTGGCGATGTGCCGCACATCTTCGAGGCGCTGGAGCCGAACACCATGGCGGTGATGATCACCGAACACAGCTGACGGTGGGTGGGAATAGTCGGCGGGGGTGTCTCGTTGGACTCTTTCGACGGCGTTCGCTTGGCAAGCCCCGGGCCTCACCCCATTTGTCGCTTCGAGCGACCACTCGCCGAGAGGCGTTTGCAGCGGACGTCGTCCCTACTTTTGTCCGTGTAGCGAAGGGACGAGATTCATGGCAGCGAAGACATGGTTCATCACCGGTACATCCAAGGGATTCGGACGGGAGTGGGCGATCGCAGCCCTCGAACGTGGCGACCGGGTCGCAGCAACTGCTCGCAACACCGACACGTTGAAGGATCTCGTCGAGCTATACGGCGACGCCATCCTGCCGATCGAACTGGACGTGAACGATCGCGCGGCCGACTTCGCGGCTGTGCAGCAAGCCCACGACAAGTTCGGTTCGCTCGACATCGTCATCAACAACGCCGGCTACGGCCAGTTCGGCATGATCGAGGAACTCTCCGAGGAAGATGCCCGCGCGCAGATCGAGACCAACGTCTTCGGAGCGCTATGGGTGACGCAGGCGGCGCTGCCGTTCATGCGTGAGCAGGGGAGTGGCCACATCCTGCAGGTGTCGTCCATCGGCGGAATCTCCGCATTCCCGAATGTCGGTGCGTACCACGCCTCCAAGTGGGCTCTCGAGGGCTTCACTCAGGCGTTGGCCCAGGAGGTCGAGGACTTCGGTATTCACGTGACGCTGATCGAGCCGGGTGGGTTCTCCACCGACTGGTCCGGCCCGTCTGCCAAGAAGTCCACCGACATCGCCGCGTATGACCCGGTTCGGGACAAGGCTGCGAAGCTGCGCAGTGCCCGGCAGGCAACTCCCGGTGATCCGAGCGCAACACGGTCGGCACTGCTCAAGGTAGTCGACGCTGAAAAGCCGCCACTGCGAGTCTTTTTCGGTGATGCGCCGCTGGAGATCGCGACGAAGGACTACGAGTCGCGACTGGCCAACTGGCGCGAATGGCAGCCGGTAGCCGTCGAGGCACACGGAGGCTGAGTCCTCAGCGGACCTGAGGGTTCACAATCGCATCCGATCGGCGGCTTTTCGCGCATCGAGGTCGATCGTGAACCACCGGGTGCGTCTACAGCCACCCGTTTTCGCGTGCGGTGCGGATGGCCTCGAGTCGACTGGTCGAGCCAAGCTTGGTGATGGCACTGGAAAGGTAGTTGCGCACGGTTCCTGGGCTGAGGAACAGGCGCTCTGCGATGGACTTGGTCGACAATCCCGCGTCGACCAAACGAAGTACGTCGAGTTCACGGTCGCGCAACGGATTCGGTCCGGCGCGCAGTGCCTCGGCGGCCAGCGCCGGATCGATCACAGTGTGTTTGGAGACGACAGCCTTGATGCCGTCGAGCAGATGCAGTGCATCGGTGGACTTGAGCAGATAGCCGTTCGCGCCGGCAGCAAGAGCGTCGTGCACATGTCCGCTGCCGGGTAGCGCGGTCAGCAGCAGAACCGGAATTGCGACCCCTGCTCCACGCAGGTCGGCGGTGGCCTCGATACCGGTCATCCCCGGCATGTCGATGTCCATCAGGATGATGTCGGGATTCAGCTCGGCAGCGGCACCGCGTACTTCGTCGCCGCGGGCCACTCGTCCGACCACCTCGATGTCGGGGTCGGTGGAGAGCAACACCTCGAAGGCTTCGGCCAGCAGAGCCACGTCCTCGGCCAGCAACAGCCTGATTGCCACTTACTCCCCCTTGCTCAGCGGTATTCGAGCCAGCACGACGAATTCTCCGTCAGAGGTGCAGTCCGTTGTGAATTGCCCCCCGAGTTGGACCACCTGATCGGTCAGGTCTGCAATGCCCGTTCCCGTACCGCTGATCCCTCCACGGGTTACGCCGTCGTTGGTGAATTCCAGGACGTGTGACTCGGACTCCTGAGCTACGCGCACCGAACAACGACGCGGATGCGCGTGCTTGAGCATGTTGGTCGACGCCTCCCGCACGATCGCCGCGAACACCCGATCGACGTCCTCGTCCGCGGGCGCTTCGACTGCCGCGTGGCAGAAGATGTCCAGTCGGGCGCACATGGCTTCGACCGTCGCGAGTTCGGAGGCCAGGTCGGCCAGAATCGGTCCGGTGGTCAGCCGTCGAAGATCTGCCTGACCGGCACTGAGCACCTGATGCACGTGGTCCAGCTGCTCGCGTGCACGATCCGGGTCGACAGTGAACAGCTGGATCGCAGCTTGATTACGAAGCAGGGCGGTCACGAGAGTCCGGCCGATGACGTCGTGCAGATCCCGCGAAATTCGGTGCCGTTCGGCGTCCACCTGCAATCTGGCCACCTCCTCTCGTGAGGCATGAAGTGCGATGAGTGATCGAGCGAGTTCGGAGAAGGCGATCAGGACCACGGCCAATCCTGCTGTCCCCAAGAGGATGCCGAACGCCTCGACGGTGTCGTCTCGGTCGGCGTAGACGGTGGCTACGGTCACGAGCGCGAACACACTGCCGATCGTGATCGCAGCCCTGCTTCCTCTGACCAGAGTTGCGGCGATAGCTACGGAGATGCAGCAGGTTTCCCAAGTCTCCGACAGCGGGATGTTGACAATGCCGAGTGGGACAGCAACCCACCCTGCAACCCTCAGCTTGGGGCCGACATAGTTATGGGCGAGTGCGTACTGAGCCAAGGCCAGGACGGTACCGACGAATATGACGATCGCGCCTGCCACCAGTGCGACCGGTATCCCGGTGATCCCGCGTCGATCGAAGATGTTGGTGAGCCCGAGAAAAGAGATGAGCGCGACTACGAGCCATGTCGCAGCGAAAGCCACGGACTCGCTGGGGTATTTGTCGTGGGAACGGGTACGGCCATGTTGCACTGTCACTGAGGTCGCTTTCTCGGGTGTCGACTCACACTATCGATCGATGGGCCGTTCCGCAGGCTCCATACTTCTGTGATCCGAGGGCTTCGAGCAACCGCACCGGTGCAGCAAAATGGTTCGGTCAGTGGCACCAACCATTGACCGAAACCCCGCTCATGGCGGCGACGATGTCGATGGAGTCGGCAGACTTGTCGACGGTGAGCTCGTGCAGTTCGGCGATGTTCATGATCGGACCCCTCGTTCGTGTGGATGTGACACCGAAAATATTGCCGAAGTGAACCCCCCGAGCGGCAGTACCTGTCATCACGTGTTCCGTATGACGCGGTGCGCACCGCGAACATGACACCCGTCATGTCGAGAACCCGCAGCTCGACGCGAATGCGGCTACCGGATCTTGCGCGAGAGCTATCAGTGCCCCGGCGGCTCCGGTCGCGAGATCTGTTGTGTATCGGGCATTCTGGTCGCCCTTGAACATCGTATTGCTGTCGACGGTGCCGACGGACCAGTTCAATCGGCGGGTGAGTTCGGGTAGGTAGGGATGCTCTCCGTTGGAGATGGCGTCGGCGGCGACGGCCAGTCCGGCTCTACCCTCGTACAGTCCGCCGAGCGCCACGATCGGTGTCGCCACTGCTGCCGAGAGCCCGGCGATCACATCCGAGTCCAGTTCGATTCCGCAGAGCTTCGCGGCCACCGCGACGCCGCCACTGCCGCGCCCAAGATACGGCAACAACTTCGCGTCCTGTCGTCCGTAGAGCCCGTTGGCTCGCTGCTCGCACGACTGCAGATCCCAATCGAGCGCAGCATTCGCGGCAGCATCGGTGTCGCCTTGGAGAAGATCCCCGAGAGCTGCTGCAGCGCAGGCGACTCCAGCGCCACCGAACCCGATTCCGGGGACATGATCGGCGGGACGAGTTCCTGATACCGGTAGAGCCTCGGTGAGTTCGAGCGCTGTTTCACGGAGATCGTCGCGTCCGGTCGCGCGAGCCATGTGGGCGAACGCCAGAGCGATGCCGGCCTTTCCATTTCGCCACCACGGGCACGAGGTGTCGGGTCGGCCGTCGTCCAGGCGATCGAGTACCTGCTCGGCCGAAGACAGATCACCCAGTTCACTTAAAGCCCAGGCAATTCCGTGCCCTCCATCACCGAATCCGGACGGCAGTAGCGGTGCTGTGAGTGCGGCGTTCGCCAGCCACTCCACCCCGGCGTCGAGAAACGCGCGGTCCGCTCCGCAGCGTTGCAGTTCGACGAGTACCCCTGCCGTCCCCCACAGCAGAGACAAGCCCGCACCGGACACGTGAAATCGGCGATGGTCGACGGGAAACAGCGAATCCTCCGCGTCGAATGTTGCTGCGCTGCATATTCCGGAAACCAGTTCGGTGGTAGTCGGCACCGGCAATCGGTCGCGATGCGGGGCGAGCCCGAGATCGGCCCGGGCTCCGGCCAGCATGTCGGCGCGCACCGCTGCCGACGTCACGTTCGCGACAGCAGGATGCAGCAATGCGTCGACGATGTTGCGCGCGGCTTCGCGATCGCCCTGCGGTGTGGGAGGTTCTCCGTTCGAGTAGCCGGCCGCCACGATTCCGCGAGAGCACGAGACGCCGTCGATCGCGCACGACTCGAAATCGATTATCGTCGCCGAACCATCCTCCTGCATCACCACATTGGCAGGATGCACGTCTCCGTGCGCAACGCCTGCGGCGTGCACGATGTCGAGTGTGCGGCGCACTGCGGCAAGTACGTCGTCGATCCATCCGACGTACCCCGAAGCTTCCACGTCGAGACCGGGAATGACGGCGGGATGACGGCGTGCTTCGTGATGAACGAGTGTGCCGACCCCTACGTCCTGCATGACGAGGAAGTCGCTGGGGCCGATGGTCCCGTACCAGATCGGCTCGGGCGCAACACCTTTCCCTGAGAGTCGTTGTAGCGCAATATGTTCCTGCGTAAGCCGGATGGGCGCGGCAAGCCCGTCGAGATCGAGGCCGGCGCGATGACGAGCTTCCTTGACGATGACGGCGCGTCCGTCGTCCCACGTACCGCGGTACACCCCACCTGCATTGGTGCGATGAATCAGCCGCGCGTCCCGAAGCGGCAGGGTTGCCGCGGTCAGAGTCCGGCGATGCTCGGCCGCCACTGCATCGGCGTACGGGTGCGGGGGCGACTCGCCTGCCGAACCCCGGCGGTCGTGCTCGAGCTCCCCACCGCGACGTATGGCCGGCACCACGCCGTCCCCGGTGGCCAGCCACTCGCCGACGAACGCGCCGAAGCGCAGGTGCACCGACGAGGTCCCGATTCTGGGTTCACCGACGATGTCCGGCCCCTCGATACCGTCGAGCGCGTCCACCAGAGCCAGGCAGAGATCCTCCAGTGCGTCCGGCTCCGGGTAACACACCACGACTTTGCCGCTGTGGGTCGTGGGCGCAAACTTCGTCTGCAGCGCGTGCACGAGGCCGGACGAGCGGAGGTGCTTGAACGCGACACCGTGATCGACGCACACGCGAGCGGCGAGTCCGATCGCTGCCGCCGCCTGATCGGGGTGCGCGGAGATGTGTACCTTCCAGCCGGAGGGCGCGAGCGGGGCAGCCGGGGAGTGTGACCGCCACGGCCCGCTGACGCGCGAAGTCCACAGCGGGGGGACCGCGGGATCGGGGAAAAGACCCCGCAACCAGGGTGAACCCTCCGTCCAGGGCGGCGCGAAGAAGTGCTCGTGCCCCAGTGCGAAGAACCCCCAGTCGACCCCCATGCGGTCATCGTTACCTGTGCAGACGAGTTTTGCAACAGCAACAGGGCCAGGTGGTCGGTATCAGGACTCGGTGCGGACCTCGGCCCTGGCCAGCGCAATGGCGGGCACTAGCGTCACGGCAGCGGCACCGACGAGCCACCAGCTGGTCTCCGCAAACGCTCCGGCGACCAATCCGCCGTGCTCGGTCGCGGCCCGTGAGAGTACGAGCGAGACAATCGCGGCCGCCAGAGCGCCGCCTATCCGTTGCAGCAAATTGAGCTGAGCTGCGGCATCGGCGATCGACTCGGCGGGGCTCGACTGGTACGCCCTGGTCATCACCGCGACAACCGCAAGGCCGATGCCCGCCCCTCGGACAACGAGCAGTCCGCACAGCAGCGGATAGGATGTGTCGTCGGACAGGGTGACGAGAGGGACGGTCGCAACGAAGGTGGCGACGATACCCACGATCATCGTGCGGCCCGCGCCCCACCGCCGCATCAGGCGCGGGCACAGGCTCCCGGAGATCACCACGCCGAGACCCGCGGTGGAGAGCAACAGTCCGGTGGTGACACTTGATTCACCGCGGGCGGCCGAGAAGTACAGCGGAATGACGACCATCGGGGCGTAGAGCAGGAAGCCGAGGAGAAAGACGTTCACCGAGGCACGAGCGAAGATGCGATGACGCATGAGGCTCAGATCGAGCAACGGGTGCTCGATTCGGTTCTCCCGCAACACGAACAGCATCAACGCCACTGCACTGATCACCGCGAGCCCGGCAACCCGGAACCAACGCAACGAATCGTCCTGCGACAGTGCGGAGATGGCGGAGACAGCGCAGACCGTCGCGGTGGCACCGGTCACCAGCCCGAGGACATCGAGGGGTCGAGGGCGTCCAGTGGGCCTCGGTCCGACGACGAAGGCTCCGATGCAGGCGATGCCGATGCACACCGGGACATTGAGCCAGAACACGGCGGGCCAGCCGCCGACCTCGATGAGCAAGCCGCCCACCGTCGGGCCCAGCAGTGGACCGATGAGTTGAATGCTGCCGTTCAGAGCCTGCACGCGAGCGAATTGCTCGCGGGAGACATCTCGCGCGACCAGAACGGTGGCCAGAGGGATGATGATTCCCGCTGCGGCACCGGACAGGACGCGCGAGGCGACGAGTAGTTCGAGGGACGGACTGAGCGCGCAGAGCGCAGAGCCGATGCCGAACAACGCTATTGCGCCCAGATATGCCCGTCCGGCACCGACGCGAGCGGCGAGCCAACCGGCCAGCGGCATCGCGGCGACCAATGCCAAAAGATACCCGGTGACGATCCATTGGACCTTGTCGATGGTGCCGAACCGTTCGGTCACCGAATGCAGCGCGACGTTGACGACGGTGGTGTCCAGGGTCGCCAGCAAGGTTCCGGCCAGGGCGCAGGCGATGGTCACGCGGGCTCTGCGTGAGGGTGCGTGCTCGGCGGGTGCGGGTGCGGGTGCGGCTGTGGCCGTGTCGGATTCAAGTTCGACGGTACGGATGGTCATCGGATACTTCCTCGGTCGGCGGGGTCGCCGCCCGGCAGCGCCGCGGCGTTCGCGGCACCGCCGAGGGCAACGGAGGCGTAGTTGAGCAAGGCCAGGCACAGCTCTGGGTCGTCGTCGCGCCGGCAGCCGAGGGTCAGTACCGTCGACCTCGACGTCGTGACGGCACTGACGAACATCGACGCGTGCGGCACGACCATCGGCAGTGTACTGATCGTCATCGGGTCGAAAGATGCTGTACCGAACAGACTCTCGTCGATGCTGCCGTGGTCGGAGATGATTGCAGTGACGGGATGCCCACCGGGGGAGTCGGTGCCCAGAGCGGAGTCGAGAGTTCTGGCGAAGCCGTTGGAGGCGCGATAGTCGCTGCGGTACGGGTCGAGTTCTCGGCCGCGCATCAGGGCCATCAACACTGCGCCCTGGGCGGCCCGAGCGTCCGTGTCGCCGGTGATCGGGATCGCGATGGGCGAGGACAGATTGGCGGTGGATCGGACGCTGGGGCTGTGCCGTCGCAGATCGACGGGAATCGACACGGTGCCCGCATCCGATCGCAGTGACTTCGCCACTGCTGCCACGATGTGTCCGACTACCGGTTCGGTGACCGGCGGAAGTTCGGCTCGATACCAGCACGCTGTCGTCTCCTCGCTGTTGCCGCTACGACGAAGCGGTGAGGGACGTGTCTGCGGTGCCGGCGACGGCGCGCTGCGCTTGCCGAATGTCGGTGCTCGGCGTGCGACGTCGATATCGGCGTCCTCCGACGGAAAGCCCAGGGCCGCTTCGCCTCGTAGCTCGCGGAACACGTCGGCGAGCCAGGCGGTGAAGCCGTGCCCGTCGGTGACCGCATGATCGACCACGGCTGCGATGCGGGTGCGCGCGTCGGTGGCCGAGGCCGGATCGGAATGCCCGACGGCGATCCGCACCACCGGGCCCTCGGTGATGTCGATCGGATCGTGAAAGAACGTTGCGTCGGAGTGCAATCGGTCGATCGGCAGATGGGTGACCACCGGTAGAGGGCCGCCGCCGTGCCAGGTGGCACCGCGCCGACGCACCGACAGTCCGGGGGCGAGGGCGAACGCCGCCGCGACGGCCGCGTCGAATTCCGCCGGGTCGATCGATCCGGTGCCGTCCACCACCACGCGAATGAGTGTGTTCGCACCGAGGGTGCGGGCGTTGACGTAGGTGCGTTCCACCCGCGAGAGCCGTCGACGATACCGGTGGTCGAGTACTGGTGCGGCGCTCATGCGGCCTCCTCGAATCTGGACGAACCGTCGATCACGCTGCAGCGCAGCGGTAGTGGTTCGGTGGTGACAACTGCCACGGCACTGCCGTCGGGCCTGACGTCGGTGTGGACCCAGTAGCCGTCGTGCATGGGCCGCCAGCCGGGGGCTGCGTCGGGCAGGCGCACTCCGTGGAACGTCTCCTTTGTCAGATGCGAGGCCTTGATGAGCGCCTCGCATTCGGCGAACTGGGCGATGGTGCACGGACCGGGTAGTCCGACCAGCTCGCCCAACCACGCCAACCCCAGCGGCCGAGGGCGCGAATCCTGCAGGTCCACCCCCACCGGGGCGCTCGGGTGCAATGCCACGACCGCATCGGCACCACAGTGCGCCACCGAGGCATGCAGGCCATGATCGGCAACGGTCCAGCGCCGCAGTGCATCCGTGCGTACAGACCGCCGGTCCGGTGCGACGCCGTCACGGCACTGCACGGCCGTAGCGATCAGACCACGACCGTGCAGTCGTACCGGATAGCCTGCGCGATCGCGTGGCAGAGAGCGTCGGCGAGAGGAGATCACGTCGATGACGGCAGAGGTCCTCACGACAGCCTCCGGGCGACCAACGCGGCGTAGCTGCCGCCGTACGCCTGAGCCGACACCAGTACTCGGGACGGGCCCTCGGGCGTCGACAGTGCGGTCACCAGA
Source organism: Rhodococcus sp. 06-462-5 (assembly GCF_002258315.1). Lineage (GTDB taxonomy): Bacteria > Actinomycetota > Actinomycetes > Mycobacteriales > Mycobacteriaceae > Rhodococcoides. The sequence continues at coordinate 51,444 of NZ_NOYD01000001.1, read as the reverse complement.
CCGATGGCGGACGAGGAGCCGAACGTCTCGCCCGTGGTGTTCTTGAACAGATGCCGAGCCGAGTCGGCGAGTCCCGTTGCCGCAAAGGCAGAGTGCTCCGCACGGGAGAGTAGATCACTCCCGACCGCCGAGGGAACTACGGCATCGACATCGGTGGCGTCGATGCCGGCCTGCTGCAACGCGGTCGACATCGCCGAGCTCCAGTGGGCACCGTTCGGATCTATTCGTCCGACGCCGTCGGTGTCGCCGGCGGATCCGAATCCCTCGAGTGCCGCCACCGGAGTCACTCCGCGCGCCGTCGCGGCATTCTCGGACTCGACGAGGAATGCGGCGCATCCCTCGCTGAGCACCATGCCGTCGCCGGTCTCTGCCTCCTCGACGCCGCGATATCCGGGGAACCCGGCCACGGTGCGAGCAGCCATCTCGGGGAATTCGTCTGCGATGACAACGAGGATGCGCTTGGCGGCCCCGCGTTCGATGACTCGGTTGGCCAGGTGCAGGGCCGCGATCGCACTGGTTCCACCCGTCGAAATGGTGGCCGTGTAACCGCGAAAGCGATTGAGCATGGCCAGATGTCCGGCTGCGGCGTTGACGACGGTGTTGGGAAACACCAGAGCATTCGCCCCGGCCGCGCCGTGTTCGACGATGCCGCGGTGGAAATCCGACACGGCCGTCGTCGGGCCGTAGCCGGTCGCGAAGATCACGCCGGTCTCTTCGGCCTCGGCGCGCGTGAGCTTGCCGAACTTTTTCAGTAGGTCGTTGGTGGCGGCGGCGGCCAAGATGCTGAGCGGATCCATCCGACGCAGCTTCGCGGGATTGATGCCTTTCGACAGACCGCGAATATTCGCCTTGCCGAACAACATCGACTTCTCCGAGGGTTCGATTGTCTCGACCCCGAACAACGGCGTTCCCGACGCCACCGCGGCTACGGTCTCCTCGGTGGACGTGGCGGTACCGGCAATGGCGGACATCCCCGTGATGACCGCGGTGGTGCGGACGTGGCGCGGGGCGATGTGCTCGTCACGTGTCTGTCCGGCGCGGGTGATGACGAGCGAGGCGTTGTTGCCGCCGAAGGCGAACGAATTGGACAGCACCACATCGGTCTTCGCGGACCGTCCGATATCGGGAACGATATCGAGGCCCGTCGCTCCCTCGAGCCCGCGGGTGTTGACGGTGGGTGGTTGAAGGTCGGTGGCGATGGCCAGGATGCAGCACACCGCCTCGACGGCTCCGGCTGCGCCGAGGGTGTGTCCGATCATCGACTTCGTGGTGCTGGCGGGTGGCGCATCCTTGCCGAACACGGCCCGAATCGCTTTGGGTTCCACCACGTCGTTGGTCGGTGTACCGGTGCCGTGCAGGTTGACGTAGTCGATGTCGTCGGCGTGGAGCCCCGCTGTGCGGAGCGCCTCGGTGATCGACCGAGCTGCGCCCTCGCCGGTGGGGTCGGGTGCCGTCTGGTGGTAACCGTCGAGTGTCAGGCCGTAGCCGGCGACCTCGGCGATGACGCGAGCCCCGCGGTCACGGGCCTCGTCGGTGCGTTCGAGAATCATGAACCCTGCGCCCTCGCCGAGCGAGATTCCGGTGGACGCCGCCATCGGAGAGCACGGCTGCGGATCCAGAGCACCCAGGCAGGTGAACCCGTGGGCCGACAGGGACGCGAGAGGGTCGACGCCGCCGCAGAGCACCACGTCCACCTCGTCGTTCCACAACAGTTCGGCGGCGTAGCCGACGGCAACGGCACTGGCAGCGCATGCATTGGACGTCACGATGCGAGGGCCCGAGATGTCGAACTCTCCCGCGATCCAGTCGGCGACACAGTGCAGCTGCGAATTCGCCACGGCCACATGATCGAAACCGGACGTCTCCACGAAACGTCGGTGCTCGGCCTCGAGGGTAGGCATGGCCCCCAGACTGCTGCCGACGACCACGGCGACGCGTCGATCCGACCGCGCCGGGTCGAAGTCGGCACCGGCGAATGCCTCGCGGATCGCGCGTTCGGCCAGGGCGTAGCACCGGTCCAGGTCCTCGCGCAATGGCGCTTCGACCATGCCGGCCCATTCGGTACGTAATTGAGATGTGTCGAACAGGGTGTTGATGCGGATGCCGGACCGGCCGTTGGAGATGGCATCCCAGCATTCCTCGGTGGTGGCACCTGCGGCCGTGATGAGCCCGACGCCGGTGACGGCGATCTCCTGATGTGTCATGTCATCTCCTGAAATTGCTTCGGCGATCTCGGTGATCAGGCCGATGCGCCCGCGCTGGAGCGCGAGAGCACCCGGGGCAGGGTGACGGTGACTGCGGTGACCTCGTCGATCGTCACGTCCAGCGCCGGAACGACGAACGGGTCGTCGAGTAGTGCGAACGCGAGCTCCTCGGTGTCGTTGCCCGCCGCTGCAGTCCAGACGATCGTGCCGATACGCTCGCCGTCGGCGATGACCGGCGCTCCTGCGGCGATCCGGGTGCCGGGCGCAGTGACGACCGGGGTCAGTTTGGGCGAGTCGGCCGCCGGGCGAACGAGCTCGTCCGAACCGAGGAATTCCCCGATGCGCTCCCAGTCGACGATCCACGACAGATCTGCTTCGGCAACGCTCAGGGTCGCGAATCCATTGTCGTAGTAGGGCATTCCGGCCTCGGCTCGTACTCGCGCCAGACCGTCGGGACCGACCGCGCCGCCGCCGACCGCCGTGGCCAGTTCCACGAACTGTGCCAGATCGGCCTCGCCGTCGGTGGTGAGTAGCAGGTAGCCGTACTCGCCTGTCGTACCGACTCGGGCGAGCCGGCCCTGCCCGTCACCGGACTCACGCTCGACGTCGACCACCGAGTGCAAGAGCAAGTCCTCGATGTCGCCGTCGACGAAGTTCTCGGCGACGCGGGGTGCGAGCGGGCCCTCGACCGCGATGGCCGACCAGCCTTCGGGGGCCACGGTGACGCTGACGCCCTCGGGGATCTCAAGTGCGCCGACGTACTCGGTCACCTCGGCGTCGGTGATGGGGGTGCGCGGAATCAGCCACGTGTCCTCGTCGCCCTCCACCTGCAGGACGAGGGCGAACGGTGAGCCGTCGGCCCGCAGGGCGAGTGCTTCGCGAGTGGTGTCCGGATCGGCGAAGTCGGAGGACTTGGACAGGAAGGTGTCGAGCAGGGCGAGACGCTCGTCGCCTTCGAGGTGAATCAACGGAGCGGCGATCGGGTACACGCCGGCAGCTTCGCGGACGATGCGGTAGTCGTTGGTGCTCATGGTCGTAGGCCTTTCGTTGCTGTGAATGGGTTCGGTAGTGCGGTCTAGCCGGCGAGCGAGAGGGTCGAGGCTGTTGCTGTGCAGTCGAATTCCCACAATGCGGGTACGTCCGACGCGGCGGTGACGCATCCGACGAGGAGTCCGGACGAGGTGGCACGAACGAGAATTTCCGGGTCGTGGCCGGTGACGTTCCTGATTCGCAGAGTGACGCCTGCTGCGGTGGGAACCGAGAGCTCGTCGGTCCAGATCTCGAACCGACGGTCGAGATCGAGCAGGTTCTCGGGGCCCGATCCGTCGCGGACTCCGATGCGCGCTCCACGAGCGACGGTCGGTGTCGACCAGACGACAACGTCTCCCGATCCGGGAGCGTCGGCTTCGACTGCGAGAAGATCGTGACTGGTGTCGGTGTGGTGGCGAGCAGACCATCGGAGCAAGCCTTCGTGGCCTTCGAGCCACTGTCCGCTCAGACTCCACCGAGTGGATTGTGCTGCACCCCAGCCTATTCCATGATCTTGATCTGTGCGACCCGGTTCGACGGTAACCCAGAGACCACCCGAACGGGCAGGATTGGGTCCGATCGCCGACGTGCGTGGCCACGGCGTGGACAACACTCGGCTGCCGTCCCGCCGCCACCGTGCCAGTACGCCACGTTCGACGTCCAGTGCGATCGTCGTGTTCGGAACCGCCTCGACCGGCAACGCGGCCTCGACGAGTGGCGAGGCCGGGAGCAGCGCCGTGGGCCTCGGTACCGAGGCCTCCACTGTGACGGCGATTGTCTGCGTGCCCGGTTCCACTCGATGGGCGAGCAACGTGCCGGTCACCAATCCGCCGCCGCGGATTCCGTTGTAGCGCAGTACGACCCCACGGGAAGAGTCGTGCCAGATCGGGTCCACGTCCGGATCGAGTTGTACTGCAGCCGAGGGTATCTCGGAGGAATCTCGCAGCTCCACACCGGATGCGATCAGGGCCGGACCGTCGCCGACATCTACGGTGCCGTGCCGGAGGCCGATGGTATCGAACAGATCTGCCTGCCACTCGGACCGAGAATCGCCGACGCAGTCCAGCGCGTACGTGCGGCGCAGTCCGTCGGGGGAGACCTCGAATCGTGCCCGTAGCGTGATGTTCTCGCTGCGTTCCTGTACCAGGATGGTGTGCCCGAGAGCCTGCACATCGAGGGTGCGTGGCTGAGAGTCACGCCACCCGGAGAGATGATCGACGTGCAGGTTCGGCAGGGTCGAGGTCAGCAGTGGGCCGGTGATGCCGGCTCGGTCGTCGAACATCCGCAGTAGCCCGTCGCGGGTATCGACCGTTGCCCTGATCGACCCGGCCGTCACCTCGACCGACGTTGACGCGATCATTGTCGGCCGCGGCACGATCGGCAGGCTCAGAACGTGTTCGGACCCGCCCGGGTCGGTCACGACCGCTCGATCGACCAGGTTGTGGAGCGGATCCACGAGTGCGTCGACTGCATACCCGCCGAATCGCAGCCGGTATCGCACGAAGGACATTCCGTCGACCGTCTCGAGATCCTCACCGAGATCGGTACAGCGCGGGGCAGTCACCGATCCGAACGAGGTGATCGCTCGCAGCGCCGCCCGCGCCGTGTCGTCGAGATGGGGAGCGACGGTACGCAGGACGAGCGGGACGTGGTTGACGAGTTCGACGTTTCCGTCGGCCCCGGCGACAGTGTGCCGCAGGCAGACGCTGCCGACGCGGCGGTAGAGCGAGAACGCGGTTGCATTGGCGGGATCGACCGTCAGACGTAGGACGTCGTAGCCGGCGTCGAACACCGACTCGAGGGCGGCGGCGAAGAGTCGGCCGGTGGCAGTCCCGCCGCGCCGACCCGGTGCGAGATAGAACATGTCGGCGATGACCTCGCGGGGTGCGGTGGTGCGTCGACCCGACGTGCGAAACAGGCCGAGGGTGCCGTACAGCTCGGTCGTATCACCCGAGGTGTCCTCCGCCACGAAAAACGCTACCGTTCGACGCAATTCGAGTTCTCGGAGGACATCTGCGCCGGTGATTCCCCCGGTGACGCGATTGGGTGAGTCCGCTCGCGCGGTGAGCAGAGTGGCAACGCGATCCGCGTCGTCGGGGGTGAACGGTCTGATGGAGGTGTGCGAACCGGTGCTCATGTCACCCCCGCCCCTCGGTCACCACGAGAGAGCCTGCCGCCACTGGCTTGCCGTCCACCGACGCCGTGACATCGACGGAACGCAACCCACCGAGCTTGGCACCGAGGCGAGCACCGAGCTCGAGCATGTCTCCCGGCACGACCAGGCGATTGAACTTCATGGACCGGATCGAACCGAGATAGCCGACGCCGTCGGCCGGGTTCTCGTCGCCGATGGACTTCTCCAGACTCTCGGCCACGTACACGACGGCCACCAGCTGGGCCATGGCCTCGACGATCATGACGCCCGGCATGATCGAGTGGCCGGGGTAGTGGCCGGCGAAGTAGGGCTCGTTGACCGAGACGGCCTTGATGCCGCGGCCGGACTTCCCCGGTACGACGTCGTAGGCCCGATCGATCATCAACATCGGCCACCGATGCGGCAGCATTCGCTGGATGTCGTCTATTCCGAAACTCAGTGTTCGCGTCTTCTGTGCGGGGGAACGCTGCGCGGCGGAATCGAGTGTGGGAGCGCTCATCACTGCGTCCGATCGACGATGTGATCGACCATGGCGTTGATGGAGCCGAACGCCTTGGTGTCGTCGTCGGTGATGTCGACCTCGAACTCGGCGGCCACGGCCACGACGAGCTCGAGCGTGTCCAACGAGTCGAGCTCGATACCGCGGCCGAACAGAGGCTGGTTGTCCGACACCAGTTCCGGCGAGGTCTGCAGACCCAGGCGGTCGATGATGAGTTCCTTGAGCCGGTTGTTCAGGGCGAGGCGTTCGGTGGCTGCGGCGCGAGTGGAGGAGCGGGTTGCGGTGGTCATGATGTTCCTTCCGGATGGTGTGTCGAATTTCGGGGATCGATGGGGGAGTCGGGTCAGGCGGCGATCATGCCGCCGTCGACGGTGAGGACCTTGCCGGTGATGTAGGACGAGGTCGGCATGCCGAGAAATACGACTGCCTGGGCAACTTCGGCGGCAGTACCGAAGCGCTGCAGCGGGATCGCGTTGCGAGCGCTCTCACGCATGGCCTTCGGCACCGCGCGAACCATATCGGTCTCGATGAATCCGGGAGCGACCACGTTCACGCGAATCCCGCGTCCGGCTACCTCGGCAGCGAGGGATTTCGCCATCGAGATGATGCCGCCCTTGCTGGCGGCGTAGTTTCCCTGACCGGCCCTGCCGGCGACACCACTGGTGGAGCTGATCATCACGATCGCGCCGCCGGTGGAAAACATGAGCTTCGTGGTCTCGCGGGCGGTAAGGAATGTGCCGGTCAGGTTGGTGGCGATGACGGAGTCCCACTTGCGGGCACTCATCGTCGCGAAGTGCCCGTCGGCGGTGATACCGGAATTGAGCACCGCGACGTCGAGTCTACCGAAGCGGGAACGTATTTCACGGAACATCGCGATCACGGCTGTCTCGTCGGATACGTCGGCGGCGATGGTGGTGGCTTCGCGTCCGCGCTCACGGACGGACTGGGCGACCTTCTCGGCATCCTCGGAACTGCTGCGGTAGTTGATGATCACGTCGCATCCTGCCTCGGCGAGTCCGATCGCCACGGCGGCTCCGATGCCGCGCGATCCTCCCGTCACGAGTGCCACGGGCGGACGGTCGGTCACTGGGGTGTCGGTCATGAGCGTGCTCCTCTCGAATGGGTGGTTCCTGCCACGATGTGTTCGGGCGGGTCGAAGCCGGGAACCTCGGTCCCCAGACCGAGGCGACTCGATCGCTCGAGAACCAGAGCCGCGACGGCGAGGTCGAGGATGCCGAGGCCGAACGGAGAGAACACAACCCCCGCTGGATCCGGCCGATAGGTGCCGGTGCGCAGAATCGAACCGAGCGTTCCCTGCACGAAAGACAGGTCCGGTTGCTGCTGCGCCGCCAACGCAATCGAGGTGTTCTCCCGATTGACGTGGTCGACGTCGTCGACCACGTTGTGCGAGGACAGAATCGACGTGACCGTCAGATCTCGCAGCGAGACGTGCAGCAACACTTGACCAATCGGCCTACCCGATGCAGCGAGGGTGAGCCAGGGGGCGGGTGCGGTGGTGGTGACGGCGACCGTGTCACCGCGCTGGATCACCTGCTCGGCGCGGTCGACGACGATGGGTGTCAACTGTGGGAATTCGCGACCGATGACGTCCCCGAATTGCCGGGCCCGGTGCGGGTCGTGGTCGAACAACAGTGCCGTGCGTGCCTCGGGATGAGCGACGCGAAGGAACCGAACCTGTTCGAGTGCAATGGTTCCGCAGCCGATCACTCCGATCGTCGTGACGGGTTGTCCGGCTCGCAGCGTCATGCTGGCCAGCGCCGCCGAGGCCGCGGTACGCCAGGCGTTGATTCTGCTGCCTTCCACGATTGCGCGCGGGTAGCCGGTGTCGAGACCCGACAGGAGCACCAGGGACGAGGCCCGCTGACGGCCGGTGTCCACATTGTGCGGAAACGACGACACCCATTTGACACCCGCGAGGGCCTGGTCGCCACCGAGATAGGCGGGCAGTGCGATGAAGCGTGTGCCCGGTTGGTCGATGGGCCGCACGAACGCCGAGAACGGCAGGTCGGATTGACCCAGATCATGTGCGATGTATGCAGATTGGACGGCATGCAGCACTGCCATCTCGGAGTCCGCCAGTGCGCGGTGCACATCGTCTGCGGTCATCAATTTCATCGTCGAAGCAACTCCTCGAGTCGGGTGGATGCGGCGAGTACCGCCGGTAGTCCTATGTGGTCCTGGACCCACGCGTCGTCGTAGATCGAGTGCAGGTATCGGTCACCGCCATCGGGGAGGATGGTCACGACGGTGCTGCCTGCCGGTAGTCGAGGCAGGTACGCGGCGATGGCCGCGATCACCGCACCGGACGAGCCGCCGGCGAGAATCGCCTCGCGCTCGGCGAGCAGCCGGCACGCGGCCACGCACTCGGCGTCGGTGACGAATACGACGTCGTCGGCCAGATCGTCTCGGAAATGACCGGGCACCATGGTGGATCCGTGTCCCGGGAGGGTGCGGCCGTAGTCGGGAGCGGGCGGTGCCATCGAACCGAATATGGCGCTGCCGCAGGCATCGACGGCCACGATGCGCGTGTGGGCTCCGCTGCTGCGTAGGTGATCTGCGATGCCGCGGAGCGAACCGCAGGATCCGGCGGCCACGAACAACACATCGGGTTCTCCTATGGCGTCGACGATTTCGCGTGCTGTTCTCCTGTGTGCGGCCGCTCCGCTCGGATTGTTGTACTGATCGAGGCACAGTGCGCCGGGAATGGACGTCAGCAGCTCCTGGACCCGGAGCAGCCGGGTAGGCAAGAACTCGCCGGTGGCGTGGTCGCGTTCGGTGACTATCTCGACCCGTGCGCCCAGTGCCCGCATGATCGCGAGATTGGTGTGCGATGCCTTCGGATCGGTCACCACGTGCAGACCGAGGCGGTGATAGGCACAGACCAGCGCGAGCGCTACACCGAGGTTGCCTGAACTGGATTCGACGATCGTGGTGACGCCGGGAACAGCGCGTCCCTCTGCCAGGGCGGCCTCGACCATCTCCCGCGCCGGTCGATCCTTGGTGCTACCACCGGGATTGGCGCGTTCGACCTTGGCGAGAACGCTGGCGGACACGGTGCGAAACAGTCGGTCCAGTCGGACCATGGGGGTTGCGCCGATTGCGGCGACGATGCCGTCGTGCACGGGGCTGATCGGATGTCGGGTTGCTGTGCCGTCCAGAATTACGGTCATGATGCACCTCCGGTTCTCGGGGGAGATGTCGCCGGCAACATCTGCAGGCGGATCTCGCTGACGTAGCGGTGCCCGACTGCGTCGGCGAGCCAAGATCTGCCCGGTTCGGGCAGGCATTCGGTGACGACGATCGGATCGAGTCGGTGCTGCTGGCGCCGGACCTGATGGACGAACGCCGCCACGAGTGTCGGGCTGTCGAGGTCGAGATAGAGCGGCTTGGTCTCGCCCGGCACCTTCGCGTACACCCGGCCCGGCAATCCCAGCTGGCGGCGCCAACGGGTGACGGCCACGAAGTCCTGCCATGCAACGGTTTTCGTGGGCAGAGCGAGTTCGGCGATCGGACTACGCCAGGTCTGCCGGAACACCACCGTACGATCGACCTCGAGCCGGGGGGTCTTCTGTCCGTGCAGCCCGACCTTGAAGCCGTCGGCTGCGACGATCGACAGTGGCACGGCGAAGGCTTCGGCGAGGGTGAATCGGCGTCCGTCGGGCAGCACCACGAACGTGTGCCCCTCGGTTCTGTCGAATCGAATGTCCGACGCCGCCACCACCGATCGAGGCTCGCGCGCAGCGGCATTGGTGAAGCCGATCGACGTCTCGTCGTGGCCGCACGTGGTAGGTACGAACCGGCCGGTGTTGCGCTCCCACGTCGAGGGCAGCAGCGGGACCAGTCTGCGGACCCCCGAGACTGCGTTGATGGTGTCGCGGAAGTCGTCGGCGGCGCCCAGGTTCCACGTGAACACCGGCACGTCCAGCGAGACCAGAGCGGCGTGCATCTCGCCGAGAACCGCAGTGGAGTCACCGGCCAGAAGCCGATCGGCGTTCTCGGCGACGAACTGCAGATCCGGACTGTGCGGCAGATTCACCGCGGTACCGGTGAGATCGGTGAATGCTGCCCGTGTCGTCAGTTCGGCTGCGCTGCGCTTGACGACAGCACCATCCAGCTCGCCCGGTTCGAGGCCGATCGACTGCGACCATCGGTCGGCGAGTTCACGGCGAGCGCGGTCGACCCCAGTGCCCTCGCCCCAGAACACCGTCATGGTGCGGGGCCATACCTCGGCAAGAGTGATCGAGCTCAGATCGCCGCGGGCCGCGCGGTCGATGATCGCGTCGATCTCGGCGACGACGTAGTAGGCGAGGCGATCGGTGAACCACCGCGCGGCGTCGGCGATGAGTGCCAGAGCGTCGGCATGCGGGGCTAGCGCAGCGGTACCGATCGTCATGGTCACATCGCGGGCCGCGTCCTCGAAGCAGACGCTGCGGGCGGCGTACGACTTCGCCTCGGCGCGATGTGCTTTCACCTCGGTGATTCGCTCGAAGTCGGCCGAGAGTGCGGTGAGAGCAGCGTCGAGAGCGTCCGGGGTGCCGGCCTCCGAGACCGCCCGAAGCCCACCCTCGATGTCCGCGAGATCGCGAAGGCAGCGGGCCGCCACGGAGGCGTCGGCGATGGGGAGTACGCGGGACTCGAGGATGCGGTGAGCGTCGGCGGTGGTCGGAATTCTGGCGTCCCAGTTCAGTACCTTGCGCCGAACGAGCTTGCGCACTGCCGTGTCCACCGCCGTCGCGTCGAGTGCGAGTTCGTCGGCTATCCGGTCGATGGTGGCGTGCCCGTCACAGCGGAGCACGATGCGGAGGCCGTCCTCGGCGAGCCGGATGCGGCGCGATCCCGACCGGGCCTGCGACCGATCCGTATCGACTGCGACATCGGGGCGCAGGTACGGCGGGAGCCAGCGTCTGATCTGCTCCTCTCGGGACCATGCTGCGCCGATCGCCGCCGCGGCCCAGGCCTCGAGGAAGGTGCGGCGTTCGCGGATCAGCTGCGGCCCGTGCTCGAGCTCTCCCTCGGTGCTCTCACCCAGTTCCACCCACGCCCCGGGACCGAAATAGCCGATGGTCTCGGCCTTCCCGCAGTAGCGCTGCCAGTACAGGGCAAGTGATCGCAGACGCTGTCGACGCTTGGACGGCGATCCACAGAACGGACTGGCAATCTGACGCCAGGCACCGCGGTTCTGCCACACCAGTGCGGTGACGAAATCCTCGCGCTCGACCAGGAGCGTCAGACGAGCTTCCTCCTCGTCGCGGGACGCGGTGAACTCCTCCTCGGTGGTGACGGACGGCCCACCGAAGACGTCGAGGCCGTCGGCAGAGAAGCCGGCGCTGCGCAGATTGGCTGTTCGCCACAGGTCCCAGTCGGTGGTGCCCAGAGCGAGGGTGCGGGTGAAGGGCGGGTCGGTCAGCGCGGCATGCCCGGTGGTGCGCGGAAGTTCGACGGCGGTCACGACACTGCCCTTTCGGTCTCGTCCGCTCGCGCAGCCGTGACGCCTGCGGCGAACCGGGTGACCGCCTCGACCACCGAACCGTCGGGAACGTGGGAGAAGCTGAGACGAATTCCGTCGGCGTGTTCGTCGGCGAGCGAGAAGTGGCTGCCACCCACGACGGAAACGCCCTGAGCTGCAGCATGTTCGACGACCGATGCCGTCGGGTAGCCGTTGCGACGACGCAACCAGATGTAGAAGCCGCCTCGAGGGGATTGCCATTCCCACTCGCCCTGATCGAGACGTTCGGCGAGTTGAGTGTCCATCAGTGCTGCACGACGGGCATAAACGGTGCGGAAGGCGTCCACCAGATCGAGCCAGCCGTGCTTGGCGTAGTAGCGGCCGACGGTTGCTTGGGCCAGCGGCGCGGGGGAGAGAGTGGTGATCTCGGCTACGGTGCGTAGCTCGTCGGCGAGCGCGGCGGGCGATTCGATCCAGCCGCACCGCAGGCCGGGTGCGAGGATCTTCGAGAACGTTCCGAGGTGTATCACCCGCTGCGGATCGAGACTGTGCAGTGTCGGGGCGGTGCGGTTGTCGATCGTCACGCCCGGAAAGCTCAGCAACGCATAGGGATCGTCCTCGATCACCGTCAGCTCGGCCGATGCTGCCGCCTCGACGATATCCCCGCGTCGGTCCGCGGACAACGATCGCCCGGTCGGGTTGTGGAACGTCGGATTGGTGTAGAGCAGCACCGGGCGACCGCCCGTTCGGCGCACGTCGGCAGCGACTGTCCGGATGGACTCCGGAGTGGGGCCTTCGCGGTCCGATTCGACTGCGACGGTGTGCAGGCCGGCGGTACGAAACGCCGCCGCAGCACCCGGGTAGATCGGTGTCTCGCACAGCACGGTGGCTCCGCTGCCGGCGAATGCCAATGCGACGGTGAGCAACCCGTTCTGCGAACCGGCGGTCGGGATGAGATGTGCCGCGTTCACCGAGGCTCCGCGGAATTCCATCGCCCCGGCGATAGCGGCGGCCAGGGCGTCGGGCATGCGATAGGTGGAGTACTGCAGCAGGGTTCGCCCGCCGAGTCGCAGCATGCTGCGCATGGCATCGCTGATGTCGATGGAGGGAAAGAGCTCGGGATCCGGCAGTCCGCCGGCAAGGTTGATGGTGTCGGCCACGGTATCGAACAGGCGGGGTAAGGAAGACCGGGTGGGTCGCGTCGGTGGCAGTGCAGTGGTGAGCATGTGAGATCCGTCCTCGAAGAGTCGGGTGCGATGAACTCCTGCAGCTATGCCGCAGTGAGATTCGATACGGTGTCGAACAGGACGTCTGGACTCAGAGCCGCACCTGCAGTGAGGGATTGCTCGTCGAACTCGACTCCGAATGCATCCTCGATGGCAACCAGGATGTTGACGACGCCGAGGGAATCGATCGACGATTGCGAGAACGGACGGTCGGGTGCCACAACCGACTCGGGGGCGAGAGCGGCGAGAACGGAATCAAACTGCGAGCGCTGCATGATGGTCTCCTGAAGGTGTAGAGGTGGTGGTGTCGAGTTCGGCGCGCAGGGCGCGCCGGTCGGGCTTTCCGTTTGCGGTGAGGGGGATGCGGGCGCGGTGGACCACGGCGTTGGGATGCCGGACGGGATCGAGCGCGGCGCGCAGCTGCTGATGCACCCAGCGCGGATCGGCTGACCCGGTGACGATCAGACGCAGGGCTCCGTCCTCGGTGACAACGGCAACCGCCTCGTCCACGGAGTCGAAGGACTCTGCGCACGACTCGATTTCGACGAGTGAGATGCGAACACCGTTGCGTTTGACGACGTCGTCGTCGCGTCCCAAGAAGTAGAGCCGCCCGCTGTCGTCCATGTAGCCGCGGTCGCCGGTGTGCAGCTCGAGACCATCGGCACCGGGACGAAATCTGTTCTGTGCGTTCATGGGTAAGTTCCAGTACCCGGCCATGACCGTCTCGCCGGAGACGACGATCTCACCGGCAGTTCCTGCCGAAACGGGCGTTCCGTCACCTGCGACGATGCGAATGTCGTCGCCGGCGATGGGGTACCCGACCGAGTCCGGGTACTCATCGAACTCCTCGGGCGGCAGAATGGAGATGCGCTTGCATTCGGTCATGCCGTACATCGAGGCGTAGCGGGATCCTGGGAAAGACTGGAGCAGGGTTCGAGCGAGTTCGGGTGCCAGCCGGGCACCGGTGTTGGTGAAGAGGCGAACCGTGGTGATCGAGGCTGTGCGGCGAGCCACGATGCGCAGGATCTGGGCGAGCGCCGGTACCAGTGGGATGACGGTCACGGAGCGGCGTACCACCAGGTCGAGGATGCGCAGATCCTGGATCCCCTCGGCAACCACCACCGAGGCTCCGACTGCGAAGGACAGAAACACCTGGTAGAGGCCATAATCGAACGACAAAGGGAGACGGCACAGCACAACGTCGTCGGATCGGTAGCCCAGGCCGGTGCCGATGGCGCTGACCGCGGCAGCGACTGCTCCGTGTGGGCACACGACGCCCTTGGGACTACCTGTGGTTCCGGAGGTGTAGATCAGCAGTGCGATGTCGTCGGGTCGAACGGGACTGGTGATCGGAGTTGTGAATCGGGAGCTTCCAAGGGCGGCAGTGACGCTGTCGACGGTGAGAACCCGCACCGGGCTGTCCTCGTGACGCTCTGGGTGATCGGTGACGACGAGTCGGCAGCCACTGTCGCGGACTATGTGTGCTGCCTGGCTCGCGGTGAGTTCATTGTTGATCGGTACGAAAACCGCTCCTGCACAGACGGTTCCGAACAGCAGCTCGACGAATGCTGCACTGGACCGGCCGTGATGTACGACGCGATCGCCGGGCCTGATGCCGTTGTCGATCAACCACGCCGTCGCACGCAGAACGCGCTCCCGCAGCGACCCGTAGGTGAGCTCGGTATCGCCGTCGACGATGGCAATGTCGGTTTCCCGACCCTTGTCGAGGAGCTCAGGCAGCAGCATCGGATCGGCCCTTCGTCGTGGACGAAAGGCGATCGATGTCGCGCGGCGAGGTGATGCGCACGACGGTGGCCGATGGCAATGTGCGCGTGGCGATTCCGGCCAGAGTGCCGGCCGGTGGCAGGCAGATCGCGCTGGTGATGTCGGCTGCGCGGAAGGTCTCGAGGCAGAGGTCCCAGCGGACAGGTGCGGTGATCTGTTCCACGAGTCGCTCGCGCAGGGACGTTGCATTCCTGACGGACGCGCCGTCGGCGTTGGACACGATGGGGACGTCGGCATCGCGCACAGGAACCGACGCAATCGCCTCGGCGAAGACCTCGGTGGCCGACTGCATCGCGGCACTGTGAAACGCACCTGCCACGTGCAGACGGCGTGCGGCGGTTCCGACGGGTGGTGCAGCGACGAAAGCCTCGATCGCGTCGATCGGACCTGCGGCCACCACCTGACCCGGGCCGTTGTGGTTGGCCACGGTGAGGCCGGCTGATTCGATTGCCTCGGTGACGGTTTGCAGATCCCCGCCGAGGACGGCCGCCATAGATCCGGTGGTAGCTGCACACGCGGCGGCCATCGCGCGGCCTCGCACGGCGGCCAGATGTACCGCGTCTGCCGGGTCGAGTGCTCCGGCCAGCGCTGCTGCGGCCAGTTCTCCGACCGAATGCCCTGACACCGCGGCGTGGGCCTGGCCGGCGTCTGCCAGGGCGTCGATCGCCGGAAGCCCGGCAAGGAGTGCAGCGGTGACGAGGAGGGGCTGTGCGTTCTCGGTACGGGCGATCTCGTCTTTGCTCGCGGTGGTGCCGAGCGCGATCAAGTCGATGCCGGCGCGCTGAGACCAGTTCTGTACCAGGCGATGTCGATGGGGGTCCTTGAGCCACGGTGCGAGCATCCGCGGCGTCTGTGCTCCCTGTCCGGGGGCGAGAAGGGTGATCATGGTGGTCCTCGTGCTCGTAGGTTCGGGGCATGCTTTCTCGCGCGGCGGCCGAGGTGGCCGATGCGTCGGGTGCTGCTGGGAGAGGATGGGAAGTACACGTGAGTCACTGGCGGCCGGTCGCCCCAGCGAATCGTCGGACGGCGGCGAAGGAGAATCCGAAGAACCAGGCCGCGAAGTTGATGAGCGCACCTGCGAGCGAGGCGTGGGATCCGTCGAGGTTGTAGCCGTCGGTCAGCGCGTAGCGGGCCAACGTCGCCACACCGTAGAGCGGTGTCACCTGTGCAATTGCGAGCATGCCGCCCGAGAGCGGGATGAAGATGTTGCCCAGGAAGGCGAGGCCGGTCATGACGACGCCTGGAACGTGGGTGACCACCTCGGGTGGCAGCAGCATCCCCAGTACCAGGCCGAGAGCGGAGAAGATGGCAGATCCGATCCAGGCCACGACGAGGCCGGTGATCCAGACGATCGCTTCGGCGCGGGCTCCGGTGAGTGCTCCGAGGACGCCGACCACGATGACCGGGATGGCCGCGTACACCTGGCAGGCGATGATGCGCGATGCGACGTAGCCGCCGGCACCCAAGGGAGACAGGCGAATTGTGCGCAGCCAGCCGTTGGCCTTCTCGTTCGAGATGCCCGCGGCCCGCGAGATGGTGCCGATCGACGCACCGTAGACGGCGATTCCGATCATCATCCAGGCCTGAAAGTTGCCGTGCGGCAGGTCGACTCCGGCGCTGGGTTCCACGACGCGGAACAGGGCGAGGTAGAGCACGGCGGGCAGCGCGACGGTGAAGATCAGATTCTGCGGGGTGATCTGCCTACGGATGTCGTGTAGTACGAACGTGGGGTGTAGTCCGCGGCGGGGGCGTAGTGAGGTCGTAGTGGTCATCGGATGTCCTCAGTTCTGGTGAGTGCGGTCGGTCAGCGCGGAGAATGCTTCGTCGAGTGAGGCCGACACGATCGCGATATCTGTCGCGGAGGTCGACGTGCTCAGTGCGCGCACCACGGGGTCGGTATCGGTGCACACGAAGCGGAACCGGCCGTTGGCGGGTTCCTGTAGCCGCGAGCCGGTCTGCGCTGCAACGAATTCGGCCTCGGAGCGTGGCAGGTTGGCGTCGACGGTCCGATTGGAGACGGTGGCCTTGATCTGGGCCACCGTGCCGTCGGCGACGAGGGCACCGTCGACGATGACGACGATTCGATCGGCGAAGTCCTGTGCCTCTTCGAGGTAGTGGGTTGCGAACATGACGGTGGTGCCGTTGGCTGCCTGTGCGTGCATCGCCTGCCAGAAGTGCTTGCGCGCAGTGACATCCATACCGGCGGTCGGCTCGTCGAGCAGCAGCAGTTCGGGGTCGGACAGGAGCGCGAGAGCGAACCGCACCTTTTGCTGTTCGCCACCAGAGCATTTCGATACGCGTCGATTCACCAGTTCACCGAGTCCGGCGCGGGTGATCGCGGCGGCAGGATCGGCCCCGATGTACAGCGAGCCCATCATCGCGACCAGGGCGCCGACAGTGACGTCCGGCAACAGTCCACCGGACTGCAGTACCGCGGCGCTGCGTCCTGTCGACGCGGCGGTCAGCGGATCGGTGCCGAGCACCTCGATGGTGCCACCGTCCGGTTCGGTGAGTCCGAGGATCATGTCGATTGTCGTGCTCTTGCCTGCGCCGTTCGGCCCGAGAAACGCCACAACCTGCCCGCGGGGAATCGAGAGGTTCAACTCGCGAACGGCGCGGAACTTCGAGCCCGTGGAGTCGCTGAACGACTTGTGGACACCGGTGGCGTGTACCGCGAGTGCTGTCTCGGTAGCCACCGCCTCGGTGCGAGTCGAATTCTGCGTGATCATCTGCAATTCCCTTCGCTCTTTCGTCTGTGGATCTTCAGCCGTGTTCCTCGGCGACACATCAGACTCTCCACCTCGAAGAAAGCGCAGGTCAACGCCAATTGCCAGGTCGTTTCGGCCGTCATGGCGAACTGTTGACAACTGTCACGTGCAACTACGGACCAGGTGTCACGTAAGTGCCCCGATGCAGATCAGGCGGTGGACCTATCGTGGCGGAATGGAATTCGGATTCGACGTGGGTTCGTATGCGGTCCGGGAGGTCGAGGGCAGCGATGGTCCTGAGGACTTCCTGGCGGTGTTCAACAGCAACCCCGAGTTCCTCGACGCGAGTACGTTGCACACCGGTATCACCGCATTCTCCACGGAGGATGTCGAGAAGTTCTTGTGGCACAACACGGTCATGGAGAATTCGCATTGTTTGGCGATTCGTGTCGCAGAACGAATCGTGGGAGTGGTGACGTTGCTGGTTCCGCATCCCCGCGAAGGTCAACCGTGGGTGGGGAGTCTGATCGTCGACGGGGACGTGGGCCACGATCGTGTGGCGAATCCGGTGTTGGCGGAGCTCGAGCGCATTCTTGCGGCACAGGGGTGGACCCGTGTGTTCGTGGGTCCGATGGTCAGCATGGTCGAGAGCATCGGATGGTGGCGTTCACTCGGCTATCTGCCGGTCGAACGGCGACTGGACAACGACAAACGCGAAGTCGAGGTCCATCGAAAAGTGTTGCGGTGCTAACCTCCCGGGGTCAGAGCGGTGACGTTCGCAGCTGTCTGGGTGTCGGTGGCCTCGGTCTCGTCGAAGTAGCGACGAAAGAGCATCCGCATCGACTCGATGACATCGATGTGCTGCTGAAGAATGACATCGAGAGAGCGATCGGTGCCGGTGGCCTTCCTGAGGAATCTGTCGCGCAGGTCCTGGGCGGACTTTAAGTCGCCCCAATCTTGGAATTCGCCCAGCTGGGTCGCCTGTGCTTGCATCTTTTGAAGGTGAGCGAGGTAGGTGACACAGGCTGCGTCGCATTTTGCGGCGACATCGGAGGGAATGGTGATCGTGCCGGCGTCGGCTTGGGCGTTGAGGTCTTGCCAATGTGCGATGAGGTTCGGCTGGGCGTCGGTCACAGTCTCGGCATCCTTTGATCGAAGATCTAGCTGGGAAATTCGGGATCGAGCTTTGTGACCACGGAGTTGAGCTCCACGCACGGGTCGTGCGCCGGTGTGCGGACGAGTGCGCCAGTGATCCAAGTTGCTCTTATCAATTCCGGTCCGGCGGTGAACGCGACACCGCAGTTGCGCGTCGAATCGGCATTGACCTGCTGATACTGGATGGCGTTGCGAGTGCCCACTCGAACGGGCTGGAGTCGATCGAAAGTACTCGGTTCGTCGATGTAGTCGATGCCTTCGAGCCCGACGAAGATCGAGAAGTAGTACACACCGGTTGGTGCCTGGTTCTCCCAACCACAGATCTTGAATCCGTATTGATCCCGTCCGAAGATGCCCGACTCCTTGGTGTCGACGCTCAGTCCCGCACGCTCGATGGCCTCGTCGGGGATGGTGCATGGGTCCCAGGGAGTCGGGGTGGAGGCGGTCGTAACAGCCGCACCACTCGATGTCGCGCCGGCGAGGGCGTCGCCATCGGTTGTGTCGGAGCAGCCAGCGACCACCAGAACTACCGCTACCACCGGTATCCATTGTCGTGCCCTACGCATTACCTCACCCATTTCTCGCGAACGTCTACATCCTTGGACGCAGCACGACCGCTTTCGGTTCCGGGATTACCGCTTTGCTCGCCCGTACCTCGATCAGCTTCATCTCCGCGGCCAGCACAGTAGCCGCAGTGTGCGACGGCCGGGGTAGGGCTGACCCACGGATTTTTCGTAGTGCGTGCGTCACTGTGCTTTGTTGATGAAACCGATTCGATGAGTAGATGATTCGACAGGATGAAGTTGCGGTTCGACTCGTCGGAGTTCGGAAGATTCATGGCGAGGGGCATCGTGCGGTTTCGGCTCTCGACGGCGTGTCGATGGACTTCGAGCGGGGGAGCTTCACTGCGATCATGGGGCCGTCGGGTTCCGGCAAGTCGACATTCCTACAGTGCGCAGCTGGCCTCGATCATCCAACCGAGGGCACCGTCACGATCGCAGGCTTCGATATCGCCGCGTTGGACGAGAAAGCGCGGACCGAGCTGCGGCGACGGCACGTGGGGTTCGTCTTCCAGGCGTTCAATCTCGTGGGTTCACTGACAGCGGCGCAAAACGTCGAGCTGCCAGTGCGATTCGCCGGTGATCGCGTTCCGACGAACGAGGTGACGGCAGCGCTGGCAGAAGTGGGGCTCGAGGATCGCGCGTCGCATCGTCCCGCTGAGATGTCGGGCGGTCAGCAACAACGGGTCGCCCTGGCGCGCGCTCTGATCACCCGTCCGGATGTGCTCTTCGCGGACGAACCGACCGGCGCATTGGACACTCGTACCTCGAAAGAGGTTCTGTCGTTGATGCGAAAGCTCGTCGACGATCGACACCAGACGACGGTGATGGTCACCCACGACCCGCTCGCCGCCTCGTATGCGGACAGGGTGATCTTCCTCGAGGACGGTCGCATCGTCGACTCGCTACAGATCGGCCGCAGTCGCTCGGACAACGCTGCGGTGATCACGGCTCGGATGGCTGGGCTGGAGAAGTGATGCTCGCCTGCGCCAACGTTCGCAAGCACTGGCGAAGCTTTCTGGCCGCGTTGTTGGCCACGACGTTCGGGGCAGCGCTGATCAGCGCCACACTCATCGTCTACGACTCCTCACGCCCGGTGGTTGCGCCGCGACTGGAGGGCGCAGCCGCGCTGATCTTGCCTGCACAGGCACAGAACGAGTTCGGTAACAAAGCAGACTTCATTCCTTGGAGCGCAGGACAAGCTGGGCAGATCGCCGACGATCTCAGCTCGGTACCAGGAGCGGAAGCTGTGATCATCGACCGATCGTTCTATGCCCAGCCGTTCGTCGACGGTGCGCCGATCGAGGACGAGGGAGCTAAAGAGGCCGGACACGGCTGGTCCAGTGCGCAATTGAAGCCGCACCGGTTGATATCCGGTGTTGCACCGTCGAATTCCACCCAGATTGTCGTCCCGAGTTCGGTGGGGATTTCTCCTGGAGATCCGGTATCGGTCAATCTCGCGTCGGGGATCGAGAGTTTCACGGTGTCGGGAACACTGGACGGTGAGGGGATCTACTTTGCAGACAACGTTGCAGCGCAACTCGATCCCGGAGTGCGCGCGATCGGGATCGTAGCGTCACCCGATTCGAGCATCGACGACATCGTGATGAAGGCCGAGCAGCGACTGGGCGAGCGAGGTCGGATTGCTACCGGCTCCGATCGCGCTGCCTTCGAACCGGAGTTCGTTTCACACCGAAGAAACCTCGGCACTCAGCTGGTGGCCGCGATGTCCGCATTGGGCCTGTTCACGACCGTCTTCGTTGTCGGATCGACACTCGCCCTCGCCATGTCCGAACGTCGGCGGGAGATCGGCTTGCTCAGGGCTGTCGGTGCGTCGCCGAGACAAGTTCGGCGCATGGTGCTCGGTGAGGCTGCGGCAATCGGCCTCGTCGGCGGTCTCGTCGGTGCTGCGTTCGGCGTTGCTGCAGCTCCGGCGCTTCGGATCCTGCTGTTGAACCTCGACGTCCAACCACCGGATTTCGAGCTTCGTATCTCGTTGTGGCCCTTGCTCATCACCGTCGGGATCGGGGTCTCGGTTGCGATGGTCGGTGCCTGGACAGTCGCTCGGTCCGCTACCAGGGTTGCTCCGATCGAGGCGCTGCTCGCCGCCGCAGTGGAACGACGTCCGATGACGAGGCCGCGGTGGGTCGCCGGACTTGTCGCGCTCATCGGCGGTGTGGGTGCGACAGTGCTGACAGCGACAACCGGATCCGACAGCAGAATCAACACCTCCATCGGTGCCGCCATGCTGTTGATCGTTGCTGCATCGCTGCTTGCACCGGTCGTGATCGGACCGATCGCGCGCATCGTGACGTGGCCGCTCGAACGCGGATCTCGTTCCGCAGCAATGATGCTCGTCAGAACGGAACTGACCACGAGTACCCGACGGGCAGCTGCTACCGCTGCCCCTGTCATTGCTGCAGTCGGCTTTGCGGTGCTCCTGAGCGGAATGGTGCAGACGATGGGAGAGGCATATCCGGCGGAACAGGCCGAGCAACTGCGTGGTCTGGCGCTCGTGACATCCGATGGAACAGCAGGGCTGAGCGATGAGGTCGTGGCCGAAACAGGTGCCGGCCCGGTCGGAACGCGAGCCGGTCTACCGACTCGGGTGTTCGTTTCGAGAGCCGCGAACGACGTTGTGGTCATCGACGCAGTGGGCAGCCTCGACGACCGGTATGCCGCCCCGGGACAGGCGGTGCTCGACGAGCCGACTGCGACGTTGCTCGGTGTCGAAGCCGGTGAGTCGATGTCGGTGCAGTTCGTGGACGGGAATTACGAGAACGTTGTGGTGTCGCAGGTGCTTCCACTCGATCCCGCCCGCGGGTCGTTCGTGCTACCTCGTGACGCGGTGCGCAGTCACGATCCGTCAGCGTTGACCGATATCGTGTTCCTGCCGGAAGATCAGGCACCGACACACGTGACCTCCGGTGCAAAGGTCGAGGACGCCTACAGTTTTGCGCTGCAGGACTACATGGTCGACGCACGTCTCACCATTTGGCTTGCGACGGTGTTGATGGCAATGACGGTGGGATACAGCGGGCTTGCGATTGCGAACAGCCTGGCAATGTCGGCATATCGTCGCGGGCCCGACACTGCTGTTCTGAAAGCCTCCGGAGGCACTGCCCGCCAGCTGCTGTCGATGGCCGTCGGGGAGACCGTGATCGTCGTGGCGATCGGTTCCCTGTTGGGCGTACTGGTCACTGTGCCGCCGCTGTACGGCATGGCGGCAGGCCTGTCGCAGGTGACGGGAACCGAGGTCGGTCTGCACGTCGATTGGCCGTCCGTGGTGTGGGTGGTCGCGGGATGTTCGGCCCTTGCGCTGGTGGCCACCGTGACAGTGACCCGACGGGTGCTTCGGGTGCAGGCGGGATAGGGGTGCCGACGAAAGGTGTTGTGCGCCCTCAGTTCGGCGGAGTCAGAGCGGTGACGTTCGCAGCTGTCTGGGTGTCGGTTGCCTCGGTCTCGTCGAAGTAGCGACGAAAGAGCATCCGCATAGATTCGATAACGTCTATGTGCTGCTGAAGAATGATGTCGAGAGAGCGATCGGTGCCGGTGGCGAGGCGTCCGAACCGGGCTTGAAGATCCTGCGCGGACTTCAGGGCGCCCCATGGAGTAGCGACATCCATCGCTCGAGCGTCAACCTTCATTTTGTCGAGGTGCGCGAGGTAGGTGACGCAAGCGGCGTCGCATTCGGCGGCGACGTCGGAGGGAATTGTGATTGTGCCAGCGTCGGCTTGGGCGTTGAGATTCTGCCAGTGAGCGATGAGATCTGGTTGGGAATCGGCCACGGTTTCGACATCCTTCTTTTCGACAGTTTAGGTGGGTAGCTCGGAATCGAGCCGAGCGACAATTTCGTTGACTTCCGTGCAAGGGTCGTAAATGGTGCGATCGACCAGTGCGCTCGTATTCAGTGTCGCCATCACCAGTTCGGTCCCAGCAGTGAAGGCGACCCCGCAGTCGAGGGACGAATCGGACGCGACCTGCTGAAATTGGGTAGCCGCACGTGCGCCTATCTGCACGGGTTCGAGCCGATCGAAACGACTCGTGTCGCTGATCCAGTCGATGGTTTGGAACCCCACGAAAATTCGCACGTAGTACTTGCTCTCCGGCGTCGCCTGGTTTTCCCACCCACAGATCTTGAATCCGAATTGATCCCGCCCGAACACCCCGGACTCCTTGGTGTCAACGTTCAATCCCGCTCGCTCGATGGCCTCGTCGGGGATGGTGCATGGGTCCCATGGCGTCGGCGCGGAGGTCGTCGTGGTGGCCGCCCCACTCGATGTCGCGTCGGCGACGGCGTCACCATCGGTGGTGCTCGAGCAGCCCGCGGCGATCAGCAGCACCGCCATCGCTGGCATCCATCGTCGTGCCCTACGCATTGCCTCACCCATTTCTCGCGAATGTCTACGTCCTTGGACGCAGCCGAGCTCGTGATGGTTCCACGACCTTCGGATCGAACCTGGGCGTTCAGAATCGCAGTCGATCGGCGGGTAGTTGCGCGCCGTGGACGATAGTGAACCATGAGGTGCGGCCGTAGATCTCCGACGTCATGGGCGCGGTCGAATCGATTCTTCCGTGACGGTCCTGCGGGCAACGCGCTGACAGATCTGCCTCCCTTTGGCATGGTGGAGAGATGCAGCGGCGCGTGGGCGAGAGTTGGTCCGCGGGACCGGTCTCAGGGGTAACCCCTGGGTACATCACGAGAATCGAGCACTGCGTCCGAAGCAGCTCAGCACGCTACGCGTGCCCGCCTGCTCCGAGGACGAAAGATTTCGGTCGCCCCGCGCCGTTGCATGTCACAGCCTTGCATTTCACAGCGCTGCACCCGATCGGTAGCCGCCTGTGACCGAACGCGAATTGACCCCACCGGCCGCCGCGACTCTGGCGCGCCTGGCCGCCGATGCCGAGTGGACGCGGTCGGGGCTCGAGGTTGCGTTCGCACGTTTTGTGCCAGTCAAGGCATCGTGGTTGGCGGATCGGGTCATCAATCTGTATCCCAGCCCGCCGTTCGACGAGGCGTCGATCTTCGTTCTGCTGCGCGACCTTCCGTTCATTCCGGAGCCGTCCGTGTCGTCACAGAGACCGACGCGTAACAGTGAAAAGCCCTGGCGATTCGAGGTACCGCGATACGAGACCACCGGCCAGCTCGCGCGGTCGCTGGACCTGACGATCTCGGAGATCGAATGGTTCGCCGATCTGCAGGGCAGGCTCCGCACCGCGCCGTTCCCGCTGCAGCACTATCGATCTGCGCGACTCGACAAACGTCAGGGGATTCGACTTCTGGAGGTCCCGAAACCACGCCTCCGTGAGATTCAACGAAAGATACTGCGGCGCATCCTCGATCGCATCCCTGCTCATCCGGCCGCGCACGGCTTTCGCACGGCACGCAGCCCCAGGACGTTCGCAATGCCGCATTCCGAACGTGACGTCGTGATCTCGGTGGATCTTCGGCGCTTCTTTCCGTCCATCGGCTTCGATCGCGTGGTCGCGATCTTCGAGGCGGTCGGCTATCCCAGGAAGGTCGCGGCGAATCTCGCCGCGCTCTGCACGACGGTCACCCCGGCAGCTGAATTGGTCGGCGTGGACCGCCCCACTGCGGCGCGGCTGCGAGCCACCCACTTGCCGCAGGGCGCGCCCACGTCACCCGCGTTGGCGAATCTGGCTGCGCGACAGCTCGATATCCGGGCCGCAGGCCTGGCGCGGTCCGTCGGTGCCCGCTACAGCCGCTACGCCGACGATCTGGCGTTCTCCGGTGGTGCAGACATCGACGTGGACAGACTGCTGTGGCTGATTTCTCAGATCGCCCACGACGAAGGCTTCACGATTCATCCCGACAAGACCCGGATCAGGCGTGCGCATCAGCGACAACAGCTGACCGGACTCGTCGTCAACGCGTGGCCGGCAGTGCCCCGAGAGGAGTACGACAATCTCAGGGCACTGCTGCACAACTGCATCAGCACCGGACCAGCCGAGCAGAACCTGCATGACCACAACGACTTCCGAGCTCACGTATACGGACGCATCGCCCGGATCGGCGAAACGAACGAAACGCGTCGAGCAAAGCTGCTGAGCATGGCGTCCCGGGTGAATTGGGACTGAAGCGGCGAATCGGCTCCTCGGATTCGGATTCCATCCTCTGATCGCAGTCGGAAATCCAGAACTGAGGAGCCGATTCACAGTTCAGACGGCTTGCACCCTGAGCAACACCCCGGTCTGCGGGAACAACACCGGTAGCGCCACGCCCGCGTGCGCCAACATCGAACCCGACAGTTCGACCACTCCGCCGTCGGCGATCCACGGCGGCATTGCGATTCCGTTGCCCAGATCGCTGAGTTCCCGAACGAATTCGACCCGGTACCTGACGGCCGAATCGAGGCCGGGAAGCCGAACCCGATCGGTGCGGTCCTCGGGCGAGGTGTCCATCCGTACTACCGCATACACGGCCTCCGAGCGGTCCGCAGCCACGACGCCGTGCACCCAGACACTCGGGTCCGGATGGTCGGCGCGTACCACGTTGCCGGTGTGGAGCAGCCCGCGCAATTCCTTGTACAGCGAAGTCCACGACCGCAGGTATTCGTGATCTTCCGCCGCCAGCTCGGTGACGTCCATCTCCAGCCCGGCATGGCCGAACAATGATGTCAAGCAACGGAACTGAAGAGTGGACCACCGACCGGACGTGTGCGCGATCTGCGGACCGACGTGCGATCCGATCAGCTCCGGCGGCAGCAACTGCGTCGTCCACCGTTGCAGGCGTTGACGTTCCAGCGGATCGTTGGTGTCCGACGCCCACACCCGGTCGGTGTGTTCGAGGACCTCCAGATCGATGCGGGCGCCGCCGGAAGCACAGGACTCGAACTCGATGTTCGGATGCCGCGAACGCAAGGCGTCGAGCAACCGACAGAACGCCGAAGTCTGAGCATGCACCGCTGCCCGTCCGTCGGAATCGACCGCCAACATCAGGTCTCGGTTGTGGTCCCACTTCACGTAGTCCGGTCGCTCGTTCGCCAACACCGTATCGATGGCAGAGAGGAGATACTCGAACACGTCCGGACGGGTCAGATCCAGCACGTGCTGGTGACGCCATTCCAGGGGTATTCGTCCGGGAGCCGTGAGCAGCCAATCCGGATGCGCGCGAGCAATATCGGAATCCAGGTTGACCATCTCGGGCTCGAACCACAGGCCTGGACTCATACCGAGTCCGCGAACGTGATCGAACAGCGGGGCCAGCCCATCGGGCCAGACTCCCTCGTCCACCTGCCAGTCGCCGAGGCCGGCTCGATCGTCGCGTCGATGCCGGAACCAGCCGTCGTCGAGCACGAATCGTTCGACGCCCACGTGCGCGGCGACGTCGGCGATCCCGCGGAGCCGGGTGAGATCGTGATCGAAGTAGACGCCTTCCCACACGTTCAACACCACGGGCCGCGGCGACGTGGGATGCGCGGGTCGCGATCGCATCCATCGGTGCAACGATTGCGCAGAACCATCAAGTCCTGCAGCGGAATACACGAAGTGCACCCACGGAGTCGTGTAAGTATCGCCGTCTTCCAGTACTACCTCGCCTGGCGCGAGCAGCTCTCCGCCGCCCAGCACTCCCGAGGCCTGGCCGGCCCGCTCGGGTAGACGCTCGGCCAGATGCAGGTGATCGCCGCTCCAGGCGACATGTGCGCCCCATACCTCGCCAGTGCGAAAGCCGAAGCCTTCACTACCGGCGGTGAGAACCAGGGTGGCGTCGTGCCCGGTTCTACCGCGTCGTGAGGCACGCACGGTCGAGCCGTGGTCGAACCGTCGCCGCTGTGGGGTACGTTCGCGGCAATGCCGCCCCGTCAGGTCGAGTAGTTCGGTTGCATTGTCCGGCAACGGCATCAGTGTCACCACGCCGTCGACGGTCAAGGGTCCACCGGAGACGTTCCGGACACTCTGACGCACCCGCAACGATCCGCCGACCTCGAGCGACAACTCGATCGACCACGCAATTCCCAACTCGGAGTCGGACGCCTCGACCTCACAACGGAAGTCGTCGGCACGAACAGCGACGTCGCCCCACCGTGGGTACTGCACCGACCCATTGCGGTGCAATGCCAGAGCCGGTGTTCCCTGCCAGGCGTCGTCGCCACCGGGTGCAAGGGTGAGCCACCGGGGCACATCCACGCTCGAATGCGGAACAGCGGGGATCGCGGCCTTCCGCAGCTCGGTGAGGTCGTGCTCGGACAGCTCGCCCAGATCGGTACCCCAGTGCAGCACAGCCGGAACGGCGGTGGACGACCGGCCGAGGATCACCATGACACCGTCACGGCGAAGGACGGAAAAACTCACTTGTTGGCACCCATCGTCAGACCGGACACGAAATGGCGTTGCAGCGCAACGAATACGAGCACCGTCGGTAGAGCCACCAGCACCGAGCCCGCGGCCAGCAGGTTGGTATCGGTGAAGAAGCTACCCTGC
The DNA here is from genome assembly GCF_002258315.1 of Rhodococcus sp. 06-462-5. Classification (GTDB taxonomy): domain Bacteria; phylum Actinomycetota; class Actinomycetes; order Mycobacteriales; family Mycobacteriaceae; genus Rhodococcoides. The sequence goes on along the minus strand of NZ_NOYD01000001.1, from coordinate 24,214 downwards.
AGATTCTGCAGCGCCGTCGTCACCGGGAGCTTGTCGCCGCTGACCATCAGGGCCAGAGCCCAGAAGAAGTCGTTGTAGATCCACGTCACCATCAGCGTGGCGAGAGCGGCCAATGCCGGACGGCACAGTGGCATCACCACCTGCCAGTACTGGCGGAACAGGCTCGCTCCGTCGACGGTGGCGGCCTCGAGCAGTTCGTGCGGCACGGTTTTCATGTAGTTGCTCAGCACGAACACACAGAATCCGGTTTGGAACGCGACGTGCACGATGATCAGACCCCAGTAGCTGTCGTACAGCGAACCGGAGGAACTCATCCAGTACGGAACGGGAATTGCGTTGTACAGACGAAAGAGTGGCGTGAGCAGTGTCTGCTGGGGCAGCAGGTTGCCTGCGATGAACACCGCGAGCATGAAGATGTTGAACTTCCAGCTGAAGCGGGCCAGGATGAACGCCGCCATCGAGCCGAAGAACAGGATGAGCAGTACCGACGGCACGGTGATGATCAGCGAGTTGAAGAAGTAGTGCGGGATCCCGCCGATCTGCCACGAGTCGATGTAGTTACTGAACGTATAGCCGCCGACGGACAGGTATCCGTTGAGCAAGACGTAGTCGTAGTCGCGGAACGAGTTGTACACCGCCCACACGAGCGGGAACATCCAGACGAGCGCCATGACGGTCAGCAGCACGTAGATCGCGATCTGGGCGGTGCCGGCGCGCCGACGGTTGGCGACGGCGGCGCGGTTGCGGGTCAACGGATCGCGCTCGGGAGGTGCTGTGCGGGTGAGTGAAGTGGTCATCAGTCTTTGCTCCGAAGAACGATGGCGAGGTACAGGGCGATGAAGACGAGAGAGATGAGAAGCATGACGGTCGCGAGGGCCGAGCCGAAGCCGATGCGGCCTGCTTCACCTACGACGTTGGCCGTGACCAACGCCGATATCAGTTCCAATCCGTTTCTGCCCCTGTTGATCACCCAGACCAGGTCGAAGGCGCGCAGTGCCTCGATGACGGTGATGACGACGATGAGCAGATTGGTGTTCTTCATCAGCGGGAAGATGACGCTGAAGAACGTGCGGATCGGCCCGGCACCGTCCATCACCGCGGCTTCGCGGACGGACGGATCGATGGCCTTGAGGCCGGCCAAGTACAACAGCATGATGTAGCCGGTGTGACGCCACCCTGCCGCGACCATCACGGCCCAGATGTTGATGTCCGGGTCGCCGAGCCAGTCGACGTCGGTGCCCAGCAGGCTGTTGAGGACACCGCCCTCGGTGGAGTAGATGAGTTGCCAGATGAAGCCGATGAGGGCCATGGACAGCACCACGGGAATGTAGAAGATGCTCTGGTAGAGCCGAGATCCTTTGAGGTTCTTGTCCAGAAGGATCGCCAGCAGGATGCCGATGACGGTAGGGACGAGGAACAGGAACACCAGCCACAGCACGTTGTTGTGCAGAGCCTGTTGGAACGGTGGGTACGCCTCGACGGCATCGACGTAGTTCCGAGTGCCGATCCACTCGATGCTCGACGTGCCGCCGATGCCGTCCCAGCGGGCGAACGACAGGATCACCGTGAAGATCGTCGGAATCCAGACGAGACCGATGACGATCAGCGCGGGGACTCCGAGCATGAGCGCGATGGTCCACTTCTCGCGAACACTGCGCCGAATCTTCGGCGACTTGACCCGTTCGGGTGCGGTCATGGCATTACCTGATCTCGATGTCGAGTGGATGATGGGGGCCGAATCGCACTGCGCACGATCATGTTCCGAACACCGCCGACTTCTGGCGTTCGATACTGCGTACCAGGCCGTCGACATCGTTGGGGTTGCCGATGAACTGTTGTAGGGCCGGGATCATGACGATCGACGCGAAATCGGGACGGGTATCGCGGTCGAAGAACTGCGTGATCTCCTCGGCGTTCTGCACCAGATCAGCCGATTTGCGCACCAGCGCAGGGAAACTCGACAGGTCGGCGTCACGGTGAGCGGGAATGGCCTGCGGATCCTGCTTCGCGTATGCGACGGCAGGGTCGGGTCCGGTCATGTAGGTGAGGAAGTCCTCGGCTCCGGGCCGGTTACGCGGGTCGGTGCGCATCATGAACCCGTCCATCGGTGCCTCGACCGTGGACGTTCCGACGGCGGAGTCGAGTTCGGGGAAGGTGAAGAAGTCCAGATCGTCGCGCTCGGCACCGGCGGGGAAGCTCTGGGCGACGAACATTCCGGCGACGAGCGAGCCGACGCTCTTGTTCAGCAGTGCCATCTGCGCATCGGCGATCTTGCGGCCCAGTGGTTGTGGCTGGTGGAACGGCAGCAGTTCACGCCAGGTGTCGAACACCGAGCGCACGCGATTGTCGGTCCAGCTCACGTCGCCGGCGAGCAGGGTTCGGTGGAACTCGACGCCGTTGAGTCGAAGATTCAGATAGTCGAACGTTCCGAAGGGCGGCCATCCGTCGCGGGCACCGAAGCCGATCGGGGTGAGGCCGTCGGCCTGCATCTGCTTGCTCAGTGCCACCCACTGGTCGTACGTCGCCGGGGGCTCGTACCCGCGCTCGGCCCACAGGCTCGGCCGGTAGAACACCGCCCACGGATAGTAGAAGAACGGGATCAGGTACTGCTTGCCGTCCATGCCGGTCGAGTTCTCGCGGAAGCTCTCGTTGAAGCCACCGCCGTGGTTCGCCCAGATCGGCGACAGGTCCTCCACCAGCCCCTTCTCGGCGAAGTACTTCACCCGATACCCACCCATCCAGGTGATGACGTCGTCGGGCGTGCCCTGGAGGTAGTTGTTGACGTTCTCCTGGAACGACGTCGAGTCGACGGTGTTGACGGCGAGCTGTCGCCCGGTTTGCTGTCGGTACATCGCGACGAAGTCCTCGACACCCAGTTTGGAGTTGGGGTCGGACAAGCGTGACCCGAGCGTGGTGACGTTCGGGTCGACGCTGTTCGAGCATGCCGACAGCGCGCCACCGGCGGTGATCGCACCCGCTGCGACGAGCGCTGACCGCAGGAAGTCGCGTCGGGACGGCTGCCACGTGCGCGGCCACTCGTGTGGGTTCATGGAAGTCCTTCGACGAGAAGTATCGATAACGATCAGAAATGAACATCTACGCGGTAGGCCCCGCGTCGCTTCTCTGACCATTCGGGGTGATGCAGGTTACAGAAACACGACGCAACGGCGTCTGTCAAGCCCCTGGAGGGCCGCTCACCTGCATCAGTAAGAAAATGTTCATTCATGTTGACATCTGAGAACCGCTCGTTCATATTGTGAGCATGGACACAGCGCGACGCAGCACCTGGCCGACCCAGGGAATCTCTTTCGGCGGCGACTACAACCCCGAGCAGTGGCCCGAGGACGTCTGGCGACGCGACGTCGAGCTGATGCACGAGGCCGGCGTCGACTTCGTGACCGTCGGTGTCTTCTCCTGGGCTCGCCTGCAGCCGACCGCGTCGACGTGGAACTTCGAGTGGCTCGACCGCGTCATGGATCTGATGCACGAGGGCGACATCCGCGTCGACCTCGCAACGGCGACGGCCTCACCCCCGCCATGGTTGGCCACCGCTCACCCGCAGATGCGTCCGGTCGACGAGCGCGGCTACCGCTACGCCATCGGCAGCCGTCAGACGTGGAGCCCCAGTTCCGCTGTGTATCGCGAACATTCGCTCGTGCTTGTCGAGAAGATGGCGCATCGCTACGGCGAGCACCCCGCCCTGGCGATGTGGCACGTCTCCAACGAACTCGGCTGCCACAACGCACTGTGCTACTCCGACGACAGCGCGCATGCATTCCGAGAGTGGCTCAGCGCCAGGTACATCGACCTCGAGACCCTCAATACCGCCTGGGGAACCGACTTCTGGAGCCAGCGCTACAGCGACTGGGACGAGATCGTTCCGCCCTCGGTGAGCACCACGTTCGGAAACCCGACGCACCAGCTCGACTGGCGCCGCTTCTGCTCCGATGCCCTCCTCGAGCAGTACCGCGCCGAGAAGGCCGTGCTGAACCGGATCACCCCGGACGTGCCGGTCACCACGAACTTCATGGTGGGTATGGGCCAGGGCCCCGCGCTCGCGGGCAACATGGACTACGCGTCCTGGGCCCCCGAGCAGGACATCGTCTCCACCGACCACTACCTCGTCGGACCCGAGACCGGCGACGCCGCAGCGCATCACAAGCTCTCGTTCTCGGCCGACCTCACCCGTGGCGTTGCCGGCCGTCGACCCTGGTTGTTGATGGAGCATTCCACCAGCGCCGTCAACTGGCAGCACATCAACCGCGCCAAGGTCCCCGGTGAGATGATGCGCAATTCCCTGGCGCACATGGCACGTGGAGCAGACGGTATCGCCTACTTCCAGTTCCGTGCCTCCAAGGCGGGCGCTGAGAAGTTCCATTCGGCTCTGGTTCCGCACGCGGGTGAGGACTCCGCCCGCTGGCGCGAGGTCGTCGAACTCGGCGCGGCGCTGCGTCGCATGGCCCCGGTGGCAGGCAGCACCGTCGATGCCCGAGTTGCCGTGCTCTTCGACTGGGCCTCGCAGTGGGCGTGCGAGCAGGAGGGCCATCCGTCGATGGCGATGCAGCCCATGGAGATTGCCCGACGCGCACACCGCGGCTTCACCTCCGCCGGCGTGACCGTAGACGTCGTTCCGTCGTCCACGGACCTCAGTGGCTACGACATCGTCGTCGTGCCGGCTCTGTACCTGTGCAGCGACGAGACCGCGGCGCGGATAGCCGACGCGGCCGATGCCGGCGCGCAGGTACTGGTCACCGCATTCTCGGGAATCGCCGACGAGGACGACCACGTGCGACTCGGCGGCTACCCGGGCGCATTCCGCGAGCTGCTCGGCGTCCGAGTCGAGGAGTTCTTCCCGCTCGCCGACGGCGAGACGCTCAAGCTCGACGACGAGACCGTCGGCGAGATCTGGAGCGAATATCTCACCGCGGCGGAGGATGTCGACGTGCTGGCGCGGCACACCCGGGGCCACCTGCGGGGCGTCCCCGCGTTGACCAAGCGCACCGTCGGCAGCGGCGCGGCCTGGTACGCGGCCACCGTGCCCGACGCGGCAGGCTGGGCCTCACTGGCCGACAAGCTCTGCGCTGCAGCCGAAATCGACACCCGACGCGACCTCGGATCGGACGTGGAGATCGTCCGACGGTCGGCGGGGGAGCAGTCCTGGCTCTTCGTGCTCAACCACGGAACCGACAAGGTCAGCGTGCCTGCCTCGGGTACCGATCTGGTGGGCGGCGCACAGATCGACGGCGAACTCATCCTGGCCGCAGGCGGCAGTGCCGTGATCGCCGAGAACCGCTGATGCTCGCCCATCAGCGTCAGCAGAAGATCCTGGACCAGGTGACGGCCGAGGGCGCGGTCAAGGTCGCAGATCTCGGTGCTGCACTGTCGGTGTCGGACATGACCATTCGACGCGACGTCAACGAGCTCGTCGCCCGCGGTCTGGTCGAGCGGGTGCACGGCGGCGTGACGTTGCCGCGATCGGCCAGCGTGTTCGAGCCGGGGTTTTCGGCCAAGTCCGAACTCGATCGAGATGCCAAGGCCGCCATCGCCCGTGCCGCAGCACGATTCGTGCGGCCCGGGACCTCCATCGGCATCTCCGGCGGCACCACGACGCACGCACTCGCACAGGAACTGCTCGACGTTCCGGACATCACCGTCGTCACCAACTCCCTGCCCGTCGCCGAGGTCTTCCACACCGGTGGCCGGTCGGATCAGACGGTGCTGCTCACCGGCGGACAGCGCACGCCGTCCTACGCGCTCGTCGGACCTCTCACAGTCAGTGCCCTGCAGAGTATCCACCTGGACATGCTGTTCCTCGGCACACACGGTGTGGACATCGAATCCGGGCTCACCTGCCCCAATCTCATGGAAGCACAGACCAATCAGGCACTCGTCGCGTCGTCTCGACGCGTCATCGTCCTTGCCGACCACACCAAGTGGGGTGTTCGCGCGCTGGCCAACACCATTCCGCTTTCGCGCGTCGACGTATTCGTCACCGATGCCGGACTCGACCCCGGCGTCCACGAGGCGTTGTCCGAGACGGTCGACGACGTGGTGATCGCCGGAGAGCAATCCCCCGACACGAACGAGGAACGAGCACTCGATGACCGCGCATGACGCCACGACGCACTCGATGCGCAAGACGTCGACCACTCTGGCCGACGGCCGTGAACTGATCTACTACGACGACACCGAGCCCTACCTCTCCGGTGGAGCCACCCGCGATCTGGTCGATACGCGAGCCCTCTCGCCGTCGATGTCGCAATCGCAGATGCGATTCGACATACTCACCGGTGAATGGATCGTCATCGCCGCGCAGCGGATGGACCGCACGTTCCTGCCGCCGGCCGACGCGTCGCCGTTGGCACCGAGCCGACCGGACCGTCCGGCCACCGAGATCCCGGCGGCCGACTACGACGTGGTGGTGTTCGAGAACCGCTTTCCGTCTCTGTCCGAAACTGCAGCGCAGCAGTCGCTTCCGACCGAGGTGGACGGCGAAGCGCTGTGGTCGTTGGCACCCGGCACCGGTCGGTGCGAGGTGATCTGCTTCGCCAGTGACCCCGATACGTCCTTCGTGGCGCTGGAGCTCTCTCGCGTCCGCACCATCATCGACGTCTGGGCCGATCGCACCACCGCGCTGTCCGCCATCCCCGGCGTTGCGCAGGTCTTCTGCTTCGAGAACCGCGGTAAGGAGATCGGCGTCACTCTGACCCACCCGCACGGTCAGATCTACGCCTACCCCTACCTCCCGCCGCGCACCGATGCGCTGATCCGTCAGTCTCGCAAACACTTCGAGCGAACCGGCCGAGTTCTGCTGGCCGACGTGCTTGCCGCCGAGCTCCGTTCGGGTCGACGCATCGTCGTCGACGCCGAGCACTGGGTTGCGTACGTGCCTGCAGCATCGCGGTGGCCGGTCGAGGTACATCTCGCTCCGCGTCGCGACGTCGCAGATCTCGCCGAGTTGACCGGTGCCGAGCGCGACGAGCTGGCCGTGGTCTATCGGGGTCTGTTGCGCGGAGTCGACGCATTCTTCGAGGGCGTCGACGAGGTGCCGTACATCGCGGCGTGGCACCAGGCACCCGTTGGAGCAGATCGCGAACTGGGACGCCTGCATCTGCAACTGTTTTCGATGATGCGCTCACCCGGTCGGATGAAGTTCCTCGCCGGTTCGGAATCTGCGATGGGGGCCTGGATCAACGACACCACTCCCGAGCGGATCGCGGACCGGATGCGCGAGGTACTGGCGTGAACTGGCTCGACGTGATGGCCGACGAGGATCTCGCCGACGGTGCAGCAGCGTTGTTCCGCAGTACATTCGGCGGTGATCCCGACGGCGTCTGGATCGCTCCGGGTCGCGTCAACCTCATCGGTGAGCACATCGATTACGCAGGCGGACTCGTGCTGCCGTTCGCGCTGCCGTACGCCACCGCGGTGGCAGTGCGTCGCCGCGAGGACACCACGATGCGTGCCGTGTCGACGCACACCGACCGGTCGTGGACCGGTGAGCTCGGCGAGATCGGTCCGGGCAACCCTTCGGGTTGGGCGGCCTATGTGGCCGGGGTGTCCTGGGCACTTCTGGAGCATGGAGTCGGCGGAGTCGACGTGGCCGTGCACTCCTCGGTGCCGGTGGGTTCGGGGCTGTCGAGCTCGGCGGCCCTGGAATGCTCGTTCGCTCTCGCGCTCGACGACCTGTTCGATCTTCGCCTCGACCGAAAAGTATTGATCGAAGCCAATATTCGCGCCGAGAACGAGATCGCCGGCGCGTCGACGGGCGGCATGGATCAGAACATCGCGATGTCGGCCGAGCGAGGACACGCGCTGCTGCTCGACTGCCTCGACGGTTCGACGCGTCAGATTCCCCTCGATCTGGCCACGTCGGGGACTCGCCTGTTGGTGATCGACACCAACGCCCCGCATCGTCTGGTGGACGGTCAGTACGGAGCCCGGCGCGCCGCCCTGGATACGGCGTACGCCGAACTGGGGGTGACGACGCTACGGGGTCTCGACCTCGAGCGGGCGGTCTCGGGACTCGTCGACGAGACCTTGATCGCGCGAGTTCGCCACGTCGTCAGCGAGATCGGTCGAGTCGAGCAGGCCGTCGAGCTGCTGGACCAGGGTGTTGCAGGTGCCGAACTCGGTGAGCTGATGACCGCGTCGCACACGTCGTTGCGAGACGACTACGAGGTCAGCTCACCGGAACTCGACAGCGCTGTCGACGCGGCCCTGCGCGCAGGTGCGCACGGAGCGCGGATGACCGGCGGTGGATTCGGCGGCTCGGCCATTGCGCTGGTGCCCTCGGATCTCGTTGTGGCCGTGGCGGACGAGATCACCTCCAGCGCAGCAAGATACGAACTGCCGGAACCCACCTTCCTCACCGCCGAGCCCGCCGGCTCTGCGCACAGATTCTTCTAACCCATACAAAGGAGCACTCCCATGGCACAGGTCACGTACGAAGGAGCCACCAAGCTCTACCCGGGATCGGACGTCGCAGCAGTCGAATCGCTGGACCTCGCCATCGAGGACGGCGAATTCCTCGTCCTCGTCGGGCCTTCCGGCTGCGGCAAGTCCACCTCGCTGCGGATGCTCGCCGGGCTGGAGGACGTCGACTACGGTGCCATCAAGATCGGCGACCGGGACGTCACCTCGCTGGCACCCAAGGAACGCGACATCGCGATGGTGTTCCAGAACTACGCGCTGTACCCGCACATGACCGTTGCCAAGAACATGGGCTTCGCACTGCAGATCGCCGGAATGGACAAGGCCGAGGTGAGCCGACGCGTCGAGGAGGCTGCGAAGATCCTCGATCTCACCGACTACCTGGGTCGTAAACCCAAGGCGCTCTCCGGAGGTCAGCGTCAGCGCGTCGCAATGGGCCGCGCGATCGTGCGCAACCCGCAGGTGTTCCTCATGGACGAGCCGCTCTCCAACCTCGACGCCAAACTGCGCGTGCAGACCCGTACCCAGATTTCGCTGCTCCAGCGCAGGCTCGGCACCACCACCGTGTACGTCACTCACGATCAGGTCGAGGCCATGACCATGGGCGATCGCGTCGCCGTCATGAAAGCCGGTGTGCTGCAACAGTGCGCCAGCCCCAAGGAGCTCTACGAGCGCCCGGTCAACGCATTCGTCGCAGGATTCATCGGATCGCCCGCGATGAACCTGTTCGAGGTGGACGTCGTGGCCGGTGCTGCGAAACTCGGATCGCTGTCGGTGCCCATCGAGCGCGCGATCTCCGACCGAATCGACGGCAGCCGAGTCACGATGGGCGTCCGACCGGAAGCGTGGACGCTCTCCGACTCCGGTACCGACATCGTCGTCGACGTTGTCGAGGAACTCGGTGCGGACGCCTACATCTACGGCCGCACCGTCGAGGACGCGTCGAACCTCGGAACCGTCGGCGCGCAGATCATCGCGCGAATCCCCGACATCGCGACCCCGTCGCAGGGCGATGTCCTCCGAATCGCCCCCCGCGCCGAGGCTGCCCACTACTTCTCGACCACGACGGGATTGAACCTGCGCCGCTGATATTCGGTCAGCTACGAACTCGATCCGCAGCGAACTGGGCACCGTCGGTGGTCGACCCGTTGGTTCCGTACCGAAGGTGCGCGAGAACATCGAAGCCGCCGATCTGGCACACCGGGTCGCCGACGGCGCAGAAGCTCTGTGTGCGCGGGCCGTACGTGACGCTGGCGGTCTCGATCCTGCTGCCGCGGAGCCCGAGCGGGTTGCCGAACACCACTATCGCGTCGATGCGGTCGGCGATCTCCGCCGGAATGACGGCTCCGGTGAGGCTGCTGCTGGTCCGCACACCCACAGCGTTGGTCACCACGGTGGCCCCTTGTGAGTAGCCCGCGATCACGAACGTCGTCGACGGGCATGCCGCTGCGACGGATGTGAGGTGTGCGACGAGGTCCCGTGATCCCGGGCCTGCGCTGGCCTGGGTGAAGTCGGCCGCGTAGTTCACCGCGTACGTACCGACCGAGCGGTCCGACAACTCCGACTTCAGCCGATCGACGAACGGCGTGCCGGTGATGCCGAGACCGGGGAATTCCCCGGTGCCGCGAGCGAACGACACATCGACGTCCGAGCACGGGGCAGCGTTCGCCACACCGGCGGGCTGTGCCACGAAGAATGTGGAAACAGCCAGTGCTGTAATCGAATACGATGCCAGGCGCTTGTTCATGGAGTTTCTCCTAGGTCGGTGACTGTGCAGGTCGAACCATAGCCGTGTCGTACCGACAGGTCCGAAATTTCTGTCCGATGCGATCTCCCCAACTCTCGCTTCTCAACGCCTGTTGCGCTAGTCTCCTCGGCGGGGTGAGTCCGATCTGCACCATTTGCGGATCCATATTTTCCGGGGGATACGAAGTGTCGAAGAAGTGGTTGCGCGGCGTCGTGGTGTCTGCAGTGGCGGTCGCGTTGAGTCCGATTGCTACGGCCTCGGCGGATCCTGCGCCGAGTCCGGCACCAGCGACCATCATGGGGTCCATCGACAACGGGCCGGGTAACTTCAGCGTCTTCCGTACCGTCGACAGCGGCCAGCGTCCCACCGCGGAGGACAACGCCGCGTGCAACGACTACTTCGGCTCCCCGCGTTCGTCGACCGTGGTCGAGCGTCTCGACGCGCGGATGTACACCTTCACCAACGACCCGTCGACGGGCTTCCTGCAGAACCCGACGGCTCAGAACGTCGGACCGATCTACGTGTGCGACGGACCGATCATCGACGGCCAGGCCTTCCTCGACCAGTGGGGCGCACTGACGGCTCCCGGTCTGGGCGAGCTCTCGATGTACGGCCCGTGCGGGCTCGAGTTCATGATCGGCTTGCCAGGACGGGCGGCCGTCGATTGTGTTCTGCGAGTGAACCCCAACGATTCCGGGGTGGTCGACGGTGTCGCGACCAGTAACTCCATCGCCAACCCGCTTCGTCTGCCGGACGGACGCACCGGATCGCTGTGGACCCTCTACACACTCGGTGAAGGTACTGCTCCCGTGCCGGAACCCGTTGCAGGAACACCGCAACCGACCGGTTCGGTGAAGTACAGCGTCGGACGCGAGGTGAACTCGGTCTCGACCGGAAGCACTCCCGCATGCCCGGGTGGCGTACGCACCACCGAGATCCACGCCGTGTCCGTGGACGCCGCCACCGGCGCGGCATCGACGGAGCCCTCCGCAGACGTCGCAGCCACCGCGTCGGTCTGCTATCAGAACCCGTCGTCCCCGGACTTCGGCGCATCGTTGAGCATCACGAGCTACGGCGTCACGCCCGCGCTCACGGCCACGTCCACCGGGCAGTGCCGTCGTACCGACCTGCCCATCGAACCGGGCACCGTACAGCAGTCCTGCGGCTTCACGTTGCCGCCGCAGCCCGCTCTCGGGCTGACCGGTGGTCAGGTGACGCTCAACGGTCTGGTCCCGACGAACGACGCTGCAGGATCTGCCAATTCGGCGATCTGGACCACCTCCTTCCTCGGTTCCATCGCCCCTCGATGAACGGACGCCGGATCGGGGTTCTCGTTCTCTCGTTGATGGCAGCCTGCCTGTCGGGCGCGGTCGTGACCGCGCCCGAGGCGGCGGCCGAACCGCCGGACGGTTCCCCCGACTACGGGCAGACGAGGGATATCGCTGTGGTGCCGCTGCCCGGGCAACCCGAAGGAATTGCGGTCGATCCCGAGGACGGCAGTATCTGGTTGGGGTCGAACCGGCCCTATTCGTCTGCGGACGTCTGGCATTGGGCCGCCGACGGTAGCCTGCTGGAGACATATTCCTTGGCGGATCGCGTACCCGCCGAACACGGCGTCACCGGGATTGCACTCGACGGCGACGGTCGGGTCTACGCCCTCGACTACTCGGGGGCGCGGGCAGTACGCATCGATCCGGCGATCGGCACGCAGACGGTCTACGCGACATTTGCCGACCTCCCGACCTGTGCCGGGGCCGCAGGCAACCCTTGCGAGCCGTCGCCCGTCGATCGACCGGCCTGGCCGAACTGGGCGACGTTCGCGCCCGACGGAACCATGTACGTCAGCGACCTGAACCAGGCCACCATCTGGAAGGTGCCTGCCGGCGGTGGGGCGGCCGAGATCTGGTATCAGAATGCGGAATTCGCTTCTGTCTACGGTGTCAACGGCATGCAGTTCGACGCTGCCGGACGGCTGAACTTCGTCGTGACCGCGTCCCTGGTGCCGCGCGTCGAATCGTTCGGTCGTGGTGTGGTCCATCGACTTTCGGTACTGGCCGACGGTAGCCCAGGTGCTCTCGAGACAGTGGCGGTGGCGAGTCAGGGTGACGGCGTGGCCATCGGGTCCAGCGGGCGCATCTACCTGCCGATCGGGAATCCGCTGTACAACGCCGTCGAGGTGGTCGATCCCGACACACGTTCGGTGGTGGCGTCGCTGCCCACGCCCGTCGAGAGCATCACTCGGTCCATCCCGTACTCGACGCCCGCGTCGGTCGCATTCCGCGGGACGTCGCTGATCGTGTCGAACCACGGACTACTCGCCATCGACCCGCGTCAATGGGCGATCCTCGAACTCGGTGTCGGAGAGACGGGATTACCGCTGCACTATCCGGTGGGAGTTGCCTGAAGGCCTCCGGTCGGGTCGCTGGAGCAGGGCCGCTCGAATGCCGAGGAATGTTACCGTCGCCCGGTGAATCTCACTCGTAGCGAACGCTGGAAGCTGAGTGCTCTTGTTCTGGCTATGGTTGTCGGCGCAGTGTTCGTCGTTGTTCGGGTCGCGACAAACGAGCGGGAGACCGTGGACGCCCGACAGTCGGAATCGGTTGTCGAATCGTCACTGGATTCGCCTCCGGAGCTCGCGTGGACTGCCGACGTGCGGGCCTTGAGCGACAACGAAGGCTATGTGTTGCTCTCGATGCCAAGCCTGCTCGATCAGTACTACGGGTACAGCGGACTTCTCGACGCCGGAACTGTGCTCATCGCTGCCACCGGCTATCCGCTTCCGGCTGTAGATTCGTCGAGCGGTGCCGAGGTCGGTGCGGTCACGCTCGTCGGTGTCGATCCCGATGACGGAGCGCCACTGTGGCAGACGCCCATCGGGCGGGTGAATCAGTGTGCGCCGGAACTGGAATCGGAGTTGCTCGCGTGCTGGGGTGATCGGCGCGTGGTGTCCGTCGACACGTCCGACGGGGCGCTGGTCGCGGACGTCGGAACGGATTTCGATGTGAACGGAGCACGAATCGTGGACCAGACCGTCTTCGTCTCTGGAAATCTGGACGGAACGCCGGTGCTGACGAAAGGTACTCCAACGGCCGTCGAGTCCGACTTCCGCCGCACGTTCGAGCGGTCCGGCGACTTCTCCTCGGTGTATGTCACGCCGGATCGAAAGTCGGTGATGTTGACGTCCAGGGGTGACGGCACCCCGCAATACATCTACACGATTTTCGATCTCGACAGTGGCGCAGAGGTATTCACCTACGAGGGTGACTCGGTCCGGAGCGTCGGGAACGGCTTGTGGCTGTCGAGCATCGGAAGCGAATCGGGAACCGTCGGCACTCAGAATCTCCTGGCGGCAGACGGCTCGGTGATCCGAGCGATTCCGCGGCCGTCGTACGGTGCATCGATGTACCCGAGCAACCCACGGAATCCGCCGCCGATGTTCCTCGGCGACGGTGCCTACGACCCCGATACCGGCGACGAGCTCTGGCGCAATCCAGCCATGGTGCAGTCGGAGTTCAGCGGAGCTCAATCGGCCCTGGTTGCAGTGGTCGACCGAGTCGTCATCGTCACCGATCCGGAGGCGAAGACGCTCACAGGTCTCGACATCGACGACGGCGCCGAGCGATGGGTGACGCCGTGGGAGGACGCATATTGGGTGCGCAGTGGACTGACCGACGGGAAGAACTTCGTCTTCGGCGACTATCAGGGCGCGCATTCCATCGACGCCCGCACCGGTGAGATCGGATGGTCGATTCCGCAACCCGAAGGTGTAGATCCGCGGAACATGGTCGTGGCCTCGGCTGCGGGACACATGACCCGATCATGGGGCGATCAATTCACCGTGTACCGCTGACGGCGCGTATGTTTCGACCTCGGATCTGAATTCCATCCTCCCGTAACCGTCGTTAATCCGAAACGGAGGCAGGTATGGGCGTCGATCTTCGAGCGGGTGCTGTGGAACTGGTCGAGCCATCCAACGATCTGCGTGACGCGTGGCTGGACTGTCGTACGGAGTGGGGGCCGGGGTTCCACGAGGACGGTTTCGGGTTGACGGTCGACGACGATGTCGAGACGGCACAAGGCTTTTCGGATTGGGTCGAGCGGCTTCGAGGCGATACGGAGTGCAAGTACCGCTGGATCGTGGCGGGCGAACGAGTGTTGGGCGGCGTCGCACTCAGACACGACAGCCACGAACTCGCCGACCGTCTCGGGCATATCGGCTACGGGGTTCGCCCGTCCGAACGAGGTCGGGGAGTTGCATCGTGGGCAGTACGCGAGGTGCTGACGCTCGCCGCGGGCATGGGCATGACCCGGGTGACGGCGGTCTGCGAGGTGAGCAACGCGGCCTCGATAGCGACCCTGAAGCGTGCCGGAGGTGAGCGAGTCGACTGCATCGGCTCGGTGGTTCGCTTCCGGATTCCCGTGCCGTGAAGAATCGGGTGCAGTCGACCGCGCTCAGCGCGGTTCAGTGCACCCGATTTTCGGCACTTGACTCTCACACTGTGTGAGACGAGAACCTCGGAGGGTCATGTTCAGCATCGGAGAGTTCGCATCGATCGGCCGGGTGTCGGTTCGCATGCTTCGGCATTACGACGAGATCGGGTTGTTGACGCCCGCGCGGGTGGATCCGTTCACGGGCTACCGCTCGTACGACGGTTCGCAATTCGAGCTTCTGGGACGCATTCTCATGTTCAAGGACCTCGGGTTCAGGCTCGACGAGGTGACGCAGATCGTGCACGGCCAGGTCGATGCCGATCGGCTACGCGAGATGCTCACCGCCAAGCGCGATGATGTCGCTCGTCGACTCGATCTCGACGCCGCTCGCTTGCGTCGTATCGATGCGCGACTCTCCTACACCGAAGGGATTTCGATGATCACCGTGGATACCAAGTCGTTGCCGGCCACCCGTATTGCCGCCGTCACCGAGACAGCCGCCGGGTTCGGGCCCGAGAACATCGGCCCGGTCATCGGCCCGATGTACGCCCGGCTCGCCCAGACGCTCACCGGGCACGGCGTGACGTTCGGGCCGTCGTCCATCGCCATGTACGAGGCCGTCGACGACGGGGACGGCACCGGCATCACCGTGCATGCAGCATTCGAGGTGGGACCTCAGGTCGTGGCCGGCGAGGGCTACGAGGTTCGCGAGCTACCTCCCGTCGAGCTCGCGGTGACCACCGTTCACCACGGTTCGATGGCCACGATCGGCGAGACCTGGGAGCAGTTCATCGCGTGGATCGAGGCGAACGGCTACGAACTCTCCGGTATCTGCCGCGAGTTCTACCTGGTGTCCGAGCCGCAGCCGCAGGAGAATTGGGTGACCGAACTGCAGCAGCCGGTGGTTCGACGTCAGGATGCCTGAGCGAACTCCACGAGGGCGGTGCACTGGCAACCGCCGGTGACCTCCTCGCATTCGAGCACCAGGAAGTGACGTACGTACTCGAGATCCACGCAGTCCGGCTCCGTGCACTCCGCACCGCCGACCGCGTGGATCACGAGTGTGCCGTTGCAGGTATCGAAGCGTGCGGACATGCGAATCCCTTTCTGTCGTCTCTCTGTACCTCCTTGATATCACCGGGCTCCGACAAGTTCGGGAGAAGACGAGCGTGTTCGACGCCTGAGCTGCGTGGCAGCCATGATGGTCACGGCCGGAATCCAGGCGTACCCGAGCGCGGTCCTGATGAGTGTCTGGTCACCCAGCCACGCTCCGGCCGACACCAGTGCACTCGCCCACACGACAGCGGCCAGCAGGCTGAGCACCGCGTATTCGCGATGCCGCAGTGAGGAGGTCGCTACCAGTCGCGGCGTGATGGTGCGGATACCCCCGATGAGATGTCCGGCGGTGGCGACAGCGCGTGGTCGTGATCGCGCCTGTTTGGTCAGCCCGAGGACGACCCTCATCACCGCGGCAGGCAGCGCCGACTCAGCACGCCCGAGACCCAACACCGTATCGGTGCGGCGACCGTGCCAGAACGCCCACTGCGCACCCATGCTCGACGCCACCGCCGCGGTGACGACGGCAGGCAACCACGGCACGACACCGATCGACGTCAGCACCCCGAGTGTGATCGGCACGCTGTTTCCTGGCGTGAAGAGACCCAGCAACGACGCGGACTCGAATGCCAGCAGTACGAAGACGACGGCGAAGACGACCCACACGGGCACGGACGACAACCGGTCGACATCGAGGATGTTCAGGTTCATACCTGTCGAATCTTGTCGTCCGGACCGCGGAAAACACCACGATCGACCCACGGATCGACGGTAGGGCTGGCCCTACCTCGGGTCGTGGGTTCACAGTGCGGACAAGCCGATGACGCCCGACTTAGGCTGATCCGCATGAACGAGGCACTACCGATTCCCCTGAATCCGCTCAGGGCATGGATATCGCCACACTGGTGGCTGGCGGTGGCGTCGTTGCTGGCATCGACGGTCGCCGGCCTCGGTGGCTGGATGATCCTGGGACTGCTGATACTGGCGGTGTGTGCATTGCCGTTTGCGCTCAGCGGTGTGCTCGTCTTCGCGTTGACGATCGTGGCGCTCCGGTGGATGGACCGTGCCGCGCGTGCCGGAATCGGTTTCACCGGTGGAACTCCCATCGAGGGTCCTGACGTGACCGTGTACCCGACCAGTTGGCGCAAGTTCGTCTGGTGCCTCCGCGATATCGGGCTGTGGAAGTCGTTGTGCTACTGGCTCGTTCGCATTCCGGTCTCGGCCGTGCTGCTGTTCTTGCTTCCGGCGCTGTTCGTGGCCCTGCCGGTTCTGGCGGCGGCGCCGGTCGCGTGGATAGTGACGAACCCGGTCGGGAACCAGCTCGAAATCGGCGATCGGGTGGGTTATCCGTTCGTCGCGTTGGTCGGCTTCGCCTCGCTGGTGACCTTCGTTGCGGGTGTGCCGCTGCTGCTCACGGCCCTGGCGCGACTCGACTGGTGGAGTGCCGCAGCCCTTCTCGGCCGATCCGAATCCAGTAGGCGAGTGGACGAATTGACGGTGAGTCGTGCTCGCGTCGTCGACGCTGCGGATGCCGAACGCCGTCGCATCGAACGCGATCTGCACGACGGGGCGCAGCAGCGCTTGGTATCGGTGGCAATGTCACTGGGACAGGCGAAATCGCGCGTCGCGGCGACCGAGGATGCGGTCCTGAAGGAATTGCTCGACGATGCCCACCGGGAGGCCAAGAACGCGATCGGCGAAATCCGCACCCTCACCCGCGGTCTGCATCCGCCGATCCTGACCGACCGTGGTCTCGACGCCGCACTGTCGTCCGTCGCGGCGTTGTGTACGGTACCGGTCACCGTTCGGATCGACCCTGCCCTCTCCGGTGATCGACGCCCCGACGCCACCGTCGAGTCGACGGTCTACTTCGTCGTCTCGGAGGCCCTGACCAACGTGAGCAAGCACGCGAATGCCGAGCACGTCGGAGTCGACGTCTCGAGAGTGGAGTCCGCAGTGCGAGTGACGGTGGTCGACGACGGTTGTGGGGGAGCGCATCCGGCACCGGGAGGCGGCCTGGCCGGGCTAGAGGACAGGCTCAGCGGAATCGACGGAACCCTGTCCATCACGTCGCCGTCCGGCGGCCCGACGCGGCTCGAGGTGAGCATCCCGTGCGAGTGATCATCGCCGACGATTCGGTTCTGTTGCGAGAGGGCGTCGCTCGCTTGCTGATCGATACCGGAGCAGACGTGATCGGGAAGGTGGCCGATGCGTCGGAACTGCTCGCAGCCATGTCCGCTGCCGATCCGCTTCCTGACGTCTGCGTGATCGACGTACGCATGCCGCCGACCTTCTTGGACGAAGGTCTGCGCGCAGCGCTGGTCATTCGCCAACGGTGGCCCGCTGTAGGAGTTCTCGTGCTCTCTCAGTACGTGGAGGAACGGTACGCAGCCGAGCTCATCCGGCAGAGCACGGACGGCGTCGGATACCTGCTGAAAGACCGAGTGGCCGATGTGGACGAGTTCGCCGACGCCGTGCGGACCGTTGCGACCGGCGGAACCGTCATCGATCCCGAAGTGGTGCAGCAGATCCTGGCGCGGGCCCCACGATCGGATCCACTCGATTCGCTGACTCCGCGGGAGCGGGACGTGTTGACCGCCATGGCCGAAGGTAAGTCGAACGCCGGAATTGCCTCTGCACTGGTGGTCGGTCAAGCAGCCGTGGAGAAGCACATCGGAAACATCTTCGCCAAGCTCGGTCTACTCGGAGACAGTGCCGATCACCGCCGCGTCATGGCCGTCCTACGATATCTGGGAGCGATCCAATGAAGAAGTCGATGTGGCGCAACGTCGTTGCCGTTTCGATAGCTGTCGCGGTCATCGGCACCGCAGGAGCGGCCACGACGGCCACCCTCGCCGTCGGTTTCACCACGCCGAAGACGCAGTCCTTCGACTACTCCGCCGATACCGCGATCGTCGGAAAGAATCTCTCTGTCACAACCAGATTCGCCCGTGTGTCGGTATCGACGAGTTCCGACTCGGAGTTGCACGTGCGAGCGGAGGGGTCCTACCGAGGAGATACCCCGACGGTCGGTATCAGTGACGACGGCTCGAAGATCGAAGTGGAATGTTCCTACCGAAAGCGTGGCAGCTGCGACATCGGTCTCGAACTACGGGTACCGGCTGGACTGATGCTCGACATCGACGGCGCGGCGGCCGACGTCGTACTCACCGACGTCGACGCGCAAACATCGGTGTCCACGTCGGCAGGCTCGGTGACCGCTCGGGGATCTGCCGGGACCCTGGACGTAACAACCAGATTCGGTGACGTCGACATCACCGATGCGGCTGTGTCGGCACTGGACGTGGACACGACGTTCGGCCAGGTCGCACTGGATTCGAGGGTGCCACCGAATTCGGTACGTGTGCAGAACATGCAGGGTGACAGCATGATCGAACTTCCGGCGGCCGAGTTCTACGACGTCGAGGCGACGTCCGAGAAGGGAGATGTCGACATCGACGTCGTCGACGATCCGAACTCGCCGAGGTCGGTTTCCATCACCAGTGAAGAAGGCCAGATTTCGGTGCAGCGGAGATAGATCCGGTCAGTGACTGCCGTTCAATGACTCCGACGCCACGCGCTGAACGAGCGGACCGAGGAGGTGGTGGGTCGCACCAGCCACGGCCACGGGTGCAACTCGACCGGGGCTGTGGCGTCGGCGATGCGGGAGAAGCCGGGAACGGGCGCCCAGGTGGTAGCCAAGGCGCGTCCGGAGAGTTCGTCGGCAACTCGACCGCGGCGCACCTCCAACGAACGGGTCGACGCGATCTCACCGAGCGTCTCGGCGAGAAAGACCAGCCTCTTGCCGGAGAGCCTCAGTTTGCGCAGGAGCGGCTCGTCGAAGACGAACACCGCGGGTCGGTCGGTCTCGGCGGCCAGTGCCGGGTCTGCAGTGCCGAGTGACTCCGCTGTTATCCACACCTGCTCTGCACCAGCGCCTTCCACGTGGGCTGGGCCGGCGGGAATCGGGGCCTTGTTCAGATCGGGACCGTCTACCGCTGGGCCGAGATCGTCGTCGGGCCACTTCTCGATGGGGCACGCATCTTTCAGTGCACAGTTGCGGCACAGGGACGGTGCTCGCTTGTTCACCTGCCACCGGCTGAATCCGTAGACCTTGCCGCTTCCGGTACCGACGGTCCACTGCCAGCCGAGGCGGTTGGCGGCGCGGGAGCCGTCGAGCAGGTGGGCGAACATCTCGTCTTCGCCGTCGCGCCACGTCGCTCCGGCGCGGACTGCCCACTGGGAGGCGAGCCACATGCGAGTTTGGTTGACCAGCCAGCCGTCCTCGTGCAATTCACCCACGACCGAGGACATGCAGTTCATCTCTTCGGCCCAGGGCTGCGCGGTCCAGCCCTGCGGTCGCGGCTGCTCACGACGTAGCGAACGGCCGAGATCCGATCCGGTGCGCGCGTAGAGATGACGCGCGTACTCCTGCCACATCAGCTCGTCGCGATAGCGGGAACGGTCACGTGGGGGAGCGTCGGCGACGGCATCCCAGACCTCTCGCAGAGTCAGCAGTCCGTGGCGGATGTACGGCGACATGCGGCTTGCGCCGCGGCGATTCACCGGTAGAACGGTGCTGCGATCGCGCGCATATCCGGTGATGTCGAGTCCGGCCAGGGCGGCATCGGCAGCGGACTGCCCGCCGCGAATGCCACCCGCCGTGACGCCATCCGGACCCTCGCGCGTCAGATCGCCCAGATGCTCGGCAACCCAGTCGACGACGTCCTCGGTGGTGGAGCCGTCGGCAATCGACGGGGGAGCTGGCAGTGTGGACATTCCGTCGGACTTCCCTGTCGGCACGAAAGGGAAACGCCGGGTCGTCAGGGGCGAGGCAGGCGGCGATGCAGTGGATTGGATGTGGTCCTTGTTGCCGATCTGCCGGCCGGTGGTAGGGACGAGACCACGGCAGGTGTGTCCGCGGTGGCGCGAGAGGCGTCGTGTGCCTTCATCGCAGCGCTGTTCCCACGTCCGAGAGCAGGCGAAGAGACCTGTCGTGGGGCCGCTTCTCCGCAGTCCGGGCACGTCACCTGCGGGGGCGCGTCGGCCATGGAGAATCGCTGTTCGACGGGGGCGCATCGTCGCGCGCAGCGGAAACTGTAGGTGGGCACGTATACGAGGGTAGCCGGAGACGAGATATCAGCAACGTTATGGCACAACCTCATACAAGATTTGGTCATACAAGATTTACACGCCATATCCGACCGGACGGACCGCGACGGTGCAATGATCGAGGCAGGAGAATCCGCGCAACCGGAGGTGCCTCGTGCCCGAACTGCTGTTTCCGCTCGACTCGACGAAGAGTTTCACCGAGCAGGAGGTCGTCGGCCACAACCGATGGCATCCCGATATCCCGGCTGCGGTCACAGTCAAACCCGGCACGTCCTTTCGGGCCCACTGTCGCGAATGGTTCGACGGGGCCATCCACAACGACGATTCTGCCGAGGACATCCTGAATGCTCCGCTCAACAACGTGCACACACTGTCCGGGCCCTTCCACATCGAGGGTGCCGAGCCCGGGGACCTGCTGATAGTCGACATCCTGGACGTGGGACCGATACCGCAGGAGGATTCGGGTCCGCTGGCCGGTCAGGGTTGGGGTTACACGGGGATCTTCGCAAAGCAGAACGGCGGCGGGTTCCTCACCGATCGATTCCCCGACGCGTACAAGGCGATCTGGGATTTTTCCGGTCAGACCACCACATCTCGCCACGTGCCGCACGTGAAGTACACCGGCATCACTCATCCCGGCCTCATGGGGACCGCGCCCTCGGCGCAACTGTTGGCGAAGTGGAACGCTCGTGAAGGTGCGTTGATCGCGACAGATCCCAATCGGGTTCCGCCACTGGCCCTGGCACCCGAGACCGACGGTGCAATCCTCGGCTCGTTGAGCGGTCACGAATTCACCCGTGTCGCAGGCGAAGCCGCACGCACGGCACCGCCTCGCGAGAACGGTGGCAATCAGGACATCAAGAACCTCACCAAGGGCACCCGCGTCTTCTATCCGGTGTTCGTGCCGGGCGCGAAGCTGTCCTTCGGTGATCTGCACTTCTCCCAGGGTGACGGGGAGATCACGTTCTGCGGTGCCATCGAAATGGGTGGCTTCATGGACCTGCACGTCGACCTGATCAAGGGCGGCATGGAAACGTACGGAGTGAGCGAGAACGCGATCTTCATGCCCGGCAACACCGCGCCGCAGTACTCGGAATGGATTGCGTTCTCGGGTATTTCGGTGACCGTGGACGGCGAGCAGAAGTATCTGGATTCCGACCTGTCCTACCAGAACGCCTGCATGCATGCGATCGACTACCTCACCAAGTTCGGCTACAGCCCCGAGCAGGCATACCTGCTACTGGGATCGGCCCCGATCGAAGGACGCCTGTCCGGGGTGGTGGACATCCCGAACTCCTGTGCCACCGTGTACATCCCCACCGCGATCTTCGACTTCCCGATAGCGCCTTCTGCAAGCGGACCGTTCCAAATCGACCCGGGAATGGGTGCGCCGAGGGCGCAGTTCTGATTGATTTCTTTTGACATGCCGCACCTGTGGATGCTCGAGGACATGGAACCCTGGCCTGACGAGCCAGTAGTAGGTGCGGTGTTCTCACCCACGACGTACTGGGCGTCACCAGAGCAGATGGAACTGCCCCCGGAGGTGTGCGCTGAGGTGCCGGCTCGGGTCGAGGCCGTGGATATCGATGGCAGAACGGAGTGGATCGCTCACCTCGGCAACGGTTTTACCGCGATGATGTCCGACGGCAGCATGGTCGGGGACGTGATGTTGCACGGCTGTTTGGTGTGGGACAGATACCTGTGGTTGGACTTCAGGACGAGACCGCGGGGTAGCGTCCGCGTGTTGGATCGCCCAGGATTCCTGGCACAGCACGAGGAACGAACTGCGACGCCGCACCCTGGCATGTTCAGCGTGACGCCGTACGGGCGGATGGAGTATCGCGAAAACGGGTCATTACCAACGAGTTTCGGTGTGCAGCGAAACGTACTTCTGGTCGAGACCATTGCACCGAATGGTTGAGGATCTGAGTCGTTGGTGGGCTGGTCGTAGTTCACGGTGATGACTGCCGTTTCGCGAATGTCGTCGAGTGCGGTGTTGCCTTCCCAGACCGCGAACCAGCATTCTTTCGGTGTGTTCGTGCTTCGGGCGAGTACCTCGATGATGGAAACCAGCTGAACATGCCAGGCTACAACGGTTTTCGCCGGCGACAAGGGGTTCGGCCTGCCGTTACGAGCGGGATAGTCGATGCGCGCATAGGCGTCGAACACAGTGGGGACCAGCGAGCCCACCGTGGTTTCGGCGACGACTTTCAGACTGTCATCTACCCAGCCTGCTTCCGAGACATCCTGTTGCAGATCAGCGTTCGACCATTCCGTGCGATAAGTGCTCGATGCCACAGACGTCAGACTACCGACATCCGGCCTGGCTGAGACAACCCGTTGTGTACGCGAGGAGTGGCTAGGGCACAATCTGCGAACCGGCATCCAATTGCTCGATTTCGGAGCTGTCGAGTACCAGCTGCGCCGCATCGATGTTCGCGCGCAGGTGAGAAATCGACGACGTCCCGGGTAGCGGAACAACGGTCGCGGCGGCATCGTTGCTGCGATGATGAACCCAGGCCAACGCGATCTGGCCGGTTGTCATGCCTCTGTTCGACGCGATCCTCTCGAGAGTCTCGACAAGTGGTGTGTCGTCCGAGCCGGTCAGGCTGCCATGGCCGAGGGGGGAGTGTGCGACGAGTGCGATGTCGAGCTCTGCGAGAGTCGGGAGGAACGATTCTGCCTCGCGGCGGGCGAGCGACCACTGTTGTTGCACAACGGCAATGGGATGTGTTGCGTGGGCGCGCCGGATGTCATCGACGGTGACGTTCGACAGACCCAGGTGGCGAATCTTGCCTGCCTGCTTCAGTTCTGCCATCGCAGCGACGGTCTCCTCTATCGGCGTCTCCTCGCTGCGATGATGCAGGTAGTAGACATCGAGGTGGTCGACACCGAGTCGCTCAAGCGTGCCGTCGATTGCAATGTGGACGGTGTTCGGATCTGCCCTCACCGACCAGTCGTCGAACCGACCCGACTCGCCCCAATAGACGCCGAACTTGCTGCATAGTGTCACCTGATCGCGATGCGAACCCAAGGCGCGCCCCACAAGTGCTTCGTTGCCATACATTTCGGCGGTATCGAACAACGTCACGCCGGCTTCGACGGCAGTTTGGACCAAGACGGCAGGATCCCGGTCCGAATCTCCCCACCCATCGTCCTTCAGGCGCATCAAGCCCAGACCCTGAATCGGTGGGATGTCCCTTGTCCACGGCGTCGCGTCGGTCATGGGCGATACCGTAGAACCTCGAGGGCAGTCGAGGTCAAGTGATGGGCTCTTCGTCGGCGCACTCGGGCGCTCGCTACCGTTCGAAACTATCAAACGCGTGTTCGAAAGTGTGTCGGTGGGTCGCGGTAGATTCTGTTCATGCTTTCGGGGGACGGCGGATCAGGGGTGGACGGCATCGAGACGGTGCCGCCCGCCCCTGAGGTGTCCGA
>NZ_NOYD01000037.1 GCF_002258315.1 Rhodococcus sp. 06-462-5 | reverse complement strand
CGGCGGTGCGCGGTGCACTCGACCGGTGACGCTCGCTCGCGTCGTTTCGAATTCCAATAGACTCGGTAGCGACGAGCCGAGCCCGTTTTCAGTGCAGCCAACTCGCGAATCATTTCTTCCGCGCGATCGCGCGCACCGGCGTCTCGGCCCTTGGCGACGGGTCCCGCTATCTGCGCAACCAAGCCGGCTTCGCGGTCCGCCGCGAGCTTGAAGGCGCGAAGGTGGCGCACTTCGAGACCGAACTGCAACATCGAGTGTGCCGTTCGGGCGAGCGTCACGGCCCCGTCGTCGTAGAAGCCGGCCTGCCCGGGAGTGATCAAACCGGCGCGCAACAGTTCGGTCAGGAACGCATCGTCGATCCCCGCCTGAGCGAGTAGATCTGCTTTGGCGATGCGAACCTCACGATCGGGCAGGAACTCCTCGGGAGACACCTCCCCCGCGGCAACGGTGAGCGACCGGGGACGCTTGACCGACGCATCGGCCCGTTCCACGGTGGCGACCCCATGGTCGATGGCTTCGAGCTGCTCCTTGATCACCTTGAGCGGCAGGTACTGATCGCGCTGCGCGGTCAGCACGAAACGCAGGCGCTCGCAATCCGCGATGGAGAACCGTCGGTACCCCGACGGCGTGCGCTCCGGGGAGATCAGCCCCTCGGCTTCGAGGAATCTGATCTTCGAGATGGTGACATCAGGAAAGTCGGGCCGAAGTCGATCGAGGACGGAGCCAATCGACATCCCCCCGTTGGACTGCTGCCCGACGGCGGTCACTGGCTTCCTGCACCCGCAGACGTGTCGCCGACCTGAGATCCGTTGCCGCCACGCGGTCCGGTGAGGAACACCAGCCGGAACTTGCCGATCTGGACCTCGTCGCCGTTGGCCAGCACAGCGGAGTCGACCGGCTCGCGGTTGACGTACGTGCCGTTGAGGCTGCCGACGTCGACGACCTGGAAGTCGTCCTCGTCCTGCCGGAACTCGGCGTGCCGACGGCTGACGGTGACATCGTCGAGGAAGATGTCACTGTCGGGATGCCGACCGGCCGATGTGGTCGGCTGGTCGAGCAGGAACCGTGATCCGGCGTTGGGTCCTCGCTTGACGACGAGCAGCGCGGCACCGACAGGCAACCCCTCGACACCCGATACCGGAGCTTCGGTGCTCTGGGCGGCCGCGGAGTTGTCCAGCTCCTGCAGGAAATCTGCACGGAAGACCGAGGTGGTCTCTGCCGGTGACTCCCCGTAGTTGCTGTCGTTGTCGTTCTGGCTCACCGTTACTCCTTCTCAGTCCGTTCACCCGGGGCAGAGAACGCCGCGGGTAACGCAGTACATGGTCTTCACATCAGGTGGTGCTTGGCGTTCGGTGTTGCGTAGCGTCGTACAGCTTGCTGGACCTTCGCCCCGACAGGGTATTCGCTCGGTGTCGACCGTACCCTGCGCAGCGGGGACCGTGTGGCCTGTTGGCCGGTGTCGACAGCCGGCCGATCACTCGGCCGTGATGAGAGCATATCCGGCGGCATCGAGCATCTGCGCCAGTGCCGCGTCCAACTCTTCCGGTGTCGAAACCTCGAGGTCGATCAACCAGCCTCCGGTGTAGGGTCCCGAGTTCACCTTCTCCGGTTCGCCGTCCAGATCCTGGTTCACGGCAACCACTTTCGCGGTCAGCGGGCTGAACACGTCGGAGACACTCTTGGTGGATTCGACCTCGCCGAGAGATTCGCCTGCGGTGACGGTGTCACCGATCGAGGGAAGCTGAACGAACACCACGTCGCCCAACTGTGCCTGCGCGAAATCGGTGATACCGATGCGCACCGTTGCAGGCCCCGTGCGCTGCACCCACTCGTGCTCGGGGGTGTAGTACAGATCAGCTGGTGTGTCGATGTCGCTCAACGCGGCATTCCCTTCGATCGTGGCCCGGGGCGATCAGGCGGTCAGTTACCGGGCTGAGCGTATTGACGCGGGCGCGGGTCTCGCAAGGCGGACACCGTGACCTGGTCCGACTGCGCGATGTTCGACGTGGCACCGTTGCGAGTCACCGTGTCCACGACCCCACCGGGAATGTTCAACGCCGACGCGAGTGTCGGCGGATCTCCGATGGCAGTGAAGGTGTACGGGGCTCGCAGTTCTCGCCCGTCGACCACCACCCGACCCGCGGAACCGGCGATCCACGAATCGACACCGATGCGCACGGCATTTCCGCCGCCCTGGAGCTGTAGTGCTTCGGCACCGGCGGCGCGCAACTCCTGCATCGCGTCGAGTAGCACCTCCGATCCCACGCCCGAGTTCGGGTCCTCGATCACCACTGTCACGCCCGGCCCCTGGGCCGCGACGGTGCCGACTTGAATGGACAACGCGGACAATCGCTCCTGCGCTTCGGCCACTGCCGCCTCCGATCCCGAACCGGACTCGCGCAATGTCGCCAGAGTGGCCTGCAGGGTGCCGATCTCGTCCCGGATCGAAGCCTCGCGTCGGGTCAGGGTGTCCAGCACGACCAGTAGGTCCTCGGGCCTGGAGTTCTCCAGGCCATCGGTGGTGCTCGTCTCGCGTACCTGGGTGGCCAGGCCGATCCCGAGGACACACAGCAGCGACAGCGCGAGAACGCCGAATACCGCTCCGCGCCTTCGCCCCTGCGCGTCGGGACCTCGCGCGCGCCATCCGTGTCGACCGCCGCCTGCCGTCATGATCTAGGCACCGAACAGACGTCTGCGCAGAGCGGCCGCGTTGCCGAAGATGCGAATTCCGAGGACGACGACGATGGCCGTGGACAACTGAGTTCCCACCCCGAGCTGGTCGCCGAGCCACACGATCAAGGCCGCGACAAGAACGTTGAAGACGAACGAGATCACGAACACCTTGGCGTCGAAGATCCCGTCGAGAAAAGCCCGTACACCGCCGAACACCGCGTCGATCGCTGCCACGACGGCGATCGGAAGATAAGGCGCGACCACGGCGGGAACCTGCGGACCCGCGACCGTCCCGATGACGACCCCGATGATCAGCGCGGCGATCGCGGCGAGAGCGTACACGCCGTGGGTGGGGGTGATCGGCGCGTCTGTCGACGCCCGCACCTCGGACTCGGCCGGTAGGGCACTCGGTGGATCGTTCTCCGTCATCGTGGGCCTGCCTCCTCTGCCTCGAACGACTCTCTCACAGCGGCGGGACCGAACTCGAGATTCGCAGCCGGACGCACCGTGAATCCGACGCCGTACAACTGCGCCACCGTGCTCATCCGCAGATAGGCGTCGCTGACGACGAACTGGACCTGAATGCGCTGCGGCGGCCCGATCGCGTCGATCTCGTAGGGCGAGTCGATCGGGCGATTGTCCAGCAGCATCGCCCCGCCTGCCTGCCGGATGGTCACGTTCGGGCCGACTCGAATACCGTCCACCGACACCGTCTCCGCACCGCTCGCCCACAACGAATTGACGATCGCAGCGATGTCCCGATCGAGCACGGCTGCGCCCGAACCCCGGCGAACCGACCGATCCGACGTGTCGTCCTCGGCCACTGGTTCGGTGACGACGACCGAAAGCCCGGGTCCGGACACCGAATCGATGCCCGCGGCGGATTCGACTGCACTCAATCTCTCCAACAGCTCACCGCCCGAGACATCGGACCGAAGGGCTCGCTCACGCTCCGAGGACACCTGTTCGGCCAGTGCCTGTTGCGTCGCTTCCAAATCGGCGCTGCGATCCTGTGCGGCTCGGACCGCAGCCGACGCATCGGCGCCCGCACGGTCGACATCGGTTGCACCGGACGCCAGCTGCGAGAACGCGATACCGAAGATCACCCCGACGACGACGGCACCGCCCAACAACCAGAGCGCCGCAGGCACCCGCGGCTTACGGGTGTGCTGCGCGCTACGTTCGGCGGCCGCTGCGCCGTATCCCGGGTCCAGATGGTCGGTCAGCAACGACGTCAACAACGACGGGACGGGATTTCTCCTGACCTGTGTTTTCGGTCGTTCCGCAGGCTCCACTCCTGTCCGCCCCGGTCGTTCCGCAGGCTCCACTCCTGTCCGCCCCGGTCGTTTCGCAGGCTCCACCGTCAGGTGCCGGCCGCTGTCGGATCGACTGTCCTGGCGACAGCGATCGCTTTGCCGAGGTACAGCAACCCGGTCCAGGTGTACAACGCCGTGCCCCAGATCAGCAACGCGTATCCGAGCGGTCCTGCGGCGTCGGCCACCGAATTGCTGCCGGCCGATACCAGCAGGACCGGCAGCGCGATCATCACCACGAAGGTGGCGGCCTTACCGAGGTAGATGACGTCCGGAGGCGGGAGAGACCTGCGGCGGTAGACGAACATCGTCAATCCGAGCACGGCGTCGCGCCCGATGAGGATCGCCGCAACCCACCAGGGAATGATGCCGCGCAGAACGAACGCCACCAGAGTGCTGACGACGTAGAGCCGATCGACCAGCGGATCGAGAATGGCACCCAGTTTCGATGCCTGGCCGAGCATGCGAGCCAATTTGCCGTCGAGCCAATCGGTTCCACCGCTGACGAGCAGTATCACCAACGCCCACCCATCGGCCTCGGGGCCCAGCATGAGGTAGAGGAACAGCGGAACACCCAACAGCCGGATTGCGCTGAGCAGGTTGGGAATGGTCGCGATGCGATCCGATACCTCGAGCTCACGGTTGTTCGTCATCGGCGATCACCTCCTGCTCGTCGCGGTCTGCTCACTCGGGCCTGCGGCCACGTTAGCGCCACGCGAACACCGGCTGCTCGAAGTCCGCGACTCGGGTGTGTCGACCGTGCAATGCCACTTCACGAAACTGGTGGACGATCGCGCCGGTCGGAGCATGAATGGCCCCGGTTCGGTACGGCCACCGAATGACCGGACGCGTCGATTCGGGAATCGACACGAATTGGGCGTCCACATCGAGTTCGTCGACCGTCACCTCGAACACCTCGGCCACCTCGTCCGCACTGGGCAGCAACGTGGACGAGTAGTCGCCTACCCACACCACGAACGGAGTGATGACATACCCGGATCGAGTGACGTAGTCGTCCAACCTGCCGAGAACGTCGGATTCATCGGCACGAATCCCCAACTCCTCGGCCAGTTCCCGCAGACAGGCCTGCATCCTGGACTCGCCCGGGTCCACACCGCCGCCGGGCAACGCGTACTGGCCCGGATGCGCGCGCAACCGATCCGGGCGCCTCGTCAAGAGCATCCGCCTGTCCCCCGGCGCTCCACCGACCGCAACGGCGACGGCAGCGGCGCGCAGTCCGTCGGATTCGGCGGTGCGATGGGAGAAACGGGCGAGTTCGCGCGCGACGGAAGCTCGATCGAGCAAATCCTCGTTCGGCCTACCGGAATCGTCGACGGTCACAGTACGAACCCTAGAGGCCCGGCGAGATCAGCGGGTATCGGCGGGCCGGGCGGCGGGTGGGAGCAGGTCGTCCGGCGACGCCGGCCAGCCGAGTGGCTCGTCGGCCAGAGCGGTCAACTGCTCCACCTGCGTTCGGCACCAAGGTGATACGTCGATCGTGCCGCCGAGCACCCCTGCGGAGAACTCGCGCCACGACACCCACCGAGTCTCGTCCACCTCGGCCGGATCCGGATCGAGTGTCGCGTTCTCGTCGACTCGCACGCGGTACACGGGACATATCTCGTTCTCCACGATTCCGTTGTCCATGACGGCCCGGTATCGGAAGTGCGGCAGTACCAACTCGGCGGATTCCGCACGCAGGCCGAGTTCTTCACCGATTCGGCGCAGTACGGCGGCGTCGAGTTTCTCTCCGGGTGCCGGGTGGCCACAACACGTGTTGGTCAGTACCCCTGGCCAGGTCGTCTTGCTCGACGCTCTGCGCGTGAGAAGAACAGCGCCGTCCGCTCTCACCACGTAGCTGGAAAATGCCAGGTGAAGTGGCGTGTCCTGCGTGTGGACGGTGGTCTTGTCATGCGTGCCGACGGCGCGGCCTTCGTCGTCGAGCAGCACCACGTGCTGCGCTCGGGATCGATCCATCGTTCCATGGTCCCACGGCCTGCGTCGCGGTCTACTGTCGAACCATGGGACGTGAGAAGAACACCGACGACAAAAACCCGACTGAGTCCGAGAAAGCATCGGACGCGCCCAAGGGTGGCCGACCAGGACCCGTGGACGGCGGCGGCGGAGGCGGGATGGCGACGCGGGAGAACGCGCCCGAGATCGCCGACGACTCTGCCTGAGATTCACGGCTCGACCGCTGTTTGAGAAACAGAGTTTGCGTCAATACCTCCGATGTTCTCGCGCTGCGCGGGCACACGAACCTCCACGACCGGAAGGACTTCGATGAGCATCAACGACGACGACATCACCACCACGGGCGGAGCCGGGGGCGAAGGACCCGCTGACGGCGGATCGAACCCCGGTGGTCATGACGGCGGAGCAGACGGCCCCGCCGGAGCCGGTGAGGGACCCGCCGACGGCGGATCCAACCCCGATGGCCACGACGGCGGAGCAGACGGCCCCGCCGGAGCCGGCGAAGGACCCGCCGACGGCGGATCCAACCCCAACGGGCACGACGGCGGTGCGGACGGCACCGCTTGAGCACTGAGCCGAGCGGCGAGCGCGGACCGGGAAACCGGTCCGCGCTCCGTCGTCTGACCGGTATCGACCTCGGGACCTTCGCCGATCGGTTCTGGGGTGTTGCTCCCAAGCTGACCAGATCAGCCGATCTGTCGGGCTCGTTCGACGATCTGATGACGGTCGACGCGGTCGACGAACTGATATCCGAACGCGGAGTCCGCACTCCGTTCGTGCGGATGGCCAAAGACGGTCGACTGCTGGACAAGTCGCAGTTCACGTCGTCCGGCGGGTTCGGTGCCGAGGTGACGGACCAAGTCGACTCCGCAGCCGTGCTGGCAGCCTTCGCGGCCGGAAACACGCTGGTACTTCAGGGCCTGCATCGACTGTGGCCTCCGCTGATTCGTTTCGTCGGTGATCTCGTGCGCGAGCTGGGCCATCCGGTGCAGGTGAATTCGTACGTCACACCGGCCGCGTCCCAGGGCTTCTCACCGCACTACGACGTGCACGACGTATTCGTCGTGCAGATCGCGGGGACCAAGCGGTGGAGCATTCACTCGCCGGTGCACGTGCATCCGCTCAACAATCAACCGTGGTCGGATCGGCGGTCGGCCGTCGAAGACCACGCATCGAACACTCCCGAACTGGACATCGTCCTCGAGCCCGGCGACGTGCTCTACCTGCCGCGCGGGTGGATCCATTCGGCGCAAGCGCTCGGCGACACCACCGTGCACTTGACCATCGGCGTCGCGTCGTACAACGACTACGACCTCGCCCACCATGTGCTGAAGTCGCTCGGCGACGTCGAGAGCCTGCGTGCTCCCCTCCCCGCCGGTCTCGACCACTCCGACCCGGAGTCCATCGTTCCGCATGTACACCGAGTTGTGGACGCCATGCGCGCCGCGCTCGACGAGATCGACCGAGACCCCGACGCGGTGCGTCGACTCGCCGAACGCGTCGCAGATCGTCACGACGACCTCGTCCGACCGGAACCGGTGCGCCCGCTGGCGAGTGTCGCCGCGATGGGTGCGCTACGAGGCGAGAATTCGATTCGATTGCGGCCCGGCGTCTTCGCGCGGGTCGCGCACACGAAGGCCGGCGTCGCGATGGCGCTTCGGAACAAGACCATCACGCTGCCGTCTCAGTGCGCCGACGCGATCGAGAGCCTGATGAAGGGAGCTCCGTGCCGCCTCGATTCGATGCCCGGACTCGACACCGCCGACGCGCTGGTGGTGGCGCGCAGACTGATTCGCGAGGGCATCGCCGTTCCGGCCGCCGAGGGATAGCCGTCAGGTGATCGTGATCCCGCCGTCGACCGCGATGGTCTGACCCGTCACGTATCCCCCGGCGTCCGAGGCGAGCCAGATCGCTGTTGCGGCCAGTTCTTCTGGATCGCCTTTGCGTCCGAGAATCATTCGCGGAGCCATCGAGTCGAGATATCCCGGCTGGTAGGAGTCCGTCATCTCGCTCTGGAAGAATCCTGGTGCAATAGCGTTGACCCTGATGCCTTTTCGCGCGCCCCACTGCTGAGCGAGATCGCGGGTGAGGCCGATGATGGCGGCCTTGCTGGCGCTGTAGGCCGCCTGCGGAAGGCCAGCGGTGGTCAGCCCCAGAATGCTGGAGATGTTCACGATCGAACTGCCGGGTGCCATCACCCGTCCACAGGCCTGCGCTGCCCAGTACGACCCGTTCAAGTTGATGTCGATCACCGAGCGGAACTGCTCGGGTGTCTCACGGGTTGCGGGGTAGGCCGTACCGACTCCGGCGTTGTTGATCAGAATGTCGACTTTTCCGAACTCCGTCATCGCGGCCTCGACCATCGCGGTGCACTGATCCGGGTCGACCACGTCGGTGGCTACCGTGATCGAGCGCCCTCCGACGCTGTCGATCAACTCGGCGGTCTGCGCCAACTTGTCCACTCGCCGTGCGGCGAGCACCACATCCGCTCCCGCCTCGGCGGCGGCTTTGGCGAATGCCACGCCCAGTCCGGAGGATGCACCGGTGACGATGACGACGCGACCGTCCAGGCGAAATTTGTCCAAGATCGACATGTTGATGAATCTCCTTGTACTCGACTCAGAACCAAGCGGGTGACATATCGAGGGTCGTGCGGTCCAGTCTCGCTAACAGGTCGAGCTGGGCGTCGACCTTCGGCAATTCGTAGACGTAGAAGTATTTCGCTGCAGAACGCTTTCCGTCGTAGAAGTCTCCAGCCTTCGTACCGACGGCCAGTAACTGCTCGAGCCACATCCAGGCGATGACCGTGTGCCCCATGGCCTCGAGGTAGGCCGTGGAGTTCGCCAGCGCCACAGCGGCATCGCCGGTACCCCACACTGCAGCGGTGACCTCGACGATTCTGCCGAAGCGTGCGTGCAATTCGTCCGCGTACCGAGCAGCGTCACCGCCCGCCGCGTGCGCCCGCTCGACTGTCTGCCCGATGTGTTCGGCCAGCAGAGCCAAGCCGGCGCCGCCCTGCATGATCACCTTGCGCCCGAGCAGATCCAGACCTTGAATACCGTGCGTGCCTTCGTGAATCGGATTGAGGCGATTGTCGCGGTAGTGCTGCTCGACGTCGTAGTCGCGGGTGTATCCGTAGCCGCCGTGCACCTGAATGGCCAGACTGTTGGCTTCGAGGCACCACTGCGACGGCCAGCTCTTGGCGATCGGTGTCAGTACGTCGAGCAGCAATGTCGATCGCGCTGCTTCGGCTTCGTCGGACGCCGAGTCCTGATGATCGACCAGACGCGAACAGTAGAGTCCGAGCGCCAGCGCCCCCTCGACGTAGGACTTCTGCGCCAACAACATTCGACGAACGTCGGCGTGTTCGATCAGCGCGACCGCAGGTGCAGCCGGGTCCTTGGCACCGAGGGGTCGGCCCTGTGTACGGGTCTTCGCATACTCCACCGACTTCAGGTAGCCGACGTAGCCGAGGGCGATCGCGAGGAATCCGACGCCGATCCGGGCTTCGTTCATCATGTGGAACATGTACGACAGTCCGCGGTTCTCCTCGGCGACGAGGAAGCCGACTGCTCCGGGTTGCCCACCGGGAGAATGCGTTCCGTCGCCGAATGCCAGCAGAGTGTTGGTGGTGCCGCGGTTGCCCATCTTGTGATTGAGGCCGGTCAGCACGATGTCGTTGCGCTCGCCCGTACCGCCGTCGCCATCGGGAAGGAATTTGGGAACGATGAACAGGGAGATCCCCTTGACCCCGGGCGGGCCGCCCGGCGTCTTGGCGAGCACCAGGTGAACGATGTTCTCGGTGAGTTCGTGATCTCCACCCGAAATCCACATCTTGGTGCCGGTGATCCGAAAGCTACCGTCGCTCTGCGGAACTGCCTTGGTCGTGATGTCGGCCAGTGACGATCCGGCCTGCGGTTCCGACAGACACATGGTTCCGAACCAGCGCCCGTCCAGCATGGGCCGGACGTAATCTCGCACCTGGTCCGGCGTGCCGTACGTCGCGATCAGATTGGCGTTGGCCATGGTGAGGAACGGGTACGAGGAGGTCCCGGCGTTGGCGGCTTGGAAGAACGCCATCGCTGCCCGGGAGACGGTCGCGGGCAGTTGCATGCCGCCGATCGACTCGTCGAACTGTCCGGCGATCAGACCCGCCGACGCGTAGACATCGAGCGCTTCCTTGACTTCCGGTATCAGCTCGACCGAACCGTCCGCGTTCATCGTCGGCTCCTGCGCGTCCGCCTTCTTGTTGTGCGGAGCGAAATGCTTGCGGGCGATGTCCGCGCTGAGGTCGAGGACCGCGTCGAAGGTCTCCTTGGAGTGCTCCGCGAAGCGAGGTCGAGCAGTCAGTGCCGCCACGTCCAGCCATTCGTACAGCAGAAAATCCAGGTCGCGTCGCGAGAGGACGTCCGACATTCACTTCTCCGATCGCGAGGGGTGACATGTGCGCACGATGGAGACGAGCACTGTGACGCACATGACTGTGGATTCACCATACAAGTCGCGGTCTCTCGCTCTCACCGAGTACCCACGTATGCCGTCAGAGCAGATCCACGTCCGCGATCCGGTCTCGAAAAGTGCAGTCAGGCAGACATTTACGACCAATCGGACTATGAGGAGCGTCACGATTGGCGAGATGCCCTACGGCATATACTTACCTTTGATAACGATATGAAGCGGACAATCGCGAGGTGCCTCGAACGATCGGGGCGCTTCGTCGGAGGGAGTCGAGCATGACGCACACATTGGCCGTCGACAGCCGACAGGATCGTCAGAGCAGGCAGCGCAGTAGATTCCACGAGCTGCACGAGTCCGACCACGCGTTTCGAGCCGCTGAGCCGGACAGCGCAGTGGCCGACGCCGCCCAGGAGTTGTCGCCCAATCTCGCCCGCGTGGTTGCCGAGATCATGACGCGTTACTCCGACCGGCCGGCCCTCGGCCGCCGTGCCCGAGAGATCGCGCGAATCGACGATACGAACAGCCTTCGCCTGCTCCCACGCTTCGACACCGTCACCTACGGCCGAGCCTGGAACGACGCAGGCGCGCTGGCCTCGGCGCTGACGCACGACGCGTTCGGTATCGCTCCGGGAGACTTCTTCGCAACCCTGGGATTCGCGAGTGCCGACTACGTCATCGCGGAATTGGCCACCATCCGACTCGGCGCGATCGCCGTTCCCTTGCAGGCCGGTGCCACCGCGGGCCAGCTCTCGGCCATCGCAGACGAGGTCGAACCCGTCGTCCTCGCAGCCGATGTCGACAACCTGGCCGTCGCAATCCAGGTTGCCACGCATTGTCGATCCATTCGGCGAATCGTCGTCCTCGACTACGACGGTGCAATCGACACGCACGCACGGCTCATGGAGTCCGCCCGCAGCGATGCCGAACAGGTGGGAATCTTCGTTCGGCCGCTCACCGAGCTGGTTCGCGACGGCGCGCAACTGCCGGAGGTTCCACTACCCGATGCCGAGGATCCCGACCGACTCGCGACGCTGATCTACACCTCCGGCAGCACCGGAACTCCCAAGGGGGCGATGCACACCGAACGAATCGTGTGCGGAGCATGGACCGGAGCCTGGCACCACACCGGAGCTTCCTCCGAGTCCACGAACGGGCCGGCCTTCCCGGTCATCACACTCGACTACCTTCCGATGAGTCACCTGGCCGGCCGTGGCCTCGTCTTCTCGACTCTTGCGGCCGGCGGCACCGTCCACTTCGCAGGGGCGAGCGACCTGTCCACCCTGTTCGAGGACTTCGCGCTCGCTCGGCCCACGATGGCACTGTTGATCCCGCGGGTCTGCGAGATGATCCGACACAACGTTCTCGCCGAGATCGACCGCGAGACCGAACGCTCTGCCGGCGGCGATGCCGACAGGACGCGCCGGGAGGTCCTCGAACGCAACAGGATCGAACAATTCGGCGGTCGCGTCCTCGCAGCCATGGTCGGCACCGCACCGATCGCCGTCGAGGTCAAGGACTTCGTCACGGAGCTACTCGATATCGAGGTGAGCGACAACTACGGCTCCACCGAAGCCGGAATGGTGTTGCACGACGGCGTCGTGCAACGCCCGCCGGTGATCGAATACAAGCTCGACGACGTACCCGAACTCGGCTACTTCTCCACCGACACACCGCATCCGCGCGGTGAGCTCCTGCTCAAGACGACGTCCATCATTCCCGGTTACTACAAGCGCCCGGACGTCACGGCCGACGTCTTCGACTCCGAGGGCTTCTATCGCACCGGTGACGTCGTCGCCGAGATCGAGCCGGACCGACTCGCCTACGTCGACCGGCGAAAGAACGTTCTGAAACTGGCTCAGGGCGAGTTCGTGGCACTGGCGCGCCTCGAAGCCCTGTTCGGTACCAGCGAGCTGGTCGATCAGATATTCCTGTACGGCAACAGCCAGCGGGCGTATCTCCTGGCAGTTGTCGTACCGGCCGACCCAGACACGACTGCGGGTTCGGTCATCGAGTCGTTGCAGCACATCGCTCGCACGGAAGCGCTGAATTCGTACGAGATTCCGCGCGAGGTGATCATCGAACACAACCCGTTCACACAGGAGAACGGACTGTTGTCCGGTGCAGGCAAGCAACTGCGGCCCAAACTCGTCGAGCGCTACGGAGAAGAACTCGAGCGTCGCTATGCGGAACTCGAAACCGGTCAGAACGATCGCCTGCGCGAACTCAGGCGCAGTGGTGCCGATGCCCCCGTTCTGACCACGGTCGGCGACGCCGCACAGGCCCTGCTGGGGTGCGCCGGGTCCGATGTTCGCCCCGAAGCCCACTTCAGCGACTTGGGCGGAGATTCGTTGTCGGCGTTGACGTTCTCCACGCTTCTCCGTGAGATCTACGATGTCGATGTTCCGGTCGGAGTGATCACCGGACCCGCCATGGACCTCGCAGCGCTGGCCGAGTACATTTCCTCGGCTCGCGACAACGATTCGGACACAGCGACATTCGCCTCGGTGCACGGTCGCGGTGCCGCCGTTGCACACGCTTCCGACCTGCGTCTGTCGGCATTTCTCGACGACGCGCTCCTCGACGCCGCACACCGAGTTCCCGGCCCACGAGAACAGACCAACACGGTGCTACTGACCGGTGCCAACGGATACCTCGGCCGCTTCCTCTGCCTGGAATGGCTCGAGCGCATGGCCGAGGTCGGCGGAAAGGTGGTCTGCCTGGTGCGCGGACGATCCGATTCCGACGCAAGAGCTCGTCTCGATGCAGCCTTCGACAGTGGAGACGCGGCTCTGTCGGCGCGCTATCGAACCTTGGCCGACGCCGCTCTCGAGGTCGTGGCAGGCGATCTCGGGACACCTCACTTCGGCCTGGATCACAAGGCATTCGAGGCGCTGGCCGAACGGGTGGATCGCATCGTCCACCCCGCAGCGCTGGTGAACCATGCCCTACCGTACGAGCATCTCTTCGGACCCAACGTCGTCGGCACGGCCGAGGTCATCCGGCTGGCGCTGACCGACCATGTCAAGCCGGTGACCTACCTGTCGACGGTGGCCGTCGCAGCGGGCGTCGAGGAATTCCGGGAAAACGGCGACATCCGTGTCGACAGTCCGTCGCGGGCCGTGGACGATTCGTACGCCAACGGCTACGGAAACTCCAAGTGGGCCGGTGAAGTGCTGTTGCGCAATGCGTTCGACGAGTTCGGGCTGCCCGTCTCGGTCTTCCGCTCGGACATGATTCTGGCGCACAGCACCTGGACGGGTCAGCTCAACGTGCCGGACGTGTTCACGCGTTTGATCCTGTCGGTCGTCGCAACCGGTCTGGCCCCACACACGTTCTACGCTACCGACACCGGGGCACCGACCGACGAGAAGGGTCGACCCCTGGCCCACTACGACGGATTGCCGGCCGATTTCAGCGCCTCCGCCATCACGTCGATCGCGGGTGGGGATACCTCGGGCTACCGAACCTTCGACATCCTCAACCCACACGACGACGACATCTCGCTGGACACGTTCGTCGATTGGATCCGTGCCGCAGGTCGCGACATCGAGATAGTCGACAACTACGACGAGTGGTTCGAGCGTTTCAACGCAGCAGTCGAGGCTCTTCCGGAGAAGCAGCGTTCGCACTCGCTGCTCCCCCTGATCGAGTCTTACGCACACCCGCAACACCCGTCGTCCGGGGCGATGCTGCC
Source organism: Rhodococcus sp. 06-462-5 (assembly GCF_002258315.1). Classification (GTDB taxonomy): domain Bacteria; phylum Actinomycetota; class Actinomycetes; order Mycobacteriales; family Mycobacteriaceae; genus Rhodococcoides. The sequence continues at coordinate 82,830 of NZ_NOYD01000037.1, read as the reverse complement.
CGCCGACGAGTTCGCCTCGGCCGTCGGGGATATTCCGCACCTCGGGCGCGAGTTGATCGAGAAGTATCTCTCCGATCTCGTGGCGCTCGAGCTCGTGAGCAAGCGCTAGAGAAGTTCCCGATGCGGGCCGTGCGGCCCGCATCGGGATGCCCTACTCCCCGACCGGTTGTGGCTCGGTCGTCGGCTTCGGGACGGAAATCAGCCGCGAGTACGCCAGACACACCAGCCCGAAGAACAGATAGCCCAGGGCCACTTGGGGATTGGCTGCCCATCCCACCTCGTGCGAGTGGATCAGACCGACCCACGACAGTGCCGCGGCCACCCCACTCGCTGTTGCGGCGGCGAGAAACCGTTTGTCGAGAACGAATGTGACGATGGTGCCCAACATGAGCCCTGCGAGTACCGCTCCCGACCCGAATGTCTTCAGCCCGTCGTAAACGACACCCGCCTGACCCAGTGCCTCGCTTCCCACTTCCGTCGCCGACGTGCCTGCCGCGCTGAGTGCGTTGTCGATCAGACCCACCGCCCACTCCGCGAGGTTCGGTAGCAGTGCCACGACCACCGCGATGGCGTGCAGCTTCGGCACCGACTGGAATGCCTGGGCACCGATCAGCAGGCCGATGTACAACAGAATCGGGACGATCGCGGGTATCGGAAGCAGCGTTGCCAGCAGTCCGAAGAGCCCGAGAAAACACATGAGTCCGATCGCGATGCCCGACGCGAGCGAGTACCCGGTTCGGCCGCCCGCGTCTTTCCAGCCCGGATGGCCGATGTAGACAGCAGGCGGGAACGGCGATCCGAAGGCAGATCCGACAACGGCCCCGAATCCATCGGCGAGCAGCACACTGCGGAGGTTGTAGTTGTCTCCGGCAGCGGACGCGCTTTCGACGTTGCTCATCGCCTCCGTGAAGTTGTAGACACCCAACGGGATTGCGGTGGCGAGCAGCGGTGCCAGATTGCCGAGACCGTCGAGAAGCAGGTCGAGGCGTAGGTCGGGAAGGCCCAGCGCGATATTGCCTGCGGCCTCGGTCACGTCCGGCACGGACATGTATCCGCCGATCCAGCCGATCGCAGTGCCCACCAGGAGCGCGGCGAGACCGACCGGAATGTTGCCGGGCAGCTTCACATCCGTGAAGAAGCCGATGAGAATGATTGCGAGAACGGGCAACCCGATCCAGGCTGCCTCCCACATCTGCGCGGCCGGGCGCATCGCGATGAACGTGATGGAGATGCCGGCCAACGTACCGAGCATCGCCGCGCGCGGGGTGATCCTGCGAATGTAGGGCCCGACGAACGCTCCGATCATGACGATGATGCCGATCATGAAGGCCCAGGCGAGCCCCGCCGCCCATGCCTGCACCGCGTCACCCGTCGCCAGGTAGACCGGGAGCATGACCACGAACACGACGATGAACATGTGCGGAACGCTCGGGCCGTACGGTAGCGCCGTCACATCGGTTCGGTTCTCGCGCTTGGCAAGTCGACGAGCGAGAACCATGTAGTACAGGTTCCCCAGGATCAGGGCGATCCCGAGGGCAGGCAGCAGAGTCCCGAGGACGTCGGTTCCCGGAATTCCGACCACCGCGATGCTCAATGTCGTCAGAGTGAGCACGTTGACGAGAATGTTGAAGCCGAGTCCGAAGAATGCGTTGGTGTCGCCCTTCGTCCACCACGGGAGGGTGAACGAGGGCGAGGAGCCCGCAGCGGGTGAGTCTTTCACGTCCATGGTCATGTTCGGTCCTATCGACTTGCCGAGGTGGGGACGAGTGCAACCAACGCGGCCACGACGTCCTGCGACGGCGCGGTCCAACCGAAAATGCCGCCCTGAGCCGAGATCATCTCGAGGCCCACACGCTGAAACTCCGGGAAGTACGAACCGACACAGTCCGTCACCACGAGGCACTCGTACCCTCGATCGTTGGCCTCCCGCACCGTGGTGTGCACGCACACCTCGGTCGTCACACCGGTGACGAGCAGGGTGGTGATTCCGGCGCTCGTGAGGATCTCGGAGAGCTCGGTGGCGTAGAACGCCCCTTTTCCGGGCTTGTCGATGACGGTCTCGCCCTCGAGCGGTGCCAGTTCGTCGACGATGTCGTGACCGTACTCACCACGAACGAGGATGCGGCCGAACGCGCCTGGATCGCCGATCCGCTGAGAGGGCGTGCCGCGGCGCAATTTCGCCGGCGGGCAGTCCGACAGGTCCGGTAGATGCCCCTCTCTGGTGTGGATCACGGGTATCCCCGCTTCCCTGGCCACGGCGATGAGACCTGCGAGCGGTTCGATCACGGATCGGAGCAGGCCGACATCGTTGCCGAGGCTCTCACCGAACCCCCCGGGGAGCAGAAAGTCCCTCTGCATGTCGATGACGAGCAGTGCCGTCGTCGCGGCATCGATGGTGAACTCCGTTGGTGACGCCGACGGTATCGACGTTTCCGGTGTGTGTGCTGAGGTCATGAGATCTCCTGTGCTGCAATGGAAGTGTCGTGAGCAGAACTGATCGCCCGGGAATATGCCCGCCAGCCACCGAACTCGCTGATGTCGTCGACGGTGTGCCGCTGCGCGCCGGTCTGCACAGTGGCGTCGCAGACGTAGCCGAGAACGTCGGAACCGTCGGCCAGCAGTACTCGTCCCAGAGCGAGTACCGCTGGCATTCTGCCCGCGAGTACCGCAAGAGAAGTGGCGGGCAGACGCCACCTCTCCACGTCGATTGCGCTGCCGCCGAGAGGAACTCGCAGCAGTCCGGGTGTCGGATCGGCGGTCCCGATCCGAAGCAGTGTGTACGTCGGCGCGGTGGACGTGGCCTCGACCAGGGCCCCGCCCAGCTCGAGCAGCTGCGGGTTGGCGCGCTCCCCCGACAGGTGATGCCCGGCAACGACGATGTCCACGGTCTCGATTGCCGAACCTTCGGCTTCTGGGGGCGGTGAGACGTCGCGCCGTTCTCCGAGCAACCGGGCCGCGACCGCGAGAATCGTATCGTCGGCCAGCGCAGGCCCGATCACCATGAGGCTGACCGGTCGACCGTCCTGGGTGAGCCCAACGGGAACCGCTACGGCCGTCAAATCGAGAAGGTTCCCGAAGTGGGTGTAGTGACCGAGCTTCGTATTGCACGCGATGGGGTCTGCGAGTACCTGCGGCACGGTGAAGGTGGTGCCGATGGTCGGCACGATCATCACATCCATCGACGTCCAGAGCTGCGCAACGCGAGCGCGAAGCTCTTGCAGCGACTGCAATGCGCGGAAGGCGTCGACAGCACTGTACTTCCGCCCTCCCAGAAAGATCTCCCGCACGACGGGAACGATGGAATCGGGCTTCTCGCTGAGGAATTCGTCGAACTCGACCAATCGCTCGGCGACCCACGGTCCCTGATACAGCAGCGAGCCGGCATCGAGGAAGGGCGTCAGATCGACTGCGGTGGTGCGCAATCCATTCTCGGGCAGCGCGCGGCGCGCAACCGCATGCGCGTCGAACATGGCAGCGTCGCCGAAGAAGTCCAGCTGCTGCAGGTCCGGTAGGCCCACGGTGACCTCGTGCCCGTCGTACTTTCCTCCGCGCGGACGTGACCAACCGTCCGCTGGGTCCTCGGCGCACATGACGTCGAAGACGAGGTCGAGGTCCTCGACGGTGGATGCCATCAGGGTGATGCAGTCCAGCGACTTGCAGGCGGGGACGAGGCCGACGGTGCTGATCAGTCCGCGCGACGGCTTGTATCCGACGATGCCGTTGAGTGCGGCAGGCACTCGACCCGATCCTGCGGTATCGGTGGCCACACAGAACGGCACCTGCCCGAGGGCGACGGCCAGCGCCGATCCGGAACTGGAGCCACCGGAGATCATGTCGTTGCCGTAGACGCTCCGCGGAACGGGATGCGGCGTACGAGTTCCGTTCAGCCCGGTCGCGAACTGGTCGAGGCTGGTCTTGCCGACGAAAATGGCACCGGCGTCGACCAACGCCTGTACTGCGGGGGCCGTCGAATTCGGCGTGTAGGCGTAGTCGGGACAGGCGAGGGTGGTCGGGTATCCGGCCACATCGATGCTGTCCTTGACTCCGAAGGGAATTCCGTACAGCGGTAGCGACAGTGCGTCGGGTCGCGCTTCGAGTGCCGCGGCGGCCGAGAGCAACTCCGCACTGCCGACGACGGTGATCCACGTTCCGTCGTCGCCGCGTGCAGCCACGGCGGTCGAGAACGCCTGCACCGTTGCAGTGGGAGTCGATGTGCCGGTTCTGTACGCCGCGAGCATCTCGGCGACGGTCGGGCCGAGTGCCGGTCCCAGGTCTGAATTCATACCGTCGATTGTCGACAGTTTTCTGTTACTGCAGGTTGTTGCCGTGTTTCGAGTCTGTTAGGAAATACTCTCGAGATGCAGGTAAGTCCGCTCGCCGTGCTGCTTCAACGCAGCGAGCGCCACCGACAGCTCGTTCGATTCGATGGCGTCGAGCAACCACTCGTGACGTCGGATCCCGTCGACCGGATTGGCGACTCGGGCTTCTTCTCTGAGGTTGCGAGCCATCGGTAGCTGCAGCTTCAGCAGGATCGGCGCATACGCCACATCGAGCTGGCGACTACCGGCCAACGCCACGATGGCCTCGTGGAAACGCCGGTGAGCGTCGTCCTTCTCCAGGGTGTCCCCCCGCGCATCGGCGTCTCGCATCTCGTCGAGCGCCGTTCTCACCGGCGCGAACGCACCGTCCGGAGACGACGTGAGCGGAAGCGCACGCTCGAGCGCATGCCGTTCGAGAACCTGACGGAGCTCGAAAAGTTCGAGAATGTCCTCTGCCGACCATACCGTCACTCGGAATCCGCGACGTGGCAGATGCTCGACCAGACCCTGCTGAGCCAACAGGCGCAACGCCTCACGTACCGGCGCTCGGCTGATCCCGAGGCGCGCGCACAGGGTTTCCTCGACCACGCGAGATCCGGGCTCGAGCGCACCGCTGAGCACCTCTGATCGGACCTGGCGAGTCGCCATTTCGACAAGGCTCGGCGGCAATGAACCATGTCCCGCCGGTGCAGCCATGACGCCAGTGTACGAACATGTTCGGCGAATGGTGCGCATCCGAAGCATCACCGAGTCGAATCCCGGGCGCTCGGGTATCCCGCCGGCGGTAGACTGTCCGGCATATGTGGATTGGATGGATAGAATTCGACTTCCTTCTCGGAGATGTTCACTCACTCAAAGAGAAGCGCTCCGTGATCCGGCCCGTGATCTCCGAAATGCAACGCAAGTTCGCGGTGTCGGCGGCGGAAACCGATCACCGCGAGTTGCACAGGCGAGCAGGTATAGGCGCGTCCGTCGTAGCAGGCGATCGCGACCACGTCACCGATGTCCTCGACCGAATCGAGCGCGTCGCGGCCTCGCGGCCCGAGCTGCAACTCGTCTCCGTTCGGCGGCGCACCATCCGGAGCGACGACATCTGAGACTCGCCCCGCCGGATCATCGACGTACGTCCAACACCTGCTTCTGAATTCCGTTGCCGTAGACCTCGTGTTCGACCAGTTCGAGATGCGTGGTGTCCTTGTCGGCCTCACTGAACAGCCTCTTTCCCGCGCCGAGCAGGAGTGGAAAGACGAGAAGGTGGTACCGATCGACGAGCCCGGCGTCGGCGAGACTTCGGCCCAGGGTGGCGCTACCGTGTATCGAGATCGGCCCACCCTCGGAGTTCCTGAGCTCGGCAACGTCGTCGATACTGCGCAGAACGGTTGCCGGCCAGCGTGAGTCGTCCTGCTCGAGCGTCGTCGACACCACGTACCTCGGCATGGCGTTGTACCCCGCGAAATCGTCCATGGTGGGCCAGATCGGTGCAAATGCCTCGTACGAGGTGCGGCCCAACAGCAGCGCAGTGGCTTCTTCCTGCTCACGTCCTTTGATCTCGTACGCTGCCGGATCGAATTCGATTCCCTGAAACGTCCACCCGGAGTTGCGATAGCCCACCTCACCGCCCGGCCCTTCCATCACACCGTCGAGCGAAACGAACGCGGTCACGATCACAGTGCGCATGGACGGTCCTTACCGGTGCTGGGATGCGGGTGCCGGAATCGTAAACCATCCGCCCGCCGAATCCGTCGATACGATCGATCGATGATTGCCAGCGACATGTCCCGCCCGGCGTGGGACGACGACCCGGTCGTGTCCGGCTGGCCGGGCCTGCCCACCCTCGCAAGCGACAGCACCGCCGACGTCTGTGTCGTCGGCCTGGGAGGCTCGGGTCTGGCCGCTGTCGCCGACCTCCTCGATCGTGGTCTCGATGTGATCGGAATCGACGCAGGGCGGGTCGCTGCCGGCGCCGCGGGTCGGAACGGCGGCTTCCTGCTCGGTGGTCCTGCGACCTTTCTGCACACAGCGCTCGCGACATGGGGTCCGTGCGCGGTGGATCTGTATCGAGCGACCCTGGCCGAGATCGACTCTCTGGAAGGGGTTCTCGGGTCCGACGTAGTTCGGCGCACCGGATCGATCAGGCTCGCGGGAGTCCCCGGTGCGCCGGTCGAACTCGCCGACTCGGAGGACTGCGATGCGCTGGCACAGTGCTTGCGCGAGAACGACGTTGCCGTCGAGCAGTATTGCGGCGAGTTGGGGAGCGGCATCTTCCTACCGGACGACGCCGTGATGAATCCGGCGCGTCGCGCGCTCGGGTTGGCGTCGATTCTCGCGGGCCGAGCGCGACTGTACGAGTACACGCCGGCTACCGCCATCGAGCCAGGAGCGGTCACGACACCGAATGGAGTGGTTCGGTGCGGCCTGATTCTCGTTGCCGTCGACGGTCGCCTCGAACAGCTACTCCCCCAGCTCGACGGCCGGGTGCGGACCGCACGTCTGCAGATGCTCGCCACCTCACCCGTCACGCCGGGTCGGCTGCCGTGCCCCGTGTACGGACGGTGGGGGTACGACTACGCGCAGCAGGACGCGTCGGGACGGCTGTACGTCGGGGGCGGTCGTGACCTGTTCGCCGAGGACGAGTGGACATCGTCCGGTGAACCGACCGCTCAGGTGCAGAACTACATCGAATCCGTCGCGACTTCGTTTGCAGGAGAACCTGTCTCGGTTGATGCGCGATGGGCCGCATCCGTCGGGTTCACCACCGATGGGCGGCCGCTGTGCACCTTCGTCGACGACACCGTGATCGCATTCGGCGGCTACAACGGGACAGGCAATCTGGTCGGACCGGTCGCCGCTCGTGCCGCCGTGGCGCTCGGGCTCGACGCAATTGCCGTGCCGCAGTATCTGAGCAGCTGACACATGGCAGTGTGGACCCATGGCCGACGAACCGGAACACACCGAGGATGGTCACTACATCGTCATCAAGGGTCGACGTTGGCGCGCAACGGATCCTGACATTCCGGAAGATCGCAATGCCGAATTGCGATCGATTCTGATGGCGTGGCGCAGGGAGGTCAAACGTACGTCCGGTGCACCGGAATCTCGTGCAGGTGTGCAGGCCACCAAGGTCGCCCTCGGCGAGCGAGGAACACCGTGGTGGGAGCAGTCGGACGACGAGCGACGGGCCCGATGGGAATCGGAAGTGGCGAGGCCGGCCGAGAACTGACCCTCGCCAGATTGTTGCCATAGTGGAAACTATCCAATACAGTTTCCACCATGGAAAGCATCGGTGAACCCACACCTGGCGAAGCGCGAGCGGCTCTCGACGACATCGATCGAGTTCAGCGCGCAGTACGAGACACTCCGTGGCCGGTGTGGCTGTATCCGGTCAACGGCGTGCTGCTCGCGATGTTCGCACTGACCGCCCTTCTCGACAGCTGGCTCGCGTTTCTGGGTGTCGCCGCGGTGATCATCGCGGTGAACGTCGTCACCGGATATCGGATGGGGACGCCATGGGCCTTACCCACCGATCGAGGCTTCCTCGTCTGTGTCGCGCTGTCGGGGTTCTGCGCCGCACTGGCTCAGGCTGTCGGCGATCCCAGCGGACCGGCCTGGCCGGTGGTGTTGCTCGCGGCCGCGGCAACGACAACCTATTCGATCGGCTCGATCCTGCACTACCGCAGTACGCGTCGATGAGCGATCTCGATCCGGTCATTCACCCAGCCCACCGGCTCCGAATCTGTGCCCTCCTGGCCGCTGCGACAACAGTGGAACTCGCGATCGTCAAGGAGCACAGCGGGTTGAGCGCATCGGCGTTGAGCAAACAGGTCGCTGCTCTGGTCGATGCGGGATACGTCGAGCAGCAGCGATCACGGACGGACTCGCGGAGACTGTGGTTGTCGTTGACCAAGGACGGTAGAACGGCGTATCGACGTCACGTGGCCGCGCTGCGCGCCATTCTGGCCGACACCGACGCCTCCATCTGATCTTCTGCGATGACTTTCCCGCCCGGTGCGTGTCTACCGTTTCGACGGATGCCGTCGACGTAGTTCAGCCCGCTCGTTCAGCGAAGAAGGAGACTTCGATCATGTCCATTCTCAACCCCTACCTTTCGTTCCGAGACAACGCTCGCGAGGCGATGGAGTTCTATCGTTCGGTCTTCGGTGGCGAGCTCACCGTCACCACTCTCGGCGAGGCCAACGCCAGCGAGGATCCCGCCGACCAGGACAAGATCATGCACGGCCAGCTGACCACCCCGAACGGCTTCACTCTGATGGGAGCCGACACGCCGTCGTCGATGGAGCACACCCCCGGCAACACCATGAGCGTCTCGCTCAGCGGCGACGAGGAGGACGAACTGACGGGCTACTGGAACGCGTTGGCCGTCGACGCGCAGTTCACCATGGGTCTCGACAAGGCCCCGTGGGGCGACACCTTCGGCATGTTGACCGACAGGTTCGGTGTGCAGTGGATGGTCAACATCGCCGGATCCCCCAGCGGGAGCTGAGTACGGCTTGCGCCGCTACCGGACGACGGTCTTCGGCGGGACCACCTGTCGGAGACCTTCGGGCCCCCAGCCTCGATCGAGTGCCACCAACAACAATGCGCAGCCGACACCGGACAGGACGAGCGCGGAACCGAACATCGCCGTGTATCCGAACAGGTCGCCCACCACTCCGGCCGCGATTCCGGCAGCTCCTTGCGCGAAGACGACCGCGCACGCCATCAGCGTGTAATCGCTTCCCGCGAAACGCTTCTCGGAGGCGTCCATCATCAACGCGAACACCGCCACGGTGGCCGCACCACCGAGCACGTGTTCGGTGATGTTGGCGGTCACCAGAAGCGGAAAGCCGCCGACACCTAGCGAAGCAACGACATACAGCCCGAGGCTCAGTGTTTGGCTCACTCCGCCCACCAGCAGCGCCCGGCGACGTCCGTGCCGAAACGACAACCAGGCACCGAGCGCAGCTCCCCCGAGCGCAGCCACGGACGACACGCCGCCTTCGACCAGTGCAATCTGTGGCAGGGAGAGTCCACTGTCCGACAGGAACGGCCCCACCAGTGCCGAGCCCATCGAGTTCCCGAACTTGAAGCCGATGATGAGCAAAATGAATGCAACCATTCCGGGCCTGCGAAGCCGCGACCACCACGCACCGGCAAGCCGCCCCGGCGTCGGGCGCTCGGCTCGAGGATCGGAGTCCACGTCGGCCGCGTCGAGTTGTCTGCGCATCCACCACACGGGGACCGTCGTCAGCACGATCAGCAGTGCCATCGCAACGAACAGCACCCGCCATCCCGCAAAGGTGAACAGCCACAAGAGCAGTCCGCCACCGCACACCATCCCGATCCGGTAGGCACCGACCTGAAGACCGTTGCCCAACCCGCGCTGCGCCGCGGTGAGGGTACGCACCGCGATGCCGTCGGTTGCGATGTCCTGCGTCGCAGAGAGTGCATTCATGACGAAGACGCCGACGAACAGCCAGCGCAATGTCGAGGACAGATCGAGGAACGACAACGCCAGTGCCACCGCCGCGGCCGAACACTGCAGCGACAGCAGCCACCGCCGCCTGGATCCGTACCGATCTACGTACGGTGCCCAGAGAAACTTGAGTGCCCATGGCAGGAACAGCACACCGGTCGCGCTGATCTTCACCAAGGAGAACCCCGATTCTCGGAGTACCACCGGCAGGGCCTGGGTGAAGAATCCGAACGGCAGTCCCTGCGCGAAATAGAGTGCACCCAGGAGAGTGAGGGTCCCGGCCGTGAACGACGCCGGGCGCACCGCGTTGGTCATGACGGTCATCGTGTCAGAGCGACGCCGACTCCGCTGAATGCGTAACCGGCTGACGAACGATGGTGCGCAGCTTCGCGGGTTCGACCCGTCGCGCGTCGCTCAGGTAGATCTCGTGATGTTTGCCCGTCATCGTCAATCCAGAACTGGGGATGTATCGGTGATGGAGCTCGTCGAGTACCGGCGTTTCGTCGTCGTAGGACCCGATATGCAGCGTCTGCACGCACAGTCCCTCGTCGAGGGTCGCCAATCGAACTTTGCTCGACGCAACCGAGTTTCTCTTCGCGTCGGCGGACGCCTTCGCCACCTCGAACATCGGGCGGTCGATCCAGTCGGGCACCATGATCATGGCCGTCCAGTTCCACTTGTTCTTGTCCCTCTCGGTGGTGAACGAGGCCATGTTCTCGGCCCACCACAACGCCTCGAGCGGCATGACGACGTAGTCGCGGTCGAGGTCGTTCCTGCTGGCGAACTTCAAGGCGTAGGCCACGGGGTAGAGCGCCCCGATTGCTTCGGTGTACTCCGGAGCGGTATTCGGATCGCCGTGTCCGTCGATCATCAGATAGGTAAGCGGCGGAACGACGAGCGTACGAAAGGTGTTGTGCCGCGCCGAATATGCGTCGAGCGTCTTCTTGAAATCGACCTTCATCGCTCGTCTCCCTCGATCGAGCTCTCGATTGCACTCGTCCAGTGCGATCGGCCCCATAGATTCGACTGATACCCACCGTCAGCGATCACGACTTCCCTGATCGCTCGGTGCGTCCGAGACTGTGATCCGACCGTGATGCACCTCACTCTATTCCTGGAGATGGCAGATGACACACCTTGGATCCAGACTCGAGTCCACCGAAAGGCAGGCCGGCCGCAGCCACGGGCTGTTGCTCGTATCGATGAGCTGCCTACCCGTTCTCGGGGCTGTTCTGCTCGCGCCGCTGCAACCGCAGATGCTCGAGCACTTCTCCGAGACCACAGGCGTGAATGCGCTCGTGCCACTCACGATCACCGCTCCAGCGCTGATGATCGGTCTTCTCGCGTTCTCGGCGGGACGAATCGCGGACAGCCTCGGTCGCATACGGCTACTCACCGTTGCCCTCATTCTGTATTCCGTGTGCGGCACAGCACCGCTTCTGCTCGATTCTCTGCCGCTCATCGTCCTCTCCCGTCTCGGGGTGGGAATTGCGGAAGCCGGGATCATGACGTGCTGCACCACCCTGATCGCCGACTACTTCACGGGGAAACAGCGGGCTCGATACTTCGGGCTGCAGATTGCGTTCACCTCGTTGTCGGCAGTCGTCTTCATCGCACTCGGTGGGGCGTTGGCGCAGGACACGTGGCGGACCCCCTTCTGGCTCTACTCGGTGGGCGTCGTCTTCGCCGTCATCGTGCCGTTCGCGCTGTGGCAACCGAACGCAGACACGGAGTCCGGCACGGTGCACGGCCTCGCATGGCGTCCCCTTGCCTTGCCACTGACCGTCACCTTGTTCGGCGGGGCCGTCTTCTACACACCGATCGTCCAGATACCGCTCAAACTCGACGACGTCGGTATCGACAACCCGGGGACGATCGGTGCGATCAGCGCCATCGTCGCGGTAGCGACCGCGGCGTCTGCCTTCGTGTTCGGACGGATCTCCGAACGTGGCCCGAAAGTATTGCTGCCCATAGCCTTCGGGGTCGCCGGTGTGGGACTGGTGGTCGTGGGGCTTGCCCCGAGTGCAGCGGTGGTTGCCGCCGGAGGAATCGTTGCCTCGGCCGGATCGGGAATGCTGCTGCCGACCCTGCTGATGTGGGTGATCGGTGAGCTCGAGTTCGCGCAACGCGCACGCGGTACAGGAGCATTCACCGCATCGATCTTTCTGGGGCAGTTCCTCAGCCCGCTCGTGGTTCTCGCCTGTGCGCTCGCATTGGGCGGATTGACCGCAGCCCTCGCAGCTTTGGGAGTTATGGCAGTGCTCACCGCGCTCCTCCTCCGTAGTTCGCAGAGCATACGGAAACTGTCACTGCAACCGTGACATCCGCTGCGCCCCATATACCGAACCCGCTGCTTCACGTAGTCGAGCGGAGATAGGCTTGCGCCATGCGGGAAGTGCACAGTGTCGCCAATCTGGATCTCAACCTTCTCGTCTCACTCGATGCTCTGCTTCAGCATCGCAGCGTGACGAAGGCTGCGAATCAACTGGGCTTGAGTCAGCCTGCGCTGTCGGCCGCACTCGGCCGGCTGCGCAGGCATTTCGACGACAACCTGCTCTACCGCGTGGGCAACGAATACCACCTGAGTCCCTTGGCTGCCGAGCTACGGCAACGTGTGCGCCTCGCCCTCGACGGGGTTGAACGCGTCTTCTCCGCACAGCCTGATTTCGACCCGGCGGAGAGTACTCGCGAATTCAGTATTCTGGTGAGCGACTACGGAATCGGAGTTCTGGGTGACACACTGGCAGGTCTGTTCGCCGAGGCCGCACCCCGAGCGCGTTTACGATTCGGCCCCACCAGTCCGGACCTGGTTGCCCGCGCCGAGCATTCCTTGCTCGGATCCGACCTCATGCTGGTTCCCCACGGATTCGTCACCGATCTCCCCCACCAGGATCTGTACCGGGACCGCTGGGTGATGGTGCTCTCGTCCGACAACGACGACGTGGGCGAATCGATGACGACGGACGATCTGAGAACATCGCCCTGGGTCGTGGTCTATCACGGTCAAACCGCATCGACGCCTGCTGCGCGCCAGTTGCGCATGCTCGGGATCGAGCCGACCGTGCAGGTGATCACCGAAAGCTTCCTCACAGTGCCCCAACTCGTCGTCGGCAGCAAGCGAATTGCGCTGCTGCAGGAGCGCTTGGTTCACTTGCTGCCGTTGAACGTCGGGCTCCGGACCGTCGCCTGCCCCGTCGACGTCGGGGAACTGGTGGAGGCCATGTGGTGGCATCCGGTCTACGAGCGGGATCCCGAACACCTGTTTCTCCGCGATCTGGTCACTCGAGCAGCCTCGATGGCCACCGACGAGCCCGACGTCCCCTGGCCTACTTGACGGCTATCGGATTGACCGGTGCCCCCACCGCACCCGTCACCGGAATCGGTGCGGCGGTGAGGAAGAACTCGTACCTGCCGTCCCCCGCACTATGCTCCGCCAGGGCATCGAGGTCCCACATCTCGCCGAGGAACAAGCCGATGTTGGGAATCGCCACCTGGTGCAGCGGCTGGAACGCCACGTCGAACTCGTTCGGCCGAACCTCGAATCCCCAGGTATCGGTCGCGATTCCGGCAATCTCGCTGTCGTGCAACCAGTCTGCTGTGGTGATCGACAGACCCGGTGCCGGACCGCCCGCGTACTCACCCCAACCGCAGCGGCGCGCGCGGGTGAGCTGCCCGGTGCGGACCAACACAAGATCTCCACGCCGGACCGTCGACGATGGTCCCTGTGCTTCGATGGTGGCCTCCAGATGCGCTGTGGTGATCGCGAATCCGTCGGGTAGTTCCCCGCTTTCACCGCAGTGCCGGCCCACATCGAGCAGGACTCCGCGTCCGACGATGCCGTTGGCGACGGTTTCGATTCCGGTCACTGCATCGCCGAGCGAGGTGACGACCTTGTCGGCATCGCGTCCGTTCCATGCCTTGCCGTGATCGAAGATGTGCCCCAGCCCGTCCCATTGCGTCGAGCACTGCAGGGGCATCGACACCACGTCGTCCGCTCCCCCCAGTCCGTGCGGGAAGCCCTGAATTCCGCTGACGGCGTCGGTACCGGTGTCGAGCATCGTGTGGACCGGATTGGTTCGCCGCCGCCAGCCGCGCTGAGGGCCGTCCATGTCGAAGCTCTGGGACAGCGAGAACGACACGCCGGAGCGGACGAGACTCGCTGCATCGCTGCGTATTTCGTCGGTGAGGAAGTTCATGGTTCCCCGGACGTCGCTCTCACCCCATCTGCCCCAGTTCGAGTTTCGTGCAGCCGCGATGGCGATCTCACCTTCGGGATCGGTTCGATCGAGCGAAACATCGCTCATGTCGCTTCCTTTCGATTGTCGACGCGGAGCGCATCCGCGATGGATTTGACGCCGCCGTGCGAACTCGCGCCGCCGTCGACGGGGATTTCCGCACCCGTGACGAACGACGATTCGTCGCCGAGAAGGAACACAGCGACTCGCGCAACTTCCTCTGGTTCGCCTGCTCGACCCAACGGAGTCTCCGCGATCGAGGCCTCGCGAAAGAACCCGGGAGCCGAGCGGGTCATCGCGGTATCGATGAATCCCGGATGCACGATGTTCACTCGCACACCTCGTGATCCCCATTCGAGGGCAGCAGCCTTGGTCAATCCGCGCACTGCCCATTTGGCGGCCGTGTAGGCCACCGGGTAGTGCGCGGTCAGTGCCGCAAGCGATCCCACGTTCACGATCGAACTGCCCGAGGGCATTCGTGCACCGACGGCCTGGACAGCCAGCAGGGTACCGATCACGTTCACCGAATAGATCCTCGCCATGTCGTCGGACCGCACGTGCGCGAGTCGGGATCGCCACGTGATGCCCGCGCAGTTCACCAGCCCGTGTACGGGGCCGTCGATCGAGTCCATCAGCGCGACCCAATCCTGCTCGCTCGTCACATCGAATCCGCTCGCCTGGTCCACCCCGACGACCGTCGCGCCGTGGTCCTGCGCGCACGCGGCCACGGCCCGTCCGATGCCTCCGTCGGCACCGGTGACCACGACCACCCGACCCGTCAGATCAGACATGACTCGTCCGTGCTCGATTCTGCTCACGATCGGGGCGCCTCGCCGGCGGCACGCGCGGCGTCGATCGCGGTCGGCCGACGGTGTTGGTGATCGATCCGATTCCGTCGACCGTCATCGTCACCACGTCCCCGAAGGCCAGAGGCTCGGGGCTCCGTCCCCTGCGACCCCACAGTTCGGCCAGACACCCACCGTTGCCGACGGTTCCACTGCCCAGCACGTCCCCCGGATGGACCCAGGAATCGCGGGAAGCGTAGGCCAGCATGGACTCGAAGGTCCACCCCATGTTCGCAAGCGAATCACGTCCGATTTCCTCACCGTTGACCTTCACCGAGCAGCCGACCTCGAAGGATCCGTCCTCGGTGCGATACGCGTCGAACTCGTCGGCCGTGACGATCCAGGGACCGAGCGTGTTGGCGAAATCCTTGCCCTTCGCAGGCCCCAGACTCACCTGCATCTCGCGCCGTTGAATGTCGCGAGCCGACCAGTCGTTGAGGATGGTGTATCCGAAAATGTGCCCACCGGCATCGTCCACGGACACGCTGGATCCCGATTTGCCCACCACCGCAGCGACTTCCAACTCGAAGTCGAGATCGACACATGCTTCGGGGGGACGAACGGTATCGCCGGTCCCGTGCACCGTGTACGGGTTGGTGAAGTAGAACCGAGGTGCCTCGTACCACGCGTCGACCACACCGGCCTGACCGTCGACGCTGCGGCGTACTCCCTCGACGTGTTCCTCGAACGTCACGAAGTCTCGAATGGTGGACGGCTGCAACGGTGCAAGGAGGCGAACGTTCGCTACCGGCACTCCGTGTGCTTCGACCGCCCGCGCTCCTGCCTCGAGCGCCGCGGGCAGGCCGCCCGCGAGCAACTCGGCCATGGTGCGGTCCAACGAGTGGACCATTCCGTCGGCGACGACGCCGGCCGTCGCCTCGCCGCCGTGAACGTAACTTGCGAGCATCATGCCGGCGGCGCCACGAAGAGGCCCTTGTCCGGATCGTTGAAGGATCTGGTGGCAACGAATTCGTTCATCGCATTCGCGGTGCCCCACTGGTCGGACACCTCCGGCAGCGAGAAGTCGAGCAGATGGGGATGCCACGTGTCCTCGTCGAGAGTCTCGAGTTCGGTGGTGTACTCCATGGTGTTTCCGTTGGGATCGAGAAAGTAGGAGAAAGTGTTGTTTCCGGCCTGGTGACGGCCGGGGCCCCAGATCTTCTCCACCCCCGCCCTCAGCATCCGGCCGGTGCCGCGCATGTATTCGTCGAGCCCACGCAGCTCGAAGGACGCGTGGTGCAGTGAGACGTGCGGTCCGCGCGCGACGGCCA
This sequence comes from Rhodococcus sp. 06-462-5, assembly GCF_002258315.1. Lineage (GTDB taxonomy): Bacteria > Actinomycetota > Actinomycetes > Mycobacteriales > Mycobacteriaceae > Rhodococcoides. Next base: position 66,687 of record NZ_NOYD01000037.1, on the reverse strand, counting down.
TGCTGTGGTGCTGCGCGTTGGTGCGCAGGAACCACATCATGTTGCCCATCCGTGGATGCATCAGGGTGTCGGAAAGCTTGAAGCCGAACCACTTGTCGTAGAACTCCACGGTCTTCTCGGGGTCGGGCGAGTTCAGGACCACGTGCGAGAGTTTGACCGGAATGGATTCGCCCTCTTCGACTTTGCGATGACGGCGCACCGCGACGTCGGAGCTCACCTCGATCGTCCTACCGTCGATGTCGAAGAATCGGAACCCGTATCCGCCGCCCATGGTCTGCAGGAGGTTCGGCTCGTTCACCAACTGCACTCCTCCCACCGCGAGACGCTCTGCCAAGTCGTCCACCGCTGCGGCGTCCGACATCCCGTAGGACACCAGGTCGAGTCGCTTGTCGGAATCCTTGCGGATCCGCACCACGTACTGCTCGGGCGAACCTTCGGCTGCGAGATACGTGATGTCGCCGTCGGTTCCGACCGCGGTCAGCCCCCACTGACGAGTGTAGAAATCGAGCTGCTTGTCGAAGTCCGGTACGGCGAGATCGACATGACGGAGGTGCGTGAAAGCGTAGTCGTTCATGAGTTCACTCCTGTTGATGCGGGCGACAATCCGAGGCGATCGGCGTTGCCGCTGAGAATGGATCGGGTGACGTCGGTCGAGAGCTCGGCCGCGTGTAGCTCGGCGACCGGGTTTTCGTTGCCCATGTCGAACGGGTAGTCCGAGCCGAGAACCACGGACTGTGGTCCCACGGCATCGATCAGCGCACGCAACGCACCGGGTCCGTGGACGAGGCTGTCGAACGCGATGCGCCCGAGATAGTCGCTCGGTGGGAGCGCACAGCGCCGTGCCTCGGGTCGAACCCGCCACGCATGGTCGGATCTGCCCAGGTACGTGGGGAGGTATCCGCCGCCGTGCGCGGCAACGACTCTCAGGCCCGGGTGGCGATCGAGTACACCGGAGAAGATCAGATGAGACAGGGCGACCGCGTTCTCCACCGGCTGCCCCACGGTGTTGGACAGGTAGAACTTGTCCAGGCGCTCGTCCAGCGAACATCCGAACGGGTGCAGAAAAACCACTGCACCCAGGTGCGCGGCTCGGCTCCAGAACGGCTCGAGACGTTCGTCCGACAGCTCCACACCCGGTGCGAACGAGGATATTTCCACACCGGCGAGCCCACAGGTGAGCACAGCATCGTCGAGCGCATCGACGGCTGCGTCCGGGTGTTGCAGTGCGATCAGTCCCAGACCGGTCAATCGGCTGGGCTCCTCCGCGACGAGCGCGGCGATTCCGCGATTCGCACTCGCCGTCATCACTTCGGCCAGTTCACGATCGGCCCAGTAGTGATACTGCGAGGGCGAGGGAGACACCACCTGAACGTCGATTCCTGCGGCATCCATGTCCGCGAGCCGTCGATCGATCGAAGTGAGCTGCGGAATCCTCGATGCCACCATCCGGCCCGAAACCTGCTGCGACTCGGCACCGTTGCGCAGCGCATCGAGTGCGCGGTGCGCGGCCAGGCCGGGGTGACCCGCTACCACGGCCTCGACCTCGGGAACGATGGCATGTGCGTGGACGTCGATGATCGGATGCATCAGGGCACCTCGGTGACGAGTGCGGACACACGCGCCATCACGGCGGGTACGTCGGCGCGGGGATCGCACTCGAGCATCCAGGTACAGATCTGCCGTGAGGCCTCCACCACCTGTTTCGCACGGGGTAGCCGGCGCGCGACGAAGGCATCGAGAACCGCGTCGTCGACGGTGCCTGCGGCGAGCACCATCTCGGCGAGCACCAACGCGTCCTCGAGCGCTTGCGCCCCGCCCTGAGCGACGGTGGGTGGGCAGCAATGTGCCGCATCGCCGATCAGCACGACGCGTCCTCGATGCCACCGTCCTTCGAGGACGTGACTCTCGAACCAGGTGTAGTTGATCTTCGTGGAATCTCGCAGTTGCTCCCTGATCTCGTCCCAGGGCCCGTGATACTGCGCGGCCAGGTTCTGCATCACCGCGAGGCGTTCCTCTGCCGTCGAATGCGTGTGGTCCTGCGCGGCCTCGACGACGTAGGCGTACAGCGAGTCCTCACCGGTCGGGCAGTAGCCGGCAATGAAAGCTGCTCCGCCGTAATAGAGCTCGGTGCGCATGACGCTTGACGGACGTGGTCCGACCAGACGCCAGATACCCATTCCGGTGCGCTCGGTCTCGAGTTCGATCCCGAGTGTTCGGCGCGTCCACGACCGCACCCCGTCCGCGCCGATCACCAGGTCGTAGTGGCTCTCGGTGCCGTCCGAGAACGTGACCGAAGTACCGGTTCGGCTGTGCGCCAATCCATCCGCGACAGTGTCGAATCGAATCTTCGCTCCCGCGCGTTCGGCAGCCTCGTGCAGTATTCCGGCGAGGACGGGTCGTTCCATACCCATTCCGGCCGGAAGATCCGGCCCACCGGTGCGGGCGTCGTCCATCTCGACGATGACAGTGCCGTCGGCGTCGGGGGCGCGGATCCCGATGGTGTCGAATCCGTAGCCGCAGGCCCGAACGTCGTCCCAGACGCCGAGCTCTCGCAGTGCGCGCAACGCGTTGCCCTGCAGCGTGATCCCGGATCCGCTCGCGCTCGACCGTGGCGCGGCCTCGACGACGTCCACGGACGCTCCGCCGCGAGCCAGTGCGATGCTCACTGCCGACCCTGCAATTCCGGCTCCGATGACCAACACCGACGTCATGATGCGCTTCCCACGACCGGTGTCTGCTGGTAGCCGAGACCGGTGATGGTGGAGGTCATCACGTCGCCGTCGCGCAGCAATCGACCCCAGTGCATTCCGTTGCCGGCCGGACTGCCCGTCAGAACGAGGTCGCCGGGAAGCAGTCGTACCGTCTGTGAGACGGCAGCGACAAGCGCGGCCACGTCGAAGAGCATGTCCTCGGTGGATTCGTCCTGCATTGTCGTGCCGTCGAGTTCGAGGGTCAGCCGCATCTGCGCGACGTCGCCCGCGTCGTCCTTCGGCACGATCCACGGACCGAGTGGCAGAAAGCCCGGTGCGTTCTTCGCCCGCAGCCAGTCGGTGCCGATTTCGGGCATATCGCGCCGGAACACCAACTCACGTGTGGTCAGGTCGTTTGCAATCGTGTAGCCGGCGATCACGTCGAGAGCCTCGGACGGATCAAGACGGTAGCCCGAACGTCCCACGACGGCAACGAGTTCGAGCTCCCAGTCGTTCTTGGACGTGCCTGGAGGCAGGACGACCTCGTCGTACGGGCCGGTGATCGCCGAGGGCAACCCGACGAAGAAATACGGATCGCCCTCCGCCGCACGCTTGTCCATCATGGCCGCGGTCTCGGCGCGAACCTCGTCCTCGGTCCTGCCGTCGGCTGTGTCGGCATGTTTGACCGCGAGATCGATGACGTGAGTGCGGTAGTTGGCTCCGGCCTGCAGAATCTGGCGGGGTTCGACCGGCGCGTGCACCGTGGCATCGGAGGCGTCGGTCCATTGTCCGTCTGCATCGTCGAACGAACGCAGGACCGGCAGTACCCGATCCCAGACGTCGAGCAGATCGCGGGTCGTGACGGGTGCCGAGAGGCCGAGCCGATCGGCCACCGAGTCGAGATCGAGCAGCCGACCGTTGTTCAGTAGAACGGCGTGCGGCTTGCCGCCGGTTGCAGCGGTACCGACCGCGAAGGTGGGGAGAGAGATCGTTGAAATGTCCACGAAGGCCGACTTTCGTTGTGGCGTGTATGTGACTACCACCACTGTCGAGCACTACGGGACATCAGTCAAAGAGATATACCTGATACCCGAAATCGACGAGACTGATACTGCCCAGTCTCGTCGATTCGGTTCGAACGACCCGTCACACCTCGACGTCGACCTTGTCCGGCTCGCCCCGGCGCATCGCCAGGTACTCGGAGAGTTCACGCTTGACCACGGGCAACAGCAGGTACAGGCCCGTGATGTTGACCAACGCCAGCAGGAACAGGGTGGCGTCGGCGAAGTCGAGCACCGAGCCGAGCGACAGCACGGTTCCGATGACGGTGAACACGCAGAACATGATGTTGAAGAAGCTGCGCGACAGGCGGCTGCGGCCGAACAGTGACGTCCACGCCTGCAGGCCGTAGTAGGCCCAGGTGATGGCGGTGGACAGCGCGAACAGCGCGACAGCAACCGTCAGTATGTACGGGAACCACGGCAGCACGGTCTCGAAAGCGTCGGAGGTGAGGGTGACACCTCCGGCGGGAAGCTCGCCCGTCTCGGCGACGATCGCCCGTTGGTCCTGCCAGGTGACGGTATTGGCGATCACGATGGTCAGTGCCGTCGCGGTACAGATGACGACCGTGTCGATGAAGGGTTCGAGCATGGCCACGAAGCCCTCGGTGACCGGATGCCTGGTCTTGACTGCCGAGTGCGCGATGGCCGCCGAACCCAGTCCGGCCTCGTTCGAGAACGCGGCGCGCTGGAATCCGATGATCATGACGCCGAGTACACCGCCGGCCACACCTTCGGGCGAGAACGCACCCTCGAAGATCGCGGTGAACGCCGTGGGAACCGAACGGAAGTTGACGGCGATGACGACGCCGCACGCGACGATGTAGATCAACGCCATGGTCGGCACGAGCTTGGCGGTGACCGCCGAGATCGACTTCATGCCGCCGATGATGACCAGTCCGATGATCAGTGCGATGACGATACCGAAGACGGCCTTGGCTCCGTCCGAGCCGAGGAATCCGTCGTCACCGCCGGTGACCGAACGGACCTGCGCGTAGGTCTGATTGGCCTGGAACATGTTGCCGCCGCTGATGGCGAAGAACGTGATGACGATGGCGTAGAAGACGGCCATGACCTTGCCGACCTTGGCGAGTCCCCGCTCCGCGAGGCCCTTGGTCAGGTATTTCATCGGCCCACCGGAGACGGTGCCGTCGTCGTTGATGTCTCGGTACTTCACACCGAGCGTGCACTCGACGAACTTCGATGCCATACCCAGCAAGCCGGCGAGGATCATCCACAGCGTCGCGCCGGGGCCACCGAGCGTCACTGCGACGGCGACACCGGCGATGTTGCCGAGCCCGACGGTTCCGGACACCGCGGCGGTGAGGGCTCTGAAGTGGCTGACTTCTCCTGGCGCGTCTGCCTCGTCCTCCTTGCCGCTGACCAGAATCAACGCTCTCTTGATTCCGCGGACCTGGATGAACTTGAACGCCACCGTGAAGACGACGGCTCCGACGATGAGCCACAGGACGATCAATGGAACAGCGGCCCCACCGATATTCACGGTGAAGAAGACGACGTTCGACACGGCAGCGGAGATCGGATCGAAGGCATTGTTGATCGCCGTCTCGATGGAGCTGATCGTGCCTCCGTCCGCGGCCAATAGATCGGTTGCGAGGGGGTGAGAGCTCATGGCTTCGAGTGAACAGCACAGGGACGGCCGAAGACGTGATTTACCGAATTTCGGGCAACAATTTACTTGATCTTGACGAGGAGCCCGCGGACTCACATCGCAGATCTGGCCGGTATCCGTCTCAGAAGCACCGTTGCAGCATCCAGTACGACATGACGGTCGTAGGTGAGGCGGTAGTCATACATCGGGGTGCCGTCCTCGGCCGCTCCTCGCTCGACCGCGATGAGCGCCACGCTCGACATCGGAGCCACGATCACGATCGAACGTTCCAGTGCCAACGGTTCGTCCGCGCCCACGACCACGGTCCGGAAGCCGGCAGCGGGCGGCGCGGCATGCGAGTCGAAGACGGCCATCAGCGCGGTACGTGCAGCAAGGTCTTCGAAGATCGCCTCGCGGGCAGGCGTCAGGCCGGTGGACGCGCTCACCGTCGCCAGTACGACGGTCGAGGAACCGGTGCCGTACGCACTGTGCAGCAGACTGTTCTCGATGGCGTCGAGCAATGTCGAATCCGCGTGCCTGCGGGCACCGAGAGCATGGGTGAGCCCGTACGGCGTGACCGCCACGGGAGCACGAACGGTCACCGTTCCATTCAGATCGAGCGAACGGACCGGCCCGAGCACCTCACCGAAATCCGGGAGAGCCTCCGGTGCGCCGTAGAGGTAACCCTGCCCCAGAACGGCACCCATGGCGCGCGCACAATTCTCGTGGAACTCGGTTTCGATTCCCTCGGCCAGAACCAGGGCACCGGTGCGTTCGGCCTCGGCCGCAACGGCGGCAACGATGGCGGCGGTCTCGTTGCTCGAACGCCCCTGCACGAGTGCCATGTCCAGCTTGATCACGTCGGGACGCAGCAGTGGTATCAGCGCGAGGCTGGAAGAATCTGCCCCCACATCGTCGATGGCGACTCGCCACCCCAGGTTTCGAGCGTGTTCGGCCGCCCTCAGCAGACCGGCCGGATCACCCATCAGGTCTCGCTCGGTGATCTCCACGATGATGGACAGCCGCGACGCATCCGCGAGAATCGGTAGGCAGTCCCGAGGAGGCGGCGCATCGAGGGCGATGGGTTCGGCATTGACGAACAGTGCGAGCTGGTCGGGATAGCCGGACTCGAAGGCACCGCGCAACGCGCTGAGTCGGCACCGCCAATCGAAATCGGCAGTGACGCCCTGTGCCCGTGCCACGCCCAACAGTTCCGGCGGCGGAACAGGCGCGCCGTCTCCGCAGGTCCGTACCAACGCTTCGTACCCCACGACGGCGCGTCCGTCCAGCGTGACGATCGGCTGGTAGACCGACGTGATATCGATCGACATCGGCGAAATGTCGGCACTCGTCGAATGTCGATGCATGGGTGGACCCTCCCTCGATACTGATCGATCGGTCCCCACCCGGGGCATCATCATGCCCGACCGCACCGAGATGTCGACACCCGACTGCGGTCTGCGCGTCTGTCCGTTGGCTAAGGTGCTCGGAGGACTCGACGAACGGCGGTGACCGATGGTGGGAGCGGACTCACGTCCTCGTGCCCCTCACGACCACCTCTTCGCGGGTCGATACCGACTGGGAACAGTATTGGGGCGCGGCGGTATGGCCGACGTCGTGCAGGCCGACGACCACGTTCTCGGCCGATCCGTCGCGGTGAAGATATTCCGCCACGGTGAGCCACCGGACACTGCTCAGCGCATCGATGCAGAAATTCGGACTCTCGCGTCGCTGTCGCACCCGGGTCTGGTGACGCTGTACGACGCAGGCACTGCACACGATGCCGGCGGAGTGCCGGTGCCGTACCTGGTGATGGAGCTGGTCGACGGTCCGACGCTGAGTGCGTATCGCCAGGGCCGAACGATGGACGGTGCCCACGTCGCTCGGATCGGTTGCGAGCTGGCGGAGGCTCTCGCCTACATTCACGATCAGGGTGTGGTGCATCGCGACATCAAACCGGCCAACATCCTCGTTGCGCAGTCTCCGGACGTGGGCGTGGGACAGTGCGCCAAACTTGCCGATTTCGGCATCGCTCGTCTCGTCGACGCCGAACGACTCACCGAGCACGGCACCACAGTCGGTACTGCGCACTACCTCAGCCCGGAGCAGGCGACGGGTACGTCTGCAGGCCCACCGACGGACATCTACACCTTGGGGCTCGTTCTCATTGAATGCCTCACCGGCACAATGGTATTCGAGGGAAGCGCCGTGGCAGCAGCGGTGGCGCGCCTGCACCGAGATCCCGCCGTCCCCGAGGGGCTCGGATCGGACTGGCACGCGTTGTTGACGGAGATGACATCCAGACGACCGGAGGATCGACCGGCCGCAGCTGCGGTCGCCCACCGGTTGCGTGGGCTGTCGCGAAGCACGACATCTCTTCCGCGCACTGCCGTGATTCCCGTCGAACCCACGAATACGGTTGCGTCTCCGGCAGTTCCACCGTCGACCGAAGCGGGAGCTCTGCGCCGACGATGGCTGATCCCGGCGGCAGCGGCTCTGTTCGTGTCGCTGGGAGCGGCGATCGTCTGGGTCGCAGTCGGCACGGGTGAGGAGCCGGAGCCCATGGCGCCGCCGACACCTACTCCGACACTCGTGGAGTCGACCACAGCGGCACCTACGACTCCTGCGCCTGACCCTGCACCTGCGAGTTCGATTCCGGTGTTCTCGGACCCGCCCGAGCCTGCCCCCGTCAGCACGACGAATCCGGTTCCGATCGAGCCCGTTGCGCCGGCCCCGCTACCGCCGGGGAACGGCAATTCGGGGAACGGAAACGGAAACTCGGGCAACTCGGGAAACGGCAACGGAAATGGGAACAGCAACGGAAACAGTGGCAACGGCAACGGCAACGGCAATTCCGGCCGAGGGAACTGACTCCACGGCCGTAGGTAGACAGGAGTGACGATGACACACGTCGATACCCTCGTGGTGGGAGCAGGTATTTCCGGCTTGGTCGTTGCGACACTTCTGCATCGCGCCGGCCAGCGCGTCGTCGTTCTCGAGGCCAGAGATCGCGTGGGCGGTCGCGTCCGGACGATGCGCACCGACGAAGGCACCCTCGACGTCGGAGCGTCCTGGATTCACGGAACAGACGGCAACCCCCTCGCCGATGCCGTACACGCTTTCGGAATGCGGACCGTCGAATTCACTGTCGGTAGCTACCAGCCGGACGGCAGGCCCATTGCCTACTACTCCCCCACCGGGACCAGGTTGAGCGAGGCGGCCGCCGCCCAGTTCGGTGCCGACGTTCACCACTTCGACGAACTGTTCGCGACGACCATCGCGAAGTCGTCCCCCGGAACGTCGTTCGGTGCCGCGATGGAAGCAACTCTGACGCAACTGGATTGGAACGACGATCGACTCGAACGAGTCCGCGAGTTTCTCGGACATCGCGCCGAGGAACAGTTGGGGGTGGGAAAAGATCTCCTCGACGCGCACGGTTTGGACGACGACGCCATCGAGGGGGACGAAGTCGTGTTCCCGGATGGTTACGACGAATTGGCCGTTCGCCTGGCCGAGGGGCTCGATGTTCGACTCGAACGCGTTGTGACGCAGGTCCGGTGGGATCAAGACGGAGTTCTGGTCGATACCGGGTCCGGGACGTTCTCGGCCGAGCGCGCTGTGGTGACGGTGCCGATCGGCGTACTGAAGTCTCCGGCGTTCACGGTGGAACCTCCTCTACCGGAACCCGTTTCGGGTGCCCTGGAACGATTGGAGATGAATGCCTTCGAGAAGGTGTTCATCCGGTTCCCCACCAAGTTCTGGGACGAGAACGTCTACGTCGTACGACAGCAGGGCGAAGCCGGGCGCTGGTGGCACTCCTGGTACGACGTCACCATGCCGCCGGGGCGTCCGACGCTTCTGACGTTCGCAGCGGGCGCGTGCGCGCAGCAGATCCGGCACTGGTCCGACGACCGCATCGCGGACTCGGTTCTCGAGGCACTGCGTGGCCTGTACGGCGACCGTGTCGCTACACCGGACAGCGTGTATGTCACTCGCTGGCAGGACGATCCGTTCTCCTACGGCTCGTACTCGTACATGACGGTGGGTTCACGTACGCGCGATCACGACGACCTGGCCACTCCGATCGGCGATGTTCTTCATCTCGCCGGTGAAGCGACCTGGACCGATGATCCGGCAACGGTCACCGCGGCGTTGAAGTCGGGACACCGTGCAGCAGAACGGATTCTGGGGCGTCCGGTTCCCTTCCGAGACATCTGGGGTGCTACCGAAGACTGACAGAGTTCTCCGAACTCCACCCGTGCGTCTATGTTCGGTGCAAACTTTCGGTCATCTGCGAGTAATGTGCTGTCGACGCACCCACACCGAGCACTTCAGGATGGCACCGTGGATACCGTCAGTTCGATAATCGACTTCTTGGCAGATCGTCTCTACAGCGTTTTTCTCATCTACTTGTTGATCGGCGTCGGGCTGTACTTCACCGTCCGCACCAAGTTCGTCCAGGTTCGCTTGCTGCCGTCGATGTTCAAGTCGATCGGCGGATCTCGATCGAACGCCGAGGGCGGAATTTCCGCGTTCCAGGCATTCTGCGTCGGCCTGGCATCCCGGGTGGGTACGGGAAACATCGCCGGCGTCGCCATCGCCATCACTCTCGGTGGACCGGGCGCGATTTTCTGGATGTGGCTGGTCGCGGTGGTCGGCATGGCGACTGCGTTCGTCGAGGCGACTCTGGCGCAGATGTACAAGGTGCGCAATCCCGATGGAAGCTTCCGCGGTGGCCCGGCCTACTACATTCAGTTGGGTCTGGGTTCGCGTCGTTGGGGAATCGTCTTCGCGTGCCTGCTGATCTTCGCTTTCGGCTTCGCGTTCAACATGGTTCAGGCAAATACGATCACCGAGTCGTTCTCGTCCACGATGAACATCGATGCAGGTTGGATCGCGGTGTTCCTGGTGGTGCTCTCGGCTCCGATCCTCTTCGGTGGTGTCCGGCGAATCGCGCGGGTGGCCGAGTACATGCTCCCCGCCATGGCGCTGGTCTACGTGTTGCTCGCACTGGTGATCGTGGCGATGAACATCGGTGAGATCCCGACGGTGTTCGGTCAGATCGTCTCCAGCGCATTCGGCCTGAACGAGGCGGTCGGCGGGACGACCGGCGGAATACTCGCCGCCATGCTCAACGGAGTCAAACGCGGCCTGTTCTCCAACGAGGCGGGCATGGGTAGCGCACCCAACGCCGCTGCGACAGCGACGGTGTCCCATCCGGTGAAGCAGGGTCTGATCCAGTCGCTCGGTGTCTTCTTCGACACCATCGTCATCTGCAGCGCGACGGCGTTCATCATCCTGGTCTCGGGTGTGTACGACATCGAGAACCCGAGCGGGGTGGCGGGTGCCGTTCTGACTCAGGACTCGATCTCCGCTCAGCTGGGAACGTGGACGACGATTCCGCTGACGTTCTTGATTTTCGTGTTCGCGTTCTCGTCGATCCTCGGCAACTATTCGTACGCCGAGATCAACCTCAACTTCCTCGGAGTCGAGGGCAAACTGCTGAACCTGTTACGCACCATCGTCCTTGCAGCAATAGGCTTCGGCTCCCTGTCCGCGCTGACGACGGTGTGGGCGTTGGCGGACGTCGCCATGGCTGCGATGGCAACGGTGAACCTGGTAGCCATTGCGCTGCTGGGTAAATGGGCCTTCGGTGCACTGGCGGACTTCGAGGCCATGCGCCGCGAAGGCCGTGACGACAAATTCGTCGGACGCGGCAACAGCTATCTGCCGGGCGACCTACCCGGCGACGTGTGGGATCCGGTGCTCGACAACGATCCGGCGGTGAACAAGCCCGACATCGCGCGGTAGGCGAGGCAGGCGTCGACGCTGCCCGATTCGGACCTTCCGGACATTTCACGCGTTAGGGTGATGAAACGTCCACACCGAGGAGGTTCCATGACGCAGGTCGGCGACGAGGAGAAGGCCGGGCGCTCATCCGAAGGCCACGCCTTCGACGAGGTGGATCAGAGGTCGGCCGGAGAACGAGAGGACGAGGTGCAGCCCGGTCGCCGCAAGCGTCAATGGGTCGGCCTCGGCGCAGGCATCCTGTTGGCCATTCTCGTGTACCTGGTTCTCCCTGATGACGTAGCGCATCCAGCGCGTCTGACCGCAGGCACCGCCGTCTTGATGGGTATCTGGTGGATGACGGAGGCGGTGCCCATCCCGGCAACCGCGCTGCTGCCCCTCGTCATCTTTCCGGTCCTCGATTCCGATGTCGCCGTCAACGATGTCGGAGCCTCCTACGGCAACAACATCATCTTCCTGTTCATGGGCGGGTTCCTCCTGGCGCTGGCCATGCAACGGTGGAATCTGCACCGACGGATAGCCCTGTTGACCGTCAACGCCATGGGCACCAAACCGACGATGGTGATCGCCGGGTTCATGATCGCGACAGGCTTTCTGTCGATGTGGGTGTCCAATACGGCCACCGCCGTCATGATGATCCCGATCGGTGTATCGGTGCTGGTTCTGGTTCTCGACATCGGCAAGAAGGCCGGAGCGGTGCCGGGCACCGGCGGCGACTCCGCCCCCGACGACGAAACCATCACCCAGGCCGTCATCAAGAGCAACTTCGGGACCGCTCTGATGCTCGGCATCGCCTATGCGGCGTCGATCGGCTCGCTCGGAACCATAATCGGCACTCCACCCAACACTCTGTTGGTGGGTTACCTGGAGGGGCAGGGAATCACGATCGGGTTCCTCCAATGGATGATCGCCGGTGTTCCGCTCGCCGTGATCCTGCTCGTGATCGCCTGGTTCCTGTTGACCCACGTGATGTTCAAGCCGGAGATCGACGACATACCCGGTGGCAAGCAGCTGATCAGAGGTGAACTCGACGCCCTGGGCAGGATGTCGCAGGGTGAGATCCGGGTCGCGATCATCTTCTGCCTGGCAGCCGTGTCGTGGGTGGCTGTTCCGCTGATCTTCGACGATGCCCCGATCTCCGATACCGGGATAGCCATGACAGCAGCACTGCTCCTGTTCCTGCTACCCGGCGGAAGCAAGAAGGGCGTCCGTCTGATCGACTGGGAGACCGCCGTCAAGCTGCCCTGGGGCGTGTTGCTGCTGTTCGGCGGCGGGCTTGCCCTGTCGGCCCAGTTCGAGTCGAGTGGCCTGACGGACTGGATCGGCAGCGTCGCAGGTGGCCTCGACACCATTCCGGTGGTCTTGTTGGTCGTCGTCGCCACGGCCGCGATCATCTTCCTGACCGAGATCACCAGCAATACCGCGACGGCAGCAACGTTCCTTCCGGTCGCAGGTGGCGTCGCGATGGGCATGAACATCGATATTCTGGTTCTGACCGTCCCGGTAGCGCTTGCGGCCACCTGTGCGTTCATGCTGCCTGTGGCGACTCCACCGAACGCGGTGTCCTACGCCAGTGGCTACATCACGATCGGCCAGATGATGCGAGGCGGCTTCTGGCTCAATCTGATCGCTATCTCACTGATCACCATCGCCGCGTACACGGTGTTCGCATGGTCGCTCGGTATTCAGTTCTGACGGTCTGTACAGAAGAAGTCGAACGATTCGAGATCGACTTCGGCCGATTTCGCCCACACAACCGTGCGCCGGGTTTACGATGACGACTTCATCCAGGCGGATGACCCGTTCCAGGTGCGCGCCGCCATCCCCTGGTCGGTGCTGCGTCGGCATTGCTGTCGGCTCGGCAAGGCACGGGGGTGGGGCATGGTCTCGGATGTCATCGACTGCAGCACGGTCTTTGCACACGACATCGAGCAGGTATGCGGGGTCTTGAGCGCGGTCGAATTGTTTCCGCGCTACTTCCCCGGGCTCGACTACTGCATGCTCCGTGAATCCACGGCCGGCTATCTGTGCGGAGTCAATGGTGTCGAGCACGCACTGGACCTGGTGGTGAACAGACGCAACCGGCCGATCATCACCATCGAGCATGTCGAATCCGGCGGATTCGTCAGATTCACTCTCACTGCGCGCTCGGCCGGCGAGACGAAGATCGATGTCACAGTGTTCCGAGCCGGGCTCGGGGGGTCCTACTCGCCCCAACCCGAACACAACCGTGCCGTAATCGATTGGGTGATGGGTGGTCTGCGCCGACTGGAGAACTCCCTTTCCGGGACCTCGACATCGATCGTGACCAACTCCGGGGATTCGCGGTCGCTGCCGCTGGCGATCATGAAGACGATGGTGGGAACCGGCGTCATTCGTGCTGCACGTCCCGACCGTGCGTACAAGCAACTGAACTCGCTGGCCAAATGGGGCTTCACCCTGGGCGGTGGCTTCGCGGCGGCTGCAGCGAAGTCCCCGAACGAGATCGCCCTGATAGACGACCGAGGCACCCGGACCTTCGCTGAGATCCACCATCGATCGCACCGCATCGCGGCGGGTCTCGACGCGTCCGGAATCAGTCCAGGAAGCACCGTCGGAATTCTGGCCCGCAACCACTCGGCGATGATCGAGTGCACCGTCGCCTGCGGCATGCTCGGGGTCGAGGTGGTCCTTCTCAACACCGGCCTCGCTGCCCGCCAGATCGAGACGATCGCCGCCCGCCACCAGCTCCGAATACTGTTCGTCGACGACGAGTTCGATTCGATGGTGCGCTACCTGCCCGACGACGTGGCCCGTGTGAGCCTGTCGTCCCATACCGCCGTTCCGCGTCGGCGCACCCTCGAACACTTCGTCGCAGCGCCGTCGGCCACCTTCACGAGGCCGGATCGACCCGGGTCGGTCGTCGTGTTGACCTCCGGGACCAGCGGGTCACCGAAAGGGGCAGTTCGTCCTACACCGAAGGGCTTCGGAACCGTGGCGGCCATGCTGTCTCGCATGCCCCTTCGGATGAACGAGAGGATGTTGATCGCGGCACCGATGTTCCACAGCTGGGGGCTGGCGGCACTGCAGATCAGTACTCCCCTGCGCGCAACGGTGGTTCTCCAGGACCGATTCGATCCGGAGGACTGCCTGCGGGCGATTCAGGCGCACAGATGTACCTCGTTGATCGCGGTTCCGATCATGCTGCAGCGAATACTCGACCTGCCCGACGAGGTTCGATCACGGTACGACACCTCGAGCCTGCGAGTTGTCGCATGCAGTGGGTCGGCATTGACCGGATCGACCGTCAGCCGTTTCATGGACGTCTTCGGTGACGTCCTCTACAACTTCTACGGTTCCACCGAGGTCTCGTGGGCCACGATCGCGACCCCCGAAGACCTGCGCGCAGCCCCCGCCACCGCCGGGCGCCCCCCTCTGGGTACGACGGTCGCCGTGCTCGACGCGAACGGTTCTGCCGTTCCGGTGGGAACTCTCGGCCGAATATTCGTCGGCAACGACATGTTGTTCGACGGCTACACCAACGCCGAACCGCCGTCGACGGCGTCCGCCCGCGGAGCTGCCCTGATGGACACCGGCGATCTCGGGTACATCGACTGCAACGGAAGGCTGTTCGTCTGCGGCAGGGACGACGAGATGATCATCTCCGGAGGCGAGAACGTCTTTCCCGGCCCCGTCGAGGATGCCATCGCCAATCTTCCCCAGGTCGGCGAAGTTGCGGTCGTCGGTGTGCCCGACCCCGAATACGGGCAGCGCTTGGCCGCATTCGTCGTCGGCCGCGGATCGGCAGGCCTCGACGCGGACATGGTGCGCGCCTATATTCGAAATCGGTTGAGCCGCTTCTGTGTTCCTCGCGACATCACGTTCCTCGACGAACTGCCCAGAACCGCGACCGGCAAGGTGATCAAGAGGATGCTGATCGAGCCGCCCACCGCCGCTGGGATGTAACCCCTACTCGACAGCACGGCTGCGACGCACCTCCGGCCACTCTCGACGCCGCGGCCGCAATTCGGGCCGTCTCGGCGACACATCTCGACGACGAGGTTCTCACCGCCCTGGTCGGCGAGCTGTCGATCGCGAGCGCGGAGTTCAAGCGGCTGTGGGCGCGCCAGGACGTACACCTCAGAACGGGCGGCAGCAGCCTCCTCGATCACCCCGAGGTCGGCCCCTCGACCTTCGGCACGAGAAACTGACAATTTCGGGCACCGTTGGCCAGACCCTGGTTGCCTGTCACGCCGAACCGAGCAGCCCCTTCGCCGACGCGTTGCAGCTTCTGGGCACGCTCGCCGCCATTCACACCGTCAGGGGTTGATCGATCGCCACCTCCCTCCGATCGTTCACTTAGTGCCACGGTTTGTACCTACTGTCTCAGTTGCTTGACTATTCAGAATCTGAGACTGTTGTTCGCCGACACGGGAGGAGTGCGAATCGCTATGTCGAAGGCATCGGAAGGCCCCCGAGAGGAAAGTACGGCGCAGGAACGAGGCGCGCATTCTTCCTTTCTTCAGCTGTTCCTCGAAGCAACTCGCGCAGAACACGTCTCCGACGACAGACGGCCTTCGCACGACGACCGTGACGGTGGGCCGGTTTCTCCGCGCTGAGCAGATCGACAGACACATGCGTCCTGGTTCCATCACCCGAGTCGCTCCCATGCCCGATAATCGACAGACCGGTCGGGTTTACGACGGCGAGGATCGGAGACTGTCATGGAAACATCGTTGGCGCTGATTGCCGTGATCGCCGGGTTCGCCGTCGTTCTGGGTGTCTTCGTTGTCATCGCCCGCATACTTCGCTCGCGCATGCGGCGCGGCCGTTTCCACGGAATCGACAGTGCTGTCGGAGGATCGGCCTACATGGGCGCGCCGCGCGAAAGTGGGATCGCCCCACACGATCACGGGGATCCCCGCACGAATACAGAACAGATCGAACCCTAGCCGAGCTCCCCTCCGCCTTCTGTTCCACTGAACCCCCTGCCATGATCTGTCGACAGCGCAGACGACGGAGAGGGAACACCATGATCGACGACGAGGCGGCCAATCGGAACAGGGGTCCGCGATTCGAGGACGGGCTCGAGGTCCGCCGGAACGTGATGGGCGAAGAGTACGTCGACAAAGCGTTCGCCACTGCCTCCAGCACTGACTCCGCTGCACTGCAAGACTTCGTCACCGACACCGTGTGGGGCGGCGTGTGGACGCGTCCCGGTCTCGATCACCGCAGCCGGAGCCTGCTCAACCTCGGAATCCTCATCGCGTTGCGCGCCCACGAGGAACTCGCAGGACACGTACGAGGTGCGCTGCGCAACGGCCTCACCAGAACGGAGATCACCGAGACGGTGATTCATACAGCGGGCTACTGCGGAGCACCGGCCGCGCTGGCGGCGATGCGCGTCGTGCAAAAGGTCCTCGACGCCGAACTGGGTCCACTGGTGCCTGAATGTGACATGAACGCGTCGAATGAATGACCGATGACGGCACCCGCGCATAGCGCCCGCGAATTGGGTACACCGGATCCATGCCGGAACTACCCGAAGTGGAAAACGCCCGACAGGTCGTCGAAAAAGCGCTCGATCGCGTCATCGTCGACATCGACGACACCGACACGTTCGAGTGCCGACCGCACATGCCAGGCGATATTGCCCGTGCACTGACAGGCGGCAAGCTCACGGAGGCGCGTCGACGAGGCAAGGCGATGTGGTGCGAAACCGTCACGGCCGACGGCTCGAGCGGCCCGACCCTGGGCATTCACCTCGGCATGGGTGGACGCGTCATCGTGACCGCTCCCGACGGTGAGCGCACCTCGCAGCACGGAGGGGGCGATCCCCATGTCGGTGAGCGCCCGACCGACAAGCCCGAGTGGACGCGGTTCTCCATGACGTTCGACGACGGTGGGCAGCTTCGACTCTTCGACAAGCGCCGGCTCGGCCGGGTTCGACTCGAACCCGACATCGACGCTCTCGGCCCGGATGCCGCGGAGATCACCCGCGACGACTTCCGTCACCGAATCGGTTCCAACGGTGCACCTCTCAAGGCTCGGTTACTCGATCAGTCGGCCATTGCCGGGGTCGGCAATCTACTGGCCGACGAGGTGCTGTGGCAGAGCGAGCAATCCCCGTCCAGGCGCGCCAAGACGCTCACGACGGAGGAACTGGACGAACTCCGCGTTGTTCTGCGCCGCGCGATTCGATCGGCGATAAAGAAGGGTGGCGTACACACCGGGGAGATCATTCCGTTCCGAAGAGCAGATGCGGCGTGCCCTCGATGTGGTGCGCCGATGGCCCGCGGAACGGTGGGCGGTCGCACGACGTGGTGGTGTTCTCGCGAGCAATCCTGATCCGATCCATCGCGCGAGACGGTGCTCGATAGCGCTGTAGGACAGTAATTTTCGGAATTGTCAAACGCGATCGGATGGAGCGAAAAGCAACCGGACGGCGTACGGTGTTGGCAGCCTCGGACCCAGCCGAGGCAACGAACTTCGCCGGAGGGTGCATGCTTTCGACCGCCGACACAGACTCAGCTACGCACGTCACCTATCTGCCGCACCGTCATTGTTTCGCCGTCTGGCACAGCACACCGGGGGCGACGCCTGCCGGAGAGTCCACTCCCGTCGAGCTTGCGGTTCCCGGCGCGGACGGAACCGTTGCCGTGCGCACTGTGGACGCGCGACTCGTGGCAGCAAACGGTGACGCGCTCCGAACCGCAACCAACTCTGCGGAAGGCACGTCGGCACGCGGATGGTTGGCGATCCTGAACCACGTCGAGCACAACCCCGACATGAGCGGAGTTCCTCGAGTGCTCGTCGACGCACTCCCGCCTGCGGCGCACGCGGTTCCCAACGCCGGCGGGTCCAGCGTGTTCACAGCACACGGTGCCGCTGACGCACTCCGCGCCAGCCTGCACATGCAGAACCATCTGATCGAGCATGAGTCGGCCTTCACACCCAGGCCTTATCAAGTACACGGTGCGGCCTGGATACCGACCGTTCACGAGGTGGGAGGCGGTGGAATCCTCGCCGACGAGATGGGACTGGGCAAAACGCTTCAGGCCATTTCGCACATGATCGTCGGAGCGCGGCGAGGCGAGGGCAGCTTCCTGGTCGTCTGCCCGACGTCGCTGATCAGCAACTGGCGCCGTGAGATCGAGAACTTCTCCGACGGCGAATTGGTCGTCAACGTGTACCGCGGACCGTCCCGCACCCTCGAGCACTGCGCCGACGCGGGTTGGGTGACAGTCACCGGATACCCCACCCTGCGAACCGACACAGATCGATTGAGCGAAATATCCTGGAGCACTGTGTTCTTCGATGAGGCGCACGTGATGAAGAACTCGCGGACCAAGATTGCTCGCGCTGCGCGTCGACTGAATTCCACCACACGCATCGCCTTGACCGGCACTCCCGTCGAGAACCGCATGGACGAACTCTGGGCCTTGATCGATCTCACAAATCCCGGACTGCTCGGAACACGAGCTCGGTTCACCCGACGATTCTCGGCACCCATCGAGCAGGGAGGCTCGGCGGCCGCACTCGCACAACTGTCGAACGCGATCGCGCCGGTCGTTCTTCGGCGGACGAAAGCCGAGGTTGCGACAGATCTTCCGCCCAAGCATCACATCGATGTACTGTGTCCGATCTCGAACGAGCAAGCGTCACTGTACAACTCGGCCGTCGAGGAAGCATTCGATACCGGATTCGGCTCGTACCGCGCACGAGGGACAGCAGTGCTGGCACTACTCACCCAGCTCAAACTGATCTGCAACCATCCTGGGCTTGTCAACGAAGACTTGGCTCGATTGGCCGATCGCTCCGGCAAACTCGACAGGCTCACCGAGATCATCGAAGAGCTTGCCGAATCCTCTCAGGCTGCGCTCGTGTTCACTCAGTACCGTCGGACCGGAGAGATCCTGGCAAAGCATCTCGAAGGCCTCACCGGAGCCCCGATTCCGTTTTTCCACGGCGGACTCGACGTGGACAAGCGCGACAAGATGGTCGACGAATTCCAGAACAGCGACCGATCCCCTGTCATGGTTCTCAGTCTGAGGGCGGCGGGGTACGGCCTCAATCTCACCCGCGCCAGCACGGTGATCCACTACGACCGATGGTGGAACCCCGCGGTCGAGGCACAAGCTACCGACCGGGTGCACCGCATCGGACAGAAGTCACAGGTGACGGTCATGGCACTCACGACGGAAGGAACACTCGAGGAGCACATCGCGTCACTCCACAGGCGGAAGAAGGCGATAGCTGGTTTGACCGAGGGCAACAACGAGTCGGCTCTGGCGGCGCTCGACGACTCGACGTTGCGCGAGACGCTGTCGCTGAGGGCGGTGTCGCACTGATGGCCACCACGCCACCGCCCGCGGCATTCGGGTCGACGCCGTGGGGAAAAGACTGGATTCGGCGCGTGGAACCAATCGCTGTCACGCGGCCGAACCCGACACTGCCGCGAGCACGCAGCCTGGTGCGCAACGAGGCAGTGGCCTTGGACCACAACAGAATCGGTGAATTTCGATGCGTCGTGTCCGCGGGCAAGAAGATCGAGACGGCCGTGCTCTCACTCCCCCGATATTCGGAGAGAGAACGAAAGTCGGTGCTGCGCATTGTTGCCCGCCACACGCGCGGCGGTGTAACCAGCGGTGACCTCCCCGACGAAGTCCACGCCGAACTCATAGCGAGCAAATTGTCGCCGGTCCCCGAGGCCACCGAAACGTCCTGCACCTGCTCCGGAAGAATCGAGCCATGCCTCCACGTGACGGCCGCTACTTACGCCATCAGTCTGATCGTCGATCAGATGCCGACGTCGGCATTGGCCGTCCGTGGAGTCGATCTGGCGGCAGCGATTACGTCGAAGGACGTTCCTCGACGCTGGATGCCGATCGACAATCTCGACGGCACAGCGTTCTTCGGTTGACCTGAGACCTGCGGCCTGAACTCAGGACGTCGCTTCGACTGCCAGTCGAGCGAGCGTGTCGTTCAGCTGATCTTCGGTCACCAGCGGGAACTTGATCTGCTGGAGCAACTTCTTGTCCGTGACCTTGGACCAGTCGTAGGTGTGGCGGACCAGCGTCTCGTTGGGGCCCTGAGATTCGAGCTCCCACAGCCACTCCCATCCGGGAGGCTCGTTGCCGGCGGGGGCCGTCTTCCATGCGACCAGCTTGTCCTTGATGTAGCCGGTCACGTGGTTGTCGGTTTGGTACTCGCCACCCATGTGATCGCCCTGCATGTTCATCGTGAACTTCTCGCCGACCTTCTGAATGCGATCGGCGTGGTCCACGCTGCGTACGAAGCCCGATCCGTCGAGGGCCTGATGCCGCTCGGGATTGGAGAGGACGTCGAATACTGCGTCGACGGGCGCTTCGATGGTGCGTTCGACTGTGACCTTGGTGTTCTCTGTCATGACTACCGCTTGCCCACAATCGGCCACCTTCAATCTTCGGCCATCTGGAGTTCGAGTGACACTGCATATCGAGTTGCCGACTCGGACCGTCGTCATGCTAGGTCGAAGTCCTGGCGAGCTCGTTCGATCTCCGGCATATGGTCGGTAGCCCATTGCAAGATGACGTCGATCGGCGTCCGAAGCGTTTTCCCCAGACGCGTGATTCGGTACTCGACGGCGACAGGACGCGAACTGAGCAGGACCCTTTCGACAATTCCGTTTCGTTCGAGTTTGCGCAATGTCGCGGTGAGCGATTTCTGTGTCACGCTCGGAATCGCGCGACGCAGTTCGTTGAAGCGGGAGGGGTGTTCGCAGAGTTCGTTGAGTACGGCCAGCGACCATTTGTCGAGTACCTGATCGAGCAGCTCGCGGTGGGGTGCGCTGATGGTGAGTTCGTCGAGGCCGAGGTATCGGTCATGAAACCACGTCTCCTTGAAGTGACTTTCGTGTACCAGGTATCAATTTTATACCTAGCCGCAACAACCGAGGAGAAGTCGATGTCCGTCACCTATTCCAGTCCGGAAGGCATGACTCAGCACGTGCCGTACCACCATGTCGCCGTAGGTACCGGTACGCGCCACGTATACGTCAGCGGCCAGATCGCACGCCTCGCCGACGGTACCCCGATGGCCCCTGGCAACCTTGCGGGTCAGGTTGCACAGGCGCTGAGAAATACTGCCATCGGGTTGGCAGGTGCGGGCGCGACATTCGGCGACGTAGTGCGGTTGACGTTCTATGTCACCCATTGGGCACCGGAGAAGATCGCCGAGTTCATGACAGGTGTCGAACAGGTCGCCGTCGCTATCGGACTTCCGACTCCCATGCCGCCCGCCTCGCTCATCGGCGTCGACTACCTCTTCGAACCGGACGTACTCGTAGAGGTCGAGGCGACCGCAATCCTCGACTGAATTTCACTGCGGGCCCCGATTCATGGAGACGTCGTGGGCTACTCGTGCAGTCGGGCGCTCAGTCGTCCGCGATATCATGGGACGACGATTCCGGGGCCGACGGGACCCATGGCTTCAGCGGTTGCACGACGTCGCGGTAGAAGGCGTCGAGACCGTCGGTCACGCTACCGATGAAGCTGGCCGCAGATCCCGAGCGCTTGCTACCCATCTTGGTCGGTGACGTCAGCGTGAAGTACTGCAGTTCGCTGGTCCGGCCTGCGGTCAACGATTTGGTATCCGCTCGCACGGTCGCCAAGTTCTCGCAGGATATTTCGCCTGGGTCTGAGAACACGGCTTCGACCAGGATGTCGGCGGGAGCGTTCTTCAATTGCTTGAGCAGCCATGCCGCTCGTCGAAGCGCGGTCCCATCCGTAGGCGCGTCGATAGCGGTTCTGCACTGAATCTTGTTGGTACGCAGGTCCGCTTCGACTGTGACATCTCCGGCGGCATCAGGAATGCGCAACGTGGCCGAGAGGTACCCGGAGGCAACGAGCTGCTCGACGATGTGCTCGTTGCGCGCCTGGGGATCTCCGCTGAACTTCCTCGGAAGGTGATGCCTCACCGCAACACCGAGATCGGCAGTCATTCGCAACGCCAGGTGCCTGGACAGCGACGCCCACGTGTTCGCCACGGACAAGGCCTTGACATCACTGGAGCGGAGGGTTCCGGCGGCGACGGAGTCGCGAACTGCAACCCAGTGGCGACCCATGTCGACGAACTCCGTCGCGCCGGACTTCGGGTGCGTCAGATACCGGACGAATTCGCTCAGAATCCATACCTGCAGTGAATCTGCAAGGTCGCCGTGCGACAACAACATTCGGGCTTCGTGAATGACCTCGGACCACGAGATATGCCGCAGCGATACCTTGTTCAGCTTGGCCTTGTTCACCTGCACCGGGAGCTCACCGGCGGAAGCCGGTATGTCGTTGGACAAGCTCAGCACGGTCTCGTATCTGTGTCGTTTCGCGACATCGAGGTAGTTCTCGAGCTGCTCTTTCTGTAGCTTGCCGGTGCCGGTTTTCACTTCCAGCAACGCGGTCCACACTTGGCCCGCACGCGATACCCGAAACACACCGTCGGGGATGACCTTGCCCTCACCCTTGGCGAACTGCACTTCGAGGTAGCCCTCGAATGGACCGGACGGCGCGCCGGCATGTGCGCAGATTGCGCGAGCGAACGGACGAACCGCCTGCATCGTCGCGATCAGCGCCGAGGTGGCCCTCTTCTCCTGCTCCTCACCGGATCCGACACCAGCAACGGAGAACAGGCGAGCCGTCTGCCAGCCTTCTCCCCCTGCCAGGGTGAACTGCGGCGGCGTGACCTTCTTGGCAACCGGCTTCTTGGTGCGAACCCCGCGTTTCGGCGGTTCGACGTCGACAACCGAAACGTCGACGATCTCACCGGTCGTGTCGACTGCCTGCACATGCGAGTCAGCGACCTCCACAACGACAACACCGTGCGCCGACGCTTCGGGCTCGGTGTCGTCGACGTCGACACCGAAGTCCTGTGCCAAACCACCCAACCCGGATTCCCAGCCCTGCCCGACCGCGCGTAGTTTCCATGCACCGTTCCGTCGGTAGACCTCCCCGAACACCAACGCTCGCTCCGACGACGCATCGGCGGTGAGGAACTCCCCGAGCACCGAACCGGTTTGATCCCGCACCTGCATCGACAGTTTCCCGAAGTCACCCAACGGAACATCGTCGGAGCTACCCGCAATGACCACCTTCTCGACTTCGGCTGCGAGAGAATCGAGATGGATCGACACTCGTTCCTGTTTGCCTTCGTCGGTGCTACTGCTCCCGCGGTAGCGTACGGTCGCGTCCGAAGACTCCGGCTGGTTGTAGAAGACGAAGTCTGCATCGGACCGAACGCGCCCGCTCGAATTCACCAGCAGTGCAGACGCATCGAGATCTCGCTCCGGGTCCACCCAGGACACGATGACATCCAGTTCGGTCACGTCTTCCGGCAGGGAAATGTTCTGGCCCTTGACGAGAATGGGTGAACTCACGCTGACACGCTCCTGTCGGACAAATCGGACTCCGACTGTTCACCCTATTCACAGCGTGACGGTGTGAGTCGTAGACGCCCGACATTCATTCATTCGACCTACGGCACGCATGGTTGGCCCCGCTTACGCCGGTCAGAGGATACGACTCAAGAACTGTTGTGTACGAGCATTTTTTGGATTGTAGAAGAACTCGCCGGGAGGTGCTTCTTCCACGATCTTCCCGTCGCTCATGAAAACAACTCGGTCTGCGGCCGCTTTCGCGAAGCCCATTTCGTGGCTCACCACCACCATCGTCATACCCTCGTCGCGGAGTCGAAGCATGACGTCGAGCACCTCGTTGACCATCTCGGGATCGAGGGCAGAGGTGGGCTCGTCGAACAACATCACTTCGGGCTTCATTGCCAACGCTCGTGCGATCGCCACGCGTTGCTGCTGACCACCGGACAGTTGTGACGGATAGTTCTCTCCCTTGTCTGCAAGTCCGACGAGGTCGAGTAGTTCCTGAGCTTGCCTGCGCGCCTTGTCCTTCTGGGTGCCGAGGACATGACGTGGGCCCGATGCGACGTTGTCCAGCGCCGTCATCATGGGAAACAGGTTGAAGCTCTGGAACACCATTCCTGTGTGGTGCCGCTGCTTGGCGATCTGCGCCTCCGACAGCGGCGTTCGCTTGGCCCCTTCCGAGAAGCCCATCATCTCGCCGCATACTCGGACGGTCCCGGATTCGATGGTCTCGAGACAGTTGAGCGTGCGCAGCAAGGTGCTCTTTCCACTTCCCGACGGCCCGAGCAGCAGGACCACTTCCCCTTTGTCCACCGTGAAATCGATGTCGTCGAGGACGACGAGATCGTTGTAGGCCTTGGTCATGTTCCTGACCTCGACCATCGTCGTGGCCTTCGTGGTCTCAGACGTCGGACTGGTCATCGGTTCACGGCCTCGGCTTTCATCGCGCTGTCGTCGAGCTTCGGACTCGACGGTCCGCCCTTACGGCGGTAATTGCGGTCGTATCCACGCCCTACTCGTACCTCGATCATCTTCTGAATCAACCCCCACAGAGTCGTCAGCACCAGGAAGTACAACGCTGCGGCGCACAGCCCTTCCAGCACTCGGAAATTCACCTGCACCAGGAACTGGGTCCGTCGCAGCAATTCCTGTACGGAGATGACCGACACCAGAGTTGTGGTCTTGAGCAACCCGTTGAAGCTGTTGCCGAGTGGAGGAATCATCACCCTCAGCGCCTGCGGAAGAACCACCACGCGGAAGACCTTCGTGGGCGACATGCCGAGGGCTCGTGCCGCTTCGGTCTGTCCGGTAGGAACCGACAGCAGTCCGGAACGGACTATTTCCGACAGGTATGCGGCTTCGTTGAGAACCAAGCCCACGAGTGCCGCCTCGATCACACCCAGTTTGATACCGACCTGAGGCAGTCCGGTGTAGATGATCACCAGCTGCACCAGCAGAGGCGTGCCGCGCATCAGCCACACGTAGAACCCGGCGACTATTCGCAGGGGCACGAGCTTGGATGATCGCGCGGAGGCCACCACCACTGCGAGAGCGAGTCCGAGGATCATGCTGACCACGGTGAGCCAGATCGTGACCCACGCGCCTTCGAGCAGCTGAGTGCTCGTCAGAATGGAGAAGAATGCGTCCCAGGACCACATGGGGGTGCCTTTCTTGCGTTGATCGGATCAGCTGTCGAGAGGACCTGTGCTGACGGCAATATCGCCGTCGTATCCGGTGACGTCGTACTGCTCGAACAGCTCGGGCAGATAGCCATCGCTCCTCATCTCCGACAGCACGCGCGCCACCTCAGCGGAGGATTTGCTGCCCTTGGCGAATCCCATTGCCAGGGGTGCCTCGTTGATTCCACCGACGGCTGTCTCGAAGCGTCCGTCTTCCTGGTAGAACGACGTGACCGACTCGACGATGGAGGTGCCGTCGAGCTGTCCCGCCGAAAGCGCTTGATAAGCATCGGCATTGGTCTTGAACGTCTGCACCGTCAGCGCCGGCTTTCCTTCGGCCGCAAATTGCTCGGCCATGGCGGTCAGCGTGTCGAATTCGTATCCGGGCGCTTCGACCCCGATGGTCTTGCCCGCCAGGTCGTCCACGCTGGAGATCGATTCGGGGTTGCCCGACGGCACCGAGATCGAGACTGCCTGCACCTCGTACGGAACGAGATCGATGGTCTCGGCACGTGCAGGCGTGTAGAACATGCCGGTGTCGATCATGTCCCATCGACCGGCCTGCACACCGGGAATCTGTGCCTCGAACTCGATGTTGACGAACTTCGGCGTCAGACACAGGCGCTTGGCGATCTCCTTACCGAGGTCGACGCGCATGCCGATCACGTCCCCGTTCGGATCGACGTACTGCATCGGCGGAAGAGTCGCGTTGGTGGCCATCGTCAGTACGCCTTCTTCGGCAAGGTCCGAAGCACCGAGCGTGGGTGTGCAGTCCGTCGGCGCGGCTACGGAATCGTCCGAGGAACTACAGGCAGTGAGGCCGGCAACCACGACAGCGATAGCGGCGAGTCCTGTTAACTTGCGCATTGAGCGAGCCTTTCGATATCGACTGCAGCACTACACGTTCGAGGACGGGGCGGCAGCGACGATGAGGGGGGTGATTCGAGAAGAGTCGATCCTTTGGGATCGATTGCATCAAGCGTCGCAGACGAATTCGGAGGCGTCAACGCGGTTAACACTGCCGACACGCGGTACATCAACTGTTAACCGTTCGCAGGTGATCGCGCTCACCGATCACAGTGCGGCACACGACGACCGCTCCACCAGACGAGCACCGATTCGATACGTGCGCCCATCGGGTTCGAGCGAGTCCTTGATCTGCTGGAACAGCAGGTCCATTGCCACATTCGCCAACTGAGCGGCACCGTTGTCGACGACTGTGATTGCCGGCCGCCACATCGCGAGCCACGGCATGTCCTCGTGGCAGATCAGCGACAACTCGTCCGGCACCGACACCCCTCTGCCGACGAGCGTGGGCAGGATGCCGAAGACAGCCTCGTGGTTGGCCGCGTAGAGAGCAGTCATCGCCTGGGGTGCATCCAGTAGCGAATTGATCGCTTCGGCGCCGAATTCGGTGGTGAACGGGCCTTTCCGGACGATCGTCTCGTCGACCGGAATACCTGCGTCCGCCAGCGCCAGTCGATAGCCCTCGTAGCGCTCACGTCCGGACGTCGCATCCTCGTTTCCACCGACATACCCGATACGACTGTGCCCGAGTTCGATCAGGTGCGCTGTCGCGTCGCGAGCACCCGTTACGTCGTCTGCCAGCACCGTCGACGCAGAGCTCCCCTTCACCGAACGGATCAGGTTGACCACCGCTCGGCCCTGCTCCAGAAGCGCATTCGACGCCGCCGCACTTCGACCGCTGCCGATCACGATGGTTCCATCGACGCCGTGCTCGCCCAGCATTGCCAGTACGTCGTCCTCGCGCGCCGGATCGGCATCGGTGATGCAGAGCAGGACCTGAAATCCGCTGGCGGCTGCCCTCTTTTGGACGACCTCGGCGACAGTGTGAAAGGTCGCGTTGAGCAGGTTGTTCATGACCAGACCGATCAAATGCGACCGGTTGGAGCGCAGCGCGCTCGCAGCCCTGTTCGGCCGATACCCGAGAACCCGGGCCGCATCCTCCACCGCTGCCCGTGTCTCCGCTGAGATCAGCGACGATCCACTCAACGCGCGTGATGCCGTGCTGCGCGAAACCCCAGCAGCGCTCGCAACGTCGATCAAGGTGACCGCCATCGGTTCTCCGTTCTCTTGCTTCACGCCTCGGACAGACATATTCGACCGTGGTCGCGTTACGAGTACGTTTCCGGCTTGACGGCTCGACCACCCCGAAGGCAGTCTATGCAATCGATCCCATAAATGCGGGTACGACGCGGCGTCGATCGTCCCGAGCCCGAAAGGCACTCCTATGAATCGCGATGATGTCGCGTGGTCCGGTTACTGGCCCGCTGCTCCCACACCGTTCACGCAGTCGGGTGAAGTCGACACCGAGGCAATTTTCGACCTGATGAACCTCTACGCGCAGACGGGAGTTCACGGTGTCCTCGTGAACGGCAGCACAGGCGAATGGTTCAGTCAGAGCGACAACGAACGAAAGACCGTCGCGGAAGCATCGATCGATGCCGTAGCAGGCCGCTTCCCTGTCGTGATCGGTGTCAGCGCGTACACAGCCGCGCAGTCCTCCGCGCTGGCGAGGCACGCTGCTTCCGTCGGCGCGGACGGCATACTGGCAACGCCCCCGCCGTACGTACACACCTCGGCGGAGGAAACATTTCGGTACTACCGAAGTGTCAGCACCGCAACATCATTGCCGTTCATGGTCTACAACTGGCCGCGCGGCGTCGCCGTCGACATGGGTGACTCGCCCGGCTTGTTCTCGCGGCTGGCCGACCTGGAGAACGTCGTCGCGATCAAGGACAGCACCGGCGATTGGCTCGCCATGCTCGACACCGTCGAGGCCGTGTCCGACCGCGTCCGCGTATTCGGCAGCTTTCTGCATCGACGCGGCCTTGCCACACTGCTCGAGCTGGGCGGGGACGGCAACATCGACGGCGGTGGGGTGGGTGCACCCTTCGCGGTGCCGTTCTACGAGGCCGTCGCTGCACGGGACGCCGACACAGCGCGCATCTGGGTCGATCGTTATCGCGCGTTCTCGGGCCGGCTCATCGCCCCGGACTACAGCGGCGTGTACGCCTCCCCCATCCCCCAGTTGAAGGCCGTGATGAACCTTCTCGGTCAACCAGGAGGCACTGTGCGAGAACCACTGCTTCCGGTCACCGACGCCGACACGATTGCCGCGCTGCAATCCGTCATCGTCGAATCCGGAATCGACGATGCGTACACGACTGCTGGAGCTGTGCATGCGAACTGAAGTCGACGTCGTTGTCATCGGAGCCGGAATCGTAGGCGCAGCAACGGCTCTCGCCCTCACCCGCGCGGGATCCCGCGTCGCTGTCCTCGATCGCACCCTGCCCAACACCGCCGGCTCGGGTACGACCGCGGGCAACCTGCACATCCAGACGATTCACACCCGCAGGCCCGGGCAGGGCACAGCCGTCGACGTCGAACAGCTACTTCCGTTGCAGAAGTCAACGAGCACTCTGTGGAACACCATGGACGAGACAGTGCCCGGCCTCGGACTGAACCGGTGCGGCGGCTTCATGGTGGCCGAAACCGAAGAGCAGGTCCACGCCCTCATCACGAAGCACCGATGGGAACGCGATGCGGGGATTCCGACGGAGGTACTGAGCGGTGACGAAGCGCGGCAGGCGCTACCGCTGCTCGGCTCGAGCATTCAGGCCGCAACCTGGTGTCCCTGGGACGGATTCGCCGAACCCGATCTGGCGGGGCCCGCGATGCTGCGGCAGGCCGTCGCCGAGGGTGCCACAATCCATCCGTCGACGCCGGTGACCGGATTGACCCGTAACGATGGCGTGTGGAACGTGCGTGCGGGTGAACAAAGCTGGTTCGCCCCCGCCGTGATCGACGTAGCCGGTCCGTGGATGGCACCGATCGCCGCGATGGCGGGGATATCGCTCGAACTCGTCCCGACGTCGTTGCAAATGCACGCGCTGAAAGCCGCGCCCCGGACGCTCGAAGTGCTCGTACAGCACGTCGGAGAAGGAATGTCGATCAAGCAGGACCGTGCGGGACGCCTCGTCCTCGGCGGCGGTTGGCCCGCGGGTACGTTCCACGACACAGAGACGGCCCCCAGCAGATCCGACAGCACCACAGGGAATCTCGAGCAGGTTCGACGGCTTCTGCCCGCGCTCGGCGAGAGCCCGCTACTCGATACCTGGACCGGCCCGGTCGTCACGACGCCCGACGAGATGCCGGTCATCGGCGAACTGGACGGAGCCCCAGGCCTCTTCGTGGCAGGCGGCACCTACTCCTTCACGTTCGCCCCGTTGTGGGGGCACATTCTCTCGGACCTGGTACACGGCACCGAACCCGACGTCGACGTATCAGCGTTCTCTCCGAACCGACTCGTCCGGCTCCGGACTCACTGAAAGAAGGCTTCGCATGGCACTGGTCACGATGTTCGTCAACGGACAGGCGATGTCCGGCGGCACTCTGAACGACGCATTGCACAAGGCGCGACTCGTGGGGAAAGTCGATACCGCACCGAAATACCGATTTTTCTCCGTGCGCGACGAGTTTCCCGGTTTGCACCCGGTCGCAACCGATGGATTCGTGGTACCGGGCGAGCTGTACGAGGTCGAGTACGACGTATTGCGCGACGAGCTCCTTCCCAGGGAGCCGAGTGAACTCGAACTCGGGGTCATCGAGTTGGCGGATGGCTCGGGCTCCCTGTCGATGCGAATGCGTGAGAGCCACCTGACGGCCACGGGTGTCACCGACATCAGCGACCGCGGCGGATGGCTGACCTACCTTGCGAGCACCCGATGAAGGTCGTGCGCGGCGGAACGGTCGTCGAATCCCATTGGACCGCGAAGGCAGACCTGCTCATCGACGACGGCAGAGTCGTTGCGGTGCTCACCCCCGGCAGCGAGGTCGAAGCAGCAGCGGAGGTCATCGACGCAACCGGGAAACTGGTCATGCCGGGAGGAGTCGATCCGCACTGCCACGTCGGATTCACCTCCGGCGAATTCACCTCGCTCGACTCGTATCTCGAGTGCACGACGGCGGCCGTCTTCGGCGGCACCACCACGATCATCGACTTCGCCATCCCCCGTCCCGGTCAACAACCACTGGACGCCGCCGAGGTACAGCGTGCGAAAGCATCCAGCGGACTGTGTGATTCGGCCCTGCACGCCTGCGTCGTCGAGTGGACCGACACCACCGCCGACCAACTGAAGACGCTGGCCGACGCCGGCATCCGAACTGTCAAGATGTTCACCACCTACGCCGGTGAGACGATGGCCAACGAACACACCATCCTCAACACGATGCAGACCACTCGCGATCTCGGCGGAATGGTCATCATCCACTGCGAATCCGACGCGATCGTGACCGACGCGCAGAACCTCGCGGCGGCATCGGACGGTGTCGATGCCGCACACATGTCGCAAACGCGGCCGGAGCTCGCCGAGACCGCCTCGGTCGCAGCAATTCTCGCGATCGCCGAATCACAGAGTGCACCGGTCTACTTCGTGCATCAGTCCACCCCGGCTGCCGTCGAACTGGTCGCGGACGCTCGCAAGCGAGGACTTGTTGCTTTCACCGAATCGGTCGCCCACCATCTGATCCTCGACGACTCGGCCTATGAGGGTGAGCAACCGGAACGATTCGTCTGCTGCCCACCGCTGCGCTCGGCCGAGGTGGTCGAGGAACTCGGGCGTCACCTGTTCACCGGGCACATCACCACCATCGGTTCCGACCATTGCTGCTACGACACCGCACAGAAGCAGGTGCACAGCCACGACGTGCGGCATATGCCCAACGGACTGCCCGGAGTCGAGACGCGTCTCCCGGTGATCTACTCGCACTACGTAGACGGATTGGGTCTGACGGCAAGCAGATTCGTGGAGTTGACCGCGGCGAATCCAGCGCGCACCAATGGCCTGTATCCACGCAAGGGATCGCTGATGCCGGGGTCCGACGCCGACGTCGCGATATGGGATCCCGAACTGGAATGGACGGTGACCACCGAAACACTGCACATGGCGACCGACTACACCCCGTACGAGGGACACCGACTTCGAGGAAAGCCGGTCACCGTGATCGTGGGCGGCGAGATTGTCGTCCACGACGGCGAACTCGTCGACGCCACTCCCCGCGGACGCCACCTCGAAGCAACACCACTCGACTTCGGTGGAGCCTTCAGCATGTGAGGCCCGGACTCCTACCGTCGACGGGTTCAGCTGCCTAGACGTGGTGCTACTTCGGACTACTTGTCGGCGAGAGCTACTGCCGCCGCCAGGTATTCACGTGCGTCTCGAAACGTCTGTGCGACCCCGCGCCCGGCGATGGCGTGGTACCGACTCATTCGGTCGTCATCGAGAGCATCGAGGACGGTGCTGGAATCGGCGTGCATCCAACCACCGTCTCGGGCCAATTCGTGGGCACGCTTGCCGTGCAGGGCAGAAATTCCCTCGACCCTGATTCCCTTCGGATCGGTCGACGCCGCGAGGTAGTAGGCCTTCTTACCGGAGTAGCCGGCCTTGACCTTCTCACGCAACCGAAAGACGGCATCGGCCGCGTCGTCGATAGCCGACGCCAGTTCGTCGGAGCCCGATTCGGCGGCAGAGATCCGCGCGATCTCCGCATCGATCGCAGAAAGCAAAGTGGCGAGGTATTCGGGATCGCTCATATGCCCATGATGCCCTAGAACAGCGATCTCTCGGACCAGCACCCGACGAAAGAATATCGACATCTGCACAGTTCGGTGGGTCAACCTGGCCCTACCGCACAATCCAGATGCCTACCGACAGTCGCCGCGCAGTCGTGACACTTCTTCCTGCCTGAACGGAATCGGTCTGCGCCCGGCGTATCCAGAGCCGAAGTGACTCCGCCCCAACTGCTCGGCTCCGTCAGTTCGTGCAGCATTCGTAGCCGCCGGCGACGCCTAGTGTCGACGGTCGAGTAGGTACGTCACCGCAACCCCCGCAACCAGTCCCCAGAACGGTGCGCCGAGTCCTCCGACATCGGTACCGGAGATGGTGACCAGCAAGGTAATCAGGGGTGCTAGCACAGGTAGCCCGGTCGAGTCGGAGAACGCAGCAGTGAATGCGCCGCGTAGAGCCTCGAGCATGGCCAATCCTGCGAGAGCGGCGATGAAGGTTGCGGGTACCACGG
Source organism: Rhodococcus sp. 06-462-5 (assembly GCF_002258315.1). Classification (GTDB taxonomy): domain Bacteria; phylum Actinomycetota; class Actinomycetes; order Mycobacteriales; family Mycobacteriaceae; genus Rhodococcoides. Next base: position 34,354 of record NZ_NOYD01000037.1, on the reverse strand, counting down.
CCAGTCCTCGCACCAGCAGCGGAGCGAGTAGACCCACCACGATGGCCAATGCGCCGCAGGTAATTCCTGCGGTGTACTGCCGCGATCGTTCACCCACGGCAACGAGCAAGGCATTGGTCGGACCGGCAAGACATGTCGACACCGCGCCCAGTGGCGCAACCAGAAGTGACCAGACACCGCAGGCGATGGTGACGACAGTCATCGGCGGCCGGTGGCCCGCAGAGTTCAGTACTGCAGCGCCCTGTCCGTTCTGTACCGCGACCACGGTGATGGCGAGAGGTATCACCAACTGAGCCATTGCCGCCCCGCTGAACGACGGCGCAACGAGTTCGGGCAGACCGACGAGGGGCAGCTCGGCCGCGGGGCCACTCAGTCTGGTGTACCCGCCGGATGCTGCGAGAGCAACGAGCCCGGCAACCAGTGCGGCGAGGACCGGGGGCACCCGTTTGGACCAGGTATCGGATCGGGTCAGCGCCAACCACGCCACGACCATGCTACCGGCGACGAGCACATTGGACGAAACCGACTGCACCAGTCCGGTTCCGAACGACAGAAACGCACCGGCAACCATGGCCATCACCACGCTGTGCGGCAGGAAGGCCATCAGTTTCGAGACCACGCCGGTAGCTCCCAGCACGATGATGAGCATCCCGGTGGCGAGGTAGGCCCCGACGACTTCCGGCCAGGTCAGCGATGCCAGCGACTGGCCGACCAGAACGGTGCCCGGAATAGTCCAGAAGAAACTCAGCGGCATCCGGTACGCCCAGCTCGCCACCACGGTGAGAATTCCGTTGAGCACAAACACACCGAAGACCCACGACGCGGTCTGCGCGGCGGTGAGCGAGCCGGCGGCTGCAGCGCCCATGATGACCGCAACCGGACCGGTCGCGCTGAACAGCACACCGGTTGCACCTGCGCCGAAGTACTGCCCGCCGAAGTCGGCGCGCAGGACACGCAGACTCGGCGGGCGCCGCTCCGGCAGTTCGCTGGAAGCCAGTCTCTCGAATATATCTGTCATTCAGCCACTTTCACCGGTTCGGTAGACGCACGATCGGACCTTCGCAGTACCCGAACCGCGGGGACAGCGGTTGTGACGAGCGCTCCGAGCAGCGCTACGACGGCGAAGATGTAGAACGCCGTGGACGACGCGATGCCGGCTCCGAGCAATATTCCGCCGAGTAGCGGGCCCAGTATGCCGCCGAGCCGGCCGAATCCGGCGCACCACGCAACACCTGCTGCGCGGGCGGTGGTGGGATAGTAGTTCGAGACGAATCCGTAGATCAGGACCTGGGTGCCGATGGCACCGATGCCGGCACCGGCAACGGCGACGAGCAGGACACCGAGCGGGAAGTTCAGTGTCAGCAGAACCAACGACAGTGCGGCGAGGCAGAAGGTGACTGCGATGACCCGTTGCGGTCCGGTGCGATCGGCGACACGGGAGGCGATCAGTCCGCCGATGATGGCACCGCCGTTGAGCACCAACAGGAATGACAGTGAGCCCTTCGCGTTGTATCCCGCCTCGGACATGATCTGTGGAAGCCAGGTGTTGAGGCCGTAGGTCAGCAGTAGGCCGGAGAAGCTCATCAGACCCAGAAGGGCTGTCGGACGTAGAAGGGGTTTACGAGCCAGCGCGGCAAACCCGACCCGATCCCCGGCGACAGCAGGCTCGACCTCGGGCATCGGAATACCGGTTCGATCACAGATCTGTTGGGCGTCGGCGACGCGTCCGTGTGCCAACAGCCATCGTGGGGACTCCGGCATCCGAAGCACGGCCAGCGGCAGCAGCACGAACAGCGGGAGAGCTCCGATCCAGAACAGTCCGCGCCACCCGATCGAATCCTGCAGGGTGATCGCAGCCAGCGATGCCAGCACACCGCCTGCTGGGATGCCGCTGTAGACGATGGCGTTGAACAGGTTTCGTCGTCCGGGCGGTGCGAACTCGGCGATCATGGCACCGACAGTGGCGACGAGGCCACCGACTCCGATGCCGGTCAGGAACCGAAGTAGGCCGAACATCGTGATGTTCTGTGCGAGGGCAGTTGCCCCCATCCCCACCGAGAACCAGACGATGCACGTCAACATCGTTCTGCGACGACCGATCCGATCACCGAAAGCACCGGCCGTCAAGGCACCGACCATGACTCCGATCAGGGCGTAGGAACCCAGTGCGCCGGCAGTTTCCGGATCGAGCGCGCCCAGCTGAGCGGAATCGGCGAGCAGAGTCGGCAGCACGGTACCGTAGACGACGAGGTCGTAGCCGTCGAAAACAATTGCTGCCGTTGACAGTGCAACGATCCACAACACACTTCGGCGGTGTCGGTCACTGGCCCAACTGGAGTTGGTGGTGGAGTCCGGGGCATTCATCGGGGATCCTTTTCGGTCAGGGGGTACCGCGTCGAGACTGCATCGGCGCTGACGGCCGAGCGGGTAGTTTCACTGTTCCAGACTGTGCGCCGAGTCACACCAGGGCTTTGCCTAGCGCCTACCTCGGCATTACGAAAGTTGTTGTCTTCCAATCATGTTGCCGAGGTTTCATCGGTCGCTCGGGCGGCCGCCAATTCGGCTCTCGAACGGATACCCATCTTGGCGTACACCCTGGTCAGATGAAACTGAACAGTCTTGACCGACAAGAACAATTCGGCGGCGACCTCGCGATTGGTCATTCCCGTGGCGACCAGGCTCGAGACGGCATCCTCCTGCGGAGTCAACGCGTCGTGGGCCCGGTTCTTCAGGACCGCGTGCACGCCACCCGCTTTCAGCTCACGGTCGCACCGCCGAACGTACGTATCGGCACCCAGCGCGAGATAGCCCTCTCGGGCGGCGCTGACGACTGCATCGGCCTCGCGTCGCTTACCTGCCCTGCGCAGGGTCTGACCGTAGGCATAATTGACCCGGGCGCGATCGTATGTCAGAGGTAGCGGCGCGAGCGATGCCAGCGCATCCTCGAATGAGGCTCGCGCAGAGTCGAGGTCGCCGATCGCGCCGTGCAGGCGGCCCCGCGCGCAGGCAAGACGCGCGTGTGCGGAGCGATGACCACGGTCTCGCACTCTGGCCTCGTGCGGAGTCAGAAACTCGTCGGCCTCGTCGAGTCGGCTCTCGACTATCAACGCGTTGGCATACACATCGGGCCAAGCCCAGAAACCAGGTTCGGACACATCGGCGTGAGCCCACTGCTCGGTCAACGGTGCAAGAGCGCGTAGGACGCCGGCATAGTCGGCTCGAGCCTCCGCGATGGCAGCACGGCCGAGAGCCGTCGGCACCCGCATGATCGCGTAATCGCGCGCGCCGGAATTGCCTCGATGCGCACTGGCCGCAGCGGCCTCCCAATCTCCGCGGAGCGCGTGGATCTGCGTTGCGGTCCACTGGAGCAGAGGAAGGATCAACGCGGCACCGGAGCGGTCGGCCAGATCGGAACCAGCTCCGACCAAGCGCAGCGCAGCATCCCACTCGCCGGTGACGAAATAGGTGCGCGCCAGCCAACCATGAGCCCACAACGAGATTCGCGTCGAACCGCCGAGGAAGTCCGTCGGTGCTGCGGCTTCGAGCTCGGAGCGCGCGAGATCGATGCGGTCCGTTGCGAAGTGCAGCCAGCCTGCGCCCATCTGCACACGTTGCCCGACTGCCCCGGTACTGGCGTGACCCCACAGGTCTCGGTAACTGCTCAGCGCTTCTGCGACAAGGCCCGTGCCCGCCAAACCGAGACCTCGAATGGACTGTGCCTCCACCGCGGTTGCGTGGTCGGCTCCGACGAGTTCCACTGCGCGATCGGCCCACCGAACGAGGTTGGCACCGTCGCAGCGCGCCAGATTGTGCAATACCTGCCGATGACAGATCACGGCGGCGACCTCGGGGTCGTGTCGCGTCCGGACCAGCTGCCATGCCCGAGTGAGCCGAGCTTCGGCTTCGTTGGGGCGGCCCCGCAGGATGGCCAGGTACCCGAGAACGGCATTGCGAGTCGGGGTCTCGCGAAAACTTTCGATCTCGGCAATGTAATCCGAGGCCGTGCGCATGTCCCCCGCACCGATCAAGGCGTCCACCGCGCGAACCAATCGATCCTCTCGCTCGGCCGGCTCCTGTGTCGACCGACTGGACAAGAGGTAAAGTCCTGCTGCCGTTGCCCATTCACCCCTACTTGCCCGAGAGGCGGCGAGAGTGTCCAATCGGTCCGATACCAGCGGGTCGGGCAGTGGCGACGCTTCGACCAGATGCGCGAGCTGATCGGCCGGGTCGGCCTCGGCTGCTGCAGCGGCTCGGTGCAGTTGTGCTCGCTCGACTCTGCTCATCGTCGAGAGCACCGCGGCGCGCACCGTCGGATCGGGAGGCTCGAGGATGGTGGCTGCCGAGCTGCGCCGGACGTTCACCAGTGCGAGCTCCTCCGCGAGATCGACAGCAGGCCAGGGGTCTTCGATGCCGGCGACCTGGCACACCGTCGTCAACGGTCGGCCGCATTCGAGAACTGCGACGGCTGTGATCAGGTGTCGGGCCTCGTCGGTACACAGCCCGAGCGTCGTCCGAACCTCGGCCGCCACGAAAGCAGGTGCCGGCAACTCGGGGCGAACACCCTTCCAGGTCTCGCCAGGCACCTCGTTCAGCAACGCCAGTACGTACCGAGGGCGTCCGCCGGTGTGTCGCGCAAGGTGCGCAGCCGAGGACGGCGACAGAATGACCCCCTGCAGCGCAGCAATTTCGGCCACGGCCGCCACTGTCAGTGCCGGTACCGCCAGCGACAGGTCTGCGGCGCGGTCGAGAACCCGATGCGATTCGATACTGCCTTCGGGCAACGGCTTTCGAGTACACACCACCGCCAATTTCCCGTACCGATGATGCCGAACGGCGGAGGCGAGTGCACGGAGCGAGTCCGCATCGCAGTCGTGTGCGTCGTCGATCAGCAGGACTGTCACACAGTCCGGCGGCAACGCGTCGGCGACTCGGTTTCCCCAATCGACCGGCTCGGCCCCCTCTATGTCGATATCTGGGACGAACTGCCTGACGAGGGCGAACGGCACCTGCGTTTCCCACGGCACCGCACCGATGCGGCGCACCACCGTGCGCTGCACCTCGGTACCGACCGTCCGTTCCAGCTGCCGGAGAATCGACGACGCGCCGATGCCAGGCGGTCCGGTCAGCACCGCGAAAGTCGACTCAGTCGCGGACGCACCGACTGCCCGGAACAGGACGTCCACCAGTTCACCGCGGCCGATCAACGGTGAAGGTGACATGACGCCACCGTATCCGCGGAGCCGGAGTGCGTCCGGCAATCGAACCAACACCGTCATGACTCAGCCCGGATCGCCGCCGGCCACCGGGAGCACGGTGCCGGTGATGTACGACGCCTCGTCGGAGGCGAGGAAGCAGATCGCCGCGGCCTGCTCGTCGAGTGTTCCGTAGCGTTTGAGCAGCGAGGACTCCACCGTTTGGTCGACGATGGCCTGGTACCAGTCCTTCTCCTGGTCGCTGGAGGGCGCGGGCCCGCGAGCAACGCGCCGTGCCGGTGCGTCGGTTCCGCCTGGAGCGGTGGCCACCACACGAACACCATGCGGTGCCGCCTCGAGTGCCAGAGTCGCAGTGATCGCGTTGACGCCGCCCTTCGCTGCTGCGTAGGGGACCCGGTGGATGCCGCGGGTCGCGACCGAGGAGACGTTGACGATGGTGCCGGCACCACGTTCGATCATGTGTGGGATCACGGCTCGGCAGGACCACAGCGTCGGAAAGAGCGAGCGGGAAATTTCCTTCTCGATCTGCTCGGGCGGGTACTCGGCGAGCGGTTTGGCCCAGATGGTGCCGCCGACAACGTGAATGGACACGTCGATGCGACCGTGCGCGGCGAGTGCGGCGTCGACCACCGCCGAAGCGCCGTCCCATGTTTCGAGGTCTGCGATCACGGGGGCAGCCTCGACGCCGTCTCGCCGAAATTCCTCGGTGAGCGATTCCACCAACTCGGACCGGTCGGCCAGGATCAGCGATCCGCCTTCGGCACCGATGCGCCGGGCGACGCATTCCCCGATGCCCTGAGCCGCGCCGGTGATCAGCACGACCTTGCCTGCGAACCGACCCGGGCTGACGAACTTGGGGCGTTTGTTCGACCGGGATTCGTGCATGGCGCGTTTCATCGTCGCCTTCGAGCGGTCGGCGTGATCGGCGATCAGCGTCCGTGCGCGCGCACGGTCCTCGGCCTCGAACGCGTCGACGATGTCCAAGTGGTCCTGAGCGCAGAGCGGATCACACCAGGTCGCGTTACGCAGCACGTCCTCCATCGCCGCTTTGACCCCGAGGGCCCGATAAGCCTGCAGCAGGTGCTCGTTGCCCGTCTGGGTGAAGAGGTAATCGTGGAAGGCAGCGTTGGTCTCGGTGTAGGCGGCGGCGTCGACGAACCGATCTCCGTCGACGTAGCGGGTGGTGGTCTCCGCCAGCAATCGGTAGCCGGAGATCTGCTGCGATGACAGTCGGCCGATCACGAGTTCGAGGGCACCGAGTTCGAGGGCGCGCCTGGCCTCGAACACCGCGTCCGACTCATGCACGGAGGGATGTTCCTCGCCGATCTCGTACCCCGAATTCGAGGCAGACACCGGGGTAACTTCGGAACTCCGCACGACGAGCGGCTGAATATCTCGCGGCGGCCAGATACGTTGCGCTGCAACGGAGTGCGCCTCCGGGGTCAGGGCCAGGTCTAGGCTCTCGTCCAACCCGCCCCGGTCGGCCGTCGAGCCGGCCACGGCGACGCGCTGACCTGCGATCGCGCGCATGGTTTCCGCCTCGTCGGACGCCGAGAAGCCCGTGTTTCGCTCGTGCAGAGGTTCCCTTACGCGACTGCCGAACACCGCTCGTCCGAAGATGCGCCTGCCGTCGAGAGCGGGTTCGAGGTCGGCCGATGCTGCAGGTACGACGTCGGCATCGACTGTGGCGACTGCCGCGTCGATGGTCGGTTGCCGGTCGTCGTTCGCCAGAACCTCCGTCGCAGAATCGGTGTCGTCGAGACTCTCCTTCACAGCTGCCGAGGACGGCGCGAACTTCTCGTAGTAGAAGCCGGTCGGTTCGATTCCGGCCTCGGTGAAGTGCATTCGGACGGCCTCGACCATCGGAGGCGGACCGCAGAGGTAGACCGCGATATCACCGCCGTTGAGGTGTGCGTCGGTCAACAGGGCGGTGACGTACCCCTTGTTCGTAGCCGTGGTGCGGGGATCCGAGACGCAGTGATCCCACGTGAACGAGTCGAGCGCACTTGCCAGATCGGCGAGTTCGTCCAGCTGGACGACGTCGTCGTCGGTGCTGACTCCATACACGAGATGCACTGGACGACTGCTCGATTCGGCCGCCAGGGTACGCAGAATCGACAGGATCGGGGCCAGCCCGGTCCCGCCGGCCAACAGCAGCGCAGGCCGCTGAGCCTCGCGCAGAAAGAAACTGCCGTGTGGGCCGGTGAACGAGATCTTGTCCCCCACGGCCGCCGTGTCGTTCAGGTAGGTGGACATCAGGCCACCCGGGGTGAGCTTGACCAGGAACTCCAGCTCGTCGGATCCCGACACGCAACTGAAGGAATAGGACCTGGTTTCCTCGGACCCGGGGACGGTGATGTTCACGTATTGGCCCGGAAGAAAGGCGAGTGCTCGGTCTGCCGGTGCCTCGACGGCGAGCCTGACCGTCGTCGGAGAGAGTTTCTCCACGGCGGTCACGACCGTGTCATGCGTTGCCGCTTGGGTTTTCGCCACCGCCGATGTGCTGGCGATCTGCAGTACGAGATCGGAGGTGGGCTTCATGCTGCAGGGCAGGCAGTAGCCCTCGTCCGATTCGGACTGCGAGAGCGCGTCGTCGAGGTAGGTACCGCCGTCGTACTCCCCCGATTCGCACAAGGCCTTGCAGGTTCCGCACGCACCGTCCCGGCAATCGAGAGGGATGTTGATCCGCGAGCGATAGGCGGCGTCGGCGACGGTCTGTTCGTCCTCGCAGGTGATGAAGCGGGTGACACCGTCCTCGAAAGACAGTGCGACGGAATGACTCACGATGGAACTCCTCGGGATTACGGCAGATCGATCAGAAGTGATAGATGTCGACGACGTGATGGATGTAGTCGTTCTTCAGCACCACGGTCTTGCGCCGGATGAGCGGCGAGTCGCCGGAAAAGTCGACCGTGTAGAACGATGTTCCGTAGTACGGATCGATGGTCTTGTAGCGGAAGTACATCGTGTGCCAGTTGAATCGAACGTCGACGATATCTCCCCGACGTTCGATGACCTCGACGTTGCTGATGTTGTGACTGGTCCGTGGTTCGGGTATCGACGTGGCACTGGACCGTTCGGTCCGGATGCGGAACACCCGATCCTCCAGCCCACCTTTGTTCTCGTAGTAGATCAGCGAAATGTCGGTCTGCGGATCCTCGGTGAGCAGGTCGTTGTCGTCCCAGCAGGGCATCCAGTACTCGACGTCGTCCGCGTAGCACGTGAGCCACTTCTCGAACTCGCGATCGTCGAGGTAGCGCGCTTCGCGGTAGAGGAATTGCTCGATGGAGGACTGGGTGATCAGCCGAGACGAGGCGGCACGGTCGGTATCGGTGTTGTCGACGGTGGCAGTCATGTCAGACCTCCTGTGCTGCAACGGGTGCGGAGTCGGCTTCGCGCTGCTTGTCGAGGGCAGCGAGCAGGGTTCTGCGCCAGTAGCCGTGTTGGACGGGGAACAGGCCCTCGTCTTCGTTCTTGACACCCGCCGAGATGACACCGGGCATGTCGAGTGCCTCGGCCACCGGGTCGGGTCCGGTGAGCCAGTGCTCCGCGCCGCGGCTCATGTCGTTCCACGGCGCATTGGTCGCCTGGAACGTCAGTTGGCACGAGCGGAACTCCTCCAGGTCGTCGGGTGTCGCCATGCCGGAGGCGTTGAAGAAGTCCTCGTACTGCCGGATCCGATGTGCGCGAGCCTCTTTGCTCTCACCCTTGGGAGCGATGCAGTAGATGGTGACCTCGGTCTTGTTCGGCGCGATCGGCCGGAAGTGCCGGATCTGTGTGCTGAACTGGTCCATCAGATAGACGTTCGGGTACAGGCACAGGTTGCGTGAACCCTTCACCATGAATTCGCCCTTCGCGTCGCCGAACTTCTCCTTCAACGCGTCCATCTGGTCCCACAGCGGGCGGTCCTGGGGGTTGGCCGCCCAGGTCCACAAGCAGAGATGGCCGTTGGGGTAGGACCAGTAGCCACCGCCGGACTTGCCCCAGCCCCCGGCGTCGAGCGCCTTGGTGGTGTTCTTCGATTCACCGTTGTTGCGGCGCGAGGTGGTCGCGGCGTAGTTCCAATGCACGGCACTGACGTGATAGCCGTCGGCCCCGTTCTCCGCCTGCACTTTCCAGTTTCCGTCGAAGGTGTACGACGAGGATCCACGGAGGACTTCAAGGCCCTCGGGTGACTGGTCGACGAGCATGTCGATGACCTTCGTCGTGTCACCGAGGTGCTCGGACAGGGTCGAGACGTCGTCGTTCAGGCTCGCGAAGAGGAATCCGCGGTAGCTCTCGAAGCGGGGCACCTTGGTGAGGTTGTGCGATCCGTCGACGTCGAACGTGTCGGGGTAGCCGGCACCGTCGGGATCCTTGACCTTCAGCAGTGTGCCGTCGTTTCGGAACGTCCAGCCGTGGAACGGACAGGTGAGCGTGGTGCGGTTGTCCGTCTTGCGTCGGCACAGCATCGCACCGCGATGGGCGCAGGCGTTGATGAGGCAATGCAGCTCGCCGTCCTTGTCACGGGTGATGACAACGGGCTGTCGACCCATGTGCACCGTGAAGTAATCGCCGTTGTTCGGGAGCTGACTTTCGTGGGCCAGGTAGATCCAATTGCCCTCGAAGATGTGCTTCATCTCGAGCTCGAAAACCTCCTCGTCGGTGAAGATGCTGCGGTTGGCGCGGTAGATGCCCGCCGCGACATCGTCGATCACCGCTCTGTCGATCGTGTTATGTACGTGATCCAGCATGTCGGTCATATCGGGTTCCTCCAGGCGCTTCGAAGTCGATTACAAGCGACTGTGTCAGGGAGTGGTCGCCGTCACACCAGGGCTTTGCCTAGGCCCAACCTGGGGGTCTATTGATATTTATGGCTTATCAATCGGCCGCAAATAGGTCTTTGTCAACGATGGATTGGGCCTCTAGTGTGGTCGGGGTCACCCCCTGGACGAACAGAAAGGCTCGGTCATGGAACTTCGGCACCTGTACCACTTCGTGGCCGTGGCCGAGACTCGGCACTTCGGGCAAGCCGCTACGCGGCTGCACCTGGCTCAGCCGGCGTTGTCGCAATCGGTTCGCCAGTTGGAGGCCGAGCTGGGTGTGACGCTGTTGGCCAGGACAACCCGCCAGGTGAGCCTTACTCCGGCGGGAGAGTTCTTCTACCGAGAAACGCTCCGCAACCTCGACAACCTCGAGCAGAGCGCGCGAGGAGTCCGAAGGATCGCCGAGGGCCGATACGGGTTGGTACGCATCGGCTTCACCGGTACCGCTGCCTTCGACCAGCTACCGCCGATTGCGCGAGCGATCAAACAGAGGCTGCCCGGCATCGCCTTGGAAATTCACGGCGACCTGCTGACCCCGGCGCAGGTCGACGGGCTGCGCTCGGAACATCTCGACGTCGCTGTGCTGCGACCACCTGTTGCGGGCGACGATCTGGTGTTGCGCACCATCACCACGGAATCGATGGTGCTCGCGCTGCCCGTCGATCATCGGTTCTCCACCGAACCGGCGCTCGACGTCGCCGATCTGGCCCACGAGGACTTCGTGATGTACTCCGACACTCATTCGGTCGTCAACGAAGCTGTGGTGTCGAGTTGTCGCGCAGCAGGTTTCAGCCCCCGTCGTGAACACGAGGCCCCGGATACTTCGGTCCTGCTGGCACTCGTCGCAGCGGGATTGGGTGTTGCGTTGGTTCCGGAATCCGTTCGTGCCCTGCAGTTGAACGGTGTTGTGTTCCGCGACATCGCCGGCGCGAGCACCATCGATCTGGCGTTGGCCTGGTGCCGAGACAGGCCCTCTGCACTCGTCGATGCGCTCGTCGGTGCCCTCGAAGACGCGGGCGTTCTGCCCCGCCTCGAGCGATCCGTCCCCTCCCAGCCGAAGGACATTGCATGAAGATCGTCGCCGTCGACGCGATCCCATATTCGATCCCGTACCGAAAACCGCTGAAGTTCGCCAGCGGTGAGGTCGCTGCGGCCGATCACGTGTTGGTTCGGGTGCACACCGACGACGGCATCGTCGGTATCGCCGATGCTCCACCCCGACCCTTCACCTACGGCGAGACCCAGCGCGGAGTGGCTGCGGTGATCGAGACCCTCTTCGCCCCCGCGATCATCGGCCTCACCCTCGTCGAGCGCGAGGTGGTGCATGCGAAACTGGCTCGCACCGTTGGCAATCCGGTGGCCAAATCGGCGGTTGACATGGCGATCTGGGACGCACTGGGGCAGACACTCGACCTCCCCGTCACCGAATTGCTCGGCGGATACACCGACCGGATGCGAGTGAGCCACATGCTCGGGTTCGACACGCCGGCAGCGATGGTCGACGAAGCCATCAAGATGCGGGAGACGTACGGAATCGACATCTTCAAGGTCAAGGTCGGCCGCCGACCGATAGGCCTCGACATCGCGGTCGTCCGCGCACTCCGCGAGGGCCTCGGTGCCGACACCGAACTGTATGTCGACGGCAATCGTGGCTGGACCGCTGCCGAATCTGCACGCGCCATGAAAGAGATGTCCGACCTCGGACTGACCCTCGCCGAGGAACTGTGCCCGGCCGACGACGTCCTCGGCCGCCGTTGGCTGGTCCAACAACTCGACGTCCCCTTCGTGGCCGACGAATCGGCGACCACACCGGCCGAGGTCACCCGGGAAATTCTCGGTGGTTCCGCGACCGCGGTGAGCATCAAGACCGCTCGTACCGGATTCACGACGTCGCAGCGGACCCACCACCTGTGCGAGGGCCTCGGAGTCGACGTGGTGATGGGCAACCAGATCGACGGACAACTCGGGACGGCGTGCACCGTCGCATTCGGTGCCGCGTTCGACCTGACGTCGCGTCGGGCAGGCGAGCTGTCCAACTTCCTCGACATGAGCGACGACCTTCTCACCGAGAGCCTCGAAATTCGGGACGGCACGCTCAGTGTCCTGCCGGGCTCGGGACTCGGTGTGCGCATCGACCCGGACAAACTCGCGAAATACCGAACCGACCAATGATTTTCAGCCCCCGAACAACACTTTTACACAAGGAGCAGACATGAGTGTCGATCACGCAGAAACGAACAACCTGAGCGGCGAGATGGCGACCGCCGCCGCATCGGGTGCGAACGCCACCCAGCGCTTCACCTCCGACAAGCAGGCCGCTGCCCACACTCCACCCGAGCGCGTCAGTCTGCTTGCCCGCCAGGTGCTTTCGGCGGTCCACGAGACGGTCCGCGAACACAAGGTGACCTACGACGAGTACAACGCGCTCAAGGCATGGCTCATCAACGTCGGTCAGACCGGTGAATGGCCACTGTTCCTCGACGTCTGGGTCGAGCACGTGGTCGAAGAAGTGGCCGGCGAATCCCGCGAGGGCAGCAAGGGCACCATCGAAGGCCCGTACTACGTTCCGGACGCACCCGAGCTCGGATCGGCCGCAATCCTGCCCACCCGCGACGGCGAGAAGGGAACCCCGCTGCTGTTCCAGGGCCAGGTCAAGGCCGTGGACGGATCGCCGCTGCCGCATGCCGTCATCGAAATCTGGCACGCCGACGCAGACGGCTTCTACTCGCAGTTCGCGCCGGGAATCCCCGAATGGAATCTGCGCGGCACCGTGACCACCGACGATCAGGGCCAATTCTGGATCCACACCATGAAACCTGCGCCCTACCAGATTCCGACCGACGGGGCGTGCGGCAATCTCATCTCGGCCGCAGGCTGGCACCCGTGGCGGCCGGCGCACCTGCACCTCAAGGTCGCCGCCGACGGCTACCAGCAGATCACCACTCAGCTCTACTTCCCCGGTGACGCGCACAACGACGACGACGTCGCCAACGCCGTCAAGCCGGAACTCATTCTGGACCCGAAGGATGCCGACGGTGGCCAAGAAGTGACGTACGACTTCGTACTCGACAAGGACTGAGACACATGCTGTTTGCTGTGAAGATGGACGTCGCGCTGCCGCAGGATCTCGACGCGGACGTACGAACCGACACTCTCGCCAGAGAGAAGGCGTACTCGCAGCAGCTGCAGCGCGACGGCGAGTGGGTGAGCATCTGGCGACTCGTAGGTCAGTACTCGAACCTCAGTATCTTCGATGTGCGGGACAACGAGCGACTGCACGAGATTCTGTGGAATCTGCCGCTGTTCCCGTACATGAGTATCGACGTGAGCCCACTGGCCAAGCATCCGTCGGACATTTCCGCGGTGTGAGCGATGACCTGGCACGGTGAGCAGTGGCGGGACGAGCGCTGGCGGGACGAACTCGGCGACGCGTTTGCCGGACTGGTGCCCGAGGCCATCGACGACCGACCGTTGACCGGACGAATCGCGGGCACCACGGTCGGTGCGCTGGGTGCCTTCGAGGTCGCAGGCTCGCCGCAGACGGTGCGACGGTCCCGCTCGGCAGTGCGCAGACGACCCACCGATGCGGTGAAGGTGTGTGTGCAACTGCAGGGTCGCGCGATCGTGCGGCAGGGCGATCGCGAACTGGTCATTCGTGCGGGGCAGCTCGGAATCTACGACACCCGACGAGCATACGATCTGCGGCTGGAGGGCGACTGGCGTTGCGCGGTGATGGCATTCCCGCCCAGTGCGCTTCGGCTGCCGCACAAATTGATCGATGCCACGATGCAGCGAGCACATGACGTCGGCTCCGGCCCGGGCGCGGTACTCGACTCCTTCGTCCGGGCAGCGCTCTCGCAAACGGCCGACGACGCGGTCGATTCCGGCTCGGCTCTGCGCTTCGCCGACGCCGGGCTCAGCCTCATCAGCAGTGCCCTCACCTCGGGTACTGACATCGATGTCGACGAAGCAGGTGAGCAAGCCAGGAAGCTGGCCATCCTCACCTACATCGATCAGCACCTCCTGGACCCCGACCTGTGTCACCATTCCGTTGCCGCGGCATTTGCCATGTCGGCGCGCAGTCTCGACCGATTGTTCGGTGGCGAAATCGCCACTGTCACAGCGACTATCCGCGAGATGAGACTCGACGGTGCCCGCCGAGATCTACTCTCGGCCCGAGCGGCGAGGTCCACGGTCGGTGCTGTTGCCGGGCGTTGGTGCTTCTCCGACGCGGCACACTTCAGTCGACTGTACAAGCGCAGATTCGGTATCAGTCCGTCCGCGGAACGCACCGCGCTTCGCTGAGCTTCGGTCGACGAACGAAGCTGTCCGGCAACGGATCCGCCGATACTAGGCGTGAATCGGCAAGAAATGCGGCGGAAATCGACAACAGCGATGCCCCCTCGATCCGCACACTGAATGCCTACCGGTGTGGTGCCGGTCACTGGTGAGAGGATCGAACAAGATGGACGATGCATTCGACTACGTGATTGTCGGTGGCGGATCCGCCGGCTGCGTACTGGCGTCGCGACTGAGCGAAAACCCCGAAGTCACAGTGCTGCTGCTGGAAAGCGGTGGCCGCGACGATCACCCGGACCTCGCAGTTCCCCCTGCCTGGCCGTCGCTCTGGGGTAGCAACGTCGACTACTCCTACAACACGGTTCCGCAGGCGGCGGCCGGCGGCGGTGCGCACAATTGGCCGCGCGGTCATACTCTCGGCGGGAGCAGCTCCATCAATGCGATGGTCCACCTGCGCGGACACCGAAACGACTTCGACGCCTGGGCGGAGGCGGCGGGGGAATCGTGGTCGTACGACGCAGTGCTGCCGTATTTCATGAAGTCCGAGACTGTCGTCGGTGGGGACCCGAAGGTTCGCGGAGACAAGGGCCCGTTGCGTCCGGCTCCGTCGTCCTCGCCGAATCCCGTGTCCCAGACGTTTCTCGATGCGGCCACCGAGGCCGGTCATCCGATCACCGACGACTTCAACGGCACCGAGCAAGAAGGTGCGGGTTGGCACGATCTGGCGATCTCGGACGGTGCCCGGCTCAGCGTGGCATCGGCTTACCTGACACCCGTCGAGGCGCATCGACCCAACCTGACCGTGTCGACCGGATCGCGGGCGCAGCGCCTGGTGGTGGAGGACGGCCGCTGCGTTGCCGTGAGATACCGACGTGACGGCGAGCCGATGACGGCGTCGGCCCGACAGGACGTCATTCTGAGCGCGGGTGCCGTGGATTCGCCGCGGTTGCTGCTGCTGTCCGGAATCGGCCCGGCGGAGGAACTGCAAGAGCTCGGCATTCCCGTCGTACACGACCTACCGGGTGTGGGGCGGAACTTGCACGACCACCCCCTCTGCAGTGTGGTGTACGAAGCAGCGCAACCGATTCCGCCCGCGTCCACGAATCACGCCGAGGTGTCCATGCTGTGGCGCAGCGATGACGAGCTGGACGGTCCGGACATGCAGTTGATGTTCATTCACGTGCCGTTCCACCAGCCGACCCTGGTCGCCCCGGAGAACAGCATCACGTTCGGTGTCACCACCGTGCCCGACAGTCGCGGCAGCGTTCGGCTGGCGACGGCCGACCCGGACGATCTGCCACTGATCGATCCGGCGTACCTCACCGCAACGTCGGACGTGGACCGACTGGTCGACGCTATTGCTGTGGCCCGCAACATCGCCGCGACCGACGCCTTCGCGGCGTGGGGTCTGACGGAGGTGCTTCCCGGCCCCCAGGTCGATTCGGACGCAGCACTGCGGGATTACGTCTCCCGAGGCACGGGGACCTACTACCACCCGGTGGGTACTTGCGCGATGGGAACCGGCCCTGATTCCGTCGTCGGGCCTGACCTTCGGGTGCACGGCATCGACGGCCTGCGCGTGGTCGACGCGTCCGTCGTACCGAGAGTCGTGTGTGTGAACACCAATGCCGCGACGGTGATGGTTGCGGAGCAGGCCGCGGACCTGATCGGTTGATCGGCAACGTATTTCGAGAACTAAAAACTTCCGAGGGAAAGAGAATCAGCGTGAGCAACACACTGTTGGGTACCAACTGGCACGGCCAGATCTACAGCGGCGGTTGGCGTGCCGGTGGTGGCGGCACAACGAGTACCACCGAACCGGCAACCGGTGCGAGTCTGGGCGAGATCGGGCTGGCGAATGCGGGTGACGTCGATGATGCCGTGGCCATGGCCCGGGCCGCGCAGCCGGCGTGGGCAGCCACCCCCGGCCACGAGCGCGCTGCTGTGATCCGGGACATCGCGAAGCTGCTCGAGGCGCACCGCGGCGAGTTCGAGGAATGGCTCATCCGCGAGGGTGGATCGGTACCGGGCAAGGCTGCGTTCGAGGTCGGGCTCGTATTGAGCGAGCTGTGGGAAGCGGCAGCTCTGCCCACCCAGCCCTACGGCCATCTGCTGCCCACCAGCGAAGCCGGCCGTTCCAGCGTCGGCCGTCGCGTACCTATCGGAGTCGTCGGTGTCATCAGTCCGTGGAACTTTCCGCAGATCCTGTCGATTCGCGCCGTCGCTCCCGCACTGGCCCTCGGAAATGCAGTCGTGCTCAAGCCGGACGTGCAGACCGCGGTATCGGGTGGAGTGTTGTTCGCCCGTCTCTTCGAGGAGGCCGGAGTGCCGGAGGGACTCTTGCACGTGCTGCCGGGCGACGCCGAGCCCGGGGCTGCGGTTGCCGAACATCCCGGCATCGGGATGGTGTCGTTCACCGGCTCCACCGCTGTCGGTCGGAAAGTGGGTGAGGCTGCCGGACGCACGCTCAAACGCGTCTCTCTCGAACTCGGTGGCAACAACGCACTCATCGTGCTCGATGACGCGGATCTCGAGGCCGCCAGTTCAGCAGGTGCGTGGGGATCGTTCTTGCATCAGGGACAGGTCTGCATGACCGCCGGCAGGCACATCGTGGTCGAGTCCGTTGCGGACGAGTACCTCGATCGCCTTGCTGCACGAGCGAAGAACCTTCCGGTGGGAGACCCGTTCACCGAACAGGTCGCGCTCGGACCGTTGATCAACGAGACGCAGCTGAAGAACGTGGACCGTATCGTCTCCGAGACCGTGGCGGCCGGGGCGGAGGTTCGCGCCGGCGGAAAGCATCGCGAATTGTTCTACGAGCCTACGGTTCTCGCGGGGGTCACCTCGTCGATGGCCGCGTTCCGGGAAGAGATCTTCGGTCCGGTGGCTCCCGTGGTCGTCGTACGCGACGAGGACGAGGCCGTCGCTGTCGCCAACGACACCGAATACGGTCTCGTGGCCGCAATCCAGACCGGATCGGCCGACCGCGGTCGCCATCTCGCCGACCGCCTGACCACAGGAATAGTGCACGTGAACGACCAGACACTGAACAACGACGCATATGCCCCGTTCGGTGGAACCGGAGCCTCGGGCAATGGTGCACGATTCGGTACCCAGAGCAGTTGGGACGAGTTCACTCAGTGGCAGTGGCTCACTGTTCGCGACCACGCTCATCCGTTCCCGTTCTGACCGACGCCGAGCTACGCCGTGTCCGGACCCGGTCAGGCCCTGCAACGGCCGGGTCGGCGCTGGCATCCGTGGACTCTGCCCGCCATCGATGAACATGGTTTCAACATCACAGCAAGGAGTTCGCATGGCACAACCTGATTCACTCGTTGACGACGTCACGACCGAGACGGTCACGTCGGCCGACGGAACGCCGATCGGAATACATTGCCTCGGATCCGGTTCACCTGTCGTGATAGTTCACGGCAGCATCTCGACAGCGCAGTCGTGGTTACAGGTAGCCGCACATCTCGCCGTCCACCACCGGCTTTTCGTTGTCGACCGCCGAGGACGAGGCCTGAGCGGCGATGCACCGGAGTACACACTCGGGACCGAGGGCGCCGACATCGCGGCCGTCCTCGCCCGGGTGACCGAGTCGACCGGTACCGTTCCGGCTCTGGTCGGCCACTCCTCCGGCGCGATATGCGCCCTCGAAGCCGCTCGACGTGGTTCCGAGCCGGCAGCTCTCGTGCTGTACGAACCACCACTGCCGGTGGACGGTCCGGTCGCGGGTGAACATCTCGCCCCGTACGCTGCAGCGATCGCTGCAACCGACAACGATGCGGCGATCCGAATCGCCATGGAGCATTTCATTCGCATACCCGCGGCCGAGACCGAAGCTATTGCCGCGACACCGTTGTGGAGACAGTTCCTTGCTTTGGCACCGACCTGGACTCGGGAGTTGGAACAGATCGACGCATGCGCCTCGGCGATGTCCCTGTACGGCGAACTTACAACCAGAACTCTGCTCCTCGTGGGCGAACACAGCCCACCGCACCTGGTCGGGGCTTCCGACCATCTGGAATCCAGTCTCCGCGACGTATCGAAACAGGAATTGACCGGACAAGCGCACTTCGCGAATCTCGTCGATTCAGGTTCGGTCGCCTCAGCGATCGACACCTTCCTCTGTCACTGACACTCCTGCAGGGATCATCGGTACCGTTGGCCGGCAGTCCTTTCCGAGACTGCCGGACGATGGTTCCGCTCGACTGTTGAGCACCGGAGCCACGCCTCGGTTGACGACACAGCTCATCGCGTTTCAGGATCCGGCCCGCCGGCTCGGACCGAGCGAATGCATCGTCGAGAGAGGCCACAAAAATACGGCTCCGAATTTTCTACGGAACCGCCTTCGCACTGCACTGTGTCGGGCTGACAGGAATCGAACTTGCGACCTCTTGACCCCCAGCTGGATCGACCATACTTCGATGGACCCACCCGGACGCAACACACAGCTGCTGACCAGGTGTTCTCGTCCGAATCGGTCCAGGTCAATCCGCCCTCGGTCGAACCGAGTAGTGACACGCTCGCGGCACGCTGGAACACCGATTGCTACATGCGGATCCACCGAAGGCCCGCACGCAACACACCGGTACACCGCTGCGAAAAGTGATCGAACGACCGACCCGACCACGGCCTCGTACCAAGACAGCGGGGACACCCCGCTCAACGGGCAAAGCTACAACCTCCGTGTCCAGCGTCCGAGCTCTGGCTAAGGCCGATCGCTCGAAAGCTCGGGCGCGATCGGGAAGAAAGGAGCAGACTCCCTATCGGATCAGTTGCAGCTGGAACGGACGTGCTGTCGTGGGCGATCGACATCGAGAGGACCACCTGGCGCCCGATCACGTTTCGAGCATCGAGACGCCGAATGCATCGATAGGCATCACCCGCTATTTCATCGACACCGGACGGCTCGAATGGGATGCCCGTGCCGCCGACATCTTCGATGCGGGCCTCGATCCCCGGCCGGCGATCGAAATCTGGCACGAGCGTGTGCACCCGGAAGACGCGCACCTGCTGGTCCAACTCTACGAGGACGCAAGCGCCGACGTCGGTGCGGAGTGTATCTACCGGGTTGTTCTCTCCGACGGCACCGTTCGCCACATTCTCACTCGAAGTGTCGCCGTAGAAACCGCGCCCGATGGCCATCCGACGGTTCTGACCGGAGTAGTTTCGCAGGTCCGACCGCATATCGGTACGAGCGAACGCCTCGGTACAGTTCTGGACTCCGTCTCGCTGGGTTTCGCGATTCTCGACCGCGACATGATCATCCGTTACGTCAACACACAAACCGAACGGCACCTCGGCATCGGCCGGGATCAGCTCATCGGACGACATCTGCACGACGCGCTCCCCGCTACCCAGGGCTCGTACTTCGACGACCTTCACCGCGACGCGTTGCTCACCCGAGGAGAGGTCAGCATCGAAGGACCCGCACTCTTTCGCCCCGACACGATCATGGAGGTGACCGCCAACTACGTCGAGGACGTCGTCGCAGTCAGTTTCCGCAACGTCACCGATGCAGTTCACAGAGCCACACGACTGCTCGACGCATACCGGGAACTTCTCGCCAAATCCCGACTCGACGACCTCACAGGGGTGCTGAACCGCTCTGCACTGTTCGAACGAATCGAGAGGGTCAGCGCCGAAATATCGCTCCCCACAGCAATATTGTTCATCGACGTCGACAACTTCAAGACCATCAACGACACCCACGGCCATCTCGTCGGCGATCACGTTCTACGTATCACCGCCGCCCGACTTGCCGACCTGTGCAATTCCAACACCGTCCTCGGCCGGATCGGGGGCGACGAATTCGTCATAGCGATGTTCGACGACGACGAACCACTGAAGACGACGAACGAGCCCGAACAACTCAGCCGACGACTACGCCGTGCAGCCCGCGCACCCATCGACTTGAACGACTCCACCCTCTCGATCGAATTGAGCGTCGGAATCGCACACAACGCGGGCGAGTCGACGCTCGAGGACATGCTCACCCGAGCCGACCTCGCTCTGTACGAACACAAAACCAACATCTCCCACATCGACGTCCCTCGCCCGACAAAGCCTCAGCACTGACCGCTGACGGAAACGGATCAGACCCCTCCGACACCTGTTCAACGGATCACTGTGATCGGATCGCAGTCAAGGTGGATATGTCCGGATGGGCGAAGCAATGCCTCGCCACCCAAGGGTCGTACAGACCCCACGCCTTCCGTTGTATCGCAGCGTCATCCTCCACGGGGCTGACCGTCGAAACATCGGAAGAAGTCGTCGGACTCCCCGCAAATCCAGACGTCCGCGGCCTCGTCCTTGTGCGGGGCACTGCGGTCAGGCCTTCTTCCGTTCGATCGTGTGAGTACCGAGTAGTGACACTCCCGCAGCAGGCAGACGAAAAAAGGTGCCTCCGGATCTCCGAAACCGCCTCTGAACTGGATCTATGTGTCGGGCTAACAGGAATTGAACCTGCGACCCCTTGACCGAAAGCTGGATCGACAAACTTTCGATGGTCTCACCCGGACCCACCGCACAGCTCCTGACCAGGTGGCTTCGTCCGAACCGGTCCACGTCAATCCACCCCCAGATCCACCGAGTAGTGACGCGCTCGCGACTCGCTCGAATACGGATTGCTTTTCGTGGATCCAGCGAGCCGCCCGACACTCCACGAACGTCCACCGACGCAAAAGCGACTGAACGATCGCCCCTCGACGGCTCGACACCCGGACACCAGGGACACCTCGCGAATGTGTGACCCTCTCGCCCAAGGCGGTATCGGGCTTCGAGCCCGGACTACCTGACGGATCATGTCCGACTCCTCGAGCGACGGATCTCAATTCCGGAGGATGATTCCGACGGACGCCCGCGAATCCATATTTTCATGCTTCACAACAGTTTTCGTAGATTCGGATACTCACCGTTCGATACCGATCCGTACCGACTTGTGTCACTGTCGGGTCAACGGGAACAGTCGATTGGACACACTCGGACCACGATGTCCGATCCCCTACCTACCTGAACCCGGTGTCCGATCTGGGAAACACCTCGATCGTCTGTACGCGTGTGACGAGGCCATCGTTCGTATTGTCGAACTATCGGTCACGAGCTCCGCGCGCCACGTACGAGTAGGTAGATGAAGTAGATTCCACCGATGCAGACGGTCACCAATCCCACTGGAATTGCGCGATAGAACGATTCGATCGTCAGGGCGGCGAAGTGCGCGACCATCAGCAGCGCCGCTCCCATGAACGCCGCCGACGCCATCGACACTCCCGGACTTCTGATCAGACGCTGCGCCAACTGTGGTGCCGCGAGCGCGACGAAACCGATGGGGCCCGCCACCGCGGTGACGACGGCAGTGGTCGACACACCGAGCACGATGAGCAGCAGCCTGGAGCGATTGACGTTGACGCCCAACGCTTTCGCTGCGTCGTCTCCGAGTTCGAGGAGTCTCAGAGAGGACGAGAGAAGTGCGCAACACACGATGACGACGACGAGAACCCCGATCGTCGGCAGCAACCAGTCCCAGCGAACGCGCGCGATCGACCCGGCCCCCCAGAAGCCGACGGAGATCGCGTCACGCACGTTGGCGCGGGTGATCAGGTACGAGTTCACCGAACCGAGAATGGCCGAGACGGCGATGCCGACGATGATCAGCCGGAAACCCTGAACGCCGCCCCGCCATGCAAGCAGGTAGACGACGAAGGCGGTCAGCAGTCCGCCGATCAGCGAGGCCGCTGCGACCACGCTGTAGTTGCGAGTGTTGACCACGAGCATCACCACCACGACCGCCGTATAGGACCCGGCGTCGAATCCGATGATGTCGGGGCTGCCCAACGGATTTCGGGTCAACGACTGGAAGATTGCTCCACCGATGCCCAGAAGCGCACCGAGGACCAGCGCTGCGAGGATCACCGGCAACCGCCACTCGAGCACGATCATTCGGCGAAATTCCTCGCCCCCACCGCCGAACAGGATGTCGAGCGCCTCCCCGAAACCGATCGGGTACTGCCCCATCCCCAACGTGGCTATCGCCAACACCACGGACAGGACCCCCAGAACTGCGCACACGACGAGCGCGCGGACCTGGAACCGTCCGGTGAAGTGCTTCGTTCGTGCAGTGACGGCAGGGTAGCCGTAGTCGATCTCCGACTTCGTCGTCTCTGCCTCGATCGTCACAGTCCACTCGCTTTCCGGCGCCGCACCAGGACGATGAGGACCGGGGCACCGATCACCGCGCACATGACGCCTGCCTCGATCTCGCCCGGTCGTCCGAGTACGCGCCCGATCACGTCCGCGAGCAGGACCATGATCGGACCCGCGATCAGTGAATACGCGAAGATCCACCGCTGGTTCGGTCCGACGAACCAGCGCACGATGTGCGGGATCATCAATCCGACGAACGCCAGTCCACCGGTCAACGCCGTGGCGCCACCTGCCAGGAGCGTCATGGCGACCAGACCAACGATCCGAACTCGCATCACCTTGACCCCGAGGGACGACGCGAGGTCATCTCCGAGGGCGACCGCGTCGAGCTGTCTGCTGATCGCGACGGCGAGCACGAAGCCGAGCACCAGGAACGGCAACACCGTCCGCATCTGCTCCAGCGACGTCGCCGCCGTCGACCCGACGCCCCACCGCCGGATCCGCTCGAACGTGTCGGGGTCGATCAACTGCATGAACGTCGTGATGCCGTGCAGCACCGCACCGAGGGCGACGCCCGCCAGGATCAGCCGCACCGGCGATGCGGTACCGCCCCCGGCCGCCCCGATGAAGAACACGAGCACCGTGGCCGCCGCCGCACCGACGAATGCGAACCAGATGTACCCGGAGATCGACGCCACCCCGAAGACGGCGACGCCCAGGGTGACGGCGAAGATCGCACCCGCGTTCACTCCGAGAAGTCCGGAGTCCGCCAACGGGTTTCGAGTCAAGGCCTGAATCAGCGCGCCTGCCACGGCGAACGCCGCGCCTGCGACGATCCCGATCACGGTGCGCGGCATACGCAGCGTCCAGACGATGCTGGACGCCTCCGAGTTGTCCCTGTCCCACAGGACTCGCCACACCTCGCCGAGCGGTAGCGGATTCGAGCCGAACATGAAGCTGACCAGGACGGCACCCGCCAGCAGCGCGAGGAACACCACGAGTCCGAGAGCTCGGCGACCGGAACTCGTCCGACCGACTTCGGTATCCGGAAGCGTCGCGTCGACGGCAGGTGCACTCACCGGTATCGGCCTTCCGTGGGTCTCCTCGGCCGGGCCTCGATCGCTACCCGGCTGCCGGACGAGGCGTCCGACCGAGGGAGCCTATCAGGCTAGGCTGGCCTCACTAAGGCGGCAATCGACGGAGGAACAGT
The DNA here is from genome assembly GCF_002258315.1 of Rhodococcus sp. 06-462-5. Lineage (GTDB taxonomy): Bacteria > Actinomycetota > Actinomycetes > Mycobacteriales > Mycobacteriaceae > Rhodococcoides. Next base: position 10,679 of record NZ_NOYD01000037.1, on the reverse strand, counting down.
GGCGCGCAGCACCAGGACGAACGACGTCCACCCCATCACCACCCGTGCTCTGGAGGTCCTTCGCGTCGAGGACGTCACACCCGGAATGCGACGGGTGACCCTCGGCGGCGAGCAACTCCGCGCCTTTCGCTCCGACAGTGGATATCCGGTGGCCGAATTCCGATCCTCGGGCTTCGACGACAACCTCAAGATCGTGTTCTGCCATCCAAATCTGGACGAACCGCTCGTTCCCACGCAGGGGGACGGCGCTCTCGCGTGGCCACGCGATCCACGATCGATCACCCGCACCTACACGATCAGACGCTGGGACCCGGTCGCCGGTGAAGCCGACATCGACTTCGTCAGGCACGGCAGTGGACCGGCCACCAGCTGGGCCTACCGGGCGACACCGGGCGAACGAGTGCACGTGGCGGGGCCCAAGATGTCGAGAAGCTACCCCGAGGGTGTCGACTGGGCGCTGATCGCCGGAGACGAGACCGCGTTGCCTGCGATCGGGAGATGGATCGAGGAAAGTCCTGCAGGACTGCGGGCACAGGTATTCGTCGAGGTCGCCGAGCCCGCGCATCGGCAGGAACTGCCCGTCCGTAACGGGATCACGGTGACGTGGCTGAGCCGCGACGGCGCACCTGCCGGTTCGACGCCGCTGCTCTTCGACGCCATCCGCGCAGCGCCGTGGTGGGACGGGTCCGTATTCGTCTGGGTCGCAGGAGAAGCGACGTCCCTCACCCCGATCCGCCGATGGTTGCGTGAGAACAGGAACGTACCGAAGGACCATCTCGACGTGGTCGGATACTGGCGCCGAAGCGTGGACGAGCCGGATGTCGCCGACTCGGAACCGTCCGAGCACGAGCACGACGATCTTCACGACCGACTTGACCTGTTGCCTCCGTTCGCCGTTCGTGTCGGCGTCACCGTCGGACTGTTCGACGCTCTCGAACGAGGCCCACTGACGATCCCGGCCATGGCGGCCGCCACGCAGACACACGAACAGGGGCTGGGCAAGCTGGTGCGCTACCTCGCCGCGGCCGGCGCTCTGGAACCGGGCCACGGCGACACCTACCGCCTCACCGCAGCCGGACTCGAACTCACCGACGAGTGGCACACGACCGAATTCGACTTGGGCGGCATCCCCGCGCGCCGCGAGCTCGGAGTACTCGCACTGCTCGCTGCGGTCCGAACGGGCAAGGGCGACTACGAGTCCTGGTTCGGTACCTCTTTCCGCGAACTCCTTCGATCCGAACCGGCAGCACTCGAAGCCGACGAGGACGAAGCCGACGTCATCGCCGACACTCTGGCCAAATCCGAGTTGTTCTCCGACGTACGCACGCTGGTGATCGCCGGACGCGGAGCCGGGCGCTTCGCGGGTGCCTTCGTCGACGCCCGCGCGGACGTCACCGTGACCGTCGCGGGGCACCCGAGCGAACTCGCCGGAATCCGCCTCCTGCAGGGTGATCGGCCTCGCGTGGTTCTCGAAGCGTCCAGCATGCTCGAGACCCGCTCGGATTCACCGGACGGCGTGCTGCTGGCGAACCTACTCGATCTGATGCCCGACGAGGACGCGGTCCACGTACTCGACCGCGCCGGCCGAAGCGTCGGTGCCGGCGGGTCCGTCTTCGTGTTCGCGGCGCCGCTCGAACACGCCACCGCCGAGGACTACGAGTACGAAGACGATCTGCTCCACTTCGCACTCACCGGTGGTGGAAGCAGAACCAACGCCGAGTACGACGACCTGTTCGGACGCGCCGATCTGCGGGTGCTGGAACGAGTGACGATCGGCTGGGGAGAAGTGGTGTTCCGGCTCGCGCCGAACTACTGATTCTGCAGTGTCTTCAGCACCGTCAGCCAGTGCTCTATCCGCTGGTCCTCGGCGAGTGCGATGAAGTCCACCTCCGGCAATCCCGCCTGCCGCCACTGTTGCACGAGGGCCATGATGCGGACCGAGTCCATACCCTGGTCTCGCAGATCCACGTCGCGTTCGAGCTCGGCCACGTCGACGTAGAGGATCTCCGCGATATCGGTCAGTGCTTGTTCCTCGGTAACGATCATCGTCCTTCTTCCTGGGAAGTCGCCGTGGTGGTCACCATGGCGCGGTCGGTCACGAGATGGCGGCTCAACGCAGGCAGCCATTCTCGTCGGGGGCGGGCGTCGTCGAGCATTCCCGAATGTGTCGAATCGACATCGACGACAACGAGTTCCGGTACGAAATCACGCCACATCTCGGCCACCCGACCGGAGTGCCCGACGGGCTTGCCTGCGCTGGCGGTGACCAGGAGCGTCGGCCCGTCGAATCGACCTCGAGTAGGTTGTCTCTGCATGAATTCGGCCCGCATTCCCGCAGTCGCCCACGTACGTTTCTGGCTGGGACTGAGCGTGTCGATCTCCCCGGGCGACATGTTGCCGATGCCCTCTTCCCGCCGCGCGAATCGCGCCATGAACTCGTCCTGCACGTCGGTGTCGTGCACCATGTCATAGGCGGAGACACCCTCGGGCATGATTTCGTCGTCGTCACGCAGCGATCCGTCGAGCAGCCTTCCGTCGACGGTGGGAACGGCGTCGAGGATAGTCAACGTGGCGACGTCGTGACCTCGGTCGACCAACCGCCGGACGACGCCGAGAGCCAGGTGTCCGCCGTAGGACCAGCCCAGGATGTCGTACGGCCCGTCGGGCTGTCGAGCAAGGACGGCATCGACGTAGACGTCGCAGAGGGCATCGAAACCGTCTGCGACGACCAGACTTCCGCCGTGGACGGGATCCTGCATGCCCACCACCGCCCACTCGGACGGTACGCCGTCGAGCAGTTGCGAGTAGATGGTCGCGAACCCGTTGTACTCGTGAATGCAGAACAGGGTTCTGCCGCTCGTACCAGGACGCAACGGCACCGTGATCGCCTCCGACGGCGGTACCTCGCGCGAATCCTCCTCCAACAGCCGCGCGATCTCGCCGATCGTCTGCCGGGCGAAGATGTCCTTCACCCTGAGGTCGCGGCCGGTGTCTCGATGCAAGCGCGCGATCAGACGCATCGCGATCAGTGAGTTCCCGCCCGACTCGAAGAAGTTCGCGGTGGTCGAAACCCGTTCCAGTCCCAAGAGATCCGCTACCGCAGCCTCGACGAGAAGTTCTTCGGCGGTGTCAGGGGCGACGTGGACGTCGTCCGCACCGACGATCTCGGGAAGCGCACGCGCGTCGACCTTTCCGTTGACCGTCAGCGGAATCGACTCGAGCACAGACAGTCCCGAGGGGACCATGTAGTCGGGCAGAATGCCTCTCGCGCGAGCGCGCACGTCTTCGAGATCGACCACCGTGCCCGGCGCAGGAACCACGTAGCCGTACAGCGCTACGGCCCCGGACGGCGAGGGACGCGCCACGACCGCTGCCCGTGCGACCGACGGATCGTCGGCAAGGACATCGGCGACCTCGCTCGGTTCGATGCGATACCCGCGAATCTTGACCTGATCGTCTGCGCGACCGAGATATTCGATCGTCCCCTCGGGGGTACGCCGCACGAGATCCCCGGTGCGATACATCCGAGCTCCGATCTCCCACGGACATGCGCAGAAGCGCTCGGCCGACGCGTCGGGCCTACCCCAATAACCGCGTGCCACACCGGAACCGGCCAGGTAGAGCTCGCCTGCCACGCCCGGCAACGTCGGCTGCAGGCTGTGGTCGAGGATGTACGCACGGGTGTTGCAGATCGGCGTTCCCACCGAGGAGGTCTCACTGTCGGCCAGATCGGCTCCCAGAGCGTTGATCGTGTATTCGGTCGGGCCGTACAGGTTGTAGGCCTCGACTCCCGGTGCGTTCCGCAACTGCTGCCAGAGTCGTTCGGGCACAGCCTCTCCGCCCAGCGATACGAACACCACACCGGCCGCGTCCGCGTCCACCGAGCGTCCCGACGGTCGGTCCCGGTCCAGTAGACCCTCGTCGACCAGAAGCTGACCGTAGGACGGTGTGACGTCGAAGCCGTCGACGCGAGCCGAATCGTAGTACGCCAGAAGCCGACCGGGTTCGCGTCGCAGTTCCTCGTCGATGACGTCGACGGTGTGCCCGTCGAGCATCCAGAACAGTTGCTCCCAGGAGGCGTCGAAGGCGAACGAGGTGGTGTGTGCGATCCGCATCGTCCGTCCACCCTGGTGCGCGACGACACGGTCGAAGATCTTGGCCACGTGGTTGACGTACATGTTGGTCAGTCCCCGATACCCGACCGCAACGCCTTTGGGCCTGCCGGTCGAGCCGGAGGTGAAGATGAGATAGGCAAGGTTGTCCGGCCGGATGGCCCCACCGCGTTCGTGGTCGGTGATCGCCGCCGCGTCTCGACCGTCGATGTCGGCGATCACGCCGACCTCGTCCAGATCGACGACGATCCCGGCGACGTGGCCGATCCGTGACCGGTCTCGCGAGGTGACGAGAGTGACGGTCGGTTCCGCAGCGCCCAGCATGTAGTCGATCCGATCGTCCGGGTGTTCGGCGTCGATCGGTACGTAGGCTGCGCCCACTGCGAACACGGCGAACATCGAAATCACCATTCGCTCGTCCCTCGGCAGCAGGAGAGCCACCCGGTGTTCCGGCCGCACACCGTGTGCCAGCAGCAGCCGCGCGTACTGGTTGACCCGCGCGAAGAACTCGGCGAACGAGTACTCGCGGTGCCCCGACACCAGAGCAGTTGCCTGCGGCGTCCGCGACACCTGTCGGCGCAGAAGATCGTTGACCGTCTCGTCCACCACGACACGGTTCTCACCGCTGACGCAGACGAGCGCTTCCTCACCGGGCAGCGACGCCGGGATCCGGCTCACCGGCCGGGCGGTGTCCGAGACCATGTTCGTCAGGATCGACACGTACCGACCGAGAACGCGCTGGGCCTCGTCGTCGCCGAACGCATCTCGTCGGTACGACAGTCGCACGTGCACAGCGTGATTGCCGTCGTCCGCAGACGGACTGACTGCGAAGGTCAGCGGATAGTGAGTGGCGTCGGTGGACGATCCGGACTGGACGTCGATCTCCGCGTCCTCCCCCGGGCCCGAGTCCTCGTACCCGAAGTTCTGGACGACGAAGAGCGTGTCGAACAACGCTCCCGATCCCGCGCGTTCCTGAATGTCGCTCAGTGCGACGTAGGAGTGCTCCATCACGTCGAGCTGCTCGGCTTGAACGCGCTGCAGCATCGTCGCCACCGACTCGAACGGGCTCGAGCGCACCCGAAACGGCAACGTGTTGAACAACAGTCCGATGATGCGGTCGGCATCGACCAGTTCCGGCGGCCTGCCCGACACGTTGTTGCCGATCACCACATCGAACGTCCCGAGCAGCCGGCCGAGAGTCAGCGCCCATGACGCCTGCAGAACAGTCGAGACGGTCACCCCCACCTCGCGTGCGATCTCGTGTACGGCGCGTGCGACGGCAGGGTCGAGGTCGAGGTGTATGTCCGCGGTATCCACCCGACTACCGATGAGGTCGCCTCCACCCGGCCACACGATGGACGGTCCGGCCAGGTCGGCCAGGTAGTCGGACCACGCCGATGCCGCAACGTCGTGGTCTCGGTGCGCAACCCAGTCGAGGTAGTCGCGGAACGACGCAGGCGCGACGCGGTCCGCGTACCCGGGATCGGTGTAGATGTCGAGGATTTCCCCGAGAAATGCATAGAGCGACCAGCCGTCCATCAGGATGTGTTCGGTGGTCATGCACAGTGTCCACAGCTCGGAATCGAGTTCGACCAGAACGAATCGGAGCAGCGGTGGCCGTTCGTGATCGAACGGCGCGTCGCGTTCGGCGTCGAGCAGTTCGGCGGCCGTTCCGTGTTCCTCCGCCCACTCGCGCGCGGTCACCACGCGATACGGGAGCTCGGTGCGCGACGGGATGACCTGAACCTCACCGTCGGCCGTGGAGACGAACCCCGCCCGCACGTTGGGATAGCGGTCGAGGGCAGTGGCGATGGCCGACCTCATCCTGTCCGGGTCGACGTCACCGGTCAGGTCGTAGGTGATCTGCGAGATGTAGGCGTTGTGATCGTCGGCTTCGCGGGCTCGAATGATGTGATAGAGCAGGCCGCTCTGGAGCGGCGACAGCGGCAGTATCTCCACACCGGGCCCGTACCGTTGCGCAATGCGCGCAACCTCGGCCGGCGGTAGCGATATCCGGTCCAGGCGCGCAGCCGAGAGACGGCTCTCGAAGTTCAACCCGCTGAGCGCAACTCCGGATTCTTCGAGCACTCCGGCGATGCCGCGAGCCAACTGCTCGGCGTCGAGTTCGAGTCGGTCGCCGACTCCGACATGTACACGCACTGCAACGCAGTCGTCTGCAGTGCGGCGATCGACCCACAGACTCACGTGGATCCGATTCGCTCCTGCCTGGTTCGGCAATTCGACTGCTTCGCAATCCGTTCGGCGTACCGACACGGTGACCGCCGGATCGGGGAGGTCGTCGAAGAACCGGCGGTGAGTGGGACTTGCGGATATCAGCTCGTACTCGTGCCTGCGCCGAGGGTCCCATTCGGCGGCGGCCGCCAACCGATCGACGATCGCGGCGTCGCCTTCGGCGGCGAGGGCCAGCACGTCCGCGTCTATCGCAGTGAGGAACGTCGACGCCCCATCCCCGAAGGACTCCTCGAACTCGACGATCAGTGCGCCGTCGGGATCGGGGTCGGCGTACGCGCGAGCAAGCGCAGCCAGGAGAACGGCACGGGTACGCGACGGCTCGTCGACATCGCCCAGGATTCGGCACCGGGCGCTCGCCGCCCCTCGGGTGGGACCACTGGAATCACGGGCTCGTGGATCGGCGACATCGAGATCGGCGAGCGAGTCGACCCAGTCCTCCCAGAACGGGTCGTCGAGCAGCTGCGACAGGTCATCCGGTGCATCGGTGTCACGCGGCGGTGTCTCACGTGCTTTGAGCGTCAACGTGATTCCGTCCGCGTACCCGTCGACGAGTTGCTCGATCACCGCGGCGATCGCGTCGAGCCAGTGCGGCTCCGCCACGTCGGACGCGACCAGCCAGGCCTGGTCCCCCGTGTTCTCGATGCGTAGCCGGTCGTGGTGGTCCTGACCGAACAGCGACACGGCGACCTGATCGACGCTCATGCGCTGTAGATCTCCTCGACGTGCGTCGACCGACGGCAGGGCTGTGCGGAGGACTGCGCCCGGCGTCGTGCTCGGGAAGGCCGCGGAGGGAACGTCGGTGGCAGCGAATCGAGACAGCGCCGGAATGGGGGCGTCCGGGTATCGGCTGCCCCACACCAGAAACGCGCGAATCTCGTGTGCGAGCCGTCCGACCGTCGCCACCTCGAACAGCTCGTCGACGGCGTCCACCCCGATGGAGAATCGCCCGTCCGGTCGCTGTTCGATGCCGACGACGAGATCGAACAAGGCTGCGACGGTGTCGTCCTCGGAGTCGGACTCGGACGCCCAGGGGTCGTGAATCTCGAACCGCCGGTCCGTGTCCGGTGTGTCGGCATCGGCGGGGGTGTACACCGCCATGACCTGGAACAGAGGGGAAGCCTGCGACCGCCTACCGGTCAGGACGTGATCGACCACGCTGTCGAACGGAACGTGCTTGTGCTCCTGCGCATCGAGGACCCGCTCGCGCGCACGTCGGAGCGCGGCCCCGAATCCTGTTGACTCGTCGAGGTCGGTGCGGATGACGACCGTGTTGATGAAGTACCCGATCAGGTCGGCCAGGGCAGGATCGTCCCTGAGGTCGATGGGCGAACCGATCGGGATGGACGTTCCCGCACCCTCGTGCCACAGGGCCAGCGCCGCCGCCACGATGATCGCCTGCAGAGGTGTCGATGCCGAGGTGTTCAGGAACGTCGCGACGTCCGCGGAATCGTTGTCCGACAACGCGAGTGTGACGGACCGTCGCGTTCGTGTCGTGACCGTGGAACGGTCGGCATCGATCGGTAGACGCGTCTCGGCAGGGCATCCGTCGAGGGTGTTCTTCCAGTAGTCGAGTTCGCGTCGGTACTGCGAATGCGGGTCGGCTTCCGTTCCGAGCGAGATGCGGTTCCACAGCGCGAAGTCGCCGTACTGGACTGCGAGCTCGGGTAGATCGGCGCGGCCGAGGCCGAGTTCTTGTCGATAGAGCGCACCGAGATCGCGCAGGAGGATGGAATTGGACCTGTCGTCGGTCACCATGTGGTGGCGTTGAAACACCACGAACCCGGAGTCGCCCGACGCGACGACGGTGAACCGCATACCGAAATCTGTTGCAAGATCGAGCTGTTCGTCGAGCAGCTGTTCGATCAGCGACGTCGTCTCGGATGGGCTCGCATCCACGATCCGGACCGGGCTCGGCACCGGGTGGACGATCTGAAGGAGCTCGCCGTTCTCGTCCGGCGAGAACGTGGTCCTGAGGATCTCGTGCCGGTGTACCAACTCGGCGACAGCTCGTTGCAGCGCAGCGACATCGAATTGCCCGACGACGCGCAGAATTTCACCCGTGCGATAGAAGCTCTCGGAGTCGATGTGCTCGCTGATCCACAGTGCCTGCTGCCCGTACGACGCCGGCACGGCGTCGGTCCGCTCGATGTCGGTGACCGACATCGACGTCGAGGTGGACTCGCTGCGCACCGAGGTCATTCCGCAGGCCCCACTCCTGGCGGCGTCGACGCATGCTGCCAGCCCTCCGAGCGACGGTGCGCCGAACACATCACGCAGTGTCAGCACCCCGCCCGTCGCCGCGCCGATTCGTGCCGCCATGCGAGCCGCTGACAGAGAGTGTCCACCGAGTCGGAAGAAGTCGTCGTCCACCGACAGAGTCATGTCGCCCGGCAGGTTCAGTACCTCGCAGAAGATCTGCGCCAGCGCATGTTCGGTGTTCGTCCGGGGTGCGCGGCCGGTCGGCGTGCTCGCAGCCGCCAAGTCGGGACGAGGCAGGGCTCGGCGATCGACCTTTCCGTTGACGGTGGTCGGGATCGAGTCCAAGGCCGAGAAGACCGTGGGGACCATGTAGTCCGGAACCTGCGTTCCCACGAAGTCGCGGAGATCATCGCCGTCCACGGCTGCGCCGGTGTGGTAGGCGGCGAGGTAGTGCCCGCCTGCGGGATGCTCGACAGCGACGACGACGGCTGCGGAGACGGCGGGGTGGCGTTCGATTGCGACGCGAATGTCGTCGAGTTCGATGCGTATTCCGCGAATCTTGATCTGGTCGTCGGTGCGGCCCATGTACTCCAGCGATCCGGAATCGTTCCACCGCACCAGGTCTCCGGTGCGGTACAGCCGCAGGCCGGTTCGCGGATCGGCGACGAATCGTGCTGCGGTCAGCTCGGGGCGTCCGATGTATCCATCGGCAAGCTGGGCTCCACCCAAGTACAGTTCACCGACCACACCGGCGGGCACCGGGCGCAGCCACGTGTCGAGAACGATGGCGCGAGTGTTCGCGACGGGCGCGCCGATGGGGACCGTCGCACCGTAGTTGTCGATCGCTGTCGGATCGACACGGTGGAAGGTGATCTCTCCGGTTTCGGTAGGGCCGTACACGTTGGCGATGTCGCCGGATACGACGCCCGAGAGGGCAGTGCCGAGAGACGTCGGAAATGCCTCTCCTGCAAGCGCAGTCAAGCGGAGGGTGTCATGGGAGCCCAGCTCGGCCTCGACGAAGGCCTGGGCCATGGCGGGTACGAAGTTCACCCGCGAGACGCGGTGTCTGCGGATCGCGTCGCTGAGATACCTCGGGTCGCGATGGCCGTCGCCGGTCGCCAGGACCAGGGTGCCGCCGAAGGCGAGGGGTCCGAATATCTCCGGGACCGACACATCGAACGTCGCGGGCGTCTTGACGAGGACGCGCTCCCCGGCGACCGGATGGACCGTCTCGCCCCAGAGCAACCTGTTGACGATTGCGCGATGGGAGACCATGACCCCCTTGGGTCGTCCCGTGGTTCCGGAGGTGAAAATGACGTATGCGATGTCCGACGGTGTCGGAGGCACCGGAGCAACGATCGAATCCGGTGGATCCAGCGCATCGACCAGGACAACGGTTTCGAGTACGGCGGGGTGGTCCGCTCCAGCCACGTCCGTGACCGTCGCCGCGGCCGAGGCGTCGTCGAGGATGTGACCGATGCGTTCGGACGGGTGTTCCGGGTCGATCGGAACGTACGCGGCACCGGTGCGCACGACGGCAAGCAGGGTCACCACGAGATCCACCGAACGCGCGAGCATGACTGCCACGCGGTCGCCTCGCGTCACACCGCGGGCGCTCAACTGCGCGGCCATCGCCTCGACGCGGGTGGCGATCTCGGAGAAACTGAACTCCGCACCGGTGTGATCGACGATCGCCACTGCGTCCGGCGTTCTCGACATCTGCAGGCGGACGAGCGAATCCAGCGTCGCGTCATCCGCGTGCACCTCGACACCGCGCGACCATTCCTCTGCCCTGATTCGGTCGTCGGCGTTCAGTGCATCGAACGTCGCCACCCTCGCATCGGGGTCCTCGGACAGTCTGCCGAGAAAGTCGACGAATGCAGCCGCGGTGTCGGTGACCGATTCGGGAGTTGCCGCAGTGTCGCTCGATGTCAGGTCCACCGCGAACCCGTGCACCCGATCGCGATACACCATCAGGTCCAGTCGGCCGGCCGGTCCACTCGTGACCGTTTCCTGGCGGCCGGCGATCGACCCGAAGCCGTAGTCGTAATCGAAGGCCTTGACGTTCAACTGCGGCAATGCCGCGTAGTCCTCCGGACCGTTCGGCCACAGTCG
>NZ_NOYD01000015.1 GCF_002258315.1 Rhodococcus sp. 06-462-5 | reverse complement strand
GCAGATGCCAAGCCGCCCACCATCGAGAACCCAGCCTGCTTGCCGTTGAGCCACGACAGGAACGCAATTCCGGTCTTGTAGTAATACGTGGGCGCAGCGTGAAGCATCTGACGACGCTGTTCGTCCTGGCCGATCGCGCCGGGTTGCTGGCGGATCCATCGCTGGCCGCGCACCGCATGGGGCTCTACCTCGAACTGAACGGGGCAGCGTCGTGAGTATCGCACCATACGACCTCGACAACCCTTACGCAGCATTGTCTCTCAACACCAAGACGACGAACGCCTGGACGCTGAAGCAAGCCGTCGACGGTGCCGCACGGGCCGGGCTGGGTGCGGTGGCCCCGTGGCGGGATCGGATCCAGGAGTTCGGAGTCGGCGAGTCGGCCAAGCTGATCTCGGACGCCGGTCTGAGGGTGTCGAGCCTGTGTCGAGGCGGATTCCTCACGGCGATCGACGACGACGGTCTCGACGACAACCGTCGCGCTCTCGACGAAGCCGCCGAACTCGGAGCGCCCGAGCTCGTAATGGTTATGGGCGGCATCCCCGATCGCGACCTCATCGGAGCTCGGGCTCGAGTGGAGGAGAGGCTGGCCCTGCTCGTTCCGTACGCACTCGAGCGGGGTGTGCGCATCGCGCTCGAGCCCTTGCATCCGATGTTCGCGGCCGACCGCGCCGTCATCTCCACACTGGGACAAGCATTGTCGATGGCCGAACCGCACCCGGTGGAGGCAGTGGGCGTCGTCGTCGACACATTCCACGTGTGGTGGGATCCGGATCTGGAGTCACTGATCCGAACCGCAGGTGAGCGTGGCCGCATCAGCTCGTACCAGGTGTGCGACTGGCTGGTGCCGATGGAAGCCGACCCCCTCCTCTCGCGCGGAATGATGGGCGATGGGGTGATCGACTTCGATTCCATCGGCCGATGGGTACGAGTCGCTGGGTACCGAGGTGATGTGGAAGTGGAGATCTTCAACGCTGCGGTGTGGGCGGCCGACGGGGACCAGGTGATCGAGACCATGAAGCAGCGCTACCGCGATCTGGTTCTGCCCAGTCTGATCGCATGAGAGTCCTCTTTGCCCCCGATTCCTTCAAAGGCACCATCGACGCTGTCGATGCCGCCGCGGCACTGATCGAGGGGTGGGCGGCTGTCCGCAGCGGTGACGACCTGGTATCGGTGCCGCAGGCAGATGGGGGCGAAGGGACACTCGACGTGCTCGCCGCATGCTCGGCCGACTCGACGTGGTCGTCGGTGCCCGGTGTCTGCGGCCCCGACGGTCGGTCGGTCGACGCGCGATGGCTGATGCTCGAGGACGGCCGGGCGGTGATCGAGCTGGCGGAGTCGTCGGGCATCGCGATGATGGAGTCGCTGAATGCACTGACCGCGACGACGCGCGGGCTAGGAGACGTGATCAGGGAGTGCGGTTCGGACCGAATCTCGGTGGCACTCGGGGGCTCGGCCTCCACCGACGGCGGACTGGGAGTGCTTCGTGCGCTCGGTGTTCGGGTGCTGGACGAATCGGGTCAGGACGTTCCGGAGGGCGGTGCCGGTCTGCTGGCCGCCCGATCAGTGGGTGCGTCGGGCCTCGCGGGGGTACCGTCCGACATCGAATTGCTGACCGATACGCGCGCGGTGTTGTTCGGACCCGACGGTGCCGCGCACGTCTTCGGGCCGCAGAAGGGTGCGTCGGCCGCCGACATTGAGGTACTCGACGAGGCTTTGCAGCGCTGGGCCGAGTTGCTCGCCGCTGCCGGCTTGCCCGCCGACCCGTTCATGCCTGGGACCGGTGCTGCCGGCGGGGTGGGATTCGGGCTGTGCGCGCTGGGGGCTCGTATATCGGGCGGGGCCGAACGGGTGTCGGAGCTGACGGGGCTGTCGGCTGCTGTTCCTGCCGCCGACCTCGTGGTGACGGGTGAGGGCAAGTTCGATCGCACGTCGCTGACGGGCAAACTCGTCGGACATGTGGTCCAGATATGTTCGGAGGCTTCGGTTCCGGTGGCGGTGGTCGCCGGGGCGGTGGATTCGGACGTCGAGGTGCGGACCGTGTCGCTGACGGACCTTGCCGGCGGCGCAGAGGCGGCCATGGCGGATCCACGACGATGGTTGATCGAAGCTGGACGGCGTTTGGCTGATGAAGTCCGATAGCGAGGGGCACCGAGAACGCTGCCATCAGCCGAATGCGATACGAAGCCCGACGCTCGCAGTTGCCCCACCGGCGCTGAGGATGAAGTTGTGTCGTCCTTCGTCGCGGAACACCATCTGCATCGGCAGGAACCAGAACCGATTCTCCCCGGTGAAGCCGGCACCGGGGATCTGGAGCCCCCGCTGATTCACGATGTGTTCGCCATTCGCGTCGAGGACTTCGAGTGTCGCGGGAAAGTCCTTACCGATGTCATCGGGTCCCGTCTGCAACAGTGCGACCAGCCGGCATTCGAGCATGCGGGTGTCGCGAGGAACCGTGCAGGAATCCCAGACGCCGCCGAGGATGTCGAGCATGTCGTTGGAGGCTCGCGCATACTCGGCGAAGAACAACCCGGTGATGATCATCGGCTTCCTCTCTCGTTCAACTGCCCCGAGGCAAAATGACCTTGGCTAGCCGCGTCGACCGATACGGCCACGCGCACAACTCTAGGCGGCGCGGCGGTCGCCCCTCGAGCTTCTACGCTGTCGTACGCAACGCCCACGCGCGCGCGAGCGCAAAGGTCGCCACGAGTACGCACAACACCGCCACGATCACGGCGACGAAAGTGGATGCCGTCGTGGAGAATCCGAGAATCCAGGCAGTCCCCGTTCCGACGAGGGTGGCGAGGACACCCCCGATCGGGAGAAGGGCAGCCACCACCTTGGTCGTCCGGGACGACAACGGATCGTGACTTGCCCTGAGCAGCAACCGAACCGAGGCGATTCCGAGCAGGTAGGCCAAAACTCCGGTGCCTGCGTACATCGGCAGCAAGTAGTCGGTCGAGACGCTCGAATTCTGACCGGAAAAGCTCGTTCCGACGAGAATCAGCACCGGCGTCATTCCCAGCGTCACTCCGATCAGACCGGCAACGACGACGAGCCCCACTCGCCGAGAGGGCTGGACGGCGAATCGAAAGCCGCACAGGTACAGCACCAGGCCCGCGAGCAAGCCGACCACTGCTCCAACCGAAGCGGCGACAATGGGCTGCACCCACGGCCCCAGAGTGGTGTCCGGACCATAGAACGACCCGCCGGAGACATACGCCGAATACCCTGCGGTTCTGGTCGCCGAGTGAGCCAGCACTGCAATCACCGCGCCGAGCAAAGCAAAACCACTTCCCTGTTTGATCACGCGTCAATGATGACGGATGTCCGATCTGCGTAGAGAACTTCGGCCGGAGTGTTGCTGGTGCACCTGTTGGTTCCTGATTCCGTTGGCAATTCGTCGAGCTATCCCGCCGATTCACAGGATTGTCCAAGCCGTACCCTTCGGCTACTGTCGAGGCAGGTTCAAGAGCGATAGCCGTAGGTACCTGGCCGGCTGTCCGGCAACCCCGTCTCCATCGACAGGGGTGCCCCAGGGGAAGAACCGGCGCATCCTGCGACTGCGGGTGCGCAAGTCGATGGAGGGTTACCCTCCAGGGCGAGGTGAACGATGTCCGGTAGTGACGAACTCGAAGCAGCACCGGCGAAGTGGGAACCGATTCCGCCGGAACGCCGTCGTACTTGGTGCCAAACGCTACTGAGTTACCCGCCGATCTGGTACGGCGTGTTCCCGATGATCGAGACTCGGAGGCGGGTGCTCGAAGGCGGATACGCCAATGCGGAAGCCTGGATCGACCTTGCGAAACGTGCTGAGGCAGTGGGTTTCACGCCGCAGACGTGGTTGATCTTTCGGCAGAGTCTCGAGCCCGCGTATCTGAAGGATCGGTTCCCGTCCCATCCCGAGAACATGCCGAAGCGGCGCGGTAACGGCGGTGTCGAGACGGTGGTGGTCGATCCCGAGGACTTCTCCGAATGGCCATGGCTGTTCGAGGCGGGATATCGCGCGGGCGAGGCGACCTGGCAGGCGCTGGCTGGCTGACTCACTCGAGTTCGGACAGGACCGGTTCGTCGGTGCCGCCTATGCGTCCTCCCCGATGTCCTCGAACCACAGGCTCGGTCGCTCGGCGAGCATGCGTTCCATCAGTTGAACGCATTCGGCGTTGTCGATGACGTCGACCTGCACGCCGTGCTCGCGTAGCAGGCTTTCCGATGTCTCGAAGGAGCGGTTCTCACCTACGACGATCCGAGGAATCTCGTACAGCAGTGCGGTTCCCGCGCACATGAAGCACGGAGACAACGTGGTGTAGAGCACCGACTTTCGGTACACCGAGGCGGGGAGTCGGCCTGCTCGTTCGATGCAGTCGGTTTCTCCATGACGGATTGCGCTGTCCATCTGGACGCGGCGGTTTCGACCCACCGAAAGAACTTCGCCATCATGGACGAGTGCCGCGCCTATCGGAACGCCGCCCTCATCCCAGCCGATCTGGGCCTGTTCGATTGCAAGTCCGAGGAAGTACTCGTCGGTGCGTGCGGGATCGGTCAAGGTTCCTCCTGGGCGTCTAGGAACTGTGAGCGTAATCCGTTCAGTCGACCAGGCGTCGAATGGATTGCCCAGGGGATCTTGTTGATTGAGCAGGCGTCGATCTGACGCACTCTGTCCTGTCCGCAACTGGGCCGCCAAGAAATCTGATAACTGCAACTGCACCCGGAAGCTGGGATCGCGCCGCGCCCGAAGCGGGCTGCGCCGAACGACGCAAGTTGATCTTTGAAGGGAGCTATGTCAACGACCTCTAAAGAGGGTGGCTCTTTACGATCATTGGTGAGAATCGTACGGGCTGAGCCGGAGGAGCTCGCTGCCGAGGCGTTGAAGCGGGATCGGTATCCCGCCCTCATCCACGGACAGATAGGTCTGTCCTGAGCCCGAAGCACACCCAGGATTGGCCAGGTACCCTCTGGAATTCTGGACGGCATTTATCGACTTCAGCGAGACGGCACTCAACAGACCGTGCTTGCATATGAAGGATCGAACACCTGGCCCTCGGCTGGGAAGTACCACTGAACCTTGGCGTACGCAGGCAGTCCGTTGCACGTACTCGGCTCGTAGGCAACGATTTCTGCCGGCGTCATCGGTGCACTCGCAACCGTGCCCGTCGGGGATACGTACGGTGCCATGCCGTGGCCCACCGCCCGATCGCCACCCCAGGAATCCCACACGATTTCACCGATGTAACCGCTCGGAGAACCGCCGAAGTACACGGTCTCCGGACGAATTTCGCCGTACCCCTCCGAGTTGCTCAGTGGGGTGCCGCCGAGAACCATGTTCGGATTCTCCTGCGCTGCAATCGGAGCGAATGCTGGGGGCGCGGAGTGCGCGGGCTGGCACTCGAAGGTTCCCGACAGCGCCGACCGATCCGCACTCACATATTGACCGGGCACACGGTTCGTGTCGGCAACAGTCCAGTTGTCGCCGACCCAGCGTGAGGTGGTCGTCTCGTTGTACGCCCCACCGGGCGTGACGATACCGAAGCTGACGTCTGCCTCGGTTTTCACCACACCGACCGAACCGGGCTCGGGGCATCGAACGAACACCCGGTACATCTCCGTCGGTACCGCCCACATGTACGCGGTTTCGTCCGGACTGATGACACCTTCGGGTGCAGGCACTGAAACCGGGCCGTCGTCCCAACCGATCACCCCGAACAGCTCGAAGCCACCCAACCCCATCTTGGCGTCGACGACGATGTCGGCACCCTGCTCCCGCGTGATGTTGAAGGCTCCGACGAACACCCCGGACGGAGTGATGTCGTCGGGAAATATGTGCTTGTTCGGCACACTCGATGTCGTGAGCGATGTCCCGGTGTCGATTCGTACAGTGATCTGGGCGTCGACGAGTTCGATTCCCACATTGTCGGGGTTGTTGTCGCCGTCGACGTCGACGGACGCAACTACCTCGCATGCACCTCTGGTGCCCACACATGGATTCCCAGCCGGCGTAGGTGGGGGTGTCGGCGTTTCGGGGTTGCTTTCGGCCGGAACATCGGCGACCGACGCGAGTGCTGAATCGCCTGAGTCCGGCGACAGAGTAGTTGCTTCGTCTGCGCCGCAGCCACCGATCAGCAGAGCGACGGAAATGGCAAGGACATGAACATGTTTGACGCGACGGAGCATATCGACAATCTAGAGGAGTCGGTGGTTTCCCGGCATCGGCTGAACAACCGACCTCGCAACCTCGTGGTCGATCATGTCGGTTGAACGTGGGATAGCAAATGAGTTGGGACGAATTTATCGTCGGGTGACTCAATAGGACCTCCCGCGGTCGCTCGTGGATCGTCGTGTGTCATCTGTCGGGAAGGAATCACCAATCATGAACTCCGATGCGGGGGGCTTCGCAGACGAACCCGACAACCAGCAGACTCGAGGGGCTCAACCTGACCTGCGATTCGACCTGCACCTGTGGCATGCGCTCGCAGCTCTGGCGGCTGTTTCGTTACTGGCCGCGATTTTTTCGGATTCCACGTTCGGATGGGTTTTGATCGCACTGGCCGCAGGCGCCGGAAGTTGGTACGTCCGTCAGCGAGATATCGGCTGGACGCCCGACATTCGTGAGGTGCTCGCGCAGCACCGACTTGCGGCACCGGTCCTGGGTGCGCGGCAGTCCGCTGAACCGAACATTGCGGACCCGGAACCGCCGATTCCGTTCCGAGCCATGACAATAGCCGAACTGTTCTCCGGTGCTTGGAAAGTGGTCTCCAAGAATTGGCCGACGCTGGTGGGTATCCCAGCGGCAATCCTGCTCGTGTTCCTCGCGATTGTCTTCGTGTCGATCTCCGCGATCGGGATGTTCGCGCTCGGTGCGTCGTCATCGTTGAGTGACAACACGCTTGTGTTGTCGGACAATCCGTTTTCGAGTCTGCTGCTCCTGTTACTCGCCTGGTTGCTGCTCATCATGGCGATCGCGCTGCCGGCCGACGCGTTGCTGCTGGCGTTGTCGGTTGTCGTGAGCGAACGAGCCGTGCGCGGACTGCCGGTTGGATTGCTCGACGTGTGGAACACCGCACGGAGCCGGATGTTCGCGGTATGCCGGATGACGCTGACGTTCTATGGTCTGTCTGCTCTACCCAGCCTCGTCTTCGTAGCACTGTTGTCGCAGGGTGGCGGACTGGGCAGCCTCGTGTTGGTGCCGTTCGTCAGCCTCGGCGTGTTCGCTGCGTCCATCCTGTTCAGCTTGGCACCGGTCGTTCTGGTCGTCGAGAGTCGAGGCGTGGTCGATTCCCTACGTCGATCGGTGAGTCTGTCGAAACCCGCCTGGGGCAGACTGATCGGGATCCACCTGCTCTGGTCACTGTGCTTCGTTCCGTTGATGCTCGTCACGGCGATCTTCGGTTTCAACCTGCTGGTCTACGCAGTGGTACTTGGAATCATGATTGCGGGATTCCGTGTACTGCAGCTGCTCATCTACACCGATCTACGTATTCGAGCCGAGCAGTACGACCACGAACTCATCGCAGAGTGGGCCCGCAACAGCGGGACCAGCTCGATCTGATGCGCGTCGGTACGTCGCTGCTCATCGTGTGTGCGTCGCTTCTTGTCGTCGTGGCGGGGTGTTCCCCTGAAAAAGCTCCGGCCTCTGCCATCGCTGAGATGACCGCTGTGCCGGAACAGTCGACATTCGAGGTCTCGACGACCGATCCGTCGCCGCCACCACCACCGGCCGCGGCCATCTCGCTCGTGGACCCGGCGACGTATGCCTGGCAGGAGGGCGGGCTGCAGGGATTCTTCTTCACGACGCCCAGTGGATTGTGGCGATGTGCCATTCTGGCGGACAGTGCGCAGGGCGGTAGTGACGATCAGATGGCTGGTTGTCAGCCGTCGTCGAGCATGCCGATGAACGTGGCGGGTGCGCCATCGGTACCCGACCACTACAGCGGGAATGTGACTGCCCCGAACGCGATCCTCGTGAACGCAACGGGAGACGCCAGATTCGCGAGCCTGAGCCAGGCCTTGTTCTGGCGTTACGACACAACTCCTGTCCTTTCGTACGGACAAACGTTGTCCACCAACGGGTTTTCCTGCAACGTGCAGGAGTCCGGCGTGTCGTGCCGCTCGGACCGATCCGGTAAGGGGTTCACGTTCTCGACCGGCGGATATCAGTTCGAGTACATCGAGGCACGTGGTGCCGCGACACCGGTGTCGACGGCCACAACGGGTGGCGTCGACCCTGTGCTCGGAAAAGTAACCGACACATATCAAGTGGGATACGGGGCAGTCCGGCCTCCGGAGATCAGCAACGGTGGTGCGTCCTTGTCCGGGGTCGTCACCGAGATCGTGTGGAATTCGTGGGGTGGGCCGACGGCCACCGGAACCGGCACGACCGCTCATGTCACCCCGGAGTCCCCTTCACCTGGCGCTGCACCACAGGAACGGGCATCGATCGTTGCCTTCGACCTTGGCGAATGCGACGGGATCTTCACGTATAGGTCATTCGTGTGGTTCTTCCCGCAGGATCAGTCACTCGAGGCCGCGAAGGCGAACGCTGTTCACGCGTGCTGAAGCGTGCCGTAAATTTCAGCCTCACGGCGCACCGCAGCCGTCCATTCGGACGAAGGCCGGTATGCGACGATTCACCGACATCGAGCGAGAGAAGACTTTGCGCAACGTCTCGGTTCTCGACCCAGGCCACTGCGCCTGGTCTTGCGTCGAACTTCAACCACAGGTCGAGGTCAGGACAGCTCGGAGCAGCGCTGATCGAGTAGCTGCTTCAACTGGCGCGTTTGCTTGTCATCGAACCCAATCACATCGACATCACCGATTCCGTTTCGAACGCCAGCGGCAACGTCGTCGAGTATGCGTCGTGTCGCACGTTCGGGCATCCCCAACCGGCCGGCGGACTCGACGAAATGCCCACGTGTCCAACGGTTCGCACGCCCGTAGAAGCTCAACGCCATCGGGTCACTCCAGGACGCGTAAGGCTGCGTGCACAGAAGGTCGTAGGCGGGTGTGACCGACCAGATTCCCCGAGTGTTCTTTTGTATCGAGTAGTTCTTTCCGTGCAGATCGCCGTTTCCGATCGCATACGAATAGGCCGTCAAGCGAAGAAGTTCGGCGGTGGCCTGGCGCGCAGAACCGCCGCCGCGCTCGACAGTGTCGGCGAGCAGCGCAATCACCGCTTCGGTCTTCATTCGGTACTTGGACGCGGGATAGAGCCCGGATACTTGGCACGCATCCTCTTGCGGAAGTCGTTGTTCACCGATCCGGTCGAATCGTGCCACCAGCAGACCACTGATTCCCTTGTCGTCCTCGATCACGCGGTGTCCCGGCGCCGAAAGCCCGCATCCACGTGCCAGATTCATGAAGAAGCTCTCGTTCTCGACCAGTCGCGGCAGTCGCGCGGGCGGGGCGAGTTTCAAGATGGCAGGCCCGGCCGTAGTCGACACCGGGGTCGAGTACATCTGCGCGGACACTTTGCCCTGAACGCCCGGCAGAGCGGACGGATCCTGACTCACCGACTCACCCGTGGACAGGGAATCGAAGAGGCGACGAAGATCGGGAACACGGTGCCTCGAATCGAATGCATTGCCCGCCAACGATATCTCTTGACCGCGTGGCAGCACACGAACGTCCCCGATGGTGTCCGATCCGACCGCCAGCAGCAGTGTGAAGTGATCGTCCTCGGACGTTTTGGTAGCTGTTACCACTCCAGTGAGACGAACGCCTTCCGGCAACAGGCCCGCGAAAAAGGCAGGGACGCTACCGCCCGATGCCCGCGCCTCCAGCGACGACTTCGGAATCGACCACGCGAGATCCGGCGGAGAAGCGCTGCCGAGGTAGTCGCTGTCGTACCGAAACACGACGTCGTTCCCCACACGCGTCAGTGAGCCGGCGAGAAGATCGCCCTTGTAGACATCGGCGGCATCGACATCCCGCAGCTCGGATACTTCGATCATGTCGCGTCCAGTGGCGGCACAGGCGATCCGGCGCGCGTGAGCAATGTGATCTCGCAGCCCAACGCCTCCGCGACAGCAACCGCGCCGTCGAGCTGCACCGTGTCTTTTCCAGCTTCTAGGGCCTGGACTGTCGAGCGCCCCACGCCGGCAAGTAACGCCAACTCGGCTTGAGTCATGCGCAACTGATGCCGACGCGCAACGAAGGCCCCGGCCAGCTCGCCGGAAGATTTCCGCGCTCGTCGTCGTGGTTCGGCCATCATCACTCCTTGTGCTTGCGCAAGCATGCATATCGGAGCTTACATCGCTAACCACGCGGTGAACAGCCTCTATGCTTGTTAGATAAGGCATAAGTGCACAGAATGTGCGCCGGAAGTCGTTCTATTGCTTTATGGCATGCGTTCTAAAGCTTAAGCTTCCGAGAGACACAATCCGGTTGTGCCCGCCACGATTCGACTCGTATCAGCAGCTCGTACGGCATAGTGACCCCCAGTGACCGACGCGTCGAAGGTGGAAGCTCTGTGAGGAACGCGCTCAGAAGCGGCAGCGACAGGTGGGTTGTCGTCGATGTGGAGACCTCGGGTCTGAAGGCGTCCCGTGATCGGGTGCTCAGCGTGGCCGCTCTGACGGTCGACGAGGACGGACGCGTCGGACGTGAACTGTCGACTCTGGTGAACCCGGGCTGCGATCCCGGTCCGATCCATGTCCACGGACTGACACCCGAACGACTTGCCGGTGCACCGACGTTCGACATGATCGCCCCGCAACTGATGGATCTGCTGGACGGTCGAACCCTGGTCGCGCACAACGCAAGCTTCGACCACGGCTTCCTGAAGCTCGAATCCATGCGTGCGGGCGTCGACATGCCGACGAAGCAACGGTTGTGCACCGTGGCACTGTCGAGGCGACTGCAACTGGACACTCCAAACCACAAGCTCTCGACCTTGGCCGCGCACTGGAAAGTGCTGCAGTCCAACGCACACGACGCCTACGACGACGCCCGAGTGCTGGCGCAGGTGTTCACTCACAGCGCTCGATTGGCCCGGTCGCTCGAACTTCCCCTTCCCGTCGTCACGTGCACCGAGCGCCTGACGCTGTATCCGGATACCGTTCCTCGCACACATTGCACGTGGGAGAACCCCGGGCCTCTCGCCGAGGACGGCAGTCTGATTCAAGGCATGCGAGTCGTGATCAGTGGAGACACGCGCATCCCGCGATTGCGTCTGGCCGCTCAGCTCACCGAAGCGGGCTTGGACGTGATGAACTCGGTCAGCCGGTTCACCAGTGTGGTGGTGTGCTCGGATCCCGCGACGGAAAGCCGAAAGGTCGAGCGAGCTCGGGCCCATGGCCTTCGGGTCATCTCGGAGTCCGAACTGCTTGGCCTACTACGGGATGTGCAACCGGGAACGCCGAAAAGTACTCGGCCGCAGATCCAGTCGAAGCCACCCATGCAGCAGCCCTCTCCAGTCGACAAGCCCTGGCAGGCAAGGAGGGTCCTGGTCATGGGTGGTTCCCACGCTGAGTCCGTGCTGATGCGGTCGCGCCTGATCCAACTCGGTGCCACACCGGCTGTGAATCTCAGTGCAGGCGTGACCGACATCCTGATCCTTGACGGCGGCGACGGAGATCCCCGAATGCCGAAGGTCAAAGAACGGGATCTCACGCTGCTGACACCGGCCGCGATCGACCGTGAACTGAAGATCGAAATGCCTGCGCCGCTTCCGCCGCGGCGGTCCCGAATCGCCCCGCTGGTGCCACGCGGTGGCGTCGTCGATCTGGACCCGAGTGTCACGATGCTGACGTTGAACAGTTCGTGGCGGGCCGACGACTCCGATCAGGTCGGCGTGGACGTCGTCGCATTCCTGGTCAATGGCGACGAATTGGTCTCCAGCGACGAGGATTTCGTGTTCTACAACGCCCCGGCCACTTCGGACGGTGCAGTGTCGATGTCGATCGACGGCGACAGCGAGCAGGGTGTGCGGATCGATCTGGCACTTGTTCCTGAGGACTGCGTGCGCATCGTCATCGCCGCGGCCATCGACGGGGACAAGACGTTCGGTGATGTCGGCGCGGTCTCGGTGTCGCTCGATGGGATCGAGTCGACGGTCGCCACGGCCGTACTCGATGCAGCCACGACCGAACAGTCGATGCTGTTGGCCGAGATATACCGCCGGGGGAGTGGTTGGCGCTTTCGACCCATCGGCCAGGGCTACGACGACGGGCTGGCTGAGCTGGCTGTGCGATATGGCGTAGAGGTCGACGAGTAAGGGACTGAGTCACATGCCCATCACTTCGCCCGCGTATCGAACGAGTTCGAGATCGTGTGCGGTGGAACGTCGACGTCGTTGATCTCCAGGATCGGTGTCGAGAACGATTGTCCCTGTGTCCAACTCGGCAAGGAATTCGATGTCCTCGAGAATTTGTTCGATGGACCCGTAGCCGAGGGGGCGGTTCGGCGAATCCACAGGACTGTCCACGGGCAGGAAGTAGATCCGTGGAACAAATTCTTTGCCCTCATCCAACGCGGTAGAGCCCGCGATGCACAGTTGCCGCGATGGATGCAGCGGATGCCAACCAGTGCCCAACGCATTGGTCCGGTCGAGTGCAGCTCGGCCGTTGCCGCCGATCCACAGTGGCGGATGCGGCTTCTGCAGCGGGAGGGGGCCAGCGTGTACCAGGCGGGGCGTACCGCTCGCTCCTACGGACTCGTATGTCTCGGACGACCATGCCGCACGAAGAGTGTCGAGCGTGGCATCGGTCATTCGACCTCGCCGATCGAACGGAACTCCGAGGACGTCGAACGCCTGCGCTGTCCAACCGACGCCGACTCCGACGATGAGTCGTCCACCGCTGAGCCGGTCGATCGTGGCTGTCGCGTGTGCCAGATGAGCCGGATGACGATGGCTTCCGATCAACACTCCGCTACCGAGACGGATGGTCTCGGTCTGACCCGCGAGCCATGACAGCGTCGCCAGGCATTCGTAGAACGGCGACGGGGAGCGGCCGTGAGCGTCCTCGGTCAGCACGACGTGATCGGAGAGCAGCACGTTGTCGAAACCGACAGATTCGGCAGTGCGTGCCCACGCGAGAATCCCGTCAGGATCGATCTGCGGCCCGAAGTTGGGGAGATTGATTCCGTATTTCACAGGCGCACCGGTGACGGTCATGGGGTCAGCAGTACCTTTCCTCGTGTTCCACCTGCGGCGAGCAGCGAATGAGCTTGCGGTGCTTCGTCGAATCCGAACTCTCGCGCAATAGGAATGCTGATCGCGCCTGCCGAGACAAGCGCAGCGATCTGCTCGAGACCGGGCCCGTCCTCGTTCACGTAGCTCTTTCCTGGCGTGATGCCGCGCTGGGGCTCGGGTTGATCTCCGTCTTCGATGGAGACGTACGCGCCGTCGTCGTGCACGCTGTCGATGGTGTCGACCACGCCCGCCGTATCGAAGACGGCGTCGTACACACCCGCCTGCAGGTCGGCAGGCCTGGTGAACGCCTGTCGCGCATCGAGCGCGAGCAGATCCTCGACGTCTGATTCCCGCGAGAGCGTCGACTCGGTGACCGCAGATCATCAGAAGCGCTGACGCTATTCGACCCACCGCACCGGCCGCGCCGGTCACCAAGACCGTGGACTGCGCAGAGAGAGCAATCTTGTCGAGAAGCTGCACGGCTGTGAGGGCGGCGAGTGGGATTGCTGCTGCGTGCTGGAGGCTGATGCCTGTGGGTGCGTGCGCGAACAATGATTCGTCGGCGACGACACGTTCGGCATAGGTGCCGAAACGGTGGGCCGGTTGCGCGATCATGCCGATCACGTTGTCGCCCGGAGTAAATCGGGTGACCGATGGTCCGACGGCGACGACGGTGCCCGACACATCCCAACCGAGGACCGCGGGGTACGTCAGTTCGATCGGTAGGAATCCTGAGCGGGTCTTGATGTCGACAGGATTGACGGCGGCCGCAGCCACCGCCACCGTGATGTCGGCCGGACGGGAATCGGGTTCGT
The DNA here is from genome assembly GCF_002258315.1 of Rhodococcus sp. 06-462-5. Lineage (GTDB taxonomy): Bacteria > Actinomycetota > Actinomycetes > Mycobacteriales > Mycobacteriaceae > Rhodococcoides. Next base: position 83,017 of record NZ_NOYD01000015.1, on the reverse strand, counting down.
CTATGTCGGTGACGGTCAGTACATCGGGTCCGCCCTTGACGTTGATGACCACGGCTCTCATTCGATCTCCTCTCGCGCGTGCCGCTTCTTCTCCGATGCGAATCGGCACTGCGGTTCGAGGCTAGACCATTCGTGTATCGATCGCTATGCGAGTAGTCTGAACTGTAGTTGCCGGAGCGAAACGCAGAATCAGGAGGGCCCATGGCCGGGGTACGAGGGCAGGGGCGGAAGTTCGACGTCGACGCTGCGCTGGATCAGGCGATGTTCGCCTTCTGGGAGCACGGATACGAGGGCACCTCGGTCTCGATGCTCACCAGTGCGATGGGCATCAACCCGCCGAGTCTTTACAGCGCCTTCGGCGGCAAGGAAGGGCTGTTCTTCGCCGCAATCGAGCGGTACCTCGCTACCCGAGGCGACTTCATGGACCGGGCCTTCGCCGAGGAGCCCCACGCGGCGAAGCTGATCTCGAGACTGTTGTACGATGCCGCCTCGCGCTACACCGACGAGTCATGTCCGGGCGGATGTTTGATCATCAGCTCGGCGATCGGCGTCACCGACGCCAATCAGAGCATCGCAGATCGATTGCGCGACATGCGCAATGCCAATGTTCTGAAGCTGTCGCAGTGTATTTCGGGGAACGTAGCCGACGGCGTCCTGTCACCGTCATGGGATTCCGATGACGTTGCCGAGTTCATCGGCGTGATCATTCAGGGCATGTCCCAGCGCGCCCGAGACGGGTCTACTCGAAGTCAACTCGAACGCGTTGCCGAGAGAACACTGGCCTCGTTGGGGCCGGTCGACGGCTGAAAAAAATCGATATCAGGCAACGACCGCCGCGAACTCTTCGAGGAACAGGTCGACGTCCGCCGCCTCGATGGTCAACGGCGGTCTGATTTTCAGGGTGCTTCCGTACAGGCCGGTGGCCGAGATCAGCACCCCGCGTTTCTTCATCGCGTTGACCACACGCAGTGCCTCGGCCGGATCCGGTTGACCTGCAGGGCCGATGAATTCGACTCCGACGAACAATCCCGCACCACGGATGTCACCGATGGAATCGATACCCGGGGCAAGTCCTCTCAGGCCCGTCAGCATGCGCGAACCCATCGAGGCGGAGTTGGCGACCAAGTCCTCGTGGCGGATCACGTCGAGAACCGCCTGGGCCGCAGCGACAGTCACCGGATTGCCACCGAACGTGTTGAAGTAGCGCAGGTCTCGTCCGAACTGCTCGGCCAGTGAACTCTGCATCACCAGTCCGGCAATGGGCATGCCGTTACCCATCGGTTTGCCCATCGTCACGATGTCGGGCATCAACCCGTGGCGCTCGAATCCCCACATCGACGCGCCCAGGCGACCGAACCCCGGCTGCACCTCGTCGGCGATCAACACCCCACCCGCGGCGTGAACGACGTCCGCTGCAGGCTTCAGGAACGGTGTCGGCTCCGGCAAGATCCCGTCGGAGGCGAAGATCGAATCGACCATCAGCGCAGCGAAACCGACACCGCTGCAGACCAAGTCGTCGATCTGTGCCTGCACCTTCTCGGCGAACCACGTGCCCAGATCGCCGTCCACCCGGTACGCATCCGGTGCCGGAACCGTCCGCACCCACGCCGCGTCGCGGACGGACGCCGGACCCATCGACGGCGAACATGCCGCCACATCCACGGTTCCACCGTGATAAGCGCTTTCGGTGACGACGATGCCCTGACGGCCGGTCGCGTGCCGTGCGATCCGGAGAGCGAGGTCGTTCGCCTCGGACCCGGTACACGTGAACATCGCCGTGCTCAGGTTTTCCGGGAAAGTTCCGACCAGATCTTCTGCGTAGCCGATCACGGCCTCGTGCAGGTACCGCGTGTGCGTGTTGATCCTCGACATCTGCCGGGTGACGGCGTCGACAACCCGGGGATGGCAATGGCCCACGCTGGCGACGTTGTTGTACATGTCGAGGTACCGAGTGCCGTCGGCGTCGTAGACGTACACACCCTCTCCGCGGACCAGCTCGAGCGGAGACTCGTACATCAGGTGGTAGGCGGGCCCGAGGACGCGCCTTCGGCGCTCGACCAGATCGAGCGTGCGCGTGCTGAGACCCACGGCCGAGGACGCATCGAAACCGTTGACTCTCAGGGCTCCGACGCGATCGAGGGTGGTCACCTCACAACCCCTGCAGCCAGAACGCCCAACGCGGATCCGCCATCTTCATCCTCGCGCGGGCGAGCTTCCAGGTTCCGTACTTGTGGTAGTCGAAATCCCATGCGGTGCTGAACTTGTGGTTCATGCAACCCCACAGTCCCCACTTGACGTCGGCGAGTGCGCTACACACTTGCACGCGGGAGATCATCGACCACTCGGCCTTGCCGTAGAACTCCTCGATCAATTCCATCGTCTGCTGCTCGCCGTAGAACATCTCGGTGATCATGACGGCGAGCTCGTAGGCGCGGTCGTTGTTGGATGCGAACTCGTAGTCCACCAGTTTCATCGGCAGGCCGTCGCCGATGAGGATGTTTCCTGGCATCGGGTCGTTGTGACATGCAACCAGATCCAGGCCGGACGCCAGCATCGCGTTCTTCGCCTGCCCGTACTCGGCGAGGATCAGCTCTGCGTCGCGCGGCAACCGCACACCGAGTTCGGCAACCTGATCGAGGTGTTCGTCGATCATGTCGAAGATCGTCTTCGTGATGCTGAGCTTGCTTCCCGAATGAAGCACGCGATACACATCGATCATGCCCATCGGGATCTCGGGACGCTTGAGGTCGCCGTTGGTGCACGCCCGGTAGCCTTCCAGGAATTCGATCACCTCCACCCCGGTCACCGGATCGAACAGCACCACCTCCGGCCCGATGTCCAGAGCGCCTGCCCGGCGAGCGGCTTCGTTGGCCAGTGACCGGTCGATGAACGAATCCGTCCCGGCACCGGGGAGTTTCATGAAGTAGCGCTTGGGTTTCCCTTCGACGGTGATGCGCCAATTGCTGTTCATCAACCCTCCGGGTACCGGAGCGTAGGTGATGTTCAGGCCCTCCCACTCCGCAACGGCGGCCAGAGCCTTCTCCACCTGCCGTTCAGGCTCGGTTCGGGCAGATCCCAGTGCGATCTCGTTCATGGCCACCTCAGATATTCCGTACTCGGTCGTCGAAATGGGGGTCGCGCAATCCAGCCCGCGCTCTCAGGAACTGCCAGTCGGAGAACTTCGAATACTCCTGCGTGCCTGGCCTCATCGCGTCGGCATACGAGCCGATGAGGGCCCACCGCAGGGAGTCGGCGATGCCGTATACACGGGCGCGATCGAACAGCGCACTGTCGAACGATCCCCACATCATCTCGAACACCTCGCGTGCGTCGGTGTCGAACGGACGGATCTCCGCGAGCAAGGCACCGATGTCCTGCAACGGATCCATCAGCGCCGCAACGTCCCAGTCGACGAGCCGCATACCGCCGTCGTCGAGCATCAGGACATTGGAGACGTTGCCGTCGCCGTGGCAGGGGACCGCGTCGAACCCGGCACCGTCGATGCGGACTCGAGCAGGCGCGAGAGTCCGCAGCATCCAATCGAAGTCGGCCGGGAACAACCCCCCGACCTTCTCGACCAAACCGATCACGTGCGCCAGGTCCTCGAACACCGACGCACGTCTGGTGATTCCGCTGAGCCGGTGAACGGATGTCCGCAGCGCCACCAGATTCTCCACATTCGCGTCCTCGTCGAACAGATCGAGCGTTGCGGTCGAACACCGTCCGGTGAAGTCCTCCATCACCAGCACACCGGAGGCTGCGTCGGAGAAGAAGACACTCGGGCCGATGCCCGCGTCGCCGGCCGCGGTCGCCGCCGAGAACGTCGCTGCGACATCGATGTAGTCGCGGGCATGCGGTTCCATCACTTTCACGTACGCGGCCGAGCCCGCGCCGGAGTCCGCAACCTCGGCCCGCGCCGAATAGCGCTCGGAGTCCGCGCCCCACCAACTGGGGCTCGCCATGGTGGTACCAGGGTCCAACGTAAGGTCGCCCGTTGCCCAGATACCCAACTCGCTCAGTGTCTGCCGAACCGTCATCCCAGCACTCCGATCTTGTCCGCGGCCACAGCCGTCGGCCAGTTCATCGCGAATCCGCGTGCATCTTCGAGCCATTTCGTCAGCCTCAGCACCGCCTGGTCGGCGAACCGAGGTCCGACGACCTGTATCCCGACTGGCATGTGTCCGGCGAAGCCGAAACAGAGCGCCGAGGCCGGTTGCGCGGTCTGGTTGAACCATGCGGTGAAACTGCAGTGGCTCAACGGTTGTGCCGGGTCGAGCCCGACTTCCTCGGCGCCGAAGCCCACTGTGGGAACGACCGGAGAGATGACGAAGTCGAACTCGGACGTCTGCGCCCGAACCGACTCCTGCGAGCGCATCACCGCATCGGTATCTCGCGAGAACTGAGCGGCCGAATACTCCGCCGCCGCCGAGGCCCAGTCCGCGACCGCGGGCAGTACCTGCGATCGAGGATTCTCGGGAATGGCCTCCCACTCCGTGCGCGCACGAACCTGGAACAGGCGATCCAACGCCGGGTACGGATCCACGCCGAAGATCGGCGGCATGTCGGTGACCACGGCACCTGCTGCACTCAGTTGCATTGCTGCAGAACGCACCACGGCCTGTACGTCGTCGGAAACGGTGGGACCGTAGCCCATGTCGAGCATGACGCCGATGCGAAGCCCGGCAGGAGCGAGAACCGCGTGTATGTCGGAGGTGTCCTCGTACGGCAGACTCCACGTGTCCCGCGGATCGGGCCTCGAGATAACGCCGTAGAGGTCGATGAGATCGTCGACGGTGCGCGCCATCGGACCGGCCGATCGCATGGTCGACGGAGCAGTGTGCGGAATGCGGCCCTGCGTCGGCTTCAAGGCAACGAGCCCGCAGTGTCCCGCAGGCAACCGCACCGACCCGGCGATATCGGAACCGACAGAACCGAACCCGATGCCGGACGCCAGCGACGCACCTGCACCGGCACTGGATCCACCGGTATTGCGAGAAGGGTCCCAAGGATTGCGGGTGATTCCGTACAGCGAGCTGACGCCGGCTGCCATCATCCCCATGTCCGGCATCGTGGTCTTGCCGACGATGACGGCTCCCGCTTCCTTCAGCCGGGCGGCCGGTGGCGCGTCGACCGTGGACATCGGCAGGTCCGCATTCGCTGCGACGCCGTGCCGCCACGGCATCCCGATCGCATGGACGCTGTCCTTGATCGTCACCGGAATCCCGTCCAGGCCTCCTCGGGCACGGCCGGATACGAGTCGGTCGGTCGCGGCCGCCGCGGCTGCACGGGCACCCGACTCGTCCACGTACGCCATCGCATTGATCACGGGGTCGGTGACCGACAGATGTTCCAGCGTGGCGTCGAGCAACTGCAGGGGAGTGAGCTCACCGGTGCCGAATGCCGCACGTATCTCGGCGACGGTTTTGGTCAACAGGGGGTTCATTGCGTGCCTTTCATGCCGATACCGCGGTTGCCGCCGGTATGACCGGAATTACTGGAACCACGGGAGTGCCGACGAGCCAGCCGCCGTCCACGGCCACGATCTCTCCGCAGATGTGGTTCGAGAGCGACGAGGCCAGGAACAACACGGTGTCGGCGATGTGTTGTGGATGTGCCCACTTGCCGTTGGGAGTCTGCGCTTCCAGAGCACCGCGGATAGACGCGTCGTAGATCGCGGTCATGTCGGTCTCGACGAAGCCGGGCGCAACGCCGTTGACGTTGATTCCCATCGGTGCGTAGTCGATGCCGACCTGCCGGGTGAAGTTGACCATCGCTCCTTTCGCCGCGCAGTATCCGGCGAATCCTGGATTGGCCCGCAGGCCGCTGATCGACGCGACGTTGACGACCTTGCCGCCCCGCCCGGCGTCGACCATGTGCCGTATCGCCGCTCGGGTGCAGAAGAACGTTCCGTCCACGTTCACTGCGAAAAGTGACCGCCACGCATCGTCGGTCGTGTCGAGGACCGTTCCGGCACTGAGCACTCCGGCGTTGTTGACGAGGATGTCGATGCCCGATCGGCCCGCGACGTCCGCGAAGACCGCGTCGACCTGCCGGGAATCGGAGATGTCCAGCAGGACGGACTCGGCGGTGCCTCCCGCAGCGCAGATCAGATTCGATGTCGATGCGCCGTCGGTGCGGAGTGCATCGCTGCGGTCGGCGATCACCACGTGCGCGCCGGCCGCCGCCAAAGTAGTCGCCACTGCCCGTCCGATGCCGCGGGACCCGCCTGTGACCACGGCAGTCTTGCCGCTCAAGTCGATCATCTGGCTCTGCTTTCTATGCTCGAGTGCGGCTGGTGCCGGCGAGTTCGGAAGACCGGCCGACTCCGATATCGCCGCGCACCATGCGCGCGACCGTCTCGGCCAGCATTTTCACGCCGTCGAGCAGGTCGCTGTCGTGGGTCAGTTCTCTCTCGCTGTGCGAGATTCCGTCGACGCTGGGGACGAACAGCATCACCGTCGGGACGACGTCCTTGAGGTTCACCGAGTCGTGGCCGGCCATTGTGAGCATCCGTCGGGACGACAATCCGAGTGCCTCGGCTGCCTCCTCGGCCAGTTCGACGCCCTCGATCTGGTAGCTCGTGGACGGCCGTAGCGCCGAGGTGTCGACACTGACCCGCACCTCCCCGTCGGTGTTGACGGAATCGATTGCTGCAAGGAGCTTCTCGTGGGCCTGGTCGAGGACCTCGGGATCGGAGGACCGGATGTCGATGGCCATGGTGACCTTCGACGGCACGACGATGGGGGAGTTGGGTTCGACATCGAACTCTCCGACCGAGGCCAGCAGCGCCTGTTCCGGAAAGTGGGTCGTCAGTTCGCGGGCGGCGAGCACGATGCGCGAGGCACCGACCAACGCGTCGTGACGCAGAGCCATATGAGTTGCGCCGGTGTGCGACTGCTCACCGTGCACGGTGATCGAGTACTTCCGTGCGGCCCAGTTGGCGGTGACGATGCCGATCGTGGTGCCCGTGTTCTCGAGGATAGGACCCTGTTCGATGTGGATCTCGGCGTACGAGGCGGCCTCGGGCGCGTCGTCGTTGCCGTGAAAGCCGATATCGGACAGGGCATCCCGCACGCTGATGCCACCGCGGTCGGTGACCTTCAGGATGTTCTCGGCGTCGAACTTGCCGATGAAGACCCCGCTTCCCATCAGGCTGGGCGAGAAACGGGAGCCCTCCTCGTTGAACCAGTTCACCACCGCAAGATTGAATTGCGGAGTCACCGAACCACGTTCGACACATTCGGCTACCTCGTACGCGGCGTGGGCCGCAGCGAGAACACCGTAGGCCCCGTCGTACTTTCCGGCCGTCGGCTGGCTGTCGAGATGCGAGCCGACGAGCACGTACGGAGCACCGGGAACCAACTCGACGGTGCCGTACATGTTTCCCACCGCGTCGACGGTGGTGGTTAAGCCGTGCCGGTCGAACCAGTCGGCGAGGAACCGCCTGGTTCGACCGTCGTCCGCGGTCGCTGCCTCGCGGTGCACGCCGCCGGCGGCGGTGGCACCGAACTGCGACATCGCGGCGAAATCGTCGAGAAATGTCACTAGATCTTCTCCGGTGCGGGGTTGACAGCAAGTTCTTCGATCCGGTCCTCGAAGGACAGGTCGACCGGTGCCGTGCGGGTAGGACGCTTGCCGACCTCGAACATCTCGTCGACGCGGTCCTTCTCCTCGGCCGTGATTCCGGTGACCTTGGAGACGATGAGGAAGACGGCCAGGTTGACGGCCATGCCGACGACTCCGCCGGTGAGGCTGCCGAGTCCGACGATGTCATCGGGGAAGATCGCGGTGAGCACCAGTGCGACGGTGAAGCCGGAGATCATTCCGGCGACTGCGCCCTTACCGTTGCCGCCTCGCCAGAAGATGCCGAGGAACAGTGGAATGGCAAGCTGCACAACGCCTTGGTACGAGATCTGCGCGAGGAGTTGTAGGCGCGTCATGTTGAAGGTGGCGTAGGCGACGATGGCCGCCGCTGCCATGAACGCGAGCATGCTCGTCTTGGCCACCTTGGTGAGTTGGCTGTCGGAGAGTTTGCGCTTGTCGGAGTTGACGATGTCGTTGGCGATCTGCAGTCCGCAGACCTGCACGCTGCCGTCGATGTGGCCCATGGATGCGGCGAACACCATGGTGGCGGCGAGTCCCAGAAGCCACGTCCCACCGTAGCTCTCGGCAATGGTGAACCAGCCGGTCTGCGGTGAATCGGCGACGGCGGGAATGACCGTGCCTGCGATACCGACGAGCATGAGCAGTGAGTAGAAGACGCCGGAGATCAGCACGGTGCGGATGGTGCCGGACTTGACTGCGCGGACGCTGGATGCGGTGTAGATCCGCTGAAAACTCGTCGGCCAGCAGAGGGATCCGACGACACCGGTGAAGATGAGGGCGAAGAGGTAGAACGGGCCGTAGGAGTCGCCGTCGCCGGGGACGCGGAGATACTGGTCGGCGACGTCTCCCAGAGTCGAGAAGCTGATCGGGCCGCCGGCGACACCGGAGAGCAGAATCAGGCACAGTGCCGCGGAGAAGACATACGCGACGATGCCTTGGAACATGTCGGTCATGATCAACCCGCGCATGCCCATCTTGACGGTCCAGTACTGACGGATGACGATGACGGCCAGGCCGACGAACAGGCACGTGGTGACCGACCATGCTCCGGCACTGGCGATCTGGAAGACCTCGCCGAGTGCCTGCATACCGAGCACCACCCAGGGGAAGAGCGAGACGATACCGATGACGCTGGCGACGATCTTGGTGCCGCGCGAGTTGAAGCGCAGGCCCAGCAGGTCGGGCTGTGAGCGGAGGTTGTACTTCGCGCCCCATCGCCAGGCGCGGGTGGCCATGAAGTACATCATGGCAACACCGAGGCTGGAGTAGGCGAGGCCGTACATGCCGAATACGCCTGCGCCGCTGGCGAGTCCGAAGAACGCGATGAACACCGAACCCGGCCACCACGAGTTGACGTAGCTCATCGCGACATACCAGGGGCCGTAGCTGCGACCGCCCACCGAGTACTCGTCGAACGTCGGGGAGGTCTTCTGTTGGGTGGTGTACAGAATGAAGATGACGACGGCGTAGAAGACGCCGAGCATTCCCAGCATGATCAACATGTCATTCTCCAGTCAGCGGTGCGGTAGCGGGAAGGAGGTCCTCGTCGAGTTCGCCGCGGATGTCCTCGACGATGTAGAGGCCCCACAGTGTCAGTCCGAGCACGACCCCGTTGATCAGCCAGTACATGATGGCGAACGGGATACCGAGGATTTCGTAGCGAATTCCGCTGCCCCACATGTAGAGCGGTGGGAACAGTGCGAAGAGCAGAGCGAGAGCGTAGGTACCGCCGAAGAACGTCATGATGCTCTTTCGGCTCAGGCCGCGAATGTACTCTTTCATGTGCGTCATCCTTGGTTGACTATTTTGAGAACCGAGTCGTGAATTGCGCCGTTGGTCGCAATCCCGTTGCCTTTGTCGAAGTCTCGCGCTCCGTCGAGCGAGGTGAAGGTGCCGCCGGCTTCCTCGATGATCACCGGCATGGGGGCAAGATCGTAGATCTGCGTCGTGTAGTCGACCACCGCATCGGCCTGGCCGCTCGCGACCATCATGTAGCCGTAGGCGTCGCCCCAGGTGCGCAGTACGGCACCCGTGGCGTGGAGGTCGACGATGGTATCCGGGTGCCAGTCCTCGAGCCAGGTTGCCATCACGTAGGCACCGTCGAGATCGGTCCTGTTCGAAACATGGACCTGCTCACCATTTTTCCAGCACCCTTTGCCGCGCTCGGCGTGCATGAGGATGTCGGCGCTGGGTAGGTTGATGGCACCGAAGACGATCTCGTCACCTTCCTCGATCGCAATCAGGTTGGCGTACAGAGGAACTCCGTGCACGAACGATTTGGTGCCGTCGATCGGGTCGACGATCCAGCGGTAGTCGGAGGTGCCGCCGGTTTCACCGAACTCCTCTCCGAGAAAGCCGTCGGTGGGGAAGTGCTCGGCGACGCCGGCTCTGATGTGCGTCTCGATATCGCGATCCGCCTGTGTAACAGGGGAACCGTCCTGTTTCTGTTCGACGGTGAGGCCTGAGGTGTCGAACCAGCGACGAGCGATCTCGCCCGCCGAGCGGGCGAGCTCCACGCCGAGAGCGGCGCGTGCCGACCTGGAATCCTCCACGGTGTTGCACCCTTCGATAGATGTTGCGTTCTCGGGTAGGTGCAACGATGGGCGTAGACCATTTCTGGTTTTCTCGTCGATACGTGAACGTCGTGTAACGCATGACCTGGTTGCGGGTCATAGGACACCCGCCGTGTTAATCGTGCGTTAATGCCCAGGTCGAGGGGTGTTGCGCGGGCCTGATTGAAGATTGAATGGACACTGCAGTCATTCCAGGAGAAATCGAGGTGGTCCGGTGCTGTTGATGGAACAGACGCACGCGGCGCTTCTTCGGCTGGCGGCCGAGCTCGAATCGCGCTCCGTTGCCCGGTTGCCTCCCGAACGCGAACTGGCCGAGCGGCTCGGCACGTCGCGGACGACACTGCGCAAAGCGCTGGATCTCCTCGAACGCGACGGTGTCATCCGACGGACGAAGGGTAGGGCAGGCGGTGCCTTTCTGACCTCGGTGACACCGGGTTCGTCCTCGCCGGAAAGTGCGCAGTCCCTCTGCCAGAGCCGGCGACTGCTCCGAAGCCTCAACACCGTCAAGGGCGTCCCACAGATGCTGCACGAGCAGGGATTTCGAGACGGGACCAAAGTCATCTCGGCGCGCATCGCCGAGCCGAGCCCGGAGGCGGCGCAGGTCCTGGGAGACGGACCGGTGGTATCGCTGCTGCGCCTGCGCTTCGCCGACGGCGACACGCTGTCGCTGGAGCAGATGTACCTCAGCGACAGCATCTGTGGCCAAGTTCTGGAGACTCCGTTGGACTCGGTGTACGAGGCTCTGCGTACCCGGCTCGGCGTATCGGTGTGCATGGCAGACGAATCCATCGAACTGGCGACGATCAGTGCGCCCGCGGGCTCGCTGCTCCGCCAACCCGAGGGAACACCCATCCTGAAACTCGAACGCATCGGATACGACCAGTCCGAACGACCCGTCGAATATTCCGTCGACCTGTTCCGAGCCGATCGAACGCGATTGAGTGTGCGCACCTCGTCGCTGGTGAGTGCCTCGGTCACCGAGACTGCGACCTAGACGCGTAGGCCCGGAGACCGCGGTCCCCGGGCCTGGTCGCAGACAGCTACTCGTTGCAGCAATGCGCGGCGGGCTTCGGCGTCTCCGGTGCCAGATCCAGCATCGGATTGCCGTCGAAGAACCCCGTGGGCTTGAGGTGCAGGGTCACATGGCTGACCGGCATGACCGGCCAATCCTCGGGGCGCACCACATGGTGTGCGGCGATCGTGGGCCAGATGACCAGGTCGGCGTTCTCGAGGGAACGGTCACCGCTCGTGTACTTCACCAGCCCGTCGGGTCCCGGATTCTGGGCCACGTACTCACCGGCCGCGTAGCGCTCCCGTTCTGCGTACGGCGTCGCCCACAGGTGCTTGGTGGCGAACCCGCCTCGGCGAGCCTGCTGCGAACCGGGCTGTGCCAGAGGCAGAGCGACCGCACCGGACGGCTCGATCTTGTACCCGATGTGCCCACCGAGCTTGTTCTTCTTGTCCGCGTTGGCAATCAACCAGGAACGAGCCCGGAGTGGATCGGCGACGCGCTGCGCCTGCGATTCGGTGACGAGATGGCGCTTGGTCTGACGCCAGGCATTGCCGTGGGGATTCTCCGGCCCGGCGGGGACGGCCTCGGCTTCCAGCTCGTAGAGGTTGTTGCGTGCCCCGTCCACGTTCATGTCCAGGCGAACGCTGAAGAAGTGTTGATGATGCGGCCCGTAGAGACCGGGCGCAACAAGAGTGCCGAACTCGGGGACCGCGCCCGGCTCGATCGCACCGGTGGAGATGATGCCGGTCAATTTGATCTCGAACTCGATGGACCCGTCGAGATACAGATGCCAGTAGAAGCCGTAGTCGTAATTGCCCACGGTGGCGAAGAACGACACCACGAGCCGACGGTTGCGTCGGACCTGGCCTACGTTGTCGCGAAAGTCGGTGTGCTTCCAACCGATGCTGTAGTCCTCCTCGTGCATGCAGATCGCGTTCGGAAGCTCGATCGGCTGACCGTCCTGGTCGTTGACGTACGCGTCGAAGTAGTGGATTTCGCCGAGGCAATCACAGCCCAGCTGAAGCGAATTGGCGAGAACGCCGAGCCCGTACTCGCCCTCGTCGAACACGTTCTTGTTCCACTGGCTGTCGCCCGGATCGCCGTAGGGTACGTACATCTCCGACAGGGATGCTCGATGGATGACCGGGCGTAGAGTTCCGCGATCGACGTATCCGACATCGTGCAGCACGAGCCCTTCCCGCGGCGTGAAGCCGACGCGCAAGCGCCAATTCGCCCACTCGACGTAGTGGCCGTCCACCGTGAACGACGGACCGTCGGGTTGAAGGATCTCGATCTTCTTCATCGATGCCCGCTGCTGCGCGAACTCCGGGACGTTGCCGGGGCGTTCGTAGAATCCGGGCAGATAGTTCCCGGGCGTGTGTGGGATGGGGACGACGCCGGTGTCTGCGACGTCGACGACCTCCATCGTGTCCATATCGACTGTCACGATGAGGTTTTCGACGGGTCGCGCGTAGCCGTTCTCCTGCGCTTCGCTTCGTACGAACGTCAGGGGCCGGGCGAGGCGTCGACCACCGGGATTGTCGCCCGCCATGGTGTGGCCGCTGGCCCACTTGTCCACCATTGCCAGCGAGAAGTCGGTGACCCCGCGCTTGACCATTGCCGCCTGCCAGCGCGGGTCGGCCTTGATGACGTCCTCGCAGCGAAGAAATTCCTCCAACGTGATGGGTGGCTGGGCGTCGGCGATCTCGGTGTAGCTGATCAGGGCGTCGTGGGTGAGCGAGACAACGGCCTCGAAAGTGGCATGGGCGTCACGGTCACGCAGGACGACGAATGCTCGACGGTCCGTATCCGACTGCTGCAGATCGGCTTTGGTCGGCTCCAGCAGCTCGATGTAGACGAAGCGTGCAGTAGAGGTCAGATTCCGCTCGCGAACGACTATCGCCGACGTCCTCGAAATCTCCTGCGGGGTCAGCGGTTCGAGGGGATGAACTACAACGGGCGCAAAGGTATCGGTCATCGAGGCTCCTGCAGTCGGTGATGGAGAAGTTCCGGCGGAATGGCGCGCGTGCGAACGAAAACCACGACGGCGGCAAGCGTGAGTTCGACCGCCGCGAGAATCGAGGCCGCCGAGGCACCGCTGACAGCGTCGGTCACGACAGGCTGATGGTGGCCTGCCGGACCGGAGGCATGCGCAAGCAGCATGACGGCACTCGATGCCGCCATCACTACCCACGCACGATTGTTCGTCGACCGCCACAGATCGGCGGCGCACACAACGCACACCACCGCCATGGCGGTCACCAACATGCCCGACGCGCCGCCGACGCCCATTCTCAGATGCAGAACGGCCGATATCACCGCGAGTGCCGATGCACAACGGTTGATCAACACAGTTCGCCACTTCCTGCCGTCGCTGTCCGTTACGACGCTAGGGGTAGACCATTACTGGTATTCGCAGGTCGCGTGAGGAACGTGTAACTCACCGAACGGATCAGACCAGCTCGATGACCTCCAAAGCACCGTCGGCATGCGAACTCCGCAGTCGCTTCTTGTCGTATTTGCCGACGCTGGTTTTCGGGACCTCGTCGATGAACGTCCATCGCTCCGGCAGCTGCCAATGCGCCACGCGGCTGTCGAGGAACTCCTTCAGTTCTTCGGCTGTCACCGATGCACCCTCGCGGACGACAACGGCCACCAGGGGCCGCTCGTCCCACTTCGGATCGGGCACACCGATCACCGCGGCCTCGCGAACGGCCGGATGTCCCATCACCTGGTTCTCGAGCTCGACCGAGGAGATCCATTCGCCACCGGACTTGATGATGTCCTTGGAGCGATCGGTCAGTCGTAGGTAGCCGCCCTCGGAGATGGTGCCCACGTCACCCGTCCGCAGCCAGCCGTCGTCGAACTTGTCGTCCGCATCGGCGCGGTAGTAGCTGCCGGTGATCCACGGGCCACGCACTTCGAGTTCCCCGACGGTCGCACCGTCCCACGGCAACACCGTGCCTGCATCGTCGACGAGTCGCGCCCGGACTCCGGCCACGAATCTGCCTTGCGTACAGCGCAAGTCGAATTCGTCCTCCGGCGACAGGCCCGCATCGGGCTTGCCCGAGGTGCCCAGTGGGGAGGTTTCGGTCATGCCCCACGCCTGGGAGATGTGCACGCCGTATTTCTCGTGGAATGCCCGCATCAGACTCGGTGGACATGCCGCACCGCCGACCACCACGTCACGCAGACTCGACAGATCCGCCGGGTGCTCGTCGAGGTGAGCGAGCAGGGCCTGCCAGATGGTCGGGACCGCTGCAGCGGCCGTCGGACGCAGCGTCGACATCATCTCGGCCAGCGGAGCCGGCTGCAGGAACCTGTCGGGCATGATCAACGACGCACCGACCATCAACGCCGCATACGGCAGGCCCCACGACATGGCGTGGAACATCGGCACGATGGCCAACACCTTGTCGGACTGCGCAATCGCCATCGCGTCGGTCATGCAGGCCTGCATCGAGTGCAGGTAGATCGAGCGATGCGAGTACACCACCCCCTTGGGGTCGCCTGTGGTGCCCGAGGTGTAACACATTGCGGCAGCTGACCGTTCGTCGAGCTCGGGCCAGTCGAACTCTTCCGGCTTGCCTCCGAGCAGGTCCTCGTAGCCGAGCACCTCGATACCGTCGGGTGCGGTGACCTGTGCCGGGTCGACGCCGACGACGATGAGATGCCGCACGGTCTCGAACGTCGGTAGCAACGGCGTCAAGAGGGGGAGCAGGCTCGCGTCGGCGATGATCACCTGGTCCTCGGCATGGTTGACGATGTAGGTGAGCTGCTCGGGGAAGAGCCGGATGTTCAGCGTGTGCAGTACCGCGCCCATCGCAGGAATCGCCATGTAGGCCTCCATGTGCGGGGCGTTGTTCCACATGAAGGTCGCTACGCGCTGATCGTCGTCGATGCCGATCGACCGCAGACCGTGCGCCAGTTGCGCTGCCCGCCTGCCCAATTGCCCGAAGGTCACCGTGGTGGGGCCGCTGTCGGTCCAAGTGGTGATCTCGGCCGAGGAGTGAATGGACGTCCCGAATCGAACCAGCTGGCCGATGGACAGGGGGGTGTCCTGCATGGTGCTCTTCATCGATCTCGCTCCTGAAGTCTCGGCATACACGTCGTTGTGCTGCGCGTCACACCATGCACGATACGGACTTACTCGGACGCGTGGTCGCGGGTACCTCGGATTCGGGCGTCGACCTCGCGAACCATGTCCTGATAGATCTCCGACGCGGGATCGATGACGGCGAAGTGGCCCCCGGGTCCTTCGATCGAGGCGACCGAATCCGAGCTCGCCGACGCGGCGGCGTAGTACGCCCGACTGATCTCGAGCAGATTGGGATCGTCCGATGCCGCACTCACCACCAGCTGCGGAACGCCGAGCGGAAGCCGCGAGATCGGCGAAGAATTCTGGTACGTCTCCTGCGCACCGGCATACCTTGCACCGATCGCGTTCGACACCGCACCCTCGCCGAGCCACCGCTCGTCCGCGACCCGCAGATCGAGTACACCGGCGAGGCTCACTGCGAGAGCAGGTGTCCCTGGTTTTCCTGCCGAATCGGCCGCAAGTCGCAGCGCGAGTTGACCACCCGCCGAATGGCCGAAGAGAACTGTTCGAGACAGGTCCAGATCACCGGGCGCAGTGTTCAGCGCAGCGATGGCAGCGGCCACGTCCGCGGTCGTCGTGTCCCAGCCGTGTTCGTCGGGTCGACGATATTCGATGTTCCAGGTGGCATAGCCACGTGCCGTCAGATCGACGGCCATCGCATCCATCAGATCGAATTCCCAACGCGAACGCCAATACCCACCGTGGATCAGCACGGCGACAGGGAACGGACCGTCGCCGTCGGGCACCCGCAGCTCGACGCGTTGCTCGGGGTGATCTCCGTACGACACGATTGTTCCGGGGTGGAAGCGGTGGAAATACACGCTGTCGATCGCGAACCGCAGACCGTCGAGTCCGCGGCCTCGGATGTGCGTGCGAATGCCGTCGGACCTGTCCGGAGTGGACTGACCCAGATCGACTCGAACGACGCTGCGGTGCGACGCCATGTCGATGGGAACGCCTGCCCCTGGAACGACGATCACCTCGTCGGAACCGGCTGCGGCGTCTACGATTCCGCCCGTCAATCCTCGGGCCGACAGTGCCCTGGTGACCAGGTCCTGCGCCGTCGCGAGATCGGCGAACACGCCTGGAGTGGCGACGATATCGAGGTGCGTGGAGGGGTTCGTCATGGGTTCACGCTACCCAGAACGACGTCGACCGAGCCCGAGACGGAGTGTCCGGACTCGGTCGAAGAACGCGGAGTCGAGGAATGCGGGTCAGTTGTCGACGGCCTCGTTCAGTTCGCGCAGACGGGGGAGTGCGCGGTTGGTGAGCAGGTCCTCGCGGGTCTCGGCGGAGACGGCCATGCTGTCCTTCCACAGTGAGCGGCCTGCCATCGCGCCGCGCGCGCCGTTGGCCACCGCGATGCGCACCTGCTCGATGAACGTCTCGTGGTCGACGCCTGCCGAGAGCACCGCCCACGGAACACCCTGTGCCGCTTCGGTAACGGCAGCGCAGGCCTCGGCGGAGCCGGGGTAGGGGAGCTTGAGCACCTTGGCACCGCATTCGACCGAGATGCGGGTGGAGTCGGCGATGATCTTGCCGAAGCCTGCCTTGTAGTCCTCGTCCGATTCGCCGTCGAGCTTGTAGGTCAGGATTTCGACGATGAGCAGCAGACCCTCGGCGGAGCATGCCTTGACGAGGTCGCGAATCTCCTCGGCGACACGGGAATCGACACCCTGGCGTTCGGGGCGCATGTAGAAGAGCATCTTGGCGACATCGCCGCCCAGGTCGCGTACGACGCGCGGGGTGACGCCGTCGACGTACCGGGTGTACCGCAGTCCATCGGTCTCCTCGAAGCCCGAGGCATCCATGCCCACGACGAGTGCAGTGCCCCGCGAGAGCACACCCTCGTCGACGATCTTCGGCAGTGCGACCTCCGGGTCGAGCAGGATCGCCGGCGCGTAATTGCCGAGGTAGCGAACCAGATCGGCCTTGGCGTCGGCGAGCTGCTCGAACGTGACCGAACCGGGCCCGTCGGGAGCGTCCGTCATGACCGCCTTCATGCCGTTGCGTTGATCACCGGCGACGATGAGCATGTTGCCGTCGGCGGTGGAGATGGCGGCCATTCCGCGACGTTCGAGGGTGGTGAGTTCGTTCATTGTTTTCTCCTGGTGGTGGGTTGGGGTCGAAAGCGAGCGAGACAACGTTGTCTCGCTGCAGAAATGTGGGCTCAGATTTCTATGAGCGTCAGTAGTCGGGCCGCGAACAGTGCAGCGCCGTAGGCGGTGTCCTGGGCACGGGTGGAGACCGAGACGTCGGGGAGCACCTGCGCGCGGGCATCTCGAACGCTGGCCATGCTCGCCCAGCCGCCGGTGAGCAGCGTGGTGTGGGCGGGGGCAACCTCGGCGTCAAGGGCAGCGATGAGGCGAGCGATCTCATCGTTGCCGTGCAACAGAATCGAACGGAACAACTCCGCCGCGTTCACCCCGTCCGTCCGCACGGTGATCGACAGCACGCCGTCGTCGTTGCGGGCTCCGGCGATCTCTATCCCGCCGTCGGTGGACGGTCCGCCGGCAGCCAATGCGCACACTCGCTGATCGAGTAGGTCACGCCCGGCGCGGTCGGTGATGTCGCACAACTGCAACGCCCGTCGCATCAACAGCCCGGTCTTGACCCCGGCGACGAGTACGTGTTGGCCCGGAACCACATGGCGCACCGAATTGATCAGATGATCGGCCAGACGGCTTCGCGCATCGGGCGTCAGCGGAGCGTCGAGCACTCTCAACAGAACCTCGGCGGTTCCCATCGACACGTGATATCGGTCGTTGGGGATTGCCCCACCCGATACGGCAGAGACGAGGTGGTCATGGCCGGCCACGGTCAACCGGGCCCCTGCGATGGCGTCGGGAAGGGCGGGTCCGGTTGCCACTCCCAGATCCGTGCCTGCGTCGACGAGGGGCGGGATGAACTCGGCCCCGACGCCCAAGTGCGTCAACATCTCCGACCACGGCTCGCCGGTGTCCTGATCGAGCAGGCCGGTTCGGGAGCTCAGCGAGTAGTCGGCCACCGCGCGGCCACCGAGGGACAGCACGACGAACTCGGGCAGATTGAACCATCGCAGTCCAGCCAGGTTCAGGCCGTTGTCGCGGAGGTGCGCGATCTTGACCACCGACACCTGGACGCCGACGGGAAGGCCGGTTGTGCCGGCGAACTTCTCACGCACATCGGCCGGCAGGGAGTCGACTTGCTGTTGCCCTCGCGGATCGAACCAGGCGAAGGCGGGCGCGCGGACAACGTTGTCTTCATCGAGAAGGAAGCCCGTCTCACCCATTCCGGACACTGCGATCGCGTCGATGCGCGACGCCGGATCGCCGGTCATCTCGGGCAGCCGACGCGCGACGGCGTCGAGCAGATTCGCGATGGTGGCGAGCAGGTCCTCTGCGGCGAGGTCGGTGGTTCCGCCCGGGCCGTGCCGCCACGGTGTCGGACTCTGCTCGATGAGCAGTTCGGTGCCGGCATCGTCGGTGACGAGCACTTTGACGCCGGTGCTCCCGAGGTCCAGTCCCGCAACAAGTCTGGGGTTCACGGAGTTGATCTCATTTCTGTACGGGTAGGGGGAGTGCATGCGAAAGTCTTTCCACCAGCGTGGTGGGCGCTACCTGTTGCTCCGGTTCGAGATACGGATCGTCGAAACGCTGCACCAGGCGATCGAACGCGAGTGTGCCGATGCGATAGGGGTCTTGGTCGATACATGTCACCGAAGGGTTGACGGCATCGGCGAGCGAGAAGTTGCCGAACGAGACCATCGCCACGTCGGTGCGATCGATTTCGTGCAGCACCGAGACGACCGCCGTCGCATGCCGCGCGTTGGCTACGAAGAAGGCAGTCGGCGGGTTACGCAGTGCCAGAAGGCTCTTGACGACGGGCCTCACCGAATCAGCGGCGTGCGACACCGGGGGAGCAAGTGCCACGTCCGGCTTCTGGCCGAGGTCCGCGAGAACATCGAAGTACGCCTCACGGCGCAACTGTGCCGTCTGCAGTCGATCGTCGAAGCCGAGCAACGCAATTCGGGTGTGGCCGCCCTCGACCAATTTCTCGACGGCCCGTTTGGCAGCACCGTAGTCGTCGACGATGACCGAATCGAAACCCGGGACGGAACGGTCGATGGTGACCGTTGGAAGTGTTCGACGACGCGGCACGAGGAAATCGCTGTGGTCGCCGACCGGCGCGAGAATGATGCCCCGCACGTGTTGACCGGCCAGCAGCGCCAGCTGGTCACGTTCGCGCTGGGCGTCGAACCCGGTGCTGCCGACGATGACGGCCAGTCCGTGTTCGAGAGCCCGATCCTCGACTGCACTGACCAACGATGCGAAGAACACGTCGTCGATGGAATCGACGACGATCCCGATGGTGTTGCCCGATCCCGATTTCAGCGACCGCGCAGCCGAATTGGGGACGTAGTTCAGCGTCTGCACCGCGGCCTCGACGCGTTCGCGCAGCTCGGGCAAGACCGTGTCCACGCCGTTGACGACACGGGAGACGGTCTTGAAGCTGACGCCTGCCAATGCGGCGACGTCTTTGATGCTTGCGCGCTCGGTCACGTGGACTCTCGATCGGAGGGTTTGTGTTCGCTGTAGCAGAGGTGCGAGACAACGTTGTCTTGTATGATTCCCGCTATGCCTCATGTCTGTCAAGACGTCTCCGTGATCGATCGGGATCAACTGCCGGTTCTTCTCGTCGCGGGTGCTGCAGGAAGTGGAAAGACCACCCTGGGACGCGAGCTGGCGCGCCGCTTCCGCATCCCTTTGCTCGATCTCGACACGCTCACCAATCCGCTTCTGGACGAACTGGATTCGGTTCTGGACGGCCCGCACTGGAACGGTCCGAGCCCGCACTCGGAACGCATCAGGGCCGGCCGATACGCAGTGCTGCTCGCAGCTGCGCGGGACCTCGTGGAGACCGGCCTGCGGCCCGTTCTGGTCGCACCGTTCACCCGTGAGCTGACTGCAGGCGAGGAGTGGGAACAACTGGTCGCGAACCTGGCCCCGGCCGAGACGTTGGTCGTACACGTCGACGGCTCACCCGAGCTCTTGGCGCGTCGACGCGCCGCGCGCGGGGCGGAACGCGACGTACATCGGTCGGTGGACGCTCCGGCGGAGAAGCCGCTCGTTCCCCATCTGCGGGTCGATGCCGAGCTGTCGACCGCACTGCAGGTCGATCTGGTCGCGCACGCGCTCGAGGACCAGTCTCAGCGGTGATCGGTTCCAGGAGTGCAAGATTGGCGTTCGATCAGCTCGACCCCGAGGATGTTGCGGCGCTTGTAGCGCTTACTCGGATTCTCGATCCGTCCCAGTAGCCGCTCGATGGCCAGCCGGCCGAGCCGAGCAGGATTCTGATCGATCACCGTCACCGGTGGCATCACGGCATCGGCAAGGGGAAAGTCGCCGAATCCGACGAACGCCAGATGCAGCAAGTTCATCTGCTGCAGAACGGGAACACAGGCCATGGCTACGCGTGCGTTGGAGAGAAACAGCGCAGTCGGAGGATCGTCGAGCGCGGTCAGCGCGGTCAGGGCGCTGCGTGCATCGTCGCGGCCCATGACGCCGAGCGCAACGAGGGATTCGTCGAACTCGATTCCTTTGGCCTGCAACGACTCTCGATATCCCTCGAGCCGATTGCGGCTGGTCGGAATATTGGCACTGTCGCCGATCACGGCGATCCGGGTATGGCCCAGATCGAGAAGATGATCGGTGGCCAGCACCGCCCCGCCGTGATCGTCGTCGACGAAGCTGTCGGCCTTGAGGCCGTCGGGTCCGCGATCGACGAAGACCGTCGGAGTCTTGTCGATCCACCGCTCCAGATAACCGTGATCGGCACCCGTGGGTGCAATGATCAAGCCGCTCAACTGCCTCCGCAGCAGCGACTCGACCAGGGCCTGCTCCTGATCACCGTCGTGCCCCAGACTGGTGACCAGCACGGCCATGTCGTCCTCGCGGGCACGCTCCTCCACCGCGCGTGCGATGGAGGAGAAGAACGGATCGTCGATATCGGGCACGGCCACACCGATTGCCGCCGCTTGACCGTTGCGAAACGACGTCGCCATCGTGTTCGGAACGTAATTGAGCGAATTCAGCGCATCGGTGACACGAGCGCGCGTGTCGGGGTCGACGTGCGGGTCGTTGTTGTACACCCGTGAGACGGTCTTGGCGCTGACCCTGGCCAGTGCCGCGACATCCTGCATCGTGGTCATGATCTACCCCCGTCTGCTCGTCGTCCGCTCGTCATCGACTGGTGTAGCCGCCGTCCACCGGCAACGACACTCCCGTCACCATGGAAGCATCATCGCTCAACAAGAAGGCAATCGGCGCGGCAATCTCGTCCTCGGTGGCCCAGCGACCCAACGGCATCTGTGCCAGGAACGGCTCCTCGATCTCCGGACGGCCCCAGTAGAACGCGGACATCTCCGTCATCACGACGGTCGGATTGACCCCGTTGACCCGGATTCCATGGCGACCGAGTTCGAGGGCCGAGACGCGAGTGATGTTGTCCAGAGCGGCTTTCGAGGAACCGTAGGAGATGTGGCCCGTCAGAGCGACGAGACTGGCCTGGCTCGAGACGTTCACGATCGATCCGACACCGGCGGCGATCATCGCGGGGACGGTGTACTTGATGACGAGCAGAGCGCCGCGCGCGTTGATGGCGATGACCTTGTCGAAGACCGAGATGTCGGTGTCCTGAGGCGTCGCGATCTCGCCGCCGAAGCCCGCGCAGTTCACCACCCCGTACAGTTCCAGGTCTGCAACGGCGTCACGCACGCTGTCTTCCGACGTCAGATCGAAGGCCAGAGGCTGTGCACCGGTCTCGTCGGCGAGCTTGTCCAGTGCATCCACCGACTGGCCCGCGGCGACGACATCGGCACCGTCGGCCACGAGCCGTCGCACCGTCGCCGAGCCGATACCGCCGCTGGCGCCGGTCACCAAGATTCTCCGGCCGTCGAACTTCGCCATGTGCGTCAACCTTCACTGTTTCCGAATCGGTCATGTCATCGATGTCATCTGCTGTCTTACCGCGCTTGATGTCATCGGTGTCATGGACGGTACCGCAGAGCGCGTCTGTCGACTCGAAAATGAACCAGATCGCGAATAGCTGCAGTTCAGAGACGGTACCGGCCGGTCCGATAGTGGCTCGACACTGCGGCGCGACACGTGTGCAGCGTTTGTGTCATGTCACCGGTGACATGAATTTTCACGAAACACGTGACAACGCGGGTTGCGTGGGTCACACTCGTTTACACAACGAGCCCCGCAGGGAGCTCGACCTGCCTCGCAGATCACGTTCACCGACCGTGCTGCACGGCGTCGGTGAGGGTGTCCATCCCCCACCTGAAGGCTTTCGATCCGACCTAGGAGTATCCATGGCCAGCGTTGCACCTGTTGCGACACCGATCCTCGAAGCGAGGGGACTGTCGAGGAGCTTCGGGAACGTTCGTGCCCTCGACGACGCAGATTTCGACATCTACCCCGGTGAAGTCGTCGCCCTCATCGGCGACAACGGTGCCGGCAAGTCGACGTTGGTCAAGGCGCTCTCGGGAAGCCTCGCCGTCGACACCGGAGAGATCCTGTTCGACGGCACCGCCGTCGATCTCGACAGCCCCACGGTGGCAGCAGAACTCGGCATCGAGACGGTGTTTCAGGATCTCGCGCTCGCCCCGCACCTCAATGCTCAGCAGAACATGTTCCTCGGCCGGGAGTTGCCTGCCAAAGGCCCGCTCGGCCGACTCGGTTTCCTCGACGTGTCCACGATGCGCAAGCAATCACAGGCCGCTCTCGACGAACTGGGAGCCACCGTTCGCAGCCTGACCGTTCCGGTCGGCTCGATGTCCGGTGGACAGCAGCAGGCCATCGCCATCGCACGTGCCGTCGCCTGGGCCAAGGGCGTGGTGTTCCTCGACGAACCGACCGCTGCGCTCGGCGTGGTGCAGACCCGCAACGTGCTCGACACCATTCGCCGGGTGGCAGACCGGGGAGTGGCAGTGGTCTTCATCAGTCACTCGATGCCACACGTCATCGAGGTCGCGGACCGCGTGCAAGTGCTGCGGATGGGTAGACGCGTCGCCACTCTCGACGCCAAGAACACGACCATGGAAGAACTCGTCGGTGCGATGACCGGCGCAACCACCGGAGCCACACGATGAGCAATCAGATCATCACCCCATCCATCGAACCGTTGCCGCCGAGCGAGAAGCCGTCGAAGCACACGTTCGACCTCGTCGAATCGGTCCGTAACCTCGCTCGCGTCCAGGTCTTCCAGATCGTCCTGGTGTTGGCGGCCATTTGCATCGTCTTCTCGATCATGGCCCCCGGGAGTTTTCCGGAGTGGGGCAACATTCGGCAGATCATCCAGAACGTCTCCATCTTGGCCGTCCTCGGAATCGGTATGACGTTCGTGATCGTCACCAGCGGCATCGATCTGTCTGTCGGATCGGTTCTCGTCTTCTCCGGTGTGGTCTCGGCCAAGACCATGGCGGCCGTCGGTGGCGACGGATGGGGAGTCGCTGCGATCGGAATCGTGGTAGCCCTGGGATGCGGCCTGTGCTGGGGATTGCTCAACGGATTCCTGATCGGCAAGGCCAATGTGCCCCCACTGATCGTCACGCTCGGTACTCTGGGCGGCGCTCTCGGGCTCTCGCAGGTCATCACCGGCGGCGTCGACATCCGAGACGTGCCACCGGTACTGGTCGACACGATCGGTTACGGAAATCTACCGTCCACCACCATTCCCCTGATTTCGAGCATCGCACTGGTGCTCGTGGTGATCTTCGGAATCGTGCTGCATCGCACCAAGTTCGGTCTCTACACGTTCGCCGTCGGCTCGAAGGAACAGTCCGCTCGTCGAGTCGGCATCAAGGTGGACATGCACCTGGTCAAGATCTACGCACTCTCGGGCACCCTCGCCGGACTCGCAGGCATTCTGTCGCTCTCGCAGTACGGAACCACCGCCATCGCGGGTCAGTCGCAGACCAACCTCAATGTCATTGCGGCCGTTGTCATCGGCGGAACGAGCCTCTTCGGCGGCATCGGCACGATGTTCGGCACCGTCGTCGGACTCTTCATTCCCGCCGTGCTGCAGAACGGATTCGTCATCGTCGGCGTTCAGCCGTTCTGGCAGCAGGTAGCCGTCGGTGCTGTCCTGATCGCCGCCGTGTACTTCGATCAGCGTCGTCGCGACGCGGCGAGCCGAGGTCAATCGCCCAGCTCGCTCAAGAAACTCTGGTCCCGAAGCCCCTAGTACTTCTCCACCCGATCTTTCTGTCCTTCAACCCCATACAAGAAAGTCGACCATGATCACATCACGCACCGCCGTCGTTGCACTGAGTGTCGCTTCGGTCTCCGCCATGTTCCTGGCGGGTTGCTCGTCCGACTCCGGAAGCGGTGACGGCAGCGGCAAGATCGCCTTCATCCAAGGCGTCAGCGGCGACGAGTTCTACATCAGCATGCAGTGTGGAATCGAAGCTGCGGCCGAAGCTGCCGGCGTCACCGTCGACACCCAGGGCCCGGTCAAGTTCGATCCCACGCTGCAGAAGCCGATCGTCGATTCCGTCGTCGCATCGCGACCGTCGGCCATCCTGATCGCACCCACCGACGTCGCGGCGATGCAGGCACCGTTGGCTGCTGCAGCGAACGCAGGCATCAAGGTCGTCCTCGTCGACACCACCCTGGAAGATCCGTCCATCGCGGTGTCCTCGATTTCCTCGGACAACAAGGGCGGCGGAGCGGAAGCATTCAACGCCATCGAAGAGCTCAACCCCTCCGGCGGCAAGGTTCTGGTCATCTCCACCGACCCCGGTATCTCCACCGCCGATGCGCGTGTCGAAGGCTTCGAAGAGGCCGTCGGAGCCAACTCGGCATTCGACTACCTCGGAGTGCAGTACAGCCACAACGACCCGGCCGAAGCTGCCCGTCTGGTCTCGGCCGCCCTGGCCAAGGACCCCGATATCGTCGGCATCTTCGCGGCCAACACGTTCGCAGCCGAGGGCACCGCGACGGGCGTCCGGCAGGCAGGTAAGCAGAACCAGGTCAAGATCGTCGGATTCGATGCCGGTCCCGCACAGGTCAAGCAGCTGCGTGAAGGAACCGTGCAGGCACTGATCGCCCAGCAGCCCGACACGATCGGCACCGACGGCGTCGAGCAGGCCATGGCCGCGATCGACAACAAGCCGGTCACCTCCGAAATCTCCACCGGCTTCCACGTCATCACCGCCGACAACATCGACGGCGACGGTGCGCAGTACGTCTACAAGTCGTCCTGCTGACCTGTAGCACCTCGAACTGCGGTGGTGCTCCTGGTGGCAGCACATGCCCGGGAGCGCCACCGCTCACCAATCCCGTCCGAATCGTCCGACCCGAGGAACCTGTCATGACCGAGCTTCGCCGCGCGACGTTGGAAAACCTACCCGCGACCGTCGCGAAGCCGGACTACGACTTGGACGAACTGCACTGCGGTGTGGTGCATTTCGGTGTCGGCGCATTTCATCGCGCTCACCAGGCGGTCTACTTCGATCGTCTTCTCGCGGCCGGCCACCTCGACTGGGCGTTGTGCGGCGTCGGAGTCAAGCCGGGAGACAAGAAGATCGGCGACGTCCTCGACTCGCAGGACCACCTCTACACCCTCGTCACGGTGGATCCCGACGGTCGGCGCGACGCCCGGGTGATCGGTTCCGTGGCGGATTTCGTCTTTGCGCCCGACGACCCGCAGGGCGTACTCGATGTTCTCAGCTCACCGTCCACGATGATCGTGTCCTTGACGATCACCGAGTCCGGATACGGCGTCGACGACGTCACGGGCGAATTCGAGCCCACCGATCCCGCAGTGCTGCAGGATCTTCGGGATATCACGGTACCGTCGAGTGTCTTCGGCTTCCTGACCGCCGCCCTCGCCACCCGCAGACGCCACGGGATCCCGCCCTTCACTGTGATGTCGTGCGACAACATCGTCCACAACGGAACGGTCACCCGAACGGCATTGACCTCGTTCGCTCGCCATCACGACGCCGATCTCGCCGACTGGATCGATACCACGGTCGCGTTTCCCAACTCGATGGTCGACCGCATCACCCCCGCTACGACGACCGCCGTCATCGACGACGTGCGCAGGGACTTCGGAATCGACGATGGCTGGCCGGTGCGGTCGGAATCGTTCTCGCAGTGGGTGGTCGAAGACACCTTCTCGTTCGGGCGACCGCCCTTCGGGGAGGTCGGAGTGCAACTCGTCGCCGACGTCGCGCCGTACGAACACATGAAGCTGCGGCTGCTCAACGGGTCCCATCAGGCTATGAGCTACCTCGGCATACTCGCCGAGTACACCCACGTGCACGAGGTGATGGCCAGCCCCGACCTGTACGAATTCGTTGCGTCGTACATGCGGAACGAGGCGGCACCGACGCTCGCCCCGGTTCCGGGAATCGACGTCGAGGCCTACATCGACCAACTGCTGCAACGCTTTTCCAGCCTTGCCGTCCGTGACACGCTCGAACGGCAGATCGTCGACGCGTCCGCCCGCATTCCGAAGTTCGTACTGCCGGTGATCCGCGACCTGCTGGCCCAGGATCTATGCGTCGACCACTGTGCGTTGATACTCGCCGCGTGGTGCGGTGTCTACGAGCGCGGAGACGTGCCGATGCTCGACGCGGATGCCGAACATCTGCAGCGGTTGTCCTGGGAAGACCACGACAACCCCGGTGCCTTCCTCGCGAATCCTGCTGTGTTCGGTGACCTCTCGACCAGTCCTCGGCTGCGCGGCGCGTATCAGAGGGCAAAGCGCTCGCTTCAGGACAGCGGAGCTCGCGGAGCCGTACGGCGCGTTCTGGAACAGACGGTCGGTCAGGCCTTGTAATAGACCACCTGGTGACTCGTCGCCAGCAATGTTCCGCCCTCGGTCCACAGTTCGGCCGTCTGGTCGAAGTAGCCCCGGTGGAAGCGGCGCGCTCGCGCAGTGCCGAGGATGTACCCGTCGGAGTGACTGACGAGATCCTCGGGCGTCGCGAAGAAGTGGGTCGTCAGCGAAATGGTGCCCGCCGGAACGTAGCGACCGAGACGCTGAAAGATCCTGGGATAGAACACATCGCTGAGTGACGTCAGCGCCGGAAAGTCCAACGGACGCAGTGGCGTGTCTCGAATCCACAGGGTTTCGGTCGAGTCCGCGGATTCCTCGTCGCTCAGAGCGCCTGCCACGAAACGCATCTCGTAGTTCTGTGCCCAGGCGATCGCGTCGGGAAAGTCGCCTCTAGGAGTGTCGGCGGGGGAGGGAACGGTCGGTGCCGTCGCCTCGATTGTGTCCCACGTCTCGCGTCTCGTGCCGAACACTGCTGTTGCGGTGGTGGCGACTTCGCCACCCTGAGTCAGTTCGAGATACCAGTGTTGATTGCTTCGGTTGGTGCGTGTGGCACGCGCCGAGATATCGAACTCACCCTCGGCGACGGGGCCGGCGAAGTTCACCGTCAGTGAGACCGGTGAACCCAGGCATTCCGGATGCAGCTCGATGGCACGGACGAATGTTGCGGCGGTGAGGCCGCCGAACGGGCCGACCATGTTGTTGTAGGGTGCCGACGTCCTACCGCGGTACGTGCCGTCGGCGACGGTCTCGAGTGCCACTGCTGTGTCGAACGGATGCATTGTTCTCCCATAGGTCTCGATCGGCGCTGGTGCCGATTCAAACTATCCGGCTCACCGGCACGGCACGCAGGGTGGCTCCTCACGGAATGATTCGCCGGCTGCGCAGCTCGGCGAAGATCCCGGCGAACATGGCCTCGGTGTCGACGAAGCGGTGAAATCCCATGCGACGGGCCTTGGAACCGTCGGCGATGACGTCGTAATCCCAGGAGAACACGAAATCGCCGAATGCCCAGGACGACACGGCGGAGTACGGAATCGTCTGCAGCTCGTGCTCGGCGACGATGGAATCCCACAACATCTCCTTGTCTGCCATGACCTCGGCCAACGACATCGGTAGCGGAGTTGCGGTGTCGAGGTCGAACAGGCCCGCAATGCGCGGCCACATCTCGCTCCAGCGAAACAGGTCGCCGTTGGTGATGTTGAACGCCTGATTGGCGCAGGTCGGCGTGGTGGCCGCCCATACTGTCGCCTCGGCGAGCAACGACGCATCCGTCATCTCGAGCAGCGCGCCGAAGGCACCGGGCTTGCCCGGAAACCGCATGGGGACGCCCAGTTTCGCGCACATCGTGGCGTACACAGCGATGACGGTGGCCAGGTTCATCGGATTCCCCAGCGCGACACCGCACACCACCGACGGCCGGATGGCCGACCAGGTCCACCGCTTGCCGACCTGCCGCGCCTCGAGAAACTGTTGCTGATCGACGTTGAACTCGGGCGGCATGTGGGGCGGATCGGATTCTCGCGCCGGGGTTTTGAAGGGCCCCAGGTGTGCGCCGTACACCTTGTATCCCTGCATCAGACTCACGTGTTCGAGGTCCGGTGAACTGCCCTCGATGGCCGTGACCACGTTGACGAGCATTGCGAGATTGGGGGCGACGAGTTCGGCCCAGCTCGGTCTCTCCTGGTAGGCGGCGTAGAAGATGTGTGTGACGTCGGTCAGCTCCGCCAGTCGGCGGTGAGTCTCGTCTGCGTCGAGCAGGTCCACCGCGATGTGCCGGACCCGTCCGTCGTCGGTACCGCCGCGGCGTGAGAGCCCGATGATGTCCCAGTCACCTGTTCGCTGCAGGTGATCGACCAAGTTGCCGCCGATCACTCCGTTGGCTCCCACTACTACTGCTACGCGTGACATGACCTACCCCTATCTGGATATCGCGATATTGCGATGTGATCAGTAGACCATATATCGGGATATTGCGATATCGGAGTATGCTTCGAGGGTGGCTGACGAACTGGACCCCGCAGAGCTCGCAGCGGTGTTCGGTGCACTGAGCAATCCCGCGCGACTGGCGATCATGCGGTGGCTCAAGGATCCCGGCGATTTTCCGCCCCAGCTCGAGCCCGCCGAGGACGTGGGGGTGTGCCTCAAGCACATTCAATCGCGGGCGGGCGTCTCCCAGTCCACCGCCTCGCAGTACATGGCCGTGCTGCAGCGCGCACAGCTGGTGACGAGCACCAAGATCGGCCCCTGGGTGCACTACAAACGCAACGACGAATTCCTCGAACGACTGGCCGAGACGATCAAGTCGGATTTGTGACGTTGTCGATCGCCTGATCGATCGAACTGCTGTCCCGGTGCACAGCTCGCGCCCGGTCCCGCAGTGTGCGCCGGTCGGTCGCACGTGCGATGGCGCTCAGGTCGATGCGTTGCAACAGCTTCTTGGTCACCGGTCGTTTGCTGTCCCAGAATGCCAGTGCAGCAATGAGAACCGTGGCCTCCTGGCCGGTCAGCAGCGCATGGGCGACGGCGCATGACGCTGGGTCCTCGAACGGTAGGAGGTAGGTGGCGTCGTCGAACACCGCAGGTCTTCCGTCGTAGGGGCCGACCATCCTGAACTGCGGGACCTTGTGGAATCCGGAGATCGCGATCTTGTACGGAGCGAACGTGTACGGCCCGACCCCGAAGATGCAGAACCGGGCGCGACTTCGGTAGATCGACGACTTCCGGCCGTCGAGAGCTGCTGCGTTGTCGGTCAGGTACTTCCACAGCTTCGGCGCGCTGCCGGCTAACTGCGCGGTGTCGTCACCGGTGTGCGATTGCGGCACGATCATCCACCGCGACACCTCGCTGAGTTTGTCGCGATAGACGTCGGTGCATTTGAAGAGTGGGAACAGGAAGTCGCTCTCGACGTCCACTGGTACGCCGAGTTTGGTTCGCGGGCCGTCGTTCTCGGCCAGTTCCATGACGGCAGACGCGTCGTGCTTGATGCCCTGACGCCACATCAGTGGACTGATGCCATCGAACTGCTTGCTTCGTTCGTATGCGTCGACATCTGCGACGAGTTGTCCGTCGACCACTCCGATCCTGCTGCTGGGGTGCAGTGCGTCGATGCTCGAATACATCTGCGCGGTGTGGTCGGTTGCACCGGTTCCGAGCTCGACCACGAACCAGCAGGCATCGACTCCGGCGTCGAACCACTTCTTGGCGTCGATGGGTCGCAGACTCGAACCGGTGATCGGAAGGCCGTGCCGAGCGCAGTGCAACAGAACGTTTCGGGCCACCTGGGTCTTGCAGATCATCGCAACGGTGACCGGGTGATCTGCGAACTCGGCGAGCAACTTGATCCAAATGAACTCCGCAACATCGAAATTGGAGCTTCCGGTGATCGCATCGATTCCACGCGCGTGCTCGGTGTTCGCACGAGCCGGTCTGTTGCTGGACCCCAGAACCGACAGCTGTGAATTGGTCACCCACGGTGGGTTGCCGACGACGAGGGTCGGGCCCGGCCCCGACGTCCATGCGATGTCGCGAGCCAGGTCGAAATCGAAAATCGACGCGGTGATCACCCTACCGAATGTCGATGCGGCCGCGGCGTACTCGGGCTGCACTTCGATTCCGACGCGTTCTGCATCGGGGTGGCTCTCGCCGATGACCGACAGGAAGTTCCCGACACCGCACGTGGGTTCGAGGACGCGAGTCCACTGCCGTCGAGGCAGGGTGTTCACCAACGCGCGTGCCAACTCGATCGGGGTCTGGAAGTCCCCGAACTCGTTGTTGGGCATCGATGCCTCCGGCGCTAATGTGGACGTCGATGAAGCTTTCGCGTGCGGCCCTACTGCTGTCAACTCTGGCGTTCATCGGCGCCCTGATCTGGGTCGCCGTCACTGCGGGGGATCAAGTGCCCGCGCACTTCGACGGGTCCGGTCAGGTCGATCGCACGGAGTCGAAGCTGTCCTTCCTGCTCACGATGGGCGGCATCGGATTCGCGATGATCGGGTTGTTCGCGAGCATCGGGTGGTGGTTCCCCAAGGTTCCGGCATCCATGGTGAATCTGCCGAGCCGGACGATGCACGAGTACTGGACTGCCGCCGAGAATCGACCTGAGCTGAACCGGAAGATGGCCGAGGACCTCGAGTGGATCGGCGCGGCAACGGCTTTGCTCTTCGCCTGGATCACCGGCGTTGCGGGTGCAACGACAGGCGACTCGGTCAGCGTCTGGGTTCTCGCGGTGCCGACGGCGCTCTACCTGCTGGCTATCCTGGGATACGTGGTGTTCGTCGTCAAAGGTGGCC
Source organism: Rhodococcus sp. 06-462-5 (assembly GCF_002258315.1). Taxonomy (GTDB): domain Bacteria; phylum Actinomycetota; class Actinomycetes; order Mycobacteriales; family Mycobacteriaceae; genus Rhodococcoides. Next base: position 51,607 of record NZ_NOYD01000015.1, on the reverse strand, counting down.
GGTACCGCGTGCCGGAAGACTGACTCAGGGGAGTGGTTGCAGCTTCGCCAGTTTCGGGTTCGATGACACACGGCCGGTCGATGCTCAGTGCGTACTGAGTCCGTCGAGGAGAAGTTCACCGACGAACGTCGCGTTGTCCTGTGGGCTGTTCTGTCGACGGGTGAAACAGCGCATCAGCAGAGTGTTGGTGATGCCTGCAGCGAGATCGACTGGGCTCGAGATCTTTCGGAAGATGCCGGTGTCCTGCCCCTGTGCGATGACCGGTGCGATGATCGCCGGGAGGTTGAGCTTCTCCTTGATCGAGATCAGTCCCTCCGGCTCGCCGTAGGTGTCGTGTGCCACGGCGACGAGGAGCGCGTCCATGAATTCGAGTTCGTCGGCGGCGAGTTGCGCGCACCGCAGCATGTGATTCTGCAGGATCGTCAGCTCGTCGAGGCCCAGCAGCTGGTCGTCGGCCACCGACTCGCGAAGGCGATCGACCCGGCTCTGCAGTGCTGCAACGATGACGGACGGCTTGGTTGGAAACAGTGTCTTGCAAGCCGCCCTCGGCACTCCTGCGATATCGGCGACATCGTCCATCCGCGTCATGAAATAGCCACGCTTTCCGAACTCGTCGCGTGCAGCGGTGACGATCGCAGCACGCGGATCGCGGGGCAGCGGCCGTTCCTCGACCGGCACACCGACTTCCCCCACGACGTCGTCGAGGTGCTGATGACGTCCCGACGTGTCGACGACGGCCCCGAGGAAGGCAAGCAGCGCATCGGACAACACATCGGCCGATACGGAAGCGGCGTCGACCTGACTGCGGATGCGAAAGCCGTCCACGACGGCATTGACCGTTACGGCGAACGATCGGGCCGTGAAGGGACGGCGAAAGGCTCCACCGTCGGGAGCGAACAGAACCTCGAATGCGTCGAGCACGGCGTCGTCTCGCAGGCGGTACTCAGCGGCGAGTGCCGCGGAAGCGGGTCCGCGGAAAACATGGTCGAGAAGAGACGCGGTGGTGCTCTTCCGGTCGACGATTGCCGGGAAGTGGTCCGCGACGAGCGCCGACACCGATGCGCGAATCGACGCGCCGCTGTTCGTCATCTGCGCGCGAACGATGTCGTGGATGTCGACCGGTGGAGGAGTACGGGACAAATGTTCGACGACGGTGGTGAGGAAGTCGGATTTAGTGTTGAACTTGCGGAAGAACGTCGCCGTCGACGAGTCGGCCTCGTGGACGACGTCCTCGATACGCAATCCGCGTTCGAGAATCTTCTGCGGATGCGCGATCAACAATGTGACACCCGCCTCGATGAAATGGGCGGCGGTCGCGTCGAGCTCGGTCATAGAGGCGGACTTTACCGAGGTGGGGTCGAGTGCGTCGGCGCAGGTGACAGTGTTCACTCTCAGATGAGAGCGACCTGGGTCATTCCTCGGAGTGACCCAGAGGGGCGGTTGCGGTGTCATTGGCCGTGTCAGCGCCACCGGGACAGCGGTGGTGCCAGAAAATCGAGGATCTCCATGACTGTGCTCGACATTCGCGTCGGCGACGCACCCGACCCCCGGCTCAGCGCTCGTGAAATCGAAGTACTCACGGCCTGGCTCATCTCGGATTCCAAAGCGGAGGCGTCGCGCTCGCTCTATCTGTCGATGGGAACCGTCAATACACATCTGACTCGTATCAGAGCGAAATACACGGCGGTGGGGCGAACTGCACCGACCAAGGCGACGTTGCTGGTGCGTGCGCTGCAGGACGGGTTCATCGACATCGACGATCTGTGAGCGGCTATTGCACCTCGACGCGTCGGGACTTCATCTTCTTCAGCACGAACCAGACGATCAACGCCACAACGACGCCGATGACGACGTACTGGAACACCGAGGCGTAGTTCTCCACGTAATGCCAGTTCTCGCCGAGGAAGTAGCCGGCGAGTACGAAGATCGAGTTCCAGATCAGGCTGCCGAGAGTGGTGTAGAGGATGAATTGCAGAATCGGCATCCGGGACACGCCGGCCGGGATGGATATGCCCGAACGGACGACCGGGATCATGCGGCCGAAGAACACTGCCGATCGGCCGTGGCGAGTGAACCAGTCCTCGGCCTTGGTCAGGTCCTCCGTCCCGACGAACGGCATTCGGTCGACGATGGCATACATCCGATCGCGGCCGAGTTTGACGCCGAGCCAGTACAGGACGAGTGCGCCGATCACCGAGCCTGCCGTCGTCCAGAACAACGCACTCAGCAGCGTCATGCCGCCCTGCGACGCGGTGAACCCGGCGAGAGGAAGGATGATCTCGCTGGGAAGGGGTGGGAAGAAGTTCTCCGCGGCGACGGCGATTCCTGCACCTGGGCCGCCGATGGCTTCCATCAGACTCACTGCCCAGCCGGCAATCCCTCCGAGGTCGCTGTCGGCTGCGGCAAGGGAGGAAAGGGCACTCATGGCAACGACTGTACGAAACCGACGCCAGGAAAATCTGCTCACCAGGAGAAATGCCCGAAAATTGAGACATATGGAACACTCGATGGTGTGAACCGAGTCTCCCGAATAGTCCCCGCTGTTGCCGTTGCCACACTCCTGCTGAGTGCCTGCGGGTCCTCGGATTCGGCCGAGCCGGCACCGAGCACCCCCAGCAATTCCTCGTCGGCGTCGGCGTCGGTGTCATCGAGCTCGAACCCGAGCTCTGCGACCGTCTACGACCTGCCGGGTAGCGGCGTGTTCCCCGAGGGCATCACTGCCGCCGACGACACGTTCTACGTGACGTCTACCTCCGACGGAGCGGTGTTCCGCGGGACCGTCGGCTCCCCGGATGTCTCGGTGTTTCTGCCCGGTGGCGCGGACGGACGCACCGGTGCTGCGGGCATCGATGTGACCGATGACGACGATCGCGCCGACTACCTGGTGATCGCCGGTGGGGCCACCGGAAAGGTGTGGGTGTACGACGCCGACTCCGGCGACTTGGTTGCCACGTTCACCAACGGCCTCGGCACCGACGCGACATTCCTCAACGACGTCGCCATTGCCGACAACGGCGATGCCTATGTGACGGACTCGCGCAGCCCGGCGTTGTATCGCATTCCCGCCGAGCAGATGACCGCTGGAACGCAGGACGGCCCGTTGGAAACGTTCGTGAGCTTCGACGGCACTCCGTTCGCGTACGGGGAGGGGTTCAACGCCAACGGCATCGTCGAGAACGACGACGAGTCTGCGTTGATCGTCGTGCAATCGAGCACCGGCAACCTGTACCGCATCGACAAGACGAGCAAAGAGGTCACGCAGGTGGACCTCGGCGGTGCGACGCTGATGAACGGCGACGGGCTCGAGATGGATGACGACACCCTGTACGTCGTTCGCAACAGAGACGGTCTCATCGCAAAGGTCGACCTCGACGACGACGGCAGAACTGGCGCGGTCACCGGTGAGATCACCGACCCGTCGTTCGCCTACCCGACAACCGTTGCAGCCATGGACGATCGGCTGTACGTGGTGAACAGTCAGTTCGACAAGCGCGGGGGAGAGCCCGTCGAGCCGTTCACCGTCAGCTCGGTTCCGGAGTAGAGCGGCTTCGCCGCACGTGCACGAAAGTTCGTAGTGGAGACCGAATTTCCGCTCACAACGATCAGTCGGTGAGGATTGCGTCGATCTGACCGATTGCCGACGCCATGCCCTCGTCCATACCCATTTCGACGAGTTCCTCGAGTTGCTGCAGGGAGTCGAATCGCGACCGGATGGTCATACGCGTTCTGCCGTCGACGTTTTCGAGGGTCGCCGTGGCGTGGGTGACGGGCATCGTCGACGACGGATTGCCGGTGTCGTCGGCGAAACCGTCGTCGAAGGACAGAGTGGTCGGCGCGGAGATCTCGGTGAAAAGCCACCAGCCGGCGGCCTTTTCGCCCTCGGGTCCGGTCATGTAGTACGACGCTTTTCCGCCCGGCACGAAGTCGTGGCTCTCGAAGGTCGCGGGCCACGTCGGTGGTCCCCACCAACGCTCGAGTTGGCGCGGGTCCTCCCAGATCTGCCAGACGCGTTCGACTTTCGCGTCGAACTCGGCGACTATCGTCATGGTCAACGTCTCTGCATCCTTGTGTGAGCTGATGAACGGCACGGATTCAGCCTTTCTCGTCGTGGGAAAGTAGTTCGTCGATCCGGGCGACGCGTTGTCGCCAGATCTCCTCGTAGGTGTCGAGCAATGCGCGAGCGTGTGCGATGGTCTCCAGTCGAACTCGCACGATCTGCTCCCTGCCACGCTTGTGTTTGGTGATCAGTGCGGCGCGTTCGAGCACCGCTACGTGCTTCTGTACAGCGGCAAAACTCATGGCGTAGTGAGCCGCCAACTCCGATACCGACTGTTCGCCGACAGTGACCTTCGCGACGATGTCGCGCCGCGTCTTGTCGGCGAAGGCCTGGAACAGGCGATCGACCTCGGCGTCATTCATCTCATCTACAACCATTTGGTTGTAGGTTATTCCTGGGTTCGGGTCTCGTCAAGAGTGTTCGGCGTCGGTCGTCGGCGTACGCCGTAGTGAACCGATCGCAGCCGAGACCACGGTGTCGATGAATTCCGCGTCACACGGAAGGCGGGTGAGGAGATGGCGAAAGTGGATAGGAGCGATGAGTAGCTCTATCGCGGTGCGGGCATGTGCGTCGGCACCGGCGGGGATCTCACCACGTGCGATTGCCTGCCTGACCATTCCTTGGTTTGCCTCGAAACGCTTCTGCCAGAATGTATTCCGTGCTTGTTCGATCTCGGGGGAGTCGGTGACGAAGGCGAGCGCTCGAACCAGGCCGTGGCCCAGGGGTGAGTCCAGATACGCGCTCAGAGTGGTGGCAAGTGCCGTCAGATCCCCGCGCAGCGAACCGGTATCGGGCCGCGGGAGGGTGTGCTCGCTGGCGGCGAGCATCGCGTCCACTACAAGATTTTCTCGAGTAGTCCACCGTCGGTAGACAGTGCTGTCGCGTACGCCAGCGCGGCGAGCGATGTCCGGTATTCCGACCTTGTCGACGCCGCCCTCGATCACGGCGTCCAGTACGGCCTGGTGTACCGCGGCTCTGACGAGAGCCGTCCTCCCCCCGGGCCGTCGGCGTGGTGCAACGTGCGCGGTGTCGTCATCCATTCATGAATGCTATTGCAGTATTCCTTGCGTTAGGTGTTCGAGCCGCCTACCGTGCCTTAAAGCAGAACTTTCTGCGTTGGAGGGCGGGGGAGTAGCCGGTGACATCGTTGACGGATTGGGGACGGCGTATAGCGGTCAGCGTGAGAGCGCTGACCCACAGCACCGAAAGTGCCGCGCACAGGCGAGGTGTCGCGCCGTTTCTGCCGCGGCTGTTCGTCGACCGTTTCACGCATCTCGGCGGAATCCCAGATGCGGTATTCCGGAGTCAGTTGTCGGAATGCCGTTCGTTCGACGATGACCGGTGGGCTCCCTACTGGTCGACATTCGCCGACCGACACCTCGCGCGCGCAGACGAGGCCTTGTTCCGATTGGGCGCCCCCGAGAGTTCCCGGCTGCTCGACGCCCCCGACCCCTCGGTGCTGACGGCTCTGGGCGAGGCATTGGCACCAGCGGCGACGATTCTTGCCGATCGTGGCACTGTGGCAGATCCGGAGGAACCGGCACGGTTCGTCGCAGCGCATCCCGAAGCAACCGACGCGGTTGTGGCGATGGACGGTTTGATCAAAGCAGTGGTGTACGACTTCGTTGCCGCGTGGCCCGGTGGTAGCCCACAACGCCAGCGTGCTTATCGTCGCTCGACGCGCTTGTCGGAAACGTTGTTGCTAGCCATGGCACCGACGATGGGGTACGAGGTCGAAGTGCTCGACATCGACCTGCCCGGCACCTCCGATCGGGTGCACGGCGTTCTCGCGTTGCCGACTGGTGCGACGAACATGCCGACGGTTCTGGTCACGAACGGCTTGGAAGGCACCATTGCCGAGACTCTCTTTCCTCTCCTGGCTCGGCGCGAGGCCGGTCTCGCCACCTTCGTCATGGAGATGCCCGGTACATATTCGTACAGCGACCCCCTGACAGCGGCGGCCGAGAACGTGTACCGCTCGGTGATCGATTTTCTCGCTGCCGATGAGCGCATCGACGCCGAGCGGCTCGGCATCATGGGTTTCAGTTTCGGCGGCTACTGGGCTGCGCGCATGGCCGCTGTGGACCCTCGTCTGAGAGCGGCGGTGTCCAATGGGCCGCTCACGCACCGCAGTTTCGGCGTGGTCAATTCGATCGGCATGCCGGAGGTGATGCTGTCGACTCTGAGCCGGACACTTGGTGCCACCAGTACTGCCGGCCTGCTACGCAAGGTGTCGAAACTCTCTCTGCGGCAACTCTATCGAGACATCGGCATCCCACTGTTGGTGATCAACGGGGCCCAGGACACGCTCGCCAGTACCCGCGACTCGATCGACCTGGCAGTCGCTGCACCGAACGCGCAGCTGGTGCTCTATGCCGACGACGACCATTGTGCGATGGGTAACGCCGAGCATTGGTCGTTGCTGTCGACTCGCTTCCTCTGCGAGCATCTGCTGGACCCGTCGAGAGAATAGGTTTTGCAGACCTCTGACTGCCGGTGTCCTGGGGACGTCACCGAGCAAGGACGATCGTTCAGGCACCATGGAGCGTGGGCAGCCGACCGTGCCGCCCCGGAGGAGAGCGACGTGGAGATTCGACCGGCCATGATCGGCGCACTGACGATCGTGTTGGGCGCACTCGTGGTGCTGGTTCTCGATATCCACACTGCATGGCAGACGCCCTCCCATCTGCGCCGGACGATCAGCGAATACGGCCTCGGCGCGCAGCAGTGGGTGTTCTCGATCGGCGTCGTACTGCTCGCTCTCGGTTCGGCGCTCACCCTCGTGTCCGCGATTCGGCATCGCCTCACTCGGCCTGGTGCAACAGCCTCGATCTTCCTCACACTGTGGACGTTGGGACTTGTTGCCGTCGTCGCTGTGCCGAAACAGGATTGGTCGAACGACGCCTCGCTGAGCCTCGGCGGGACGATCCATCGGTTGGGGGCCGCCGTGGCGTTCGTCAGCATCCCGGTCGCAGTCTTTGCGTTCTCGCGGCCCTGGCTTCGTGACACCGTGTGGGCAGTGCGCGCCCGCGTGACCATGGGACTCAGTGCCTTGTCCGTCGTTACGTTGATGCCCATTGTCTACGCATTGGTTGTGGGAGCAACCGGCTCGCGGCCTTGGTATCGCGTTGTCACACTCGGCTACGTGGAGCGGGTGCTCGTCGTCGCCGAGGTGATCGCGCTCATCTCGCTGGCCCTGTGGGTGTGGGCGGCAGAACGTAGGAGCCTCACCTCGAAGGCGACTCGGGAAATGCGAGCCTCGCAGCCTGCCTGAGGGAACCGATCGCGCCCGCGTCGCGTCCAACCGTTCAGTGACGTCTGTGTCGAGAGGTTGAACGAATGCGGGTAGTGGGTGGGCGTCGGTTCGCGGCGGTCTGTGCTTCGGCGCTGGTGCTGACGGGTTGTGGGGGCTCGACGCAGGGAAGCCCGGTTGCGAGAGGGGACGCCTCGACGGAATCGACGACAGTAGCGGCCGGTCCGGAGCCATTCGATCCCTGCACCATTCCCAAGTCTGCAGTGACTGCCAGTGGGTTGGACGTCAGCACCGAGCGACCGGACTTCGCGGGAATCACGACGTACCCCGGATGGAAGAACTGCACCTGGGACGCCTCCGGGACCAAGCCCTGGTACTACCTGTCCGTCATGTCGTCCATCAACTCGATCGACGAATACTTGCGGAGCCCGCAGAATCAACGACAGTTACCGGTGCAGGTCGGCTCGCGCGACGCGGTGAGGTACAACGCTGACTACCAAGGAAATCCGCCGACGGGATGCGACATCGTGGTCGACGTGGGGGGAAATGTGATCATTTTCGTGGTCGACACCATTGGCTCGGAAGACACCTTGGGTGACCCGTGTGCAGAGGTCGCCAAACACGCCGGTGACCTAGAGAAATACCTACCGATGTGAAGGACTGCGCGAAATGAGTGTCGAATCGGCCAGGCTCGCCAACAACTTGATCCATTGGCAAACGCTGCGAGATCAAGCCGCAGAAGGAGAGTTGCACGTAGAGCCGGAGATTGCTCAACAGTGTGATAGCGCATGCGAAAGCTACCTGCGCGACTTGTCGAGGATGCTCGAAATGACCACAAACTTGTCGAGGCCCGAAGCATTCGGCGACTTGCCGTCAGCACAGATGCTGGGGGCGAAGTTTCATCGTCTTGCTGTCGGCGAGGAAGGCTCCGCGCGTTTCGCGATCAAGCAGCAGATCGAGATCATCAAGACGATGCGGGAATTCTTTCAACACTATTTCGCGAGTGTCGAGGCGGCGGACGCAGACACTGCGGCCACCGTCGAAGCGTTGTCACCACCGCGATAGACGACGAATCCCGACGACCCAGGTGCTCGGTCGTCGGGAATCGCAGGTTCAATTGCTCTGTCAGCGAGCGAGTTCCACTTCGGCTTCCTCGTCGACGAAGGGGTCACCGTTTCGCGGAGCGTTGTAGCGCTCGAGGTCGAGGATTCCTTCGCGCTTGGCGACGATGGTCGGCACCAATGCCTGACCGGTCACGTTGACCGCGGTGCGGCCCATGTCGACGATCGGCTCCACCGCGAGCAGCAGGCCGACACCGGCGAGCGGCAATCCGAGTGTCGACAGTGTGAGTGTGAGCATCACCGTTGCACCCGTGGTTCCTGCCGTTGCCGCGGAACCGATCACGGACACCACGATGATCAGAAGGTAATCGGTGATGGTGAGATCGATGCCGTAGAACTGAGCGACGAAGAGTGCCGCAATCGCGGGATAGATTGCCGCGCAACCGTCCATCTTGGTCGTCGCCCCGAGCGGTACTGCGAACGATGCGTACTCGCGCGGAACTCCGAGGTTGCGTTCGGTGACGCGCTCGGTGAGCGGCAAGGTCCCGATCGATGATCGCGAGACGAAGCCCAGCTGGGTGGCAGGCCACACTCCCGAGTAGAAGTTGCGCACCGAAAGTCCGTGCGCGCGAACGATCACCGGATACACCACGAAGAACACCACGGCCAGACCGACGTAGATCGATACGGTGAACACGCCGAGCGAACCGATCGCGTCCCAGCCGTAGGTCGCAACCGCGTTGCCGATGAGTGCGGCGGTACCGATCGGTGCCAGCCGAATGATCCACCACAGCACCTTCTGCACGATGGCCAACAACGACGCGTTGAACGCGAGGAACGGCTCGGCCTTCTTACCCACCTTGAGTGCAGCGATACCGATGGCAGCGGCGATGACCAGCAACTGCAAGATGTTGAAACTCAGCGATGTGGTTGCGGTGCCGCTCTCGGCGACAGTGGTTTTCGCGCCGAGTGCGAGGAAGTTGTTCGGTACAAGTCCGGTGAGGAACGACCACCAGGACCCGACACTCGACGGATCGCCCGCCGAATCCGCTCCCGCGCTGGTACGCGAGCCGGGCTGCGCGACCAACCCGATCACGATGCCGATGATGACGGCGATGAATGCCGTGATGGCGAACCACCACAGCGTTTGAATGGCCAGGCGGGCAGCATTGGTGACTTCGCGCAGGTTGGCGATGGAACTGACGATCGCCGTGAACACCAACGGAATGACCGCCACGGTGAGGAGCTTGACGTAGCTCGAACCGATGGTCGACAGGGTGCCGACCAACCAGTTCGGGTCGCCGCCTGCGGCGTCGGGCATCGATCGAGCGATGAGTCCGAGGACGACTCCGAGGACGAGGCCGGCGACGATCTGTGGACCGAATGCGGTTGCCCAGGTAGGGACACGGCGCGTTCGGGTAGCGCTGGGCGCAGACATGGATATGCCTTTCGAAAAGGAGAGGTGTCGCCAGGGATGGGCGACAGAAGTGCTCGTCGGCCGATGGGCCGATCGGAGGGGATGCGGTCTAGAGGACCGTCAACAGGTAGCGCTGGCTTGCAGACGCAGGTCGACATACCGTCGAGAGGTCAGCAGCGGATTCACTGATCGAACGGTACTCCGCCTGCGAACTGCGCGATCGAGCAGGGGCGGGCTCTGAGGGTTCACTGTGGAAATCGGTATGGGTGCGCCTCGGCGATGCTCGGACGCCGTATTCGTGAGTTAGCTTGAGGTTTCTTCCCGCCGACGAAACGAGATCATGAGTACCGAATCGAAGCCCCGAGGATTGGCCGGACGAATCGTTCGTGCCTTCTGTGCGGTGGTCGCCGCCCTGGTTGCCGTCGTTCTGGCATCAGCCGGTTGGGTGGCGTACGCGACGGCGGGAAAGGTCTACGACGTCGATGATGCGCCGGACGCGCCGGTGGCCATCGTCCTCGGTGCGCAGGTGCGCGACGGCAAGCCGATGCGGTTTCTCTCCGGACGTCTCGATGCTGCGATTGCTTTGATGGCGGCGGGGAAGATCAAGGCAATCCTGGTCTCCGGTGACGCGGACGGCAAATCCGGCAACGAGATTCAAGCGATGACCGACTATTTGGTCGAGCATGGAATCGACCCCAGCGTGATCATCGGCGACGATCACGGCATCGACACCTACGACACCTGCGCACGGGCGAAGGAAACCTTTGGGGTCGAACGCGGGCTGATCATCAGCCAGCCCCTCCATGTGTCGCGTGCCGTGGCGTTGTGTGAGGACATGGATTTGGACGTCGACGGAGTGACGGCGGAGTGCATCGACTGCAATACCCTTGCGGTGGTGCGTAACTACGCGCGAGAGTTGCTGGCGCGCCCCAAGGCGGTACTGGACCTGTGGTCGGGTCGCGATCCCGTGGTGGTGTCGCCGCCCGTCGATTCTCTGGCGAATGTCACGAACCGTTGAGTGTGCCCGACGGCGACGTCCCCATCCCGACCGTGGTGCGAGAGTTGGCGAATTCCGAGGATATTGAGCCGGTGTGGTCGAATGAGCTGGGCGGGTTGACGTTTCGCCTCGGAGAAGAGCGGTACGTCAAGTGGACGCCGGCCGAAACCGCGATAGATCTGGAGGCGGAGGCACGACGCCTGAAGTGGGTGATTCGGTACAGCCCGGTGCCGAAGGTTCTCGAGCGCGGTTCTGACGGTTCGGGTTCCTGGATGGTGACCGAGGCCCTGCCGTGGGAGAGCGCGGTAGCAGATCGCTGGTTCGCAGATCCGGCACGTGCGGTCCGTGCGGCGGCGACCGGTCTTCGGGCCTTTCACGATGCAGTCCCCGTCGCGCAATGCCCGTTCGATTGGTCTGTGCGTGCCCGCGTCGGCGATCGCGGGTTGACTGTCGATCCTCCGTCGATCGACAGGCTCGTCGTCTGCCATGGCGACGCCTGCATGCCGAACACTCTGATCGCCGACGACGGATCCTGGGCAGCGCACGTCGACATGGGCACGATGGGCGTCGCCGATCGTTGGGCGGACCTGGCACCGGCCATCTGGAGCACCGAGTACAACTTCGGACGCAACTACTGTGCGGCCTTCTTGGACGCGTACGGCATCGACCTCGACCGTGAGCGCCTCGCTTACTACCTGTGGTTGTGGGAGTCCACGTGAGCAGCAGAATTGAACGGTGCCGCACGCGGCTAGAGTGAGCGAGCCCCGGTTCGACGACTCAGCGGACCCGTGTATTCAGGAGAAGTGGACGCTTGAGCTGGATTCGCTTGAACGACGTTGCCAAGGGATACGACCAGAAGGTGATGTTGCGCGAGGTGTTCTTCCGTCTCGCCGACGGCGATCGCATCGGTCTGATCGGGCGCAACGGGACGGGCAAGACCACTCTGCTGCAGCTTCTGCTCGGACGTGAGACACCCGATACTGGAACGGTCGATGTCACCGAGGGTGCCCGGATCGGGTACTTCTCGCAGTTCTCGGAACTCGACGGCGATCGCAGCATCCAGGCGGAGCTCGAATCTCTTTTCGTCGCTGTTCACGCGATCGAGGTCGAATTGGCCGAGGTCGAGGCCGCACTCGGGGGCGATCTCGACGAGAAGCAGATGTACAAGCTCGTCGATCGCCAAGCCGAACTGCTCGACGCCATGGAGAACAGCGGCGGCTGGACCTATCACCAACAGATCGACACGGTGCTGTCCATGCTCGGCTTCAACACGGAGCGGCGTGAACTGCCCGTCGATCGACTGTCCGGGGGCTGGCGCAACCGCGCGGCTCTGGCCAAAATTCTGATCGAAGCGCCCGACGTTCTGCTCCTCGACGAGCCGACCAACTTCCTCGACGTGGCCGGAATCGCCTGGCTCGAACGTTGGCTGCGCGTCTTCCGCGGTGCGCTTCTGGTCGTCTCGCACGACCGCGCCTTCCTGGAGCAGGTCGTCACCAGCATCGTCGAGATCGAGAACCATCACCTCCAGACGTACGACGGTAGCTACTCGGAATACGTTCAGCAGAAACAGTTTCGACTCAAGAACCTCGAACGCGAGTTCAGCAACGAGCAACAGCTGCTGGCATACGAGCAGGAAGCGATCAGCGATCGCAAGGAAGCGGTGAAGAACCCCAGCGGGGTGCTCAAGCGTCGGCTCGCGAACATCAAGAAGAGCAAGAGTCCGCGTCCGGTCGATACGGTGGTCACTGCGATCTACGGCGGACTGCACGTCCACGACAACCTGGCCGAGATCACGGGCATCTCCAAAAGCTATGGCGAGCAACGACTTTTCGAGAACATCTCGTTCACCGTGCATCGCGGCGACCGTATCGCCATCACCGGACCGAACGGATGCGGCAAGACGACCCTCGTCGACATCCTCGTCGGTGCCGAGGAACCGGACAGCGGCAAGATCAAATGGAAGACCAAGGCACCGTCGTTCATCTACTACAACCAGGTGCTGGCCGATCTCGATCTCGACGACACCGTGTCACATTCGGTCAATGCGATGCCGGGCAGCCTCGCACTGACGGCGACGAAGAAGGAAGTCCACCGCTTTCTGACTTTGCTGCAGTTCTCCGAGATGGACCTCAAATCGAAGATCGGCGTTCTGTCCGGTGGACAGAAGGCGCGAGTGGCTCTGGCTCAGTGCCTGCTGTTCGGCGCAGGGGTCATTGTTCTCGACGAGCCCACCAACCACCTCGACCTACAGAGCACCCAGGTTCTCGAACGTGCCCTGATGGCATTCCCCGGCGCGGTGATCCTGGTGAGCCACGACAGGTTCTTCGTCGAGAAAGTCGCGTTCAGGCAACTGTCATTCGACGGCAAGGGCGGCGTCACCGAGATCGCCGGTGTGCAGATGGCGTAACGCCGCGGGCTACCCGTTGATCTTCGACGCGGACGTGCCCCACTCGGCGTCGCGCAGCTCCTTCTTCCTGATCTTGCCGGTCGATGTCTTCGGCAGCTCGACGATGAATTCGACGTTGCGCGGGGCCTTGTACGACGCGATAGCAGATTTCACGTGTGCCACGAGGTCGGCCTCGGAGGCGTCCGCGCCCGGTGCCAACACCACGAATGCCTTCGGTCGCTCTCCCCACTTGTCGTCGGGTACCCCGATCACTGCGACGTCGGCGACGGCGGGGTGGCTGGCCAGCGCCTGTTCCACCTCGATCGTCGAAATGTTCTCGCCGCCGGATATGACGACATCCTTGGCTCGATCGAGTAACTGAACGTAGCCGTCGGGATGCATCACCCCGAGGTCGCCGGAATGGAACCAGCCGCCGGCGAAAGCCTTTGTCGTGCCGGCGGTGTCGTTGTAATACCCCTTCATGACGTTGTTGCCGCGCATGACGATCTCACCCATTTCCACGCCGTCGGGTTCGACGTCGATCAGCGTTCCGCCGACACCAGCTTTGTCGCGTACTACTCGCAAACGGTCGGCCGTGAGCATGCCGACTCCCTGCCGAGCCAAGCGTCGCGCCTGCTCGTCGCCGTCCAGTTCGAGCCATTCCTGCTTCGCCTCGCACACCGAGTACGGCCCGTAGGTCTCGGTGAGTCCGTAGACGTGCACGAGCGTTGCGCCCAACGCGCGGATCTTGCCGATGATCGTCGGGCTCGGGGGAGCACCGGCCGTGACGATGGTCAGGGGGCGATCCAGCGAATGTGCCTGCGCTGCAGTGGCAAGAGTGGTCAGCACGGTGGGCGCACCGGCGAGGTGGTCGACGCCGTTGTCGATGGCCGACCAGATCGCATCGCCGCGGACACCGCGGAGACAGACGTGCGTGCCCGACGCGGCCGTGACCGCCCACGTTGTGCACCATCCGTTGCAGTGGAACATGGGCAGTGTCCACAGATAGCGGGTGTCGATACCGAACCCCTGGTGGTGCAGTTCTCCCAGCGAATTGAGGTAGGCACCGCGGTGGGTGTACATCACGCCCTTGGGCCGACCGGTGGTGCCCGAGGTGTAGTTGATCGTGATGGTCGAGGTCTCGTCGTCGACCTCCCACTCGAGCGAATCGTCGGAGCCTCGCTCGAGGAAAGCGTCGTATCGAGTGGTGTGCGGCAGCTTGGCGTATGTGCCGTCGACGCCGGGTGTCTCGACGATCTCACGGACCGAGTCGGCGATCGGATCCGTTCCGAGTCCGGTCAGCAGCTCCGAATCACCCACCAGCAGAACCGAACCGGAGTGATCACAGATGTAGCGAACCTCGGCGGGCGACAGTCTGGTGTTGATCGCGACCAGAACGGCACCGGCCAGTGGAACCGCGTAGTGAGCGAACAGCAGCTCGGCAGAGTTGGACGCGATGTAGGCCACTCGATCTCCGTGGCCGACACCCGACGCGCGCAGGGCGTGCGCGAGCCGGGTGACGTCTTGGGCGAACTGCTCGTAGGTGAATGTCCTCGGCCCGTCCACCACGGCGGTCTTGTGGGGGTGGACCTCCGCTGCGCGTTCGAGAAAGCGAAGGGGCGTCAGCGGAGTATCCAGACCTGTCATGTCAGCCAATGTAGCGCGCACTACGAGGCCAGATCGGATTTGTCGATACGTTCGCGCCCACCGGTAAGGTCGGCGCGTTCGGCGGCAGCGCGGCCGGCACGTCGTCCCGCATGATCCCTCGCCTCGATACGTACTTCTGTTGTCGACGGATACATGGCCGTGAACGCCTTGTTCACGGCATGGCTCCGCTCGGCCAAGATCGGTACCAAGGCACTGCCGTGTTGCTCCGACGCGGCCGTTGTAGCCCGCTCCCGAGCTTCCAGCAGGCGCTGGCCGATACGGTGGGCGTACGCGATCAGGAATGATTTCCTGAAGCTGCGACCTCGGGCTTGCGGTGACTCCGCGAGTTCGTCGAGTGCACGAGACGATTGGACCAGTAGCGATGTGTACAGCAGTTCGCACAAATCCAGATCGACTGGGAGCCCGACGATGTTGACCAGTGCGAATCGCTTGTACCATAGAGTTCGGGCACCATTTGCTTCGCAAACACTGTGCAGGAGAAGTGACTTGGCGTCGGAGTAAGGACTGTCGACCATGATGCGGCGAGTGGTCACGTCGCCGATCAACCCCCGCGGGTTGTCGGCCTCGAGCAGTGCATGGTCGATGGCAAAACGGGTCATGAGATCTTGAGCCTTCGCCGAGAAGGCCTCGGCCTCGGCAGGAAACTGGGTGGACTCCGCCTTTGCCAGTAACCCCCGGATCTTGGCCAACATCTTGGGATCCGAGACGCCGATCCGTCCGATCGGCGACGACGTCGGCGAGGATCGAACCGACGACCACTGTGATGGAATGGGAACGAGCTTGTCGAGTGAACCCAGTGAGGTCGTATGGCCGAGGACGATCAACACCGTGTTCCAGGCGTCGGACGCAGAGACCCGTGGCCGCGAACACCACCATCGAAGTCTTTCGACGGTCATGCCTGCGGTGGGATCGACTTTCAGGTCGATCAGTTGCTCTCGCCAGGAATCGGGTGCCATGGTGAGGGCCGAGAAACGGCCCGTATGCGTTGCGATCGCCTCCACCAAAAGCATCCCGGCAGCGCCCCCAACCATCTTTCGCGTAGCGTGCGCGAGTTCGGCCGGCTGCCAACCGATCTCGAATAACCTGTCGATAGCGTGATCGAGTATCCGTGCGGATACGGCGTACGCGGGGTCGACTTCGGTCGAGCTGTCGAACTTCGCGAGGCGGTCAGCGACCAGTCGAATGTACGCCTTCCACCCCGACCCTCTGGTGGCGTAGTCGAGGCCCATCTCGACGAGGTGAACCGGATCTGCGTCCGGCCAGATTTGACCTGTGCGATAGAAATTTTGAAAACTGTCCAGATCGATACGACTCATCGTCGTCCCCTCCACGTCCCCCGGTGTGGTCCCCGAACTGTTCGGTGAGACGCAGAGTAAGGGAGGGGTCCGACAAACTATTCGAACGTGTCAGCGAGGAGCGAGCATCTGCAGTAGTTCCTCGACCGACGGCAGGCCGGGTATCACGGGAAGGTTCGGAACAGGAGCGGCGGCGGGCGGTGCCGTCAATTCGATGCCGCCGAGGCCCGCCATGACGTCGTCGGTGTTGGATCGGGTCGGTCCGTATGTATTGGATGCAATGACGAAGTCATCGCCGATCGACGCGGACGCGACCACACTCGATCGGTCGTCGGCCCATCCCCACTTGGTCCCGGTCACGCCGGGCAACTGCTCGGTGCCCCAGTCCTGAACCATTCCATCGCGCGCCACAGGAGCCGCAGTGTTCATCCATGCGAGGACGGGGCTGGCGGGATCGGTGCGCTTCTTCGCCGCCAGGAATCGC
This sequence comes from Rhodococcus sp. 06-462-5, assembly GCF_002258315.1. GTDB lineage: Bacteria > Actinomycetota > Actinomycetes > Mycobacteriales > Mycobacteriaceae > Rhodococcoides. The sequence continues at coordinate 34,989 of NZ_NOYD01000015.1, read as the reverse complement.
ACGGTGTCGGCTGTGCTCGTGGACGAGTTGCCCCAGAAACCGCCCCGCGAGGTAGAGGTGAGTCCGTATTCCGCGGCGGTTGCCGAAATCGCCTGTGGGTATTTGTTGTCGAGCGTCGAAGCGGCACCGTCGTCGCTGACCTGGACCATCCTGGCGGCCAGGTCGAGGTCTCTCGGCGAACCGTCGCCGAAGCGTACGACGTAGTCGGCCATGTAGAGCTTGACCGTCGACAGTCCTGGGCGCGCCGAGTTGGCCTCCGCGCTGCCCACGAAGGTCCCCGTCGGGATGTGTTCGTACGACACCGAGGTTCGGGCCGGGACATCCGCGAGGTCGCCGGGTGTCGGCAAAGCCTGGGCCGGCACCGCGCACACCAACGCCACGGCAATACCGACAATTGGGACAGCAGTCCTGGTGAAGATGCGTCGCAGGGCCGTCATCTCGTGCTCCTCGAGGTGTTGGCCCGCCGCGAATCGGTGGCCGATGCCTCGGTGTACCCCGATGGTCGACGCTTCAACCTCGACACTGCTTCCCGCGCGCTGCGGCCTTCGTCACCCGGATGAATGTGGCTTTCTTGCAGTTGGAGTGACCGAAAGGCGCATTGATCCCAACCGAGGTGAGCAATCAGGAGCGGCGCAGGGCCAGCAGCCTGTCTTTCGAGCGTCGTAGCGTGCCCCGGTTCGCCCCGGCAGGCCAGGTGTCGGGCAGCTCGATCGGATCCGTCAGGCGACCGGCGTTGAAGTCGTCGACCAGATGGCCGACGGTTTCCTGGGCACAGGATTTGTTGGTGCCGATGAATCCCGAAGGACCGCGCTTGATCCAACCGGTGACGTAGCTGCCGACCGACGTCTGCCCACCGGATTCCTGCAACACGCGGCCGCCGGTGTTGGGAATGATGCCGGCTCGGTCGTCGAACGGAACCCCGGGGAGCGCGACACCGCGGTAGCCGATGGAGGTGAGGACGAGTCCGGCCTCGATGCTGTCCACGTCACCGGTCGGCGTGCTGCGAACCACGTCGTCGCCGTCCGCGGAGAGGCCCATTCGGTCGAACTCGATACCCGTCACGCGATCGGTACCGAGGATCCTGGTGGGGGAGAGAAGGTAGCGCAGAGTGATTCGCTTGCGACCGTCGCTGTGTTCGGGGGATTCGTCGACGTGGCGAAGCAGTTGCAATTTCTGTGCCACGGCGTGGGGTAGGTCGTCGGTCGCGGCGAGTCGGACGGTGACCGGATCGAGTGCGAGTTCGCTGCGGTCGATGGCCAGGTCGATATCGGGGACGGTCAGCAATCCGGCGAACTCGGGCACGGTGAAGGCGGACTGTGCCACACCGCGTCGGCCGACGATGACCACTTCACGGACTGCGCTGTGGCGCAGGGCGTCCAACGCGTACGGTGCGATGTCTGTCTGGGCGAGGGCATCCGGATTCATCGTCAGAATACGGGCGACGTCGAGTGCGACGTTGCCGTTACCGACGATGACGGCGCGTTCGTGCGAGAGGTCGAACGTGCGGTGCGCGTGATCGGGGTGGCCGTTGTACCAGGCGACGAAGTCGGTTGCCGAACTGCGACCGGGCAATTCGGCTCCCGGAATGCGGAGCTCGCGATCCGATGATGCACCGACTGCGTAGATCACGGCGTGGTGGGTGTCCATCAACTCGTCGTGGGTGACGTCCTTGCCGACCTCGACTCCGAGGTGGTAGGTAAATCCCTCCTGCGCGGAGATGGTTTCGAACAATCGGGACACCTGACGCGTCTTCTGGTGATCGGGTGCGACGCCGAGTCGAGCGAGGCCGTGAGGTTGCGGAAGTCGATCGTAGACATCGACCCTCACGCCCGGCTGGGTGAGCAGTTCGTCCGCGGCATACATGGCGGACGGGCCCGAGCCGACGATTGCGACTCGAAGCGGCTGACGATCCCTCGAGACCGAGGCTGCCGGGGTGACCGGGGCCAGAATGGGCCGCGGTGGGCGCTCCTGCTTGTAGAAATCCGCATTGATCGTCAGGAACGGCAGTTGCGCCTCGGTCAGTTTCGCCTGCGGCACAATGGCATCGACGGGGCAGGCCGAAACGCACGCGCCACAGTCGACACACGATTGCGGATCGATGTGCAACATTTCCGCCGTCAGGAAATCCGGTTCGTCGGGAGTGGGGTGAATGCAGTTGACGGGACACGCGTAGACGCACGATGCGTCGCTGCAACATGACTGGGTGACGACGTGGGGCATGAGATTTCCTGACGGCAGAGGCAAGAAGGCTGAGCGGCGAGAGTGCTATGCGGCGAACTGGCTCGAACTGCGGTCGGGTTCGCTACGGAAACGTGACGCTTTGCCGTCGATTCCGCACAGCTTCCACATGAGTCGAGCGGCGCGATTCATCATTCCGGTGTCGGTGGCCAGCATGCGCACATCTCCGAAGTAGTCCTGCAGCGCGTGCTGTGATTCCTCGGTGCCCCAGAACAGGTCCTTCTTGACCTGCTTCGGGATGTCGAACTTCGTCCAGAACTTCTTCGGCGGAATGACGATGACGTCGCACAGGATGCGCATCGTGACCGGGAACGCCAGCGAGAGCAGGAACCGCCCGGCCTTGGACATCTTGGGAACGCGACGACGTAGCAACTGGTGCGCGAACGAGATGTGTCGTGCCTCCTCGGCGACGTGAATTGCCATGACGCTCTGCATGATCGGATGGATTTCCTCACCGGACCGCAGGACCGACTTCTGAATGTGGTCGATGGGCTCCTCGCCTGCGAGGACGCCGACGAAGAACAGTTCGGGCAGCAGCGTGGCGAACAAGGGGATGAACGGCGAGAGCATCTTCATGGGCCGGCTCATGCCGGGGGCGTCGGAATCGACGCGGTTGACCATCTCTTGGAACATCAGGGTGTGGTTGCACTCTTCGATGGATTCGTGGGTGCAGTATCGTGCCTCGGCCGAGCCGTTGGGCAGCGAGAACACGTACTGCATCATGCCGCGGATCAGGATGTTCTCGAACTGGAGACCGACCTTGGCGACGTTGGCCTGACGCCACATGCCGATCTCGATCTGCTTCTCGAGCGGTAGTGCCTGGTACCAGGCGTGGCCACCGATCGGGTCCGTCTTGGCGGGGAGTACCCAGCGGGGATCGTTGGCGGGCACCGCGAACTTCTCGGACTCCCAGTCGATGTCGACGTACGGATCGAAGTGCTTGTGCACGGAACCCTCGGACAGCAGGGTGAGCGTCTCGTTGTACTGCTGTTCGTCCGTGGCGTCGGTGTCGACCGAAACGGACGTAGTGCCTGTCGTCAGTGTCATGGCTTCTCCAAACGAGGTGCGAACATAGAGTTAATGTAACCCCAGTTAACACGAAAGGGAAGCGCGCGGGAAAAATCCTGGTCGGCTGCCGTCTACTGTTCGTCCGAACGCTCGTCGGAGATCTCTGCCACCTCATCGGTCTCGAACAGCTGCAGCTGGATCGCCGACGGATCGACCACCGGCGCGATGTGCTCGGGTGTGCTGCGCAGCACCTCGCGCAGAGCAGCAACCGCGCGTCCCCATTTGCCGGCTTCTCGATCTGCCTCGTCGACGTCGCACTGCTCGTCACCGAGATCCGCAGCGACTGCCATACCGCGCCACGACGCCTCCTGCTCGGCGCTGATGCGGAGGTAGGAGACGACGACATCGCGATCGGAGGAGCAACATCCGAGGACGGTGTCGAGGTCGAGGGACTCTTCGGACCGGGCAAGAAGCTCTACCAGCTCGAGCAGACCGTCCGGGAAGTCTTCCGCGTCGATCGGCGGCGGTGTCGGTTCCCCGAGTGCGCCGCCGAAATCCTCGGCGAATTTGTCGTCCACCTGCTCCCACACATGACTGAGCATCCGCACAGCCCACAGCAGGTGATCGGCAACGAAGGGCGACCCGCTCACTCGCACCTGCGCGACGATGCAGTCCTGAACCAGATGAAGCATCACGTCCGGGAGCTGCAGATTGAGATCGACCAGCAACTCGGCCGCGCGGGTTCGTCCGGATACGGCGTGAACCAGCGTCGAATTGATCTCGACGACAGGTTCGGTTGGCTTGACCGACACGTACGCGGTGCCGCTCGCGAACCGCAGGGGAATGTCGCCGTCGGGGTCGTGATCCGGCGGGAAACCGAACCATGGCTCCAGGGCTCGGTCGACGAGTTGCTGTAGGTGTTCCTTGCCCTTCGGTTGCACGCACAGTGGGACTACGGCCGTATCGGTCTCGGTGGTGGTGGCGTCGAAACTCGGGACGTCGTAGCGACCGGTGGCGCGTGAGCCCAGGAAGGACGGGTGGGGCAGACCCCAGATGTCGCGGAACACCGCGACAGTCTTCTTTGCCAGATCATCGGACCACGAGCGATTGCGGTCGACATGCGGTGCCGTGGGCTCGGAATCGACTGTCGTGCGAAATCCGATTCGGCTCAATGCTTCTCGCTGCTCGGTGGTGATGGCGCGTCCACTGTGCAGATGCTCGTTCGACGGAATTTCGCAGCGGACCATATCCAGATCCCAGGCGTAGAACTGCACGCAGGCTGCGGTGTCGGGTACGCCGTCGGTGGTGTCGTAACGCGACTCGATCACCAAAGCATCGCCGTCGCGCATCGCGCAGACGTAATCGCCGAGCTTGCGCTGGAATTGCATCCAGGCAGCATCGACGTCGAAGTCGAACTCGAGTGAATCGCTCATGTCGGCTCCTTACCCAGATCGCGTTGCCGTAACGCACAGTCGGTGACGCTAGCGGCGACCACCGACACGGTCTCGGCGCTCGCGGTGGGTGTCACGACGACGCCGAATCCTCGACCGAGCTGTAGAGCGGGTCGTCCTGCGACTCCTCGTCCATCACACCGAACGGCTGCGCCTCGGCCACACCGTCCAGCACCGCCGGACGCAACGCGTGCGGAACGGCGAGAACCTCCTCGATTCTGACGAGGATGCCCTGCTCGATGAGGGATCGAACCCGGTGGTCGATCAGCTGTGCCGTACGCAGATCCTCACCTTCGAGCTCGGCGTAGTCCTCGCCCTCGTTGTTGATCGGCAGCTCGTCTGTCATGGCGGCCAGGAGCGTCTGCACCGCGAACGTGTTGGCCAGCGACCGTGACACATCGGGGTCGTCGGCATCTCCCGATAGCTGCACGCGCACGTGTTCGGCAACCAGCTCGTGCACGGTCTCGGCTCCACGGCCGGCCAGCGAATGTGCATTGTCTCCCGGCCTGGCGGTGTCTCCGTCGATGCGAATCAGTTCGGTGGCGATGGCCGTCGACCAGTAATCGACCGCGGCACCCACACCGAGGTGGGAGGGATCGAGCGGGGCAGATCCGACGGCGCGCTGCAGTTCGGCATCGTCGCCCACCGCCAATCCGTCGGCCACGCGCGCGACGATGTCGTCGAGTGCAGGCAGCAACGGAAGCGCCGAGATGGCGGCGAGTTCCTGGGCCAGGGAAACGTCGGGCAGGTCGATGTCGTCGGCGTCGAGCATGTCGGGCTCGTCGCCCTCGAGGAAGTCCGAGAGGTCTTCCATGCAGTGCGCGTAGTCCTCGGGGCTGCCGTCCCATAGATCGGTCTCATCGAGGAACGTCAGATACTGCAGCGAGGTGAGAACAAGATTGACCGCGGTGTCCTCGGCAGTGTCGGAATCCTCCTGCAGGATGCGTTCGGCCGCATCGACCAGCAAGTGCGCATCAGCGGGAAGCCACGCGCTGGGGGAGAAGCCGTGACGAGCACCGGCAAGTTGGGTCAGTGTCGACGACACGAGCCGAGAGATCGCCTCCGATTGTTCCGACATCTCGCTCTCGTCGAGCCATTCGACGAAACCGTCGATCAGATCGGCGATGCGTTCGGTGACGGCACCGGTCGGGGCCGGTCGGGATTGCTGGTGACGCCGTTGCCGGGCCTTGGTCTTTTCTGCACGTTTCTGTCCGCGGTTGGCAGGCCGCTTCGATCCCATGACTCCCAGCTTATCTGTTGGCATGTCCGGTTTCGTCGATCCGTGCCCTCAGCGAAGAAGGAACGAGCCCGCAGACGCAGGGAGAGCCGGATTCGATGCACGGCGATACAGCTCCGCGGGGCGGCCGCCGCCCGCGGTCGAGGTTGCGCCCGTTCCTTGCAACGAGCCGATGACGTGGCGTCGGAACGTGTCTTTCGGGAGCGGACGATCGAAGACGATCTCGTACAGCTCGCGGAGTTCGAGAAGGGTGAATTCCGCGTCCGACAACAGTGCGGAATCGACCTCACGCGCGTAGCGGTCACGGAGGTCCAGTACCGCCTCGGTCACCATGTTGCCGTGGTCGAAGGCCAGCGGCGACACCGGTGCGGAGCCGTCGATCGGCATCGATTCGGTTGTGGGAGAGAGTGATCGAGCCGATATCGCTGCGCTGTGCGCCATCGACAGTACCCATCCGCGGTCGTCGCGATCAGGGCCGTCGAACATCCTCAGCTGATGAAAAGAGAGATCGATCAGGCCTGCCTTCGTCCTCAACGCGCGGTCTGCCGCGTCGGCGAGGGTCTCCGACGGTCGCAGGAACGTGCCCGGTAACGCAGGGCCGCGCTCCGACGGAACGACGACGACGTGCAGTCGCCGTTCGCGGACGGTCAGTACTGCGACATCGACGGCCACGGAGGGGCGCGGATAGTCGGTCAGAGCGTTGCCGTTTCGGTCTCTCCACGTCATGTCTTGCATCTTAGCGCTAATGTGATCTATGGTTAGCGCAATATCAATCTAAGGGGTAGAGATGCGGTTGACCGACATTCAGCACGATCGGGCGCGAGGGGTTCTGCTGGGAACCGCGGTGGGCGATGCGTTGGGCGCAGGATACGAATTCGGATATCCCACTCCCGAGACGACCATCGCCATGATCGGCGGCGGCGCATTCGACTGGTCCCCGGGCGAATGGACCGACGACACCTCGATGGCGCTCTGCGTCGCGCGCGCACTCGAGCGGGGCGCCGACGTGGACGAGATCGCCGAGTACTTTCGCGACTGGTTCCACCAGAACCCTCCCGACGTGGGAAACCAGACTCGGCTGGTGCTGTCGCAGCCGACGCGCAATGGTGCCGACATGACTGCGGCAGCGGCGTCGTTGACAGGGAGAACCGGCGGCAACGGATCACTCATGCGAACGGCACCGGTTGCCCTGGCCTACCTCGATGACCCGGCGGGTTGTCGAGATGCTGCTGCGCGGATCAGTGCACTCACTCATTCCGATCCCCGCGCCGGGCAAGCGTGCCAAATGTGGAGTCACGCAATTCGATACGCGGTTCTGAACTCCACCTACGACGGCGTGACCGAGTTCTTGATCGATGCCGAAGCCGATGTCCGCGACTTCTGGCAGCCTCTGCTTCGTCAAGCACAGCAGGGGCAGCCGTCCGACTTCCCGAACAACGGCTGGGTGGTTCACGCTCTGCAGACGGCGTGGTGGGCAATCCATCGGTCGGCCGACGCGGAGCAGCCCCTGCCCGCCGCTCTCGAACTGTGCGTCCGCGCCGGCGGCGACACCGACACCACGGCGGCCATAGCCGGAGGACTCCTCGGAGCGCGGTGGGGCGCATCGGCGGTGCCGAGCGAATGGCGCGACATCGTCCACGGCTACCCAGGGTTGCGCGCCGACGACCTCGACCGAATCACCTCGAACATCATTGCAGCGAAGGAGCTTTCATGACAGTCATCGACGTCGTCCAGGGCGACATCACGGACGTGGCCGCAGATGCGATCGTCAATGCCGCCAATACACGATTGCTCGGCGGCGGGGGAGTCGACGGTGCCATCCACCGAGCCGGTGGGCCCGACATCCTCGCAGAATGCAAGGCGCTGAGGGCCACCACACTGCCCCACGGCCTCGACGTCGGCGCAGCCGTCGCCACCACCGCGGGCCGACTTCGAGCCGGCTGTGTCATCCACACCGTCGGCCCGCGCTACTCCCCGCACGAGGACAGATCCGAGCTGCTGCGACTGTGCTACGCCCGGAGCCTGGCACTGGCAGCGTCGATGAACATGAAGTCGATTGCCTTTCCGCTGGTTTCCGGCGGCTCCTACGGATGGCCGATGCAGGATGCAGTCACCCAACAGGTCCTGGCAGTCAAAGCGGCCCGGCCGTCGGTCGACCTCGTCATGCTCGTCGCCTTTTCCCGCGAAGCCGCGGACCTGACGCGGCGGTTGGTGGGTTAGGTGTCGCAGCCGATCCCGTCTTTGTCGCGGTCGAGTTTCAGGCTGTAACCCGGCTCGCCCGCGTAGATCGGTGCTGCACCGGCGGCTCGGACTGCGTCGCAATTGGCATACGTGACGACAGGAGGCACTGCGGCCAACGGCGCGGGGGCGGTGTAGACGGGCTCGGGTGTGTACACCGGTTCCGGCGTGTAGACGGGCTCCGGGATGTACACAGGTTCCGGCTCGGGCAACGGGATGTATTCCGTTGTCGTCGGTATCTCGACGACGGCGGCGACCGGCTCGGTGGTCGGAGCCGCGGTCGTCGTGGTCGGGGCCGGTGTTGTGGTCGACGCCGGTGCGGTGGTCGTCGTGACGGTCGGCAACGCTGGCACGGCCGCGACCGGTGCGATGGCGGTCGGGGTCTCGGTTTCGGTCGTGGTGGTCAGCCCCATCACGAACAGTGCGGGAAGGATGGCGATGGCGGGTACCGCCCAGACCTTGCGACCCCGCGCGGGTGACGAGCGCAGGTATATGACTCCGGTGCCGACCAGCAACGCGCCGACGAGTACCGCACCGAACTCGAACGAGACAATTGCTCCGATCAGGAAGAACGCCCCGAAAAGAATGGCTGCCCAAGCGAATACCCTCCCGACCAGTGGGCGGCGAGGCTTCTGTGGCTCGGGTGCCGGGCGCTGAAAGGGTGGTGGGTAGGCACTGGTCATGTCGAGGGTCCGTTCGGGTCGCGAGGGGTGTCGATGTCGCGGCCGAGATGTCACCCGCGAGACCGGAAGCAACCGTCTCGTTCTGTCCGAACCGGTCGGTCGCATTTCCGTTCACCATGTCGCACCGACCGGGTTCGTCGTTACATCCCGTGTGAGAACGCCAACCGCCCGATCAGTAGAGCTCGCGAAAGCCGCCGATCGCAGTGATGGAATTGCCGTCGGGATCGGAGACCGTCGACAGTCGGACCCCCTTGTTCGCGTCGACGATGGTGCCGAAGTCGATGCCGCGGGAACGAGCGGCGTCGACGAACACCTCGATGTCCTCGACGGCAACGTTGAACAAGGACGAGCCTGCCCGCCCGGGATCGACGGTCACTTGGAGCCACGCAGCCGAAGCCAGCCGCCACTCCACCAGACTCGGCATCGGATTGTTGTCGGGGCGGCGGTCGAACAGCTTCTCGTACCACTGCCGTGCGGAGTCGATATCGCGCACCGCCACCACGGCAAGCACATGTTCGATCATGGGTTTCTCCTTTTTATCGTTCGAGTCCGCAGATATGGACCGGATCCGACGGCCCGACTCATCGCGCAGACTCTGTCGGTGGCTCGAGTAGGGTCGTCACGAGCCCGAAATCGGGCATCGATACGAGCAGGCAGGGGATCGCAACGGTGTTGACGCTCCACCGCGCCGAACGCGCCGGAACACTCGCGGCTGCACTCGCCGACATCCTGTCCGTGCCGTTGGACGATCCGTTCGTACCCGAGATCGTGTCGGTCCCGGCGAAGGGCGTCGAGCGGTGGCTCGCGCAGCGACTGTCGAGCACTCTGGGCGGTTCGGACGGCGACGGCATCGCCGCGAACATCGAATTCCCGAGCCCGACGCGATTGGTGTCGCGCGCCATTGCAGCGGTCGACGACATCGACCCCGACGACGATCCCTGGGCTCCGGGCCGGGTTCTCTGGACCGCGCTGGAGGTGATCGACGAGTGTCGCACCGAAACCTGGGCGGCCGTGCTGTTCAAGCACCTCGGTGCAGGTTCCGAGGATCACCGGGTGGGACGCCGCTGGTCGACGGCATCGCACGTGGCAGAACTGTTCCGCAACTACGGATCCCAACGTCCCCAGATGCTGCGCGACTGGTTCGACGGTCGCTACACCGACGGACACGGCGGCGATCTCGACGAGGACCTGCTGTGGCAACCGCGAGTGTGGGCCGCGATGCGCGAGCGGATCGGCAGCCCGAGCCCAGCCGAACGACTACCGCAGACCTGCGCACGGCTTCGGGACGCACCGGAGTCGGTGGACCTACCGAGCCGCTTGTCGGTGTTCGGTCCGACCCGGCTGGCAACCGATCAGCTCGAGATATTGAGTGCGCTCTCGCAGGCGCGCGACGTGCACATCTGGGTTCCGCATCCAAGCCCGTCGATGTGGCGCACCCTTGCCGAGATTCCGGCGGTGACGCGCCGCCGAGACGACACGACAGCTCTGGCCGTCGAGCACCCACTGCTGGCCGGCCTCTCGCGAGACGTGCGAGAACTCCAAGCCACCATCGCGTCGGTGGCGACGCACACCGTGCATCACGAGGGCCCGGAAACAGCGAACACCCTGCTCGGTCGAATTCAAGCGGACATCACCGCCGATTCGCCTCCATCTCCCGAATTCGACGACGGCACAACGTTCGTGGACGGATCTGTGCAGATCCACGCCTGTCACGGACCGGCCCGGCAAGTCGAAGTGTTGCGTGAGTCGTTGTTGCATCTGTTCACCGACGACCCGACGCTCGAACCACGGGACGTGCTGGTGATGTGCCCGGATGTCGAGACCTATGCGCCGCTGATTCGCGCGAACTTCGGGCAGGCGGCGTTGGTGCATCCTGGACACCGGTTGCGTGTGCGCCTGGCCGATCGGGGCCTGCGCCGCACAAACCCAGTCCTGGACGTCATCGCTACGGTGCTCGACTTCTCGGAGGGCCGGGTGACGGCGAGCGAGCTGTTGGACTTCGCCGCGAGCGGTCCGGTGCGGGAGAAATTCTCGTTCACCGACGACGATCTCGAGCGCTTGCGCGAGTGGGTGACGAGCTCCGGTGCTCGTTGGGGATTGACAGTTCGTCAGCGAGAAGCATATGGCTTGAACGGTTTTCGGCAGAACACCTTCAAATCGGCACTCGATCGCATCCTGCTGGGAGTGGCCGCGGACGAGACTCGGAACGAATACCTCGACCTCGCGCTACCTCTCGACGATGTGGACAGCAACGACATCACCCTCGCCGGACGCTTCGCCGAACTCGTCGATCGGCTCGCCTCGGTGCTCCGAGCACTGGCCGGTCCGGCAGCGGTGACCGAGTGGACCCGGCAGCTGGGCCGTGCCCTCGATCTCCTCGCCGACGTGCCCACCGCCGACGAATGGCAACTGGCACAGGCGCATCGCGAGATCTCCGACGCCACCGAACACGGCGGTACCGCCGAGCTACGGCTCGCGGACGTGCGCGCCATGCTGGCCGGCAGACTGGCCGGCAGGCCCACCCGAGCGAACTTCCGCACCGGCGAGCTGACCGTGTGCACCATGGTGCCGATGCGCTCGGTGCCGCACCGAGTGGTGGTGCTGCTCGGGCTCGACGACGAGGTGTTCCCCCGAGTGGGCAGTACCGACGGAGACGACATCCTCGCCCGTGATCCGGCCGTCGGCGAACGAGACATTCGCAGTGAGGATCGACAACTGCTCCTCGACGCGGTGATGTCGGCCGAGGAGAAGCTGCTCTTGTTCTACACCGGAGCCGACCCCGTCGACGGGTCCGCCAAGCCGCCCGCGATCCCGCTGCGCGAGTTGATGGACGTGCTCGAGGTGACGGCGGGCGGAAGCGTCGAACACCGGCATCCGCTGCAGCCGTTCGATCCGCACAACTTCGAAGCCGAACACCCGTTCAGCTTCGATACCGTTGCCCTGGCCGGAGCGGTGTCCCAGCAACGGACGCCCGATCCGGTTGCACCGTTTCTGCCCCACGCGCTCCCTCCGGGCGATCTCGGGGACGTCGAGCTCGCCGAACTGATTGCCTTCGTCGAGAACCCGGTGCAGGCCTTTCTGCGGCAACGGCTCGGATTTCGAGTTCCGGAGCTCGAGGACGACCTGGCGGACAGTCTGGACATCGAGCTGGATCCGTTGTCCCGGTGGAACATCGGTGATCGAATGCTCGCGGCAGTGCTCGCCGGTGGTGACATCGGAGAATTCGCCGACGCCGAGTGGCGGCGCGGCACCCTTCCTCCGTTCCATCAGGGCCGCAGAGAGATGTCCGACATTCGGCAGATCGTCGGAATCATCGCCGACGCGGCCGCTCCCTTCCACGAGGGGCCGGCCGAGACGATCGACGTCGCGGTCGATCTCGGCGACGGACGCCGCCTGACCGGCACCGTCACCGGAATTCACGGCCGTACGCTGGCGCGCTCGTCCTACTCGCGCCTGGCCGCCAAACATCGACTGGCCGCGTGGGTGCGGTTGCTGGCCGTGGCCGCATCCCAGCCAGGGGAGTGGAGCGCCGTAACCATCGGCCGAGCGAGCGGCATGCGCCCGCCTCGCCGCTCCCGGTTGACCGCCCCGCGGGACCCTGTAGCCGTGCTGCGGGACTTGGTGGACTTGCGCGATCGTGGAATGACCTCGCCGCTGCCCATATCGACCGGTACCGCATCGGCCTACGCGGAGAAGCGATTCGGTGGCGGATCCATCGAGGACGGCTACGACTCGGCCACGTGGGCGTGGCGGGGCGACTTCGGCGACGGGACCGACCGGTCGTTGCGGTACGTCCACGGTTCGACACTGTCGTTCCAGACGTTGCTCGCCGCGACCCCGCATGCCGATGAGACCGAGCCGTCGAACGAGAAGAGCCGCTTCGGAATTCTCGCTCGAAAGCTGTGGGACCCGTTGCTGACCGCCGAGAACATGGGGAACGCATGACTGCCGCCCGCGGATTCGACCTGCTCGGTCCGATGCCGACCGGAACGACCGTCCTCGAAGCCAGCGCCGGGACCGGCAAGACGTACGCGATCGTGGGGTTGGCCGCGCGCTACATCGCCGAAGGGATCGCCGAGATCTCGGACCTGCTCCTGGTGACGTTCAGTCGGGCCGCGACCCAGGAACTCCGAGACCGCACCCGCAGCAGGTTCGCCTCGATCGCCCGGGACCTGGCAGAGCCGGACACCGCTCGCGCATCTCGGGATCCACTCGTGGCGTTTCTGGCCGCAGTCGACGATGCCGAAGTGGACCGGCGGCGTCGACGGTTGCGAAGGGCATTGTCGGACTTCGACGCCGGAACCATCGTCACCACTCACAGTTTCTGCCAGCGCATGCTCGACGGGCTCGGCATCGCAGGCGAACGCGAACCGGAATCGGCCTTCGTCGAATCGGTCTCGGACCTGCTCGAACAGGTCGTGGACGACCTATATCTGCAGATGTTCAGCGGTGACGACGAGGCGCCGGCATTCAGTAGGCGGGACGCTCAGCAGTTGGCGTTGGCGGCCGTGGGTGACCAGCAGTCGATTCTGTACCCCGACACCGAGGACCTGGACGACAGCAACCGCGAGCCTGGACTACGTGTGCGGTTCGCCCGGGAAGCACGCCGGGAAATCGAACGTCGCAAGCGCCTGCTCGGGGTGCGTGACTACAACGACCTTCTGGGACTTCTGCACTCGGTGTTGTCCGATCCCGTCCACGGCGAGGCCGCCTGCGCGCGAGTACGAGACCGATTCCGCGTCGTGCTCATCGACGAATTCCAGGACACCGACCCCATGCAGTGGGACATTCTGCGGCGGGCATTTCACGGATTCACGACGCTCATCCTCGTCGGCGATCCGAAGCAGGCCATCTACGCGTTCCGTGGAGCAGAGGTACTGAGCTACCTCGACGCGGTGCAGACCGCGGACCACCTCTACGAGCTCACTGCCAACTGGCGTAGCGATTCGGGGCTGCTCGACGCCCTGCATCATCTGTACGGGGGTGCAGCCCTCGGTCACGACGACATCGTGGTGCACCGGGTCGAGGCGCGGAACCCTCTCTCGCGCATGGTCGGACATCCTCCCCTGCGGTTGCGCTACCTTCCCCGAACCGGAGCTGGGCCACTGCGGCAGGGTTTTCCCGCGGTCGACCGCCTCCGATCCCGGGTTGCGGCGGACGTTGCGGCGGACATCGTCGAGCTGCTGTCCGGGCATGCCGTGATCGAGCGACCCGACGGCCCTCGGGTGATCGGACCGCGGGACATTGCCGTGTTGACCCGAACGACCAAGCAGGTGGCGTTGATTCGGGACGCACTCGACGCGGTCGGGGTGCCGTCCGTCGTATCGAGCAGCACCAGCGTGTTCGGCACCGAGAGTGCCCGACACTGGCTGTGGTTGCTGCAGGCGATCGAGCAACCTCACCGCACCGATCGCGTCCGTCTGGCCGCCTTGACTCCGCTGCTCGGGTGGACCGCCGCGCAACTCGACTCCGGAGCCGAGGACGCGCTGTCCCAGGTCAGCAGTCGCCTGCGCGAGTATTCGGTGCTCTTCGACGAGGCCGGGTTCGCGGCAGTCTTCGAGCGGGTGTCGGCCCAATCCGGACTCGATGCCCGGCTGCTCGCGGTCGAAGCCGGTGAGCGCACGATGACCGATCTGCGACACATCGCCCAATTGCTCAATCGCGCAGCGGTATCGGAGTCCTACGGAATCACCGCCCTCACTCGCTGGATGACCGACCGCATCAAGGAACCGGCAGCGGGCGGGTCGACCGACCGCAGTCGTCGACTCGACAGTGATTCCGCAGCGGTGCAGATCATGACGACACACGGCAGCAAAGGGCTCGAATTCCCGGTCGTCTATCTGCCCTACGCCTGGGACACGTTGTTCTTCAGCAAGCCGTCGACGCTGTTGCTGCACGAGGACGGCAAGCGAATCCGAGACGTCGGCGGACCGTCCGGTTCGGGCTACGCGGCCAGGAAGATCCTCAACGATCAGGAGGAGGCAGGCGAGGAACTGCGATTGCTCTACGTCGGTCTCACCCGCGCCGAGTGCCGGATCGTGCTCTGGTGGGCGCCGGGCCGAAACACCGCGACGTCCTCGCTGCACCGCATGCTGTTCGGACGCATCCCCGGAATTGCTCTGCCGGAGCCGTCGTACAAGGTTCTCGACGACGCGACGACTGCGAACCGGCTCCAATCCTGGGTCGGATCGGCAGCCGGCCTCGTCTCGGTCGACGCGGTGGGACCCGGTGAGCCGTCCACCGCACACTGGATTCGTCCCGAGCAACCGCACCTCGACGTCGCTGCCGCACGATTCGATCGAACCCTCGATCTGCTGTGGCGTCGAACGTCGTACTCCGCGTTGACAGCTCACGCTCACGACGCCGCGCCCGGCCGGCCCGAGGTGGGAGTGACCAGCGAGGCCGAGCATCCGGAGAAGACGGACGAGCCCGCCGAAACGTCGGTGGGCGGCGACTACCCGGGAAACGAGTACACCGACGAACAGCTGGACGGAATCGCGTCACCGATGAACGGCATGCCTGCCGGTGCGGCATTCGGAACGCTCGTCCACGAGGCCCTCGAGCACGTCGACACGTCCGCTCCCGATCTGCTCGAGGAGCTCGAACGTCGTTGCGCTGCGGCGGTCGCGTCGCGGATGGCGGAGGTCGATCCGGCGGCGTTGGCCCAGGCCCTGCTCCCGGTGATGCAGACACCGTTGGGATTCGGGACGCTGGCCGACGTAGCGCCGTCCGACCATCTGGCCGAGCTCGACTTCGAGCTTCCCCTGGCCGGCGGAGACGATCCGGTGGCGGACACGGTCACGTTGAAGTCCGTGGCGCGCCTGTTGCGTCATCATCTGGATCCGGCGGACGTGCTCGCGTCCTACGCAGATCTGCTCGACGATCTCGAGGCGACACCGCTTCGCGGCTTCCTCACCGGGAGTATCGACTCGGTTCTGCGCGTGTCCGGACCGCGGTACATCGTGGTGGACTACAAGACGAATCGAATTGTCGGAGGCGATCTGACCACCGGAAACTTCACGCGCGAGAAGATGGCCCAGGAAATGATCCGCTCGCATTATCCGCTGCAGGCCATCCTGTATGCCGTTGCGCTGCATCGATATCTGCGATGGCGTCAATCGAATTACGACCCGCGACTACACCTCGGCGGAATCCGATACCTGTTCGTGCGGGGCATGGTCGGACCGCAGACCCCCGCCGGGTGCGGGGTGTTCGACTGGAATCCGCCCGCGGCCCTTGTGGTCGAGCTGTCGGACCTGCTCGCCGGGAAGGTGGCCCGATGACCGGCGTCTCGATTGCGCTGCGCGGCAATGGAATTCTGCGCACGTTCAACGATGTGGGTGTGCTGTCGGCATCCGACGTGCACGTGGCGCTGCGCCTCGGTGCCCTGGCCGGGGAGTCGTCGGAGCACGTACTGCTCGCCACTGCTCTGGCGGTGCGCTCGGTGCGATCCGGCTCGGTGTGCCTGGATCTGCGTCGATTGCGAGACGTCACCGTCGACGAGGATTCGGACGTCGATCCGAGCGCACTTCCGTGGCCCGAGCTCGACGACGTGCTCCGAGCGCTGAGGGTGAGTCCACTGGTGGTCGGCAGCTCGAATGGGCCGTTGAGGCCGCTGAAACTGGTCGACACCGATCAGGGTGAGCTGCTGTATCTGGACCGATACCATCTGCAGGAGAGCACCGTTCGGGATCTCCTCGACGTGCGTTCGCAATCCCACCCGCCCGCCGATGCCGTCGAGATCAGCGATGCCTTGGCCGAGCTGTTCGTGGACGAATCGGGTGCACCCACGGCCGCTCCCGACCGACAGCGAATAGCGGCAGCTCTGGCGGCGACGCAGTGGACCACGGTCATCGCCGGCGGACCCGGAACCGGAAAGACCCACACCGTAGCGAGGATTCTCGCGCTCCTCGTACGCGAACACGGGAGCGATCTGCGCATCGGGCTGGCGGCACCCACCGGCAAGGCCGCAGCCCGCCTGCAGGAGTCCGTGTCCGAACAAGCCGGGCTCCTCGGACTTCCAGCGGACCTGAAAGCGATGACACTGCACCGACTTCTGGGATGGAAACCCGGCAGCAAGACGAGATTTCGGCACGACGCCGAGAACCGACTGCCGTACGACGTCATCGTCGTCGACGAAACCTCGATGGTGTCTCTGACGATGATGTGTCGGCTGCTCGAAGCCGTGCGTCCCGAGTCTCGGTTGATTCTCGTCGGTGACCCGGATCAGCTGACATCGGTGGACGCAGGTGCGGTGCTGGCAGATCTGGTGGCCAGGCCGGTGACCGGCACCGAGAACCCGGTTCTGGCGCAGCTCGTCGATGCGGACTTCGCCGCCGCCGAGGATCCTGCAGAAGCGGCTCTGAGCACTTTCGAGCGAGATAGATTGCGCGGCGGCGTCGTTCGGCTCAGTCGTGGCCGACGGTTCGGCGGAGCCATCGCCCGCTTGGCCGTGGCCGTGCGGGACGGCCGGGGCGACGATGTGATGGCGTTGCTCGAGTCCGGCGCGGAGGAGATTTCGTTCCAGGGTCCCGACGACGTCGACGCGCTGCGTTCGGACGTGATCGACACCGCAGCCGAGGTCACCGCCGCCGCGATACGTGGAGATGTCACCGCAGCACTGCTCGCGCTCGAGAAACATCGACTCCTGTGCGCGCACCGCGAGGGTCGATGGGGGGTCTCGCGGTGGGACCGGCAGGCGATGGAGTGGGTAGGAGAAGGAAGCGGAACGTATCTCGACCCTTCGCTGTGGTACCCCGGGCAGCCGTTGTTGGTGACGGCCAACGATCACGAGGCGAGGATCTACAACGGGGACACCGGCGTTGTGGTGTTGGGAGACAACGGAACTCCGATGGCGGCGTTTCCTCGAGGTCGTGGCCACGTGTTGATTCACCCGAATGTGCTCTCCTCGGTACACACCGTGTACGCAATGACGATTCACCGCAGTCAGGGCAGTCAGTACGACACGGTGTCGGTTCTGCTGCCCGCCGAGGCATCGACACTGCTGACCCGAGAACTGCTGTACACCGCCATCACCCGTGCACGATCACACGTACGGGTGATCGGCACCGAGGAGGCCATCCGCGCGGGCGTCGAACGTCAGGTGCTGCGGGCGAGCGGACTGCGCCGCAAGATCCTGTAGGTCGTCAGATCCTGTTCGTCACCGGCACGCGTGCCGGTCTGTCCTGGTCACGGCGTCCATGCTGTGCGCGACCAGAAGCCAGGTGCGGGCAAGGTTCTTCCACACTGCGACCGAGTTCGTCCCGCTCGCGTCGTCGGCGGGGCGAGCCCGAACAGCGGCCGACCGATGCAGAGACAGTGCTCGCGCTTTCAACGCGTCGATATCGCCGTCGGCGCACACCGATCGAACGGTGTGTGCGTCCACGCGCCGACCGACCAACTGGCACAACGCTTGCAGTGACCTCAGCTCGGCAGGAACGTCGTCGGATGTTTCCGAGGGACTCTCGGTCGTGGCGTCGGTCGTGCGATCGACGAACCCACGCTGCAGGTCGACCGGTCCCGACGACGCACCGTCGGCCGCGACGCTCCACACGCTCAGGAACGACGGATGCGGGACGTTCCAGATCTCTCGGAACGCACGCGTGATCATTTCCGCGACCAGCGCCGCATCTGCTCGGGAGTCGGTACGCGTGAGATCGATGATCGACCCGTCTGCGACCGGCTTGCCTCTATCCAACCAACCGCAGTCGAGGAGCTGCACATCCATGGCCGTTGTGTCCGGGGCATCCGGGTACAGCAGTGACGGCAGCGCTGCCACCGACACCAGCACGTTGCCGTCCGTCGCGGCCACGTCGATGTACGGCCGCAATCCACGCTCTCCTGGGCTCGCCTGAGCGGCGGTGACCGTGATGTAGTCCCGCCTGGGCAAAGTCCGAAGACGGGCATGCAGGTTTTCGGTGAACGTGGCCCACGCGAGGGCGGTGGTGGAGTCGAAATGGCCGTTCTGCAGTGCGGTCACGATGCAAACCCTCTTCTCGGACGAGAACTGATGCCTGTATCCGAGACCGTAGCGGGAGGGTCCGACAAGAACCGGACTCAGTACACGTCGCGCAAGTAGCGCTTGGATTGCTTGAGGTCGTTGACGTAGTCCTCGGCGGCGTCGGGGGAGCGGCCACCGTGTTCGGCGACGATCTCGTGCAACGCCTCGTCGACGCCCTTGGCCATGCGAGCCGCATCGCCGCACACATAGAGCTGTGCACCCGATTCGAGCCACCCGTACAGCTCCTTGCCTGCCTCCCGCATGCGGTGCTGGACGTAGATCTTCTGCGGCTGGTCGCGAGAGAAGGCCAGATCGAGTCGTGTCAGTAGACCGTCGCGCTCGAAATCGACGAGTTCGTCCTCGTACAGGAAGTCGCTCGCTCGATGCTGATCGCCGAAGAACAGCCAGTTCTTGCCTGTTGCGCCCCGGGCCCGACGCTCGTGCAGAAATGCCCGGAACGGTGCCACTCCGGTTCCTGGCCCGACCATGATGATCGGAGTGTCGTCGGACGGGAGGCGGAACGATTTGTTGGCCGACAGGAACACTCCGGCCTGATGTTCGTCCCCGACGCGATCGGCCAGATACGTCGAGCAGACGCCGCCGCGATCACGCTCGGCGGACCTGTATCTGACCGTGGACACGGTCAGATGCACGGTGCCCTCGTGCGCGATCGGGGACGACGAAATCGAGTAGACCCGGTGCTGCAGAGGACGCAGCAAGCCGAGGAATTCGGCTGGATCGAACGCTCCCGACCGATCCAGATCGAGAACGTCCGCGACGTCGCGACCCCATGTCCAGGCGTCGAACGACGCGCGGTCGCCGTTCGACAGAACGTGATCGAGCTCGGCGTCACCGGCGCGTTCGGCCACGGCCTCGATCAGATCCATGGGTGGGATGC
Source organism: Rhodococcus sp. 06-462-5 (assembly GCF_002258315.1). Lineage (GTDB taxonomy): Bacteria > Actinomycetota > Actinomycetes > Mycobacteriales > Mycobacteriaceae > Rhodococcoides. Next base: position 15,236 of record NZ_NOYD01000015.1, on the reverse strand, counting down.
CGATCTCGTAGTCCGTGGTCAAGGCATCGGCCAAGGTGATTTCGCCGGATTTGGTGTGGACCGCTGTGTCGGCGGGCACGCCGAGGCGCTCGATCACGGACGAGACCAGCGCCGCGTCGTTGACCGGCCTGACGCCGAATCCGTCGCCGGCCTCGTAGGCGATGCCGCTCTCACCGAGCGCGATCGAGAAGTGTCGAACTTCCTTGGCCGACGTGGGGCCGGAGAGGCGTCGGTTGCTCAGGATCTGCGCGCGGTACGGATTCTTCCGATTCCACGGCGAGCGCTTCGATGCGGTCTTGGTGGCGCCGAGATCGCCGGTTCGAGCGTCGATGTCCTGTACCTGCCTTGCAGTAGTCGTCTCTGTGCGTCGACTGGGAGGTCGACTCGGTTCGAACACTAATCGGGACCACTCACTCGCGGTGCAGGACCTCGATTCCGTCGACGGAGTAGACGACGTCGTATCCGCTCGCCAGCGCCCGGCTGACCGCCTGACGATCGCCGGTCTCGTCCGTCGGCCACCCTGCAGGCCGCTGCTGGTTGACGACGATCCACTCCGGGACGGTCGAATCGGTCGTGCGCTGCGGAAAGACCGACACGTCGTGGTCGGCGACGAGTTGGGCCACGAGATTGTTCGACGCCGCAATTCGATCACCGGCGGGAATCCACTCGGAGATCTCTCGGGCGGTCGCGGCCTGCGGATCGATCGTCCATTCCTGCGCGTGCACCACACGTGACATGGGCAGGAACGGCAACGCGACGACCGCGAAGGCTGCCACGAACGCGACGATCAGCTTTCGGCCGCGTTCGGTGAGCTCACCGTGCCGCCGGCTACGCGCCAACGCGTCGAGCAAGGCCACGAACACGATGACCATCAGGATCGCGTTGTAGTGGTAGATGGGCTTCCAGAAGTTGGTGTTGTCACTGAGAAAGCGCCAAGCGACCGTCGGGACGGCGACCAGGAGCAGTGGAGAGCGCAGGGCGAAGAAGCCGGTGACCGCGAGCAGCAGAAAGGCGGTGGCCGCCCGTGAATCGCCGGCGACCAGACCGTGCGCGGTGTCGGCGATGCCTTCGCCGAGCGGGGGCAGCTTCGAGCCCTGATCGTACGAGTTGTCCGAGCTGAGGGCCGGGATGATCACCTTGACCGCGAGAACTACCCAGGTCAGTCCCCAGACAGCAGTCAGCGCCCCCGCGATGCGTGTTCGACCGCTCGTCCACAGCGCCACCAACGCCCCGATGACGATCACCGTCAGACCCATGTCCTCTTTGACGAACACCAACGGTAGAGCCCAGGCCAGGGCCGGCAGCCAGCGTTGTCGAACCAGCGCGACCATCGACACGGCCAGCAGAGGCATCGCGAACGCCACCTCGTGGAAGTCGAAGTTCAGCGCGGCCTGCACGCCCCACGACAGCCCGAACGCCGCGGCCGTCACGACGCCGACGATCGTGCCGAATGTCTGTACCGCCAGTCGACTGATCGGAATCACGGCGAGCGCGAACAGCACGGCTTGCGCGATCAGCAGCGTCTCGGCGTGTGGGAACACCCGGTAGAGCGGTCCCAGCAACGCGGTGATGGGCGAGAAATGATCGCCGAGCGTGTTGTAGCCGGTGCCGAGCAGGTCGGACGTCGGCGCGCGAAACTGCGAGTACGACGCGATCTGCTGAACGAATATCCCCAGGTCGAATCCGGAGGTACGGAGCTGGCGATGGCCGAGGACGGACATCACCGAGTACAGGGTCGCCAGCACGGCGAACGAGACGGCCGGCACCAGCGTCTCGGCGGAGCGGAATTTCGACCGCCGGTCTGTGGTGGCTGTTTCGTCGGTCGCTGTGTCGTCACTGTCGGCATCGGTGACGACCGTGGATTTCTCGGTAGTGGTCACGAGAAGGCATGTCTACCGGATCGACGTGAGATGTTCCTGAGAACCGCCGGTCAGCGCTTGCGCTTCTTCGCTGGCTTGCGTCGTGGCGGCTGTGAGGTGAGGTGATAGTAGAGCGCATCCTCGGAGTCCTCGACCACCACATCGATGAAGTCGCCCACTTCGAGGTAGTCGTTGACGGCGATCCGGTCGGTCGAGCCGATGACCGCTTTCACCGATCGTGCGGGAACGAGACCTCTACGGCCATCCGGTCCGACGGCGAGTGCATAGCGTGGACCGGTGCGGGTGACCCTGGCGCTGATGAAGTCCGGATCCTTCGGAATCGGGTCGGCAGCGAGCACGCCCCCGTCCTTCGACGCGGCCGTCAACGAGTCGAGCTGCGCGGCCAGATCGTCGGCCATCGCATCCACCTGATCGAGCAGATGGGCCATGTGCGCGGCGTAGTCGGTGTGCTTCTTGGTCGGCTTGAGCGCCTCACCGGGCTTGTACATGTCCTCGTGGGTCAGCTCGCCCCAGGCGTCCTGCAGGCGCGTCTTGACCTGAACTTCGACCTTCACATCGAGATCACCCTGATGTGTTGCCACTCGAACGACCAGCACGGCGTGGTACGCGCGATAGCCGCTGGGCTTGGGAAAGGCGACGTAGTCGGTCGGTGGTTGCGCGAACCGTACCGAGCATTCCGGGTCGTTGCACGCACGCTCGAGCGCAGCGACGAACGTCAGCTGATCGCGCGGGGTCTTGCACAGCACCTTGACGCCGACGAGATCGGGCAACGCCTCGGCGACGGCATCGGCGTCGGTCGGCTCGGTGATGCGGCCCTCGGAGAGATAGCGGCGCAGTTTGTCGGCCGATCTGCCGGGGTCCTTGATGCGTGCCGTCTGCGCGTTCAATCGGTCTCGATCGACGTCCTCGAGAATCTCGTCGGCAATGGTCTCGAGGAAATTCTGCGCGGTGACGAGAGCGGCTTCCCACGCTCGACGACGCTGCAGGTACAGCTCTTCGACCAAGTCGTCGATACTCGTTGCCGATGTCACGATGCCGAGGTTAACGCAGAAGTACCGCCAATCCTTTCGGCGGCGCGCGTTCGAGCTGTGGCGCGCCTGTGTCCGGTTTACGCTCTACCGCATGACCTTGGCTTCGGAACAGAAGGACGACTTCGTCGAACAGTTCGATCCCTTCCGTCGTGAGTTGCTCGCGCACTGCTATCGCATGACCGGATCGATCCACGATGCCGAGGACCTGTTGCAGGAGACGTACATTCGCGCGTGGCGGGGATACGCCAAGTACGAGGGCCGCTCGTCCCTGCGCACATGGCTGTACCGAATCGCAACCAACACCTGTCTCACCGCTCTGGACGGCCGGGCGAAGCGCCCCCTGCCGACGGGCTTGGGTGCACCGAGTTCAGGCCCCACCGACGAACTCGTGCAGAACAACGAGATTCCGTGGTTGGAGCCGATTGCCGATTCCGATCTGGCGGATGCGAGTGATCCCGCATCGATCGTGGTGTCGAAGGAATCCGTGCGGCTCGCCTTCGTCGCCTCACTGCAACATCTGTCGTCGCGACAGCGCGCGGTGTTGTTGATGCGCGAAGTGTTGCAGTGGAAAGCGTCGGAGGTTGCCGAGGTTCTCGCCACGACGACGACCGCAGTCAACAGCCTGCTGCAGCGCGCCAGGGAGCGACTCGACGAGATCGCGCCCGAGCTCGACAACGTCGAGCCCATCGAATCCGCGGAACTGCAGCAACTTCTCACGCAGTACGTGGAGTGTTTCGAGAGCTACGACATCGACCGGTTGGTCACACTGTTCACCTCGGACGCGGTGTGGGAAATGCCGCCGTTCGTCGGGTGGTACCAGGGCGGCGAGACCATCGGATCTCTCATCCGGAACAACTGCCCCGCAAACGGAGCAGGCGACATGCGGATGGTGTCCACCTCTGCAAACGGTCAGCCTGCTTACGGGCTGTACATGCTGGCCGAGGACGGTGTGCACCGGCCGTTCCAGCTGCACGTGCTCGATGTCGATGCCAGAGGGGTCGGGCATGTGGCCTGCTTCTTCGATCTGACTCTGTTCGATCGATTCGGTCTGCCCGACCGCCTCTAGACGAACGGCCGTTCAGCTCTCCGAGACGGCCGACGGATCCATCCACATCACTTCCCACACGTGGTTGTCGAGGTCGCGGAACGCCCGGCCGTACATGAACCCGTGATCCTGGGGCTCCATCCACTTCGATCCACCCGCGGCGATAGCCGCGTCGGTGAGCGAATCGACCTCCTCGCGGCTGTCGGCAGAGACGCACATCAGCACCTCGCGGGCCGAGCCCGTGTCGCAGATCGAGTCCGAGATGAAGTCCTCGAAACGCGAGGTGGCCAGGAACATCACGGTCGCCTGATCGCTGACGACCATCGAGGCACAGTTCTCGTCGCTGAACGCGTCGTTGAACTCGAATCCGAGACCCTCGAAGAATGCGCGGGTGGCGACGACGTCGCGGACGGGCATGTTGGCGAACAGCATTCTGGACATGGATACACCTTTTCTGGAAGAACCTGCTGAGTCGGACCGTCGAACAACGGTCTTGCTCGTACTGACAGCTCTCGATCCGAAAAGTCATCGGGTGCAGATGTGCCGACACGACGCGACCCCGCCGAGCGGGTGCTCGACGGGGTCGCGGACTGCGAAGCTGAAGGGGGCGTGTAGCTATCGCGTGATCTGTGCGAGGCGCGACAGCATGCGTGAGAAGACGTGGCCGTCGTTGCCGAGGTCTGCGTAGGGGTCGGCTGCCTGGTCCGACTCGGTGGCACCGGACGTTGCCGCAGCAAGTGTGCGGGCCAGGCGGGTGCGACGCTCGATGGCGTCGAGGATGGTGGCGTCCAGCGTTGAAACTTCGTCGAAGAGCTGGTCGACGTCGGCTGTCGCGATGTCGGCACTGTCGGTGCCAATTGCGAGCGAATCGATCTGAACAGTCACATCGTCTCCTTTTGTTCGCGTCCTGAGGTGTGAGTCGTTCGGTCGGTCGGAACCGTTACAGCTCGACCCGAGTAAAAACGATGTTTCGTCGCCGAAACCAACATGCCCACTCGACGGGCCTGGGCCAACCTCTTCGGGGTGTGATGCTGCATACAGTCCGGTCGGTTCCGCCACCTGCGGCTTCTCGGGACGAAACGGCTCGGAGGATTCTTCTCGTGTTGTTCCGGGTAGCCCCGAAGCGAATGACGTCGACTTTCGAGGAGTGAACGATGCGTTACGACTACCTGATCATCGGCGGGGGAATGGTTGCGGACAGCGCTGCGCGCGGAATCCGCGAGCAGGACGCGTCGGGCTCCATCGGCATACTCGGCGCGGACCCCGACGCGCCGTACACGCGCCCGGCGCTGTCCAAGAAACTGTGGACCGACCCGGAGTTCGGCCGAGATCAGGTCTCCCTCGACACGGCCTCCGACACCGGTGCAGAGGTACACACCGGAACCCGAGTCGCATCGATCGAACGCTCGAACTCGTCGGTCACCACGAAATCCGGAGAACGCCACGAATACGGAAAGCTCCTCCTTGCAACGGGTGCGGCGCCTACGCAAATCGAACTGACTCCCAGCCCCCGCGTGGTGTATTTCCGCACCTTCGCCGACTATCGGGCACTGCGCGAGCTGACGAAGACCGCCGATCACATCGCCGTGGTCGGCGGCGGATACATCGGCACCGAAATCGCAGCTGCTCTGTCTCTCCAGAATGTGAAGGTCACACTGGTGACGTCGGACGCCGTATTGGGGGGACACATGTTTCCGTCGAGCCTGGCTGCAGGCTTCGACAAGGGTTTCGCCGGCCACGGTGTGACCGTGCGCAGGGGAACGAGGGTCGTTTCCGGAGCCGAGGCGTCGGCACGCGTACAACTGCAACTCGACGACGGTTCGACGGTGGAGGCGGACGGAGTCGTGTTCGGACTCGGCGTGCGACCCGACACGGAACTGGCCGAGTCTGCGGGGTTGGCAGTCGACGACGGCGTGATCGTCGACGAGTTCCTCCGGACCGAGGACGAACACGTCTACGCCGCCGGTGACGTGGCGAACTACCCCGACGCCATCCTCGGACGCCGACGGATCGAGCATGTCGACAACGCGACCGAGATGGGCAAGGCCGCAGGACGCAACATGGCCGGTGCCGCAGATCCCTACACGTACACCCCGTACTTCTACTCCGACGTCTACGACGACGGCTATCAGGCGATCGGCACGGTGTCCACGACGCTCGATGTCGTCGAGGACTGGAAGTCGGTCGGCAAGGAAGGCGTCGTCTACTACCTCGACGACGATGCCGTCGTTCGGGGCGTACTGATGTGGAACGTCTGGGAGGGCCTCGACGAGGCGCGCACTCTGCTGGCCGAGAAGAAGCCGCAGACCGAGGAATCGCTGCGCGGACTGATCTGAACTTCTGGAACACTCGATGGCGAGCGATCCGTCGACGAGACCGGCGATGCGGCGTGACCTAGGAGAGACGATGTCCGAGTTCGATGGCAGTGAGTCGGCCGAACAGCGTGCCCGATTCGACGACGAGGTCCACCGCCGCTGCGCCGACTGCCGGTTGCCCGGTCACTCCGAGCCACTGTCCGACGCGGCCGCCGTCGCCATCGCGGCCGGGCGAGTGGACGAGGCCACCCGAGCAGTCCTCGTGAACCGATGGCGCGCCGGACGTTCGCTGCCGTCGATCGGTGGATTCGGCGCATTGCGCAATCTGGTGGACGAGCGCGATCGCTGGCTCGCCAAAGACACGACCAGCAAGCCCGGATCGGCTCTGGTGTACAAACTTCGAGCTGCCGAGTTGAGCAAACGCGTCAATCACCACCGCACCACCGTGGTGATGTCCAACCGCCACTACGCCACCGGAGTACGTGCGGCGCGGAAAGAGCGCCGGGAGGGTGTGCATCTCGACCTGGACCAGCGGGACGCGGTGTTCGATGCGTTGACGAGAACGCCCGCGCCACAGAAGTTCGGGCCGATCGCCGAGCGTGGCCTGTCGCTGGTGGATGCGGCCACCGATCGGGTGAGCACGCTCGCGCGCAGAACCCCGGTGGCCGACAGGGTCGAGTGGGCGACAGGAATGGTCGAGCAATTCGTGGACCGAAAGGACGACCGCTTCGTCGATCGCTACGACACCCTGCTGTTCCTTGCCGGCACGTCGTTCGATCGGGTGCGTCGCTCGCCGGCATGGCAGTCGGCGTACTTCGAGATCCAACGCAATCAGCTGGACCTGTTCGTCGAACTCACCGAGATCTCGGTCGATGCCACCTCGCTGCGCGCGGTGGCGACCGAGCTGATTCGGATCGGCGAAACGATGGTCGACGAGGAGACCGCAGCACAGGTCGAATCCCGCCGTGGCGCACTGGAAGTGGTCTGGAAACAGTTGACCGGACGGGTGGCCGCGCTGGTTCGACTCGCGAACGTGGTCGAGTCCTCGGAGACCGAGGCACGCACCTCCGACGCGATGGCCCGCGCGCACAGCTTGGACGATCGAATCGATGACCTCGTCGGGCGGTCGGGGAGCCGGGAGATGTCTGCCGAGAACACGCACTTCGTCGGTGATCAAGTGCGGACCCAGTGGCGCGACTGAGTGCCGTTCAGGGCACGGAATCGCGCCACTGGCTCTAGGCGATGATTGCGAACAGAATCCCCGCGACAGCGAAGCTGACCACGGACAGAATTGTCTCGAGGACCGTCCATGTTTGAAGTGTCTGCTTGACGGTGAGGTTGAAGAATTTCGCGATGATCCAGAATCCGCCGTCGTTGACGTGGCTGGCGATGATCGAGCCTGCCGCGATGGACATGGCGATGAGCGCGATGGCCGGAGCCGAGTAGTCCTGAGCTGCTACCAGGGGTCCGACGATTCCGCCGGTCGTCACGATGGCCACTGTGGCCGATCCCTGCGCGACTCTCAGTGCGCAGCTGATGATGTAGGCCAGGACGATGATCGGGAGGCCCGCGGCCGCCATGGTGTCGGCCAACGCGGTGCCGATGCCCGTGGCCGAGATGACCTTTCCGAAGAAGGCGCCTGCGCCGACGACGAGCAGCAGCATTCCTACCGGACGCAGAGATTCTCCGGTCAGTTTGCTCAATTCCTGGACCGTGGATCCGCGGCGGATCCCCAACACGTAGAACGCGATCAGTACCGCTATGAGCAGTGCGACGGCCGGCGTGCCGAAGAACGTGAGCACTTCGAGGAGGTTGCCGGGATCGAGCAGAATGCTGCCGAACGTGGCACCGAGGATCAGGACCAATGGAACGGCAATGATCGCTCCGATGGTGCCCACCGACGGTGGCGTCGTGACGACCGGGCGCTTGGTCGCGACCGTGCCTGCGCCTCCACCCTCGGTGGTGCTCGCGTCGTTTCCGTCGTTGATGAAGTCCTCGGGAACGTCGACGATGATGCGTTTGCCGATCCAGTTGCCCCACACCAGGCCCGCGGCGATGAATCCTGGTATTCCGCAGATGAATCCGAACAGGATGAGCCAGCCGAGGTTGACCTCGAGCAACCCGCCGAGGGCAACCGGACCTGGATGTGGCGGCAGGAAGGCGTGCGTCATGGACAACCCTGCCAGCATCGGCAGCGCGTAGAGCACCAACGACTTTCCGCCCTGACGTGCCGCCACGTACACCAGCGGTGCCAACACGAAGATGCCGATGTCGAAGAACACCGGGATGCCGAAGATCAGCCCCAGCAGTCCCATTGCGATGGGTGCTCCGCGTTCTCCGAAGACTCCCAGCAGCTTTGCGGTCAGTGCTTGTGCGCCACCCGACTTTTCGAGAATCGCGCCCAGGACCGTTCCCAGTCCGATGATGACTGCGATGTGCCCGAGTATGCCGCCGAACCCGGTTTCGAGAAGCGACTCGTTGCTCTTGATAGCGGTGCCGACAATCTCGTTGACGGGCAAACCGGCAGCCAGAGCCAAGCCGAGGCCGACGATGAGAAGTGCGATGAACGGTTCGAGTTTGACCTTGATGATGACGACGAGCAGTACGGCAATTGCGATGCCGCACAACACGAGTAGGCCTGGCGTGGATGTCCTGAGCCAGTCGACGACAGAATTCATGACGAGCCTTCCTTGATGTCTGCACTGATTGCCGCCACGAACGTCTGCGCTCGAACGGTGATGTCGTCCCACTGGGCACCCGCGACCGACGCCGGTGGAACCACGTCGGTGCCTGCAGTCACTGCGACGGCACCGGATGCCAGGAACTGAGCAGCATTGCCTGCGTTGACTCCGCCGGACGGAACGAGTCGTGCGTCGGGGAAGGGGCCGAGCAGATCCTTGAAATACGCGGGCCCGACGGTCCGAGCCGGAAATATCTTCACGGCATCCGCTCCCAGATCGAGGGCTGTCATCACCTCCGACGGGGTGAGCGCGCCCATCATCAGCGGGATCCCGGCCTCGGTGACGATCGCGGCAACGTCGGGGCGCAGCCCGGGGGTCACGACGAAGTGCGCCCCGGCGTCGATCGCGGAGCGCGCTTGGTCGGCGGTCAGGACGGTGCCTGCCCCGACGACTGCACCCGAGTTCGATGCCGCGCGGATCAGTTCGAGGACGCCCGGTGTGGTGAAGGTCAGCTCGAGCGCGCGAATTCCTCCGCGCGCGAGCGCATCTGCCAACGCAGCAGGATCCGAGATATGCGGGGCGCGGACCACCGCCAGCGCGCGGTCCTCGAGAATCGTCGTCAATGCGTTCATGATGTGTGCTTTCCGGTGGGATTCATCCGCAGGGCGCGGCCTGCCAGAGAATGAGTGGGACGATGATCGTCGATTGCGAACGCGCCGTTGACCATGACGTGGCTGATGCCCTCGGCCTGTTGCTTCGGATTCTCGAACGTGGCGGTATCGCGCACGGTGACCGGGTCGAACAGGACGAGATCGGCTGCGTGCCCTTCGGCGATCGTGCCGCGGCCGCGAAGGCGGAGCCGCGAAGCGGGACGACCGGTCAGGTGATTGATGCAGTCCTCGAGTGAGAGCAGCTGCTCGTCCCGAACGTAATGACCCAGGTAGCGTGGGAACGTTCCCCAGGCGCGTGGGTGTGGCTTCTCGCCGACCAGGATCGCGTCGCTGCCGCCCATATGGCGCGGATGCGCCATGATCTCGCGCACGTTCTCCTCGTGTCCGACGTGCTGCAGAATGGTTGTGGCCAGCGCGTCTCGGCGAAGGAAGTCGAAGAACACGTCCACCGGGGAACGACCCGCCTCGGCCGCGATGTCGGACATCGTGCGCCCGACGTAACGATCGAGCTCCGGATTCGCCACTCCGCTGAGCTGGATGGTCTCCCACTCGACGGTCACGCCATGGCAGCCGTCGGACCCGTCGATGTCGACATCGCGCGCGATGCGTCGACGCATGTCCGGATCGTCGAGTCGTTCGAGCGCGCGGTCCGGGCCACCCGACATCGCCCAACTCGGCAGCAGCGCAGACAGAGTGGTGGCGCCGGGCAGATACGGATACGTGTCGAGGGTGACGTCGCATCCGCTCGAGATCGCAGAATCGACGCGGTCCAGGAACTCACGCGCCCGGCCCCGATTGACCCCGAAGTTCATCGTCGCGTGAGTCAGATGCAGCGCACATCCCGTTTGCTCGGAGAGATCGAGCATCTCCTGATACGCGTCGAGCGCGCCCGCGCCGTAGGACCGAGTGTGCGGTGCATAGAACCCACCGAAGTCGGCGACGACCTCGCACAGTGCTCGCAATTCGCTGGTGTCCGCGTACATTCCGGGCGTGTACGTCAAACCGCTCGACATTCCGACGGCACCCTCCTGCAATCCCTGGGCCAACAACTCCTGCATGTGGGTGATCTCGGACGGCGTCGCGGGTCGCTGATCAGGGCCCACCGCGAGGTATCGCAGCGTTCCCTGGGGAACGAGATAGGCAGCATTCGGAGTGATCCCCTGGTCGAGGCGAGCGAGGTACTCCGAGACCGAACGCCACGAGAAGTCGAGGTCGACGGGATTGCCGTTCCATCCGGCGATCTGACGCCGCACCACATCGAGCGTCGCGTCGTCGATCGGAGCGTAGGCGATGCCGTCCTGCCCGATGACCTCTGTGGTGACGCCCTGACTGATCTTCGGGAAGTGGTCGGGGTCGGTCAGTAGACGCAGATCGGAGTGGGCATGCATGTCGATGAACCCGGGGGACAGGACCTGCCCATCAGTGGCGTCGACGATTCTGTCGGCCTCGCGAACGGTGCCGGGTTCAGCGATCGAAGCGATGATTCCGCCGCGTACGAGAACGTCACGACGCATTCGCGGTGAACCTGTGCCGTCGATGACGTCGGCACCTCGAAAGAGGATATCGGACATGAGTTTTCGGCTCTCTAGAAGAAGGTGTGAACGAGATCGACGACGCGGGGATCGTCGCCATCGGCGTCGTCGACCACGGGAACCAGACGCCACTTGTCGAAGGCGGTGCACGGGTGAGACAGGCCCAACCGCACCACCGATCCCACCGGCAGCGCCGCGGCGTCCTCGGCCGGTAGGCGAAGGAACGCGTGCTGATCGTTCAGCGCTGTGATGTCGGCATCGGGATCGAGGGGCTCGGTTCCCCGAACCAGCTGGGGAACAGGCAGGCCTTCATCGAACGGAAAGTCCCGCTTGCCTGCATCGAGCAGCGCGAGACCGGGCTCCGGCCTGGATACCGTCCGAGCCCATCCGTGCATCGCCGACGTCAGCGGGGCGTCGGTGCGGGCGGGAGTCAGTGGTGAGATCTGCGAGTAGAAGCCGTCGTCGTGCACCACATAGGCACCCGAGCGCAGCACCACGTCGGTAGGCACCCCCTCTCCGGTGGTGAGGGATTGCAATCGCTCGACAACGAGGTCCTGGTAGGCGCTGCCGCCGGCGGTGACGATCGCATGCTCGCCGTACAACCCTTCGGCATCGAGCGCGCGATGGAGGGCGGCGACGTTGTCGAGGTAGGTCCGAACCGCCGCGAGGCCGCTGTCGGTCCGGTCGTGGCTGAGTGCCCCCTCGTAGCCGCCGACCCCGGCCAGGGTCAGCCGCGGCGACGACGCGATCGCACGAGCGACTGCGATCGCCTCGTCGGTCGTCCGCGCGCCGGTTCGACCGTGGGGGCCACCGAGTTCGACGATGACCGGAATGGCGCGTGTTCCCTGCGCCGCCAGTATGCGGGCCATCTCGTGCACGGTTGCGACGCTGTCCGCCCAGCAGTAGAACTCGAATGTCGGATGCGAATCCAGTTCGGCCGCAATCCATGTCAGCGCGACAGGATCGATCTCGGCATTGGCGAGAACGACCCGTTCGACCCCGAACGCACGCGCCGCCTGAACCTGCCATCCGGTTGCGAGGGTGATGGCCCAGCTCCCCGCGTCGAGTTGCTGTTTCCACAGTTGAGGGGCCATCGACGTCTTTCCGTGGGGTGCGAGCAGCACTCCCGCACGCGCCGTCCACTCGGCCATGACCGAGATGTTGGAAGCGATGCGTGCACGGTCGAGGGTCAGTACGGGCGTCGTGAACTCGGAGAGCCGCGGCGACGTGGCGAGAAAGCTCTCGATGGTGTGCCCCCACGACCTGGGGGGCAGTGCCTTGTGCTCGGGTCCGAGCACTCGTCGGCTCAGTGCCTCGACGGCATCGGTGTCGATCACGATCGTCTCCCTGGTCTCGAAAAATTCACGAGGCGTTGCGTATTTTGCAACGCTGGTTGCGCAATGTGTTTATGATTTGTAGTCTGCAACGAAAGTCAGCGTTCCCGCAAGAGTTCGAGGAGATCGACGTGAAAGCACCACGAGCGGTGTGCGTAGGCGAAGGCCTCGTCGTTCTGGTCGCCGAGCCGGGCCCACTGGAGAAGTCGGACACCTTCCACCGCACGGCTGGGGGCGCAGAAGCCAACGTGGCCAGGGTGTTCGGTCAGTTGGGCGTCGATGCATCGTGGATCTCGCGAGTGGGCGACGACGGATTCGGTCGGTACCTCGTCGGCCAATTGGACGCGGCAGGTGTCGACACCTCCGGTGTGACGATCGACGACGAGCGGCCCACGGGCATGTATGTGAAGCAACGCGGCTCGGGTTCCGGCGACCGACACGACCTCGCATCCGGAGACAGCGCCATGACGTACTTCCGTGCCGGCTCGGCTGCCAGCGCCCTGTCGCCCAGTGACATCGACGGGCATGCCGCAAACCTGGTTGCCCGTGCCGATTTGATCCACTTCACCGGAATCACCGTGGCCATCTCCCATACCGCGGCCGACCTGACGACGTCCTTGATGGATTCACCCACCGTCGTCAGCTTCGATCTGAACTATCGGCCGGCACTGTGGAAGTCTCGGCTGGACGCAGCCGCAGATGTGCTCGGTGAACATGTTCGAGGTAGCGATGTGGTGTCCATGGGTGCAGACGAAGCTGCGCTGGTGTTCGGTACATCCGATCCCGCCGAGCTGCGCGAGATGTTTCCGCAACCACACCATTTGGTGATCAAGAACGACGGGCACACCGTGACGGCGTTCGAAGGAACCTCGCGGGTCGACGTACCGGCGCTGAAGCTCGACATAGTCGAAAAGATCGGTGCCGGAGACGCGTTCGCGGGCGGATATCTGACCGGTCTGCTGTTGGGGAGGAGTTCCGTCGAGCGCGTTCGGTTCGGGCATCTGTGCGCGGCGGGTGCCTTGACCGGGCACGGCGACATCGCCTCGGTGCTGCCCCTGGCGGTGCTGATCGAACTGGCCGAACTGCACGACGCCGACTGGGCGGGGCTGGACTACGCAGCCACTGCCGCACGTCACTCGGGGGCACTGCAATGAGTCAAAGTCTCGCGCGGGCGATGACAGTTCTCGGCTTGCTCGGCGATGGACCACGATCACTCGACGAGTTGGCGTCGGTCCTCGAGGTTCACAAGACGACAGTGCTCCGGCTTCTGCGCACGTTGGAAGCCGACCGGTTCGTCCAGCACGACGCCGATCACCGATATCAGCTCGGATCCAGGCTGTTCGAGCTCGCCAACCACGCCCTCGAACAGCGTGACGTTCGGAGCATCGCCCGGCCGCACTTGGCCGAACTGAACTCGATCACCGGTCAAACCGTCCACCTCGCCACCTACGAGGCGGGCGACGTCATCTACATCGACAAGTTCGACGCCCAGCAGAGTGTGCGGATGTATTCGCGAATCGGGAAGCCTGCACCTCTCCACTGCACAGCTGTGGGGAAGATTCTGATCTCGGCCCGTCCCGAAGCGGAGCGAGCGCAGATTGCACGCGGCATCACATACACACCGTTCACCGATCGAACCATCACGACGCCCGAGCGCTATCTGCGCGAGCTCGATCTCGTGCTCGAGCAGGGGTACGCCGAAGACCGTGAGGAGCACGAGTCGTTCGTCAACTGCATCGGCTGCGCAGTGCGCAACGGAACCGGTGATGTGGTGGCAGCGGTGTCGATGTCCGTGCCCGACATGCTGCTCGATCACCAGCAAGTCCTCGCCGCACTCCCCGAAGTGCAGCGCGCCGCGGCGGCGATCTCCGAGGGATTGGGCTGGCGACCGCAAGGAATCCAAGACCGCAAGACACAAACGAGAGCTCGAAGGAAGGAACACGATGAGTGAAAAGATCGAAATCCGCACCACAGGGGCGCCCGCACCGGCTCACACCTTTTCCCAGGGAGTCCGGAAGGGACCGTTCGTTCAGGTCTCAGGACAAGGTCCGGTCGACCCGGTCACCAGCGAGTACCTGTATCCAGGCGATGTGGCCGCGCAGACGACCCGCACGCTCGAGAACGTCAAGGCAATTGTCGAGGCCGGCGGTGCGACATTCGACGACGTCGTCATGCTGAGGGTGTATCTGACCAAGCGCGAGGACTTCTCGACCATGAACGACGCCTACGGCCAGTTCGTGTCGGCGCATACCTCGGGGGATGTCCTACCGAGCCGCACAACTGTGTTCACAGGACTGCCACGAGAAGAGATGTTGGTCGAAATCGACGCCGTTGCGATCCTCTGACCGACTCATGCGGCAGATGTTCACACGGAAATTACATCTGACCAGGCGATTTGCGTAAGCGTTGGTCTTCGCGTAACTTTTGTCGAGTCAGAGCGACACGGACACCGACCCGGTCTTCACAAACCGGGACAACGAGGTTGTACGGAGTATGCACTGAACAACCCAGGCAAGGCGAGATGGTATCAGCCATGCCTGGGGTTCGAGCGTGTAAGCCCCGAAGTCACCGTGCGAACGGCGAGGACGGTGTGTGCGTGTTCTTTGAGAACTCAACAGTGTGTCGATGAATGTCAGTGCCGAAATTATTTTGTTTTGGTGAAAGCATTCGATGTATCAGCCATCCGCTTGTGGTGGTTGTTGTCGGGTGTTGTTTGAAATGCTAGTTGAGTTTTTCTGCTAGTGATT
>NZ_NOYD01000044.1 GCF_002258315.1 Rhodococcus sp. 06-462-5 | reverse complement strand
GAGGAACTGTCCATCACCGACGATCCCGAGCCGCGGGGGCATTCGTTCGAGTTCCGGATCAACGGCGAAGACGCCGGACGCGGGTTCCTGCCCGCTCCGGGCCCGGTCACCACGTTCATCGCCCCGTCGGGGCCGGGTGTGCGGGTCGATTCCGGTGTCGAATCCGGCTCGGTGATCGGGGGCCAGTTCGATTCGATGCTCGCCAAACTGATTGTCACCGGAGCCACCCGCGAGGAAGCCCTCGCTCGCTCACGTCGAGCGTTGGCGGAGTTCACCGTCGAGGGGTTGGCGACGGTGATCCCGTTCCATGCTGCGGTGGTCTCCGATCCGGCGTTCATCGGCGACGGGGACTCGTTCTCGGTGCACACCCGCTGGATCGAAACCGAATGGGACAACCAGGTTGCCCCGTTCACCGCCGGAGCGCCGATCGACGACGAGGAGGTGCTGCCGCGGCAGTCCGTGGTCGTCGAGGTCGGCGGCCGACGCGTCGAGGTCTCGTTGCCCGGGGAATTGTCCCTCGGCGGCAACGGAGGCGGCGGTAACGCGGGTGCAGTACGGCGTAAACCGAAACCGCGGACTCGTGGTGGTGCCGGAGCCGGCGCGGCCTCCGGTGACGCGGTGACCGCACCGATGCAGGGCACCGTGGTCAAGGTCGCCGTCGACGAAGGCCAGAGCGTCGA
>NZ_NOYD01000023.1:100584-109829 GCF_002258315.1 Rhodococcus sp. 06-462-5 | reverse complement strand
CCCCCGACATCACCACCACCGGCACCGGCAGAACCCCCAACACCCCCACCGAACACACACTCACCCACATCTACCGCGACGTACTCCACCTCGACAACGACACCACCCTCACCGTCGACGACAACTTCTTCCACCTCGGCGGACACTCCCTGACCGCCACCCGACTCATCGCCCGCACCAACGCCCACTTCGCTTCCGCGTTGACTCTTCGGTCGGTCTTCGACGCACCCTCGATCGGCGGTCTTGCCACCGTCCTGGACGGTGCCGCCGGCGGGGACAGAACAGCCCTGTCCGATGTCGTTGTGCCCGAGATGGTTCCGGCATCGTTCGGCCAGCAGTCGTTGTGGGTGATCGACCAACTCGGAGCACCGAAGTCCCAGTACGTCGTGCCCACAGTGCTGAGGCTGACCGGCACCCTCGACACCTCCGCTTTCACGGCAGCTGTGCACGATGTCGTGGCACGACACGCGACACTGCGCACACTGCTCGTCGAACGCGGCAGTGCACTCACCCAAAGGATCGTGCCCGCAACCGAACGCGCGCCGATCGAGATCGCCGATCTTCGCCGGGTCGGTCCTCGCAGCACCGTCGAGCAGCAGGTCCTGGACCACATCGGGACGGTGATCGATGTCGGCTTCGATCTGGCCACCGAACTGCCCATCCGGGTGTCCGTGCTCCGCGTCGACGACACGGAGTGGACCGTCCTGATCGCGGTCCACCATCACGCCATCGACGAGTGGTCGACCGCATCCCTGTTCGGCGACCTGTCCATCGCGTACTCCGCTCGCCTCGCGGGCGGGTCACCCGACTGGTCCCCACTGCCCACCTCGTACGCGCAGTACGCCACGTGGCAGCGCGCCACGCTCGGCGATCCGACGGAGCCGTCGTCGACACTGGCCGGACACCTAAGTTATTGGCGCGACGCCCTCGCAGACGCACCGGACGAGTCGACGCTCGCCACCGACCATCCACGACCCGCACAACCGACCCACCGTGGCGGCGACCTGTCGTTCGTCCTCGACACCGACACCGTTGACGGTCTGCGCCGCACGGCGGCAGACCTGGGCGTGTCGATGTTCATGATCTCCCAGGCCGCAACCGCTGCGACGGTATCGCTGCTCGGCTCGGCTTCGGACGTCGTGATCGGATCGCCGGTCGGAGGGCGTACCGAGGACGGCCTCGAAGACGTCGTCGGCTACTTCGTCAACACCCTGCCGCTACGGCACCGCCTGTACCCGCGAGACACGTTCGCCGATCTGCTCACTCGCGTCCGGCAGACCGTCCTGGACGGATTCGCCCACCAGAGCGCACCGTTCGAGGGAATCGTCCGCGAAGTCGGGATCACCCGTACCACCGACCGCACACCTCTGTTCCAGATCCTCCTCACTCACATCGCGATCGACACCGAATCGGACGAGGACTACCTCGACCTTCCCGGAATACAGGTCGAACCCGCAGGAACAGTGTCGTCGTCGACGGTGAAGACCGATCTCGAGCTGGACATCGAAGACGGTCCGAACGGAATCGCCGGCTCGATCGCCTACGCGGCGGACCTCTTCACGTCCGCCACGATGGAACGACTCGTCGAGGTCCTCAAGGCCGTGATGAGTGCCATCGCCCATGCACCCCACTCCCGCATCGTCGACGCCCCTCTGATTCCCGAGGCAGATCGAGCGCGGACGGCCCGGTGGGAGAACGGAACTCAGCAGAGTGTCGACGACGCGACACTGGACTCGCTGGTGCACAACTGGATTCAGGCCACACCCGACGCCGTCGCCGTCGTCGACGACACCGGCATGGCACTCACCTACCGACAGTTCGACATCCGCATCGATGCCATGACCGCCGTCCTGGCCGGTGTGGGAGTGACCCGCGGCGACCGGGTTGCCGTGATGCTGCCTCGTTCGATCGATCTCGTCGTCACGTTGCACGCCGCTGTCCGCCTCGGTGCCGCTTACGTGCCGATCGACCCGGCATATCCGTCGGAGCGGATCGGGCACATTCTCGACGACGCCACCCCGCGTGTCACTGTCACCGACAGCTCCGCACTGGCAGCACACCCGGGTATGTTCGCCGATTCGGTTGTCGTGAAGGATAATCCGACCGTACGGGCCCGCCTCGATTCCGAGGACGTCTACGCTGTCGACGCGGTGTCACCGTGCGCATCGGACACGGCGTACGTCATTTTCACCTCGGGGACCACCGGTCGCCCGAAGGGTGTCATGGTCTCGCACGAGGCGATCGTGAATCGATTGCGTTGGATGCGAGACGATTACGGCATCACCGAGCGCGATCGCGTTCTGCTGAAGACTCCTGCCGTGTTCGACGTGTCCGTGTGGGAGTTCTTCCTGCCGTTCGTCAGCGGAGCCACCCTGATCGTCGCCCGCGACGAGGGCCACAAGGACGCCGATTACCTCACCGAGGTCATCGAACGGCACCGGGTGACGGTGGCCCACTTCGTTCCGGCCATGCTCGCGGCCTTCCTCGCCGCCGAGCCGGCTCCGAGTCGAGTCGAGTCGTTACGCCGGGTCTTCTTCTCGGGTGAAGCTCTCCCCGCATCGGCGGCAATCGCAGCGGGCGAGCTCTTCGGCCGCGCCGAACTTCACAACCTCTACGGGCCTACCGAAGCCGCCGTCGACGTCACTGCTCATCCGGTCTCGGCCGCCGAACTCGAAGGCCGCACCGTCGTTCCCATCGGCCGACCGGTCACCAACACGTCCGTGCGCGTTCTGGATTCGTGGCTCAGAGACTGCCCTGTCGGTGTCGTGGGCGAGCTGTACCTCGGCGGCGTTCAGTTGGCCGGCGGATACATTCGACGCAGCGCACTGACTGCGCAGCGGTTCGTCGCCGATCCGCGCACTCCGGGACTTCGTCTCTACCGCACCGGAGACCTCGTGCGGTGGAACGCCTCCGGTGCCCTCGAATATTTCGGTCGCTCGGACGATCAGGTCAAGATTCGCGGCTTCCGCATCGAGCTCGACGACATCCGAACGGTGGTCGAGGCACATCCCGCAGTATCGGCGGCAGTCGTGATCGCCGCCGATCGCCCTGCCGGTGGGGCATTCCTGGTCGCGTACCACACCGGCGGATCCGTCGACCGTGACGCGTTGACGGCCCACGTCGCGGCGGCTCTGCCCGACTACATGGTCCCGACAACTTTCGTCCGTCTCGACGCCCTCCCCACCACCGCCAACGGAAAGCTGGACCGCCGGGCACTGCCAATCCCGGAATTGCCGAGCACGGGCAGTGGACGCGCGCCCTCGACCGACACCGAAAATGCGTTGGCACAGATCTTCCGGGACGTGTTGAGTCTGGGCCGCGACGTCACACTTTCGGTGGACGACGACTTCTTCGGTCTCGGCGGCGACAGCATCTCCTCGATCCAGGTGGTGTCAGCTGCTCGCCGGGCGGGCCTGACGGTCACCGCGGCAGAAGTATTCGCCGCCCGTACCGTCGCTGCCCTCGCACGCTCGGTTGACCATCGGACCCGGTCGACGGCGGCGGGGCCGAAACAGGTCCGTCGATCGCGCGTGATGCCCATCGCCGCAGCGCATCTCGAGGAACCAGGTTTCGACGAGTTCACGCAGTCCTACGTGTTCGTCACTCCGGGAGAGATCACGGTCGACGCGGTACGCCGGGTCATGACCCGCGTTGCGGCGCACCATCGGGTATTGCACGCCGGGATAGAGCGCGACGACACCGGAGCGTGGTTCATGACCATCCCCGATACGTCGAGCGCAGCCGACAGCCATATTGTGTCCGAGACCTTCGCCGGCGGTTGGGAATCGGCCGGATGGACGAGCCGAGTGGATTCGCTCGTCACCGAACTCTCTCGTGAACTCGACCCCCACACGTCCGTCATGTGGCGCGCCGTGGCGGTCACCGATCCTCGCGAGAGCACCGGCCGTCTGGTCGTGGTTGCACACCACCTCGTCGTCGACGGTGTGTCGTGGCGAATCCTCGAGGACGACCTGGCGCAAGCGTGGGCACTCGAATCCGGCAGCACGACGGACGAACTGCTCGGCGTCGGAACCGATGTGACGTCATGGACCGCGGCGCTCCAGAGCCGCGCTCGCGACATCGAGATCGCGTCGCAGCTCGACTACTGGGCCACCGTCGTCGACGCCATCGTTCCGGTTATCACCGACCGGCCACTCGATCCGTCCCGGGACACCGTGGCGACCACCGCGGACATCCACGTCACGGTCCCCCCGCAGATCACCGAGACCGTGCTGGGCCCACTCACGACGGCGCTGTCCGCCGGCGTCGACGACATCCTCGTCGGCGCTCTGGCCGTCGCCACGGGGGTCTGGCGCGCCCGTCGAGGGCTCGGTGTCCACAGGCCCATCGTGGGCCTGGAGGGGCACGGACGTGACGAGACCACGGTGCCCGGGGCCGACCTGTCTCGTTCGGTCGGGTGGTTCACCACCTGGTACCCCGTGGCCGCTGACATCGGGAACATCGATCCCGCTGCGGCACTGACCGATCCGAACTCCGCGGCCGATGCGATACTGCGGGTCAAGGAATCGCTCGCTTCGGTACCTGCACACGGAATCGGCTACGGCGTGCTGCGCTACCTCGATTCGTCTGCTGCGCAGCGACTCACCGCCTCGACGGTGCCGGACCTCGCGTTCAACTATCTCGGACGGTTCACCGACTCCGCCGAAACCGCTGGTAGCCAGGCATTCTGGACCAGCGCGCCCGAACTGCCCGGTATCGGTGGGCACGCGTCCGTTCTGTCCCCCGCGGCTGCGGCGATCGATATCAACGTCGCTGCGGTACCGGGCCTCGACGGGTCGACGGTCATCGAGGGCACCTGGACGTACGCGGGGCAGCTCGTCACCGAGAGCGACGCACAGGAGTTGGCCCATCTCTGGGTCGAAGCCCTGACGACGCTGGCGCAGTATGCGGCCACCACCGACCGGATACGCCGATCTCCGTCGGACGTCATCGCATCCGGAGTGACGTTCGCCGACATCGCCGGCTGGGAAGCGCGGTACGGCGACATCGCCGACGTGCATCCGCTGACGCCGCTGCAACACGGCATGGTGTTCGAATCGCTCGTCGGTGCAGAATCGGGAGTCGATGTCTACGTCACCCAGAACGTCGTGCACCTCACGGGCACACTCGATCCCACGAGACTGTCGAGTGCGCTGGGCACCGTACTCGAGACGTACCCGAACCTCAGGGCCGCAATCACCGGACTATCCGACGGCGACCAGGTCGCGGTCGTTCCGGCACAGGTGTCGGCGACGATCGATCACGTCGACCTCACCACCGAGGACGACCCTGCCGCGGAAGCTGTCCGTATCGCGGCGCAGGACAGGGCTACTCCGTTCGTGTTGGATCGACCGCCGCTGCTTCGGCTCACGGCCCTCACACTCGCTCCGGCCGAACACCGCGTCGTCGTCACGATGCACCACGTCCTCGCCGACGGGTGGTCCACACCCTCGTTGATCACCACACTCCTCGAGGCCTACCGCAGCCCGGACGCGCCGGTGATTCCCGACCGCGCTCATTCCGACTTCCTGCGCTGGCTCGGGACCCGGGACACCGGAGCCACCACGCGGGCATGGACCGACGCACTGGCCTCGGTCACCGAACCGACGTCGATAGCTCCCACCGCGACCACGTCGTCGACCGAGTTCCCCGAGCAGCTCGTCCTGGAGGAAGGACCGGACCGAACAGCCGAATTGTTCGCACTCGCGCGCTCGCAGGGCTCGACATTCAGCACCCTCGTTCAATCCGCCTGGGCCGTCACGCTCAACGCCGTCACCGGCCTTCCCACCGTCACGTTCGGGACCACCGTCTCGGGGCGTCCCGCGGGCATCGACGGCATCGAGAACTCGGTCGGCATGTTCGTCGACACCGTCCCCACCCCTGTCCGGATCGGTGACAACCCGACCCTGATCGAACTGATCGGCCGAGTTCACGGCCAGAACACCGCACTGCTCGACCACCATCATGTCGGGTTGCCGGATCTGCACCGGATCGCCGGACTGCCCACCCTGTTCGACACGCTGGTCGTCTACGAGAACTATCCGATAGACACCGGTGCCGACCACACCGGTGGAAGTCTCACCCTGACCGAGGTGGACGGGCGCGACTCGACCCACTACCCGCTGACCCTTGCCGTCATCCCCGGAGGAGAGTCTACGACGTTCGAATTCTCCTACGCAGCAAACGTTGTCACGGCAGACGTCGTGAGCCGCATCGCCACGATCTTCGCCCGCACTCTCGATGCGTTCGTTTCGCGGCCGGGCACCCGGGTCGCGGAGCTCGATCTAGTGCCTGCATCCGATCTCGATCGCATCGCGCGGTGGACCAGCGGAGCCGAGGTGCCCGACACGGGCGAGACCCTCAGCGATCTGATCAGCGCGCAGGTCACCAGAACTCCCGACTCGATCGCCGTGCGGAGCGACGACGGCGTCGATACAACGTACGGAGAGTTGGACGTTCGAGTGCAGGAGCTCACGCGAGCGCTCCTGCAGCACGGCGTCACCAGGGGCACCCGAGCCGCTGTCCTCCTGCCTCGCTCGCTCGACCTCGTCGTGACCATCGTGGCGATCGTTCGGGCCGGGGCCTCATACGTCCCGATAGATCCCGACAACCCGACCGTGCGCGTCGCGCAGATCATCCAGGACGCGACTCCGACGGTCGTCGTCACGGACCTCGCGACACTCGATCGACATCACTCGGCCGGGCTCTCCGGGGTCGGTGTCGTCACGCTCGATGACCCACTGCCGCAAGCGGGGTCACATTCCGTGGAGCGTCTCTGCCCGCCATCGGCAGAGGACGGCGCGTACGTTCTGTTCACCTCCGGCACCACCGGACGCCCCAAGGGGGTCGTGGTCTCGCACCGCGCCGCGGTGAACCTGAATCGGTGGATGCAGTCCGTCTTCCCGATCGGTGACGGGGACCTGGTGCTGCAGAAGACTTCCGTCGGCTTCGACGTCTCGGTGCCGGAGTTCTTCTGGCCGTTGATCACCGGGGGTGCGATCAGATTGATCCGGCCCGGCGGCGAGAAAGACCTCGATTACCTGGCGCAGATACTCCGTGACGAACCGATCGCCTACGCGGACTTCGTTCCGACTGCCTTGCAAGCCATGGTGGAGCAAGGATTCGATCCGGACGACACCCGACTGCGATATCTGGCGGTCGGTGGCGAGCTCTTCCCCGGCCCTCTGGGACGCTCGCTGGCTCGGGCTCGCGCTCGCGTACTCAATGTGTACGGCCCCACCGAGACCACGGTGAACATCACTGCGCACCGGGTCGTTGCCGAGGAGGTGGCCGAGGCGTCGTCGGTTCCGATCGGTACGCCGGTCTCGAACACACGAGCGCGGGTACTCGACGCATGGCTGCGTCCGGTGCCGATCGGGGTCACCGGAGAGCTCTACCTCGGTGGTGCACAGCTCGCGGACGGATACATCGGCCGGCCGGCACTCACGTCCTCGCGCTTCGTTCCTGACCCGTTCGGCGCGCCGGGAAACAGGCTCTATCGCACAGGCGATCTGGTGCAGTGGAACGAATCCGGCGCTCTCGAGTATCTCGGCCGATCCGACGATCAGGTGAAGATCCGCGGTTTCCGCATCGAACTCGACGAAGTCCGCAGCACCCTCGAGCTCCACCCGGGGGTCTCGGGTGCGGCCCTCGCCGCGGCCGATCACCCTGCCGGCACACGGGCATTGCACGCGTACTTCACCCTCACCGGCACCGGCGTCACCGGGGACGACCTTCGCGCGTTCGTCGCATCTCGTCTCCCCGAGTACATGGTGCCCTCCACGTTCACCGAACTGGATCGGTTCCCGACCACTCCGAACGGAAAGCTGGACCGACGAGCTCTCCCCACTCCCGACCTCGCTGCCGCTCTGTCCCAAGGCAGTCGGGATCCTGAGTCGGTTGCCGAAGTGGCTGTGGCGCAGCTGTTCCGGGAGGTGCTTCGCACACCCGAAGCCGTTGACCTGTCCGTAGACGAGGACTTCTTCCGACTGGGAGGTGACAGCATCCTCGCTGCGCGACTGGTGTCACTCGCGCGGCGACAGGACCTCCCGCTGACGATCCGGGACGTGTTCGAGAAGCGGACGATCGGCGAACTGGCCGCATCGATGACCGTTTCCGCACCGACCACAGAACCGATCCCGTTGGTGCCGTCGTCGACCCTGGAACGACTGCGCGAGTCCGGCAGTGGCGTCGACAGCTGGGCGTACACCGAGGTGGTGCAGGCTCCTGCACAGGATCTCGACTCGTTGCGGTCGTCGTTCGTCCGGCTGGTATCGGCCACCGATGCACTGCGGATATCGGTGACCGCTGCGAGTCGCCGGTTGTGGACTTCGGAGGTGAGACCGGCCGAGGCCGTCGATCCCGCAGGGCAATTCGTTGCCCACCTTTCCGCTGTGGACATCGACGACGCTGCAGCACAGGCCCTCTCGATGATCGATGTGGGCACTGGACATTCGGCGGCGGTGGTCGCGTGGGCCGACGACACCGGTGTCGCGTTCGTGCTGGCAGTTCACTCGACTGCCGCAGATAGGTCCTCGGTCCACCGGATGGCACGCCGTCTGATCGGGGCCGACGACACCGAGAAGCCGTCAGCGCCCCTGTCCCCGGCCCTCGAAGCCATCGAGAACGACGCGCAGGAACTCGATGTCGACCACGTCGAAGCCTGGGTGGTCGCGTCCGAACGTCCGACGACAGAAAATGATTCGATGTGGGTGTCCGGTGGCCGAATCGACTTCGAGATCGACCTCGACGGTCACGTCGAGGCAGCAATCGATGGTGCACTCCGCCAGATCACGCACGGTGCATCCGACAATCTGCGCGTCGATCTCGAGGTGGACATGCTCACCGGGGACACCGCTGCGGGATTACCCGTCGGGCCGTTCACGGCGACGTGGCCGTCACGGGCCAGGCTCGCCGCGGCGGACGTGGACCCGCGGGAGTTCCCACTTCTTCGGTTCCACAACAGAACCGGTCGCAGAGCACTCCGCAAGGTGGAGCATTCCGATGTTCTGGTCACTCGAACCTACGGCCTCGTCGCGTCCGGGGAACGCGAAGGCGTCGAGGCCGAGTACCGCTGTGTGGTGCGCTATCGAATCGAGTCGACGTCGGTGGCCGTCACGGTGATCGGCATGTCCGACGAGGCGGTGGCCGAGTTGCGCGACGCCCTCTCGTCGTCACTCGATCGAGCCCCGGTCTGCTGAGCGCGGTCGATACGAAAACGACTGCGCCGCCGCCGGGTCGAACCC
>NZ_NOYD01000023.1:0-100484 GCF_002258315.1 Rhodococcus sp. 06-462-5 | reverse complement strand
GGCGGTGGCCGAGTTGCGCGACGCCCTCTCGTCGTCACTCGATCGAGCCCCGGTCTGCTGAGCGCGGTCGATACGAAAACGACTGCGCCGCCGCCGGGTTCGACCCGGCGGCGGCGCAGTGGCTATCGATGGTGCTCGAGCGGACTCAGGCAGCGGTGTTGGCTCCCAGACCGCTCAGCAGGGGTGTGAGCTCTTCACGCATGTAGTCGACGGCCGGCGGTGAGGCTTCGAGCACCGAGCCGTTGATCGGCTCGTTCGTCGTGTCGAAGAAGATCACCGATCCGGACTTGACCGCAGGCAGGTTCTGGAACAGCGGATCCTGCTCCAACCGAGCCCGGTCCTCGTCGGCGGCGAGACCGACGAACAGTACGTCCGCCTGGAATTCGCGCATGTTCTCGTAGGAGATGCCGTTGGAGGACCAGCTGTTGTCCTGGTTCGCGGCCGGCTCGAGTCCGAAGTACTCGACGGCAGATCCGTTGGGCATGTTGAACACTGCGCCGTCTCGAAGGGAGACGTAGTTGTAGGTCTTGCCCTGCAACCCGGCCAATTCACCTTCCTTGAGCGGATCGAAGCTGGCGTTCAGGTCGTCGAGCGTCTTCTGCGCCTCGGCTTCCTTGCCGACCAACTTGCCGTATGCGAGCAGCAGATCGTTGGCCGGGCTGATGCCCTCCTGGGTGCCGACGAACGTGGGTGCGATGGCCTCGTAGTCGGGGTAGATGCCCTCGTCGACCTCGAACGAACCGGTGTTGAGGATGAGGTCCGGGTCGTGGCCTGCGATCAGTTCGAGGCTCGTACCCGCGTCGGTCCAGATGTCCTCGAACTCCCCGGTGAACACACCGTCGAGCCAGGGGTAGTCCGCGGGGTCCGGTGCGTCCTCGCCGATCAGGATCGGCTGCTCGCCCAACGCAACCATGATGGCCGCTACCGTCGATCCGGTGGCCACTATCCGCTCGGGCTTGCTCTCCACCGTGACCGGTCCGTAGACCGATTCCGCCGTGGCCGGGAACGCACCGTCGCCCGATGCGGCACCTGCCGTCGCGTCGGTCGATTCACCCGACGATGAGCATCCTGCCAGCATCAACGCGGCCGACAGGCCGGCCACGATCAGCCGGTTCTTCTTGTACGTTTTCGAGGTCACTCGATTGCCTTCCGTGCCGCAGTGCGGCGTCCTCGCATCGGCACTCACCGACGCGCAAAGGTTTGCCTACGCTAATATGCCTGCTGTACGTTAATAACGGGCCAAAGCTCTCGTCAAGCCCAACTGCCCGAACCGAGTCGATAGGACACCCGAGGATGACCACGTCCGGACGAATCGACGGCACGGCGAATCACGCGGACCGGCAACCTGTTTCGCGGCAGCCGCGACTCGAAGCACGCGAGGTCACCCTCGGATACAGCGAGCGGGTCATCTCCGACGCGTTGTCCGTGGAGATTCCGGCCGAATCGTTCACGGTGATCATCGGGCCGAACGCCTGCGGAAAGTCGACCCTGCTTCGCGCCCTGTGTCGAGCGCTCAGCCCCAGCAGCGGACAGATCGTGCTGGACGGCAAGGACATCGACGCATACAAGTCCAAGGACGTCGCACGGCGGATGGGGCTGTTGCCGCAGAGCCCCCTGGCACCCGACGGCATCCGCGTCGCCGACCTGGTCTCACGTGGACGCCACCCGTACCAGTCTCTGTTCCAGCAGTGGCGGCCCGACGACGAGCGAGCCGTTGCGCACGCCCTGGCAGCGACACGAGTGACCGAGCTGTCGGGTCGTTTCGTCGACGAGTTGTCGGGGGGACAGCGCCAGCGCGTGTGGTTGGCCATGTTGCTGGCCCAGGAGACACCGACGCTGCTGCTGGACGAGCCCACCACCTTCCTCGACATCGCTCACCAGTTCCAACTTCTCGAGCTGCTCAAATCGCTTCACTCGCAACACAAGACGCTGGTCGCAGTTCTGCACGACCTCAACCAGGCGGCCCGATACGCCTCGCATCTGATCGTGATGAAGGACGGCCGCATCGTCACCACCGGGGCACCCGCCGACGTCATCACTGCCGAACTGGTCGAGGAGGTGTTCGAGCTGCCCTGCATGGTCGCCCCCGACCCGATCACCGGCACACCCAACGTCTATCCCCTCGCGCCCGAGACCTCGAAGAGTCTCGAGCGGTGAGCCCGAACCCGAACTCGCCGGCCTGGAATCCACCCCGCCGTCTCCCGGTCTTCTTCGAGGTTCCCGCGGCTCCACCCAAGCAGCGCATCACCATTCGCGAGGACATGTCTCCCCTGGCACTCGCGGCGTCCATCGTCCGGTCCGCGGGGTGGCACGCCGTTCTGGGTTGCCTGCTCCTCGTCGTGTTCAACATCGCGACGACACTGGTCCCGCTCGCCCTCGGTGCGGCGATCGACCAGGGCATCGGCCCTGTCACCACCGGGACGCCTGCGGGCGACGCGGTCGGCGGGTTCGCGATCTGGGTGTCGGTCATCGCCGGTCTCTACGTGGTGATGAATCTGACCTACCGATTCGGCGGTCGCATCGGGTGGTATTCGGTGCAGCGCGCTCAGTACGAGTTGTCCGCCCGTGTGGTCGAGCGGATCCTCGACGTCCGCGGCACGGCGGGCGGACCGCAGCTGCCCGGACGGTTGCTGTCGGTGGCCACATCCGACAACGAACGCACCTGCGCCGCCCTGTACTTCGCGATCTACCCACTCGGAAATCTCGTCGCCATCGTGGTGGCTGCGGTCTCGCTGTTCGTCATCCACCCGATCCTCGGGATCACCGTCGTGGTCGGGGCACCACTGCTGCTCGTACTGATGGCCCTGGCGGCACGCCCTCTTCGGGCGCGCACCGAGCGCGAGCAGGAGGCCATCGCCGACGCGGCAGGCACCGCCGCCGATCTCGTCTCCGGCTACCGCGTCATCGCCGGGATCCACGCACAGCGCGCCGCCGCCGGCCACTATCGAGGAGTTTCTCGCGCCGCCTTGCGGGGCACATTGGCGAGCAATACCGCCGAGGGCGCTCTCGTCGGCGTGAACGCAACCCTGACCGCCCTGTTCGCCGGGATCGTCACCGTCGTCGCGGCGCTGTTGACGTTCGACGGGTCCATCTCGGTCGGGGGACTCATCGCCGCTGCCGCGATGGCCCAGATGCTGCTGGACCCGCTGAAGATCCTCATCGAGGAGGCAGCGACGCTGGGTGCGGAAGTTCTCGCCTCCGCGCGGCGCGTGCTGAATCTGCTGTTCACCGAACCGAATCCGGACGCACTCGGTGCCGCACCGGTCGCGCCGACGCCACACCTGCGCATCGACTCACCGACCGGAGACTCGATCGACATCCGTGCCGGTGAGTTCGTCGTGATCGATCCGACCGCAGTGGACGCCGACGTTCTGACCGCTGCCCTCACCATGACGGCCCGGGCAGGCACCGCACCTCACATCACCCTCGACGGTCGAGAACTGCGAGAGCACGATCCGACCGAGGTCCGCCGTACGATTCTCGTTGCACCCCATCGAGCGGACCTGCTCGAGGACACCGTGCTCGCCAACGTTCTGCACGACTCGGACGACGTCTCCAGCGCACGGGCGGCACTGGACTCGGCCTGCTGCGGCAGCCTCGAACACGAACTGCCTCTCGGGTACGACACCTCCATCGGCGACGGCGGTCGCACGCTGTCCGGCGGACAACGACAGCGAGTCGCGCTCGCGCGCGCCCTCTTCCGGGAACCACCGGTGCTGGTGCTGCACGATCCGACGAACTCGGTCGATTCGGCGACCGAGTTCGATATCGCCCACCGACTTCGCAGTGCCCGTTCCGGTTTCACCACGGTCGTCGTCACCTCGTCGCCGGCGTTTCACGCGGTCGCCGAACGCAGCATCGGCCGCGACGAGGTGATGCAGTCGTGAGCGCAGACCAGGCCCGTCTACCGGTCGCCGACTGGCGGGAGATGCGCCGCGAGGTCGCCGATCTCGCGGTGGGACGGTGGTGGCGCATCGGCGGCATCCTGCTGCTGCTGTTGATCGCTGCGGCAGCAACTCTCGTACTGCCCTTGACGATCGGCTGGATCGTCGACACCGTGACCGACCGAAGCAGTTCCGGGATTCCCACCGTGTTCTGGTGGCAATTGAGCGCCCTGGGCGGCGCAGCCGTGGTCGGCGGAATCGTCCAGTTCTCGGGAATCGTCGCACTCGGCCGGGTCATCGACACCATGGTTGCCGAGTTGCGCGAGAAATTCATGGCCTCCGCGTTCGACCTCCCGGAACGAGAGATCGAACGCGTGGGCGTCGGCGACATCGTCACCCGCGCCGCGACCGACACCCGCAACGTCTCCGACGACCTGCCCGGCATCCTGCCGACCGTCGCGTCGGCCGCATTCACCATAGCCCTGACCGTGGCCGGAACGGTGGTGATCGACTGGCGGTTCACCATCGCGTTCCTGTTGGCCGTGCCCCTCTATGCACGGGCGCTGCAGTGGTATCTGCCTGCCGTGCCTCCGGTCTACGCCGAACTGCGATCGGCCGACACTACTCGCGGCGAACGCGTACTCACCACGCTGACGGCACTTCCCACCGTCACCGCCTTCCGCGCAGGACCGCGTCGAGTCGACCGAATCCGCACTGCCACCTGGGAAGTGGCGCGGTGGGAGATGCGCGCTCGCATCATGCAGAACCGGTTCTTCGGACGCATCAACCTGGCCGAGGCCGTCGGATTGCTCCTGGTCCTCGCCTGCGGTTTCGTCCTCGCAGCGCGGTACGGCACCACACTCGGCCAGATCACTTCGGCCTCGCTGCTCTTCCTGCAGATCACCGGACCGATCGCCGGGTTGATGTTCGTGATGGACGATCTGCAGTCTGCGGCTGCGTCACTTGCACGGGTTGTCGGGGTGACGCGGACGACGGCCGATGTCGATATGCCTGAACTCGATCCTGCGAGCCGGCGCAGCGAAGGCCCCGTCGTCCGCGTCGAGAACGTCGAATTCTCCTACCGTACAGGGCATCCGGTGCTCCTCGGAGTGAACCTCACCCTGGCGGCCGGTGAACATCTGGCGATCGTCGGCTCGAGCGGATCGGGGAAGACGACTCTCGCCCGTCTCGTCGCGGGTGTACGCGAGCCGGGCGCAGGCGTCATCCACACCGCGGTCGATCGGACGCGCATCGCCTACCTCAACCAGGAGGGTCGCATCTTCGCGGCCACGCTTCGCGAGAACCTTCTGCTCGCCGCGCCCGACGCCGCCGACGATGTCCTCCTCGACGCACTGAGAACCGTCCGCGCGGACGAGGTATTCGCCTCGCTTCCCGACGGTCTCGACACCCTCCTCGGAGAAGAGGGCCATCGCCTCGACGCAGCCGATGCTCAGCTGATCTCGTTGGCGCGGTTGGTACTTCACGATCCGTCCGTGGCCATTCTCGACGAGGCAACCGCAGAGGCGGACTCACGAAACGCCGCAGTGCTCGACGACGCCACGGTTCGAGCCCTGGACGGGCGCGCGGCGATCGTCATCGCACATCGCCTCTCGCAGGCTCGTGCGTGTGATCGCATCATGGTGCTCGAGCACGGCGTGGTCGTCGAGGAGGGGACACACGACGGCCTGGTCGCCTCGGGTGGCCGGTACGCAGACCTGTGGGCCGTGTACAGCGTGGGACGAACCGGCGTCGAGCACGCCGTAGAGAATTCGAGTTAAGTAAGGCTAAGATAAATCTTGGCCGAACCGGTCCCCGAGAAGGAGCGTGTGTTGAAGACGTGCATGGCAACCGTGTCGCTCGGCGGGACGCTGGAAGAGAAGATCGACGGTATCGCGACAGCGGGCTTCGATGGTCTCGAATTGCTCTGCACGGACGTGCTCGCGTCGACGCTGACCCCGCGTGACATTGCCGATCGATGTGCAGCTCTGGGCCTGAAAATCGATCTGTACCAGCCGTTCCGGAGAGCCGAAGGGGTCACGCCCACCGAGTTTCCCGACGTCCTCGCTCGCTTTCATCGCGAACTCGAGGTGATGGAGGCGCTTGGAGCGACATCGATTCTCGTCGTCTCCAACACCGATGGCGACGCCGACAGCAGTCGAGACCTCTCGGCCACCCAGGTGGCCGCTTTGGGTAGCGCTGCAGCCGAACACGGAGTGACGGTCATGTTCGAGGCATTGGCGTGGGGCACCCACATCAACCGCGTCGCACACGTCCGAGATGTACTGGCACGGGCCGACCATCCCAACGTATTGCTGGCCGTCGACACGTTTCATCTGGTCGCGGGCGGAGAGGGTGCCGAGGCCGTCGCCGACCTCGAACCCGGTTCGGTCGGTCTGCTCCAGGTCGCGGACGCCCCGTGGATGCCGCTCGACCTCCTCACGTGGAGTCGCAACTACAGATGCTTCCCCGGAGCGGGCGAGTTCGATCTCGTCACTCCCGTTGCCTCCGTCCTGAATTCGGGTTATACCGGGCCGGTGTCGCTGGAGATCTTCAATCCCGGATACCGCGAGCGCTCCGCCGCAGACGTCGCACGGCACGGTGCGGAATCGCTCCGACGCCTGCTGGCCGATGTCGACACGCTGGCCACCTCCACCCTGCCCGCGTAACAGCACACGAGAAAAGGACCTTGTCGCGATGTCGGTGACCGAGAATTCCGTCGTACAGAGTTCGATCCAGCCGATCGAACCTCTCCGTCTGGACGGTGCCGTTCCGTATCCGGAGGAGTTCGCCGAACGGTATCGGGCAGAGGGGATCTGGATCGATCAGACGTTCTCGGAGTTCCTGTTCGACGCGATCGAGCGCTCCTCCGGCCGGGTTGCATTCAGCAGCGGCGATGCACACACGACCTACGCCGAGCTGGGTGAGCGAGTTCTTCGGCTCGCTGCCGGATTGCAGCACGAGGGCATCGAACGGGGCGATCGGGTGGTGGTCCACCTGCCGAACGTGGTGGAGTTCGTCTCGCTCGTCTTCGCGCTGTACGAGATCGGTGCCGTTCCGGTTCTGGCACCGGTGGCGTTACGCAGACACGAGATCGAGTACATCGTCGATACCACCGGCGCTCGTGGCTACATCACCGCCGACTCCCACGACGGGTACGACCTCGCCGCACTTGCCGCCGAACTCGTCGGATCGTCGGCGTCGTTGCGGCACAGCATCGTTGTCGCCCGCGACGGCGGTGGTGCCGACCTCGAGCGACTGCTCGCCCATGGTTCGGTGGAGCACACCCGGCGTTCGCTGCCTTCGGACGTTGCGTTTCTGGCGCTGTCGGGTGGAACGACGGGTCGGCCGAAGATCGTCGCGCACACCCACGAGACCTACCTCGCGTCGGTGCGCGCGGCGGTCAGTGTCGCGGGAGTCAGCGAATCGACCGTCCAACTCATCGTGCTGCCCATGTCGCACAGCTTCGCCATGCGGTCGCCCGGATTCCTCGGCGTGCTCAGCGTCGGCGGCCGAGTTGTGTTGATGCCGAACGGAAGTCCAGACGTCGCGTTCCCAATCGTGGCGCAGCACAGGGTCACCCACGTCGCCCTGGTACCGCCGCTCGCTCTCGCGTGGCTGAACTCGACCCTGAAAGACGAGCACAATCTGTCCTCCCTCGAGGTCGTCCAGGTCGGCGGCGCGAAGTTCGGGCGAGAATCCGCGATCCGGATACGCAGCGAACTGGGTGCCACCTTGCAGCAGAGTTTCGGAATGTCCGAGGGCCTGCACACCTTCACCGGTCTGGACGAGGACGACGAGACGATCACCACCCGCCAGGGGCGACCTGCGACATCGGCCGACGAGATCAAGGTCGTCGACGACAACGGCGACGAGGTGCCGCGTGGTACGTCCGGGAATCTGTGGACCCGAGGGCCGTCGACCATTCGCGGATATTTTCGCGCACCCGAACACGATTCGAGCTTCACACCCGACGGGTACTACATCACCGGCGACATCGTGACCCAGGACGAGCGCGGATACCTGACGGTGACCGGACGGACGAAGGATCAGATCAACCGCGGCGGCGAGAAGATCGCACCGGCCGAGGTGGAAGACCTGCTGCTCGCCCACCCGGCTGTGCACGAGGTCGCCGTCGTCGGAATCCCCGACGAGTTGCTGGGCGAACGGATCAAGGCTTCGATCCTGCCCCGCGACGGTGCCGACCGAAGAGAGCTGACGCTGCCTCGAATTCGCCAGTTTCTTCGAGGTCGAAACCTCGCCTCGTACAAACTGCCTGACGTCGTCGAGATAGTCGACGCCTTCGAGCGAACTGCGGTGGGAAAGATCAGCAAGCGCAGCTAGCGTCGACTGCGCTCATTGCTGGCGTCGCTTCTGGAGATTCAGCTTCCTCCCATTCAGTTGACTGCGTCCTCGCTTCATCTGCTGATGGTGCTCCCCTGCGCCCTGACACACCTGTTGTCGCGGCGAAATTGGACAGTTCATGACATGGCCAGGAGCAGGCTTCTGACAAAGAGATTCCCCGAAAATGAGCGTCTGCTTGTGACACCCGACAAAACACGACGACATGAACCACCACCGGGGCCGTTCGATATCATGACGGGGCATCACGCCGACGCGGTACTGCGCCCGGTCGCATTCGGCGTGGACAGTCGACACTGTGGTGATGTTGGTCGCCCCGACAGTCTCGACGATCACCTTGTGACCAGTCAGAGTCATGCCACATCGGTAGATAGGGATGTGGAGAGCAAGCGATGCTCGATCTCGACTCACTTTGCTCGTCCCGGGCAACAGATGACACACGGTGATCGCCAGTCCGGTCTCCACGAACAGCGCGGCTATCTCGCCCTTCCAAGCCCGGTGCGTTACCCGTTGGAGTCACCGCCGTCAGCGCCCGATAGATGTCAGACCGCGTTGGAATGCAACAGTTTTCCAGCTCTACCGGATGCTGAGTCCGCCTAAGACCGCAAATCGGTGGCCGTGTTGTCGAGCCTACACCCGTCCGGGTTTGCTGAGTTGATGCCCAAAAACCTTTGCCGAATACTTGGACGAAGAAGCACATTGCGCATCGAGATTGGAACGAAGCATCAAGATGACCTGTAAGCCGCGCTGCGCGTAGGTATCCAGTCGATACCGGATGCGCCGATACCGTCTCCAATCCCTTTGAGCAACAATCGAATTCTCGGACACGGCAGTGTCCCGCGGGCTCTGTGTGCCGCCTGCTGCAGTTCCGCACCCTCAGCCGGTAGACGCGCGTACGCTCACACGAAGTCGGGGAACGAACACGATCAAGGGCCACGAGCGGGACCACCTGAAGTTGCCGAGGTGGTCTCGGTCCTGCTGATCGCCGACCCCGGCAAACCCACAGCTCTCGCTCACAAGCTCGCCAAAAACCTACCGGAACGCCTGCGACACCGAGACCGCAACGAGCGCCGATGGACTGTGTCCGTGCGCAGCGAGCCTTACCTCTCCGATGAGCAGGCCAACTTCGCAGACGCCATCGACGCAGTCGAACCGTCCTCGGAGAACGACGATGTCGTCGTCTACCTCACTGATCTACCGCGGCGTGACGACACCGTGCCGGTGGTCGCCGACGTCAGCGCCGCACATCTGTTCGCGCTCGTCTCCATCGCCGCCGTCGGCGGGATTCGCATCGAGGACCGGGTGCGTGCCGTCGCCGAACTCGCGATCGCGTTCGTCCTCGGTGAACCGACACTCGCGCCGGCCGGTGCACGGCGGCGGTTTCCCTCCCAGCAGATCGACAGCGGTACGCGATATTTCGCTCCCCGGGGTCTGCGACGGCTGAGGTTGCTGTCGGGGATGGTGCGTGCGAACCGGCCGTGGCGACTGGTCACCGGGCTGTCGAAAGTTCTCGTCGGCGCATTCGCCACCGGTGCGTTCGCCTTGGCGACGAACACGATCTGGCTGTTCGCCGACACGATGGGCCCGTGGCGCATGAGCGCAGCAACGTTGCTGTCGATCACGGCCATGGTTCTGTGGCTGGTCCTCGATCACCAGTTGTGGGAGCGGCCGACGTCGCCGGACGCGCGCGAGCGGTCCGTGCTGTACAACACCGCCACCGTCGTCACCCTGGTCATCGGTGTCCTCGTTCTGCACGTGGCCTTGTTCGGGTTGCTTCTGCTCACCGCATCGATCGCGTTACCCCCTCAGCTGCTGTCCAGCACGCTCGGACATACGGTCAGCTTCTCCGACTACCTCACGCTCGCCTGGCTGCTGGCATCGATCGCCACCATCGGCGGTGCACTCGGTTCAGGACTCGAGGACGACACCGCCGTCACAGACGCCGCCTACGGGATCCGGCAACGACAACGCCTCGACGAGCAGACACAGAAACGCTCGACCAAGGCGCAATGACGGTCCAATCGGCAACCTTGGCTGAACTGCGGGTCGACCGCGACGCCGGTGGTCAGCAGTACCGGTTGCCGCACCTCTGCCGGTCGGTCTGCTTGCGGCGGGCCGGTGATTGCCGACGTAAGCCCCGGAGCAATTACCGGCACATATCCACATGTAGCTACACCACCGGGGCTTCTGAATTTTCCGCGCGCGGAACCCATGTTTTGTCGGTCGACCCATCGGAGGCTCCCGTCTGTGGGCACCAAATTCAATTAAGGAACGAGTAGTGACACTGAGCGGCACGGAGCCCTATTTTGGGCCGACAAAGGCGGTCCCGGACTTCTCCGAAACCGCCTCTGGCCTGTATCTGTGTCGGGCTGACAGGATTTGAACCTGCGACCACTTGACCCCCAGCTAGATTGGCCATACTTGGATGGTTCCACCCGGACGCACCGCAAGTACCTTGACCAGGCGTTGTTGTCCGAACCGGTTCACGTCGATCCACCCCAGGTTGCACCGAGTAGTGACACGCTCGCGGCACGCTCGAATACCGATTGCTCCAGGTGGATCCACCTCGGTTCGCAGAAGATCATGTCAGTACACACGCCTGCAAAGCAGCAAATTTGTCTGCTTGCAGAGCAGCCCAACCTCAGCACGTGAGCACACGTGACCCGTTCCCGAGCTCCGCCGCCTATCGACGGACCATCACCCAGAACTCTTCTGCAACAACTCGAACGCCTTCTGCCGTCGTGCAATGAGCTTCGCATGCGTTGCGCCAACCCATTTCGATGAGTCCCCCGCATGCGCCAGCCACCGATCGACAACGGCGATTTCGCCACGCAGGTCACCGAGCTTCCGGTAGACGATGGCCGCATTGTGTGTCCAGCCCGGCGGCGTCTCACGGACTACGATCTCCTCGACCGGTCGGCCGAAATATGCCGCTCGCACGGGCGCATTCGCGTGCTCCTGCGCCTGCTCTCGCTCTGTTGCGGCGATCACCTCGAGCAACATCTCCAACGCTTCGACGAGATGACCTTCCCTCTTCAGTCTGGCAACTTCCTCACCCCACTTCAGGAAGTGCGTGCCTCTTACTAACCCCGCCTCGTACTCGACCGCGTGAAGCTCGTCGAATTTGTTCAGAGACTCCCCTGCACGCTTCTTCCGCCACGCCACCTCACCCGACCCGATCGGATCCCCAGCGAACTGGTCGGGAACTACGATCATCGACACCGCTACGCTCCCAGCCTCGCCACCATCGACTCTCGCGTCAGCGTCCGAATCGACCTCGATCCCGTACGACTCCACAAACGCAGACACGCCATCCGACCATCCTTGAGAGACCGCCCGAAGCTTCCATCGCTCTCTGGCGCGATACACCTCCACGAGCACAACGCATCTCTCCGACGTCAGCCCACCGAGCTGGTGAATTGCGTCGAACCCCTCGTCGGAACGAACCGACACGACGCCACCGTCAAAGCAAGTCCGTCCCGCACTGGTTCCACCATCCGCAACCGCTACCACTACTCTCGGCACGTCCACGGACAAGCGATCCAGCCTCAACTCGATCTGCCGAGCCCCCGCAAGCACAACACCTTGGCAAGGAGAGCTCACCCGGTTGAAGAACACCAAATCCTCGTCGGACCTCGCTCGGGAGTCTCGACCTACCAACACGGCCATCAACTCGGCATCGGAAGCCCCCTTTTGATCGGTGAATTCGATGCTCAGGTGATTGCCACCCAGCACGCAGTTTTGGCCCATCTGCAACTGCTGCATGTTACGACCCTTCGTGATTCGCGTGCGTAACTACTGGAGCAGAAGCCTAGCGACCGCGCAGGACCCATCAGGCGACATACAGATGTTCCCCCGAAACGCGGCAGGGTGTTCGTTCTTGATTCGGGCGGCGCAATCGCGAATATTTCCCGATCGACCTACAGATTTCGGGTCATGAGACCGGTCGCCCTGCGGCGTGATCGCTTGTGAGAGCCGGACGCGCCCTGGCCATGTGTGGCGGATCCCGCGGGTAGCCTGCGCTCGTGGACGAATCGTTGGTCATCTCCGCGGATAGATTCAAGTACTGGCACGTCGACTACCAGACCGGCACCTTGCGAATCGTGTACCAAAGCGGGGAGGTTCACGACGCGGAACTCGAGACCGAATACCGGCCGACCAACTCCCCGGTTGCGACCTCGACGTTCGATTGGGAAAAGTGGTGGATTTTATCGACCACGACCAGGAACGACCTCATCATTACAGAGGGATTCAACCCGACATCCCCACCCGCTCTGAAAGGTCGACCATCTGTCTACCTGGACCAAAATCGATGGCGAACCGTCGCTGACGCGATGCACGACCCGCTGCGCGTGGACAACCTCGACGAACGACACGCGGCTGAGGAGCTCATAATTCTTGCCTCCGACTCCGGCATAGTCTTGCCCCTCTCAACTGGACACCTCCTCGAAACGGCTGGGCTGCACGGCGAACTACGCTATGAGATCGGCCTGGCCATGGCACGCCTCGCCGGCGGATGGCAGATCAGGCACCCGCTCGACCTATGGAAGCACGAGGTTGACCGCTCCATACGACTGCACCTGGGACTCACCAAGGACTCACCCGTCCTGCATCCCATTGTTACCGAACCCGGCGCGTTATTCGGAAGGGACACGTCCCTCAGCATCACCGATAAAACACCCAACATCGACAAGTTCATGGCGATGCTGACCATGCCGAGCGTTATTCTGAGTCAACTCATAGACCCCAAAAAACTTGAAAAAGATCCAATCAGAAAATGGGTACGCCACCACGAGACCATCACCGCGCAAATCTGCGCGACGCGCCTCCCGAAAGAACAACGCCGCCAACTCGCACGACGCCGGTACTGGAACGAAAACATCAACTTCTACACCACTGCCTACCGCCGGCTAACCAAATCCAACGACTTCCCCACCTTCAGTGACACCGATTTGGCGTGAATGTTCGCTGACTCGCCCATGGTTGGGCTTGTCTCCGACCTGTTCGTTCGGCGTTTCATCGACCACAGAAATAAATGGCGACGCAACGACCTGGTCGACATGTTTCACCTGTCCAGCGCCGCCGGCTACGCAGACTACGTCTGCGCCGAAACTCATACCGGCACACAACTCCGAGAGGCGCAACGCACGCTCGGACGACCCGAGAACGTCTTCACGACCCTGAGCCAACTGGTCACGGCTCTGCGCGCCGACGGTGTGCAAGCCGACTCCGAGCGAGCCACTTCGAACTGAACGTCTACGCGGGTTGCGCAACGGCAATCCCCCCAAAACTGCGCGTTGTCCAGCACCAGATGCGCCAATGGCTCGCGTCGATGGTGACATTAAACCGGTGTTGTCACTCGAAGCCCACGAGTGGAAGTGGCTAGTCGGACAACAACAGTGCACCAGGTACGACCTCAAGCCTGCTTGCGCGGAAACACAGATCGTGGAATTTGCCGGCGAACACTGTCAACACATGACGTTCGTATGGCGCGGCGGCCGTGGAACCTTGACGGTAACGTTGGATGCCTTGACATCGATTGTCTCAACCGTGCCGCGATTCAGTTGTTGCTCGGATTCAACCTGGCCGACTTGCTGGCTGATCGCGAAGTGTGTCGGTACCACCAAGTATTTTCGCCGTATGCGAGGACATTGGTCAGGATCTGCACGCGGTCGATACTTCAGAGGTGATAGTTGTCCTGCATGCGTGGGCGACCAGCCGCGGTCCTCACGTCTGGAAACGCAGATTTTCGACTTGCTGAATTTTGTTCTCGGAGGCGGCGAGCAAGATTTGAAGCTACCGAGCGACGGGAGAATGCACTTGGACATGCGTTTCCGCACGGCGGGCGGTGACACGATCGGACTGGAGTACGACGGAGCGTACTGGCACGCAGGCAACGAAGCCGCAGACCAAAGAAAGGCCCACAGAGTCGTCGCAGACGGGATCGCGGATCTGGTCGTGCGTATACGCGAAGACCCGCTTGCCGCACTGTCTCCCTACGATGTATTGATTCGGCACAAGGAATCGGCACCGACAGTAGTCATCGCTACACTTCTGCACCTAGTTCACATGGCTGTGGTGGACGCGCAAACCGCGCACCGCATCTCTGCAATATTGGTGGCGTCTAGTACGGCACCGTCCATCGAGAGCATTACGTGTGACGAGTGCTGGCTGCTCGATGGTTCGATCCGGCATGCCGAATACGAGTATCGTTGGAATGAAATTAAGCGACGACGCCGCGCAGCCCGTCGACCTGCCGGGAAAACAGTCCGCCGAGCAAGCCAACGGCACCAAGTGTTTTACAGAGATTGACGGTCATGGGAGACGACGCGGTTCTATGCCGGCCCGACACTGGTCGGTATCGACGAACTCGGCTACGTTCCACAACCGGGAGAATCAGCCTCAGCCATGTTTCAAGTTGTCTCGCAACGTTGAATGAAGACATCGATCGTGATTGCCGGTAATCGTGGTGTCGGTTCGTGGGGAACGGTTCTCGGTTATGACACCGTCGCAGCAGCCGTGCCCAACGCCACACGTTCGTGCATCGATCCGAATTGGTTGCTGCAGTTGACAACTGGATGAACTTCTACAACACTCGCCGTAGGCACTCCACGATCGGAATGCTCAGCCCCCACAATTACGAACAGTCACTGAACGCGCCGATCATGGCCGCGTAGCCACTGTCCACTTTTCGGGGTGAACCTCAGTGGGTTGTTCGCGTTCCGTCGATGCGTGCGCGGTAGACGCGACTCAGCAGTTCGCATAGGTGCGAGTACTCGGCCGAGCTGAGCGGCGAGAAGAAGTCGGATTTTTCCGACCGTAGCCGATCCGTGATCGTTTCCATCAGAGTCGCCCCCTTGCTGCTGATGCGAAGCATTTTCGCGCGGGCGTCACCAATGTCCGGTTCGGCCAGTAAAAGACCACGAGCGGTCAGGCTTAAATGATGGGCACGGCGTTTCGTGCGTCGATCGCCGCTCTGGTCGCCACATCACGTTGCCTCAGACGGGCCCCCTCACTGAGCACGGTGAGGATCGTGAACTCCGTCTGAGTGAGGCCCGTCTACCACCTCAAACGAGTCCGCGCAATCGCAGCCGCAGGCAAGCCCACCCGCGGACCCGTCCACGCCTCCAAACAGGACATCACCGAAACCATCAAGTTCCTGACCGGGCTCCACGACACCCACAGCCGCACCGCCGCGACATGCCACCAACTCGACGTCGACGAATGGCTCGCCACCGGACCCACCACCCGCCAGGTGATCCGAACGTTCTTCGTCTGGGCAAAGACAACCTGCATCAACCGGAACGTGGCGATCGCCCACCGCTCCCCCGCCCCGACGGCCACCTTCGCCCAAGACGAGCGACTGCACTGGATCCGTGAACTCCTCACCGGCAGCAGTGAATCGCTACCGTATCGAGCGGCCGGCATTCTCCTACTGCTCTACGCCCAACCGATGGTCAAGATCGCCGCACTACACACCGATCACGTCATCACCGAGAGTGATGGGCTACGGATCACCCTCGGTGCCGAACCAGCCCCGGTGCCCGAACCCTTCGCGGTGCTTCTTCGAGGTCATATCGCCTCACGCACAACGCAACTCACTGGTATCGACACCGGCTGGCTCTTTCCCAGCGTCCGCACCGGCCGGCACCTGCACCCCAACACGATGATGGGCCGCATCCGATCATTGGGCATCAACCTGCTCGGCGCGCGCACAACATCTCTCCGCACTCTCGTCACCCAGGTGCCACCGCCGCTCGCCGCGGAAATGCTCGGATATAGCTACTCCGTCGCCCATCGCCACGCCGAATTGGCAGCGCAGCCGTGGGCGCGGTACTCCGCGCAGCGGAAGTAGTCTCCAGCTCGGGTGACCACCGTCAAGCTTGCCTGCTTGTGGATCTGCGCCGTGGGCGCTGCCACATTGAATGAAATTCACCATTGCCTGCGATTGCGTTCGCGAAGGTCGGCGGAGCGGGTAGTCGGGCATTTGGATTTGGGTTGTATTCGAGCGTGTATATGGTGTCGGACTTGAGAGCCATGCGATTGGGTCTGTGATGCAGCACCCCAGACAGCCAGGCGTATCTCGGATTTGCCCACATCCGTTTCTCGATCGTGAGGCCGAGAAGGTCCCAGGTGTCAGTGAATTCCTCAGACCCAGTGGGAATTTGGGGTGCGGTCGATGCAAGTGCGAGAAAGTGAGGTGAGGTGGGGTCGTGTTGTCGCTTCTTTCGGTCAATTGATTTGCGAAGCGATTCGAAGGCGGCGGCACGGTCATCGTCGTTGAAGCAAGGGTTGACGGAGTACCCGAAGGCGTGGCCGATGGACGGGCCGGAGGTGAAGGGTAGCCTGCCGTTAGCGTCTACTGCGTCCCAGTCGATGTTGCTGTCGTCTGCGAAGTGGAGCATGGGTCGCCAAGTCGCCCGGATGGGTCGTTCTGCGGCTTCGGGGGTCGTCGTAATCTGACCAGAATCATTGTTGCACACCATGTCGCAGAACTCATGGCTCCACAGTGTCGACACCAGGTCCTTGGGCGACCCGATCGGCAGTTCGACACGAATGTTCCGGGCAACGTCGCGTTTGCGCATTCGCGCGGAGAGCGTTGTACTGATCATGTTGCTCATCCGCTGCCAAGCCGCGTAGGCCTCCCAGTGCCACACGGTCACTTCTATCGTGACAAGACCTTCAGGCATCCGAAGGCCGTAGTCAGGGGACATAGGCTGGTTGCCTTTGCTGGGCCTCCAATCGCTCGGAACCAGTGGCTCGAGCAACACCGGAGTCATGCGTAACGCGAGGACACTGCCAACCTCGAGTTCCGCAAGCGCCTCCTCGTACCCGTGGTCATCAACCGGGCGCAGCACGCTCTTGATGCGCTGAATGATTGTCCGCCCGACCCCCGGCGAGACGTTCCCCGCGAGACGTTGCAGCATGTCAGCGATATTTATCAAGTAGTTCGTTGATTGTCCGTTTCCGACGCCCCGCCAATGGTTGCCGAGCGGACCCACCGGGTCCTCCGCCCAAGCCACATCATCGACGAACTCAAGAACTTGCCGGTAAAATTGCTGTACTTGCACGACTTCTTCTGGGCCACCTTCGCCCAGGTTTGCTGCCTCGGCGAGCGCCAAAGGGTCGCTGTTGTGGAAGTAGGTGTGCGGCGGATCTTCTGGGGTGCTCACGGACGGTGGGTCTGCGGAATCGGCGTCTGACGGCATGCTGAAGGCTACCGGGATTCCTTCGGGTGATGCACTGCGACCGGGGCCGCGTGTCGGGTCACTGCGTTGCGGCGAGTCCGCCGGACCTTCGTGGTGAGCGACGGGTCTACTTTCGTAGCCGTTGCGCACCCGGTCCCTTCGGCCCAGTACGTCGGCGGGGTTCGACATTGGAAACGAGGTCAAGGACAGGCTTCCGCAACCGATGCAGTTGGAGAAGTTGTCACGAAGCGCGGTGAGTTCTTCGATGTGTTCGGTGAGGGCGTCGCGCCACTGCCGCGAAATCCAGGTCGAGATGCGTGCCGTTCTTGACCTCGAGGGCGCTTCATGTTGTGAAATGCCGTCATGAACATATCCAGCACGAGCACTGGCGACATCGATGAACTGGTGTCCCTTGTGGCAGAACTCGAACGCACGCAACGCACAGAGGATGTCGACGCATTCCTGGCACTGTTCGACGATGACGCAGTGTGGGTCACGGCCGGTGGAGCCCGGCTTATCGGCAAAGCGACGATCGCAGCATTCACGAGAAAAGTCCTGCCGGGCGCGTTTGCCGACGGCAGTGTCCGATACGAGGTCGAGCATGTCAGATTCATCACCGACGACGTTGCTTTGACACGTGTGAAACAGGAGTACCTGACCGCTGGTGGGGACTCACTATTCCCACCTCAAAAAGGGAAGCCGAGCTATCTCTGGCACCGACAGCATGGTCGGTGGCTGATTGCAAGCGGGCAGAACACAACCGTCCCGATCCCTTGAAGCAGTTACCGAGCGATCAAGCGAAGTAATACCACCAGCCCTTCTATGCAGAGTTGCCGGACGGTCACGTAACCCGCAAGGACATAGTGACCAAGATTCTCGCGCTCCCGCGGCATCACGGGGCACCTGCAGGCCTCTGGCGTCCACGTCCGACTCGTTGCACTCTCGGCGTCTCGAACGATCCCTAAATCGGCGGGCGGGTTGAGTCCTGCGGCAATAACGGGCGCGTTCGCGTCGCACCACGAAAAAGTCTCCCCCACTGGTCCGCAATCTGCGTCATGAACCGATCGTAGCGGCGGAACAGACCACGCCCGGAGTCCTCGTGGGGGCGTCATTCACCCGGAATGTCGAAACGGTCCCTCAATGTCGCGATGAACTCTTCGTATCCGTCCATACCGAATGTGTCCAAGGCCCACATATAGCTTTCCAAAGCGCGATGCAACGCATCGTAGGGGACGGGTTCGTAGA
Organism: Rhodococcus sp. 06-462-5; assembly: GCF_002258315.1. GTDB lineage: Bacteria > Actinomycetota > Actinomycetes > Mycobacteriales > Mycobacteriaceae > Rhodococcoides. Next base: position 81,808 of record NZ_NOYD01000023.1, on the reverse strand, counting down.
ATCCGGCCAGCGTCTTCACTGCCTCGTATTGCTGTAGCGACTCAAGCCTGGACGGTACGCCGGGAACGATCCGTTTCGGGATGGTCGGATCCCACTTCACACGTTCGGCCAGATCGAAATAGTCCTCGTCGAGGCGGCGCTGCGCAATCGCGCGATCCGCCCACTCGGTGACCCAAGGGTAGTTGTCGAGCCCGCTGACCGCGAAACAAGTTCTGATACAGAATGTCTTGAACTCGTCGAGCATCTCGCCGTCTTGCTGCGCGAGCCAGTCGACCAGAGGTCGGTCGAGGAAGGCCAGCGCCTTCGCATACGTTTGGTCGGTGAGCTTGCCCTCGAGCGGTCGACCACCATAAGCCAGTTTCAGCGCCCTAACAGCGCGGCCGAGATCTGACTCGGGGTCGACCTTTCGAGTGACACCGTTCTCGTCGCGGACGTAGATCATCGTCCTGTCCGGCCACAGTTCGGTGTCGTTCGACGGTTCGTCGGACCACGCCTTATCCGTCTTCTTCAGCGTTGTCACCACAGGTGGTTCGGCGAGGTCATCGAGCGGTGTGGGCCAGAATTGGAACAGGTAGTCCTCGACCGGCTCAGTCACCTCCTGCGAGGTCGACGTGTCGCGGCCACGTGCGAGGGCTCGAACACGATAGGACCCAGCGGGGATCGGCTCCAGGCCCTCCGAAGGGCGTCCCTCCAGTGAACGCACGTCGATTGCGGCCGACGCGGTGATGACCGATTCTTCGACCACTTCCCAGTTGTCGTACTCGGCCGCGGGCTCTGCCTGCCACACCTGCACAGTTACGCGAGCAGGACCGTAGGACACGCCCGTGTACGTGGCCAGAAATCCCGGACCCACCTCGATCAACGTGCCCTTCGCCTGCACGTCGAGAGTGTCCGTGTCGTCGTTCGAGACAACGAATTGATCATGGTCGACCTCGACGATTCCCGAGGTCTGCAGAACAGGTTCAGTATCTCCGGCCACGGAGACGACCCTAGCGTCGGCTTCACGCATCAGGTTGCGGGGTGCGAAGCAATACGACCAGTTCTGATACGCAGGGTTACCTGTAAACCTCTGCATATATTGTGCCACAGCGTCTTTCGCTTGCGATTGCAGTTCAGCTGTCACCGCGCAACTGAGCCCCGGTTTATGCGGTGCTCGAAAGCCAGCCGTCGAACGAATCAGGGCGCAGCGTTAGTTGGAGTCGACGTTTGGGCTGGTCAGACGATCCCGACCAGGTCTCCGATGCGCATCGTGCAACCGTTCCTGTCCTTCCACATTGCGACACCGTCGACGAGTCGGGCGCTCATGAATCCACCGTCGTCACCCCACGGCCATGCAGTCCCAAGGTCGGCCACAACGTCCTGGACCGAATCAGCCATCGCCCACAGCGCGAATTCTTCGTCCGAGTCGACGCGGGTACCGACCCAGCTACCACCGAACTGACCCGGATCGACGCCGGCAACCGTCACCGCGCTCAGCAGGAACACACCGTCGATCTCCGGGTCGTAGTCGATCTCCCAATCGACGTGTTCAATACCGTTGCCGTACTGGCGCACACGCAGGTCGCGGCCCAAACGAGACAGAGCCGACGTCCAAGGCTCAGGCAAGTCCGAGTGCACCACCCGAACCCCCAGCAAGGGAGACCACGTGGCACTCAACAATCGCTTCGACAAATCGTGGTAGCGCACCGAGTCAGTCTGTCAGCCCAGTGGTCGCGGGGCTTGTGGCCAGCGGAGCACCGCCGCTCGATCGTGACCTGCTGTGGTTGGGGCGGGGTTAGTCTGAACACGTGAATAGTTATCTAGCCGAGGCGGGTTTGAGTGAGTGCGCGAGCGCGGGCGACGCCTGCGACTTCGGATTTGGGCTCTTTCTCGTGAAGCTGGGTATCGGTGTGCTTCTGGTGCTCCTGTGGTTCGGCCTCGCTGCGTACGTGTCTGCGGCTGCTGGACCACCCTTGAACGAGCGGCGTACGGCGATTTCCATTCTGGCAGTGTGGCTTTTGCCAATCATTGGTTCGGCGTTCTTCTTCTGGTACCGCGAGGATGCACGTGAGAAAAACTGGACGCCACCTAACCAAACGTTGCCACCGATCGTGCCGAATGTCAGACCCTGACAAGTACTCTCGGATCACGCGGTAACCGCGCTCTTCGAGGAGGTCAGATGCGACGACACGCAGTCGGTGGCGCGGCACTGGGCGTAGTGACAGTCGCCTGCGCAGTTGCCTTGGTGCTCACTGGAGGACCGACTGCAGGGCAACCGAACGAAAAGGAAGGACCAGCGATGTCGACGAGCGGAAACACTCCCCCCGATCTGCCAGAAGTCATGGAAGAACCGGCACTCGACTATCTCGAGGAACCCTTGATCGACGGACCGGAACCGATGACCCGCGAGGAGTTCGCGCGGGACTCCAAACCGGATGCGTACACCGCAGACCAGCCTCTTCAACCCATTGGTGAGGAGGGAAGCGCCAGCGGCGGCGAGTCTTCGGTGATAGAACGCACCACTGAGTAGTTCGTCGGTGATGCGTACACAGTGACGGCAACGAGGGCAGTCCCGACGGATCTGGACCCCTTAGGGAACCTTGACAGCGGCTGCCTGCGCATGCCCCGTGTCGGGGCGTAAAGCTATACGACCAGTTCTGATATGCAGGGTTACCAGCAAACTACTGCATATTGTTGCAGCGCAACGCTTGTCGTCTTCTGCACGTCTCGGCAGCGGATCAATGCGACAGGTCCTGACCCACGAAAGACATCCTTGATCGGCCGCGAAACCCTGTGCCGCGGTTCATACGTTGCTCGAAACGAATTAGGTGGGCTTCTCCGGTGTCTCGGCGTCGAGGTAGCCCCACCAGTCGATACCGTTCTTGTCTTGCCGGAGGTTGTTCGCGACGGTCCCCAACGGTTCTCCGATATCGAAGTCGGCCACTTCTCGGGCGAAGCGCTCAGCGTCTGCCGTCTCCGCAGCAGGAGGCGGCCCCGATTGTGTCATTCGTATTCCCAGGGTCTTCGCGACAGTCATGTACCGGTATACAACGCAGAACACATCCGGACCGTCCGTCCACGCGTCGGCAACGCCGACACCCCACGCTTCGGACAACGAGCTCGTCGACAGGCGACGCAAGCATGAAGCCAAAGCGGATTCCGCCCAGGTCGACGACAACTCACCATACTGTTCCAACAGTTCACGGTGCCTGGAGGTGTATCGACGGGCCGATGGAGAATAAGCCTGGGCAGCAACTGTTCCGGCCGGAAAGTAGTCTTCGCGCAGTCCGTGATGGTTTCGATCCATAATCTGCAGCTTAAGACGGGCAGCGGCGCCCTCGGGGAATGTCATGGTTGTTCAGGCGACGGCTATCGGTCAGCTCGGATGATCAGCCATGGGCTCCGCGTGCGGCTGTCACGGGAGGTCCCAGGCCAGATACCCGTTTTCAACAGCAGGAACCCAGCCCCTACACGGATTATTGGAGTCGAGGGCATCGGCGACGTCTTCGATCATGTCTGCGAGCGATGGCCAGCGCATCAATCCCTGGTCGGTGTCCTCGCCGATGAACTCGACAACGCAGCCCATTTCATCACCGCTGCGGGTGTCGATGACCACGCAGTCGCCGGAGTCGTTGGCTGCGATTGGAATGTAGGACTCCAAAAAGGTGAACGCGGTGCTGCCAGCTGGAGCGGCCAGCAAATCGTCGCCCCCTACTGCCGCTGTGGTGGGTGCCCAAATGCGGCACAACGAAGTCCACTCCTGTACGAGTTCCGCGACAGTCACTGGCCGGTAGCCGGGGATCACCTGGGGAAAGCTCGGCCTTGATCACTACCGTTGTGGAGCGCGAACCATGTCCGCAAGTCCGAGGGCCATTGCCTCCCGGTTGCGGATTCAGCCCGAACAACCTCCTCGGCCTCTGCTGGTGGGTTGAGACCGGCTGCGGTCACGGGCGCTCGTTTTCGACACCACGAGATGATGCGCGCCCATTCGTCGGAGAGTTCGTGCATGAGCGAACTCTAGTCATCGAATCCAGAACGTTTCGATCACTGCCCATCCGCCAATGGGTTGCCGGTCCGCCACCTACGGCGCACTCAGTCGACGCCCGTCATCACACTGAAGACACCAGCGTGGCCGTCATCGCCATCGTGGCCGTAGCGACTGAGCTACTCGCCACGACACCGTGCGGGCTGCGGGCCCACGAAGAGTCCGCCACCGGCGACGGCGACTACCAATTGTGATTGTCAGATGGGCAACCCGCCAGTGACGTTGCAAGGATCGTCTACGGAATTTTGTTGCGCCGATCTGTTGCGCGCGTGCTCTTGCGAGCGACCGCGGCGCGGATCGCACCTAGCTCGGATCAGCGATGCGGTCTCACGCGGCCGTCGGCACCAGCTGTCGACGGCCGTGCCTGCCGCCAAAGCCGGCCCACCACGTACACGTTTGCGGCCGCCCCGGCGATGAAGGGGACCACGACAAGCAGCGCGGTGACCGGGGTGAACTGTGGGCCCCAGCTGTTCGGGTCGCGCATCTCGGGCACCACCGCCTCCGCGATCACCACGAAGGCGAGGTAGGCATAGAACAGTGTTCCTGACACAGCGCCGACTGAAGCGAGCCACCGTCCCACCCGAAAGTTGTGGCTGTTGAGCGCTGCTGCTCCGAGCAGCGAAAGGGTCGTCACGGGAACGAAGATCACCAGGCCGAACACTCCCAGGAGCATCCACGTGGCGACAACGTCACCGACAACCGTTCCGGAGTTGGCGAGGAACAGTCCGCCCGGGATCGACACACCGATAACGAATACCGGCAGTAACGCGACCCACCTCACCCACACGGCATCTCGCGAGCCTCGCCCCATAATGGCCACGCCCCGGGTACCTTTTCCGACCCCGCGTGACTTACGGGGTGCGGAGCCTTCGTCACGACCGGTCATCCTGTCAGGATGCCATACGGTCTGTTTTTCGCCCGCAGGAAACCGTGACAGCGACTGCCCGCGCATGCCTGCGTCGGGGCGTGGAGCAATACGACCACTCTTGATATGCAGGGTTACCGGCAAACCTCTGCATATGCTGTGGCGCAGCATATTTCGCTTTACAGACGGCGCTGCCGGTCTAAGGGAAGTCCCAATAGAGTTCGCCGTCCTCGACGAAGGGAACCCATCCTTTGCACGGGTGGCTGGTCTCGAGGGAGTCTGCGACGTCGTGGAGCATCGCTCCGATCGAGGGCCAGCGCATGGTGCCTTCGTCGACGACGTCATCGCTCGCGAACCCCACGACCCTTCCTGCGGCGTCCCCGTCACGGGTGTCGACGACTAGTCGGCAGCGGGTGTTGTCCGTAGCGATCGGAATGAAGCTGGGAAGATAGGTGAACGCGGTCGTTCCGGCAGGATCTGCCATCAGCTGTCGGCCCTCAATCTCCTCTAGCGCTGTTGTCGTCTCCGCCCAAATCCCCACGAGGCTACGCCTATCGACGACGAGCTCGGCAACTATCATCGGCCTGTGGCCGGCCAGAACCTGGGGAAAGACTTTGCCCTGGTCGCTACCGTTGTGCAGAGCGAACCACTCCCTCAGCTCTGGCGTCCATGTCCGACCCGTCGCACTCTCGGCGTCTCTAGCGATTCTTGGTTCGGCGGGTGGATTGAGTCCAGCGGCAGTGACAGGGGCGTTCGCGTCGCACCACAAAAGAAGTCGCGCCCACTGGTCCGCAAGCTGCGTCATGAACCGATCGTAGCGGCGGAGCAGATCACCCCTGGAGTCATCCTGGGGGTGTTATTCATCCGAGGGGTTCCGCAGCCTCTCATGTTGCAGATACCTGACCTGCGGTGATGCGGTCTCGAAAATAAACGTCAAAGTGATAAAGGACTTATCCAGTAGGGGCCGAAAGTGGTTGTCGGAAACACAATTACATTGGAATCTGTGGTCTCGACCTAGCCGAAGTCTGCCCACCCCAGCATTTCTCGATACAGATCCTCATTCGGAGTCGGGCCTGGCATCGGCCGCGGATCATCTGCCCAACAGCCCAGCATGGGGTGCTGCGCTGTCGTGATCGTAGCCAGTGTTTTGTTGCGGATGAGAAAGTGCGAGAACTCCTCGAGGTAGCGAAGCGATTCTTTGAACAGCGTTGTCGCCAATGTCGCAAGGTCGGCGGCGTATGAATACGGTTCCGCAGCTGGCCGATGCCCCTCGCGTACGCCCCGAGGGCTACGAGTTCGGCGGTGTCGGTCGGTTCAAACTTGTCGATGATCGAACGCAATTCCACCGTTGAGGTGAGTGAACCACGCTGCTTGTCGGCGGCGAGGCTCGTATCAAACAATGTCTGAGTCACACGAGCGAATCTATCCATCGCAGCACAGAGATACAGCAATATTCGGTCGAAAGCCTCCGCGGTGGTCTCAGCAGTGTCCGATCGCTGCATCGTGGATGAGCTGCCGTTGCTAAGCGCGCCGAGCAGAGTGTCGACTGCTCGCGCTGCTCGGCTGAGACGGAGTGCGATAGCGGCCATTGACTTCACGAGCTCGCGATCGCCATCCACCATCGCCATCAGGCGTATCGCGGTGAGGTGAGGAACTGAGGCGTCGATTCCGGCGAGGTACAGATCAGCGACGGAGGTGGCGTTGAACTTCCGGACAAACGTCCCTCCCCCCTGCAACCCGCCTGTCGCTGATTCCAGAACGTGATTTCCCGTAGTCCGGAGGTAATGGCCGATCAGGGGTAACAGCTGAACGGGCGTAACACTGATGACCGAGTCGTTGTCGGCCACGTCGTCGCGCAGCGCGCTCGGGGCAGTCGTCACGATTACGTCTACTCCAACCGCGCCCGCTGCCGCTGCCATCGCCGCAGCCCTGTGCCGATCAGCAAGAGTCAATCCATCGTCGGGTGTGTATGCCTTACGCGCCGCTTCGTCGAGCTGCGCGTAGATGCTAAAGAAGCTCCCTGATGTCCACAGCCAGCGTTCGCCGGCCCGGTAGCCGGAGATGCCGACAGTGGATGCGTCGGCGAACTTAGGGGTGTCCTCGACGGTCGTGAATGTGAATTGATACCACTCGTTCGCGCCGAGGACGCGAAGCCACTCTGCCGGTTCGGCCTCGTCGTTTTGGACCAGCAGAATCGGCTCCACCTCTTCGTCGCGACCGACAACCCGCAAGAGTTCTGCAGTCGGCACCTGTAACTCCTAGACATCGATGCCCACTCGCATCTTGCGGGTGGCTGGCTGGATCGGGAACAGTGGGCCCGCATCCTGTTGCCCAAATGCCTTTGCTGGAGGTCGAACGTATCGCATGTAGCGGAAGCGCGGAACGTCATCTGGCACCGTTAGACTCATGGCATACAGATACACCGTTGCTCCGACATCTCGCGTGCAGACGCAATCATTTCGTCAGGCGGACGAGTGCACATGGTGGTTGTCGGGTCGATTTCGAGCGGCGTGTGCCGCGGCCGTCCATGCGTGGTTCCTACCGCGCTGTGATGCTGGCATCGTGGTCCGTTAGGCAGGGGGCAGGGACGCGATGTGGCGTCCGTTTATTGCGCCGATTTTCGGGTCCGGCGATATACAGGCTCAAGTGGCGTGACCAGGAGCGATCCGTTCAAGAGAATAAGTCCAAAAGCGATAAAGGACTTATCCAGTAGACGCTGCATGATGCTGCAGTACAACACGTTTCATGCTACTCGCGTCTCGACGCCGGATCGATGCCACGGGTTCTGATGCCGCCCAGATGCCGTTGGGGTGAGCGCGCGACGTTGCTATTCGGTGGCTTGCTGACGGTCTGTCTGAGAGGGTGGACGAATGAGTGCGGTCGACTGGTTCCTTGCAGGCCCGCGTGGTCGTCGGTTGCTCCTCGAGTATGCGCTGCTCGCGGAGGAGGATTCGGCCGTCGAAGCAAAGGACACGTTCCGCTCTGCGGTCTTCCTGGCGTCGTACCGCCTCGACGTCGACCAAGGTGCCTCAGTGGTGATGTTCGGACCCGGCGCCGAAGAAGCACGGCGGACCGTGGTGACAGCAGAGGATGTGGCGGATCGCTTGTCTCGGGTGCCGCTCACGGACGTGACAGCAGCCGTGCTGCGCTCGGTCCTTGCTGCAGCGGTCGATAACGCGAGGTACTGGCAGCCACCGAGCGGTGAGGACGTTCTCGCGGCCACCGCACCGGTGCGGGGTGAGCTGGAGCGGATCGCTGACCACGTTGCCTCGACGCCGCACGCACAGTGGTGGTCGGCGGGTCTGGCTGCGGCTGATCAGTGGATCGTGGGGTGGGACGATGCGGACACTCAGGTCCCGGATGGCCCTGCGGCCACACCGACGACCGCGGAGACATTGCGCGACTACGGTGCTCGCACGGCGAAAGAAGAAGTGCGAGCAGCGAGCGACCGCCCGGCCGACCCGGCCGCGGCCTTTTCCGGTGAGTGGTGGTCGGTGCCTCCGACACGGGGTTCGACTCGCTCGTTGTTCGATGGCACCCCGGCGGGGCTGTGGTTCGTCGAGGACGACATGGGGTGGAAGCGGGCGGTCTCGCGGCGCATGCCTGTTCCCGGTGGTGTTCGCGTGTACGAGATCGACGGCGCGCAGGCGTGGGCGCAGCTGTGCAGGGAGTTCCCCGTCGAGGTGACCGCGCAGAAGCGGCACGACTGGTACTCCACCACCGGGCGGGTCGGCCGATGGGTCATTCCCGACTGGCCACGGGTGGCTGAGCACTACGACGGAATTCACCTCACCGTCTGCGGCTACCTTGCTGCAGCCGGGACGGCCATCACCGTGGACGACGCCAGAGCGAGTGTCATCGCGGGATGGGCACCCGACGAGACCTATTGGCTCACCGACACCGCAGCCGCCGACGGCGATGAAGCTCAGGTGTGGGTGTGCGCCACCGACGGGGAGCACCCGAGGTGGACCGCAGAAAGGCCTCGCTGACGCGGTCAGCACCGGAACGAATGTTTTGGTGATGTAGCTGAGGGCTCTGGCGCTGGACCAGACCGCGACGTCAGCGGCGCACCTGGTGATCAATGCGCAGCTCGAGAGGGTGCTCTGGCTGATCGAGCACGGATTCGATACGGCCAGTTTTGATACGGATTCACACCGGATTCCCTCTTGCGATCCGACGAATCTCACAGAGAGGGCCGTCGGAAACCAACGCAGCGCGACTGTGACACCACCACTGTCGTCGATGATTCGACCTACGACAGTGGACCGATGCACCTCTCGAACAATGCCGCTCGTCGAGGGTGTCAGTCGTGGCGGTGTTCCGCGCCCATGATGTCGTGCAGGATCCGGTGCACGATCGCGTCGGCGACTACCCGGTAGTGCACCGTCCGGCCCGACTTCGTAGTCTCGACCCACCCTCGGGCCCTGAGGGCGCGGAGCGATTGCGACGCCGCGTTCTCGGTGATGCCCACGGCGGCAGCGAGTTCGGCGACACTGGCACCGGATTTCTCGTGCATGTAGCTGACCAGGCGCAGCCGTGTCGGATCGGACAGGACGGCAAAGCGTGTCGACCATTCCTCGATGTCGTCGCTATCGGTCATCGATTCTCCCGCGCTGCTGGTTCTTCAATGCTGCTGCTACGCTACGGCACACAATATATGTCTGCCTGGACACATATTTTGATCGAGCATGAACCCGGGAGCAGTCCGTGACACCGTCCATCCACCGCATTCTGGGTCCAGCCGTTGCCCTCGCCCTCGCCGCCGCGGGATGCGCGTCGCCGTCCGACGAGGGCTCCGGTGGGGCGATCGTGCTGGCCGACAGCCAGGAACTCGGCGGGTTCAGTCCCGTGTCCGGCTACGGCGCACTCGGCGTCTCCCCGGTCTACGAGGGGTTGCTCCGCCCCGACGCCGTTTCCGACTCCGCACTTCCCGATCTCGTTCCGTCCCTGGCCGACTCGGTCCCGACGAATATTGCACCCCGGCAGTGGCGAGTGACGTTGCGTGCGGACGTCGCATTCTCGGACGGCACCGACTTCGACTCCGCGGATGTAGTGGCCACCTACGAGGCCGTGAAGAATCCCAGTGTCGCATCCGAGATCTCGACGGATTTCGATCCGATCGTCGATGTCGTCGCCGATGGATCGGATGCCGTGGTGATAACGATGACCACCGACGCAGACCCGTCGCCGTACCTCCTGCTCGGCATCGCTCCGTCGGAGCGGGTCGAGCAGGCACCCGCAGCCGACTGGGTACTGAACACCGAGCCGGTCGGAACCGGGCCGTACATGTTGGACAGCCTGCGCGCAGATCAGGCCGTGTTCACCGCACGTGAGGACTACTGGGGCGAGGCTCCCCAGGTGACGCGACTGGTGATCACCTACACCCCGGACGACAACACCCGAGTGCAGCGCGTCGCCACGGGCGAGGTCTCCGGCACGTCACTGCCTCCGACTGCCGTCGCTGCGCTCGACGGAAACGACGACGTGAAGACGGTCGGCGTGAAATCTGCTGATTGGCGCGGGGTCTCGCTTCCGGCGGGCAATGCGTTCACGTCCGACCTCCAAGCCCGGATCGCGATGAATCTCGCCGTCGATCGAAGGGGCATGGTCGACGACGTTCTCGGTGGGTACGGTCGCCCCGCGAGCACACCGGTGGCCGATGTCTACGGCGACGCCTACGAGCCGACAGCAGTGTTCCCGTTCGACCTTTCCGCCGCCGAGTCCACCCTCGATGCCGCCGGGTGGCGCGTCGGCGCAGGCGGTATACGCCAGAAAAACGGCGCCACAGCGTCGTTCGAGCTTCTCTACAACGCTCAGGATTCTGTGCGGAGGGATCTGGCGGTGGCCTTCGCCGCCGCCATGCAACCCGTCGGCATCGATGTCCGGCCCCGAGGAACCGGGTGGGACGAGATCGAGACCCGCCTCGGCGACTCGGCAGTGCTGCTCGGCGGCGGCGACACCCCGTACAGCATCGACTCGCAGGTGTTCGACACCCTGCACACCCGCGTCGACGACTCCTCGCCCTATGCCAACCCCGGCAACTTCACCGCGCCGGGTCTCGACGATGCACTGCAGCAGGCACGCGATTCCGCGTCCGGACCCGAGAACGACGCTCGATACCGGCTGATCCAGCAGCTCTACGTGGAGCAGCCGTCCTCGGTGTTCCTCACGTTCCTCGACCACGCATACGCGTATCGCGATCTCGGCTGGAACCAGAGCCCTCCCATTCTCGAACCGCACTCGCACGGTGTCTCGTGGGGTCCGTGGTGGCACCTGGCGGCGTGGACTCGTGCGCAGTAGGAATCGGGCAAGAACAGCGGGCCGAATCCTCGCCGTCCGTGCTGGTATCGCGATCCCGACGGTCGTCGCGGTCTCGGCGGCCATGTTCGCACTCGCGTCGGTATCGCCTCTCGACCCGCTCGCGGCCTACCTCGGTGACAGCTACCAGAGTGCGACTCTGTCTCAGCGGCAGCAACTTCGAGATGCTTACGGAACGGAGAGACCGTGGTACACCGCATGGTGGACCTGGCTGACCGACCTACTGCACGGCGACCTCGGATGGTCCTCGACCCAGTCCCTCCCAGTCTCCACAGTTCTTACCGAGCGTCTGCCGTTCACTCTCGGACTGTCTGCTCTCGCCCTGATTCTGGCCACCGTGGCCGCCGTCGTAGTGGGATCGTCGGCCGGTATGCGCCGCGGCGGAATGCTCGATCGGGCATGCTCGGTCCTGTCCACGACTTTCGCGGCCGTGCCGCCGTTCGTCGTATCGCTGGTTCTGGTCTCGGTGTTCGCAGTGACCTTCCGGTGGTTTCCCACCTCCGGCGCACGGGCACCGGGCACCACGTACTCCGCCGCGGGGATCGCCGCGCATGCCGTGCTCCCGCTCATCGCACTCACCATGTCGCAGATCCCGTGGCTGCTTCTGTCCATGCGGGCTGCGGTAGTCGACTCGGCCGACTCCGATGCGGTGCGCGCCGCACGGGCACGCGGGATCTACGGGTGGGCGCTGTTGCGTGGGCACGTGCTGCCGAGTTCGGTGGCTCCGACTCTGGCGCTGCTCGGCACCCGGCTACCCGAGCTGATCGCGGGTGCCGCGATTGTCGAGACCGTGTTCGGGTGGCCAGGGATGGCCGAGGCGCTGGTGCAATCGGCTGCGGCACTGGACTTCTCATTGATGGCGGCGACCACGACCGCCGCGGCCCTCGCCGTTCTGCTGGGATCGGCTTTGTCCGACGCAGCGACCGCCGCGATCGACCCACGAGTGCGGATCGCTGCATGACCGCCCGAGACGATGAGCTCGACTATCGGCGTCGATATATCCCGGATTCGCCGTGGTTCGTGGTTCTCGCGGTCTCACTCGTCGCACTGCTGATCCCGATGATCGCCGGTCGGCAGACTGCGGATTTCGCTTCCGCACTGCTGCCGCCGAGCGCCTCGAACCTGCTGGGCACCGATCACTCCGGATACGACATGCTCACCAGAACAGCAGAGGGGCTGCGGATCTCGCTGTTGATCGCAGTACTCTGCGCGGTGATCGCGTGCGCTCTCGGAGTAGTCATCGGGGTTGCCTCGGCGGCTGCCGGCGGGTGGTTCGATGCCGTCGTCATGCGCGTGGTCGATACGGTCAACGCCCTCCCCCATCTGGTGCTGGGTATCGTCATCGCGGCGCTGTGGCGAGGTGAACCACTTGCCGTGGTGGCGTCGATAGCGTTGACGCACTGGCCTTCTGTCGCCCGGATAGTGCGGGCCGAGGTCTTGGCGACGGCAGATTCCGGGTGGGTACGTACCTCCCGCCTGGCCGGCGCGTCCCGATGGTTCGTCGCACGCAGACACCTGGCACCGTCGGTAGGTGGGCAGATTCTGGTGGCTCTGGCGATGCTGATCCCGCACGCCATCTGGCACGAATCGACGCTGTCGTTCCTCGGAGTCGGTCTGTCACCCGATCGTGCGAGCCTGGGCACGCTACTCGGGCAGGCCCGCGGCGATGTAATGCTCGGCGCATGGTGGACACTCGCCGTTCCGGCCACGGCGCTCGTGGTGACGGCACTCGCGTTCACCCTGGGACTGTCGATGCTGCGACGCCGACTCACACCACCCGGGGGTTCGGTGTGGTGACCGCAGCCAGACTTCGCGAATACACCGTGGACATCGACTCACGCAGCCGCGGAGGCACTCTCGTTCACACACTCGACTCCATCGATCTCGACGTCGACTCCGGCCGAGTCACCGCCCTCGTCGGCGAATCGGGATGCGGCAAATCCCTCGTTGCGGCCGCACTGTGCGGGCTGCTGCCACCGGGGTCACACACGACCGGGACTCTCGACATAGCCGGACGCGCGGTGCCGACCGAGGCCGACTGGCGACTACTCCGCGGGCACCGCATCGGGCTGATTCCGCAGTCACCCGCTACCTCGTTCACACCCGTGCGCACTGTCGGCTCCCAGCTCGCCGAGGTCGCACGAACCCTCGGAAGCCGAAACACCCTGTCGGAGTTATTGGACCGGGTAGCACTCCCACCATCGACCGCGCGGCTGTACCCGCACGAATTGTCCGGCGGGATGGCGCAGCGCGCCGCGATCGCCGCAGCACTCGCCGGGTCACCGGATCTGGTGATTGCGGACGAGCCGACATCGGCACTCGATCCAGCTCTGGCAGAACAGGTCTGGGCACTGTTGAGCGACATCGCGGCAGACGGTCGAGCCGTGCTGATCGTCACGCACGATCTGACCTCGATGATGCGCTCCGGTACCTGTGGGTCCATCGCCGTGATGAGAGCGGGGACGACGGTCCTCCAGGCCACACCGGCGACAGTCCTGTCGCATGACGACGACTACGTCCGCGCTCTCTTCGAGGGCGTGACGATATGATCGAAGCTCGGAACGTGACCGTGACGTTCAACGGAACTGTTTCCCTACAACAGGTCTCGGTGGCAGTCGCCCCCGGCGCGATCACGGGTATCACCGGCCCGTCCGGCGTCGGAAAGACGACACTGCTCGGGGTGTTGGCCGGGTTGGTGCAGCCACATACAGGCACCGTGACGTGGGATGCGCAGGCACGGCCCTCGCGCGGGTCGATCGCTCTCCTTGCCCAGCATCCGAGACTGGTGTGCAATCCGCGGTGGTCCCTCGGCGCGATCGTGGCCGAGCCTGCAGCGATTCGCCGGAAGTCGATCGATGTCGAGGCCGTGTGCGACCGCGTCGGCCTCGATACTGCTCTGCTGCGTCGATTCCCGGCCCAGGTAAGCGATGGGCAACTCCAACGCGCATGCCTCGCGCGCATCCTCGTGCAACGGCCGATCTACATCCTCTGCGACGAGCCGACGTCCATGCTCGATCCGATCGCCACCCGCGACGTGATGCGACTGCTCACTGCACTCGCCGCAGACGGAGCCGGACTCGCTGTGGTCAGCCACGACCGGGCCGTCATCGACGCCCTCGCGCCCGAACACCTCGAACTCCGTGCACACATCGCATCCTGACCGTCATCGAACCTGAGATGATTCAGTTGACCAGCTCCCTCGAACCAGTTGTGCGCTGTGGCGGTCCAACGAGAATCGTCCGAAAAGCGAGTTGAGCATTTTCCACGCGCAAATCCGGTGCCCACAGTCGGACTCGAACCGACACTGTGCGGATTTCAATCCCTAGAAGTGGATTCACGTGAATTTTACTGGACTCGATATTCGTTTTTTTGCAACAGTTTTCGTACATCGTCGTCCGGACGAATCCACCGCGAATCGTACCGACTTGTTTCGACACCGAGTTAGTTGCGAAAATGCGCGCACAGCTCCCAATACCACGCTACGTTGACGAACACGGACAAAGGTACACCAAGCGTTGCGCTTGCTGTCTGCTGTACGAGACAACGGGATCGGACAATGCGTCAGCATGCCCGCGCCGCACACCGTCAGCCCGACTCTATGATCTCGAGGCTGCCGCACGTCGGTGCAGCTTGCGCCGATAAATGGGGAGTAGGTAGAGCAGTTACCGCACCGTCAAGCTGGGTTGATTTCTGGGCATCTACTGGCGAGGACTCCGGTAAAACGATGACTTCGCAAATGCAGAATTACCAACAAACGAACTTCAGCAGTCGACTTATGCGTGTTGTATTTCAACAACACTCGGCGACTCGCCCATGGCCTCACCGAGCGGTCCCTTTGACGTAAGGGCGGAGCCTCGTTGCGATCGCTTCGGTCTGCTCTAGGCTCAGCTCCTGGACCTTGTCCCAGTCGGTCCCTCCGCCGGCGACCGTCCCAGCTACATGAATGCGGAAGTGCGGAATGGCCTAATGTGCATCCACCCCGTTGTTCTGCCACACACTGATGCCGGGGCGCTATTCAACCTCGTCGATAGCTCGCGCAGCCGTCCTCACGAGGCGCATGACAGCTTCCGATTCGGCATCGTTGATATTGAGCACGGTAGGAGCGTTGCGCGTGGTAACGACCAGAATTGGATCGCAGAACGGTTAGGAAGCTTCGTGCTCAGGCGTACCGAGGACGATTCCAAATGGCGTCGAGCTCCCTGGGACCACGGACTCTGGTGAGTAGATCAGGCACACGGTCAGTGGTTACCTGTGTTCGACGGGAAGCAGCGATGGTCACTCGCCTCCGTGCATTCGGCTTGGTCTCGAAGTCGTAAGAGCACTTTACCGGGCACGGAGCTGCACGCGATACGAGACACCGGGGCCTTCCACTCGCACGCGAGTGTCGACCGCGCGGTCGGCGGCGGAGTACCTCAGCGGTGTCGTGGCGCTCCGGTAAGCACCTACAGCCAAGACGCCCCTAAGAATCAGGGAATCCGGCCGTTCGGGCAACCAAAAACCGCCGTCTCGCCCAGAATTGGCTTTTAGCGGATTCAAAAGCCCCGTTCTGTTAGCATCCGAACCGTACAGTTCGCGGGGGCCGCAATCTCTAACAGGGGTTCTCATGATCGCCGCGTTTGCTCACTTCAGGGCATCACCCCGCTCGGGCAGTAAGCCGTCGAATCGCTCCATCGGCCCGCCGGGTCTGGACGAACTTGCTGTCGAACGTGCCAAGCTCACGCAGTCTTTGGCGGGCGTCGCGACGCTCATCATCGGAATCATCGGATTCGTGAGCGCACCGTCAGAGGAGTACTCAGGCATCGGCGTCACCGTGGTGGTCCTGATCAGCCTCACAACACTTCCAATCGCTGTGCAGTGGTTCGTGGGAGCGTGGCCCAGCCCGAAGACACTCGTCGCGTTCGTCGTCTATGCCGACGTAACGATCACCGTCTGCCTGCTGCTGAAACAGGACCTACTGACTGCGATTGGTGGGACGGTTCTGTTCGCAGTGATCAGCACGTTTGCCGTCATTGCTGTTTCGCCGCTGGCTTGCTCGACTCACATGGCTTATTCGGTAGTCGTTCTGGGCATCATCGCGGGCAGGGCAGCAATGAACGACGCGGCTAGCTGGTGGGTGGTTGTGGCACACACGCTCACCATGCTGCTGATGTTCTCGGCACCGTTGCTGCTCATACTGTACGTCGGTGAACTTCGGTCCCGAGCGCGCGATTCCCTCGTGGACCCTTTGACCGGTCTGAGGAACCGCCGGGGCCTGTTCGCTGCAGTCGAGGCAATCATGCTCACCGAATCAACGAACCGACCGATCGCGATTAGTGCAGTGGTCATCGACGTGGACGGAATGAAAGGCGTGAACGATTCTTACGGTCACCATACCGGCGACGAGGTGTTACTGGATCTGGCACAACAGCTCCGCGCATCGACTGTGACGGACTGGGTGGTCGCCCGCCTCGGCGGCGACGAGTTCGCTTGCGTGATCGTAGGAGAAGTGGGCACCATCGAACGTCGTGTCGCACAATTGGTGACCACGCTGTCAAGCGCTCAGATGCTCTCGGGCGTATCAGTGAGCGTGGGTTCGGCCCTTTGCGAGGGGCATGACGGCAGCTCTGAACAGGCAATGCTGCATTTGCTCAGAACGGCCGACGCCGAGATGTACCGTGCAAAGAAGTCCAGGAAAGAACGTTCCGCTCATCGTGATTCAGCGGACGGCTGACCCGCCGACGGTGATCAAACGGCGACTATCGCACGTTCGAAGCCGACTATCTTGTCGCGTGCACCCGACTGCCGAGCATGACCGTAGGTTCGAGCTGACCAATTCGTGGGCACTCGAAGCAGGAGACGGCTTTAGCTGAGCTGTACGTGGCGTTGCCGCTTATAAAGACGATTATGTCGAGCTGTAGTTCCGTCATTCGCATGTTCTGCCAATAATCACTCTGTTTGTAACGAGTATCCGTGTCTTCGAAAACTACTTTGACCTGCGCAGACGTGATAGGAAGTTCAAGGCGGACGGTTCCGGCGTGTTCGAGCACGCAACATTCCGGTCGCGTTCGAGATGCACCTGAGCAGGGCTTGCGTCAGTATCCGTTGCGGTTTCTGCTCTCTGACTGCAATATATGCAGGCAGGCGAAGAGGTGGATGCGTGGATCGACGAGATGTGGGTGGACGGTTGATCTACCTTCCGTCCGACCCAGGTCCTGTTCTCGCCGAGTCGTTCCTCAAGGATGTGCTCGCCGGTTGGAGACGTGCACAGCTCACCCAGAACTTCCGTGCAGGCACTGCCGATCGGCGAATCAAACTCATCCACCGCATGGTCGACTTCGTGGGATCCCAACCGTCGCAGTGGTCCCGCATGGTGCCGATGAATTCTTCGCACATCTGCGCGGGGTGCGGAACCTTTCCCACGCAACGATTCGTGCCTATCAGTCCGACGTCAGGCTGTTTCTGGAGAACGCCACAAACCCTCTCTACGAGTAGGACGAGAACTGCGGGCGGTTGTTCGGGACCGTGTTTCGCAGGTGATCACCGACTTCATCTCGCATTTCGCCACGAATTGGAGCCTAATGCCCGTCCCTCATGGAAACGGAGAAAAGATCCAGATAGGTCCGCAACCGACTGGCATCTACGTCGCGCGGACGGCCGTGATTTGAGGGGCTCCGGCCTACCTGTTAACTTCTGTAACAGTGACACCTGTCACTACGGATCGCAGGGAGCACGGTTGTGAGACGACGCGCTAAGGCCACTCTTCTGAGCTTGGTGCTGGTGGCAGGAGGGTTGGTCGCAGCCGGTACCGCCACCGCGCAACCCGCACCCACCACGACATGGCTGTGCAATCCCGACATCGCGAATGACCCTTGCGACCTACCCGGCGACACCACCGACCTCGGTACCAATTCGACAACCCCAGCCCCCGCGGCTGTGCCGGACTCGGGCAAGCCCATCGACTGCTTCTACCTGTATCCCACAGTCACTAACGATGTCGCATTGAACGCACCCGGCTATGCCACCCCTGAAGTTGCGTCCATCGCGAGCTTCCAAGCCGCCCGGTTCAACACCCAGTGTCGAGTGTTCGCACCTATCTACCGTCAAACTCCCCTCCTCATGCTTCCTCCCGCATTGCTGGGTGCGGCCGGGCCGTCGATCGATCTGGCATACGCCGATGTACGTGCCGCCTGGGACAACTACATGGCCACCGAGAACAACGGCCGAGGCGTCCTTCTCGTCGGCCATTCCCAGGGCACGTTCATGCTGCGCAAGCTGATGCGCGAGACCTTCGACCGAGACGCAGCACTACGAACACAGCTCGTCGGCGCGTTCCTGATGGGTGGAAACGTCGAAACCGCCCGCGGCAGCACCACCGGCGGGGACTTCCAGAACATTCCGTTGTGCACCGAACGCGCGCAATTCGGTTGTGTTGTCGCGTATTCCACGAACACTCTCCGGCCGCCTCTCTCGACCTTCGGCAACGCCAATATCGATCTGTGGTCGCAGCGTTGGGGACTACCGAGCGGACCCGGTTATCAAGTGGCGTGTACCGACCCAGCGAAACTCAGTGGAGACAATCGTCCGGTCGGCGTCACCGTGCCCAGCGCGCCGTTCGCGTTCGGCATCATCTCGATTCTGTTGAACTACACCACAGCGCCCGAAGCGCTACCGACGTCAAAATCGACGTGGACTACCAGCCGAGGCCGAGTCGTCGGATCCTGCATCGATACGGGCGGCTACAACCAGTACCACCTGCAATTCGTCGTACCTCAACCGCTCAACGAGGTTCCGCTGCTCGATTCGCACTTGATCGACATGAACGCTGGTCTCGACCGACTCGTCAGCATCGCCGGTCAGCAGGCGACTGCCTGGCAATCCGCCCGCTGACCGCCGATGACGACAGCCACGACATCAAATTCACGGTGTCGAACAAGCTCGCTGCGGAGGGTTGCCATGAGATCTTCGGAACGAAGATGGCCTACGTGACTCCTGCTGGAAAAAACTCCGACTCCGGGCGGACCACTCACACGCGATTGTGTCCACCGGTACGGAATCCGATCAGGGAGCCTAAGTCGAATCATCGGTAGGGTTCACCGCTCACACCAGACTCCGCGTTCATGTGATTTCCTAGACCTCGTGCGCCCGGGCGACGACATCGGCTCGGGGGTCCGGATCCGACGTCCGACGTGGACCGTTCCTGGTCTGGTTCATCGACGGTCGCGACTCTGTGATCGTTTGATAGGCAGCAACGTCGGCGGCTACGGTGGAGGCGGCTCGTGCGTATCGCGACACGTAGGGTGGGGGCCGCTCCTGGCGACGGCGGCTCCTTTGCCGTACGGCCACACAGTCAAGCTACTGACCTACCCCGCGTTCCGCCCAATGCGACGAGCCTGGTCTCCGCGTTGTTGACGAGCGCCGATCTCGACGAGGCGCTGCGCTGGAGGGCGATGCTGCCGACGGTGTCATCCGGCGACGTTCTCATCTCGCCCACTCACCCTGATGCTGCAAGTCACCATGAAATGCAACTCTGCTCGGTTCAAGTTGATTTTGCGTCTGATACGGTCGAAATTGTCCACATGACAATCGGACGAGGACACCGTACCCGAACAGCGGCAAGACGGTGCATCGGAATGCATCATGTCATGGATTGTCCTCGTCATCTCGGGTGTTCTCGAAGCCGTCTGGGCGACAGCGATTGGTAAATCCGAGGGTTTCCACTCGACTGGGTCCCACTGCGTTGTTCGGGGTCACGCTGGTCTTCAGTATGGCCGGGCGTGCCTATGCGATGCGCACGCTGCCCGTTGGCACCGCTACGCCTTTTGGGTGGGAATCGGTGCGGTCCTCACCATCACGTACCGTGATCACCGGAGACGAAGGCGTCAGTTGGGCTAAATTCCTTCTCCTCGCGATCACTATCGGCGGGGTCATCGGATTGAAGATGCTGCACTGAGTTCTTCGAGGGAGCTCTGGGTGGGTCCACTTGGGGGCTTGTATGTGCGCGCGCTGAACTCGACAGGAATTAAGCCGACAAAATCGATTATGTCGAGCTAGCGTCGGACGCGGCTCTGGCGCAGTATTTTTTGAGTCGGACGTCATTGTCCACTTCTCGAAGGTTTACACGATTACCTCCCCTGCATCATCAGGCCCCGGAATTTAGCCCGAAACGGACCTATTCTCGACGACATTGCCTTGCAAATTCGATCGCTTGGCCCGTAGCTACCTGAGGTGATATTTGAGGACCTCGCCAAGTCGCGCGAAAGCGCCCGGATTGCACGCAGTCTGAATTCCGTCACTGAGTCGAACGGCGAACGAGACTAGTCGGCCACACACTGGGTAATCCAACGCGTCTCGATGTTTGGAGTTTTCGGTAACAACTCAATACTGTTCCAATACAATAATATCGAGTCTTGGGAATATCTCCGTCTCAGAATAGCTCTGGTGCGGCAGCAATGAGAGCGTGAGCGCGCCGCGTAGGCTTTGACGCCTCGGGCCAGGCCAGGATGACTTTCCTGTCATCGGTCTTGTCTCGAATCGTCAGGGATACCAAGGGCTTTCCTTCGTAGCTGATGTCGACCGGCCACCTTTGAACAAGAATCGAATAGCCCAGTCCGCGTGCGACGAGGCAGCGTACGACTTCGATGTTCTGCGTGACGTGCCGAATGATGGGGCTCAGCCCTTGCGCACGCAGCATTTGCGCTGCATTTCGGGCGCTGGGAACGTCGAACATGATCAGCGGTAATTCTGCAACTTGTGACAGCGACACTTCGGACTGACCTGCGAGCGGGTGGTCGGCTGCGAGAATGATGTAGGGCTTGGTGGTGCTGACCGTCGTCGTCGATAGAGTTGTATTGCTGTCGTCGCTGTAGAGGAACGCCACCTCACACCGGCCTTCGATGAGCGCGATGCGCATCTCTTCGCCTGCGCCCTCGATGATCTTGACGTCCAAATCCGGGTGGAGTGCAGCGAAGTCGTCGAGCACCGGTGGTATGACGAACGGTGCGAGGGTGACGTAGCACCCGACCGTGAGGGTTCCCTGTAACGCGTCACTCATGGTGTGCGCATCTCGCTGCAGCTCGTCCGCCGCCTCCAGGAGGCGGCGCGCGTCGGACAGAACTCGTGATCCGGCTTCGGTGAGAACGACGCCTTTGGCCTTCACGCGGATGAACAGTTGCACCCCGATGCGCTTTTCCAGGTCCGCGATAGACAGCGACACTCCGGCCTGCGAGGTATGGCACGCCGATGCGGCCGCACTGAGCGACCCGAGACGAGCGGCCGCTTCGAAGTACTCGATCTGCCGCAATGTGAAATCTGAAGGCATAAGAAAAACCAATCTTTAAGGTTGTCAGAACCAGTTTTCCATATCTTGTGATCGGTGTCATATTTATTCAATCAAGTGTTCGGTAACACAAGAGGAGGTTCACATGACATTATCTTTCGCAGCCGGGGTTCGTCTCGTCGATCTCGCTGCTGACCCGTACCCGACGTATGCCAGGTTGCGCGTCGAGGAGCCCGTTGCGTGGATACCCGAACTCGGCCGCTTTTTGGTTACGAGATTCGACGACGTGATGTTCGTCGAGCGGAACCCTCACCTGTTCAGTTCGGTCGAAGAGCCGTCCTTGATGACCCGCGCCATCGGGAACACTCTCCTACGTCAGGACGGAGAGGCGCACAAACGCATCAGAAAGGCCGCCGAGGGGCCGGTCAGGCCGAAGACCATCAAAGACCGGTGGTCGTTTGCTTTTAAAGCCAACGCCGACGAACTGATCGACACGTTCGTCGCGAGTGGGAGTGCCGACCTGGTCACCGACTTCGCTGGACCGCTTGCGGCACGAAACCTCGCGACCATCCTTGGCCTCCGCAATGCCACCGCATCGGACATGCAGCGGTGGTCGCAGGCCTTCATCGACGGGTGCGGCAACTACGCAGACGACCCGGAGGTATGGACCAGGTGCGAGACAGCATGCCGTGAACTCGACGCAGCTATCACCGAAATGCTCCCCTCTGCCCGGTGCAACGATGAACCCACTGTCATCTCCTCCATGGCCGACGCTGCGGCCGACCTGACGGACGAGGAGATCTGCACGAATATCAAGATCTTCATCGGCGGCGGGATCAACGAGCCGCGTGACGCCACCGCGGTCGCCGTGTACGGACTACTGGCCAACCCTGACCAACGACGATCCGTCACGGCAGGAGAAGTCAGTTGGCGCAAAGTCTTCGAGGAAGCAGTTCGATGGATCTCACCGATCGGTATGTATCCGCGACAAGTGACTGCCACGGTGCAACTCGGCGGCACGACACTCGAACCAGGTGACAAACTCGGCGTAAGCATCGCGTCGGCCAATCGAGACGAGAGTGTCTTCGCCGATGCCGACGTCTTCGACGTGCACCGCGAGTCGGCAAACCACGTCGCATTCGGAGGAGGCGCACACTTTTGCTTGGGCACCTGGGTAGCTCGGATCTCGATCGCCGATATTGCACTGCCGACGATGTTCAGCCGCCTACCCGAACTCGCTCTCGCCGACCCCGACGCAGTCGAGATGGCCGGTTGGGTGTTCCGCGGACCCTTGACGATGCCAGCCCGGTGGCGGAGCGGGCACCATGCCTGAGATCCAGTTTCTTCAAGCCGACGGCCGAGTCGACCGTGTCGACGCTCCCGTCGGCGTCAGCATCATGAAAGCGGCAGTAGGTGCCGGCGTTCCGGGAATTTTGGCGGAGTGCGGCGGGCAGGCGATGTGCGCAACCTGCCACGTCCACATTCGGTACACGCCGGTAGTACTACCGGAAGTCGGCGAAGACGAGGACGAGATGCTCGACTGCGCACTGTCACCGCGCGCCGAGAGCAGCCGACTCAGTTGCCAAGTGACGGTCGAGGCCAGTTACGACGGTATGTCCGTCTACGTCCCCGCCGAGGACTTGTGAACACCCGTGTCGTGATCGTCGGCTCCGGACAATCCGGCACGACGGTCGCAACGACCCTGCGCGACCGGGGATTCACCGGTGCCGTGACGATCGTGGGTACCGAAGTCCATCTGCCGTACGAACGCCCACCACTGTCGAAACAGTTCTTGACAGCCGAGACGGACACTACGAATCTCGATCTACGGCCGGCGACATACTACGAAGACCGCGACATCGAACTTGTGTTGGGACACACCGTGATCAGCATCGATCTCGGCGCACACACCGCAGCCCTCGACGACGGACGCGCGCTCGGGTACACGACACTCGTGCTGGCCACCGGAACCCGACCGGTCATCCCCGAAGTCGCCGGGACAGACCTGGCCGGTGTGCACGTTTTGCGAACCGTCGACGACGCTGCCGCGCTGCGCGAACAGTTGGCATCGTCACGCCATGTCACCACAGTAGGTGGCGGCTTCATCGGGCTCGAGCTGTCGGCGGCCGCCCAGAAAAAAGGCATCGAATCGTGCGTCCTCGACATCGCGGACCGCGTTCTCCAGCGCGCGGTCTCGCCCATCACCAGCGACTATCTCGCAGACTGGCATCGGGAACGAGGAACCAGCGTCCGCCTCGGCACCGGAATGATAGAGATAGTCGGCACGAAGGGGCGCGTAGAAGCAGTTCGCACCACAGCCGGCGAACACATCAGGACCGACACCGTCGTACTGGCAGTAGGGGTTCGCGCCAATACAGAACTTGCCGAGAGAGCGGGCCTGGTCACGCGCAACGGCGTCGTCGTCGACGAGTACCTCCGCACCAGCGACCCCTCGGTCTTCGCAGTCGGCGACTGCGCGAACTTCCCCGACAACGTCTCGGGCCTGCCCATACGAATCGAATCGGTCCAGGCCGCAACCGATCACGCACGTGCGGTGGCCCTACAGATCATCGGCGACCAGGTAGGTCCCTACGCCAGCGTGCCGTGGTTCTGGAGTAACCAGGGTTCGATGAAGTTGCAAATAGCCGGGTACACACAGTGTTCTGACACCGACGTGGTCCGCGGCGATCCGAAACAGGGAAAGTTCTCGGTATTTCGGTTCCTCGACGGGCATCTGCGCGCCGTCGAGTCGATCAACCGGCCCGCTGATCACGTGACCGCACGACGCCTCCTGGCACTCGGTGACTCGCCGACACCGGAATCGATCACCACGACAACAGATCTACGCTCGCTCGTCCCGCTCGCAGCCGCTACCGCCTGACACTCAACGAGGAGAACACCGTGGAAATCAACTGCGTCTTCCCACCCGCGCTCGCTACACCCGACCACATCGTGCTGGCCGAGGAACTCGGTTACCAACGAGCATGGGTCTACGACGTCCCGGTTTCGTATGCCGACACCGGTGCCACAGTTGCTGCTGCTGCGGCCCGAACATCGACCATTCGACTCGGTGTTTCGGTCTTCACACCTCACCTACGGCACATCGCCGCCAATGCCGCCTTGATCGCCTACCTCGCCACCGTCGCACCCGGGCGCTTCGACGCAGGCGTGGGCGCTGGCTTCACCAGCTCCACATACCTGGGTCGCAAGCCCTCGCGGTGGGCCTACATCGAGGAGTACGTCCTCGCACTCAAAGAACTGCTCGCAGGTCGCGAAATCGAATGGGAAAACTCGATCTTGAGTCTGATGCACAGTCCCGCGTCCGGTATCAGCTACCCGATCGACGTCACCTACTGGATTGCTGCGCATGGGCCCAAGGGCTTCGGTGTCGCGCAGCGGCTGGGTGCTGGAGTGGTCACCAATCCCACACATGGCGACAATCCTGTCCCCTACGACGGAGCCTGCAATCTGACCTACTACGGCACGGTCCTCGAAGACGGAGAGGCGCTCGACGCGCCACGAGTGCTCGATGCCGCCGGCCCCGGTGCATCCCTCGCGCTCCACATGGGCGAGCACGGGCCCTTGGTGGGTATGCCGGAGGCGCTCGGCTATGCATCGGCGATCGAGTCCGTCCCCGAGAATCGGCGGCACCTCGAACTCTATCGAGGCCACCTGATCGAACCGAATGCCACGGATGTCCGATTCATCACCGGGGACGTCATCCGAAAGGGGACGATGACCGGCACTCGCGAGGACATCGCGAGGACACTGCTCCGTCTGGAGAACGCAGGAGCCAACGCCGTGCTCTATCAGCCCGCGGGAACAGATATTCCCCGAGAGCTGGCCGCCTTCAAAGAGGCCGCCGACCTTCGACACACCCTCACCGCCAAGGAGACCCAGCATGCGTAGAGTCGTTACCGGCCACGACACCTCCGGCAAGTCGATCATCGTCGAGGACGGCACACCCCCACGCAGGCACGACTTCGCGTCTTTCCCCGGGTTCTCGTCCACGGTCGCGTGGTCGACCGACGCGGACGTCCCTCTCGAGCAGGGCGGCACCGATCCCACACCCGCACTCTCGACCCTCCTCCCCTCCGCTGGCCAGACTCGGCTCATCGTGTTGACCCTTCCCCCGGACTCGTCGATGGCCGAGCCCACCTTCGACGGGCCGGGCTACGCCGCCGAGCAGCTACGGCACTCACCGGGACTGGCAGAGACATTCGAAGCCGACGGAATGCACACCACACCCACCATCGACTACACCCTCGTCCTCGACGGTGTCGTGACCCTCGAGCTCGACAACGGCGTCACCACCGATCTACACCCCGGCGATCTAGTCGTGCAGAACGCCACACGCCACGGCTGGCGCAACCGGACCGAACGCCCCGTGACCGTGGCTTTCGTACTCATCGGCACCGAGCAGAAAGACTGAATATGCCCTACTTCAGCAAAGTCGGAACCGTACCGCGCAAACGGCACACCGTATTTCGGCAGGACGACGGCTCGCTGTTCTACGAAGAACTCATTGGTGAAGAAGGCTTCACCGGTGACACCTCCCTGCTCTATCACCGGTTCCCGCCCAACGCCATCACCGCCATCGAGTCCGTGACCGGTATCGACGAGACGCTGCGCCCCAACGATCCGATGACACCCCTCCATCTCAAGCTCCATGACCTCGAACCCGGGCCCGACGCTGTTCTGGACCGAATCCTGTTGCTGGGCAATGAGGATGTCCGGATCACCTACGCCGTCGCGCAAGGCGAAAGCTCCTACTACAAGAACAGCGTGGGCGACGAGGTCGTCTACGTCGAAAGTGGAAGCGGGTCGTTCGAGAGCACGTTCGGCCGAATCGACGTGGCGGAGGGTGACTACATCATCGTTCCCACCTCGACTATCCACCGGTGGATCACCGACGACGACGAACTGCGCTTGTGGATCGTGCAAGCAACCGGTCACGTCAATCCACCCGACCGATACCTCTCCGATCGCGGCCAATTCATCGAGGGCACACCGTATTGCGAACTCGACATCCGTCGACCGACCGATGTCCTACTCGGCGAAGGAAACGATATCGACGTCATCGTCCGCACACGGACAGGGCTGACCAAACACACCCACCGCCACCACCCGTTCGACGTCGTCGGCTGGCACGGAGGGATGTATCCCTGGGCTCTGAACATCGCCGATTTCGAGCCGATCACCGGTAGCTTGCACCAACCCCCACCGATGCATCAGACATTCCAAGCTGCCGGATTCGTCATGTGCAATTTCGTGCCGCGACTGCTCGACTACCACCCCCAGTCGGTGCCCATACCGCCGTTTCACTCGAACGTCGACAGTGATGAAGTTCTGTTGTACGCAAAAGGCGATGCCGCTACTCGCCGCGGGACCGGTGTAGCCACCGGCTCGGTCACCGTTCACCCTGCCGGCTTCATCCACGGGCCCCACCCGGGCAACGTCGAACGAGCCCTAGGCGCGCAACGATCGAGCGAATATCAGGTCATGGTCGACACCTTCCGCCCCCTTCGGATCGGTGCTCGTGCCGCCACTCTGTGTGCCGACAGCGACTACCCCTTCACCTGGGCAACCTTGGAAGGGGTGAGCGCCGATGCGTGAACTCATGCCCGTTCGGATGCAGGAAAGCATGGGTGCAGACGTCTACTCGGGGATCGCCCGCGCATCGGGGCTGCTGTGGTGCGGTCGCGAACGCACTCAACCTGGTGCCAACTCGGACACTGTGTTCGTCTACTGCCACCCGAGCTCGAACTTCGTCGGACATTACGCACTGGCACCGACCGCCGCACTCGGGATCGACGCCGTCGGAGTCGTCACGCGCTACGCCGGGAACGACACCCAGGTGATCCTCGAGAACTGCGTCGCAGACCTCGGGTCGGTCATCACACATCTGCGAAACAACGAGGGCTACGACAAGATCGTTCTTGTCGGGAACTCAGGTGGTGGCGGCCTGTCCGCGTTCTACCAGCAACAAGCAGAGAAGCCGACTGTGCGCGATGCACCCGCAGGAGGCGGGACAGACCTCACCACGGCTTCACTGCCGCCGGCTGACGCCCTGGTCATGCTCAACGCGCATTCGGGACGCGCTGCGCTGCTACAGGGCTGGCTGGACCCGGCAGTGCACGATGAGAACGACCCCTTCGATCGCGACCCGGACCTCGATCTCTTCTCCCGAGACGAGGTGCCCCTCGACCTCGATTGGGTGGTTCGCTACCGCTCCGCCCAAGCGGACCGCGCCACCCGGGTCACGGAATGGGCCCAACAGCAGCTCGCGCAGTTGCACACCTCATACGGCGACTCCGTCCCCGACCTCCCCTTCCGAATTCACGGCACCTGCGCAGACCCCCGATTCGTCGACACCACCATCGACCCATCCGACCGACAGCCCGGAACACTGTGGGGAGAGGCGATCTCGGCCAACCTACGTCCCGTCACACTCGGCAGTGTGAGCACTCTGCGGTCCTGGCTCTCGCAATGGAGCACCGCAACCACTAACGGCCACGGACCGTCGTGTCTACAGCAGGTCACCGTCCCCGTGCTCGTAGCGTACGGAACCGCCGACAAGGGCTGCTTTCCCTCGATGGCACGAGAGCTCTACGACGCGGCGACTCATCGGGAGAAAGAACTCCTCACCGTCCCCGGCGCCGGTCACTACTTCGAGGGACCACCCGAACTACTGACCGACACCTTGGCCACCATCACCGGCTGGGCCGAGCAAGTGCTGTCGTGAGCACAGCATCTGTGTACCGGACTGCAGAAAGACCACTACGGTGAACGCCCCCCTCGCTGATCACCGGCGGGTCCCGCGGCATCAGACTCGGTACCGCCACTCACCTCACCTCACAAGGATGGGCGCTGACTTTGACCGCCCGCGACGCCGATCAGCTCGATCGAGCCCGAGCAATGCTGCTGCGCTACGACGAACCCGTCGCAGTCGTGGCCTGCGACCTCGAGGAGGACGCATCAGCAGAACGCGTTGTGGCCGAACACCAAAAGACGTTCGGGTCCCTGAACGCACTCTTCATGGCCGCCGGTGTCGGTTCCGCCGCCCCACTGGACCGCTACCCGATGACACGTTTCGACAAGCAGCTCGCGGTCAATCTGCGAGCACCGTTCGCGCTCACTACCCTGGTATTGCCACTGTTGCAGTCCGGTGCGAGGAATCAGTCGGTCGAAGTGCAGGGAACGATACGGGCGTACCCCGATGCTGGCCAGTCTCGCGACTGAACGGAACGCCCTATTTGAAACTTAGGTTCGCGCTCCTTGACCACCCCGAGACGGTACCGAATTCCATTGTTGCACTGCCGTCTCGGATCTATTGGTCTCACCGCAATGCGCTGTCCCGATGGTAATTTGGAACTTTGATGCGGCAACGAGAGGAACAGGTCCGGGTGGGACGCGTCCTTTGCGACAGTACGGCCGCCCGCTGTTCACCCAGGTCATCGCTGCCTGTTCGAGAACGTAAATATCCAACGCCCGACCCTGCAATCCGGTCACGTTCAACTCTCGAAAGCTCGGACGCGATCGCACAAAACAGTGCAGACTCCCAATCGGATCAAATTGTAGCTGGAACGGATGTGCTGCCGTGGGTGATCGTCATCGTGAGGACAACCTGGGGACCGGTCGCGTCTCGGGGATCGAGACGCATAGCGCGTCGATAGGTATCACCCGCTACTTCATCGACACCGGGCAACTCGAGTGGGATGCTCGTGCGGCCGACATCTTCGATGCGATCCGCGATCCCCGTCCGGCAATCGAGATATGGCAGGAACGTGTGCACCCGGACGACGCGCATCTGCTGGTCAAACTTTATGGAGACGCGAGCGCCGACATCGGTGCGGAGTGCATTTACCGTGTTGTTCTCTCCGACGGCACCGTTCGTCACATTCTCACTCGAAGTGTCGCCATAGAAACCGCGGTGAATGGAGATCCGACGGTTCTGACCGGTGTGGTTTCGCTGGTCCGACCGCATACCGGTACAAGTGACCACCTCGGTGCAGCGCTGGACTCCGTCTCGCTGGGTTTCGCGATTCTCGACCGCGAAATGATCATCCGGTACGTCAACAAGCAGACCGAACTGCACCTCGGCGTTGGACGCGATCAACTCATCGGACAGCACCTGCACGACGCGCTCCCCATTACCAGGGGCTCGTACATCGACGGCCTCCACAGCGACTCGCTGCGCACGCGTGGAGAGGTCAGCATCGAAGCACCCGCGATTTTTCTGCCCGGCAAAATAGTGGAGGTGACCGCCAATTACGTCGGCGACATCGTCGCTGTCAGTTTCCGAGACGTCACCGATAGAGTTCAGACATCCTCGCGGCTACTCGGCGCATACCGGGAACTTCTTGCAAAATCCCGGCTCGACGACCTCACCGGAGTCCTGAACCGGTCTGCGCTGATCGAACGAATCGAGAGGATCAGTGCTGAAACGTCCACTCCTGCAGCGGTGTTGTACATCGACATCGACAACTTCAAACAGATCAACGACACCTACGGCCATCTGGCCGGCGATCATGTTCTGCGCATCACCGCCGCCCGACTCGCCGACCTGTGCGGGTCCTACGCAGTCCTCGGCCGGATCGGGGGCGACGAGTTCGTCATCGCCTTGTTCGACGACGAACCACTGGCAACGACGAACGAGCCGGAACAGCTCCGCCGACGACTACGCCGCGCCACCCGCGCGCCGATCCGACTGGAAGACTCGTTCCTCTCGATCGAATTGAGTGTCGGAATCGCGCGCAACACGGGCGAGTCGACGCTCGAAGACATGCTCGTCCGAGCTGACATTGCCCTGTACGAAGACAAAACAGATAGCTCGCGTCGTCCTCCCAGGCCCGCTGACGACTGACGACTAACGGAGACCGAACCAGAGCAAGGTCGTCGGACACGAGCTCATCGGCTTTGTAACCGGATCGCAGTCTCGGACTGACGCGCTTCGCAGGAACGACGCGGTTTCGCTACCGAAGTAGCGGACACCAATGGAGTCCAAACGTGCCGAGCTGCAGACCGTCTACCGTGGTGAAACCAACAGTAGTGTCAGGGCGATCAGTACGACGATTCCGATGCCCTGGGCGGTCTCCTCGACGAAAAGGGCAGCCAAGCCGGCGGGCCACTCCTGCGTAATACATGCCCGAGCTGGCGATCGGCAGATTGCGCCTCGAAACGAGACGTCAGCTTGTGCATTTCCGCCGTGTTTGAGGACCGACTCGGCCCATAATGGGGGCCATGGAAGGCGCAGCCGAGAACGTCGCACATCGGGTGAATATTCGGACTGTTCGATTTGCGCTGACCCTAGCTGAGGAGCTGCATTTCGGTCGGGCTGCGCAACGCCATTACATTGCTGCTCAACCGTTCGGACGGATCATTCAGGGTTTGGAGTCCGATCTCGGTTACAGACTGTTCGATCGCACCAGTCGGCGGGTGTCACTCACTCCCCGTGGTCTCGTGTTTCTCGACCGTGCGCAGCAGGTCGTCGACGCCTTCGACAGGCTGATCCTCAGCCACCCCATCGGCACGTCTGCGGAGCACTTGACGTTCGGGGTGCTCGGGTTTGGAATCTCGACGCTGTGGGCGGACTTCAAAGACGGCTTATCGGCCGCGATTCCTGACCTGGCGATAAGTTTCGCTGATTTGACCTTGTCGGAGCAGTACGACGCAGTGCTTTCCGGTGCGGTTGACGTGGGGTTTGTTCAGGAGCTAGGGCTCGTCGACGGCATCGACTTGATTCCGGTGACCGCTGGGCCGCGGGTCGCGGTGGTTCCGAAGCAATCTGAGATGGCCGGTGCGACGTGGTTATCAGTGGCGGACATTGCGGAGAGCGAATTTGTCGATCTGGACACAGGTGGACTTCTGGAAGAGTGGGCCGGTCCGGCCTGGGTGAACGGTCGCCGGGGCGATCGTGTCCGCTATCCGGCCGCAATTCCTTCTGCAGTGGCGTTGACCGGGCGCATCGCCTTGCACGCAGCACCCGCCGCGTCGTACTACCCTCACCCTCAGGTCTCGTTCGTTCCCCTCGAAGGGCCGGACTGCACGATCGCTGTAGCGGTCCGGTCAAACGATCGTCGCCCGGAGACCGATCTGATCCGCAGAATTGCCGGTGCCCTGCTCTCAACCTGACCGGAAGCTGATCACAACTTTTTCGCCTGATGATGTCGGTGCGTCTGCGTGCTGAACTGTCGTGACTACGATCACAGACAGAAGGTATGAAATGACGCGTCAGCGCACAATCGTCCGCGGAGGCCATCTGGTCACGATGGATCCAGAGCAGGGCGATCTTCCCAACACCGATATTCTGATCGAGAATGGAACCGTAACAGCGATCGGCCCGAATTTGTCTGACCCGGATGCCGAAGTGATCGACGCCAGAAATCACATCGTCGCGCCCGGACTGATCGACACACACCGCCACACATGGCAGACCCAAATGCGGGCACTGTGCGCAGACTGGACCCTTGCCGATTACTTCCACGGAATTCGGCTCTTGGTGTCGCCAGCTTACACCGCGGACGATGTATACGTCGGCAACTGCCTCGGAGCGGTCGAGGCGTTGAACGCCGGTGTGACGACAATTCTGGATTTCTCTCACTGTATGAATTCGCCCGATCACAGTGATGCTGCCGTCGCCGGACTACGCGACTCCGGAATCCGTGGAGTCCTGGGCTACGGATTCTTCGATTCGAGTCCGCAGACGCCGCAATTCTTCGGAGATCACGACGACAGGATCGCAGACTTCGAACGCGTTGCTGCACAGCATTTCCCGGACCCCAATGGTCTACTGACCCTGGGAGTCGCCCTCACCGAGGTCGGACTGCGCCCGCTGCGGGACACCGCCGCCGAAGTTGCCGTGGCCCGGGCCCACGATGCACTGATCGTGACACACACTGGCTGCGTTTGGTCGATGCCGTCCGGCATAGAAGAGCTCGACGCAGCAGGACTGATAGATGAGAATCAGGTGCACGTGCACTGCAACACACTCACCGAAGACGAATGGGACATCCTTGCCAGCAGGGGTGCGAAGGTCTCCATCTCGCCGGAAACCGAACTGAACATGGGAATGGGCAAATTGGTCTTCGAAGCCGCCGAGCGCCGGGGAATCGAACCGACCCTCTCTGCCGACATCATGTCGCTCAATTCGGGGGACATGTTCGCGCAGACCCGTATGGCGATCGCATTCAAGCGGTGGTCGGACACCGAAAAGGTGAACAACGCGCGCCAAGACCCGGCGGCCGTGTCCGTCTCGGCGCACGATGCATTGAAGTGGACGACAGCAAACGCCGCGAAAGCACTGGGAATGCATGACCGCATCGGAAGCATCACCGTCGGAAAGCGAGCAGACCTCATTCTGGTCGGCGGCCCCTCCATCACGCAGCACACTCACATCGATCCCGCTGGCACCCTCGTCTTCCAGACATCGGCCGAAGACGTCCGAACCGTGCTCGTGGACGGCAAAGTCGTCAAGCGCAACGGAGTGATGATCGACGTCGATCTGCCTGCACTGACCGCACGAGCCGCCGAGTCCTCTCGGTCGGTGCTCGAACGTGTGCGCCGCGCAGTACCCGTGCTCCCCGGAACACCCGAGGGAGTGTTCGAAGGTGTAGGGGCCATGGCGAGAGCAAATCTGAAGGAAACACGATGATAGGTGCGGCGCAGCCCGACTCCTTGCCGATGCCTTCGTTCGATGAGATAGGGCCAGGGGTGTGGGCGTGGGTGCAACCTGACGGCAGCTGGTGGATCAACAACGCCGGGGTGATCGCGGGCGACGATGGTGATGTCATAGTCGATACCTGCGCGACTGCGGAACGCACTCAGGCGTTCCTTCGAGCCAGACGCCGAGCTCAACGCGGCGAAACTCCGATCAGGTTCGCGCTCAACACCCATCAGCACGGCGACCATACGTACGGCAACAGCGAACTTCCCGAGTCGACCGTCATCATCGGTCAACGTCAGATGCGTGCAGGCTTGGCAACCGACACCGTGATCTGCGGCTGCCCGCCATTCTGGCAGCCAGTGCCGCAATGGGGTGACGTGAGTCTACGTCTACCGTCGGTATCGTTCGATCAGTCGATGAATCTGCATCTCGGTGACCGGATCGTCGAACTTCACCATCCCGGATACACCGCGCACACAACCGGCGACGCGGTCGCGTGGTTGCCCGCCGAAAGGGTCTTGTTCGCAGGCGATCTCGTCTTCAACGGCGTTACGCCCCTGGCGTTCATGGGTTCGCTGACGGGGGCCCTGCGGTCGTTGGACTGGCTGCGAGAGTTCGACGCCGAGATAATCGTTCCCGGACACGGACCGGTCATCGAGCGTTCCGGAATAGACGACGTACTCGATGAGATCGCGGGCTACTACCGCTACGTGCAGAAAGCAGGGCAGCAGGGCTACCGCCTCGGCATGTCTCCGCTGGACGCAGCGCGCATGGCCGGACTCGGTGACTACGCCGAAATGCCGGACGCCGAAAGGCTCGTACTGAATATTCATCGCCACTACGCCGACATCTCGGGCACCGAACTGGACATCATCGCCGCATTTCAGGACGCGGTCTTGTTCAACGGCGGACCCATGACGTCGCATCTCTGAAAGAAGCTGATAAACAATGCGATTCGTCAACTTCTCCGATACCGGCAGGCCCCGTGTCGGGCTAGTCGAGGACGGTGTCGTTTTCGGACTCGACGACGGTATTCGTATCGTCGACCTGCTCGGAGACGACCACGCGAAACAACTGCGGGCGGCCGGAAACCGCGCGCGGGCGCACCCTTCTGTCACGCTCGACCTAGCGGAGGCGGACCTACTTGCACCGATCCCAGCGCCGCCCACCGTCCGGGACTATATGACATTCGAGCAACACGTTGCCGGCGTCGCGCGCCTGGTCGATGAGGACAGCGTGGTGCCTGAGCAGTGGTACAAGGCACCAGCGTTCTACTTCACCAATCCTTACGCAGTGATCGGGCCCTACGACCCCGTAGCTGTCCCACCGGGGTGTGAGCTGTTCGACTTCGAGTTGGAGATCGCGGCTGTGGTGGGGCGGTCAGGTCGAGACGTCCTGGTGGCGGATGCCGACTCGCACATCGCCGGGTACATGGTCATGAACGACTGGTCTGCCCGTGACCTGCAGTTCGCCGAGATGCAGGTCAGGCTCGGACCGGTGAAAGGAAAGGACAGCGCTACATCGCTGGGGCCGTACTTCGTTACGGCCGATGAACTAGAGCCACACCGGGCCGGCAACGCCTTCGATCTGAAGATGAGCGCATCGGTCAACGATGTTGTTGTCGGCGAGGACAACTGGGCAAACATGGCTTTCTCCTACCCGCAGATGCTGGCCTACGCATCGCGGGGAACGGAGGTGCGGGCGGGAGACCTTCTCGGTTCTGGGACGTGCGGCTCAGGTTGCCTGGCCGAGGTCTGGGGAAGGCGCGGTAGATCCGCCATTCCCCCCCCTGCAACCCGGAGACGTCGTCGCGCTCGACGTCGACATTCTGGGGGGACAACGCAGCACGATCGTCGCGACCGCCGATGCCGTCCCGATCGGTGCTTTCCGGGCAGTGGTCTCTGAGCGCCGACTGAGCACTGGCGGTGCCTGACTACGCACGGTAGACATCCGAACACGGCAGCGCCTGATTGGGAGTACGACAGCGGTAATCTACCGATCTCGTCTACTGGATGGTTCGTAGCCGACGTCACGCATCTCGACGCACGTGTTGGCGCAGTCGTGCGACTTGTTGGACGTCGACATCGACGGATCGGTCACCGCCGAACAGTCCGGCGAGACGATCCGGTCCACGGTCGTTGGCATCGACTAGTCATCGGCCTGAAGGTGAAGAACACCAACGAATTCTAGAAAATACTCGGTCACTACATCGGGTGCGCGACGAAGGCCGGGCCGCAAGCGCGAGCCTTCCCCTCCTCCGCGGCCTAACGGTTCCCGGTGCAGCGACTAGGCGCGCTCGGGAGCGGACACGAGCAATTCGAGGCCGCCGAACCCAATGCGAAACCGCCGCCGTGCATTTCGACAACAATCGGCATCGGACGATCCGAGACCCGGCTGGGACCGGTGATACGAACACCGACAGAGTGCCCGTCGGCCTCGGCAACCGAGTCCGTGACAACAACATCCGCGGACAAACGGACCGGACCACTCGTCGCCGCAGCCCGAGCAGCCGTGATGTCGCGAAAGTCCACGACCGGAACGTCGGACACCACAGCGTGCAGTTCGGGATCGAGGTCGTCGATGCGCATGCATTCCACGGTAGACGTCGCGGGCAGAGAAAAAGCCACCACTCTTGTGTCACGGGTCACTCCGATGTACGGTCACTAAACCGTTTAAGCAATCACTAGAGGAGACGCTGATGTCGAAACAATTCTCGGATCAACAGTGGTGGGACCGGTTCCTGCAGACGATCAACGAAGATCTCGAATGGGTGACCTCCTCGCAGCACTTCTCTGCCACCATCTCGTTCCGAAGCCCCGAGCATGCGTGGACCATCGACACCAGGAACGGCCGGGCAGTGTCGGTAGTCGAGGGGATTCCGCTGAGCGGAAGCGACGTTGTCCTGGATGCACCCGAACACGAGTGGCAGCGCGTGATCGAGGGGAAGACCGACTGGTTCGAGGGCACCTCACCTGGCCTTGGCGAAATCACAGTCTCCGGAGACTATGTCGCAGCGATGCGGAACGTACAGCCCATGTGGCGCCTGCTCGAGTGCATGCAGCAGGTCGACCCGATTCTGCGCGAGGACTCCTCGTTCTCGCCCGACCCGGTCGTCACCGATCGAGTGCCAGTCGGTCGCTACGTGAACGTCGACGGACTGCGCACCTACTACGAGGAAGCAGGTTCGGGCCAACCGATCGTCTGCATTCACGCTGCGGGCCAGGACACCATGATGTATCGCTGGGTCACCACGGGTCTGTCCGACCACTACCGCGTCATTTCGGTCGACGCCCCCGGTCACGGCAAGACGCTCGAACCAGAGGGCGGGGCGTTCACCTCGTTGGCCCAGCATGCGGAGTTCAACGAAAAGTTCATGGCGGCACTGGGATTGGAGAGGCCTATCATCGTCGGGTGCTCCATGGGCGGCAACATGGTCCTCGATCTTGCGGCCCGGCGCCCGAACTTCTATGCCGGTGTCATCTCCTGCGAGGGCTCGGACTACACGCCGACAGTCAGCCAGGATTTCCTTGCCATGCTCACGTTGAACAGCCCTCAGATTCTCGAATGTTGGGCACGTTCCATGACGGGTGACCGTACTCCCCCGGCGCGTGCGCGTGAGGTCGTTTGGCAGCTTCGCCGAGTGTGTCCGGAAGTCATCCGCGCCGACCTCACCGGATACGCGGGGTTCGATCGACGTGACACGGTAGGCGCGATCGAGAGTCCGGTGCTGCTGCTCCGCGGCGACGCGGACTGGCTGGTGCATCAGGACATGGTCGAAGCCACCCAGTCGAGAATCCCCGGAAGCGAAATCGCCGTGCTGGCCGGAACCGGCCACTACCCGATGATCGAAAATCCGGTGGAATTCAACGACGCCGTGCGCACTTTCGCGGACCGAGTCAGCTGACGTGGTCGCCGAGGAACCCGTGCGCTCATCGCGCGGATTCGCCGACCTGTTCGATCTCACCGGGTACACCGCCCTCGTCACCGGTGCGGCTCGCGGTCTGGGAAGAGCGATCGCGACAGCGTTGGCAGACGCAGGTGCACAGATCGCTGCGCTCGACGTCATCGACATGAGCGAGCTCGAAAGTGACATTTCGGAAGCCGGTGGAAAGTGTGTGTCGAGGACGGCCGATCTCGGTGGGCTGTCCGCTGATTCCGCGAACGACCTCGTGCGATGGGCAGAAGATGCAACCTCCAACCCCGCAACCGTCCTCGTCAACAACGCCGGCGTCATCAGACGAGGCCCGGCGCTGAACACCAGTGTCGAGGACTGGAACACCGTGCTGGCCGTCAATCTGACGGCACCGTTCCTCTTGTCCCAAGCCTTTGCCCAGTACCTTCGCGCAAAAGACTCCGCCGGCAGCATCATCAACATGGCGTCGGTGAACTCCTTTCAAGGCGGAGTCGAGGTGCCTTCCTATGCTGCGTCCAAACACGGCATTCTCGGAGTCACCAGAGCACTGGCCAACGAGTGGGCCCCACACGGCATCCGGGTGAACACCATCGCGCCGGGTTACATGTCGACCGACCTCACCACGGCACACCGAAATGACGCCGAGCGCGCCGCATTCATGCTGAAGCGAATCCCCATGGCACGGTGGGGAACTCCAGAAGACCTTGCCGGTGCCGCGATCTTCCTGGCATCCGACGCATCGCGCTACGTAACCGGCACAACCATCTCGGTCGACGGCGGATGGCTCGCTCGCTGAACATGTCTCGTTGGATTCACGATCACAGAACCTAGGAGTTTCTCATGACCGACACGACTACGAGAACGTCGATCCCCACGACGGTCGAACTATTGAAGGACCAGCCCCAGAATTGGGGCAGGTGGGGTCACGACGACGAAGTGGGGGCGCTCAACTATCTGGGGCCCGCCGAAGCCTTGGCCGGCGCAGCCGAGATCACCTCGGGGAAGTCGTTCACTTTGCAAGTGCAGATCGGAAACCCCAAGGGCGACCCGGCCTTTCCCGGTGCACGCGGGCCCGCCGAACGCGAGAACGTGATGGACCGTGGCGTCTACTTGGCCGGTGAGGGACCCGAAGCAGACGGAGGCGCGCAGTTCGCCGACGACAAGATCACCATGTACCTGCAGGGTTCGAGCCAGTACGACGCGCTCGGCCACCTGTGGTGCGGGGACCAGATCTACAACGGCTACGCAGCCGAAACGACAACCGGTGGCATGAAGAAGGCGAGCATTCTTCCGATCGCGGAGAAGGGCATCGTCGGTCGAGGGATACTGATCGACATCGCGCGTCACCGCGGCAAGAAGTCTCTCGCCAAGGGGGAAACCTTCGATCACAAAGACCTGTTGGCTGCCGCCGCAAGTCAAGGCGTCGACATTCGTAAGCGCGATATTCTGCTGATCCACACCGGCTGGCTCGAATACTTCTACGAGACACCACGAGAGGAGTTCTACGCGAATTTCAACGAACCCGGACTCACCTATTCTCCCGAACTCGTCGCGTGGTTCAACGAGATGGAAATCCCCAATCTGGTGACCGACACCCTCGCCAACGAGGTCACGACCGACCCAGTGTCCGGAGTGTGGCTCCCGCTGCACAACGCATTGATGCGCAACCTCGGCGTCACCTTCGCCGAAATCATCGCCCTCGACGCGCTGGCCGCCGATTGCGCCGCGGACGGTCAATACACATTCTTCTACACCGCCGCTCCCCTGAAGGTGGTGGAAGGGACCGGAGCTCCGGTGAACCCAGTCGTCGTCAAGTAGCGGATAAGCTTGGGCCATGCCCAAAGCGGAAAGTGGCGAGTCAGCCAAGAGCAACCCGCCTGCTCCCGTTCACCGACCACGTAAGGCCACCAAACGGGTAACGATCACCCAGGTCGCGGAGCATGCAGGTGTGTCCATTGCGGCCGTGTCGTTCGCGATGAACGGTGCTCCCGGGGTGAGCGAAGATGTGCGTGCTCGAATTCTCGATGTCGCCCGCGAACTGAATTTTCGTCCGAGCCGCACCGCGCGCGACCTCAGATCGGGCCAGGCCAACACAATCGGGCTTCTCCTGGCCGACATCGCCAACCCGTTCTACTCCGAGCTCGCGTTCGGTGCGATCTCTGCCGCCGCCGAGGCGGGTTTCGAGGTGTTCGTCTCGCACGTCGGCGTCGACGGTGCCCACCAGGCCGAGGCGGCCATGACTCAAGTCGACCGACACTCGGGCGGTCTGCTGTTCACCTCGGTCACATCCGCCGATACAGCGTTGCTCGCCGAACTGACCAAACGCCGAGAGCCGTTTGTGCAGCTGTACCGCCACATTGAAGGACTCGAAGCCGATTTCGTAGGTATCGACGATCTCGCTGCCGGCCGCGAACTCGGTCGACACGTCGTCGAGTGCGGCTACCGACGGGTGGCTGTCCTCGGAGGCCCCCCCTTGTCCAGCGCTTCCCGAAATCGTGCGAACGGTTTCGTCTCGGCGCTGACAGACGGGGGCCTCGAGGTCGTCAACCGCTCTGCCATGTGGGGAGCGCTCACCCGTGAATCTGGAATCCTGCGTGCACGAGAGCTGTTCCGCGATCACCCCGATATCGACGCGGTCATGTGCGGCAACGATGTGATTGCGGTGGGTGTGTACGACGTCTGTCGCGAAGCTGGGCTCAGCGTGCCAGGAGACATCGGTCTGACCGGGTTCGACGACATGAGTTTCGCAAGCGCAGGTCCGCTGCAGCTGACCACGATCACGGTGCCCCGAGAACTGATGGGACGGCGGGGAACCGAGATTCTCCTCGATCGCATCGGTGGTTCGACGTCCCCTGCGCAACATCTGATCCTCCCGTACACACTGCAGGTGCGCGAAACCACCGCCGCTCGGCCCTGATCCCTGCCGATCGACACGTGACGCTTGTCATATGGGGAGCGAGATGCAACACTGACTTAAACCTTTTAGTTGCCTTGGCGACCCCACCCTAGGAGACTCACGATGCGAGCTTTGGTGAAACGTACGAACACGCCGATGGACGCCGTCGTCCTCGACAGGCCCACACCAGAGCCCGGATCCGGTCAAGTTCTGGTCGCAACCGAGGCGTGCGGGTTGTGCGGAAGCGACGTACACGCCTGGAAGCAGGACGCCGGATACGACTGGGTCGCGTCTCCGGTCTGCATGGGCCATGAAGCAGTCGGCACTGTCGTCGAGGTAGGCGACGGTGTCGATCGCCGATGGATCGGACGACGGGTGGTCCCAGTGTCCATCGACGGCTGCGGTCGGTGCTCGGTCTGCCTGCGCGGGCTGCGCCAGATATGCCCGGACAAAGCAGTTCTCGGGCTCTCCTTCGACGGTGCCGCGGCGGAGTTCTTCGTCGTCGACGAGCACCGACTGGTACCCGTCGAGCACGATCTTCCCGCGACCGTTCTGGTACTGACGGAGCCCTTGTCCGTCGCCGGCCGCGCGGTTTCCCACCTGCAACGGGCAGACCCGGAAGCAAAGAACGTGGTGGTCTCCGGTCCGGGGCCGATCGGATTGATGATCGCACTCTTGTTGTCGCAATCGGGTCACGCCGTCCTCCTGACCGGTGCGCCGCGCGATCAGGATCTGCGGTTGGCCACTGCCAGATCACTGGGACTCGCCACCGCGGTCGGTGACGATCTGGGCGGGTTCGAAGCGCAGGGGTGGATCGAAGCTTCAGGATCGGGCGCCGGCCTCGGAACTGCGCTCCGCACTGTGATGCCCGGCGGGACCGTGGTGGTTCCAGCCCTCTTCGCGTCCGACGCGAATCCCGACATGAATCTGGTGACGCGACGCGAGATCCGCATCCTCGGAAGCTACGGTTCGCAACGAAGCGACTACGTGACCGCGATGAACTACCTGGCGACCGACCCGGAAATGTGGGGCTCGCTGGTCACTGTCCGCCAGCTGGAGGACGCGATCGACGCACTCGAAACGGCGGCGGCCGCACAGGCTTTCAAAGTCGTTCTCACTCCGTGACACTGCCCGCTCGGTAACGAGGAAGACCCCGTGGCCCCTGCGGGCCACGGGGTCTTTCTCGTCCTACCCGTCGAGTCGCGCTCACGCCTACGGGGATGCTGCAGCGAGCTCGAGTCCGAGCCGCGCCGGAATGGGTGTCGGGCGGCCGTCCGGTCCGACGGCCACCATCGACACGGTGGCGCGCGCGAATTCATGTGTGCCCGAACGCAACACAAAACCGAGATCGTACGACGAGCGTCCCGACCGCAGTGCCGTCATGACCACGTCGATCTCGTGGATGTCGAACCCGATCGGTGCAAAATAGTCGATCTCCTGACGCCGGATCACCTGTCCGAGATCGGCGGGCAGACCCGCCCGACGGTAGAGCACCGCCCTGGCCTCCTCGAAGAATCGGAAGTACTGAACGTTGCTCACATGTCTCTGCGGATCGAAATCACCGTAGCGAACCTGGGCGCGAAAGACGATGGGCGACATGTTCGGTCTCGCTCTCGGACGGGTCCAGCCTCGCCCACATATCGAGCGGGCGAGGCTGGACGATCTGTGGTGTGAATGGGGGTCGGCTCAGACTGTTTCGCCGGCGTCGCCCAAGTTGCAACTGGCCTTCGACACCAAGGACCGGTCGAGGTGGCGAAACTTGCCGATCGGCTCACGGGTGAACAGTGCCAGCAGTACCACTGCCACCACACATGCGGCAACGAGAAAATACAGACCCCAGTCGTATCCAGTTGCCGAGGAGAACCCGCCACCGGCACCGATGAGAACTCCGAGCACCAATGGAGACAGACCGCCCACGTAGGTGGCTGTCATCATCACCGAGTTCGCTGTGCCGATGGCACCCTTCTCCGCCGCGTCACTGACAAAGCTGTAGATGACCGGGAACACCCCGTTGGTCGCCATACCGGCGAAGAGCTGCAGCACGATCAGCCACGCCAATCCCAGGCCGGCGTACTGCAGCAGGAAGATGCCGACGCCGAGCCATACGAAAGCGATGATGGCTGTGAACTTTCGCCCCAGCCAGTCCGACACTGTGCCCCAAAGGATCTGGCCGATGCCGCCGGTGATGGTGAACACGGCCGAATACGCGGCAGCCTCGGCAAAGCTGTAGTTCCCCACGAACGCAATGTACTGCGGCAACCAGAAACTGATACCTGTGTAGACCGCGATACCGAGCATCGATGCCAGAGACGGAAAGATGATGTTCGGATTCCGCAACGCGCGTGCCAGAGCACCCGGCTCTGCGCGATGCGTCTCCTCGAAATTCGATCCGGACAGAGGCTTGGTCAACCCCGCTGCTTCGGTATCGCTCTCGAATTTGGCGTAGCGCTTCTTGGTGGCGAACAGCCAGTACCCGATCCAGATAGGAATCATCGCGAGCGGAATCAGCAAAAAAACGTAGCGCCAATTCTCCGGTCCGAAGGTCGCCAAGATGCCTGACGTGACGATCGAGGCAATCAGGGTGCCCCACGGATAGCCCGTGTGCTGCAGACCCAGCGCCAGACCTCGGCGCTCGACGGGGTAGGACTCGGCCATCGTGGTCACCTCGACGGCCTCACCAGCGCCGCCGAACGCGTTCTTCACCGACTGCAGGATCACGATGGACCACAGGGAGGACGTCAAGGCACCGATACCGGTGAAGATCGAGAAGATGAAGTAGCCCAAGGCCACGACGGCATTCCGATACTTACGCGCCCACCCATGTCCACCGCGGTCGAACCACGGTCCCAGTGGCAGCGCCAGGAGCGAGCATGCTGCGGTGATGATCGCGGCGATCACACCCGCCGTCTCCGGCGAGATCGAGAACTCATCGACGATCGAAGGCAGAACGAAGAAGAAGATCTGCCTGGTGTTGGCATTCATCGCATAGACCAGCCACAGGAAGATCAGCGCGCCGATCGCGTACGCCGGAGTTCGGGCACGCTTGCGCTTCCTCTCGAGCGGTTCAGGGGAAGGGGACAAGGAATCGCCTGACGGCGACGAGACGACATCGGTCATCGAAGATGCTCCAGTGAGAGTGGCCCGGGTCGAGCCTGAACGAATAGATGAAGTGGCTGCGCAACCGCACCTGAGGAGGTGTGGTTCTCAGCGTCGACGCACTCGATTGCAGGCCGCCCAGGTTGCCGCCGAACGGTTGACCGAACTGTACTAAAACGGTTAAGACGGTGGTGCCTTTTCGAGTAACTCCGATGAAGTCGCCCGAAATGCCGCTATTTACTCAAAGGCGTTCGCACACAAAAGAAACGGCCCCGAGTGAAAACTCGGGGCCGTTCGGAAGTACGGTGAGTCAGCGAATGAAGCGGTCGACGTAGTCCGCGCCGAGGCCGACACTCGTGTAATGCTTTCTGGCATTGTCCAGCTTGGTGAACACGTCCTCCACGCCCACTGGGTTGCCATCGGGGTCGACATAGATGTAGGCACCGGTGACGTGGAACATGGTGATCATCTCGTCGACACCTTCCGGAACCTCTAGCGTGTGAATGTCACCGGGAGGCTCGAAGGCGTAGCTTCCCTGCTCCGCCCACCAGTCGTGCTCGAGGTAGTG
Organism: Rhodococcus sp. 06-462-5; assembly: GCF_002258315.1. Classification (GTDB taxonomy): domain Bacteria; phylum Actinomycetota; class Actinomycetes; order Mycobacteriales; family Mycobacteriaceae; genus Rhodococcoides. Next base: position 38,208 of record NZ_NOYD01000023.1, on the reverse strand, counting down.
CCACCGCCCGCGGAGGGTGGTTGCGTGCACGGGACCGGCGTGGCGATGACGTGAGAGAATTCCGGTCTTGCGCACGCGCAGGATGTTGACGAAGAACCCCTGACTGACCGAGAGTAGCAGCGGCCGAAAGGTCACATCCGGCGACTGTGGAACCCACAGGCGCTCATCGCAATCCAGGTCGAGCGCCCCCAGTTCCACCATGTCGTCGAGCATGCTGTCCGACTTGGGGCCGCGATACGGAACTGCCGCATCGGACGTGTGATCGAGTGTCGAACTCATCGTTGAATCCCTTCTTCGAGGTCGAGAACTAAAACGTTTAATTCAGCATGACACGCGCTCGGTTGGATCCGCAAGGAAACAACCGAAGATTCTGTCATCGGACCGTTGCCACGAATGCAGGTCGATTCGATTTCGACAACTCGCCCTGTCCCGGCATGGCGGATCGAGCGAAGCAGAGAGCGACGATCGTGACCGCACTGGCGATCGCCAGATAGATGGACAGAGGAAGAGCACTGCCGGCCCACGCGACGAGGGCGGCCGCCACCAGTGGCACCGGCCCGCTCGTGAGAGCGCCTCCCAGGTGATAACAGACGGAGGTGCCCGTGTAGCGAACGTTGGTGGGGAACAGATCTGCCATGAAGGTCGCCATCGGTGCGTAGGTCATCGTGTGCCCCACTGCGAGCATCAAGAACAGTGCGAGGAATACCAGGACCGAGTTCCCCGTGTCGATGAGCCAGAAGAAGGGGAAGGACAGCACGAGCATGAACACCGCGCCTGCCATCAAGACCTTCACCACGCCCAATCGGTCGGCCAGCATGGCGGCCAGGGGAATACCGAGAGTCTCGACGAACCCGGCCACGCACAACGCGAGAAGCATGAAATTGCTGGTCATGCCGGCATAGTCCTGGGCGTACTTGATCACGAACACGGTGGCGAGATAGAACGGAATGTTGGGCGCAGCAGTCACACCGATACCGACCAGCAGTCCGCGCCAATTCTTCTTCACCACTTCGACGATGGGAAACTCGGCCGCTTCGTCGTTCTTCTTCATCTTCGAGAATTCGGGTGACTCGAGAATGGCTAGGCGGATGTACAGGCCGACGCCGATGAGCAAGGTGCTGGCCAGGAACGGGATGCGCCAACCCCAACTGAGGAACTGCTCCTCGGGCAGTTGGCGGACCGCGTAGAACGACAGCGTGGACAACACAAGTGCGGCGGGCACACCCATCTGCGGCCAACTCCCGTAGAAGGCGCGCTTCTTCGGAGGTGCTGATTCCACTGCCATCAAAATTGCTCCGCCCCACTCGCCACCGACTGCGAGTCCTTGCACGAGTCGCGAGATCACGAGCAAGATCGGGGCCGCCATCCCCCATGTCTCGTAGGTGGGTAGCACGCCGACCACGACGGTGCCGCCACCCATGAGGAGAAGGGACAGAACCAGCATCTTCTTGCGGCCCAAACGGTCTCCGTAGTGACCGAACAACACCGCGCCCACGGGGCGCGCCACGAAGGCCACGCCGAACGTCGCGAACGATGCGAGCGTCCCGCCGGCGGCGGACATGTTGCTGAAGAAGACCTCGTTGAAGATCAGCGCCGCAGCAGTACCGAAGATGAAGAAGTCGTACCACTCGATCATCGTGCCGATAAAGCTGGCGAACGCGGTCCGCACGATGCCTGGAGGCGCGTCGGTCCTATCCGGTCGCGAGGCGGCGCTTGCTGTCGTGGCCATCCGGTGCTCCATTCACTAAAAGGTTTAAGCAGTGAACCACACCGGGACGACGTATGGCAACCATCACACTGCACACCTCTTTGCGTGTCGCGCCACTCGCGCCCGGTGAATCGGTGAATCGGTGAATCGGTGAATCGGTGAACGGATTCATGCCACTGAGCTCGACGTCGGTCGACGACCCTGGTCCTATGCAGAAGGGAACCAGCCGATGTACAGATTCAGCGCGGGGTGCATTCGCGCACCGGTCGACGACGTCACGGCCCGTTTTCCGTCAACGGTCACCTTGCCGAAATCCGCTCGGTGTCCGCCCCGTCCGCACCCGAAAGAAGCTCGTGAAGTTGGACGGGTCGTCGTACCCGAGCTGAACTCCGATGTCCAACACCGAGAGTGACGTGAACACCAGCAATCGCTTCGCCTCGAGCACGATTCGGTCGTCGATCGTCTTCTTCGCCGTCGTCCCATGACTGTTGGCAGCTCGATTCAGAGTGCGCTCCGAATACCCGAGACGCTGCGCGTAGTCCGAAACCGTACGTATCGAACGGAATTGAGCTTCCACCTCGGCTCGAAACCATGCGAACACCTCGGCCCCCTCCAATGCGGGGTGACCGTCGGTCTCCGAACTCAGTCGTAGAAGTAGGCACGCCAACGCCGATCGTCCGATCTCGCGTCGGATACCGCTGCCGGACGACGGCGGCATAGGCGCGAAAAGCGCGTCGAGCGCCGTGTGGACCCCGGCGCTCGTGCCCGCATCCGCAGTCCAAAAGCTGCGCATGTTCACTGCCGTTATCGCCAGCAGTTGCTGAGTGGACGGCCCGACCGCATGAGAGGCGAACATCGCCACCGATCCGGACAGCGCGTCGATCTCGCCCCATTCGTGGACTTGTCCTGCATGAATCCAGACGACATCCCCCGGGGCGATGTCGTACTCGACGAAGTCGATTCGGTGCACAGTCCGGCCGGATTCCACTCGATAGAGCAAATCGAAATTCAATCGCTGCGGCGCAAGAAACTCTCGTCGACCACCGCTACGCACGATCGCTCGAAGCGTCGTCAGCTCGATCTCGATATCGGACGCGGAGGGTGTGAACTCGACACCACGAACAGATTTGCCTTGTCGCATATTCACCATTCTGCCGCAGGTCGTCACCAGATAGCCGTTTCCAGCTACGGCACTCTTGTGTGGAACCGATCCGCAAAACCGAAGGACGCAACGATGACTGACCTGACATTCACCACTCTGGATACCGGCCCGAACACGCTGGACAAGACCATCACGCTCGTGTCGGGTGACACCCAAGCTGTCCTCGTCGACGCAGGATTCACACGCGCGGACGGACACCGAGCCGTGGCAGCAATTCTCGACTCCGGCAAGGAACTTACGACCGTCTTCATCAGCGCAGGCGACCCGGACTTCTACTTCGGAGCCGAAGTGGTCCAAGATGCATTCCCGAACGCCCGGTTCGTCGCACCCGCCGATGTCATCGACCACATCGACCACAGCTACGACAAGAAGCTCGAGTCGTGGAAGAACCTCGGGGTCAACCTGCCGACCCGCCGCGTCACCCTCGAAGCATTCAGCTCCGACAGCATCACCGTCGACGACCAGACCCTCGAACTGCGCAACGCAGACCTCGATCCGCACAACCGCGGATGGTTCCTCTTCGACCCCGCAACTCGCACAGTGGTGGGCGGCGTCCTGGTATTCAGCGGCCTGCACGTGTGGACTGCCGACTCCTCGACCCCCGAACTCCGTCAGAAGTGGATCGACGGCTTGGACACAGTCAAGGCCTTGAATCCGACCACAGTGATCGCCGGACATCGCTCCGCGGGAGCTGCAGCGGACGGTGCCGCGTTGGCTCATACCCGCGATTACCTGAAGACCTTCGAGCGCATCGTCGGGGAGAAGGACAGTGGCGCTGAGGTCGAGAAGGCGCTGCTGGCCGAGTACCCCGACGCGGGTCTTGCGGTGGCCGCGCATCTCGGGGCACTTGTCGCAAAGGGCGAAATGGCATGGGGATGAACGAATATTCGTCCGATCCGTCACCGGCCGCAGTGGTCCGTCGGCAGTACATCGCATCGGCAGCCGGCGATCTGGACGCACTGCGCGACACGCTGGCCCCAGATGTCGAATGGACCGAGATGGCAGGGTTTCCGTTGGCGGGAACCTACCGCACCCCGACCGGCGTCACGGCCAACGTGATGGAAAAACTCGGTGCCGAGTGGAATGACTGGGCGGCTCACGACGACACCTATGTCGTGGATGGAGAAAATGTGGTTGTCCTTGCCAGATACACCGCCAGCCACAAGCAAACAGGTAAGGCCTTCACAGCTCGCGTAGCTCATCACTTCGTCGTTCGCGGCGGACTGATCGTCCGATTCGAGCAGTTCGTCGACACCGCAGTAGTTCGGGACGCGGCCACCGAGTAAACGCCTGGTGAGGGGCGTTGCGCCGAACTGCACGCTCCGCCCCTCACCGAGCGCAACAACGAATCGTCATGCCCGCAAGAAACCTACGCTCGGTCGTGATCCGCCCGCGCATGTGCTGTATGCCTGTCTACGGCGAGGATCCTCAGCGTTTGGTGTGTGGCAGTACCCGGGTTCGCGGTCATGACCATGAGTTGTTGGTCGGGATCGGTGGCACACGTGAGCATTTCCCACTCAAGGGTGAATTCCCGCGCGCGGATGGCGGAGAAGCTTCGTCCCGCTGGTCTTGAGAACTGCGAGGCCCACCAACCTCGAAAGTCCTTGTCCTGAAGTGATAATTCTCCGACAAGTGCAGCCGAACGAGAGTCACTCGGTGCCTGCGCAGCTTCCATGCGCGAAATGCGACGGCGTCACGTCCGGTAGTTTCCCAGTCCCCGTACAGAGATCGGATCGTTGGGTCGACAAATGCCAGACGGATGTAATTGCGCTCTGACACCGGTAGCTGGGAAAAGTCGGTCATGAGAGCCGAAGCGAGAAAGTTTTACCCCAGGATGTCCCCGTAGCTACCCACAACCACGGCCGGAGACTCGGTGAGCTGATCCAGAATCAGCTGCAAATGGGGTCGCAGACGTTGGTGGCCCGGCGTCGGGGACGGGGTGGAGGTCTTACGGGCGAGACTGTAGAGATACGTCTGCCGATCCTCGTGACCTGTACGACAAACCCGAACCGGTCCACGTTGCACTGGAGCGACTGGTCCCCTTCTACAAAAAGTTTCTCTGCTCCGCACGTGTTGGCAGGTGCCCCGCGTCGCGATTCCACCCCCGGCCGGAATGAAGGACGGGCCTTCGAGGTACTGTTGGTGACACACTTACGGAAGCCGATATGCCGACCAGTACACGTTTCATGGTGGCGATACACGCCCTCACTGCCCTCGCTGTCAGCGAGGGTAAGCCTGTGCGCTCCGACGAACTCGCCTACTCCATCAATACCGGCGCAGTCGTCATTCGCGGATTGCTCTCCAAACTGCACGAGGCCGGTCTCACCACCTCGCAACTCGGCGCGGGCGGAGGCGCTCTACTCGCCGTCCCCGCCGCCGACATCCGTCTACTGGACGTGTACCGAGCAGTGGAGGACTCCGCACTGTTCTCGCACCCTCGCAACGCCCCCTGTGACAGTTGCCCTGTCGGCGGCAACATCACGCGCGCCGTAGAGGGCCCGCTCGAACGGGCACGAACTGCGATGGAAAAGGAGCTGTCACGTGTGACCGTTGCCGACATTGCGGCCGATGTCGCACGCCTGGGGAAGTTTTCGATACCGTACGAGTGGTGAACCGCTTTCGGAGCCGCATGCCCGACGTCTCGAACCGGAGTCGACCTTGACCGAGGCACGCCGCGGCAGAGCGAAACCCTCGACGATGCAAGTCGCAAACGAGGCGTGGGAAGCGATGTATCGCGCGCACACTCGACTTCAGCGAGCGCTGTCGGACAGTGCGATATGGGAAGACCTGCAGCCCAACGAATACGCCGTCCTCTACGCACTGTCGTCGAAGACGGATGGCAAGCGCATCACCGAGTTGACGCAGGATGTCCTGTTGACGCAACCAGGGCTTTCTCGGTTGATAGCGAGACTGGAGTCGCAGGGTCTGATCGTGCGGGTTCTCGACGATTCGGACGGCCGTGCATCGTTGATACAGCTGACCGATGACGGAAGACAAGTCCAACGTCGCGTCGGATCGGCTCATGCACGTGAGGTGATGCTGTCGATGACCAGCTCACTGAATCGAACCGAGCTCGCCGACCTGCGGGACCTGTGTCGAAAATTCGACGAGGAAACCTGATCGAGGCGGATGGGCCCACTGCGGTCAGCGAGCCCATCCGTCACACAGAACGCGGTCAGAATCCCACTTTGTCCGCACCCTTGAGGTCGAGCATTTCACGGGCCTCATCAGGAGTGGCGACCTCGAAGTTCAGTGCCTCGAGAATGGTTCGAATCCGGATAACCTGCTCGGCATTCGATGCGGCCAGCTGTCCCGGGCCGATCCACAAGGAGTCTTCGAGCCCCACTCGCACATGGCTACCCATGGCAGCACCGATGGTCGCGAGCGGCATCTGGTTCTTGCCCGCACCGAGGATCGACCACTGGTAGTTCTCCCCCAGCAATCTGTCTGCGGTGCGACGCATGTGCATGAGGTCCTCGGGGTGGCCGCCGATCCCGCCCAGTAGACCGAACACGGACTGGACGAACAGCGGACCACGGGCAAGCCCACGTTGGTGGAAATGACTGAGGTTGTTCAGATGCGAGATGTCGTAGCACTCGAACTCGAAGCGGGTACCGCCGGCGTTCCCGATTTCCAGAATTCGCTCGATATCGGCGAACGTGTTCTTGAAGACCAGATCTCGTGATTTCTCCAACGCATCACGTTCCCACTGGTGCTCGAACTCGGTGAACCGGTCCAGCATCGGATACAACCCGAAGTTCATCGAGCCCATGTTCAACGATGCGAGCTCGGGGGAAAACGTCGCGACCGGCCTCATCCGCTCCTCGACGGTCATGTGCGGTGAACCACCCGAGGTCAGATTGATAACTGCGTCGGTGTTCGCCTTCAGTTTCGCCAGAATGGGCTCGAAGTGCTTGGGGTCCTGAGAGGGGCGGCCGTCTTCGGGGTCACGGGCATGCATGTGCACGATCGCCGCACCGGCCTCGGCTGCCCCGATGGCTGCGTCGGCGATCTCGTTGGCCGACACCGGTAGGTACGGGGACATACTCGGAGTGTGGATTGCGCCGGTCACGGCGCTGGTGATGATTACTTTGCGTTTGCTGGCCATAATTTGCTCTCTTTCGCGAGTTTTCGATAAGGGTGAAGGATCAGTGAGCGGCAACTGCCGCTTTGCTGGGATCCTCAGTGCCCATGCGGAGCTTCAAACTCAGAAGCGCGCCCACCGTGCACATTGCGGCGACGAAGAACAGCCCGCTGAACTTGTTACCGGTGGCATCCTCGAAGAAGCCCATGACATAGGGCCCGACGAATCCTCCGGTGAGGCCGATCGTGTTGATGAATGCGAGACCGAAGGCGAGGCGCTTGCCGCTCATTCGTGTCGCCGGGAACGTGAACAGGATCGGTTGGATGGCGTAGAAGCTGAACGCCGCCAGGCAGAATCCCATCAGTCCCAGCACGGCACCACTGACTGCTCCGATGGAAAAGCCTACTGCGATACCGAGCATTGCAACCGCGGCGATGATGCGGCTACGTCCGGCTTTGGTGGCGAATCGCGGCATGAATATTGCGCCGATGCCGGCGAAGATCCACGGAATCGCTGCGAGTAGCCCGATCTCGAATGTAGTGAGGTCGCCGTACGTCCCGATCAACGAAGGCAGGAAGAAGCTCAGCGAGTAAATTGCGATCTGGTGTGCGAAATAGATTCCGACGACGAGCAGGATTTGCTTGTCTCGCAATACATCTCGGAAGCTCGAATTCCCGGCCGAGTCTGCACCGGAGTCTTCTTCCGCTTTGATGCGCGCCTCGAGGTCCTTGCCTTCCTCTGGACTGAGGAAGGTTGCCTCGGTCGGCCGATTGGGAAGCGTCTTCCACACGACCACGCTCAAAAGGACTGCGGGGATGCCCTCGATGATGAACATCCACTGCCAACCGTGCAGGCCGCCGAGTCCGTCGAGCATCAACAGCAGCCCGCCGAGCGGGGATCCGACGATCTGAGCGATGACAACGCCCAGCAAGAAGAGTCCGATTGCGCGAGCACGGTCCTTGATCGGGAACCACTGAGTCAGGTAGAACATCACGCCCGGGAACAGGCCCGCCTCGGCGATACCGAGCAGCATGCGCAGGATGTAGAACGACATCTCACCCTGGATCAACGCCATCGACATCGACAGCAGACCCCAGGTGATCATAATTCGCGTGAACCAGAATCGGGCTCCGACCTTATGCATGATCAGGTTGGAGGGAATCTCGGAAAGCGCGTACGTGAGGAAGAAGAGCCCGGCACCGATTCCGTACGCGGTTGCTGACAACCCCAGGTCGATCTCGAGACGATCTTTCGCCATTCCGATGTTGGTCCGGTCGATGAAGGCAATGACGTAGACGATCACCAGAAGCGGCATCAGGCGGCGGAAAACTACCTTCGTGATGGTTTCCGGCGATCTCATCGCCGTTAACGGGGCTTGCGTTCGGGACATGGTCGGCCTCTGCAGTCGGTGAGTGTGTGGTCGGGGTCGGCGCTGGGGTGTGACCAGCGCCATATTCAACGTGTGATGCCCATTACAGAGGGGCCCCTCAAGGTTAAGCAACGTTAAGTAACGCGTTGCCCGATTCCCGATCTACGGCACTACTTAACGTTGCTTAACATTAAGCCCGGCGAGTGTAATCGGCATCACACAACCGTCGCGGAGTTGTAGAGCATGCTTCGCCCCTGCTCCAGGAAGGCATCCTGCGCGTCGGTCAGATTTCAGGAGACTTTGTGACTGCGACCCACGCGCCAGGCAACGACATCACGGTCGAACTTGCCTATGGCAGAGAAGGATTGAATGTTCGACTGCCTGCCGATCGAACCACCGTGGTCGAACCGGTATTCCGACCCGCCGCCACCGACCCGCACGCGACACTGAGAGCTGCACTTACAGGCCCGGTAGCCGGGCCTGCACTGCGAGACGTAGTCGAACGCGGCCAGACTATCGCGGTGTCATTGTGCGACTCCACCCGTCCGCAGCCTCGCGAAGCGATGGTCAGAGCACTACTGGCCGAGCTGGAAGGAATAGTCGATCGTTCCGACTTCGTCCTGCTCGTCGCAACCGGAACTCATCGCAGCAACACCGATACCGAACTCCGCGACATGCTCGGGGACGATCTCGTCGACACGATGCGGATCATCAATCACGACGGACGAGACCCTGAATCGTTGAAGTGGATGGGGACTTTCGGCAAAGGCGTCCCGGTATGGCTGAACCGCCACTGGGTCGATGCGGACATTCGGATCACCACGGGCTTCGTCGAACCGCACTTCTTCGCCGGATTCAGTGGAGGACCCAAATTGGTTGCTCCTGGTCTCGCAGGGCTCGACACCGTGTTGACACTCCACAACGCCGAAAGAATAGGCAGTGAGAACGCGACGTGGGCAGTGTGCGAGGGCAATCCGGTGCACGACGATGTTCGCGCAATCGCGGTGGGAACCGGCGTCGATTTCGCATTCGACGTCGTGCTCAACCGCGAGCAGAGAATCATTGCGGCGTTCGGTGGCGCATTGCTGGAGATGCACGCGGCCGCGCGCGAGGTGGTTCGTGAGCTGTCGATGTGTCCGGTGCCCCAGCTCTACGACGTCGTCGTCACCACCAACTCCGGTTTCCCGCTCGACCAGAGCGTCTACCAGGCGGTAAAGGGAATGACTGCTGCTGCCACGGTGGTCAAGCCCGGAGGCCTCATCATCTGCGCCGCAGAATGCAGCGACGGCTTCCCCGACCACGGTTCCTTTCGCGAAGTACTCGCATCCGAGGCCACGCCCGCGGCTCTGCTCGAGGCAATATCGGCGAGAACCGAAACTGTGCCCGACCAGTGGCAGGTGCAGGTTCTCGCACGGGTTCTGGCCCGAGCACGCGTCGGCATGTACACGACCTCGCTGTCCGACTCCGAATTACGAACAGCCCATTTGTTTCTCGTACCCGATGTCGGCGACGCAGTCCGAGCCGAACTGGCGCGGCTCGGCCCTGACGCCAGGGTCTGCGTCCTGCCCGAAGGACCCCAGACCATTCCCTACGTGACGACAGGAGTTCTCGCATGAAAGACAGCGCTACTCCGAATACAGCGAAGGACCGATTGATCGCTCGTCTGTCGCTCGAGGACCGGGTCCTGATCGCTTTCTCGGGCGGAGCCGACTCAGCACTGCTCGCCTACACCGCAACGCAGGTACTGGGCAGAAGAGCGCTGGCGGTCACGGCCGTTTCCGCAAGCTTGCCCGCATCCGAGCGCAGTGCGGCAGCAGAATTCGCTCGGAGCCACGGCATCGCACATATCGAGGTCTGCACGAACGAGATGAGCAATCCGGACTACATCGCCAATGATGGTGATCGGTGCTTTCACTGCAAGACAGCACTGTTCGATGCGCTCGAACCGATGGCTGCGCTGATGGGCGCACGGATGGCACTCGGGACCAATCTCGACGACCTCGGCGACCACAGGCCCGGACAAGCTGCCGGCCGCCTTCGCGGTGCGATAGCACCGATGGTCGATGCAGGTCTGTCGAAAGCCGACGTTCGTGAGATCAGCGCCTCGTACGGGCTCACGACTGCCACGAAACCGGCCGCTGCATGCTTGTCGTCTCGAATTGCTTATGGCGACAGCGTTACTCCTGCCGCGCTTGCTCGGATCGAACAAGCGGAAGAATCGCTGAAGCGGCTTGGGTTTCGAAACTTTCGAGTTCGCGCACATGCCGACGGCACCCTTGCCAGACTCGAAATGCCCCACGCCGACATGGACGAGGCCTTCCGCTCCAGAGACGAGATCAGAGCCGAGCTGCGTTCCGCGGGCTTTCTCTTCGTTTCGCTCGATCTCGGTGAATTCCGCAGCGGCGCAATGAATGTGCTACTTCCACTGACGGCGGTGACCCGATGAGTGCCGGCCACACTGCGCCTGCGGTGCACCAACTGAACTACACCGTCGACGTCGACCGGGAGCGCCGCCAAGGGCTACCGGAAGTCGTATACGGCCCCGGCAAGACTGCACCGGAGATCGCGAAAATCGTCGAGACACTTCTGCTCGCCAATTCCGGCCCGATTCTGGTGACTCGAATCGAAGCCGATGATGCGGCGGTGGTCACTGCATCGGTCGCCGGCGGACGCTACGACCGCGCCGCACGCCTCCTGGTGTGGAGGCCCGCCGATCCCCGTCGGATTTCGGTCGGAGTAGTGACCGCGGGAACCGCAGACGGGCCGGTCGCCGATGAAGCAGTTGCCGTCGCCACGGCAATCGGACTGTCCGTCGAGCACATACGCGATGTGGGTGTCGCTGGCATACACCGGCTTCTCGACCGCGTTGACGAGATCCGCGCGATGGACGCGGTCATCGTGGTCGCGGGAATGGAAGGCGCTCTTGCGAGCGTTGTCGGCGGACTCGTCGCGACACCGGTGATCTGTGTCCCCACCTCGGTCGGCTACGGGGCGTCGATGGACGGTGTCACCGCCCTGCTCGCCATGATGACGTCCTGCGCCGCGGGGATGGCGGTGGTGAACATCGACTCCGGTTTCGGTGCCGCCATGGCCGTTCATCGAATTTTCGCAGCTCGATCGATGATGTCGGACGATCGGAGTCGATCATGATTCTCTGGCTCAACCCCATCGCCGGCATTTCGGGCGACATGATGTTAGGGGCACTTCTCGACCTCGGCGCACCGATCCAGACACTTCGTGAGGCGATTGCCTCGACCGGAATCACCGGCTGGACCCTCGACGTCGAGAGCGTCGAACGGCAGGGCGTTCGGGCACTGCACGCTGTGGTCGACGTCGATGATGTTGTTTCCGAACGCCATGCACACGAGCTGATCACGATGGCAGAGAGGGCGAGGCCTCGCGAGGCCGCAGATCTCGCGGCCGCTGCCGTTCGTGCACTGGCCAGAATCGAGTCACGAATTCACGACACACCGGTCGAATCGGTACACCTCCACGAGCTCGGTGGTGTCGACACCATCGTCGACACCGTCGGTGTAGCCTCCGCACTGCACGCGCTCGACATCGACGAAGTATGGTCGGGGCCAGTCGGCTTGGGCGTCGGTCAGACACGAGCAGCACATGGCATCATTCCCGTGCCGGCACCTGCCACGCTCGAACTGTTGCGCGGATCGCGTGTTCGCGGAATCGATTCCGACACCGAAACGGTCACCCCGACCGGAGCCGCGCTCCTCGCTGCAGCGAATACTCGATACGGCCCGGTACCCGAAATGACGATGGACGCAGTGGGATACGGTGCCGGAACGCGAGACACACCGGGTCGTCCGAACGTACTCACCGCGGTGCTCGGAACACGCCTGCGTTCCGAGAGTCGCCCCGATGCCATGATCGTTCTGGACACCACAGTCGACGATGTCACCGGCGAGATACTCGGCGAGTTGATCCCAGCGCTGCTCACGGCCGGCGCAGCCGACGCATGGATCACCCCCGTGGTCGGCAAGAAGAACCGACCTGCCCACGTGATCTCGGCGCTGTGTACCCCGTCCACCATGACCGTCGTCGAGGAGTGTCTGCTCACGAGGACAGGCTCATTGGGCGTCCGCCGCACACACGTCGATCGGCGGACCCTGCCACGTCACATGGAGGTGGTGAACGTCGACGGACACGACGTGCGGGTGAAGGTGGGCCCGCATCGATCGAAGCCGGAACACGACGACTTGGTTGCGGTGTCCACCGCGACAGGAGTGCCACTGCGATCGGTGGCCGAGCGAGTACAGACCCTGGTGAACGATCACCACACCCACACCCACACCCATCCGCACACTCACTGATCGACACGACAACCGAGAGGTAGATTCATGACTACGACACCAACCATCCAGCAGATCGCTGTAGTGGGCGCCGGCTATATGGGCGGCGGCATAGCCGTCACATTCGCGGCGCACGGTTATCAGGTGCTCATCGCCGATGTCGATGCCGCCACTGCGGAGCGGGCTCGCGACCGTCTTCATGCCGAAGCCAAGCAGTTCGAGGCCAACGACCTTGTGCCCCTGGGCTTTGCTTCCGCAGTTGCACAGAACTTGTCCGCGGCCGAGTCCATGGAAGCAGCCGTCGCCGACGCCGACTTCATCATGGAGGTCGTACCGGAGATCGAGTCGATCAAACTCGACGTCCTTCGCCGCCTCTCGACCGCGAACCCGACGGCAACGATCGGAACCAATACCTCCGCAATTCCGATCACTTCTCTCGCAGTCGGAGTCGAGAATCCCGATCGATTCCTCGGTGTGCACTGGATGAATCCTGCGCCCTTCATTCCGTGCGTGGAGATCATCCCCCACACCGGCACCCGCGAAGGCCTGGTCGATTTCGCTTCGGACATGATGCGCGCGGTGGGCAAACGCCCGTCCACAGTGTCCGACAGCCCGGGATTCGTCGCCAACCGCCTGCAGTACGCATTGCTGAAAGAAGCATCGACCATGCTCTCCGAGGGGGTGGCAACCGCCAAGGAGATCGACGCAATCGTCTCGAACTCGTTCGGGTTCAGACTCTCGCTCTTCGGCCCCTTCGCCATCGCGGACATGGCGGGACTCGACGTCTACCAAGGAGCATTCGGTGTCCTCGAACGCGCGTACGGTGAGCGCTTCTCCACACCAGACGTCATCGAGAAGTCCGTTGCTGCAGGTAACTTCGGCATCAAGACAGGTAAGGGACTTCTCGATCTGGACGCGGAGAGTCAGGATGACCTGTTGGCCTACCGCGACCGCGCATACGTCGAATTGAACCGTCTGCGCGATCGACTCGGCGAGTCTCCCGCACTACGCTGATCCGACACGAATCGGTGCACCCACGGGGTGCACCGATTCGCCCGATCTCAGATTTCTGCAAGTGCCGCAAGTGCTTCCGCTCCCGGCCGAAGTCGGCCGGATTCGCACGCGTGCACGATCTCGACTACCCGATCGTTGAGTGGTGAAGCAATCCCGAGCGAGCGGGCAGTGGCGGACACTCCCCCGTTGATGACGTCCACCTCGGTGATTGCGCCGCGCTCGAGATCCTGGAGCATCGATGCTTTCGTCTTACCCAGTCGGCGCATGAGAATTGCAAGGGCCGCATCCGCCCGCGCTGAATCACCGGTGGACCTCACAACCAGGTCGTCGGGTGCTACCCCCACGATCTCCGCCAAGTCGACATCGAGTGCGGTAGCGACGTCGTACGCTTCGGTCCATAGCCGATACGCCACCGAACGTGCCACGGGGTCGGAGGCAATGTCCTCGTACAGTCCTCCGGTGACGGCTCCGAGCCCCGAGAATGTGCTGTTGAGCAACAACTTCGACCACACTTGACCGACGATGCGATCCGATGTCACCACCTCGGCAGCGGCCGAGAGAACGCCTCCGAGTGTCGCCAACCTCTGCGTCGATCGGCCGTCGACCTCGCCGATGACGAACGGCGCCACCGTGGTCTGAGCGAGGTGCCCCGGACCCAGGTTCGTTGCACCCCATTCGGTGATTCCCACGACGAACCTGTCCTGTCCGACCACGTCGCCGATCACATTCTGCACCAAACCATTTCCCAGACTCACGTACGTGTCGACGCGATCCGACTCCATCAGCGGTGTCAAAGCAGATCGAAGGTAGGGGGCCTTGAGTGTCACCAACGCGAAGTCGAACCGCCCGTCCAAGTCGTCTGCCGACTCGACGGCCGCCACCCGCACGGTCGAGGTTCCCGTCGGCTCGTCGAATTGCAGGCCGCGGCCCGATATGAGGCCGACGTGCTCGGAGGAGGTATCGAGAACGACGACGTCATGGCCGCTTCGGGACAGGTGCGCCGCGGTGACACCTCCGATGGCTCCGCCGCCGACGACGAGTACGCGAGGAGCTACTTCCGGGCTGTCGGGCATCCGCATGTGGTTCCTATCCGTAGATGGTGAGCGCGGAGGACGGTCTGGAAAGATCCCCCGGACCCGTCGATACGTCGAATGAGCAATTCCGCTGCCTGCGAGGCCATTTCGCGGCGCGGCTGAAAGACGGTGGTGAGCTCGAGTAACGGCGATGCGCCGGAATAGAGCCCGTCGAAGCCAGTGACCGCGATATCGCCGGGTACATCGACATCGGCGGCTCGTAGTGCGCTCATGGCACCCAGCGCCACCGCATCGCTTCCGCAGACGATCGCGCTCGGTAGTTCGTTGCGCGCCAGAATCGTTTCGACGACGTCGTAGCCGGCCTGCTCACTCACGTATGTGCTGTATTGCTGAGCGTCGGTATTGCGGAGCCCACGCACCTTGACAGCCTCCCGAAATCCTCTGGCCCGGGCATTCGTCGCGCTGGATGCGAGCGGACCGACAATGGTGACCACATCTTTGCAACCATGATCGGCCACGTGGTTCATCATCTCGAAAGCTGCTGTGTAGTCGTCGATTCCGACATAATCTGCCTCGATCTGCTCGATTCGACGATAGAGCTGGGCGATCGGGATATGTGCGCTGCGCAGTGCTCTGACGACGTTGCCATCGGAAGGGTACAGGACCGTCATCACGACGCCATCAACATTGCGAGCGATCATCGCGTTCACGATGGGCTCGAGCGTGTCGTGATCCTCCTGCGTGTGGGTCAGGAACACCTCGTACCCGTGAGCTCGCGCAGCATCGATGACGCCGGCAGCAATTTCGGTGTAGAAGGGATTGGCCACGTCGCTCAGGACCAAGCCGATCACCCTGGTCTGCTCGGACCGCAACCGGTGCGCGCGAGCACTGGAGGTGTGCCCGAGTTGTTCGGCGACCTCGAGCACCCGCAGACGCGTCTCTTCGGAGACACCTGATCGTCCGTTCATCACGTAGGACACGGTCGCGGGCGACACTCCGACCACCCGTGCGACTTGAGCGGCGGATACTCGGTTCGGCCGCGGATGGGCGAGGCCCGAATCCGACGCGCTCACCGCACACCTCCTTCGTTCACAGGGTGTGGGCCGCCCTGTGCCTGGCGACGTTGTCCACGTACGACCGGGCATTCGCGCGGTTTCCCTCTATCTCGTCCGACGTCAGACTACGGCGGACCTTGCCAGGGATACCCGCGACCAACGACCCGCTCGGCACGACTGCGCCCGCGGTGACGACGGCACCGGCCGCCACAAGACTCCCCTGACCCACCACCGCCCCGTTCATGACGATCGCACCCATGCCGATCAGGACGTCATCTCCGATAGTGCAGCCGTGCAGAACGGCGTTGTGTCCCACCGACACTCCTGTCCCGACAACGAGTGGAAACCCGGGATCGGCATGCAACACGCATCCGTCCTGGATGTTGGAACGGTCGCCGATCCGAATGCTCGCGTCGTCGGCGCGAATCACCGATCCGTACCAGACACCGACTTCCGAGCCCAGAGTCACTCGCCCGATCACCACGGCTGTGGGAGCAACCCACGCGGAATCGTCGGTCTCCGTCTGCATGCCGTCGAGGTGCACGATCATCGAACGTCCATCCGGTGCGCCGCCGGAGTGGTCGAGTATTCGCGCGCGATCCTTGTGCCGACTTCGACGAGCAGGGTGCGCGCATCGGCCATACTTCGGATCGGGTCCGGCTCGAGATCAGCCAGCGCATATACCCCGTCGAGCCCGGCGGCAGTGGCCTGCTCACTCGTCACGCTGGATCGACCCACCGCGGCGACGGCCGGAACACCTGCGCGCCGCGCCGAGGCCGCGACACCGATGGGGCCTTTGCCCCGTAGGCTCTGTTCATCGAGTGACCCCTCACCTACGATGACCAGGCTGGCATTGCTCAGCACGTCCTCGAAGCAGGTCAGCTCGAGCAGCAAGTCGATCCCGGATACCAGCGTCGCGCCGAATACCGCATGCAGACCGAATGCGATGCCTCCCGCAGCGCCCACCCCTGGCACCTCCCGCACGTCATTGCCGACCGCATCTGCGACGACGTCTGCCCAACGAGTCAGAGCACCGTCGAGCAAGCGAACAGTGTGGGCGTCGGCACCTTTCTGCGGTGCGTACACGGCGGAGGCACCATGTGTCCCGAGCAGCGGATTGTCCACGTCACACGCCACCACGAGTTCTACATCTGCTATGCGTGGATCCAGACCTGTGAGATCGAGCCGGTGCGCGAAAACCAGATCGCTTGGGCAGGGGTACACACTGTCGCCATCTGCGTCCAGGATGCGTCCGCCGAGGGCAGTGACCGCGCCGGCTCCGCCGTCCGTGGTTGCACTTCCGCCTACTCCCAGCACGATTTTCCGAGCACCTTTGTCGAGAGCATCCGAAATCAACTGCCCGACACCGCGAGTCGATGCCGTCCGGGCGGTCGTGGAGTTCGGCCCGCCGGTGCCGAGGACGGCAAGACCGGCTGTCGAGGCCATTTCGATGACTGCAATGCCGTCCTTCCAGCCGTAGGTAGCAGACAGCGTCGACTGGAGTGGTCCAGTCACCTGACAGGTCACCGCGGTGAATCCCTGGCGCAGAACCATGTCCACAGTGCCGTCGCCACCGTCGGCGATCGGAAATTCACAGATCCGGAGCGATGGGTCGACGGCCGTCAGACCGTTGGAAATCGCACTGGCTGCATCGGCAGCCGTCAGCGATCCCTTGAATTTGTCGGGTGCCACGACGACGTGGCCGATCTCCCCGAGGTGTGGTCGAGTGCTCAATGTTCTCTCCGGCCTTTCGGTGCGACACGACGGCTTGCTCCGTGGCGCAAAAGGATCGTTCTACGGCATGAACCTAAGTGTGATCCAGATCATTAAGCAATGTTAAGTCCGGCGATCAGGTCACTGGCCGGTCCGCGTAGTTTCGCCCACACAGAGACCCGAAGTCTGGTCTTGCAGGGTTCGGTCGGAAGGGTGATTTGGCAGTTACGCTTCGCTCCTCGGCCCCGAGGGTGCTGCTGCAGTGTTCGGCCCGCAGAAGGGTGCAAGCGCCGCAGAGGTAGACGCGATCGATTCCGGCCTCGAGCATCTCGCTGCAATTCTGCGCACCGAGACCGGTACCGACGTGACGGCGATCCCCGGGGCGGGGGCGGCGGGCGGCCTGCCCGCCTGCCTGGTACCCCTTCTCGGCGCGGTATTGATGCCGGGCTCCGACATGGTCATGCGTGCAATAGGATTCGCCGATCTCTGCGCCGACGCTGTTCTCGTCCTGACAGGCGAGGGATCCTTCGACTCGCAATCGCTGCGAGGCAAGGTGGTCGCAGGCGTAAGGCGGGTAACTCCGGCGGCCTGCCCGGTGGTCGTCATCGCCGGTCGCGTCGCTCTCGGTCCGCAGCAGACACGCGAGGCGGGAATTGCCGCAGCCCTGTCCATCGCTCCCGGACCCACTTGTTTCGATGAACTTTCCACCAGCACAACCGAACTCGTCCGCAACACCGCAGCTCATGTCGCGAGCATGTACGCCGCGTTCGCCGGGGTGTCGACCACCCCTGCCACACGGATCGCCTCCTGAATTCACCGACGTCGAAAGAGAACCGATGTTTCAACAAATCAGTGCACCCGTCGCAGGATCGCTGGCCCTGTCCGCGCTCTGCGCCGCCATCCCATTGGCCCTGCTGTTCGTTCTTCTCGGCGCATTCCGGGTCAAGGCCCACAAGTCCGCCCTCGCCGGCCTTGCCACCGCACTGATACTGGCAGTTGCCGTGTGGAAAATGCCAGTGGGACAGGCGTTGAGCTCGGCAGCAGCCGGCGTCGTCTACGGGTTGATACCGATCCTGTGGATTCTCGTCACTGCCTTGTGGATTTACCGAATCACCGTAGTGACACCGTGGTTCGACATACTCGGTACCACGATCCGGTCGGTGTCGAACGATCTGCGAATCCTCGCCATCCTCATCGTCTACTGCTTCGGAGCACTGCTGGAATCACTCGCAGGTTTCGGTGCGCCCGTGGCCATCACCGCGGCAATGATGATGGCCGCAGGGATGAAGCCCATGAAGGCCGCGGTGGTATGCCTTCTGGCGAACACGGCGCCGGTCGCATTCGGTTCCATGGGAACGCCGGTCATCGCGCTCAACGGGGTCACCGGCATTCCACTGCATGAGCTTTCCAGCATGGCCGGGCGCCAGACCCCACTCATCGCGCTCATCGTGCCCCTCCTACTCGTCATGCTGGTGGACGGACGCCGCGGACTGGCCCAGACGTGGCCCGTCGCGCTGATGGCGGGATTCGTCTTCGGTTTGATGCAATTCCTCACCTCGAACTACATCGCTGTCGAACTCACCGACGTCACCGCATCGGTAGCGACAGTTGCTGCTGTTCTGGTGATGCTCCACTTCTGGAAGCCGCGGGAGATTGTTTCGGGTGATGTCCCCGCAGCCCCCACCGACAGCGCAGACACGACTTTCGGTAACGACGACACCTCAGGATCGGCCGTGGTCACGCGACCCACGACGGACATTGCCGCAGTGACACGCCCGCCGCTCCCTCAGGTGATGATGTCGATAGCTCCGTACCTGGTCGTGATGGCCGTGTTCTCGATCGCCCAGATTCCGTCGATCAAGACCTGGCTCGGTGAAATCGGCAGCGTCACCTTCCAGTGGCCAGGACTGAATGTCGTCGACGCCGACGGCAAAGCGGTCGCGGCGCAGAAGTTCAAACTCGATCACCTCAAGGCAACAGGCACACTGCTTCTGTTGTCCGGAATGATCACGATGGCGATCTATCGAATGAAGCCGCTGGCAGGGTTGCGGATATTCGGCGGCACTGTGGTCCAGTTGAAATGGACCATCGTCACCGTGACGTCGGTGCTGGCGCTGTCCTCCGTGATGAATTTGTCCGGGCTCACCACCACGCTCGGCCTGGCACTGGCCTCGACAGGGGTGTTCTTCGCAGTGTTGTCCCCGGTCATCGGATGGATCGGCGTAGCGCTGACCGGATCCGACACGTCGTCGAACTCACTGTTCGGGCACCTACAGGTCACAGCAGCCGAACAGACCGGACTGTCGCCCACCTTGATGGCGGCCTCCAACTCCTCCGCAGGCGTCATGGGCAAGATGTTGTCGCTTCAGAATCTCGCCGTTGCATCCGCAGCAGTGGGAGTGGACGGAGCCGAGGGCAACCTGTTCCGGAAGCTACTTCCCTGGAGCCTCGGATTGCTCGCACTCATCACCGTTCTGATCGTCCTCCAATCGACACCGGTTCTCGGCTGGATGGTTCCGTAGATCCTCGTGCGACGGCCGTGCGTCCCTCGACGCACGGCCCTCCTCTATCGTGCCGACATGAAGGAGACACCAGTGGACGTACACTCCGCAGTGACCCGCTACCGCTCCGTGACACCGACGTTGCCCGCACCGGTTGTCGAACAATGGGATTGGCAACTCGGCGGATCCTGCAGGAACGAAGATCCGGTGGTCTTCTATCCACCGACGAGCGCCCGCGGAAAAGATCTCGCCGCAATCGAAGGGCGAGCCAAAGCCATCTGTGTCAACTGCCCCGTTCTCAAACGATGCCGGGCTTATGCACTCGAAGCAGCCGAGCCGCATGGCATTTGGGGTGCCATGACATCGAAGGAACGTGCGTTGGCGTGGATGGCCGGAGAGGATCGGGCCAAACGGTAAGGCGGACAGGGCCTGCGGGGCACGAGACTTTTCCGCGCCGCAGCGATCGGGTGCCACCATTTTCGGCGAGGCGGCCAAGGGATGTGGCCGGCTCGCTCCAGGTTCGTCAGAGAGTGCCCTGCCGCACCAATACGTTCGGCAATAGCAAGGGACGACGTTGCACCGGGCGAGGCGCATTGCGGACATGCTCCACTCGATTCCTTCGGCTGTTTACGAAGTCGTCTTCAAGCGTGCGCCGATCCGCGGAATACATGACTGTGCATGTTGTTGAGACGTAGGGAGCCGCAAGGCCTCACTCCTTCGAGCAGAACGGTCATCCAATGCAGATCGGAATCGACAACTTCGTGTCCTACGTCGTCGAGTACGACACCGGACGCGAAATCGACGCGCGCACCAGAATCTCGCATCTGATGGAGGAGGTTCAGCTGGCCGATGCTTCTGGCGTCGACGTATTCGGAATCGGTGAGCACCACCGCAAGGAGTTCTACGACTCGGCACCGACCGTGCTGCTCGGCGCCGCTGCGGCGAGAACCGAGCGGATCACGCTGACGAGCGCCGTCTCGGTTCTCTCCGCCGACGACCCGGTGCGTTTGCACCAGCAGTTCGCCACTGTCGACCTGCTGTCCGGTGGACGCGCGGAGATGGTGGTGGGCCGCGGGTCGTTCACCGAGGCCTATCCACTCTTCGGTTTGGACATCGCGAACTACGACTCGCTGTTCGCCAGCAAGCTCGATCTGCTGCTCACCATCCTCGACGATCCGACGTCGGTAACCTGGGCCGGCCGCCACCGACCGCCGATGACAGGTCAGGGCGTGTACCCGCTTCCGGTCCAGGATCGGCTGCCGGTGTGGCTCGGTGTCGGCGGTAGTCCACAGTCGTTCGTGCGCGCCGGATCGCTCGGACTCCCCCTGATGGTGGCGATCATCGGAGGCGAACCTCGACGCTTCAGGCCGTTGATCGACCTTTACCGTCAAGCAGGTGCTCGCGCCGGATACACCCCCGAGCAGCTACGGGTAGGTATCCACGCACCGGGGCTTGTAGCCGATACCGATTCCGCTGCAATCGACGCGGTGTATCCGGGATGGGCGAACATGATGGGAACCATCGGTCGGGAGCGCGGCTTCGTCACCCCGCGCAAAGCCGACTTCGAGCAAATGGCCGGCCCCTACGGTGCCATGTTCGTCGGGTCCCCCGACACAGTTGCACGCAAGATCGCGTCGGTATCGGAGGATCTCGGCGGAATCGATCGAATGACAATCCAGATGACAAACACTCAATTGCCGCACGCGAGCATGCTGCACGGGATCGAACTACTGGGCGCAAAGGTCAAACCGATTGTGGCCGAACTAGTTCCAGTCTGATCGACACGTACAGATGCGCTGCCCGTTTCGGGCGGCGCATCTGCTGCTGTTGGAAACCTCACCAGACAGCCATTCCCCCGTCGACCTTGATGTCCACGCCGGTCACGAACGAACTCTCCTCGGAGGCAAGGAAAATTGCCACATCGGCAACCTCTTCCGGCTTCCCCAGGCGACCGAGCATGGTCTTGCCCAGCATGTAGTCCGCCCAGTTCTTGTCTTCGAGCTGCGCTACGGTCTGCGGCGATTCGATGATTCCCGGCGAAATGGAGTTGGCGCGAATCCCGAACTCGCGGCCTTCCATCGCCAGGTGTTTGGTCATACCGACGATGCCCATCTTGGCGGTGGCGTGTGCGAGCCCGCCGAGCACTCGAAACGTCCTCCACCCAGTCAGAGACGCCGTGTTGACGATCGTTCCGCCGCTGGCCTTCAGATGCGGCCACGCGACCTTGGTCAAGAAGAAGACGAGATCGACCTCATCGCGAGTGTTCGCGCGCCAGTCCTCTTCGGTGATGTCTTCGATCCAATTGAAATGAGCCAACGCGGCATTGTTGTACAACACGTCGAGCCGGTCGTGCTGCTCCAGAACGAAATCGACCACTCGTTGACATTGCGCCATCGTGCTCAAATTGACCGGATGTATCGAGACCATGCGGCCACCCGCGGCCTCGACAAGCGACACCGTCTCCGCGGCGGACGCGGCATTGGTATCGCATCCGACGACGAGGGCACCCTGAGCCGCGAAGCGCAACGCTGCAGCCCGGCCCATGCCCCCTCCTGTGCCGGTTATCAGGCACACCTTGTCTTTCAACCGATCGCTCATCGCTGCGGCAATCAGATCTTGACGAAGTTGTGGGTAGCGAGGGCACCGAATGGCAACTGCGTCAACGGGCCACCGACGTCCAACGCGCCCAAATCGATTCCCGAGAATCCTGCCTGTTCGATCAGCGCGCCGACCGCGGCCTTGGCGTCGGCGTCGTTGCCAGAGTAGAACAGGACGCGCTTGCCTCCACCCACCGCGGGCTCACCGAGCACCGACACGTCCAGATGGTTGAAGGCCTTTATCACTCGCGCTCCGGTAACCCATTCGCTGAACACCTCGGACGAGTGTCGCGCGCCCAGATCGATTGCTCGGATTCCGTAGTCGGCCAAAGGGTTGGCCGGATCCTTGGGGGCTTCGGGATCCAGGAACTCGACCGGATTCGTTCCGTCGACGACGATGCGACCGTTCCAGTCGGGCAGCCCTTCCAGCGCACCCGGCAAGCTCTCCCAGCGCACCGCAACGACGACGATGTCCGCCGCGGCCGCTTCGGCGACGGTGCCTGCCGAGATGGACGCACCGAGTTCGCCGACCAGCGTGGCCAGAGACTCGGGCCCACGACTGTTCGAGATCGTGGCGCTGATCCCTTTGTTCGCCAGTGCCCGAGCCAGATTCGATCCGAGACCGCCGGATCCGATGATGCCGATACTCACGTCTGTGCTCCAGTCGATAATTTAGGCGACGTACTTCGCCGACGGATTCACACTACCAGTGTGTCGCCGACGTAACGACATTAATTTCCGTTTGCCTCTACCGAACCCCGAAATAGGCAGGAAACATCGACACTTCCGCTCCGCATCACCGAGCAGATCGTCCGAGTCGTGCTGCCCTCCGGCTTCGTGAGGCTCTGGTACCGCGCGTTCGCCTCGTATCTCCCGGGCACATGACCGGACGCGAGTCGATCCGTTCTCGGCATTGGTCTCGACGGTCATCGCATCGGTCATCTTCATCGCGGCTCTCCCGTTCGCGGGTGTTCTCCGATCGATTCGGCTGCTGCATTCTGCTGCTCGCATTGACAGCTTTCGCGACCAAGTCACCATTCTGATACTTGCCCTCTGGAGCCGACGTTCGCTCTGCAGTTGGTACTGCATGTAGCCGCCGCCCTGCTGCCGGTCTCGCCATAGCCGCGATCGGCCTTCTAACGATGGCAGAGCAGTTTCCCACCGTGCTCGGAACCGTCGGCTTCGGACTCCCCAATCCTCTAAGACTCGTCCTGTTCGGCGGCACCACTCCGCTGCTGGTGGAGTGGCGGTCCTGCACCGGAGCAAGCTGAGTGTTCCCCGTCTACGCAACGATGCTCGGCGCATGCACGTTCGTCGCGACCTGACCATCCGCGAACGCCGCACCCATGACATCACGGTCGTCACGGACATCCGAGAAGGAATGCGTCTCTACTCGGAATACATGCGCAATCATGTTGTTGCTCTGAAATGGCATACAAGACAACGGGGAAGGAAACCGACATGGCAAAGAAGAAACGTCACGACGTAGTAATCGCCGGAGGTGGATCAGCGGGCGCGGTGCTCGCTGCCCGACTCACAGAAGACCCGACAAGGACGGTGCTGCTACTCGAAGGAGGTCAGGCCTATCCCGTCGACGGCAACCCGGATGTTCTCACGAACGGGTCGAGAGTGGGCGGCGACGCCGAACACGACTGGGGGTACACCGCACAGACGAGGCCCGGAAATCCCGAGATCGCGATACCTCGCGGCAAGGCACTCGGCGGTAGCTCCGCAGTCAACGCAACAGTGGCCCTGCGAGCCCGCGCGGACGACTTTCAGCAATGGGCCGACCGCGGAGTTGTCGGGTGGTCCTACGACGAAGTTCTCGAGACGTACAAGATTCTCGAGAATACCCCGGACGGGGACGACGAGTATCGCGGTAGATCGGGCCCACTTCCGGTTCGCCAACGGACCTACGAAACTATTACCGAGTCGCTGCGCGCGTTCATCGACTCCGGCATCGAACTGGGTCTCGACCGGGTAGACGATCCCAATGGTGCAGCACAAAGGGGTGTTTCGCCCAATCCGTTGACTGCAGTTGACGGAATTCGACAGAGCACGGCACTCGCGTACCTGACGGCGGAGGTGCGCTCTCGCGAGAACCTGACCATTCGTGGAGAGGCGCTGGTGGATCGAGTCCTGTTCGAGGACACCTCCGCACTCGGTGTGGTCACTGCAGATGGAGACGTACACCTCGCCGACGATGTCATCCTTTCCTCTGGGACATATGGCTCGGCAGCTATCCTCCTTCGATCCGGGGTGGGTCCCAAGTCCGATCTCGATGCTCTTGGAATCGACGTGGTCGCCGACCTGCCGGTCGGGCGTCGACTGCAGGACCACCCGTTCTTCTTCAACGCCTACGCCCTGTCGCCTGAGTCGCTCGGGATGAATCCGGTTGCCGGAGCACTGGTGTGGACAAAATCCAGCGAAGCCCGTGGCGACGAGCTGGACCTGCACATCTCCGCGACCCACCTGATGGAACCCGCAGCCAGTCCCACAGGCGGCGCGATCGTCTTGGCGATCGCAGTCGTGCAACCAGAATCCGTCGGTACGATTGCCCTTCGCTCCACCGATCCCAACGACCCACCCGTCATCGACCTGAACCTGCTCGGAACGCCCAGAGACCGACGCCGGATGATGGAGGGCCTCAGACTCAGTCGACGTATCGCCTCGGGCACCGCGTTCTCCCAAGTCGTGGCGTCCGAGCTGTTCCCCGGCGACGCCGTACAAACGGACGATGACCTGTACGCGTTGATCGACTCGCAGATCTCGACCTACGCTCACCCGACGTCGTCGGTACCGATGGGTGGACCGGACGACGACCACGCGGTGGTCGACAACGCAGGCGTTGTACGCGGTACCAATCGCCTTCGCGTAGTCGACGCCTCGATCATGCCCGTGGTGCCCTCCACTGCAACGAATCTGACCACGATCATGATTGCCGAACATATCTATCGCAACCATCTCATGCGGTGAAAAAGCAACGCATGGAATGTGCGCGAAGGCAATCTGACGCGAGCAGATGCACCGTTGCACCCGGCGGATGAAGCTACGCTCGCGTATCTGCGTAGCAAGCAAACCCTCTTGTCGAGCAGTGTTGCGTCCCTCGGGTTCGCAGCAACGTCCGCCGGCGCGAACTATCCGGTCTGCGTCGAGTTCTTCGGGTGCCGGACGAGCAGTGCCCAGCCGGCGACGGCAACACCGACTGCGACGAGGATCGCGAAGCCGAACACGGCGTCGGGTGCGCTGGCCCCGACGTTGAGGGCTACGCCGGCACCGATGACCGGTACCGAAAGACCGAGGAACAGGGCGATCAGCAGGGCGGAGGTCGTCCTGAGCCGATCCGACGGCGCGACGCTTTCCAGCACAATTCCGGTAGTACCCTTGTAGATCGCGCCTGCGCCGGCACCGATGAGGGCGCCGCTGAGGAGGAACAACGCGAGGTTCGGTGTCGCAAGCCGCACGGAGACGACTAGCACCACCAAGCCGACGAGTATCGAGGCGGTGCCGAACTCGAGCACCCGCGGTGCAGCTAGCCGGTTTGTTGCCAGCTGGGAGACGACACCGGCCGAGAAAACGAGGAACAGGATCGCGCCGGCCAACGCATGGGCGGGATGATGCAGAGTGGATGTGAGGAGCAGTCCGGACAGCCCGGCGAAAAGCCCGTTGGCAGCGAATGCCGACAGCGCCGCAGCTGCCGCGGCGACGGGAAGCCTGGCCGAGCTCCGAGGGCTCGTCTCAGCGGTGTCGGAGGGTTGGGTCGGAGATGGTGTGCTGGTTTCGGGGGTTAACGCGAGACCGAGCAGCGCGATCGCACCGAGCGCGACGATGAGTAGGTAGGGAACGGTCAGTGGCGCTCCGACCCACTGCGCGAGGGCTCCGGCGACCAACGGTCCGACGCCGAGACCCCCGACGTTGATGGAGGTACCGATGATCCGGGCACGAGAGACAGACGCGTCGGGATCCGCCCGCAGCCGCAGTTCCACGAGGTAGGTGATCGCGGTGGCGGCGGCGAGGCCGACAGCGACGCCGGTGAGAAACCGGCCGATCAACAGTCCCGGCAAGTCCTTCCACACTGCGAGCAAACCGGCCGAAACGATCATCGTCGCCGTGGCGCTGATCATAAGGCCCCTTCGTCCCAAGCGGACGGAAAAGCGTGGCGCCACAGTCAGCGCAGCGATGGTGCCGCCGGCAAAGATTGCGTACACCAGCGTGATCGTGAACGCAGACAGATTGTCACGTTCCCGGTACAGCCCGTAGAGCGGGCTGGGAAGGGTAGCGCTCGCCATGACGAGCAGAAAGGCGTAGGCGACCATCCAGAACCCGACGTTCGGGTCGAGACTTCTATCCGTGACATGTGGCTGTGTCAACGAGATGCTCCTTCTCGAGCGTGTCCGAAACCTGAGGATCCAAACCGGGTACGACGGCGGCTGCACCCTCGTGTGCCATGAGGGTGCAGCCGCGTCCGGTCCTGTCGAACTATCGCCGGGACATGCTGCGGGTCCGAACTTAGTTCACCCGAGCGGCGTTGTAGTAACCGCCGAAGTGCTTTATCGGCGACCACTCGGGCAGGGGGTCGGGAAGTTCCGGCGACAGGTCGCTGTAGTTCACCGCGCCATACACCACTCGGCCGTCGACCACTGTCAACAAGGACGAGATTTTCTGGATTTCGTCTTCGGGCACCGTGAAGTAATCCGCGCTGAGAAGAGCGAAGTCCGCCAGATTACCCGGGGCGATTCTTCCTTTTTCGTGTTCCTGGTGTGAGAACCAGGATCCACCCAAGGTGTACAGCTTCAAAGCTTCTTCCCGACTCAGTCTATTGTCCTTACCGAGCACTTCCGACCCCGACACCGACTTACCGGACACTGCCCAGCCGATCCCGATCCACGGGTTGTAGTTGGAGGCTCTGTATCCGTCCGAAGTCAGCGCCAACGGAACGCCGCTGGCAACCAATGCCCGAAGGGGAGGCGTCTGCTGCGCCTTCTCCTTGCTGTAGGTCGCACTGAAACCATCGCCGTGCAGCGCCATTTTGGCGTCGAGCGCGATGCCACCGCCCAAATTCTTCACTCGTTCGATGTTCTCGGGAGTGATGGTCTCGGCATGCTCGAGACCCCAACGCAATCCGTCCAGAGGCGTGGTCTTGTTCACCTCTTCCAGGGCATCGAGGAACGGTGTGATGTTCTCGTTGTAACTGAGGTGCCGTCGGAACGGAATACGTCGTTCCACGAGCTTCGTGACATCGTCCAATGTCGATTGACGCATGGCATCGTGGTCGAGAATGACAGCAGGCCGGTCGAAGTTCTCGTGATCATGCAGGTCGCCTCTGAACTCTTCACCCATGCCTTCGTATTCGTGACCGTGCACCATGGTCGGGTGAATATTATCGCCGGCGCTGATCGGGGACTTCTCAGTGACGGCGTGGATGTGCCGGTCCACTCCCAAATCGCCGGTGGCAGGGTCGAAACCGAGATCGACAAACGAGAAACGGACGTTCAGTTTATTGTCCACCGCCAGCGTATTTATTGAGGTGTGTCCCTCTGGGAACCCCAGTACCGCGCCCGTTTCGAGAACGGACGTGACACCAAAACTGTTGAGATCGTTCACAACGTAAATGAGCGAACTTATCTCTTCGTCGAACGAGGGCTGAGGCGCGTAGCCCTCCATCGCGACGAATGTCCACGTAAAGGCTTCCACCACACCGGTATACGCCCCGTGGTCGTCCGTCTCGAGCACCGTATCGGGCAGCATCGGGAAATTCGGAGTGCCGACCCCCAATGCCTCCATGGCCAAACCATTGAGAATGGCCCGGTTGTAAGCGTATTGCACGATGGCGGGCCTGTTCGGCACTGCCTCGTTCAGTTCGGCCACGGTCGGGTGCCGGTTCTCTTCGAATTGGTACGGTGACCATCCGCCGATCACCCTGACCCAGTGTCCTTCGGGCGTCCTCTCTGCTTGATCGCGCAACATGTCGAGGGCTCTTTCGAGGGTAGGAACCCCTTCCCACCTGACGGTGAAGTTGTAGTTCCTCTCGTTCAACACATGGATATGAGCATCGTTGATTCCCGGAATCAGGCGCTTGCCGTCCGCATCGATTACTTGCGTGTCGTCGTCCTTCAGACCGAGAATCTCCGCATCGCTGCCCACCGAGTAGATTCGCCCCCTCTTCACAGCAAGCGCAGATGCCTCCGGTCGCGCCGGATCTTGCGTAGTGATTTTCGCGTTGAACACGATCAAATCGGCACCGACGAACCGTCCGCTGAAATCGACTGTCATTCCACTCTCCGCTTCGAGGAAGTACTTCGGGTAGGAAGTTCTTGTATCGGACTATCCGCGGACGGTTTTGAGAGCACCGGCCCACGACTCGACTTGATCGAACAGAACACCGGCACCGGCACCGTGGCGGGGCTCCGGTGCGAACGTGGAGAAGTTCTCGAAATCGGTGAAGAACGAGAAGCTGAGCTGCTGACGTACGTGCGCGATCTGCAGTTCGCTTGCGATTCCTCGCAGGTGCTCAATGGCGCGGGCGCCGCCCAGTCCTCCGTAGGACACGAAACCGGCGGCCTTGTTGTTCCACTCCGCGTAGAGGTAATCGATGGCGTTCTTCAGAACCCCCGACGTCGAGTGGTTGTATTCGGGGGTGACGAAGATGAAGCCGTCGTACTTGGCGATTTCGGCGGCCCACGCCTTGGTGTGACCGTTTGCGTACTGCCCCATGGATGCCGGTGCAGCCTCGTCCAAGTGCGGTAACGGGAAGTCGAGCAGGTCCACCAGCGCGTAGTCGGCGGACGTACGGCCCGTCGCCTGCGCGAGCACCCAGTCAGCAACCGCCTTACCATTTCTACCCGGACGGGTACTGCCGAGAATCACTGCAATCTTGAGATCGGCCATTTTTCCAACTCCTGTGGTCGTGTGTGGTGTGAACGGTCATCGGGCAAAGAATTCGGTCCTCGCGAGCGAACCGGTGGGTACCTGAGTGAGGTGGGCTCCGACATCGAGTCCTCCAAGATCGACGCCGTGAAAGCCCATCCTTTCGATCAACCGACCGACCGACGCCCGGGCTTCGGAATCATCACCGGAGTAGAACAACACGCGACGTCCGTGGGGTGTCTCGGGATCGGACAGAAGGGAGATGTCGAGGTGTTGAAATGCACGAACAACCTTGCTGCCCGGTGCCAACCCACTGATGACACGAGAGGACAGTTCGCCGTTCAGATCGACAACCTTCAAACCGTATCCGGCCAGCGGATTGTCGGGGTCCATGGTGCCCGGCGATCCCGGCGCGAGGAACTCCACAGCATTGGTGCCGTCGATCAGAATTCGCCCACCCCATCGAGGAAGCGAGCCTAGAACAGAAGGTGCATCGACCCACCGGACAGCCAGCACGACGATGTCGGCTCTCGCAGCCTCGGCCGTGGTCACCGCCGTGACCGAGGGGCCCAACTCTTCGACGAGCGGAGCCAGCGACTGCGGACCTCGACTGTTCGAGATCGTCGTGCGAATCCCACGCGCGGACAAGCCCCGAGCGATATTGGAACCCAGAGCGCCCGCTCCCAGGATGCCGACCGTGGGGGGCCTGTCCTCGGACATCAGAAGCGCTCGCCGCCGAGCGCCGCCAGGAAGACTTGCGGGTTCCAGTACTCGCGGTAATTGGCCACCAATCCGTCACGGAAGGTTATGAAGGTGGCGTACTCCATGTTGTACGGGTTTCCGCTGGTGACGACCTTGCCCTCCACGCTCCACTCCACGATGGCGAGGTTCGGGTCCTCGGTGGTGTAGATCGTGGTCGTCGGCAGGTTCTGTACGTCGATCAAGTCCGGGTATCCGCGCAAATACTCGAACAGCGCCTCCCGGCCCTCGATGCGCTTGGGAGAGCCCTCCGGTGCAAAGGGGAATTCCGCCACGACGTCGTCCGTGCACAGATCCGTCCACAACTTCATGTCCTTGGCCAGAAATGCGTTCAGCGAACGCTGCGCCATCTGTTCGGCGGTCAGAGTATCACTCATGAATTTTCTCCTCGATTGGTTTGTTTTGGTCCAACAGAAGCTAACATTGTGTCATCGACACAACTACAGATATGTCCGAGTTTGTTCCGCTGTTCCGATTCAATTCATCACGTTCCCCCCGTCGACGACCAGGACCTGTCCGGTCAGCGCCTCGCCTCCATCGGACGCGAGGAAGGCGACCGCGGCTGCGGTGTCTTCCGGGACGAGTGGACGCGCCAGCGCCTGACGACCCACGACATCGGCGAACTGCTCGTCGGAGTTGACCGTACGAGCGCCGGGAGTGTCCGTCAACCCCGGAGCCACCGCCGAGACCGAGATCTTCGACGAACCCAAAGTCCTTGCCAGCACTCTCATCTGACCGATCTGCGCCGCCTTGCTGGTGATGTACGGCAACAGAACGGGATCGGGAGGATCGAACACGGTGTTCGAGGTGATCAGGATGATCCGACCGAATCCACGTTCGGCCATGCCGGGAGAGAATTCCTGCGTCAGCCAGAATGTGGACTCGACGTTCACCGCCTGCACGTGACGAAAGGTATCGACCGTGATGTCGGCGACGGCCGCCTGATCGAAGGCACCGGCGCAGTGCACAAACACATCGACACGCCCTTCGCGTTCGAGAACCCTGCTGGCCGCGTCCCTGGCCGAAGACTCCGAGGAGAGATCGACAGCGATGCCACCGTCCTCGTCACCTCCCCGGTCGAAGACCACCGTGCGGTGTCCCGAGTTTTGCAACGCAGCCACGATTGCGCCCCCGATCGCGCCGGCACCGCCGGTCACCACTGCCACCCGCCGGTCACCCATCATCGAAGCACCGCCTCGGAACCGAACTCGCGATTGTTCATGACGAAAGCCATCCCTTCCAAACGGTCGCGAAGTGCGTCATCTCAATATATATCACTGTGTTGGTGACGTACCGACATATACCTTGCGAAGTATGTGCGCCGAGTCCGAGTACGAACCGTTCCTGGACTGTCGTCACCGCAACTCCCCCCGGTACCGGCCTCGCACGCAGGCTCGGTACCGAGCAACAGACCTTGGCCTTCATCAACGCCTGGGCCACCGGAATCGCACACGAGGACGTCTCCTCTTGGGCAACCGCCGCGGGTGCACCTGCGCTCAGAGGAACGCAGTTCACCCTTCGCTGAGACAGCCTGATCGAGTGGCGCGTGTTCCCGAATTCGATTGTGCTGTAGTATTTTACGTTCGACCCTGCAGCATTCACCAACCTCTCTGCCGCCGATACGTAGTAGAGGACCAGCGATCCCCGACTCCGAAGCGCCAGGTCCGACCGCCTTCGCCAGGCTGTGTCGGACTACATCAATCGCGACGGAGACCGCACAAACCCTCGGCAGTGGTCCAAATCACAACTTATCGTTGCTTAACGATTTCGACCCTGCATACAGTTCGGTCGTCAGAACGTGGGATCGGTCACATTTGCGGCCGGCGAGCGTTTTCTTGGAAGGACTTCGATGGACACCAGTGCTGCAATCTCGCGGCGCATTCTGCTGCAGGGTGGAGCCGCGGCAGCTGTAGCAAGTTTCCTCGCCGGCTGTTCGCCAGGTCGCAGCGCAACCACCGAGGCCGGAAAACTGCGAATCGGCTACTCCAACAGCGTCATAGGAAACTCTTGGCGTGGCCAGTTCGTCGCCAACATCGAAGCCAAGGGCGATGCGATGAAGGCGTCGAACATCATCGCAGATCTTCGAGTCGTCAACAGTTCCAACGACATCACCCAACAGATCAGCCAACTGAACAACTTCCTGACCGCCGATCTCGACGTCGTTCTCATCGACCCCGTCTCGGCCGGTTCGGTTCAGGCCATCATTCCGAGACTCAAAGCGGCAGGTGCGCTGGTGATCGTCTCGACCGACCCGGCTCCGACCGAGGACGCTTTGAACGTTGTCGGCGACAACTACACCTGGTGGAAGATGCAGACCACCTGGCTGGTCGAGCAACTCGGTGGCCAGGGCAAAATTGTCATGGTGACCGGAGTCCCGGGCTCGACTGCCGACGTGCAAAGAATCAAGGCAGCGCAGGAAGTGCTGAACACAGCTCCTGGCATCGAAGTCGTCGCATCGGTCCCCGGATTCTGGGATCCGGCCCGCGCCCGCACGGCAATGGCGAATGTGCTTGCTACTCAGACACAAATAGACGGCGTTCTGATGCAGGACGTCATGACCGAAGGTGTCATACGCGCGTTCCAATCCTCAGGGCGACCGTTGCCCCGCGTCATGACCGGGGATTACACCGCAGGTTTTCTCCGAGCGTGGTCGGCCTTACCGGACCTGGTGTCCATCGGTGTTCCCTACTCCCCTACTTATGGA
This sequence comes from Rhodococcus sp. 06-462-5, assembly GCF_002258315.1. Lineage (GTDB taxonomy): Bacteria > Actinomycetota > Actinomycetes > Mycobacteriales > Mycobacteriaceae > Rhodococcoides. The sequence goes on along the minus strand of NZ_NOYD01000023.1, from coordinate 5,334 downwards.
GCCGATTCCATGGAGTTCGCGGTCCGCCTCGTCTCAGGTCGGACGCTGAAGGACAGCTCGATCTCGCCCAACCCCGAACGCGAGGATCTACGCAACGCGGTATTGCTCTTTCCCTCGCTCGCGATCACCAGGGACGGCTCGCGCGGTGCGTGGACGCCAGAGGGCACCGAGGTGATCAGCTTGGAGGAAGCGCTGAAGCGAGTGGACGGCAAACCCGACAGCTACACCCTCGAAGCACCCATGTCACCCGAGCAGATCGAGGACTACTTCGCATGACCCTGTTCGCGAATGCAATCACGAAAGACTACGGGCAGGTACGCGCCCTCAAAGGTGCCGACATCACCCTCGAGTCGGGTGAAGTGCGAGCCTTGTTGGGCGGCAACGGATCAGGCAAGAGCACGATGTCGAAGATCCTCACGGGAGTCACGGCGCCGTCCACAGGGGGTATTTCCATCGACGGAGCTCCCGTCTCGATCAACGGACCTCGCGACGCATCGACACTCGGCATCGCGGCGACGTACCAGGAGGTCGCCCTGGCAGGCGATCTGACGGTCGCGGAAAATCTCGGTGTCACCCGCTTACCTCGGCGGTTCGGGATCTTTTCGGCTCCGAACAGGCATCGATCCCTCCTCGCCGAATCGCTCGAACGGGTGTCACTGAACGAGGACATCCTCGGCGAACGAGTCCGGGATCTGGACCTCGAACAACGGTCTTTGGTGGAGTTGGCTCGTGTGCTCGGCACCCGCCCCCGATACGTGGTGTTCGACGAACTCACCGCCTCACTGCGCGCGCACCAGGTGGACTTGGTCGGCGACATCATCCGAGAACTGGCAGATGACGGTGCCGGAATACTTTTCGTTTCCCATCGACTCGAAGAGGTCGAACGATTCTGCGACGTCGCGACAGTCCTACGCAGCGGACGCGTCGTACTCGATGGGTCTCTGAAGACTCTCACCATCGAGGATCTTGTCACTGCGATGACCGGCGAAAAGCAGAACGAAGGCGACCGTCGTCGGACGGTTCGCGCGTCGACCGGTGCCGGTGCGACAGTGCTTTCGGCCGAGGATCTGCTCGTGGACGGTGCAGCCGGCCCGGTATCGGTGCACTCGAGGGCCGGGGAGATTCTCGGAGTAGCCGGTCTCAGCGGGCAAGGCCAGGGCGAGATGCTCCGAGCACTCGCCGGTACCAGCCGGGCGACCGGCCGAATTCTGGTCGGCACGAAGAGCATGAACTCGGGTAAAGTCAATGAATTCGTTTCCTGTGGAGTAGGTTTCGTATCGGGTGAGCGAGATCGTGAGATGTCCTTCGGAGTGCGAAACGTAGACGAGAACGCGCGTTCGGTCTCGCTTACCCAGCGACGTTCTATCGACATCGGTGCGATGTTGGAGACCTTGAGACTTCCGAAGTCCCACAGACGAGCAATGATGTCCGGCCTGTCCGGGGGCCAACAACAGAAAGTAATCCTGGGCCGCTGGCTCACCATGTCGCCCCTCGTTCTCGTGGCCGACGACCCGACGCGTGGGGTCGACATCGGAGCGAGACGTGAGATACACCGGCTGCTGAGAAAGATCGCCGATGCCGGTGCGGGTGTTGTCCTGACGTCGAGCGACGATCACGAGCTCGCCGAGATCTGCGACCGCGTGCTCATTGTGTATCGCGGGCAGATCGTGCAGGAACTGACCGGTGACTCCGTAACCGAACAGCAGATCGCAGACGCATCCGTCCGCAGCGGCACCTCCACGAACTCCTCCGGAAAGGCAGCCTTGCTGTGACGACGACCAATCCGCCGGTGAGCAGCGAGTCACTGCCGTCCGGCAGCACCAAGCCTCCGGCGGCACAGATTCGGACGGTAGTCCTGCGCTGGCCCGGAACACCGATTATCGCGTTGTTCGGTGCTGTCCTCGTGGTCTGCACCGTTCTGCGACCCGCGTTCCTCACTGCGCCTTCATTGTCTGGATTCCTGTCGATCTTCGCACCCACGATCTGTCTTGCGATCGGAGTCAGCTTCGTCATGCTCGTCGGCAGTATCGATCTCTCGATCGGGCCGATGATGGGGTTCGCAAATATCTTGACAGTCCTACTCGGGTCGGTCGGGTGGCAACTGTTTTCGGCAGGACCGAGTGGTGCTGCCGCGTCCTGCTCTACCGAAGGCGTGTGTACACAAGGTCTTCCGTTCGGTGTCGCAGCGACGCTCGCCATCGTCGTGACAGCGATATTTGGACTTCTGAACGGCATCTTGGTCGCAGTAGTGAGGTTGCAACCACTACTGGCCACCCTCGCCAGCGGCTTCGTCGCGACGGGGCTCGGGCTGTGGTTCTTCCCCAAACCTGGAGGTCGGGTCAGCCCCGACGCAGTGGGCAACTACGGCGCACCCCACCTGCTGTCCCTCCCACTCGTAGCAATTGCAACGATCGTGGTGGTCAGCCTGGTGCTGTCGAAATCCCCTCTGGGCGTGCTCATGCGAGCTGTAGGGTCCGATCGGACACGTGCATATTCCGCGCGCATCCGCGTGTCATGGGTCACTATCGCCGCATTCACTACGTCGGGAGTCTTTGCGGGGATCGCCGGAGTCTTGTTCACGCTGTCCGTCGCTTCCGCCGACCCCACAGTCGGCGTGACGTTCACACTCAACGCGATAGCAGGCGCAGTACTCGGCGGAGCCGCACTCAAAGGCGGGCGAGCAGAACCCATCGGTCCCCTGTTCGGCGCGGCAACATTGGGTCTGGTCGGCGTGCTCATCGACGCCCTCGACATTCCTACTTACTATCAACAACTCGCATCCGGAATCGTGATCGTCCTGGCCCTGGCTTCGACCGCTCGCACCGCGCAACGCAGGAAGGTTTGAGACGATGACTGTTCGCATTTCAGACACGGACGAGTCGCCGATCGCGGCCCCGGAGTCTGTCGGCAGACCTACCGCGAGAACCCGTTTACGCCGGGCCGCATGGCTTCCGGCAGTGGCAACCTCGGTACTTCTCTTCGTACTCGGAGGTGTGCTCTCCCCTGGTTACGCCACGTGGGAGAACCTCAACGACATTGTTGCTGTGGCGGCAATTCTGGCCATAGCAGCGGCAGGTCAGACCCTGGTGATCATCGGTGGTGATTTCGGTATCGACCTGTCTATCGGTGCAGTCATGTCGCTGACGGCTGTGGTCGGGTACATGGTGATGTCGGGCGGCAGCTCCATGCTGACCGTGGCCGTGATTGTCGTGCTCGTGCTCGGCGGTGTTTTCGGACTCTTGAACGGCCTCATCGTCACCGTGTTTCGGCTGCCGGCGTTGGTCGTCACTCTCGGCACGCTCGTCATCGCAAGCGGCGCGACGTTTGCCATCGCACAGGGTGGGACTCCCGCCGGATCGGTCCCCTCTGCGCTGCTGAACCTTTCATCCACAAGTATCGGCGGAGTCAGACCCGTGACCGTCATCGCAATAGTGGTCGTCGGTCTTCTGGCGCTGTTCATGAAACGCAGCAGGTTCGGGCAGCAACTTCTCCTCGTCGGCGCGAACCGCGAGGCCGCGAGGCTTTCCGGAATTCCCGTGCGCCGAGTGGTCGTCACAGCCTTCGTCGCCGCAGGCATGCTGGCGGGGCTCGCTGGGATTCTGCTCCTCGGCTATGCCGGTACTGCCAATCTGAGCCTCGGTGCCGACTATCAGATCCTGACGATCTCGGCCGCCGTCATCGGCGGAGCCGCGTTGGCAGGCGGCGACGGGAACGTGCTTCGTACCGCGGCCGGAGCCATAGCTCTGCAAGTCCTGACGACGTTCTTGCTTACCGTGGGAGTCGGAAATGCGTTGCGGCAGATCGTCACCGGCCTGATTCTGCTCGTGTTACTGATGTTCAATTCCAGAACTCCCAAGCTGCGCGCCTGAGCGCGAATTATATTCCCACAGAATCGGAGATCGGTATGCCCGAGAATGGTGCGCTGCGCGCCTCTACGCCCGGATACAGCATCGACGTGCTTGTCGATGTGAAGACAACGCTCGGAGAAGGGCCGTTGTGGGATCAACAGCAGCAGAGCCTGTATTGGATAGACAGCATGGACGGACGAATCTTCCGTTCGGACGCCGAGGGAAACGGCATTCGAGCATGGGAGGTCGGTGAGCGTATCGGGTCGCTGGCTCTCACCCGTGGCGGCGACGGTGCAATTGTCGCTCTCCAGAACGGACTCTCGCATCTCGACTTCGCGAGTGGCGGGTTGGAGTCACTGATAAATATCGAGACAGACCTACCCGACAACCGATTCAACGACGGAATTGCCGATGCCGCAGGACGATTCATATTCGGATCGTTGAACTCCGACGAACGAACACCATCGGCGAAGCTGTACAGCTACAGCGAAGACGAAGGCCTCAGAGTCCTGGACGACGGCATCATCGTCTCCAATGGTCCGTGCTTCAGCCCCGACGGCACGACGCTGTACTTTTCCGACACCTGGTCGGGGGAAATTTGGGCTTACGACTACGACGTCTCGACAGGTGCGGCGACCGATCGGCGAACCTTCGCGACAGTCGACACATCGTACGGCGGTGCAGCAGACGGAGCGACCGTCGATTCGGAGGGATTTCTCTGGCAGGCGATGGTGTACGGCGGCAAGATCGCGCGTTATGCGCCGGACGGATCTCTGGATCGGACGCTGGAATTCCCCGTCCTCAAGCCCACCAGTGTCATGTTCGGCGGGCCCGAACTCGACATTCTCTATGTCACTTCGATGGCCCGCCCGCCGCTTCCCCGCTTCCCTGGCGACGGGCAACTGCGAGGTTCTCTCTTCGCTGTCACGGGGCTCGGTGTGCGTGGACTGCCCGAACACCGATTCGGTCGGCCGTGACCAGATAGAGGTGATGCCAGTGTCCATTCAGCGAACACTTTGCCTGAGATTTTTCGCTTCATGAGCACTCTTGGTCTCCGCCTTGCCTCAAAAAGCTTTGTGCAGTTATCTTTCCGAGCACGGCCGGGCGATCGCCAGATGGACAGTCACGACTGTCCTCGCCGCAACAGAATCGAATCGAAGGTGAAACAGTCATGACGGTATCCGTCATCGTTGCCGGTGCTCGCACACCCGTGGGGCGTTTTTCGGGTGCCCTGAAGGACTTCTCGGGATCGGACCTCGGCGGCATCGCCATCAAGGGTGCACTCGAGAAGGCCGGTGTCGCGCCGGATCAGGTCGACTACGTCATCATGGGCCAGGTTCTCACCGCTGGCGCCGGCCAGATTCCGGCCCGTCAGGCTGCGGTTGCCGCGGGTATTCCGATGACCGTGCCTGCCCTGACGATCAACAAGGTGTGCCTGTCCGGAGTCGACGCCATCGCACTGGCCGACCAGCTGATCCGCGCCGGT
>NZ_NOYD01000051.1 GCF_002258315.1 Rhodococcus sp. 06-462-5 | reverse complement strand
GGTCGCAACCACGCAATGCGAGTACTCGCCCCGATTCCGGCAGCAGCGCATCGTTGCCGATGAGAAGCCCGACTCGTCCCAGAGGAAGATCGACGACCGTCCAGGTGTCGCCGGCGTCGAAAAGCGGAGCGTGCTCCGTGGACAGGTGTATCTGTCGGTAGGACGTACGGACCCCGTCGGTTCCGAGCAGGACGGCGGAGTTGTACACCCGGTCGTCGACGGTGTCACGCTCTGCGATCCCGACGACGATGGACAGGCCGTGCCGGACCGCGAGGTCGGCGACCCGAGTGAGCGAGGGTCCGTCGAGGGCTTCGGCGACGTCGCGGGGTGGTCGATCCGCTGAGACGGGACCGGTGATCGACAGCTCAGGGAATACGACGAGCTCGGTTGCACCGGCTACTTGTCGAACCCTGGCCCCGATCTCGGCAAGGTTGCTCTCGATCGAGGCACTCGGCGTGCATTGCACCACGCTCACAGCAGACGTGCCACCCGCGGGAAGCGGCGAGTGGCCGTACAGGGTGAAGAAGTCGAGAGGGTTCCAGCTGTACGTGTTCTTCTGCAGCTCGCGGTACAGGTCCGGTCGACGCGTCTGACCCAACTCGCGGGTGCGTCGAACGTCGATCTCGCCTGCGACGATGCCGTTGCCGACGTCGATTCGACCGGTGACGGTTCCGTCGGGCTCGATGATGCATGTGCCGCCACTGAATTGGACAGTCCGTTCGAGTCCCCATCGATTGCTCTCGATGATGTAGCAGTTGTTCTCGAAGGCTCGGCTGATCCAATACGGTGCCGGAGTGCGTTCGGCGAGCCAGTTGCTGATGTGGCAGATCACGTCTGCCCCTTGCAGGGCGACCACCCGAGCAGTCTCGACGAAGTGCAAATCCATGCAGATCAGCATCGCGATTCGGCCGAGGCGGGTCTCGAACACCTGATGGCCCAGGTTACCCGGTGCCGCCCATTTGGGTTCGGCGATGTACGGGTGGGTCTTGCGATGGGTTCCGACGATTCCCTCCGGTCCGACGAGAACTGCACTGTTGTAGAACAATCCACTCGTCGGATCGACCTCGGGCATGCCCAGCACGATGTAGCAGTCACGCCTGGCGGCAATCTCGACGAACGTATCGGTGGTTGGCCCCGGAATCTGTTCGACGACGGTCGCTGCTTCCTCGGGATCGTGGAAACAGTAACCGGTGGTGGCCATTTCGGGTGTGGTGATCAGCTCGGCCCCATCGGCGGCGGCCCTGTCGACCAGGTCCGCCAGGGCAGCTATGTTCGCGTCCTTGGCAAACAACGTGGGCTCGAACTGGACGGCAGCTGCGGTGAATGTCATGACGCTAAGGTCCTTTCGGTTGCCGGAGCTTCGGCGGAGACCGGCGGTTCGTAGTACTTCCCTCGTGTTGCCATGGTGAGCGGGATATAGATGATCGGTCCGAGGATCATCGCAATGAACGAGGCGTAGTAGGACGGGTAGAGACCGAACACACCAAGGCCACCCACGGCCACGCCTGCTGCCATGGCGAAGATTCCGCAGGGGTTCCAATTACGCACTCGGCCTTCGCGAAACTCGATGTTGTTTCGCGGAGCGAGGCCGAGCATCCGCCTGCAGACGAAGTAGTCGGCGAGCAGAATGAAGATCCAGGTGTTGGTCATGATCCCGGTGACGGCCAGGAACTTGTCGGTGTATTGCAGGATGTTGACCGGGTAGCAGAGCACGCCGACGACGAGCAGCGCCACCATCCACCATTGGCGTCCGACCTTGCGGGGCGAGAGCACGTCCCAGGCATTGGACAGGGCAAGGGAACCCGAGTACAGGTTCATCACGTTGATGCGAACCTGGGTCACGACGGCGAAGATCACTCCGAGCAGTCCCATCACGACAGCGAAGTAGAGTCCCGGATCGGTGGCCGAAAGTTCGGGTGTCGCAGTACTTCCGGTGAAGTGACGCAACATGGTGAAGCCGAGGAAGACGCCGAGAATCATCACGACGACGATCATCAGCAGCTCGGCGAGCATCAATCCTGCGGTGCCGACGTAGCTGACGCTCTTCTTGACGAACCGTCCGTAATCGGTGGCGATGAGCGCCTGGAACACGACCTGCCCGTTGGCGAGACTGAATGCCTGCCACATCGCGGTGGCGGTGAGCCCGCCGGTGGCCTCCCACTGACCGGGACCCACCAGAACGTATCCGCTGGCGAGCATGTACATACCGATGGCGAACAGAATGAGGAAGATCGGCATACCGAACCGCTGCAGAATGTTCATCGAGTGCATCCCGCGCCAGGAGAAGAACAGCGCAACCAGGGCTACCAGCGCGAATACGACTGTGGCCCAAGCAGAATTGATGTCGATTCCGGCCAGTTCACTGAGGCCGTGCGAGACGATGCTGCCCTCGAAGATGAAGTAGAAGACGTAGTTCACGGCGTAGACGAGCGATGCCACGGCCGAGCCTTTGGTGCCGAACCCGAGCCCGCGAGTGAGCAAAGGGAGCGACAGGCCCTCCTGGCTGGCGATCCGCATGATCAGGCTGCCGACGAGCGTTGCGCCGATCACCATGTACGCGACGGGGATCAAGAACATCGGCCACCCCACCAGGAAGCCGATCTGACCACCGAGGGCGAACCAGAACATCGCGGTGACGTTGCCGGTGAGGACCAGCAGGATCGCCGGCCGTCGCCAGCGTTGATCGTCGGGAACACGAGAGGTTGCGTAGCTTTCGATCTGGTCGTCGAGGCTGGTTGCAGGCCCCTCGAAGTACTTCTTCATGTTCATGAACGTGTGTCCACTTCGGTTCGCGGCAAGAGCGCTGATTGCGCTGCATCGAAACAATACTTTCCGTGGACACTATTGCAACGTGAAACATGTTAATTGGAGATCACGAAAGTTCACGACCACGCAGAGGGCAGCACACAAAGGGGCACAGCCGGAACAGGGAGCGCTCAGTGAGCGAGCGAGGACGCCTTCGCAGTGGCCTCGAGCGAGCGCAGCAGGGATTGCAATTGCTCACGGTCCGACTCGGACGCGAACACGGCCGCTGCAACGTCTTCCATGACCGGGGCAGCCTCGTCGTACTTGGCCCGCCCGCGCGCGGTCAGTCGTATGAGCACCTGACGACGATCGACCGTGCCGGTGCGACGGTGCACGAGATTGTTGGAGACCAGCCGATTGACGGCTTTGGTCAGTGTCGGGGGCGCGAGCAAGGCGAACTCTGCGGTTTCGGCCATCGTGTGGCCCTCGCCGTCGGAGAGCAACGACAACACTCGCCACTCTTCGAGATCGAGTTCCCACGGGACGAGCGCACCGCGCAACCGATCCGAGACGGCGCGCTCGACCACCGTGAGCAAACGAGCAGCCGAACCAGCCTCGTCGTGATTCACGCGATCATGCCCCTCTGCTCTTACCTTGCCACGGCGCTACAGTCTTCCTCAGCGATTCTAGGGCGAAGCGAGCAGCGAATCGACACGGATCGGACGGACAGCACGATGAACAGCGATCGGTTCGGCACGTTTCGCGTCGGTTTGGTCTTTCCAATGTCCGGACCGTTCGGCCTGGTCGGACCGTCGAGTGAACTGTCGGCACAGTTGGCCAGGGACGAACTCAACGCCGCGGACGGAGTTCTGGGCCGCCGCGTCGAGCTGATCTCGATCGACGGTGGCCGCGACCCCGCCGCCGTGGCCCGAGAGGTGGCGACCCTGCTGGATACAGGCGCCCTGGACGCAGTCGCGGGAATGCACACCTCGGCGGTACGAAGAGCCGTGATTCCGGTGACCGTCAACCGAATTCCGTATGTATACACGTCCCTGTACGAGGGCGGAGACCGCTATCCGGGCCTGTACATCACCGGCGAGACTGCGACCAACCAACTCGTGCCTGCACTCGACTTCCTGGTCCGCGAATTCGGACGCAGACGCTGGGCGATCGTCGGAAACGACTATGTCTGGCCACGCAAGAGCGCAGCCATCGCTGCCTCCCGCCTCCGGGAGCTCGGGGCGCGCGTGGTGCATGCCGAATTCCGGCCGGTGGGCAGCACCGACTTCGCCACCTCCGTTGCCGCGTTGGAACGGTCCGGAGCCGACGGTGCCGTCGTTCTCCTCCTCGGCGACGACGCCGTGTACTTCCATCAGCAGTTCGCTGCGGCAGGGCTCGACGCGCGATGTGTTCGGCTCAGTCCGTTGATGGACGAGAACATGTTGATCGCGGCCGGCGGAGACAGTACACACGGGCTCTACGTGGCGTCGGGATACTTCGAAACACTGGCCACCGAGGACAGTTTGGGGTTCTCCGCTCGTTTCGCCCGGGCGTTCGGGGTCGATGCGCCGATCGTCGGTGCTCTGGGTCAATCCTGCTACGAAGGCATCAAATTGCTGGGCGCACTGGTGAACAGGGCAGGCACCGTCGACGTCGGCGTCATCGAATCGATCTCCGATTCGGTATCGTTCACCGGGGCCCGCGGGCGGCTCTCGCTGTCCAACGGCCATGTGGCGCAACCGATCTACCTGGCGCTGGCTGGCGAGGTCGACTTCGAGATCCTCAGCGAGATCAGGCCCGCCGCCGAATGATGACGTTTCCCCACAACACCAGTCCACACACCACCACCATTGTCACCGCTGCGGTCGCTGCGGCGACGACGACGAATTGCGCGAGAGTCGACGCAACGAACAGCAGCAGCAACACCTCGGCGGCGAGGGCGAACCAAGCGACAAGAGCAATGTGGGTGCGTTCGCCTGCGATGGCCCACAGCAGAGCGCTCTGCAGCACCGCCAGGCACGCGCCCTGCAGCACGAACAGCCAGACGTAGTTCTGCACACCGGAATACGTATCGCCCACCACCAACGGCAGCAACGGCGACGCCAGTGCACCGCCGATCACCAGAACCGTACCGAGCCCCGCGACCACGGCCAGCGCCGATCTCACCGCGGCAGCAGAATGCAGAGGATTCGCCATCCGTGGGTACAGCACGACGCCGACGGCCTGCGGCAACCAGAACGCTGCCTTTGACGCAACGGCCCCGACGGCGTACAGCCCGGCCTCGTTGCTACTGAGCAGAGTGCGAGCAAGAACCAAATCCAGCGCCGACATCGCGATCAGCACCAACTGCACCTGAGACGCCTGCAGCACGGCCAGAACGGTGACCTTGGTTTCCGACACCGAGTTCACCGGCACCCCGGCCGTCCATCGCGCGCCGATGGCCACCGCACCGATCCCGACAGCCGTCGCCAGGAGGACCGCACCGGGCCCGCCGCCGAGTGCGAGCACCACCACTGCAGGTGCAACCTTGCCGAAACCGGCCGCAGCCAGCACGAGACTCAGAGCACCGAAGCGCCCCCGCCCCTGCAACAACCCTTGTTCGGCGGCCAGCAGCACCAGCACCGGCGCAGCGATGACCGCGGACACGGTCGCCGCCATCGAGATGTCCATGGCCGCGGACAGTGCGGGTGCCAGTGCCAGAGCGAGCACCCCCACCACCGCCGCGCATCGATACCCCACTGTTCGCAGTTCACGAGAACTGCGCCCGCGCACCACTTCACGCGCAACGACGGACTGCAACGCCAACGCCGGAACCGCGAGAACCAATTGCGCAGCAAGCAGACTCGCGAATTCTCCGTAGCCCTCGACGCCGAGCATCCGGCTCGCCAGAACCTGCAGCAGATACGCCGCAACGTTCGCGAACATCGAACCCGCCGTCACCATCCCCATCCCGGCGACCGACGCACCCGCGGTGTGCTCTGCCTCGGACGAGGCACGGAAAGACATGAGCCCACGGTATAGGGTGCCGATCATGGCGTGGTCGAGGTCGAGGTGGACACCGCCGCTCTACAGCCTGCTGCTCGCAGTAGCGATTGTCGGCCCGCTGCTCGGTCCCGGTTATCTCCTGCTGCGCGACGCCGTCAGCACTCCCCGTTCCTACTTCACCGACTCCGCCTGGGGAATCGCCGACGCGGCCGCGAGGGCAGTACCGCAGGACGCCGTTATCGCCGCGCTGTCGACGGTGTTCGACGGTGGCGGGGTCGTCAAGACCATTCTGCTGCTGGCCCTGTGGCTGACCGGGTGGGGTGCAGCGGTGATGGCACGAACAATGCTTCCGACAGCCCCACTACCCGCGCTGCTCGTGGCATCGACGGTGGCCGTGTGGAACCCGTACGTCGCCGAACGACTGCTGCAGGGGCACTGGAGCCTGCTCGTCGGCTACGCCGCCCTCCCGTGGACGGTCGTCGCTGCACTCGCGGTCCGAGAGGGCCGGTCCTGGTGCGCGCTCGCAGCCTGTCTCGCTGCCGCCGGACTCACCCCCACCGGCGCGCTGCTCGCCGCAACCATCGCCCTGGTGGTCCTCGCCCTCCCCGGGGGTGCCCGACGCGGCCTGCGCGTGGTCGGTGCCGTCGGACTGGCGGCGGTGGCGTCGGCGCCGTGGCTGGTGGCGACGGCGGTGTCCGGCGGTGGCGTCGAGCAGGCGGATCCGGCGGGTTGGGCGGCGTTCGCGGCGCGGGCCGAGCCGGGTCTCGGCACCCTCGGCAGCCTCGCCGGTCTCGGTGGAATCTGGAATTCCGATGCTGTACCCGTCTCTCGCACAAGCATGTTCGCGTTCGTGGGCACGGCACTGCTGTTGACCGTTGTCGCGTTCGGTGTGCGTCCGTTGATCAGGCGTCGAAGGAATCCGGTGATCGTGGGGCTCGGTGTTGTTGCCCTGCTTGCCATCGCAGTACCAGCGCTGGCAGCGACGGAACCTGGTTTGGCAGTGGCCAGGGCGCTCGGCGAGACGGTGCCCGGTGCCGGTCTACTCCGCGACTCCCAGAAGTGGGTGGCGCTGGCGATGCCCCTCTACGTGTTGGCCGCCGCAGCTGCGTTTTCTCCCCGGCGTCGACCGAATCCGGTGCAACCAACCGCGCTGAGCGCGGTCCAGCGCACCCGATTCGGTAGCGCAGTTGCGATATTGGCCCTGCTGATCGCACTACCCGACCTGGGCTGGGGCGTCGGGAACTCGATGCGGCCTGTGGCGTATCCGGCGTCCTGGCAGGCGGTCGCAGCCGAATTGCAGGGCAGCGACGGCGATGTCGCGGTGCTTCCGGCCGGGATGTTCCGCCGCTTTCCCTACAGCGGCAGTGCGCCCGTTCTCGATCCCGCGCCGCGCATGCTGCCACTGGACGTACTGCAGACCGGCGAGCTCATCGTCGCGGGCGGCACGGTGCGGGGCGAGGGGGCGCGGGCGACGGAGGTCCAGAATGCGCTGCTCGCAGGCGAACCCACGAACGTGATCGAAGCGTTGGGTGTCGGCTGGGTACTGGTGGAGAACACCACCCCCGGCGAACTCGGTGAATCCGAGCAAACACTGAATGCATTGGACACGGTGTACTCCGACGACCAGCTCACGCTCTACCGAGTGCCCGATCCCGTGCTCACCGAGAGCCGGCCGGCAACAGCCGTCATCGTTGCCCACCTCGCCTGGGCGGTGCTGCTCCTCGGGGGACTAGCGGTAGGACTGCTGGGCCGAATCCGAGTGCTGCGCACCCACCAGACCTGACGACCACGTGCCACGCGTCGTCGCGTCGAGCACCGAGTAGACACCTTCTGCGCACTGCTCCCAGGAGAATTCCGCGGCGCGCACTCGCGCCTTCTCGCCCAGGCGAGTTCGGGCTTCGGCGTCCCGCAGCAGTTCCGAGACGGCAGCGGTCAGACCGGAGACGTCGCGGTCCTCTTCACCATCGGAAAGCCCGCCCACCAGAACACCGGTGACGCCGTCGATGATGGAATCGGTGAGGCCCTTGGAACTTCGGTAGCCGACGGTCGGCACGCCGTGCTGAGCCGCCTCGACGACCGCGAGACCCCAGCCCTCCTTGCGGGAGGGCATGACATGCACCCAGGACCGGCCGAGCAGGGCGTGCTTGCGGTCCTCGTCGACGTGTCCCTGGAAGGTGACGTACTGCTCGATGCCCAGTTCACCGACGTAATCGCGGAGGTTCTGCTCCCACCAGCCGCCACCGATGACGTCGAGGTGGATATCGGGGATCCGACCGCGCAGCGCAGCAACAACGTCGAGTGCGTCCTCGATCTGCTTGTGCGGAACCAACCGGGACAGCACCGTCAGCGACGGGTGCGCGGTACGGGTGCTCTCGTCGCCCTCGGGCACCGACTGCGGAATCTCGTCGGCTCCGTTGCGCACCACGGCAATGCGCTCGCGGTCGACGCCCAGTGCGACCAACTCGTCCGCGGACGGCAACGACACCGTCAGGTATTGATTGCGGCGGTGGACCCGGGGCGACACGGTCGATTCGAGCCACCAGCCGAGCTTGGCCATCATCGGCCCCGCGACCGGCCACTGCTCGCGATGGCAGTGGTGCACCAGCAACGTCACCGGAACGCCGAGCGCGGCGCGCGAGAAGAAGGGGATGCCGTTCTGGGTGTCGATCACCGCGTCGGGGGCGATGCCCTTGAGCGGGCCGAAACCGAGCCGTCCGGCTGCGATGGCGGCCAGTGCGCGGGGATAGACCGACAGGCGTCCACCACCGCGACTGATGCGAATGCCGTCGACGATTTCCTCGGCGGGAGCTCCTGGATACGACGCAGTCCTCAGAGTGACGCGGACTCCGCGTCGAGCCAGACCTGCGCCCACCTGCTCGAGGTAACGCTCACTGCCGCCGCCCTGCGGGTGCCCGGTATCGCGCCAGCACAGCAACAGAACCTCGCGCACAGCCCGCTTCACCCAATTTCCGCATGCTCGTCTCGACCGCCGTCGATTACCGCTGCCACAGTAACCGCTAGGGTTCGTTTTCGTGACTTCCGCCGTGACACGTCTGTTCGCCTCTCGCGCGACACTGCGCCGCTCGGTGAGTCTGCTGAAGGACTTCGGACACGAACAGAGCGCTCCCGACATCTTCTACGGCGCGCTGGCCCGCGATTCCGTGGAGCTGATCGGCGATCTGTATCGGGGTCTGACCGGCACCGACATGTCCGCGGCGACCGTGCTGGACGTGGGCGGCGGACCCGGATATTTCGCCGAGGTCTTCGGTGCGAGCTGCGCGCGCTACCTGCCGGTCGAGCCGGACGCGTCCGAGATGCACGCGGCGGGCCTGCAGATTCCCGGTTCGGTGCGCGGCTCCGGGATGGCACTGCCGTTTCGTGACGACAGTGTCGACATCTGCTTCTCCTCCAACGTCGCCGAGCACGTCCGCGAGCCGTGGACCATGGCCGAGGAAATGCTGCGAGTCACCAAGCCCGGCGGGTTGACGGTGCTCTCGTACACCATCTGGTTCGGTCCGTTCGGTGGTCACGAGACCCGACCCTGGCATTACCTCGGCGGCGAATACGCAGCCCGCCGCTACGCCCGCACCACTGGTCACGAACCGAAGAACCGATTCGGCGAATCACTGTTCGACATCAGCGCGGCAGACGGATTACGTTGGGCGCGAAGCACTCCCAACGCCACGCTGCTGGCCGCCTTCCCGCGCTACCATCCGCGCTGGGCATGGTGGATGATGCGAGTGCCCGTTCTCCGAGAGTTCCTGGGCAGCAACCTCGTCCTCGTCCTGACACCGAGCACATAATCTGGACCGATGACGGCACTCGCGCTCGACATCGGCGGCACCAAGATGACGGCGGCACTCGTCGGCGACGACGGGCGGCCGAAGGATCCGGTGACGGTGCCGACTCCCGAGTCCGGGGTGTGGCCGGCGTGCGCTTCGTTGCTTCGCAGGATGGCTCCTGGACAGCACATCGACCGCATCGGCGTCGCCTGCTCCGGTCCGGTGAATCTCGAGACCGGGTCGGTCGCACCGATCAACATCGACGAGTGGAAGAACGGTTTCGGTCTGCGCGATCACATCGCCGTCATCTTCCCCGAGGCCGACATCCGCCTCGCGATGGACGGCAGCGCAGCGGCACTCGGTGAGCATCGCTTCGGTGCGGCCGTAGGGGTGCCGGACGTGCTGAGTCTGGTGGTGTCGACCGGCATCGGCGGTGGGTTGGTGCTGGGCGGGAAGATCGTCGCCGGCGCCAGCGGCAACGCGGGACACATCGGCCACATCGTCGTTCCCGGTTCGACGACGCCCTGCGCGTGCGGCGGCATCGGATGCGTGGAAACGGTCTCGAGTGGGCCGTCGGCGGTGCGGTGGGCGCGCGAGCTGGGGTGGACCGGCAGCACCGGAACCGAGCTCGCCGCCGATGCGGCCGCCGGGGAGCCGATCGCCATCACCTCGTTGCAGCGCGCCGGAGTGGCGCTTGGTCAGGCGATCGCGTCGGCTGTCTCGTTGGTGGACGTTCGCATGGTGGTGCTCGGTGGCGGCTTCGCCCAAGCCGGCCCGCCGCTGTGGGATCCGATTCAGGAGTCGATCGCGCTGCACGCGCGCCTGAAGTTCCTCGACGGCCTGCAGGTGGTGCCGGCTGCGTTGGGTGGACTGGGCACCCTGGCCGGGGCGGCCGCGCTCACTGCCTGAGCGTCCATATCCACACAGCCAGAACGGGGCCCACCCCTCGGTGAGCCCCGTTCTGTGTCGTGAATACTACGCGCCCAGGCGCTGCTTGAGGGCGTCGAATTCGTCCTGAATTCCGGTGGGGAGCTTCTCGCCGACGAAGTCGAACCACTCCTGGATCAGCGGGATTTCGGCCTTCCACTCGTCGGTGTTCACCGCGAGCGCCTCGGCCACGTCCTCGACGGTGGTGTCGAGTCCGTCGATGTCGAGTGCCTCGGCGGTGGGGACCACACCGATCGGGGTCTCGATGCCTGCGGCCTTGTGCTCGATGCGCTCGACGATCCACTTGAGCACGCGCGAGTTCTCACCGAATCCGGGCCACAGGAAGCGCTTGTCGTCGCCGCGACGGAACCAGTTGACGTAGAACACCTTCGGCAGCTTCGACTCGTCGGCGTTCTTGCCCAGGTCGATCCAGTGCTGGAAGTAGTCGCCCACGTTGTAGCCGAGGAACGGCAGCATGGCCATCGGGTCGCGTCGGACGGTGCCGACGGTGCCCTCGGCGGCAGCGGTTTGCTCGGAGCCGACGGTGGCTCCCATGAACACTCCGTGCTGCCAGTCGCGAGCCTCGGTCACCAGCGGAACGGTGGTCTTGCGACGACCACCGAACAGGATCGCCGAGATCGGCACACCCTTGGGGTCGTCCCACTCGGGGGCCATCGACGGGCACTGGGCCATCGGCACGCAGTAGCGCGAGTTCGGGTGCGCGGCATCGGTTCCGGACTCGGGGGTCCAGTCGTTGCCCTTCCAGTCGATCAGGTGGTCGGGCTTGCCTTCGAGGCCCTCCCACCACACGTCGCCGTCGTCGGTCATGCCGACGTTGGTGAACACCGAGTTGCCCTGGTCGATGGTCTTCATCGCGTTGGGGTTCGAGTCCCAGTTGGTGCCCGGTGCAACGCCGAAGAAGCCGTACTCGGGGTTGACGGCGTAGAGGCGGCCGTCCTCACCGAAACGCATCCACGCGATGTCGTCACCGATGGTCTCGGCGCGCCAGCCCGGGATGGTGGGCTGGATCATCGCGAGGTTGGTCTTGCCACACGCGGACGGGAACGCCGCGGCAATGTAGTACGCCTTGTCCTCGGGTGAAATCAGCTTGAGGATCAGCATGTGCTCGGCGAGCCAGCCCTCGTCGTGGGCCATCGCCGACGCGATGCGAAGCGAGTAGCACTTCTTGCCGAGCAGGGCGTTGCCGCCGTAGCCGGATCCGTAGCTCCAGATCTCGCGATCCTCGGGGAAGTGCGTGATGTATTTGGTGTCGTTGCACGGCCACGGCACATCGGCCTGACCCTCGGCGAGCGGAGCGCCGAGCGAGTGCAGCGCCTTGACGTAGAACCCGTCGTCACCGATCTTGTCGAGGGCGGCCTGGCCCATGCGGGTCATGACGCGCATCGAGACGACGACGTACTCCGAGTCGGTGAGCTCGACGCCCAACTTGGGGTCGGCCGCATCGAGCGGGCCCATGCAGAACGGCACGACGTACATGGTGCGTCCGCGCATGCAGCCGCGATAGAGATCGGACATGAGCGTCCGCATCTCGGACGGTTCCATCCAGTTGTTGGTGGGACCGGCGTCGATCTCTTCCTTGGAACAGATGTACGTGCGCGACTCGACGCGAGCGACGTCCGACGGGTCGGAGTTGCCGAGGAACGAGTTGGGCTTCTTCTCGTCGTTGAGACGAGTGAAGGTGCCTGCCTCGACCAGCTTGTTGGTCAGGCGCTCCCATTCAGCGTCGGATCCGTCAGCGAACACCACGGATTCCGGTTCGGTCAGTTCGGCTACCTGGGCAACCCAGGCGAGCAGTTCTTTGTGTCGAGTCGGCACATTGTCGGTGCCGCTCAAACCGGGAATGGTCGCTGAGGTCATCTAACTCTCCTGGGGTGAGCCGGAACCGGGAAGTACTCGCACGATCACTGTGGGCAAAACATGCGCGAGCAGATCTCGGTTTTCCCCTCTCGGCGGGGCGCTGCTCGACCGTTCGAGCCGCAGTACACCATCGTAACGGGTACAGCAAGCCGAGCGTCGAGCGCCGGGTGTCCTGGTACTCAGGTTAACGCCGAGCGACGTAAATCCGGAAACAGGGTGTTGTCCGATTAGTCACAGGACCGATTCAGATAGGGAAAGATCCGCGCAAGAAGGCGTCTACCAGCGGCGACGTCCGCTCAGGGCAGACCGACTACAGCTCACCCGATTCGGTCATTTCGCCCCGACCGATACCGTTCGCTTCTCGAAAAATTTCCCAGGATCGGTACTGCCCGTCACGTCCGAACGCCGTGAACTTGTCCGTCACACCATCGCCGTCGACGTCGGTCGCCACGGTCATCCCGGCGTCGGTACGTCGTACGGTGGTCTCGTAGTGGCCGTCCCCGTCGAGATCGAACAGGTCCGTCGAGACCGTGGGCGCACCCGGATCCTCGACGTCGTGGGGTTCGACCTCCTCCGTGAGGAAGCCCCCTGCTGCGAAGCCATCCACCGCGATCATCGACGCTCCTCACCTCGATCAACGAACCGACACTGCACCTACTGACTCCGACGCACCGGCTCATCGAACGGTTCCACCCGCTTCGGAGAGACATGGACGGGTTCGGGGGCGACGAACACACCACGATCGGGTCCGCGGAACCGCTCGAGCCCTCGCTCGAGTGCAGACAGATCGCGATCGCAGGCAGACAGCAGCGCCGATCGGTGGTCGGCAAGCCGACGGAGCTCGGCGTCCACCTCGGCGAGTGCGACGTCGATGCGGGCCGCCGCGTCCCGGTCCGCAGTCGCAACGGCGGACGCGAGCGTCGACTCGGCATCGAGAATCCGCGAGAGCACGTGTTGCTCCACCGACGATTTGACCCGGGCCAGGCTTTCCTGCGTCCAGCCGCGCAGGTGGGCGCGGTCGGCCACCAGCGCCCGTGACCGCGTGATCCACCAGGCGAGAGCACCCCCGAGGACCAGGGTGATCACGGTGTTGGCCACAGCCCAGGCCGGCACCAGCGCCATCGGCGACACCACCAGCCGCCCGAGTCCCACCCCAGCCGACGCACCGACGACGATCATGACCGCATCCTCGATCCCCCGACGCCGGGACGGCTCCCCGATGTCGAGCGGGGCGTCCGCGACACTCGATTCCGCCTGCAGCGGTTCGAGCCCGAGATCGGTCTCCACTGCCCGCAATCGGGCCGTGAGCGCCGCGTCGGCCCGATTCCTGGCTCCGCGCGCGGACTCGGCGACATGTACGGGAAGGTGGGTGAGTTCGGCCCGTCCTGACCCGTCGATCGTGCGCTTGGCCTCGGCAACCAGGGCGCGAAAGTCCTCGGCCGCGGCATGGAGAGACTCCACGCGTACCCGTTGAATCCGATTGTGCAGCAGCGCCCGTCGGTCGCCACCGAGATCGTCCCGTTCGCCGACGAGCTGGGCTCGTCGCGCACGGAGTTCGGCCGTATCACTTCCCCCGGTCACCGCGCGCGCTCTGGCCACGATCGACGCTCTGGCTCCGGTTGCGCAGTCCTGCACTGCCGCAGCATATTTGCGCTGGGATCCGAGAGCCTTGGCCTGCAGCAGCAGCGCGCCGAGCCGGTCCGCCACTGCTCCGATACCCGACTCCGCGGACATCGCGGCGTCGCCGCTCTCCCGTCCGGTCCGCGCCAACCGAACCGAGATCGGGTGGAACGTGCACTCCACCGATCGTGGGACACACTCGGCAACGACATCACTGTCGGCCGAGACCACCTCGCGCCAGTGCCGATGCACGTCGATCTTGTTCACCAGGAACAGAACCGGCGTGGATTCGAGGGCTGCTCGCCACTGCTCGACCTCGACGCGACCAACCGGAGCCGACGCGTCGACGACGATCATCACGACGGCGGCATCGGCCATCGAGTCGGTGAAATGGATGGCGGCACCGTCGAGTCGGGAGAGCTCGCGGCGCAGTTCGGACTTGCCCGACCCGGCGGTACCGGTGAGGTGAACCCCGGTGGGTCGACTGACCCTTGCTCGTTCGATCTCGTCGAGGGCACCCGAATTCCAGCGTCGTAGAACGCTTTTCATGTCCTCCGACAGCGGTGTCATCGGCGCAGCATTCGTACGTGCCCTCGGCACAGCGCGAGTGCCGCGCGACGCACGTCCGGGTCCCCGGCAGCGGCCGCCCGCCGCTTCCACAGCACCGCCTGCTCCAGCGCGACCTGCTCCGAACCGGTCTCGATCGGCACCCCCAGCAGTAGAGCCGCGTGGCGCATCTCGGCAGCCACCGCCTCGTCCGAGGCCAGGTACGACTCGACGGCGTCACGAACCCGCCGGTGGCCGGCGGAGATCCGGTGCACTCTGCGATGCAGCTCGGCGTCCCGAGCCGCCGCGGCCACCGAAACGGCCGCGGAGACCGCGGCGATCAGAGCGTCGGCACCGGTGGCGTCGGCCAGCATCCGCACCGCATCGCCGTCGGACACAGCCGTCGACTGCCGCAGCACGTCGACGAGCAGGGCGAGACCACGCAGTTCGATGCATTCGATCAGCGCTTCTCTGCGACGCGTCGACACCGCGAGGTCAGCGGCACGAAAGCGATCGACGGTCATCAGGTCGGTCGGGCGCAGATCGGCCGCTGCGATGGCACGCACGTCGGCCATGTCCAAAGACGCGCCGGCGCGGCCCACTCCCCGCAATCCCGCCGCGGTGGTTCCCATCACCGGCAGAACCGTCCGACCCAACTGATCCGAGGCCGCTGCGGCCGCGGCTGCGGGGTCGTCGAGGGTGTCCGCCTTGGTCAGCACGACGACGGTCCCGTCCAGTGGATCTTTCGGCCGAGAACTCAGCAGAGCGGTGTCGACCGGCGACACCGAACCCGCGATCACGTGGACGAGCACCTCGCCCTCGCTGCTGTCGGTTCTGCCCTCGCGCCATCGGACTTCGAGGCCGTCGGCGTCGAGCGGCACCGATTCGAGAACGGCGAGAACCGCGGATTTCCCGACGCCTGCGCGGCCGGTCACCCGTGCGGTCATCGGCCGCAGGCGATCGTGGACGGCAGTGTCGACGGCCTCACGTGCGTCGCTCGACGCAACGCGGTCACGCAACTGGCCAAGACTGACCTCGGCGACATCCATGATCGATTCCCCCACCAACGCCCCGTCGCCCACCCCGAGAGGCGACGCACAGCCCCCTGCTGCGGCACCGATTCTGGCACACGCGGGCGCTGACGAGCCGACCGTCGGGAATTGCATCGTTGTAATTAGCCGGGCTCGTCCTACCGCTGATCAGCGGTAGGACGGCAAGTCTCAACTTCAACTCGAGACCCACCTGTCACACGCCCCGCCGATGCGCGACAATGGACCGGTGAACGAGCCCCAGGACCCCTCTGTCGACACCGAGGAGAATGCCGTGAAGACCCAGGAACGGGGCTCACGGCTGTACCCCCGAGTGACGAGTTTCCGCTCTCGGCGCGGAGCGCTGACCGAAGCGCAGCAGACCACCTGGGACAACCTGTGGCCGCGCATCGGCCGCGACGTGGCCGACGAGCAGATCGACATCGACGCCTGGTTCGGGCGCAGCGGCCCGGCGATTCTCGAGATCGGCTCGGGTACGGGCACCGCCACCACGGCGATGGCGTCGGCCGAGCCGCACGTCAACCTCATGGCCGTCGAGGTCTACCGCCCCGGCCTGGCCCAGACACTGCAGCAGATCGAACGAGAAGGAATCGAGAACGTTCGGTTGCTGCGCGGGGATGCGATGGACGTGCTCGAGAACATGCTGACCTCGGAATCGTTGACCGGCGTCCGCGTCTTCTTCCCCGACCCGTGGCCCAAGGTTCGACACCACAAGCGTCGGCTGCTGCAGGGTCCGACGTTCGCGATGATCGCGGATCGATTGAAGCCCGGTGGCGTTCTGCACGTGGCAACCGACCATGCCGAATACGCTGAGTGGATTGCCGAGGCCGGGAACGCCGAGCCCGGTCTGACCGTTCTCGATTGGGAATCGCCCATGACACACGAGCGACCGGTGACCAAGTTCGAGGGCAAGGCACAGCTTGTCGGTAGCTCGGTGACGGAATTGATCTGGGGAAAGAAGACAGCATGAGCGTCAGTACGGACATGCCCGACACCGTTGTCGACCCCTCGGAACTCGGCGCGATCGGTGAATCGCGCCACAGCAAACGCGTCCTGCTGGTGTGGGACGCCCCGAACCTGGACATGGGACTCGGCGCAATTCTGGGTGGCCGACCCACCGCCGCCTACCGTCCGCGCTTCGATGCCCTGGGCCGATGGCTGCTCAGCCGCACCGCCGAACTCTCCACCTCCGGCACCGCGACGCTCGAACCCGAGGCCACGGTGTTCACCAACATCGCCCCCGGCAGCGCAGATGTGGTCCGACCCTGGGTCGAAGCATTGCGTAACGTGGGTTTCGCGGTGTTCGCCAAGCCCAAGGTCGACGAAGACAGTGACGTCGACGCAGACATGCTCGACCACATCGACTTCCGCAACCGTGACGGCGGCCTCGCCGGGGTCATGGTCGCGTCCGCCGACGGTCAGGCGTTCAAGGGTCCACTGGAGGCCATCGCAGCAACCGGAGTGCCCGTACAGGTGCTGGGCTTCCGGGAGCACGCAAGCTGGGCTGTCACGTCGGACATCCTGGAGTTCCTCGACCTCGAGGACATTCCGGGCGTCTTCCGTGAGCCACTGCCACGGGTGAGTCTGGATTCGCTTCCCGACGAAGGTGCGTGGCTGCAGCCCTTCCGACCGCTGTCCGCCCTGCTCGTCGGGCGCCAAGGAGTTTCTTAAGTGTTCGCCAGATGGGGAGACATCGTCTACCGCCTGCGGTACACCGTTATCGGTGTCATGGTGGCCGGGCTGCTGGGCTTCGCTGCCTACGGTCTCGATCTCAACAGCCATCTCAGTCAGAGCGGTTGGGACGATCCGACGTCGGAATCGGCCCAGGCTGCCCGTCTGGCGGACACCACATTCGGTCGCGACAAGCAGGGTGACGTCATCGTCCTCTACACCGCGCCCGAGGGATCGACGATCGACGACCCCGAGTTCCAAGCCGAGATCGTGGCCAACCTCGACTCCCTCGCCGCCGACCACCCGGACCAGATCGAGAAGGTCAACGGCAGCTACTTCCGCACGGCGACTGCGCCGAACCTCGCCGCACTGGGCACCGCCGACAAGCAGCACGCCATCGCCAGCATTGCCATCGCCGGTGCCAACGACACCGAACTGACCAACAACTTCCAGGCCGTCAAGGACGTCTTCTACATCGACGGCGTGAACGTGCAGGTGACCGGTCTGCAGGCCGTCGCGGGCGCGTTGCAATCGACGATGGCCGGCGACATCCAGCGCATGGAGATCCTCGCCATCCCCGCCGTCGCGGTGCTGCTGTTCTTCATCTTCGGCGGCGTCGTCGCGGCCGCTCTTCCGTTGATCATCGGTGGTCTGACGGTCGTCGGGGCCAACGGCATCGTGAAGGTGTTCACCAACTTCACCGAGGTCAACTCGTTCGTCGCACCCGTGGTCTCGCTCGTCGGCCTCGGCTTGGCCATCGACTACGGATTGTTCATCGTCTCGAGATTCCGAGAAGAACTCGGCGATGGCTACTCGACGCCACAGGCCGTGCGCCGGACCGTCATGACGGCCGGTCGCACCGTGGTGTTCTCCGCGACGATGATCGTCGCGTCCCTCGGTGGTCTGTTGCTGTTCCCGCAGGGCTTCCTCAAGTCGGTGGCCTACGGCTCGATCGCCACCGTTGCACTCGCCGCCCTGACGGCGATCACGATCCTGCCCGCGATGCTCGCGATCCTCGGCCCCCGCGTCGACGCCCTCGGTCTGAAGTTCATGCGCAAGACCAAGTCCAGCGAGGAGATCGAGAACGGCATGTGGGGCCGCCTCACTCGCTGGGTGATGCGCAATCCCGTCAAGGTCACCGTCCCGATCGTGCTCGGTTTGGTGCTGCTGACGCTGCCCGTCGGCAACATCAAGTTCGGCGGCATCAACGAGACCTATCTGCCGCCGGACAACGTCACCCGTGAAGCGCAGGGCGAGTTCGATTCGCTCTTCCCCGGCCAACGCACCGAGCCGATCAAATTGGTCATCTCGAACGCGCAGGGTGCCAACCTCGCCGCGATCACCAATCAGGCGAACAATGCTCCCGGCCTCGTCGAGCAGTTCTCTCCGGTCGGTGCCAGCAAGGACGGGATCATCGTCTTCAAGGCCGGACTGGTCGACCGCAACGATTCCAAGCCCGCCATCGACTTCCTCCGCAGTATCGACGTGCCCGACGGCGCTTCGGTCCTCGTCGGCGGTACCCCTGCCATCGAGCAGGACTCGATCAGTGCGCTCATCGACAAGCTGCCGCTGATGGCCGTCCTGGTGGTGTTCATCGTGACGCTGTTGATGTTCCTGACGTTCGGATCGTTGGTGCTGCCGATCAAGGCGGTGCTCATGACCGTCCTCGGTCTCGGTGCCACCATGGGCATCCTGACGTGGATATTCATCGACGGCAACGGTGCGGGGCTGATGAACTTCACCCCTGGGCCGATCATGGCTCCGGTATTGGTGCTGATCATCTCGATTGTGTTCGGCTTGTCCACGGACTACGAGGTGTTCCTGCTCTCTCGCATGGTCGAAGCGCGCGAAAAGGGCGCGAGCACAAGCGAAGCCATCCGCATCGGAACCTCGCATACCGGGCGCATCATCACCGCCGCGGCATTGATCCTCATCGTCGTCACCGGCGCGTTCGCGTTCTCCGATCTGGTGATGATGAAGTACATCGCCTACGGCATGATCGCCGCCCTCATCATCGACGCCACCCTCATCCGCATGTTCCTCGTGCCTGCCACGATGAAACTGCTCGGCGACGACTGCTGGTGGGCCCCGCAGTGGATGAAGCGGATTCAGCAGAAGCTCGGACTCGGCGAGACCATCCTCGAGGACGAGCTGCTCCCCATGGCAGACGTGCCCGAGCTCGCTCTCGCGGGCGGTGCACCGTCGACCACGGTTGCGCCGCCGATGCGTCCGGCACCGCGCCGCAACGAGCCGCTCACCGAACCCATTCCCGTGGTCGCACCGCACGGCGGCGGCCCCATTCGGGCGACCCACGCGGCGAAGGAAGAATCCCGACGCAGTGTGACAGGGCGTCCGGCAACCCCACCCGAGCCGACCCGTGCGGCTCCCGCCACACCTGCTGCACCGGCTGCCCGACCCACCCCGACTCCGCCTCGGGCCCAGGCCGCTCCGCAGGAACAACCGGCTCCCAGGCCTGCCCCGAGCCGGCCGGTTGCGCCGCGGCCGACCGTCGAACCGGAACCGACCCAGGCAGCGGAGGTCGTACGGCCTGCACCGCCGGTCAACCCGGTGGCTGCTCCCCCGTCGGCTCAGCCGCCCCGCGCACCGAGCGCACCGCGTCCACCCGCCGCGCCGCCGAGCCGAACCCGGGCCGCACGCGCGCCTCGCGCCGAGGAACCGGATTCTCGGTCCATCGAGAGCTGGCTCGCCGACCTGCGAGCACCCAGCGCATCACCACCCCCGAGCACACCGCGCAACGGGTCGACCGCCAACGGGTCCGATCACAGCGGTTCGAACGAGAACAGCTCGCCGCAGACCGGTTCCGAACGCAACGGCCACAGCAACAACGGGTCCGAAAGAAACGGCAACGGCAACAACGGATCCGAGCGCAACGGTACCGAGCAGACCGGTGCCGAGCGCAACGGCAACAACGGATCCGCGTCGAGCGAATCCCCGTCCGAGAAGCCGTCGGGCCGTCGAGCGGCTCCGACCACCGAGGGCGGCGACAGCGGTCGTCATCGCGGCGGCGAGAACGGACACGTGCTCAGCGTCAGTGAACTGCTCGCACGCGAGCGCAACCGTTCACGCTGACGCTCATGTGATCGGCTAACCTCCCTGAGCCGAAGTGTTCACTCACGTGGCGGCGGTAGTCGCGTGCATCCAGGGGGAGTTACACACACGTGTTCGTTCGATGGGGAAATTTCGTCCACCGACTCCGGTACACCGTTCTCGGTGTCATGGTGGCCGGGCTGTCGATCCTGGCGGCGTACGGCTGGGATCTCACCGACCACTTGAGCCAGAGCGGTTTCGACGATCCGACGTCGCAATCTGCTGCTGCGAACAACCTCGCCGAGGAGACGTTCGGCCGCAATGCCGAGGGCGATGTGATCGTCCTCTATACCGCTCCCGAGGGTTCGACGATCGACGACCCAGCGTTCGACGCTGCGGTCGTCGGCAATCTCGACTCGCTGGTGGCCGAGTATCCGGACCGAATCGCGAAGATCAACGGCAGCTACTTCCGGACTGCCGAGGCACCGGTGTTGGCGGCTCTCGGTACCACGGACAAGCAGCACGCCATCGCCAGCATTGCGATCGTCGGCACCAACGACACCGAACTGACCGATAACTTCCAGGCCGTCCAGAACGCGTTCTACATCGACGGAATCGACGTACAGGTCGCGGGCCAACAGGCCGTGGCGGCCGCCCTCCAGTCGACGATGACCGACGACATCCACCGCATGGAGATCCTCGCCATCCCGGCGGTGGCGGTGCTGCTGTTCTTCGTGTTCGGCGGCGTCGTGGCCGCTGCGCTGCCGCTCATCGTCGGCGCACTGACCGTCGTCGGTGCCAACGGCATCGTGAAGCTGTTCACCCACGTCACCGAAGTGAACACCTTCGTTGCACCGGTGGTGTCCCTGGTGGGACTCGGTTTGGCGATCGATTACGGACTGTTCATCGTGTCGCGTTTCCGAGAGGAACTGGGCGACGGCCGGTCGACGCCCGATGCCGTCCGTCGATCGGTCATGACGGCCGGTCGCACGGTGGCGTTCTCGGCGACGATCATCGTCGCGTGCCTCGGTGGTCTTTTGCTGTTTCCGCACGGGTTCCTGCGATCGGTCGCCCTGGGTTCGATTGCGACGGTCACACTCGCGGCGCTGACCGCGATCACCGTGCTGCCGGCCATTCTGTCCATTCTCGGCCCCCGCGTCGACGCGCTCGGTCTGGCCTTCATGCGCAAGACCAAGTCCTCGGAGGAGATCGAGAACGGGATGTGGGGCAAGCTCACCACCTGGGTGATGCGCAACCCCATCAAGGTGGTCGTCACCATCGTGCTCGGACTGCTGGCGCTGACTCTTCCGATCGGGAACCTCGCGTTCGGCGGCATCAACGAGACGTATCTGCCACCGGACAATCCGACGCGGGTGGCGCAGGAACAGTTCGACGAACTGTTCCCCGGCCAGCGCACCGAGCCGATCGAGTTGGTCATCCAGAACGCCCAGGGGTCGAACCTCGCCGCCATCACCACCCAGGCGAACAACGCACCAGGCCTCGTCGAGCAGTTCACCCCCGTCGGTGCCAGCAAGGACGGCATCATCGTCTTCAAGGCCGGACTGATCGATCGCAACGACGCAGCGCCCGCCATCGAATTCCTACGCAGCATCGACACTCCCGAGGGCACCTCGATGGAAGTGACGGGAACGCCTGCAATCGAACGGGATTCGATCGATGCGCTGGTGGACCGTCTACCCCTGATGGCGGTACTGGTCGTCATCGTGGTGACCGTACTGATGTTCCTGACGTTCGGATCCTTGGTGTTGCCGATCAAGGCGGTGCTGATGACGACCCTCGGGCTCGGTGCCACGATGGGCATTCTGACGTGGATCTTCATCGACGGCCACGGCGCGGCGTGGCTGAATTTCACGCCCGGGCCGATCATGGCGATGATTCTGCTGCTGATCGCCGCCATCGTGTTCGGACTGTCCACCGACTACGAGGTGTTCCTCCTCTCTCGTATGGTCGAAGCTCGCGAGAACGGTTCCAGTACAAGCGAAGCCATCCACATCGGCACCTCGCACACCGGACGCATCATCACCGCCGCGGCCCTGATCCTCATCGTCGTCACCGGAGCATTCGCGTTCTCCGATCTGGTGATGATGAAGTACATCGCCTACGGCATGATCGCGGCCCTGATCATCGATGCCACCGTCATTCGCATGTTCCTGGTGCCCGCGACGATGAAACTGCTCGGCGATGCGAGCTGGTGGGCGCCGGCAGGCATGAAGCGCATGCAACGCAAGCTCGGACTCGGCGAAACGGTTCCGAAAGACGACTGACGCGCCGCCGCCCCACAACGCGTGAATGGACCACTGCACCGCCGAGACGTATGCAATGGTCCATTCACGCGGTGTGGCCGGACTCAGGTCGGGCGCGTCAATGGACCACTGCACTCCTCAGACGTATGCAGTGGTCCATTGACGCAGCGGGGGTCAGGAGGACACTGCCGCACTCTCTCGGTCCGCGAACACCTTGGCGTATCGGGTGCCCGCGATCAGCAGCAGCAGTCCCACTGCGATGAAGGCGATGACCCGGAAGAGTCCGTCCAGGGCGACGAGGTCGAACAGGAACAGTTTCGCGATGGCCGCGGCGGTCAAGGACAGTCCGGCCAGCAGGGCCAGGTGCGCGTGGGTGACGCTGCGCAGCCCGAATGCCAGGAGCGCGAAGGCTGCGATCATCCACTCGATGGTCGCCGCGGTGTGGCCTGCGGTGAATCCCGTTGTTTCGCCGCCGATTCCGATGCCGAGGGTCACCGTTGCCGCCGTCAGGCCGTACAGCGCGAGTAGGCCGGAGACGATGCCGAGGGCCTGCAGTCCGTCGTCGACCAGCTTCAGTTCGACCAGCACGTAAACGAAGGCGAATACCGTTGCAGCGAGCAGGATTCCGCCGACGGCGATACCGACACTGCCCACTGCGTGATCGGAGTCCAGCAGCGCCTGTGGCGGACTGACCGAGACGAACATCAGTGCGCCGATCACGCCGAATGCGCTGCCCATCGTGTACGCGAGCGCCGAGCGGGTGCTGTGCGCCACCGCGATCAGAGCCAACGCGACGGCGAAGAGCACGACAGGACGAATCTCGAGGGTCGTCGACTCGACTGCGGCCTGCAGCGTCGCCAAGGCTCCGATGACCGCGACGGTGATACGAGCGTGCACCGGCAACCAGTTCACCAGAACCACGATCGTCACCGCTGCAGCAGCAAGGACCAATTGAAGGGCGACGGTGGCCCCGCGATCGAAAACGTCCGCGGAGACCAGCACCGGCAGAGACGTGAGAGCGATCATCACGGTGGCGACCACATCGGAGACGTTGCGGCGCAACAACTCCAATGATGTGCCGATGCCGACGACCGCCACCGATACGACGACCAGGAGTAGCCGGAGGTCGCCGGTGGATCCGGACAGGTCGGCGCTCGCGATCGCAGCCAGTACTGCGCCGACGAGGGGTACGGTCCGAACGACCTGCAGGAGCTGCCAATTCCGACCGATCTGAGCCGGGAAACTGGCGACATAGGTGGCGATGAGGAACGCGATCAGGGTCAGGTCGAGGCCGTCGGTCAGCACCGGTCCACACACTGCGACTCCGGCGAGGATCAGCACCGCCATCGGCTGAGACTTCCACTGAACTGCGAGTGCCGTTCCGGCGGCAGCAATTCCGAATGCGGCGATCAGCCCGATCATGGGATCGAGCCAGCCGTACAGGACGGACGTCGCGAGTACATCGAGGTACAGGCCCGCGATGCCGGTGGCGGCGAGGGCGATGCCGCCGATGCGTCCGCCCGAGCGACCGAACACTCGGACGCCTGCACCGATCAGCGCGAGTGAGAACACTGCACCCGCCGCGACCTGCAGCGGAGGGCCGAACCACCCGGCCTGTGCAGCGAGAACGAGCAGCATCACCACACCGACGAGGGTGACGCCCGCGCCGGCGACAGCCAGCAGACGGCTGATGACACCGTCACGCTGCCACCACGGTTCGCGCGGCGGAGCCGGCGGTCGAGGCGCGACGACCGGCCCCCTGGGTGGTGCGGGGTAGGTCATGGCGGGCTGGGGCCGAACCATCTGCTGCCCCGTCGGTTGACGGACAGTGTGGCCGAACGGCTGACCGTAGGGCTGCGGGGGCATGTGTGGTGACGCCACCGGCGGCGGGACGGCGGGAGCGACCGGTGCCGACGCCTGCCGCGTGGGAGCGGGAGCCGTTGCGGCACCGAGCTGTGACTGCAGAGTCTGCAGATCGACGGCCACCTGGCGCATGTGGTCGCCCAGGGAATCGAAGCGGCTGGACAGTCGCGCGACGAGTTGCGGATCCAGCCCGGAGTTCTGGGAAGAAGTCATGGACTAGATCCTGCGAGCATTGCCGCCGAAAAGCGTGAGTAGTGCTACTCGGATCCCTCGAGTAGAAGCGCCTCGCTAGCCGAACATGCGACGGATCGAGCTACCGAAAGGATGCTTGGCGGTCACCGAGCCCAAGCGGACCTTGCCCGAGACCACGAGATGAAGCGGCCCGTACGGCGGTCCGGTGCGGACCTTGTTGGTGGCGCTACCCGCCACCGTCTCGACGCGGTTGAGATCGACGGTCGCCTCGGTCGGCACTATCAGTGTCACGGTGCTGCAGTAGTCGTCGACGTGTATCTCGACCATCTGCGTCGACATGACCGCCTGCGTGAAGTCGAGTGTCACCGTGGACATGCGGGTGGAGACGCGCAGGCTCGGCGGCACGTTCCACGGTCCCTTGCGGGTGATGGTGGACATGGTGCCGCGCAGTGTGTCCGACGCGCCGCTGCCGTGCCCCCAATGTTCCTGAACGACGCGGCGCGGGATCGGTTGCGGGGTGGGCGCGGCGAAGGGTTTCGGTGCCGGACGATGCTCCTCGGCGATCTGCATCCCGGGCAGGTCGGCAAGAACCGAGTTCAGTTCACCGCGGGTCTTCGACGCCAGTGCGGTGTCCATTCGCTCGGTGAACTCGCCGAGCGAGAGCATGCCCTGGCCCACGGCGCGTTGCAGCAGCTCTCCGACGTGTTCGCGTTCGGCATCGGACACTCGCAGATCCCTTGCCTCCATGCGTTCAGGGTAGCGAAGATCTCAGGCTGCGCGACCGCCCAGAACGGAGAGCATTCCGGACACCGACGCCGGCCATCCGAACTGTTCGGCGCGCAACCTGGCTGCGCTGCGGCGGCCGTCGACCGGTAGTTCGAGTACTCGTTCTATCTCGGCGGCGAATCCGTCTGCGGTGTTCTCGGAGGATCCGCCGCAGTGTGGGGTGACGATCTGCGCCAGCGCCGAGGTCTCGGAGACGACGACAGGGGTGCCCGCGGCGAGCGATTCCAATGCAGCGAGCCCGAATGTCTCGTGTGGTCCCGGTGCGAGAGCGATGTCCGCAGAGGCCAGCAGGTCTGCGACGGCCGCTCTGCCGTCGACGAAACCGAGGAAGTCGATGGGCAGGCCGCGGGCGCGTCGTTCGAGGCCGGCTCGGCGGGGGCCGTCGCCGGCGATGATCAGCCGCGCCCGCATTCCCGAATCGCACAGCGCAGCAAGCGAATCGATACTTCTCTCGACGTGCTTCTCCACCGACAGCCGACCGCAATGCACCAGCAGGCGATCGGCGTTGCCCAGCCATGCCGACCGGTTGCCCACGTGCCGACGCCGCGGATGGAACAGGTCGAGATCCACACCGAGCGGCACTCGGTGCACGTTGCGAACACCGATGCGCTCGAACTCCTGTTGCGCGAACTCCGTGGTGCACACGACGGCGTCGTACTGTTCGGCCGTACGCCGATTGGCCAGATCCGCGATGGGGCGGGCGCAGCGCATCGGCATCGTCTGCGCGAGCAGCCGGTCCAGGCGTTCGTGGGAGATCATCACGCTGCGCACGTCTCGGCGCGCAGCCCAGGCACCCATGCCGCGCAGCGTCAGTCGGTCCGATACCTCGATCACGTCCGGCCGCAGCCCCGCCGCCACCGAGGACACTCGGCGCGGGTCGGCCACCCGATACCCACCGGTGAGCGGGATCTGCGGTGCCGGCACCTCGATGCGCACCACTCCCGACGGCAGCAGTTCCTCGCTCCACTGCGCACCCGGCACGATCAGCGTCACCTCGTGTCCGCCGACCACATAGCCCGAACCGAGCTGGTCGACGGCCGTCCGCAAGCCGCCGGACCTCGGTCCGTAGAAGTTGGCCACCTGCACGATGCGCACCCGACCAGTCTCCCCAGCCGAGAGTCCGCACGACGGCGCGGTGATGGACAGTGGCCGAACCCTCACGTAATTCTGTGTGGGGATCGCTACCAACGGGTAGGTGAGACAGATGCGAGTGACACTGCAATCGACCGGTAACGCCCCCGCCCCCGAGGTCTGGGAACGCTACATGGAACCGACGGCCTGGAAGACCTGGGCTCCACAGATCATCGGCGTCGAGTACCGCGGTGAGCGCCTGGACGCCGACACCACCGGCCGAGTGCTGGGTCCGTTGGGCGTGCCGATCGACTTCCGCGTGCATTCGGTCGACGAGCGATCGTGGACGTGGGCGTGGTCGGCATGGTTCCAGAACCAGGCCATCGGGGTCGACCTGACGCACGGCGTCGTCTCGCGACCCAACGGGACCAGGGCGTGGTTGACGATCGACGGCCCGCTGCCCTTGGTGCTGCCGTACGTGCCGGTCGCCAAGTTCGCGCTCGGCAGGTTGTGCAGTCCGTAGCGTTATTCGGACCGCGTGACGGTTTTCTCGTCGGACTGATCGGCCACGTCGGTCGGCTCGGGCGTGGGTAGCGAGGACTCCTCGCCCGATCCGTCCAGATGGCCGTCGAACTCGTCGATGGCCTCGTCGCGCTCGGCGCCGGTCTGATCGAGATCGGCGTCGACCCCCTTCGAGTGCTTCGCCGGGTCGACGGTGGTGTCCACTGCATTTTCGTTGTCGGTCATGGGATGCAGAGTGCCCCTCGGCTACCGACGCAAACCCTCACAGCCCTTTTTCGATGGCGTAGCGGG
Organism: Rhodococcus sp. 06-462-5; assembly: GCF_002258315.1. GTDB lineage: Bacteria > Actinomycetota > Actinomycetes > Mycobacteriales > Mycobacteriaceae > Rhodococcoides. The sequence goes on along the minus strand of NZ_NOYD01000051.1, from coordinate 83,183 downwards.
TCAGTTCGACGCGGTTGGCCAGCTGTAGTTTTCGCAGGGTCGCCTGGACGTGGTTCTCGACGGTGCGATGGCTGAGCGTCAGTCGGGTCGCAATCTGCTTGGCGCTCAGTCCCTTTGCGACCAGTCGCAGCACTTCGGTCTCGCGGTCGGTCAGCGTCGGGCGAGTGTCGGATTCCGGCTCGGGCGAGGACGACATCCGCCGGAACTCCCCGAGTACCAGGCCCGCGAGGCCGGGAGTGAAGACCGCCTGCCCGGCCGATGTGGCGCGGACCGCGTCGAACAGTTCCTCGGCCGACGCGCTCTTGACCAGGTAACCCGTCGCACCCGCCTTGATGGCGTCGAGCACGTCACTGCGTTCCGCGGAGGCCGAGAGCACCAGAATCTTCGTCTCGGGCGACGCGTCCAGGACGGCGACGGTGGCGTCGGCTCCGTTGCCGTCGGGCAGATGCATGTCCATCAGCACGACGTCGGGTGTGGTCGCTCGGGCGCGACGCCCGGCAGCGGCGACGCCGTCCGCGGTGGCGACGACCCTGAATCCGGCGGCGTCGAGGTCCCGGGCGACGCCGTCTCGCCACATCGGGTGGTCGTCGACGACCATCACCGCGATGTCGGCATTCGCTTCCTCTGTCATTCCGGTCCCTTCGCTCGCGGAATGCGGATCTCCCATTCGGTGCCCTCACCCTCGTCGGTGTCGAGTATCGCAGTACCGCCGAGAGATTCGACGCGGCCGAGTATCGACTTCGAGACGCCCATCCGACCCTCGGCTTCGGCGGCGGCGAGCCGTCCGGCAGGGATGCCGCGTCCGTCGTCGCGAATACTGACGATCAGTTCTCCGTCGACGTCCTCGAGCAACACGTAGGCCTTCGCATCTGCTCCCGCGTGGAGTTCGACGTTGGACAGTGCGGTGGCCACGACGGCGGCGAGTTCCTCGGCGACGTCGGATTCGACCAGTACCGGATCGGCGGGCGTCGAGACCGAGATCGATGTGCCCGCCTGAGTTCGCAACAGTGCCCTGACGTCGACGATCGAGCCGGTGTGATCGTCCCGCGGAGCCGCCTGTTCCGAGATCAGCACGCGCAGAGCCACTTCCTGTTCGCCGGCCAGCTCGGCGAGTTCGGCTGCCGGACCGCCTATTTCGAGACCACGCCTGCGTACCAGGGCCAGCACCTGCAGCACTCCGTCGTGCACCTGCCGGGCCAGCCGTTCTCGCTCTTCGGTGATCGCGGCCGATCGTGCTGCGCGACGCAGTTCTTCGTGAGCGCGCCGGGCGGTGTTCGACGCCAATCCCAGTGCCAGTCCGGCCGAGAGCAGGACCGGGGCGGTGGCGTCGGACCAGAGGTCGGAGTCGAAGCGATCGCGGACGAGTGCGCTGACCACCGACATCGCCACCCCGGATGCAATTCCACCTTTGGGGCCCAACAGGATTGCGGCGGAGATGACGGCGTTGGTGGCCCACAGTGTGGTCGGCAGAGTCTGGCGGGTGCTGTACCAGTCGTAGTCGGCCACCAGTCGCGTCGACGCCATCAGAGCGATGACGATGATCTGATCGGCGAGCACCACCTGCCAGCGCGGCAGCGATGCGCGCGCGAGCATCAATGCCGATGCCCCGGACCACACGGCCATCAGAGCGACGAGAAACCAGCTCAGCCGCGGGTTGGTGTAGTTGTCCACGGTCGCGGCTTGATAACTGATCGCGTAGACGAGGGTGATCAGACGGAAGGCCTGCGAGGCCCGCCAGAGCGGGGTGTCGGGATCGGACGAGGTGAGCGTGGTCCGTACCCGGTCAGCCGTCCGCATCGTTGTCGGATTTCGGAATCGTCAGCTCTCCCTTGGCGAGCCGATCCGGCTCGTCGCTTCCGGGCGGGGTATCCGGATTGCTCGGCTCGGCGGAATACAGCGGGTCGGGTACCTCGAGTTCCTCGTAGACCTCGTCCGGGTCGTCGGCGAGCAGCGACCGCACGGCGGTGTTGAGGACGGCGACGATCGGCACCGCCAGCAGGCCTCCGACGATGCCCGCGAGCAGGATGCCGACGGTGATGGACAGGACCACCGCCAACGGGTGCAGTCGCACGGCGCGGCCCAGCAGGAGTGGTTGCAGCACATGGCCTTCGAGCTGCATGACGGCCACCACGATGCCGAGGGTGATCACCGCGGTGATCAGACCCTTGGTGACCAGTGCGATGAACACCGCGACGAATCCGGTCAGCACGGCACCGATGATCGGGATGAACGCTCCGATGAACACCAACGAGGCCAGCGGGAGTGCCAGTGGCACACCGAGAATGGCCAGCCCGGCTCCGATACCGATGGCATCGGCGGCCGCGACGGCAACCGTCGCCCTGACGTATCCCACCAGGGACCCGAAGCCCTGGATGCCCGCCGTGCGGATTCTTCTGCGGGCCGCAGTCGGAGCCAGCCGGGTCACGAACTGCCAAACCTGATCGCCGCCGTACAGGAAGAAGATGAGGATGAACAGGGTGAGCGCTGCGCCGGTGAGGATTTCACCGATCACCGTGGCGGTGGTCAACGCTCCACTGGTGACCGCTTCCTGGTTGTCCTGGATGACCTTGACGAGGTTGTCGGTGGCCTGCCTGATCTGATCCTCGCTGATGTGCAGCGGCCCGTTGCTGAGCCATTCCTCGACGCTGTTGATGGATTGGGTGAACTGATCACCCACCTGCGGCAGGCCCTCGATGAACTGCTCGACGATGAAGGTCATGATCCCGGCGACCACGCCGATGCTGGCGATGATCACTACGATCACCGCGACGGCCCGCGGCACTCCGCGCCGGTGCATCCAATCGACGACGGGAACGAGCATCGCCGACGCCAGGAGCGCCAGGCCCAACGGAATCACGACGGTGCTGAGCTTGGCCACAACGTAGGCAAAAGTGATGAATCCGGCAAACAGGACAAGCAGTCGCCACGTCCATTCCGCGCCGACCCGCACCAGTGGATGCACCGAATCCGCAGCCGAAGTGGGGCCCGGGGACGCCCCCGTACCTTGCGCCCGCAACTCGTCGGTGCTCACCCGCTAAATTTAACCCGTGCTGGCATCTTTCCGAGCGGTCTCGCTCACCCTGAAGAGTCGCTGGCCGCTCTATATGCTCTCGATGCTCATCGCCAACGTCTTCGGCGCGGTCCTCGTGTTCGCCTTCGTGCGATACGGCCTGCCCATCCCCGAATCGCAATCGATCGTCGCCGACCGCGTTCGCAACGTGTACATCTTCGGGGCGTACCTACTGGTGGCCTTGGTCGTCAGCCTGATCTACGCGTACTTCCTACTGCGCTCGGTGATCAGATGGCAGCTCCGCGGTGGCCCACCCACCCGCAAGGAACAGATGACGACGCTGCACGCGCCGTTGCGTCAGGCGATCGTGCACCTCATCCTGTGGATCATCGGCGGCATCATCTTCGTGCTGCTGACCATTGCGGAGATGCCGTCGCTGTCCATTGCCGTCATCGTGACCGTCGGCATGGCCGCCACCGTGACGTTCGGATTCACCTACATGCTCGGCGAGCGCATCCTGCGACCGGTCGCGGCACTCGCGTTGAGCGAGGGCCGATTCGACCGCACGATGACCCCCGGCGTCGGCACCCGCATGGCCATGACGTGGGGCCTGGGCACCTTGATGCCCGTCATCGGCATCATCCTGCTGTGCGCCACTCAGCTGACCACCGATCTGGTGTTCTCCCCCAACGCGCTCGCCGTGGCCATCATCCTGCTCAGCGTGCTGGCCATCGTGCAGGCGTTCGTGCTCTCGATGCTCACCGCGAGCCAGATCTCCGACCCGATCAGCCAGCTGCACAGCGCCATCGAGCGAGTTCAGCGCGGCGAGACCGACGTCGAGGTCGATGTGTTCGACGGCTCCGAGATCGGACGCCTGCAGGTGGGCTTCAACCGAATGATGGAGGAATCGGCCGAACGACGCGTCCTGCGAGAGCTGTTCGGCCAACACGTCGGAGAGGACGTGGCGCGTCGGGCATTGCAGTTCGGAACCGAGCTCGGCGGCGAGACACGATTCGTCGCAGTGCTGTTCGTCGACATGGTCGGCTCCACCGCCACCGCTTCCGAGCGCCCACCGGGCGAGGTAGTGGTGTTGCTCAACGAGTTCTTCCGAGTGGTCGTCGACGTCGTGGGACGTCATCACGGTTTCGTCAACAAATTCATGGGCGACGCGGCCCTCGCGATCTTCGGGGCCCCACTGGATCGTCCCGACGCACCCACCGCCGCGCTCGCTGCTGCCCGTGAACTGCGTTTCGCTCTCGACGAGATCACCGGGCTCGACATCGGCATCGGCGTATCGGCAGGTCTCGCCGTCGCCGGCAACATCGGAGCCTCGGAACGCTTCGAGTACACGGTCATCGGAGACCCGGTCAACGAGGCCTCGCGACTCACCGAGCTGGCGAAACTGCGTCCGGGACGCGTCCTGGCGTCGACCTCGGCCCTGTACTTCGCCGAGGACGAGGAACAGGAGCAGTGGGAGTTGGGCGACCAGGTTCAACTGCGTGGTCGACGACGGGCAACCCACCTGGCCTGGCCGGTGGACTATCCCGATCCCTCGCCGCTCGACGGTTAGTCTGACAAGGTGCCCGACCCCAGCTCCACCCGCGGACCCGCAGTGCGGCGTCCGCGAAACCGACTTCGGTGGGTCAAGTGGATCGCCGGAATCGCCCTGGTGGCGCTGCTGGTCGGTGAGGCGATCTATCTGTGGCCGCGGCTGCACGAATCCTGGACCGCCGTCCGCGAAATCCACTGGGGTTGGCTGGCGGCCTGCATATTCGCTCAAGCGGTGTCGCTGAGCGCCTTCGGCAGAGTGCAGAAGCAGTTGCTCGACGCAGGTGGAGTGAAGGTACGCCAGCGCAAGTCCGTGGCCGTCATCTACGGCAGCACCGCAATGGCGCTCACCCTCCCCGCAGGCCAGGTGTTCTCCACGGCGTTCACCTATCGCGAGACGCGCCGCTGGGGAGCGAGCCCGGTCGTCGCGTCCTGGCAGCTGGCCATCTCGGGCGTGATCGCCGCGGCAGGACTGGCCGTGCTCGGCGTCGCAGGCGGACTGGTGGTCGGCAGCTCGTTCAACACGTTCACCGTGGTGCTCCCGATCGCAGGCGTCATCGCCATCGTCGCCGCCGTTCGCTACATCTCCAATCACCCCGAGTCGATCAAGAGCATCGCGCGCTGGGGACTGCACAGATACAACGCATTCCGCAATCACGAGCTCGACGCGGGTGCCGAGGGGATCGACAAGATCATCGGCCAGATCCAGTCCGTTCAGCTCGGCAAACGCGACGGCGCGCTGGCTCTGTCGTGGTCCGCCGTGCATCGACTCGGCGACGTCGCCTGTTTGGCGTTCGCGTGCTTCGCCGTCGGCGCAGATCCGCGACTGTCGGGATTGCTGATCGCCTTCGCCGCAGGCAAGGCCGTCGGATCCGTTCCCCTCGCACCCGGCGGCCTGGTCGTCGTCGACGCCACCCTGATCGCGTTTCTCACCAGCGCTGCGTCGATCAGCGCATCGCAGGCCGTCGCGTCGGCGCTGGTGTACCGCGGCGTGAGTTTCATCCTCGTCGCCATCGTCGGGTGGATCGTGTTTCTCGTGCTGTTCCGCAAGCACCAGCACGCCGATCTCGAATTCGACATCGCGCTCGAGCAGCAGGAGACCGCCGAGTTGCGGCGTACCGAGGACATCCGCGACGCCAAGGGCGATCCGGAGCCCGCGTAGCGTGACGAGCTGTGCTGTCCGTCACCTTCTGTTCACTCGGAATATATACGGACCCCGGTCCGCTTGTGTACTATCAGCATTGAAACTTCAACCCTTAGGAGTCCCCATGACCACCGCGATCGCACTTCCCGAGCTCACCGCAGGCACCTGGGTCATCGACCCGGCCCACTCCACCGTCGGATTCACCGTCCGCCACCTGGTGGTCAGCAAGGTCCGTGGCCGTTTCCAGACCTTCAGCGGCACCATCACCGTTGCCGAAGACGGCACGCCGTCCGTCGACGCCGAAATCGACGTCGCGTCCATCACCACCGACAACGAGCAGCGCGACGGCCACCTCAAGACCGCCGACTTCTTCGAGGTCGAGAAGTTCCCCACCGCGACGTTCAAGTCCACCTCGGTCAAGGCCGACGGCGGAGACTTCGTCGTCACCGGCGACTTCACCCTCCACGGCGTCACCAACTCCATCGATCTGAAGCTCGAGTTCAACGGCGTCAACGCCGGCATGGGCAACGGACCGGTCGCCGGCTTCGAGGCCAGCACCGTCATCAACCGCAAGGACTTCGGCATCAGCATCGACATGCCCCTCGAAGGCGGAGGCGCAGTCGTCGGCGACAAGATCACGCTGAACCTCGAAATCGAAGCCGGACTGCAGGCGTAAGTCCGCCTCGCTTCATCCCCCTTCCGGACCCCACCCCCTCGGATCAATGCGACTTCGTTGCAGTCCAAGCGACTGAAACTCACATTGATCCGGCCGGGGAGGACCACCGAACGGCCCGCACCGCATTTGTCGGTGCGGGCCGTTCGCTGTCGGTGTCTACAGTGGTGCGCGTGAAGTTTCGTTCCCCAGTAGTTGCTGCCGTCATCGACGTGCTCATGATCGTGCTGTTCGCCGCGATAGGTCGGCGCAGTCACGCCGAGGCCACCGCACTGTCCGGCCTGTTCCACACCGCCTGGCCGTTCGTCGTCGGTGCCGCCATCGGCTGGATCGTCGCGTTCGCTCTGTACCGCAACAAGTTCGACGCTTTCCTCATCGTCCCGACGGGCATCGTCGTGTGGGTGATGACGGTCGCGGTGGGCATGGTGCTGCGTGCACTGACCGGGCAGGGAACAGCCGGATCGTTCATCGTCGTAGCAACGCTGTCCACAGCAGTTCTGCTGCTGGGTTGGCGGGCGCTGGCGAAATTCGTGCCGAGCGTCCGCTGACTGATGAGTTCGTCGGGAACGGCCTCGGCGCGATAGGATGATCCACGGTGCGCCGGGAAGTCTGGTCGGCAACAACTCTGTGCTGCGTACCCACTGCCTGACATTCGGTCGGTTCGCAGCTCGACGAAGCTACCGAAAGGCGTTCTCACCGTGACAGATTCATCGACTCCACCCACACGATTGCCGCTGTTCTCACGCGGCTCGTGGTCCGAGGCCGACCGCGTCGCGCAGATCCTGCGCAAGGAGACCGTCGGCGGCGCACTGCTTCTCGTCGCCACCCTCGTCGCACTGATCTGGGCCAACTCACCCTGGTCCGCTGCCTACGACTCGTTGATGAGCACCCGCGTGGGACCCTCGGCTCTCCACCTCGATCTGACGCTCTCGACATGGGCCGCCGACGGGCTGCTGGCCATCTTCTTCTTCGTCGTCGGACTCGAGCTCAAGCGAGAATTCGTCGCGGGCGATCTGCGCGATCCGGCACGCGCCGCATTGCCGGTGGCCGCGGCCGTCGGCGGAATGGCAGTTCCAGCAGTCATTTTCGTACTGATCAACCTCGGCACCGGCGACGGGGCGCTGCTCGGCTGGGCCATCCCGACAGCAACCGACATCGCGTTCGCCGTCGCCGTTCTCGCCGTGATCAGCACCCACCTACCGACTGCGCTACGAACCTTCCTCCTGACTCTGGCCGTCGTCGACGACCTGCTGGCCGTCAGCGTCATCGCCATCTTCTACACCGACGACATCAACTTCATCGCGCTCGGCCTGACGCTGATTCCGCTCGCACTGTTCGCCGTTGCCGTGCAGATGCGTGTCCGGTCGTGGTGGATTCTCATTCCGCTGGCTGTGGTGACGTGGGTCCTGATGCACGAGTCGGGCGTCCACGCCACCGTCGCGGGTGTCCTCCTAGGCTTCGCCGTTCCGGTGATGCGCAGCAAGGCCAACGGCGGCCCGGAGGCAGGCCCCGGACTCGCCGAACACTTCGAGCACAAGATTCGGCCCATCTCGGCGGGCATCGCCGTGCCGCTGTTCGCCTTCTGTGCAGCAGGCGTGACCGTCGGCGGGTTCTCCGGCCTGGCCAGCGCACTGACCGATCCGATCGCCATCGGCATCATCGCCGGTCTCGTCATCGGTAAGGCCATCGGCATCTTCGGCACCACCTACCTCGTCTCCCGCTTCACCCGGGCGACGTTGGACGCCGGACTCAAGTGGCTCGACGTCCTCGGTGTCGCAATGCTTGCGGGTATCGGATTCACCGTGTCGCTGCTCATCGGCGACCTCGCGTTCGGCGAGGGAACTCAACGCGACGACCACGTGAAGGTGGGTGTGCTGACCGGTTCGATCATCGCCGCATCGTTGGCCGCAGTGATCCTGCGCAGCCGCAACAAGGCCTACCGGGACTTCCACATCGAAGAAACCCGCGACGACAACCACGACGGCATCCCCGACGTGTACCAGAACGAGAAGTAGCGACCGTTGGAATTCCGACCGCTCCGGTGACACGATGAGTTCCGTGAGCGGAACCGTGCGCGAACTGTTGACCCGGCACATCGAGGCCGGACTGATGCCGGGGGCAACAGCGCTTCTGGGTGGCCCTGATGCAGAACCCGTCGCAGTCGGGTCATCGGCGGTCGGCGGGCCACCGATGGCAGTCGACGCCATCGTCCGGATTCAGTCGATGACCAAGATCGTCACCAGCGTGGCCGCCCTGCGGCTCGTGGAGGCGGGCCGACTGACGCTGGACGACGACGTCGTGCCCTGGCTTCCCGAACTCGCCGGCCGCCCGGTGCTCACCCGCCCCGACGCTGCGCTCGACGACACCGTTCCGCGAGACGGACCGATCACGTTGCGGCACTTGCTCACCAACACCAGTGGGTACGGAATTCAGATGGGAGACACCCCGCTGGCCCGGGCCATGAGGGACAACGATACGGAAGCCGGCCCAGTGCCGTCTCCGCTCGGCGCGGACGAGTGGTTGGCACGCATGGCCGAACTTCCTCTGGCGTTCCAGCCCGGTACCGGGTGGCGCTACCACCACGGCTTCGCGATCCTCGGCATCCTCGTCTCTCGCATCGTCGGCCGGTCTCTGCAGGATCACCTCCGCGACGACCTGTTCGGACCGCTCGACATGCCCGACACCGGACTGTGGGTACCGACCGACCGGTGCCATCGCCTGACGGCTGCCTACCGGTTCGAGGACGGGTCGTTGATCGAGACCGAACCCACCGCAGGCGGGCCCTACGCGGGACCTCCCCCTGTCGACGTCAGTCACGGCGAGTTGGTGTCGACGGTGACCGATTTTCACCGCTTCCTTCGCGCGATCGCGACGTCGGTGTCGACCGAGCACCTGAAAGTGATGACGCAAGACCAGGTACCCGCGTCGATCAAGACCGACGACAGTTTCTACCCGGGCTTCTGGCCGGGAACGGGGTGGGGCTTCGGCGTTTCGGTCGTCACCGAAGGTGACCATCTCGGTCGGTACGGCTGGTCCGGCGGGCAGGGTACCGACTTCTTCGTCGACCCGGACGGGACAATCGGCATCTTGCTGACGCAGACCGAATTGTGCGAGGCCACCTTCGCGCTCCTGTCGGAGTTTCAGGAACTGCGCTGAGTCGAGCAGCAGCACCTACAGTTGCCGCCGTGAACGAGAACTGGTTTCGGGCGTGACACAGCCGCTGGCCCGTCGACTCGGTCTTCTCGACGCCATCGTCATCGGGATCGGGTCGATGGTCGGAGCCGGGGTGTTCGCCTCGTTCGCCCCCGCATCGGCCGTCGCGGGAGCGGGCGTTCTCATCGGTCTCGCCATCGCTGCGGTCGTGGCGTTCTGCAACGCAACGTCCTCGGCCCAGCTGGCCGCCCAGTATCCGACGTCGGGCGGTACGTACGTCTACGGGCGCGAGCGCCTCGGCGCGTGGCCGGGTTTTCTGGCCGGGTGGACGTTCGTCATCGGCAAGACCGCGAGTTCGGCGGCCATGGCGTTGGTGTTCGCGGCCTATGTCGCGCCTGCCGTTTACACCGAACTCGTTGCGATACTTGCCATTACAGCGCTCACCGCGGTCAACTACTTCGGCATCACCCGTACGGCGGCACTGACGAAAGTCCTGGTCGCAGCAGTACTCGCCGTCCTTGTCGTCGGGGTCGTTCTCGGCCTCACCGGATCGTCCGATCCCGCCGTCGGCGGACTCGGCTCGTTCACCGGGAACGGGTGGTACGGCATTCTGCAGTCGGCGGGGTTGCTGTTCTTCGCTTTCGCGGGCTACGCGCGCATCGCCACGCTCGGTGAGGAAGTCACACGGCCGGAACGGACCATTCCGCGTGCCATCGTGTCCGCCCTCGGTATCGCGCTCGTGGTCTATGCGGTGGTCGCGTTGACACTGCTGTCGGTTCTCGGCCCCGAACTCCTGGCCTCGTCGTCTGCCCCATTGGTCGATCTCGTCGTGGCATCGGGACATTCGTGGGCATCGCCGGTGATGCGAGTCGGTGCCGGCCTGGCTGCGCTGGGGGCGTTGCTCGCGCTGATCGCGGGTATCGGCCGCACCTCGCTGGCGATGGCCCGCCAGAACGACCTGCCGTCGTACCTGGCCGCGGTTCACCCCCGCTACTCGGTGCCGCATCGCGCCGAGGTCACCCTGGCTGTGATCGTCGGAGTACTGGTCCTGGTGGTGGATCTGCGTGACGCCATCGGCTTCTCGTCGTTCGGGGTGTTGCTGTACTACCTGGTGGCCAACGTCAGCGCGTACACCCAGGATCCCATGCATCGCCGATACCCACGCGCCCTGCCAGTGATCGGCAGCGTCGGGTGTGTGGTGCTGATCGCCACGTTGCCGGTGTCGTCCATCGTCGTCGGAACCGTCGTCGTCGTACTCGGCGTCGCGTACCGCCTTCTTCGGGTCCGGCAACTGTTCACTTGACGCCTGATTCGGTAGACGTCAATATAGACGAATGTCGAATCAAGACCTGCCCGTCGACGGCGAGTGCTGCTCGCCGCTGATCCGTGAGCCCCTCACCGTGGACTGGGCCGGAGATCTCGCCCGCATGTTCAAGGCACTGGGAGATCCCGTCCGACTGCGACTGCTCAGCCTCGTCGCCAGCCATGCAGGCGGCGAAGCATGTGTCTGCGACATCTCCCCCGCATTCGACCTCTCCCAACCCACCATCTCCCACCACCTCAAGGTCTTGCGCGAAGCCGGGCTGCTCGACTGCGAACGGCGCGGAACCTGGGTGTACTACTCGGTGATTCCCGCTGCCCTGCAGCAACTTTCCGCAGTGCTGAACGCTGCAGAGTCCACGGAGGTCATGGCATGAGTACGAAAACCGATACTGCAGTAGTCGGCAAGCTCTCCACCCTCGACCGGTTCCTGCCCGTGTGGATCGGCGTGGCCATGGTCGTGGGCCTGCTCCTGGGACGCATGATTCCCGGCATGGACGACGCGCTGTCCACCATCTCCATCGACGGCGTCTCGCTCCCCATCGCCATCGGACTGCTCGTCATGATGTACCCGGTACTGGCCAAGGTTCGCTACGACCGCCTCGATACCGTCACCGGAGACAAGCGCCTGCTGATCGGTTCGTTGGTGCTCAACTGGGTCCTCGGTCCGGCCCTGATGTTCGCTCTCGCATGGCTTTTCCTGCCGGACCTCCCCGAATACCGAACCGGCCTGATCATCGTCGGCCTGGCTCGATGCATCGCGATGGTCATCATCTGGAACGACCTCGCTTGCGGTGACCGGGAAGCCGCCGCGGTTCTGGTCGCGATCAACTCGGTGTTCCAGGTGTTCATGTTCGCGATCCTCGGATGGTTCTACCTCTCGGTTCTGCCGGGATGGCTCGGACTCGACCAGACCACCATCGAGGCCTCGCCGTGGCAGATCGCCAAGTCGGTTCTCATCTTCCTCGGTATCCCTCTGATAGCCGGATTCGCGTCTCGCTTCTTCGGCGAGCGCGCCAAGGGCCGCGAATGGTACGAGGAGAAGTTCATCCCCGGGATCGCCCCGTGGGCGCTCTACGGTCTGCTGTTCACCATCGTCATTCTCTTTGCGCTGCAGGGTGATCAGATCACCTCACAGCCGTTCGACGTAGTGCGCATCGCGCTGCCACTACTGGTGTACTTCGCGGTGATGTGGGGCGGCGGCTACGCCCTGGGTGCCGCGATGGGTCTGGGCTACGAACGCACGACCACCCTCGCGTTCACCGCAGCTGGCAACAACTTCGAGCTGGCGATCGCCGTCGCCATCGCGACGTACGGCGCGACATCCGGGCAAGCACTCGCCGGAGTTGTCGGACCACTCATCGAGGTGCCGGTGCTGGTCGGCCTCGTCTACGTCTCGCTCGCATTGCGTAAGCGCTTCTCCCCCAGCATTTCCACGACCACATCACCGAAGGATTTCTGATGTCCGCTACCCCCAGCGTGCTGTTCGTCTGTGTCCACAACGCCGGCCGATCTCAGATGGCCGCCGGATTCCTGACTCATCTCGCCGGCGACACCGTCGAGGTGCGTTCTGCCGGTAGCGCTCCCGCGGACACCATCAACTCCGCAGCAGTCGAGGCCATGGCCGAAGTCGGCATCGACATCTCGTCGCAATCACCGAAGATTCTGACCCCGGAGGCCGTCGAGACATCCGACGTCGTGATCACCATGGGCTGCGGTGACGCGTGCCCGGTGTTCCCCGGAGTGAGCTACCGCGACTGGGCACTGGCCGACCCGGCAGGCAAAGGCGTCGACGCAGTCCGTCCGATTCGGGACGAGATCAGGAGCCGAATCGAAGACCTGATCGCCGAACTGGTTCCGGCGAAGCAGAGTTCGGCGTCATGACGACACCCAGTGTGCTCTTCGTCTGCGTCAAGAACGGCGGCAAGTCTCAGATGGCCGCCGGTCTGATGCGCAAGGCCGTCGGCGACTCGGTGGAGGTGCACTCGGCGGGAACGAAGCCGAGCGGAACGGTCAATGCACTCTCGGCCGAGGCCCTCCTCGAAGTCGGCGTCGACCTGTCCGGTGAACAGCCGAAGCCGATCGATCCGATAATGTTGTCTCGCATCGACTTCGTAATCACCCTCGGGAGCGAGGCGAAGGTCGATCCCATCGACGGTCCGACCTTCGAGAACTGGAACACCGATGAGCCGTCCCAGCGCGGCATCGACGGAATCGAACGGATGCGTCTGGTGCGCGACGACATCGCCGCTCGTGTCGAGGAACTGGCGTCCCGATTGCGCGGCACCGACGGTTGACTCGAATGACTTCGGAGGTGGTGGTGATCGGCGGCGGCCAGGCAGGACTGGCCGCCGGTTACTACCTGCGACGAGCCGGGCTGGATTTCGTCATCCTCGACGACCAGACGCATGCGGGAGGCTCCTGGCAGGACTACTGGCCGTCGCTGCACCTGTTCTCGCCGGCCGAGTACTCACGCCTGCCCGGCTGGCCGATGCCGCCGTGGCACAGCGGCTTTCCTCCGGCATCGCACGTCGTGGATTACCTGCGGGCATACGAGAAGAAGTACGAGTTGCCGGTGCGCAGGCCCGTCGAGGTGAAGTCGGTGCATCGTACGACCGACGGCTATCGAGTCGATACCGACGGTGACTCCTGCTGCGCCACAACGATCGTCAATGCCACCGGGACGTGGTCGCGACCGTTCTGGCCCAGCTACCCCGGTATGCGTGAGTTCTCCGGCTCGCAACTGCACGCTGCCGACTACCGTGCGCCCGATTCCTTCGAAGGCACGCGCGTGGGCATCGTCGGTGGCGGGAACTCGGCTGCGCAGATTCTGGCCGAGATCTCCACTGTCGCCGACACCGTATGGTTCACCAACCGCGAGCCCAGGTTTCTCCCCGACGATGTGGACGGCCGAGTGCTGTTCGATGTCGCCAGCGATCGGGCTCGCGCTCTTGCCGAGGGCGCAGCGGATTCCGGCGGGGTCGCCGGTCTGGGAGACATCGTGATGGTCCCGCCGGTGCGAGAGGCCCACGATCGTGGAGTTCTGCATGCCAGGCCGATGTTCACCGCGCTCACCTCCGACGGTGTCACCGACGGGCACACGACAGAGCGGCTGGATGCAATCGTCTGGTGCACCGGTTTTCGCCCTGCTCTGCATCACCTGCGGCCACTGCACCTGCACGCCGATGGGTCGGGAATCGTGTTGGACGGCAATCATGTTCGAGACGAACCGAACCTGATTTTTCTCGGCTACGGCGACTGGACCGGCCCGGCGTCGGCAACGCTCATCGGTGTCGGCCGCACAGCGCGTGCAGCCGTGGACACTGTCATTCGAAGAGGAAAGGTAGATCAGTCATGAACACATACCCTGTAGTAGTGGTCGGCGCAGGGCCCATCGGTCTCGCCGCCGCGGCGCATCTGACCGAAACCGGTTCCGAGGTAGTCGTTCTCGAACGCGGACCGTCTGCCGGATCGGCAGTGTCCGAGTGGAATCACGTTCGACTGTTCTCCCCGTGGTCCGAGGTCGTCGACCCCGCGGCCGCCCGGCTGCTCGAACCCACCGGCTGGACCGCGCCGGACGGTGACACCTACGCCACCGGACGCGAATGGGTGGAGCAGTACCTCGCGCCCCTGGCCGCCGTTCTCGGCGATGCCGTCCGGGTCGACTCCGAGGTTGTCGGCGTCGCCCGCCGCGGACGTGACCGCGTGGTCGACGCCGGCCGCGACACCGAACCGCTGTCGGTGCACGTCCGCCACTCCGACGGCAGCGAGGAACGCATCCTCGCTCGCGCGGTCGTCGACGCGTCCGGCACCTGGGGATCACCGAATCCGCTGGGCAGCGAGGGACTTCCGGCCATCGGTGAGAAGGCCGCCGCAGACCGGATCGACTACCGGGTCCCCGACCTGACCGACCCGGCGACTCGATCCGCATTCGCAGGCAAGCACATCGTCATCGCCGGCAGCGGACACTCCGCGCTGACCGCGATCATCACCTTCGCCGAACTCGCCGCGGACGAGCCCGGTACGACACTCACCTGGGCCGTACGTCGAGGCGTCACCGCAGAGGTCTTCGGCGGCGGGGACGCGGACGAACTCGCCGCTCGCGGCGCTCTCGGTCAGCGCGCCAAGAAGGCGGTCGACGACGGATTCCTCACCGTCGCCTCGGGCTTCCGAACCGAAACCGTTGCAGTGGAGGGCGATCGGATTGCGCTGATCGGCGACACCGGCGCCCGCATCGAGAACGTCGATCGCGTCGTCGCGCTCACCGGGTTCCGCCCGGACCTGTCGTGGCTGTCCGAGGTGCGCCTCGACCTCGACCCCACCCTGCAGGCACCGAAGTTCGTCGCGGAATTGGTGGACCCCAACATGCACTCGTGTGGATCGGTGTCCCCGCACGGCGTCGAGGAACTCACCCAGCCCGAACCGGGCCTGTACCTGGTGGGCATGAAGAGCTACGGCCGTGCACCGACATTCCTGGCGATGACCGGATACGAGCAGGTTCGCAGCATCGCGGCCGAACTCGCAGGGGACCACGAGGGCGCACGAAAGGTCGAGCTGACGCTGCCCGACACCGGCGTCTGCGGTGGCGCAGGCCTGTTCGACGAGCCCGACGCCCCGTCGACCGGCGGTTGCTGCGGTGCCCCTGCGGCACCGGAGCTGCTCACCCTCGGATCACCGGCGGGACACTGACCGACCACTGACCTGACTGTCAGCCGAAGGCCTGGTAGCCCAGCCAACCGGCGAGACCGAGACCCAGAATCCCGACGCCGATGCGCAGGATGATCGGCGAGATCACCTTGACCGTCGGGGGTCCACACGCGCCGCCGACGAAACACCCGATCGCCAGCGCGAGCGCAGCCCACCAGTTCACCTGGCCGGAGAACGAAAAGATGATCGCCGCGATCAGGTTCGCGATGCCGAGGAAGAAGCTCTTCAGAACGCTTGCGCGCCAAAAGGTATCCGACGTACAGATCAATGCCAGCGCGAGGAAGATGACCCCGGCCCCGGCACCGAAGTAGCCGCCGTAGATCGCGACGGCGAACAGTGCCAGGGGATAGAGCGTCGGGAACTGCTTGTCTCCGGACAATTTTCGGATACTCGGCTGCAGCAGCAGCGCGATGGCCGCCATTGCCACCAGGAACGGTACGACCACCTCGAACGAACCGTCCGGCGTATTGAGCAACAGAATCGCACCCGTGGTACCACCGAGCGCAGAGTAGATCGCGTAGCGAACCAGCTGCTTACCGTCCTTGGCCAGCTCGGCCGAGGAACTCGCCGTCGCCCCGACACCGGCCGCGACCAACGCGACCGTGTTCGTCACGTTCGCCGACACCGCAGGCAAACCCACAGCAAGCAGAGCAGGGTAGGACACCAGGGACGCGAGCCCGGTGACGAACCCGATGAGCCCGGCGAAGAACCCGGCCACCACCAGAAGTCCGAAATCGAGCACAGTCACCGAACAAAACTACCGCGCCTAATTATCTGGCCTGAACCTCAGGCTCATTCGACGGGGTTCGCCATCTCCTGCAGCAACCGGCTCGTCATGCGCACTGCCTGATCTCCGCCGTCCGCGTCCTCGATGTACACCGCGAACGCGACGTCACCACTGGTGGCGAGTACGAAGCGATCGTCGCCACTTTCCCCGGCGAATCCCTGCACACCGTCGAAGGTATCGAGACCACTACTGCTCGACGAGTCGGCGAGTATGCCGCGCAACCGGTTTGCCGCATCCGACCCGATTGCCTCGGACTCACGATTCGCGACAGCGGTCTGCCCGGCGACGATCGTCGGAGTCGGAGCGCTGCCCCGAGAGATCGCGGCCGCCATCTGCGCGAGTCCGAACGGAGTCACCGTCGCCTCGGCACCGGAGGCGGTGGACACGGTCCTGATGCCGTCGATCGCGCTGCGACTGTCGGCGGGAGTTCCTGTGTACGCGTCGAGTCCGGGCATCGAGTAGTTGATACCGAGACCGAGCCTCGCAGCTGCGTCTTCGGCGCTGTCGTCGCCCCGATCGGACTGCACGGCCCGGACGAGCTCCGACGCGGTGCCGGCCGGGTAGGAGCCCCCGAACACCACGTCGCCCTGCTCGTTCGCGTAACTGTTCTGTGCCGCAGCGAGAATCGCGCCGGTCGAGGTGGACAGGGCGACGATCGACGCCGACGACCCTGCCATGACAACCGCGTTCTCGGCTGCGAGTTGAACGCGCGGGTCGAGTGTCGCATGCAGGTCC
Organism: Rhodococcus sp. 06-462-5; assembly: GCF_002258315.1. GTDB lineage: Bacteria > Actinomycetota > Actinomycetes > Mycobacteriales > Mycobacteriaceae > Rhodococcoides. Next base: position 66,106 of record NZ_NOYD01000051.1, on the reverse strand, counting down.
GGCCCGCCGGGCCCCTGGAAGCCGACACGACGTTCGCCGGTTCCGTCGACGGTGTAGGTGTCGACCGCCCAGCCTGCGGTGGCGTCGCGTCCTTCCTGCCATGCACTTCGCAACGAGTCGAGCACGGGTGAGGTGATTCGGCGGTCGTCGACGATCAGCTTGGGTTGCGGAGAAACCACCACTCCCGGCACGGCGCGCAGGTCGTCTTCGAGGACGGCGAAATCGTCGTCGCGCAGGGTCACGGCGGTGATCGGTGCACCGCCGGCCGAATTCAGTTCGGCCAGCATCGATTCGGAGGTGATGAGCGGGGCGACGACGTCGATGACGTCCGCGAGTTGCGAGGTGGACGCCGCCGGATCGCTCATCTGAGCCGGGTCGAGGGAGATGGCGTTGATGGTGCGCTCGCTCATCAGCACGTTGTTCGCGGCGTCGAAGATCAGCGGCGGGGCGGCGTCGGTCCGGGTGTAGCGCACCGACCCACCCGAGGTGAGGTCGGGGACGAGGGTGGCCGGATCCCAGGCGATGCGCCAGCCGACGCTGAGCTTCTTGGTCGAGCCCTGAGCGCTGTACTTCCAGTCCTTGCCCTCACCGAAGTTCCAGGCGGACGCGAGGGTGAAGAATCCACTCTCGTCGGAGAGGTCCATGTACTGGGTCAGGTCGAAGTCACCGGTGGACGTGCCACCGGCCGACAAGCCGTCGAACATCTGGTTCAGCGCGGCCGTCGCGGCGTTCGGGTAGGTCGTCATCGCGGCGGCGGCAGCCACGTCTCGGTTGTCCAGGGCATCGACGAACTTCGAGACCAGCACCTCGGCCTCGCTCGGCGGGCGATCGACCATCCAGAACACTGCCGAGACCGTCAACGTCGCCGATGCTGCAACAGCGACGAGGTAGCGACCGCGGACCTTGCGCGGGCCACGACGGGCACGACTCATAGAACTCATGAGTCACAATATTCACTGTAGTCACACGAGTAACAAGCACGGGATTCATACGAGCCGGTCACGATTGAGACTCGGCCGTAGCGGATTCACCGCAGAAAACGACCTGCAGCCTCGACGGCCGGCGTCGAACTGCCCGCGTCGTTCACGAACACCGCGAACGCGAGATCGCCGGAGATTCCGACGAACCAACCGTGGGCGCCTTCGTTGTTGGCACCGAACTCCGCGGTGCCCGTCTTGCCGAGCAACCCGGGGATGTCGTTGAGCGCCGTCGCAGTGCCGCCGGTGATCGTCTCGCGCATCATGGTCTTGATCTGCTCGGTGACCTGCGGATTCACCGCTGCCGGCTGCATGTTTCCCACTCCTGGCTCTCCGACGACGACCGTCGGCGGCAGCAATCCGTTGTTCGCGATCGACGACGCGACCAGCGCCATTCCGAACGGCGATGCGGTCACCTGCCCCTGACCGATGGCGGACTCGACCCGCTGCGCCGGGGTGTCGGCCGACGGGACCGAGCCGGTGACGGTCGTCAGACCGGGGGTGACGTAGTCGACGCCGAGGCCGTACTGCGCGGCCGCGTCGGTCAGTCCGTTCGGCGGGAGTGCCACACCGAGGCGGCCCATCGTCGTGTTGCAGGACTTGGCGAAGGCGGTGTGCAGCGGCACGTCACCGAGATCGAAGTTGTCGTCGTTCGGGATCTGCCTGCCCTCGATGTTCTCCGTCGCCGGGCACGGCAGCACGGTATCGGGGGTCACGGCACCGGACTGCAGCGCGGCCGAGGTGGTCACCGTCTTGAACGTCGAACCCGGCGGGTACAGACCGGTGAGCGCGATCGGGCCCTCGGCATCGGCGGCGGCATTCTGCGCCACTGCCAGAACTGCCCCCGTCGACGGCCGAAGCGCAACGATGGCCGCCTGCTGCGGCAGCGACGCGAGGGCGTTCTCGGCTTTGAGCTGCAGTGCCGAATCCAGGGTGGTCGCAATGTCGTCTCCGGTTGCGGCATCGCGTCCGGCGAGCGGGGTGACGGTGCCATCGGCGGCAACGGCCTGCACAGCCCATCCACGATTGGCCGCCTGCTCCTGCTCCCACAGCGTCGTGAGGTCGTCGAGGACCGGCGACACGAGGTTGCGGTCGGTGGCGAGCAACCGCGTCTGCGGGGCCAGGGTGACTCCGGGAACGGTCGCGAGCTGAGCACCGATGGGGTCGATGTCCGCCTGACGAAGCAACACGACGGTTGCCGGATTACCCTGCGCTGCAGCGACAGTCGATGTGACGTACTCGGCGGTGATACCCGGGACGACGGATCCGACGAGGTTCGCCACAGCCACGGGATCGGCCGTCGCATCGACGTTGACGAGGGTGACCACCTGCTGCGACATGAGCTCGACGCCGTTGCCGTCGAAGATTCGCGGCGCGACGAGCGCGTCGGTCGGAGTGAAACGCACCGACGAGTCGGCCGTCAGGCCCGGCACCAACATCGCTGGATCCCAGGTGATCTTCCAGCCCTGCTCGGTTTCCGCCGCTGTCGCAGTGGTCGTGTAGTTCCATTCCTTCGGCTCGCCGTCGGGTTCGGCGGTGCCGTCGGTGGTGGTCGAGAAGCGCCAGCCGGCATTCAGCGTGAACGTGCCTGCATCCTCGTTGGCGTCGGCGGCCTCGAAATCGGGAGTGGCCGTCACCGTTCCGCCGGCCGAAAGCCCGTCGTACAGCTCGGTGAGCGCCGCCGTCGCACCGGCCGGATCGGTGGTCAACGCGGCTGCCTGGTCGATGTTCGCGCTGTTGACTGCGGCGGCGAACTGCTCGGCGACAGTCTGCGGCTGATCGGGCCCGCCCTGACCGCAGGCGGCGAGCACCAATGCCAGTACGGACACGATCGCGGCCAGAGTCGTCGGTCTTCTCGAAGTGCGCACGGGGTCGATCATGCCCCAGTGCGTACGCGAAACACTGGTGGCGCGATGTCGAGAGTAGGTGTAATTGTGTAATCAGTCTTACAACGCAACCACAGGAGCCCCCATGAAACCCAACGGACGCTCGTTCGGTCGCCCCGGCGGCTGGCAGCACGCAGACGTTCCCGACGCCACCGACGCCGCCGACTGGTTCGGTGGCCGACTCCCGGACACGTGGTTCGACGGTGCCGCCTCGGTCGAGGTCGACCGAGAGGAGATCGTCGTCGTCGGAACATTGCCTGCAGAGCCGGACAGTTCACCCGCAGCCAACGAGGGCCGCATCGCACGGTTCCGAGAAACGACCCGCGGCGACCGCATGCAGATCGCCGCCGAGGCCGAGAAGCGATACGGACGCAAGGTCGCCTGGGGAGTGCGAACCGGATCCGAGGTGGTCCTGTTCACCCACCTCGCAGTACCGGTCATGACCCGCCTGCGTCAGCCCGAGCGTCGCGTCCTGGACACCCTCGTCGACGCCGGCGTCGCGCGCTCCCGGGCCGACGCTCTGGCCTGGGCGGTCAAGCTGGTCGGGGAACACACCCAGGAGTGGTTGGACGAACTGCGCGGCGCGATGGAGACGGTCGACGAGCTACGCAAGAAGGGCCCGTCGGTGTAAATCGCTTGCGTGCTCGCCCGGTTCGGGGCTAGCGTGGCCTTCGCCCTGCTGCCCACAGATTCGGAGAGGCCATTGCTCTTCCAAAGGTTCTAGACGCCTGCAGATCCATCGCACGCACACCTTGGGAGCAACCATGCCTCATTCGTCATCACTGTCCGTCTCGGGCCTGACATTCGCCTGGCCCGACGGAGACCCGGTGTTCGACGCCCTGTCGGCCATATTCCCCAGCGGCACAACGGGTCTCATCGGTTCCAATGGTGCGGGGAAGTCGACCCTGCTGAGATTGCTCGCCGGAGAATTGACACCGCAGCGGGGTTCCATCTCGATGCCGGGCGTCTTGGGGTACCTGCGCCAGGACTTCACACTGGACCCCGCTCTCCCCGTGGATCGGGTGCTGGCCATCGATTCGGTGAGAAAAGCGCTGCACCGCATCGAATCCGGTTCCGCCGACGAGGAAGACTTCGCAACCGTCGGGTCGGCGTGGGACGTCGAGGAGCGTGCTCTGGCATTGCTGGACAAGCTCGGCCTCGGCGGCATCGTCGGCTCCCTCGACGACCTCGATCGCCGAGTCGGCACCCTGTCGGGCGGCGAGGCCATGCTGCTCGCGCTCACTGCGGAGTTACTGGCCGAGCCTGATGTGCTGCTGCTGGACGAACCGACCAACAACCTCGATCACGTTGCGCGAGAACGCTTGTACACGGCGGTCGACGGCTATGCAGGCGTGCTGATCGTGTGTACTCACGATCTCGAGCTGCTCGAACGCGTCGACTCCATCGCCGAGGTGCGGGCAGAGCGCAGCGGAGCCTCGCGGCTGCGCATGTTCGGCGGCAACTATCGGCACTATCGCTCGGTCGTCGATGCCGAACAGGAGGCGGCACGGGCCACGGTGCGCGATGCCAAGAACGACGTCCGCAAGCAGGAACGCGAATTGATCGACACCCGAATCAAACTCGATCGGCGTCAGCGCTTCGGCAAGAAGATGGAAGAGCAGAAGCGCGTGCCTCCGATCCTTGCAGGCCGACGCAAGCGGGCGGCCCAGGAATCGGCAGGTAAACTCCGCGGAACCCACACCGATCGCGTCGACGATGCCCGGTCGTCGCTCTCGGCCGCCGAGGACCTCGTGCGCGACGACCGCGAGATACGCGTCGACCTCCCGGCAACGAAAGTACATCCGGGACAGATTGTTCTGACCCACGAGGAGGTCACTGTCGTCGGTCCCGAACGCATCGCCCTGATCGGACCGAACGGCAGCGGCAAGACCACCCTGTTGCGGGCTCTGGACGCCACCGGGGCAGAGGTGCCGTGGAAGTACCTACCGCAGCGACTCGACGTCTTCGACGAATCCCGCACCGTCGCCGAGAACGTATCCGACGTCGCCCCACAGGCCACCGCCGAACAGATCCGAGGCCAACTCGCCCGCTTCCTGTTCCGCGGATCCGACGCCGACGCCGTCGTCGCCACCCTCTCCGGAGGAGAGCGACTGCGGGCTGCACTGGCGCGAATCCTGCTGGCAGAACCTGCCCCGAAACTACTGATGCTCGACGAGCCGACCAACAACCTCGACATCACCAGCCGACAGCACCTCATCGACGCACTCGAGAAATTCGAGGGTGCGCTGATCATCGCCAGCCACGATCGACCGTTCCTCGACGCCATCGCCCCCACCCGCACCATCGACCTCACCCCGACCGCCGAGCCCGCCGAGTCCGCCCAAGAAGCGTCCGCCCGTGGGGAGTCAATGTGACATCTAGTGCACTTTTCGGGGGTCAATGTCACGTTGAGTGACCTTTTGGGGGGGTCAATGTCACGTTGAGTGGACTCGAGGGGCAAGAATCGCGGGGTGGAGTACGCCTCGAATGCAGACGATGGGACACGGATCGCGTACACGGTGGTGGGGTCCGGGCCGCCATTGTTGATGGTGCACGGCAGTTTTCTGACACACACGATCTGGCGGACGTTCGGCTATGTGAAGGCGCTGCGCGGCAGTCGGCAGTTGATTCTGATCGACAGTCGCGGGCACGGCCGCAGCGAGAAGCCGCATACTCCCGACGCGTATGCGATGAGCACCATCGTCGGCGATCTGACGGCAGTGCTCGACGCAGTGGGTGTCGACACCGTCGACTATCTGGGGTACTCGTTCGGGGCCAGGGCGGGCTTGGCGTTGACCGCGGCGAAGCCCGAGCGAGTGCGATCACTGGCCGTCGGCGGCGGTAGTCACGGCGCTCAGGCCGGCGCGTTCGATCGCCTGTTCTTTCCCGGGTGCGCGGATGTGTTGGAGCAGCGCGGCATGGACGGCTTTCTCGAGGTGTGGAGCAGCCACCGCATGTTCCCCATCGATCCCGGTACGCGAGCGGTGTTCTCCGCCAACGACGCTCAGGCCATGGCCGCGTACATCCGAGCCAATGATGCCGATCCCGGACTACCGGACGAGACGTTGCAGCAGTTCACCCAGCCGTCGCTGTTCTACGTCGGCTCTCAGGACGGCACCAGGCTCGACGACACCAGAGCTGCCGCAGCGTTGGTACCGAACTCCGAATTGCATGTCATCCGCGGATTCGACCACGCGACGACGATGGCCGCATCCGAAGAGGTCCTCGGCGCTCTCGCACAGTTCTGGGACCACTGACCTGGGTGTCCACTATTCGCCTCGAGAATCGGGATCCCGCCTCCCACCGCAAATAGTGGACAGTCACATCACCTACGGCAAGCGAAACCCTGCGCGCCCGCACCAACTGACCTGAGTGTCCACTATTCACCTCGAGAATCGGGATCCCGTCTCCGCAGGCAACTTGTGGACAGTCACATCACCTCTTCAGCGCAGGAAACTGGTCGTCCCGCCACTCGGTCTCGAGCGGACCCACGGCCGCATCCTCACGAGCACGCAATTCCACTCGACGGATCTTGCCGGAGATCGTTTTCGGTAGCTCGAAGAACTCGATACGGCGTACACGCAGGAACGGTGCCAGGTGCTCTCGGGCGTACTTGAGAATCTCGAATGCCGTGTCCTCGTTGGGTTCCCAGCCCGACGCCAATGCCACGTATGCCTTGGGTACGGCCAGCCGCGTCTCGTCGGGGGCGGGCACCACTGCTGCCTCGGCAACGGCGGGGTGTTCGATCAGTACGCTTTCGAGCTCGAACGGGGAGATCTTGTAATCGGAGGCCTTGAACACGTCGTCGGTGCGGCCGACATAGGTGATGTAGCCCTCGGAGTCCCGTGATGCGACGTCGCCGGTGTGGTAGTAGCCGTCGGCCATGACGGTGGCGTTGCGCTCGGGATCGCCGAGGTAGCCGGTCATCAGGTTGAACGGATTCTGGGCGAGGTCGAGGCAGATCTCGCCCTCGTCGGCGAGTTCGCCGGTGGTGGGGTCGACGATCACCACCGGCACGCCCGGCAACGGCCTCCCCATGGAGCCGGACTTGAGTACCGCACCGGGCGTGTTGGCCACCAGTGCAGTGGTTTCGGTCTGCCCGAACCCGTCGCGGATACTGAGGCCCCACTCCTGCTGGACCCGCGAGATCACCTCGGGGTTGAGCGGTTCCCCGGCTCCGATGGCCTCGCGCAGCGATCCACCGCCGCCGGCGAGGTCCGCTTGAATCAGCATGCGCCACACGGTCGGTGGTGCGCAGAACGTCGTCACCTCGGCCCGTCGGATCTGCTCGAGCAGTGCTTTCGCGTCGAATTTGCCGTAGTTGTAGATGAAGATCGTCGCCTCGGCGATCCATGGGGCGAAGAAGCAACTCCATGCGTGCTTGGCCCACCCCGGGGAGCTGATGTTCAGGTGCACGTCGCCGGGACGCAGCCCGAGGAAGTACATGGTGCTCAGATGCCCTACGGGATAGGAGATCTGAGTGTGCTCGACGAGCTTGGGCTTGCTGGTGGTGCCGGAGGTGAAGTACATCAGCAGTCGGTCGGTGGGAGCGGTCACCGACTCGAACGGTACAGCCTCGACGTCACGGGCCCCGGAATAGTCGACCCAACCGTCACAGGCGGAGGTGGCGATACGCAGGTAGTCACCGGGGACGTCGTCGAATTTGCCGGTGTCCGAGGGGTTCACGATCACGGCGCGCGCATTGCCGCGTACCACGCGATCGGTCAGGTCGGCGGATCCGATGGCCGTGGTGGTCGGCATCAACACCGCGCCCAGCTTCATCACCGCGAGCATCGCTTCCCACAGCTCCACCTGATTGCCGAGCATCAGGATCACCGAGTCGCCGCGGCCGATTCCCTGTTGCTCGAGCCACCGGGCGACCTGGTCGGAGCGACGAGCGACATCGTCGAAGCTGTACTTTGCCTCGCTGCCGTCCTCCTCGACTATCCACAGCGCGGTGCCGTCGTTGCCTCGCGCGATCGCATCGAACCAATCGATCGCCCAATTGAACGTCTCACCGAACGACGGCCATTCGAAAGTTGCTACTGCGCGGTCGTACTCGCCGTAGGCGTCGAGTAGTAGATCGCGTGCGTCCCTGAATGCCGTGTATGCCGATTCGGCCATGCTTCCTCCTGCGCCTGTGATGCCCGTCACCGCCACGGTAGGTGAGATGAACAATTGCTCGCTACCCCTGAACGGGGGTAGCAACTCGGCTAGCCTCGACCACCGTGGCCATCGGATACTTCGCGATCGCATGTGCACTGGGGATAGTCCACGCAGCATCTTCCGGCTATTGGGCCGCAGGTGGACGGTGGATGCTCGATACCGTCGGCTCCTTCGCCACGGAGTGGGTCGACAGCGAACCGGAGACAGCGCGAACGGCCCTGCTTGTACTTACGCTGGTCAAGCTCGCAGCGGCAATTCTTCCGGCCCTCGCGTACATGAACCGGCCACGCCTGGCAGCACAGAACCGGACCCGGCTGCCGTCGTTGATTCTCGGCATATCCTGGCCCGGCTCGGTGCTGCTGATCCTCTGGGGCGGAGCGTCGTTCGTCGGCGCGGCGATCGGCTTGATCGCCTCGGACGAAAATCGAAACGTCAAGTACGGGCACCTGTTCTTCGACGGCATCTTCCTGCTCTGGGGTACCGCGCTTCTGACGGCACTGATCCTCGCCCGAAAGACCCCGTACCAGCCGCGTTAGATGCGCTCCCCCGTCTCGGGGTGGAAGAGGTGGATCGCACCGTCGAGACGCGTCAGGCCGATGCTCTCGCCGATCTTCGCCGGAGCACGCACCGCCGAACGCGCGACCAACGACACCGGTCCCCCGTCGAGTCCCTTGACCTTCGGGTCGTCGAGGTGTGCGTAGACGTAGGACTCGCTGCCCAGCTCCTCGATGAGATCGACCTTGCCCTCGAAGCCCTCGCCGCCTCCGTGGACGATGCCGAGGTTCTCGGGCCGCATTCCGATGGTGACCTCGTCGATACCCAGGCTCGCGAGCTTGGTCAGTTCGTCGCGCTCGAGCGGGAGCAGGAACTTACCGATCTGCACGCCGCCCGAGCCGATCGGTACCGTCATCAGGTTCATTGCCGGGGAGCCGATGAATCCTGCGACGAACGCGTTGACGGGGTTGTCGTACAGGTCTGTGGGAGAGGCGAACTGCTGCAGTTTTCCGCCGCGCAGGACGGCGACGCGATCGCCCATCGTCATGGCCTCGACCTGATCGTGGGTGACGTACACCGTCGTGGTGCCGAGCCTGCGCTGCAACGCGGCGATCTGCGTACGTGTCTGCACCCGCAGCTTGGCGTCGAGGTTGGACAGCGGCTCGTCCATGCAGAACACCTGTGGCTCACGAACGATGGCGCGGCCCATGGCAACTCGCTGACGCTGGCCACCCGAGAGCTTGCCGGGCTTGCGATCGAGGTACTCGGTGAGATCGAGCAGACGGGCCGCTTCCGCGACGCGTGCCTGACGCTTCTCGAGGCTCACTCCGCGCATCTTGAGCGCGAAGCCCATGTTCTCCCCGACGGTCTTGTTGGGGTAGAGCGCGTAGTTCTGGAAGACCATGGCGATGTCGCGGTCCTTGGACGGAACGCCCACCATGTTCTTGCCGCCGATTTCGATTGCACCACCGTCGATCTCCTCGAGACCGGCGAGCATCCGCAGGGCAGTGGACTTGCCGGAGCCGGACGGTCCGACCAGGACGACGAACTCGCCATCCTTGATGTCGAGGTCGAGGGAATCGACGGCGAGCGAATCGGCACCTTCGTAGACGCAGGATGCCTTCTTGTACGTGATTGCAGCCATGAGACTTTCTCCTATTTGATGGCGCCGAAGGACAGGCCGCGCACGAGCTTGTTCTGCGCGAACCATCCGGCAAGGACGACGGGGAGTGCTGCGAACGTCGCAGCGGCGGACAGCTGGGCCCAGTACAGGCCCTGGCCGGTGATGAATCCGACGAGGTACACCGGAATCGTCTGAGCCTGAACGGCAGTGAGGTTGACGGCGAAGAAGAACTCGTTCCACGAGAAGATCACGCAGATCAACGACGTCGCCGCGATGCCGGGAGACACGAGCGGCAGGATCACCTCGCGTACCGAGGTCCACAGCGATGCACCGTCCATGCTGGCGGCCTCGAGCAGCTCCGACGGCACCTCCATGAAGAACGAGCGCATCATCCACACGGCGATCGGAAGGTTCATCGCGGTGTAGAGAATCACCAACGCCCAGATGTTGTCGAGCATGCCGATGTCACCGACGATGACGTACAGCGGAACGATGACGGCCACGACGGGCAGCATCTTGGTGGAGATGAAGAAGAACAGCACGTCCTGGGTCTTCTTCACCGGCCGCAGTGACAGTGCAAACGCCGCCGGAACACCCAGCAGCAGAACGAGAATCGTCGAGACGATCGTCGCGAACGCCGAGTTCAGCAGGGTGGTCCCGATGCCGCTCTCGAGGACCCCTCGGTACTGATCGAGGGTTGGGGTGAAGATCAGCTTCGGCGGGTTGGAGTAGGCGTCGGCCTCCTGCTTGAAGCCGGTGATGACCATCCAGAGCACCGGGAAGAAGAAGGCGATGCCTGCCACCCAGGCGACGAACGACCAGACCGTACCCGGGCCCCACTTGCTCTTCTTGCGAATGTCCTGGCCGTCGGAGGTCTGCGGGACGGCCTTCTTCTTGCTCGTGGTTGCCGTGCTCATCACGCCGCCTCCTCGTTTGCGCTGAAGCTCTTGAAGATCAATCTCAGCGCCAGGGTGCTGAGGACGATGGTCGCCACCACGGTGACGACACCCATGGCCGCGGCCTGACCGATGTCGAAGCCGAGGAAGGCACGTTGGTAGATGTAGAACGGCAGGTTCGCCGACGCGACTCCCGGTCCACCGGAGGTCATCATGTACACGGCGTCGAAAGTGTTGACGAGGTAGATCGCACCGAGGACGGTGCCCAGTTCGATGAACCGGCGCAGGTGCGGCAACGTCAACTCACGGAAGAGTTTGAACGGGCCTGCCCCGTCGACGCGTGCGGCCTCGGCGATGTCCTTGGGCATCGACTGCAATCCGGCGAGGATCAGCAGCATCATGAACGGCGTCCACTGCCACACCAGGTTCGTCATGACCGCGGCCAGTGGGAACCGCGAGACCCAGTCGATCTCACCGACCCCGAACGGGCTCAGCGCGAAGTTGATCAGACCGAAGACGGGATCGAACATCGTCGTCTTCCAGATCAGCGCACCGGCGACCGGCGTGACGAGGAACGGGGTGATCAACAGGGTACGAATGAGGCTGCGTCCGATGAACTTTCGATCGAGCAGCAGAGCGAGGGCCAGACCGAGGACCACCGAAATGATCACCGTTCCGACGATCATGATCACGGTGTTCATCGCGACCTCGCGGAACTGACTGTCGCGGAAGACGTCGATGTAGTTGTTCAGGCCGTTGAACTCACGCGAACCCGGACGAACGAGGTTCCAGGACTGCGTCGAGTAGTACAGCGTGAACAGGAACGGAATCTGGGTGACGATGATGGCGAACACCAACGCCGGCAACAGCGGTCCGCGTCGACGCCACCCCTCGGCCTTGGAGATCGTTCTCGGTCTCGGTACGAACTTCTCCGGTTCGGCCGGAGCCGTCCGTTCTTCGGTGGTGGTCATCCCTGGTCCTCCTGATACGTCTTGCCGACCACTTCGGCGTACTGCTGCGCTTGGTCGAGCGCGTCGTCGACGCTGATCTGTCCGGCGATCGCGGCACTGATCTGTTGGCTGACCCGGGTACCGAGGTCCTGGAACTCCGGAATGGTCAGGAACTGGACTCCGGTGTACGGAACCGGATCCACGGTGGGGTCGTTCGGGTCGGCACTGTCGATGGAGTCGAGGGTCAGCTGACCGTAGGCGGCCGACGCCTCCGCGTACTCGGGAATCTCGTAGGTCGAGAGACGACTTCCGGGAGGCACACGCTCCCAACCGAGTTCGTTTCCGACCTTGTTCAGGTACTCCTTGCTGGTCATCCACGAGACGAACTTCCACGCGTCGTCGGGGGCCTCGCTGGTCTTGGGGATGCCCAGTGCCCAGGAGTACAGCCAGCCGTTGTCGCCCTTGGCCGCCGACGGGGCCTTGGCGTAACCGATCTGCCCGACGACGTTGCTCGACGACGGATCCTCCAGCACCGAGACGGCCGAGGTCGCGTCGTACCACATTGCGGTGTTGCCCTGCGAGAGTTGCGTTCCGCACTCGCTGAAGCCACTGGTGGCCGCGCCGGCCTGACCGTGCTCACGCACGGTGTCGACGTAGAACTGCACGGCTTCGCGTACCTCGGGACTGTTCAACTGAGCGTTCCAGTTCTCGTCGTACCAGCGGCCGCCGAATGCGTTGATGACGGTGTTGAGCGGCGCGAGCACCTCACCCCAACCGGGCTTGCCGCGCAGGCAGATTCCGGAGAGACCGGGGCTGTCCAGTGCCGCGGCGGCATCGGCCACCTGCTGCCACGTCGGCTCCTCCGGCATCGTGATGCCTGCGGCCTCCATCAGATCCTTGCGGTACATCAGGAACGACGACTCGCCGTAGAACGGCACCGAGTACATGCTGCCCTCGTACGACAGCGACTCCTTCAACGTCGGAATGAAGTCGTCCTCGTCGTACCCCGGCGTGGCGTCCGCATACTCGGAAAGGTTGGTCAACCAACCGTTCTCGGCCCACTGCGGAGTCTCGAAGTTGCTGATCATCACCACGTCGAACTCGCCGCCGCCGGTCGCGACCGAGGCCGTGATCTTGGCACGGGCCTCGTTCTCCGACAGCGACACGAACTTCAGGTTGATGCCAGGGTTCTCCGCCTCGAACTCGGGAGCCAGCGAGATGGCATCGGACATCTGCGAATTCGAGACGATCGCGACGGTGATCGTCGTCCCGTCACCGTCACCACCGAACGAGCCGGCACCGGCACATCCGGACACCACCAAGGTCGTCGCGAGCGAGGTCGCGACAACCACTTTCGGTAGAACTTTCACTGAGATACCTTTCCATTCGACGCTGTTGTGGATCGATCGACGAGCCAACGCGCACTTTCGATGTCGGTGACCAGGATCGACGCCAGACCACCGCGCAGTGCACCGAGCAGCGCTTCGTGTTTTCGTTTTCCACCGGTGACGAGCACGGCCCGATCGCAGGCCCTGATGGCGTCGAGTCCCACCGACACGGTTCGGCCTGGGAGCGATCCTCCGGTGTCCTTGCCGTCGGCGTCGTAGAACCGGCCGCCGATCTCACCGACCGCACCGAGTCGGCGGAGTTCGTCGAGCACCTCGAGGTCGATGAAGCTGCCCTCGAACAACGTGGTGGACGTGGAAACGGGACCGATGCCGTACATCATCACATCGGCATCGGTCCCGGCCTTGAGGGCGCGCGAGATCACGGAATCCTGCTCCAACGCAACAACTGTCGCCTGATCGGCATACAGCGGCGCGTTGAGCCTGATGGGTGTCGCCTGCAGGTACGCCGCGCACCGTCCGAGCGTGTACTCGACGCCGGTCTGGTAGTCGGCCGAGGTGATGGAACCGTCGAGTTGCACCACCGCGGCACATTTGGTGGATCGAGTCTTGAGAGAGCTCGCAACCGACACCGTCTCGGGTCCCCAGGTGAAGCCGAGAACATCCCGATCCTGGAGCCGACGGGAGAGCAGCGTTGCCGCCGCCCGACCGAGAGATCCGTAGCCGGCGTCCGTGCCGTCGATGACGTCCGAGACGACGAGCACCTCGGTCAACCCGAACTGCGCCTCGAGTTCGCGCTCGAGGTCGGCATGGACGGTGCCCTGAAGATCGTCGGGAACATTGATCTCGATCGTCACCAGACCCTGGGTGCGGGCCCGAGCGACGAGACGGCCGGCCGTCGGGCGCGAGACGCCGAGCTTCACGGCGATCTCGGCCTGAGTCGCGCCTTCGAGGTGGTACATGGTTGCGGCGCGCAGAGCCAGGCGCAGATCCTCACCGGACCGCGCAGGCTTTGCTCCCCCGGTGCCGGACGTCGATCCGTCCATGTCGACCCTCCCTGAGTAGTGAGCAAATGCTCAACTCGTGTTCATCTGCTCACTAAGCTAACATTAAGGTGTGATCTACACAACACCCCCTCGCCACCAGCGACCCGTGCCACAGTCCATGCAGGCCAGCGTCCTGACCGGAGTGCAGGAGATACGACTCGAAGAACGGCCCGTCCCCACGCCCGCGCACGACGAGGTCCTCGTGCAGGTCACGGCAGTCGGGGTCTGTGGTTCCGACGCGCATTACTACCGCGAGGGACACATCGGCGATTACGTCGTCGACGGTCCGCTCGTGCTCGGACACGAAGCGGCGGGCGTCGTCGTTGCCGTGGGCTCCGAGGTCTCCGACACCCGCGTCGGGCAGCGCGTGTCCATCGAGCCACAGCGCCCCGATCCCACGAGCGCACCGTCCCGCGCAGGCCGCTACAACCTGTGCCCGGCCATGGAGTTCTTCGCGACGCCGCCCATCGACGGCGCGCTCGCGGAGTACGTGCTGATCCAATCGACCTTCGCCCACGACGTCCCCGACGACATCTCCGACGAGGCCGCAGCTCTCTTCGAGCCACTGTCGGTCGGCATCGCCTCGGCCCAGAAGGCACGCATCTCCGCGGGCTCGAGCGTGCTCATCGCGGGCGCGGGTCCCGTCGGGCTCGTCACCGCACAGGTCGCGCGCGCATTCGGTGCCACCGAGGTCATCGTCACCGACATCGACGCTTCGCGCCGCGCCAACGCGGAGAGGTTCGGCGCGACGCGCGTACTCGACCCCGCCGCCGAGGACGTGCGCGCACTGACGGTCGACGCTTTCATCGACGCATCCGGTGCGGCCCGAGCCGTGGTCGACGGCATCCACGCCGTACGACCCGCAGGCACGGTCGTCCTCGTCGGCATGGGCGGGTCGGACTACCCGCTGCCGATCTCGCGGATCCAGAACCGAGAACTGCTGCTCACCGGCGTCTTTCGCTACGCCAACACATGGCCGATCGCACGCGCGCTGGTGGCGTCGGGCATGGTGGATCTCGACGCGATGGTGACGGCGAGGTTCGGACTCGATGGCGTCGAGGATGCATTGAACGCCGACAGGCAACCCGGAAGCATCAAAGCCGTAGTGATTCCAGGACTTTCGAAGGAGACCAACGCATGAAGTTGAACTCGCAGAACCTCGCCGACTTCATCGAGGACGTCGCTGTCCCGACGTACGACCGGTCCGAGGTGACGGTGGGCATCGTGCATTTCGGTGTCGGTGGCTTCCATCGAGCGCACCAGGCGATGTACGTCGACCGCCTGCTGCAGCAGGGACAGGCGCTGGACTGGGGAATCTGCGGCGTCGGGGTACTGCCCGGTGACCGACGAATGAACGACGTCATGCACGCACAGGACTGCCTGTACACGTTGGCGCTCAAGCATTCCGACGGCACGTGGGATACCCGTGTCATCGGTTCCATCGTCGAGTATCTCTTCGCGCCGGACGACGCCGAGGCCGTGATCGAGAAGATGGCCGCCGACACGACGAAGATCGTCTCGCTCACCATCACCGAGGGTGGCTACAACTTCTCCGCGACGACGGGCGAGTTCGACGCGGACAATCCCGCAATCGTTGCCGACCTTGCCGACGGCGCTGTTCCCGCAACGACATTCGGTCTCGTCACCGAGGCGTTGGCGCGACGCAAGGACCGCGGCATGGCCCCGTTCACCATCATGTCCTGCGACAACATCGAGGGCAACGGCCATATGGCGCAGTCGACGTTCACGACGTTCGCGCGCCTGAAGGATCCGGCGTTGGCCGACTGGATCCAGGCAGAAGGCGCGTTCCCCAATTCGATGGTCGATCGCATCACGCCGGTCACGACACCGGAAGTGACCGAACAGCTTTCGCTGCGCTATGCCATCGACGATCAGTGGCCCGTCGCGGGCGAGCCGTTCACGCAGTGGGTGCTCGAGGACAACTTCACCCTCGGCCGTCCGCCGCTGGAAGACGTGGGCGTGCAGGTGGTCGAGGACGTCACCCCCTACGAGCTGATGAAGCTGCGGTTGCTCAATGCCAGTCACCAGGCGCTCGCGTACTTCGGTTACCTCAGTGGCTATCGGCTCGTCCACGAGGTGTGCCAGGATTCGCTGTTCTCGGAGTTCCTGCTTGCCTACATGGACGAGGAGGCAACCCCGACGCTGCAGCCGGTCCCCGGCATCGATCTGACCGACTACAAGCGAACGCTGATCGAGCGGTTCTCCAATCCCGAGATCCGCGATACCGTCGCCCGCCTGTGTGCCGAGTCCTCGGACCGAATTCCCAAGTGGCTCTTGCCTGTCATCCGCAAGAACCTCGAGACCGGCGGTGAGATCGCCCGCTCCACCGCAGTGGTGGCCAGCTGGGCTCGCTACGCCGAGGCCGTCGACGAGTCCGGTGAGCCCATCGAAATCGTCGACCAGCTGAAGGACTCACTGGTGCCGATCGCGCAGAGTCAGCGCGAGAATCCAACGGCGTTCATCGCGAACCGCGCGGTGTTCGGGGATCTGATCGACAACGAATGCTTCGTCGCCGAGTACACGAAACAACTGGCGTCTCTGCAGGAGCAGGGCGCGCGAGCGACACTGGAATCACTCAGGTCGACTCACTGAATCGTTCGGCGTCTCGAACCTGACCGGAGACGATGACGGTATCGCCTGCCCCGATCACCGTGTCTGCCGTGGCGTAGGTGAATCCCTCGCCCTGACGCTTGACCGCGACGACGGTGACACGGTGCTTGGTGCGTATTGCGCTTTCGCCCAATTTCTTTCCGATGATGGAGGCGGGCGGAGAGGTTTTGATCATGGCGAAACCGTCGTCGAATTCGATGTAGTCCATCATCCGGCCGCGGACCAGGTGGGCGACACGCTTGCCCATGTCGTGCTCGGGCCTGACCACATGGTGCACGCCGATCTGGGTGAGAATCTTGGCGTGCGCGTTGCTGAGCGCTTTGGCCCAGATGGTCGGCAGCGACAGATTCACCAGTGCCGATGCGGTGAGCAGGCTGGCTTCGAGATTGGACCCGATGCCCACGACGGCACGGTCGTACTCGTGCACCGACAACTGCCGAAGAGACTCCTCGTCGGTGGTATCGGCCACCACAGCGTGAGTCAAACGGTCTGCCACGCGTTGTACAACGGCGTCGTCACTGTCGACGCCGAGGACCTCGACGCCCTGGCCCATCAGTTCCAGTGCCAGGGACTTGCCGAAGCGGCCGAGACCGAGGACGACGACGACATCGGAGGACGGTTTCCTAGCCAATGAACGGCCTTTCCGTGGGGAGCGTGTATCGCCGGCCGCGGTCGCGGGCGGCAAGGGCGCTGACCAGAGTGATGGAACCGATGCGACCCAGGTACATCAGGACGATCAGAATCACCTGACCCCAGCCGGGCAACTGTGCGGTGATTCCGGTGGACAGGCCTACCGTCGCGAACGCCGACACGACCTCGAACAACAGGACGTCGAGGTCGAAGTCCGTGCCGGCCAGGAGTGCCACGACCGGGAGCATGACCAGCGCGACCCCGATCAGCGCGACGGTCAATGCCTGCCGCTGCACTCGCGCGTCGATCCGACGGTCGAACACCGTCACCTCACGATCACCGCGGATCTCGGCCAGGATGACGAACAGCAGCAGGGCGAACGTGGTGACCTTGATGCCACCTGCGGTGCCGCCGCTGCCACCGCCGATGAACATCAGGACGTCGGTGACGAGCAAGGTCGCGTTGTCGACGTCGGCGTAGTCGACACTGTTGAACCCTGCGGTGCGAGGCATGACGCCCTGGAAAGTCGCGACCAGCATCTTGTCCCAGAGCCCGAATTCGCCCAGGGTTCTGGACCACTCGAACAGCAGCACGACCGTCGGGCCGAGAACCAACAGAATTCCGGTGACGGTCAGCGTCAGGCGAGTGTGCAACGACCAACGCTGAGGCGACCGACGCCCCTTGGCGCGAGACCGAACTCGACGGGCGATCTCGAAGAGAACCGGAAATCCGATGCCGCCCAACACCACCGCAATCAACAGTGGGATACAGATCCACGGATCGGTGGCGAACCCGATCATGTTGTCGCTGAACAGGGCGAAGCCGGCGTTGTTGAACGCGGAGACCGCATGGAAGGTCCCCAGCCAGAGGGCGCGACCGAAGGGCTCGTCGTATCCGAGAAAGAAGCGCGCCGCCAGGGCGATCGCGACGACACTCTCGATGATCAGACTGGTACGGAACACCCCGATGACGACGCTTCGAACGTCGCCCAGCCCTGATGTCCGAACTTCTGCTGCGGCATTGAGCCTGCCGCGAAGCCCTATTCGGTCGGCCAGGAACAATCCGACCAGGGACGCGATCGTCATGATCCCGAACCCGCCGATCTGAATCAGGGCGAGGATCGCGCCCTGACCGAAACCCGTCCAGTACACCGGGGTGTCCACCACGATCAGACCCGTCAGGCTGACGGCGGAGGTGGAGGTGAACAACGCCTGCAGAAACCCGGTCTCGCTGCCGGGCACAGTGGCCACCGGTAGCGCCAGCACGCCTGCACCTATCACGATGGCGAGCGCGAATCCCGTGGCCATGACCCGGACCGGGGTGAGCCGGAAGATCGCGGACCAACGCGATGCCTGGTGAGCGTCTGTCACTCGAGAGACAGTACCGGTGGGACGAGCCGCTTCGCGCCATGTGAGTGAAACTTCGTAGCAGGCTACGAATTTCCGCTCACGTGCGCGTCAGCGCTCCACGCGTCAGCGCAGCACTGCCTTCGCGACGGTCCACGCACGACCCTGCTCGCTGAGCGTGAAGCCCAATCCCGGGCGCGCGGACAGATGCATGCGTCCATCTCGTGTCTCGAGGTGTTCGTCGAACAGCGGGTCGAGCCAGTCGAAGTGCTCCACCCAGGTCTGCAGGGGGTACACCGCCGCGAGGTGCAGGTGGATCTCCATCGCGAAGTGCGGTGCCAGTTGCAGGTTGTGGTGCTCGGCCAGCGCCGCCAATTTCAGGAACTGTGTGATGCCCCCGATGCGCGGAGCGTCGGGCTGCAGGATGTCCACCGAACCGGCCTCGATGAGGCGGACGTGCTCGCCGACGCTGGCCAACATCTCTCCGGTGGCGATGGAGGTGTCGAGGCTGCGAGCGAGCTGTGCGTGCCCCTCGGCGTCGTAGGCGTCGAGGGGCTCCTCGATCCAGACGAGATCGAACTGTTCGAGTATGCGGCCCATCCGCTGCGCCGTCGGCCGATCCCATTGCTGGTTGGCGTCGACCATCAGTGGGACGTCGTCGCCGAGAAACTCACGCACCGCAGTGACGCGGGCAATGTCGGTACGCCAATCCGGCTGTCCCACCTTCAGTTTGATACCCCCGATGCCGTTCGCCAGCGACATGGCAGCGTTCTCCATGACCTCCTCGATGGGAGTGTGCAGGAACCCGCCCGAGGTGTTGTACGTCTGCACCGAATCTCGTGACGACCCGATCAGCTTGGCCAGCGGCAACCCGGCGCGCTTGGCTTTGAGATCCCACAGCGCGATGTCGATCGCGGCAATCGCCTGCGTGGCAACGCCGCTGCGGCCCACCGAGGCACCGGCCCACACCAGCTTGGTCCAGATCTTGCCGATGTCGTTAGGATCTTCTCCGATGAGAACCGGGGCGATCTCCTGGGCATGCGCAAACTGGGCGGGTCCGCCCGCGCGCTTGGAATATCCGAAACCGATTCCCTCATGGCCCTGTTCGGTACGAATCTCGGCGAACAGGAAGACCACCTCGGTCATCGCCTTCTGCCTGCCGGTGAGCACCTTGGCGTCGCTGATCGGATTCTTCAGCGGTAGCACGATCGAGGACAGCGTCACCTCGACGATGCGGTCGATGCTCGCCGCCCCGGAGGCCAGCGCCATGATCGCTGCATTCGGGGCAGAGAGTCCGCTGGTCGGTGTGTCGGTGCCGATGGTCATCCGTGACTCCTGAAATCGTCGATTATGTTGCTTCACAGCCTATTTCGACAAGCGATACACGTCCAACACCTTTTACCGGCGCATCGATGCCGCCAACGCATCGATGTTCGACGCGATATCCGCGACGCGGCCCACGAACGTGTGATGCGTGACGCCCGACGAGTGCGGAGTCATCAGCACATTGTCGAGATCGCGAAACGGCAACACGCTCGGCTCTCCCACGCCGTCCGGCCCGGGGTAGCGGTACCAGACATCGATCGCGGCCGCGGCAATCTGTTTGCGCGACAACGCGTCGAACAGCGGCTGTTCCTGCACGAGGGGACCGCGACCGACATTGACGAGTACCCCGCCGGTGCCGAGCCGGCCCAGTTCGTCGGCACCGATCATGCCGCGAGTGTGCTCGTTCAGCGGTGCGGAGACCACCAGTACATCGGCGAAGTCCGCAAGAGTTCCCAGATCGGCTGTATCCGAGACCCATTCGAGGCCATCGGCCGGAACCCGCCCACTCCCGGTGACCGCAGCCCCCACCGCCCCGTAGGCCTGGAACAACTGCCACGTCTGCCTACCGATATGCCCGAAGCCGACGAATCCGATGCGAGCACCGCTCAGCGAGAGCGGTTGGGGGATGCTCGGGTCGTAGACCGACGTGGCGAACACTCCCGAGCGGAGTGCGCGGTCCTGTTGCAGAAACTTCCGGCGCAGCATCACCGTCGACGCCACGACGTACTCGGCGATCGACTGTTCGTGGTGAAAGGTATTGCACACCTGAATATCAGGACCCAATCCGGAGCGGTCGACGTTGTCCGTTCCCGCGCCGGCAACGTGCACCATCCGCAGTTTCGGTGCAGCGGCACCCATGGCCGCACTGAACTTGCCGCCGACGTACACGTCCGCATCGGCAAGCTCCTCGACGACTCGACTCGCGTCGAACGGAACACACCAGACGACCTCGGTGTCGACGGGTAGCCCGGCCTCGAACTGCTCACGATGCGGCAGCACATTTCGATCGCCGACGACGATCTTCATCAGCGGACCAGGGCCGGTCGCTTGCTGTCGAACGTCCATCCCTCGATCAGGTACTGCATGCCGATGGCGTCGTCGCGGGCACCGAGGCCCTCCTTCTGGTACAGCTCGTGCGCCGCGTCGATCCGTTCGAAGTCGAGTTCCACTCCGAGGCCGGGCTTGTCGGGCACGGTGAGGTAACCATCCTCGATGGTGAACGGCTCCTTGGTGACTCGTTGCCCGTCCTGCCAGATCCAGTGAGTGTCGATGGCGGTGATCTTGCCCGGAGCCGCGGCAGCGACATGGGTGAACATGGCCAGCGAGACGTCGAAGTGGTTGTTGGAGTGCGAACCCCACGTCAGTCCCCAGGCGTCGCACAGCTGAGCGACGCGCACCGAACCGGCCATCGTCCAGAAGTGCGGGTCGGCCAGCGGGATGTCCACGGCACCGGATCGGATGGTGTGGCCCATCTCGCGCCAGTCGGTGGCGATCATGTTGGTCGCGGTCTGCAATCCGGTGGCGCGCTTGAACTCCGTCATCACCTCACGTCCGGAGAAGCCGCCCTCGGGCCCGACGGGATCCTCGGCGTAGGCGAGCACATCGCGCAGTCCACGGCAGGTCTCGATCGCATCGGCGAGCAACCAGCCAGCGTTGGGATCCAACGTGATTCGCGCCTGCGGGAACCGCTCGGCCAGGGCACGTACCGCAGCGGCCTCGTCGGCGGCGGGCAGCGCACCGCCCTTGAGTTTGAAATCCTGGAATCCGTAGCGCGCCTGCGCAGCCTCGGCGAGGCGCACGATCGACTCGGGATCCATGGCTTCGTCGTGCCTGATGCGCATCCAGTCGTCGGCTCCGGCGGCCTCGTCGTCCGCACCGCGGTAGGCGAGGTCGGTCTTGTTCCGGTCGGCGACGAAGAACAGGTAGCCCAGAGCCTGCACCTTCTCGCGCTGCTGGCCGTCACCCAACAGTGCTGCGACACTGACACCGAGGTGCTGGCCGAGCAGATCCAACAGTGCCGATTCCACTGCGGTCACCGCGTGGATCGCGACCCGCAGATCGAACGTCTGCGCCCCGCGACCTCCGGAATCACGATCGGCGAAAGCGCGACGCATCGCGGCGAGAATCGCGTTGTAGCGGCCAACTCCCTGGCCCTCGACGAGCACACGCGCATCCTCGAGAGTTTGCCGAATCGCCTCTCCTCCGGGCACTTCGCCGACACCGATGCGCCCGTCCGAGTCGGTGAGCACCACCAGATTGCGAGTGAAGTACGGAGCATGCGCACCGCTGAGATTGAGCAGCATGTCGTCGTGACCCGCGATGGGTACGACGCGCATCTCGCTGACGACGGGGGTGCTGGTGTGGACGCTCATGTCCGACCTTTCCTCACATACTTCCGGTGACTCTGCTCACAGGAAACAGTAGGACTGCAGATCGATGCATGTCCAAGACCATCTACGCATCGACCGATGCAGTAGCGGTATCGGCGACGACAGGCGGTGCTCATCGGGCCTGGCAGTCACATCGATACCGAGACTGAATCAAATGCGACTTTTTTCGACTTGGACATGTATCGATCGGCCTTCTAGCGTGGTGACCTATGAGCCAGATCACGACCTGGCGTCAGCGCACGTACCGCACCACAGCCCTAGGAGTCACCCCATGACAGCGTCGACGATACAGTCCACCAACCTCACCGGCCGGATGATCATCGCCGGCGTCCCGGTCTTCGGTGCCGGCACGCAGATTCACGGAATCGACCCCAGCACCGGCGAGCAGCTCGAACCCGCCTACGGACACGGAGACAACGCCGACGTCGAGAGGGCCTGTGCCGCAGCGGCCGAGGCGTTCGCCGACTACCGCGCCACCTCGTCCGAAACCCGAGCTCAGTTCCTCGAGACCATCGCCGACAACATCGCCGCTCTCGGCGACACTCTGATCGAGCGCACCGTCGCCGAGTCGGGACTGCCGTTGGCCCGCATCACCGGCGAGGTCGGCCGCACCACCGGACAGCTGCGCCTGTTCGCTTCTGTTCTGCGCGAGGGTAGTTGGAACGGTGCCCGCATCGACCCGGCACAGCCCGAGCGCACGCCACTGCCCCGCGCCGACATCCGCCAGCGGCAGATTCCGTTGGGCCCGGTTGCAGTGTTCGGAGCCAGCAACTTCCCGCTCGCCTTCTCCGTCGCCGGCGGCGACACCGCTTCTGCCCTCGCGGCCGGATGCCCCGTGGTGGTCAAGGCACACGATGCCCATCCGGGAACGTCCGAGCTGGTCGCTCGAGCGATCGCCGACGCGGTGTCCTCCACCGGAATGCCCTCGGGCACATTCTCACTTCTGTTCGGTTCCGGCCGCGGACTCGGTACCGCCCTCGTGACCGACCCTCGCATCAAGGCCGTCGGCTTCACCGGATCACGTTCGGGTGGAACGGCTCTCGTCGCTGCGGCAGCCGGTCGTCGTGAGCCGATCCCGGTGTACGCGGAGATGAGCTCCATCAACCCCGTGTTCGTGATGGACGGCGCACTCGCCTCCCGCGGGGCCGATCTCGGTCGCGCCTTCGTGGCATCACTGACGATGGGCTCGGGCCAGTTCTGCACCAACCCCGGTCTCGTGATCGCTGTCGACGGCCCGGGCCTGCAGTCCTTCACCGAGGCGGCCACCGCCGCCGTACAGCAGTCCTCGCCCACCACGATGCTGACCCCGAACATCGCGTCGAGCTACGCCGAGGGTGTCGCCACGCTGTCCGACTCGGTCACCGAGATCGCCCGCGGTACCGAAACGGACGCTCCGAATGCCTGCCGCGCAGCATTGTTCGATACCGATGCCGATACGTTCCTCACCTCCGAGGCAGCGCAGGCCGAGGTGTTCGGTGCCTCGAGTCTCATCGTTCGCTGCACCGACCCTCAGCAGGTTCGTGACGTCGCCGCGCTGCTCGAAGGCCAGTTGACCGCCACCGTCCACGCCGACGAGTCCGATCACGCCGAGGCAGGCAAGCTCCTCTCGGTTCTCGAACTCAAGGCCGGGCGCATCCTGTTCGACGGATGGCCCACCGGCGTCGAGGTCGGACACGCGATGGTGCACGGCGGCCCCTTCCCCGCTACGTCCAATTCCCGCACGACATCGGTCGGATCGCTCGCCATCGAACGCTTCCTGCGTCCTGTTTCCTACCAGGAC
Organism: Rhodococcus sp. 06-462-5; assembly: GCF_002258315.1. Lineage (GTDB taxonomy): Bacteria > Actinomycetota > Actinomycetes > Mycobacteriales > Mycobacteriaceae > Rhodococcoides. The sequence goes on along the minus strand of NZ_NOYD01000051.1, from coordinate 42,118 downwards.
GTGCCGACTTCCCTGCTGCCCAGCGCAATTGCCGACGGTAATCCCGACGGGATCTTCCGCCGCATCGACGGCCAGCTCACCCAAGACTGACACACCCCACCCAATTCTCGAGGAGACCACCATGCTCGACGGAGTCCTGTTCTTCCCCGTCACCCCGTTCACCGCCTCCGGCGAGGTCGATTACGACCTGCTGGCCGCGCATATCGCGAAGGGTGTCGACGCCGGACCCGGTGGAGTGTTCATCGCCTGCGGCACCGGCGAATTCCACGCCCTCGAAACCGAGGAGTTCGGCAAGATCGTGCGCACCGCAGTCGACGTCGTCGCGGGCCGCGTGCCGGTGTACGCCGGCGCAGGCGGATCCGTCGCCCAGGCAAAGGCATTCGCGGCGAGCGCGAAGTCGAACGGCGCCGACGGCATCCTGCTGTTGCCGCCCTACCTGGTGACGATGCCGCAGGCCGGTCTGGTCAACTACACCAAGGCCGTTGCCGGTGCATCGGATCTGCCGTTGATCGTCTACAACCGCGGCAACGCCCGCTTCACCGAGGACTCGGCCGTCGAGGTGGCACAGCTGCCCACCGTCGTCGGATTCAAGGACGGCACAGGAGATCTCGACCAGGTCGGCCGCATCGTCCGCGCGGTGCTGGACGCCCTGGAACCGTCGGGCAAGTCCTTCCAGTTCTTCAACGGTCTGCCCACCGCGGAGGTCTCGCAGCAGGCCTACCGCGCGATCGGTGTCACGCTGTACTCGTCCGCGACGTTCGCCTTCGCACCCGAGCTGGCCCTGGCGTTCTACCGTTCGCTCGACAGCGGCAACGACAAGCTCACTGCCGCCTTGCTTCGCGAGTTCTTCCACCCGCTGGTTCGTCTGCGCGACAGGGTTCCCGGCTACGCCGTCTCGCTCATCAAGGCGGGCGTGACGATGGAAGGGATCGAGGCAGGCCCCGTGCGTCCGCCGCTGGTGGACATCAGTGCGCCGCACCTCGAGGAACTGACCGCGATCGTCGCCGCCGGCCGGGCCGTGTTGGCCGACGAGCTCGCGGTGCACTGATGCAGGATCCGGTCCTGATCACCGGCGCTCGAATCACCCCGATCGCCTTCGTCGACCCGCCGTTGCTCAACACGGTCGGCGTGCATCAGCCCTACGCACTGCGCGCGATCATCCAGCTCGACACCGATGCAGGTGTCGTCGGACTCGGTGAGACCTACGCCGATACTGCGCATCTCGCGCGACTCGACGCGGCAGCCCAGGCCATCACCGGCCTGGATGTGTTCGCACTCAACGCCATTCGAGATGCTGTCGACACCGTGCTTGGGACGCTGTCGATCACCGGCGGAGACGGCGTCGCCGGAATGATCACCACGGCCAGTACGACCGATCGTGTGTTCTCGCCGTTCGAGATCGCCTGCCTGGATGTTCAGGGCAAGGTGCTGGGGCGACCGGTGTCGGATCTGCTCGGCGGCAAGGTTCGCGATTCGGTTCCGTTCAGTGCGTACCTGTTCTACAAGTGGGCAGCGCATCCCGGCGGACGACCGGATTCTTGGGGTGAGGCAGTCGACCCGGCCGGTCTGGTGCGGCAAGCGCGAAAGATGATCGACGAGTACGGCTTCGAGGCCATCAAGGTCAAGGGTGGTGTCTTTCCTCCCGACGAGGAGATAGCCGGAATCAAAGCGCTCCGGGAAGCATTCCCCGAGCTGCCGCTTCGGCTCGACCCCAACGCGGCATGGACGGTCGACACGTCCATCCGCGTCGCCGCCGAGCTCGACGGCATCGTGGAGTACCTGGAAGACCCCACTCCGGGTCTCGACGGTATGGCAGAAGTCGCGCGGGAGGCGAAGATGCCACTGGCGACCAACATGTGCGTCGTCGCGTTCGATCACCTGAAGCCTGCCGTGGTGAAGGACTCGGTTCAGGTGGTGCTGTCCGACCACCACTACTGGGGAGGTCTGCAGCGCTCGAGGCTGCTCGCCGGAATCTGCGAGACCTTCGAGATGGGCCTGTCGATGCACTCGAACAGCCACCTCGGCATCAGCCTGGCCGCCATGGTGCACCTCGCTGCGGCAACACCCAACCTCACCTACGCCTGCGACACTCACTGGCCGTGGAAGAGCGAGGACGTCGTCGTACCCGGGGTGTTGAATTTCGTGGACGGCGCGGTAGCCGTTCCCACCGGGCCCGGTCTGGGGATCGAGATCGACGAGGACGCCCTGGCGGCCTTGCATCAGCAGTACCTCGACTGCGGAATCCGGGACCGCGACGACACCGGATACATGCAGAGCATCGACCCGAGCTTCGAGAACACATGCCCACGCTGGTAGCGGGATAAGCTCGCCGACAGGTCGTGGGGATCTGTGCGAGAGGTTCGTCGTGTGAACAGCGGTTGGCAATATTCTCCTGCGCCGGTCGCCCGAACGTCCGGGGTCAACTGCCTCGTGAGCGGTTTGGTGGGCGTCGTCACTGTCGTCGGGGCGTCGCCCCGGGCGGCAACGGTGTTGCTCGTTCTGGCGGTGGCGTGGTGCGCGCTGGGCATCTACATGCTCGCGGCAGCACCGGTTCTCTCTCGTCGCCTCTACCTGGCGATGCACCTGTCCGGTCTGACGAGCATCGCTCTCGTCTGTACCGCGGCGGGCGGACAGATACCGGCCATGTCGGGCATCTTTCTCCAGATACTCCTGGTGACGCCCGCATTCATCGTGCTCCCCAACCGAATCGCCTGGCGGACGACGGTTCTCAACGCCGTGTACGTCGCGTATCTGGGTGCCGTCGTGGGCGATGTCCATCCCGTGCTGGTGATCAACGCCCAGCTCGTGCTTTTCGCCATCGCGATCTCGGCGGCCTGGGTCCAAAGCGTGGCGTCGACCTCCGAGATCGACCATCTCACCCAACTCGCGAACCTACGACGCCTCACCCGCGAGTTGGACGCTCGTCCGGGAACGGTGGCGAGCGGGAAGATCGACGCCATCGCAGTGGTGGACATCGATCGCTTCAAGGTGATCAACGACGACCACGGTCATGCGGCCGGTGATCGCGCACTCGAGATCGTCTCGTCCGCATTGCGTACCTGCCTGCCCCAGCAGTATCTGCTGAGCCGCTCGGGCGGCGACGAATTCACGGTGCTGTGTACGACGGGCTCGGCCGTCGAACTGCGCGACTCCGTCGATCGCGTCCGGCAACAACTGCCTGCGGACCTGACGATATCGGTGGGTGTGGCGGGCAGGCAGGGCGGCGAATCGGCGCGTACCACCCTCGAGCGCGCCGACCGCGCTCTGTACGCGTCGAAGAGACTCGGCCGAAACCGCACGACCGTCCACGAGTAGGTCGGCGCGAGACGCCGACCTCGCGGAACAGCACACCGCTCAGAACTGTCGTTCGGCAGGACTTTCGTTCGTCAACGGCGCAACGATGTTGGCGAGCATGGTCGCGATGGTGGCGACGACGATGCGTCGTTCGGCGGTGTAGCCACTCTGATACCAGGTCATGGCGGTATGGCTGATTCCGCCGATCGCGGCGGTGGCGAGCAGGTCGACATCCAGATCGGGTCCCGACGGTACGTCGCCGGCGAACGTGCGGAGGTAGCCCAGCAAGAGCGTCCCGAATTGCTGCATCACCGTCAGGTACGTCTGCTCCACACGAGGGCTGACACCGAGCACCTCCATCCATACCACTCGGGCCAGGTGCGGGTCCTCGACGACTCGGAAGAAGGGATCGAGCAACTGCGCGGCGGCGGCCCTGACGTCACCGTCGGAATTCATCTCCGCCACCGTTTCGGACACCGAGTTCGTCAGGTGTGCAATGCATTCGGCGTAGACGGCGAGCAGGAGATCCTCGGTCTTGTCGAAGTACTGATAGAAGTGCCGGTCGGCGATCTTGGCCTCGCGACACAATCCGCGAACGGTGGCGGCTCGGTACCCGACGCTGCCGAACACCCGCAGTCCCGCGTCGAGCAATTGCCTGCGGCGGCGGTCGTCGCGATCAGCGGCACTCTCACCGCCGTACGCCCGACCCGAGGTCTCGACTTCACTCATGGGTGCCGAGCGTCGAGTTCTGCTGTCAGGCGGATCAATTCGGCGTCGCGTTCCATCTTGGCGTCCAGGATCGGGTTGACGATGCCGCGCAGTATCGAGATCGGAATCCACCGGCCGGGTACGGCGATGCGCGGAGCTCTGCGTCCGATCCCTCGAACGGCCACACGGGCGAGCTTGTCCGGTGTGATCGGGCGAAGCAGCGGTCCTGGGAATGCGCGCGCGATCATGGCCGTCGCGACGGAGTCGCCGCCGAACGCGACCTCGGCGATCGGCGTTGCCACCCACCCCGGATACAGCACTCCCGCTGTCGCTTTCGTGCCCGCCAGCTCCGAGCGCAACGCCCGACCGAGCTGTTCGACGGCCGCCTTCGATGCCGCGTACGGCGCGTTCGCCAGGCCGTTGAGGTACGCATACGTAGACGAGGTGATCAATACATAGCCGCCGGATTCGACGATGTGCGGAAGGGCGGCGCGCACCGTGTTCCACACCCCGACGAGGTTGACGCCGATGACCCGCTCGAAGACACCGTCCTCGATGGACCGGATGGTCGATGCCTGTGCACCGCTGGAGATTCCGGCGTTGGCCATCACGATGTCGAGCGTGCCGAAGGTCTCGATCGCAGTGGCGACGGCCGCGTCGAGTTGCTCCCGCACCGTGACGTCGGCGTAGGCGATCGCCACGCGCTGGTTGCCCAGTTTCGCCGCCACGGACTCGAGGTCGGTCGATCTCATGTCGACGAGGACGACCGACGCACCGCGTCGATGCAGCGCCGACGCGACGGCGGAACCGATACCGCCTGCCGCGCCGGTGATGAGCGCTACCTGGCCCGAATGATCCTTCATGCCGACACCTCGTCCTTCGCGGTCGCCTCGGTGGGCGAGAAGTGGATGTGGTGTTCCTGCGGTCGAAATCGCCTGGCCCACCGGCGGAACGTGAAGCTGAAGCCGGGGAACATGGCCACCACGTGCCCGGATTTCGACTGGTACCAGCTGTGGCAGCCGCCGTCCTTCCAGACGGTGCCCTCCATCTCGCGGTGAATCTTGTCGGTGTAGGCCTGTTCGGCATCTGCAGTGACCTCGATCGCCAGTGCCCCGCTCTGTCGAACGGCGTCGACGGCCCGCACGATGTACTCCATCTGCGCCTCGATGAGGAAGATCGCAGAGGTGTGCCCGATTCCGGTGTTGGGCCCGGTGACGACGAAGAGGTTGGGGAACCCGGGAATCGTGGTGCCGAGGTACGCGCGCGGGTACGGATCCCAGACGTCGGACAAGGCGCGGCCGTCTCGGCCGATCACCGGGTACGAGATGACGCCGTCGGTGGCGTCGTATCCGGTGGACCACACCAGGAGATCGACGTCGACGTGCTCGCCCGTGGTGGTGACGATTCCGGTTTCGGTGATCTCGGCAATACCGTCGTTCCTGTCGTGCAGGGTGACGTTCGATTGCCCCAGCGCCGGATACAGCGTGTTGGACAGCAGCACTCGCTTACAGCCGATGGTGAAGTCCGGGGTGACCTTCGCTCGAAGCTCCGTATCCGGAACCTGAGACTCGATGTGTTTCAGAGCAGTTCGCTGTGCTACGGCTTTGAGCATTCGACGCGAGTACTTGAACCCGATGATGCGGGTCTCGAGGGTCCAGTAGATGCCGGCGCGAACCGCCCTTCGAATCGGTTCCATACGCAGCAGCTTTCGCTGGAGCGCCGTGAATTCACGATCGTGGCGCGGCATCACCCAGTGCGGGGTGCGCTGAAAGACGTGCAGATGCTCCACGTCGGGTTGGATCGCGGGGATCACCTGTGCGGCGCTGGCACCGCTGCCGACGATCGCCACCCGCTTACCGGCGTGGTCGTATTCGGTGTCCCAGTCGTTGGTGTGAAACTGTCTGCCGCGAAACGTGTCTCGGCCCGGAAACGGCGGAATCACCGGCGTGCTGAGCGGACCCGATGCGTTCACGACGAACGTGGCCGCGTAGTCGCCGCGCGAGGTGGAGATCGCCCAGTGATCGCCTGCCCATTCGATCTTCTGGACGTCGGTGTCGACACGGGTACGAGCCGGCAGACCGTTCGATTCGAGCACGTGGTCGGTGTACCGCTCGAGTTCCTCGCGTTCGGCGAACATGCGCGACCACTCGAACGGTTCGGACGCGATCGAGTACAGCGGGCTCTGCACGTCGACGGCTGCGCCCGGATACCGGTTCTGCTTCCACGTGCCGCCGAGGAAGGGACGCCTCTCGAGGATGACGAAGTCGTCGATCCCACGGTCGAGCAGAGCTTTGGCTGCGCATTGGCCACCGAAGCCGCTGCCGATGATGACCACTTTGTGCGTATGCATCCTCAAAGGACCCTTCCCACGAGCGCGGCATCCGATGACGCGCGTCATCACTTTAAAGTGATGACGCGCGATTCCGCAATGGTTTCGGGGCAATCGGCGAGCGCTCGTCAGTGACCGCCCGACAGCCGGCCGGTCAGCCGCACATGTCGCTGCGCAGAGGACGCGTCGAGACCCACGATCTCGGCATGCTTGCCCTTAGCCTCGTACTTCGTGGTGATGGCATCGAGCGTGGCGACGGTGGACGCGTCCCAGATGTGGGCACCACTGAGATCGATGACGACGTTCTTCGGATCTCCCGTGTAGTCGAACCGATGGACCAGATCGTTGCTCGACGCGAAGAACAGCTCCCCCCTCACTGCGTAGACGCGGGTGTCCTCGTCGGGATGCGCTACGTCGACCACCTCGGTCAGGTGTGCAACCCGCCGCGCGAACAGCACCATCGCGGTAGACACTCCGACGAGCACGCCGTATGCGAGGTTGTGGGTGGCGACGGTGACCACAACGGTTGCCAGCATGACTGCCGTTTCGCTCTTGGGCATGCGCCGCAACGTCTTCGGGCTGATGCTGTGCCAATCCATCGTGCCGATCGCAACCATGATCATGACGGCGGCGAGTGCGGCCATCGGGATCAGCGCCACGACGTCGCCCAGTCCGACCACGAGTATCAACAAGAACACCCCGGCCAGGAACGTGGAGATGCGAGTCCGGGCACCCGAGGTCTCGACGTTGATCATCGTCTGGCCGACCATCGCGCACCCACCCATGCCACCGAAGAATCCGGTGATGACGTTCGCTGCGCCCTGACCCCAACTCTCCCGGGTCTTGTTCGAGTGACTGTCGGTGACGTCGTCGACGAGTTTTGCCGTCAGCAGCGATTCGAGCAATCCGACGATGGCCATGGCGAGGGCGTACGGAGCGATGATGCTCAGCGTCTCGAGGTTCAGCGGGACGTCGGGGATCAGCAGCGCGGGCAGGCTCGACGGCAGTTCGCCCTCATCGCCGACGTCGGGGACGTTCAGCGTGAACACCACGACGGCGACGGTCAGCAGCACGATGGCGACGAGCGGTGCGGGCACGAGCGACGTGATCCTGGGTAGCAAGAACATGATCAGCAGACCGACGGCCACCAGCGGGTAGACCAGCCATGGCACACCTATCAGAGCAGGAAATTGCGAGGTGAATATCAGAATGGCCAGTGCATCGACGAAGCCGACCATGACGCTGCGAGGGATGAAGCGCATCAACTCGGCAACCCCGAGGACCCCGAAAATCACTTGGAGAACGCCGGCGAGGATGACGGTGGCGATGAAGTAGTCGAGACCGTATTGCTTGGCCACCGGGGCGATGACCAGGGCGATGGCACCGGTGGCCGCGGAGATCATCGCAGGGCGACCACCGAGGAACGCAATCGACACCGCCATCGTGAAGGACGCGAACAGGCCCACTCGCGGATCGACGCCGGCAATGATCGAGAAGGCGATGGCCTCGGGAATCAGCGCCAACGCGACGACGAGGCCGGCCAGAACCTCGGTCTTCAGCATCCGTGGGGACCGCAGGGCACCCATGACGGTCGGAATCCGCTCGGCGGAGTCGGTCATATCTCTCCATTCGTGATCGATGGACCGCACGTGCCGACGAACGGCCGCTCTCGTCCATGGGGTGGGCACATCGCTGCGCCCGAAGGCTTTGTTCGTGGAGCCCGATGGGCATCTCACGCGTCCCGCACATATCGGGTGGGGGAGGAACAGTCCGGAAACTGATCCCTACTCTTACGCAATAGTAGAGTTGACGCAAATCAACGGTCTTCGGACCGGGGTCGACACCAGGTCGGAGGCCCCCCGTAGCGTAAGAGGCATGTCGAGATCACCACGCAACCGCAGATCCCCCGCCGCATCGAGAAAGCGATCCTCTTCCGCGCTTTCGGCCGGGCACCTTCGCGTGATCGCGACCGGCGGTCTCGGTGAGATCGGCCGGAACATGACCGTGTTCGAGTTCGACGGAAAACTGCTCATCGTCGACTGCGGCGTGCTCTTCCCCGAGGAACATCAGCCCGGTGTCGACGTCATCCTCCCCGACTGGAGTTGCATCCGGGATCGTCTCGACGACGTCGTCGCGATCGTCCTCACCCACGGACACGAGGACCACATCGGTGGCGTGCCGTACCTGCTGCGCGAACGCGGCGACATTCCCGTCATCTCGTCGCGGCTGACACTGCACTTCCTGGCTGCCAAATTCGAAGAGTTCAAGGTCTCGACAAAGCTGATCGAGGTCGAGGCGGGGCAGACCCGTCAGGAAGGCCCGTTCGAGCTCGAGTTCATTGCCGTCAACCACTCGATTCCCGACGGTCTGGCCATCGCCATTCGCACCGACGCCGGACTTGTGCTGCACACCGGCGATTTCAAGATGGACCAGTTCCCGCTCGATGGGCGGATCACCGACCTCCGCAGCTTCGCACGCCTCGGCGAGGAAGGGCTCGATCTACTCCTGGTCGACTCGACCAATGCCGAAGTTCCCGGGTTCATGGTCTCCGAACGCGATCTGGTCCCGGCCATCGAGAAGGTGTTCCGCGAAACCACGGGACGCGTGATCGTCTCGAGCTTCGCCAGTCACGTACACCGCATCCAGCAGGTCCTCGACGCCGCGCACGCGCAGGGCCGCAAGGTTGCCTTCGTCGGGCGATCGATGGTGCGCAACATGAAGATTGCGACCGATCTGAATTACCTCGATGTGCCCGACGGGCTCGTGGTCGATCTGCCGAAGCTCAACCGACTTCCGGCGAACAAGATCACCTTGATCTGCACCGGATCGCAGGGCGAGCCGCTGGCCGCGCTGTCGCGGATGGCGTCGGGTGAGCATCAGATCAAGGTCGGTGACGGCGACACCGTGCTGATGGCCAGCAGCCTGATCCCCGGAAACGAGAACGCGATCTACCGCGTCATCAACGGTCTCGTCGACAAGGGTGCGCGCGTGGTGCACAAGGGAAATGCCAAGGTGCACGTCTCGGGCCACGCCAGCGCGGGCGAGTTGGTCTACTGCTACAACATCCTCGAACCTGCGAATGTGCTTCCCGTACACGGTGAGTCGCGGCACCTGCGCGCCAATGCCGATCTCGCGATCAGAACCGGCGTCCCTCGCGATCGCGTCCTGATCGCCGAGAACGGAAGCGTCATCGACCTGTTCGACGGCGTCGCACAGATCACCGGCTCCGTACCCATCGAGCTGATCTATGTCGACGGCAGTGCCGTCGGCGGCGTGACGGAGGATTCGCTGGCCGAACGGCGCCTGCTCGCGAACGAGGGCGTCCTGACCGTCATCGCGATCGTGGACCCCGACACCGGACTGCTCGTCGACGACGTCGACTTCATCGGGCGCGGATTCGCGCACGAGGCCAACGCTTTCGACTCACTGGCCAAGGCGATCGGCAAGACCCTCACCCGCGAGAGCGACGTGAAGGTCGCCTCCCGCGAGAACATCGAAAAGCGCATCGTGCAGGAATCGGCCCGGTGGGCCAAGCAGACCCTGGGCCGTCAGCCCCTCATCGTTCCGGTTGTCGTCGACGGCTAGAGCATGTCTTCTCAGCGGCGAGGTCGGTGACCACAAGAAGCCGCGCGTAGAACGGTTCCGGGTCGCCAGTCCCCGCCCGATCCGAGCAAATTTTGCGTTCGGCCCCCGTAGATGATTCCGGCCCCTAGAGTCGTTTGGAAAGCTCCGGTAACGATCCGGAACTTCGACCGGGGGGTCTCGATGGGGAAGTACGCGAAGTTCGGCCGTCGGTGTGCGACGGTGGTCGCTGCGGTTTCGCTGGTGGTGTCGGGCGGGCAATGGTCGGCGGGTGCCGATCCACTCGGCGATTTCCAGAATCCGCCGCGCACCGCCGAATCGATCGCCGCGACACCGCTCGACGATCCGTGGGTCGTTCCGCCGCCCGGATACGAAACAGCCGCTCCCGGAACAGTTCTACGGACCCGCAGCGTCACCGTCGGACCACTTGTCACCCCGGTCACCACCACCCAACTGCTGGTTGCCTCGACCGACGCGAAGGACCGCCCCGCTGCCATCGTCACCAGCGTCATCGTCCCGACCGCGCCCTGGAGCTCGCCCGGTCCGCGCCCTGTTGTTGCCTACAACATGGCCATCGATTCGCTCGGCGCCACGTGTGAGCCATCGTGGACCATGCAACGCGGCATCGCTACGGAAATGGCACCCGTGCAGCTGCTTCTGGCGCGGGGCTACGCCGTCGTCGTCACCGACCACCAGGGGCCACGCCATGCGTACGCCGTCGGACCGATGGCGGCGCACGCCGTACTCGACGGTCTGCGCGGCGCGGTCACGACCGCCGCGGTCGGCCTCGATCCGACTGCGCCCCTGGGCATTACGGGCTACTCGGGCGGGGCGATCGCATCGGGCTGGGCCGTGCAGGAGGCTCCGACCTACGCCCCCGAACTGAACATCGTCGGCGCAGCGTTCGGCGGAACGCCCACCGACTTCGCACTGCTACGTCAGTCCATGAACGGCAACGCGGCGTCGGCGGTGTTCCTCGCGGCAGCGATGGGCGTCGCGCGCGAGTACCCGGAGATGCTGTCGCTCTACAACGACGACGGGTGGCGGCTCGCACAGGCGTCGAAGGACCTGTGCATCATCGGGATTGCACCGTTCGGAATCGTTGCTCCGATCCGCATCGAGTCACTGTCCATCACTCCCGATGCGTTCAATTCGCCGCTGGCGCTCGCGGTAGCCGATCAGAATCGATTGGGAGACAGCGGAACCCCGACGGCACCGGTGTTCCTGTATCACGGACAGCAAGAGTTCTGGATTCCGAAGGAAGGTCCCGAGGCCGTGTTCGACAAGTGGTGTTCACGCGGAGCCGACGTCCGCCTCGAGGAATACCTGGGTGAGCACAGCATCGTTGCCGGCAGCGGAGCTCCCGGTGCGTTCGCGTGGTTGGACGACCGCCTCGCGGGAGTTCCGGTTCGACCCGGATGCAGTAGCTTCGGCCGCTAGAGCCGAACCTACTCGCTCCGGGCTGCTGCTCCGCGAGTCGACAACACCTCGGTGAGCTCTTCTGCGTAGGCGAGCTGCCGCCGCAACGTGCGGCAGCTGTCCTCGGCCTTGGTGTGACATTCACGAACGAAGGCCGCGGCCGACGACCTGGCGTCGTCCGTCGCGTTCTCGTCTCCGAGAATGTCGAGAGATTCCAGTAGCTGTTTCATCTCGGCCAACGTGAAGTCGAGTGGCTTCATCCGGCGAATGACGAGCAGGCGTTCGACGTCGGTCTCGGTGTAGAGCCGGAAGCCCCCGACGGTCCGAGCAGAGGGCGTGACCAGACCTACGTCGTCGTAATGACGAACCGTGCGGATGGACAGCTCGGTGCGTTGAGCCACCTGTCCGATCTGCATGTGTGTGCCGTCGTCCGTCATGTGCCGCCTCTCCTCGCCCGAGCGTCCACCCTAGTCAGTGCTCGCCGCCCAGGTTTCCACTGAGACGATCGTGCCGCTCGACCGACGGCGCGTTCATACCGACGATCTCCACCGTCTTGCCCTTCGCGGCGTACTTGGTGGTGATGGCGTCCAGCGTCGCAACGGTCGATGCGTCCCAGATGTGCGACTCCGACATGTCGATGACGACGTTCTTCGGATCGCCCACATAATCGAACTGATAGATCAGGTCGTTGCTCGACGCGAAGAACAGCTCGCCCTTCACCGCGTAGACGCGAGTGTCCTCGTCGGGATGAGCCACATCGACCACCTCGGTCAGGTGCGCAACCCGCCTGGCGAACAGCACCATCGCGGTGATCACTCCGACGAGCACGCCGTATGCGAGGTTGTGGGTGATCACGGTGACCGCCACAGTCGCGACCATCACGAGGGTTTCGCTCTTGGGCATGCGCCGCAACGTCTTCGGGTTGATGCTGTGCCAGTCGAAGGTGCCGATCGAGACCATGATCATGACGGCGACGAGCGCTGCCATCGGGATCAGCGCGACGATGTCGCCGAGACCGACCACCAGAATCAGCAGGAAGACGCCCGCGAGGAACGTCGAGATCCGAGTGCGCGCACCGGAGACCTTGACGTTGATCATGGTCTGACCGATCATCGCGCAACCGCCCATGCCGCCGGTGAACCCGGTGACGAGGTTGGCCACACCCTGGCCCCAGCCCTCGCGGGTCTTGTTGGAATGCGAATCGGTGATGTCGTCGACGAGCTTGGCCGTCATCAGTGATTCGAGAAGACCGACCAGCGCAATGGCCAACGCGAACGGCGCGACGATCGACAACGTGTCGACGGTGAACGGCACATTCGGGATCAGGAACGACGGCAGCGAGGACGGCAGTTCGCCTTCGTCGCCGACGTCGGGCACGGCCAGCGCGAAGACGAGTGTGACGCCGGTCAGTATCACGATCGCGATCAGTGGTGCCGGCACGATGGTGGTGAGCTTGGGCAGGATGAACATGATGGCCAGGCCCACGGCGACCATCGGGTAGACCAACCACGGCACACCGATCAGGTACGGAATCTGCGAGGAGAAGATCAGAATCGCCAGCGCGTTGACGAACCCGACCATGACGCTGCGTGGGATGAACCGCATCAGTTTGGCGACGCCAAGGACGCTGAGCAGGACCTGCAGGATTCCGCCGAGGATCACGGCTGCGATGAGGTAATCGAGGCCGTAATCCCGTGCCAGCGGGGCTACGACCAGCGCAATGGCACCGGTCGCAGCGGAGATCATGGCCGGACGGCCACCGACGATGGAGATCGTGACCGCCATCGTGAACGACGCGAACAGCCCGACGCGCGGATCGACCCCGGCGATGATCGAGAACGAAATCGCTTCCGGAATGAGCGCCAGTGCCACGACCAAGCCTGCGAGCACTTCGGTCTTGAGTCGCTTCGGTGAGCGCAACGCACCCAGCACCGAGACGTCTTCGACGGAGGTGGCAGGCACCTGGGCAGCTCGAGACACGACGGCTCCATTCGATGGGTGCAAGGGGGGTGCTGCGCGGGAACTCTACTCTTACCGGAGGGAAGGTTACCAATCGTCGGGATCGGGCTCGTACGCTAGCTTTATACGCAAAGGCACGCCGAAACTCCCCGCGCGATGCAAGGAATGAATCGATGTTTTCGCTCAACAGGCTCTCCTGCTTCATCGCCGTCGCCGAGGAGCTGCACTTCGGCCGCGCTGCCGAGCGGCTGCACATGACGCAGCCGCCACTGAGCAGGCAAATCCAACAGCTCGAAAGTGAAGTCGGCGTTCAGCTGATCGACCGGACGAGCCGGTCGGTGACCTTGACGGCCGCGGGCCTGGCCTTCCTTCCCGAGGCTCGACGCATCCTCGACCTCGCCGAGGGCGCATTGCTGACCGTACGACGCGTCCCCACCGGAGACCTGGGCACCGTGGTCGTCGGATTCACCGGCGCATCGGCCCATGCGGTGCTGCCGCAGTTGCTCGACGCTGCGCGTGACAAGCTTCCGGATGTGAAACTCGTTCTGCGCGAGATGGTCTCGGCGGTCCAGATGGAATCTTTGGCCGTCGGCGATATCGATCTCGGGTTGGCCAGGCCGCCGCTCAAGCGACCGGGCATCGCGTCCAGGCCGGTGCTGCACGAATCCTTGATCGCAGCGATGCCCGACACTCATCCGCTGGCCGAGAAGGACGAACTGTCGGTGGAGGACTTCGACGAGCAGCCGATCATCATGTATTCACCCGTCGATGCGCGGTACTTCCACGAGTTGCTCATCAGCACCTTCACCATCGTCGGCGTGACCCCGCGTTACGTGCAGTACGTGACCCAGGTGCACACGATGCTGGTGCTCGTTCGCTCCGGGATCGGACTGGCATTGGTACCGGAGTCCGCGTCGACCATGCGTCCGAAAGGTGTTGTGTTCCGGCCGGTTCGGACAGTGAAAGAACGACCCGTGGAACTCGACGCCGCCTGGCGGGTGGACAACGACAACCCGGCGTTGCACCGCTTCATGACCGATGTGCTGCCGACACGTGAGTGGTCGTGACGCGCCGCTGATCGAGAGCGTGCCCGAAACCGCAAGTGAGCGCCCTTTTTACCGACTGCGCGCCCCCGATCACGTCATAGCGGGGGCGCGCAGTCGGTAAAAGCGGTGTGAGGTCCCCGTTTGCCGATCTATTGTCCAGATGCCCACCTTCGACGGTGGGCAGATGAATAATTTGTCGGCAAGGAGCGTGATCGATGGTCCGACAACCGCCGTGAGCGACGCGTCGCACCGCCCGATCTTCGACACGGTTCAGCGTATCCACCGAGCGCGACTCGGGACCCGTCTCCGTGATGTGGGTGGCGCGTAGTCGTTACTTTCCCTTATGATTTGCCGGGCGCCGGGAAGATCGCCGGCGCTGCCGCATCCGGCTTCGACCCAGGGGGAGCGCGTGACCACCGTTTTCTGGACACCACGTTTCGCTGCTGTGTACTTCCTCGCAGCTCTCGCAGCGTTCGTCCTGTTCACTGCGATCGGCTCGAACATGGCGATAGTCGCACCACTGATCCTGACCCTGATCGGACTGGGCATCGCCGTGTTGATTCGACACGGCAGGACCCGCCGATGACGCGCACTCAGCGCGGCAACCCCACCGGCGGCTTGACGGCCGTCACCGGGCAGTGCGCCTCGAGCAGTACACGCTGAGAGATGCTGCCCATGAACAACTTTCCGACGGGTGATCGACGCCGAATGCCGATGACGACGAGCTGAGCCTGCTCGTCGAACGAGAGGTCGATCAGGTTGTCGGCATGCGAGCGGCCTGCTTCGTTGTCGTGAATCTTCGTCGTGACACCGAGCGCCGACGCCTCCTCGCGAGCCGATTCTACGGTGGCAGCGAAGTCCGCGTCGCCTGCGCTGCCGCCCTCGGCCACGATGAGCAAGTCCGTTCCGCGCATGTGGGCCTCGCGAAATGCGAAGGGCAGTGCGCCTTTTCCTTCGACGGTCGGCGAGTAGCCGACGACGACGGTCATCGTGCCACCGGGGTGACGAGGGTGCCGTCGGCCAGGAAGCGATCGAGGTTCTCGAGAGTGAGCGCTTCCATCGCAGCACGGGTCTCCACCGTTGCGCTGCCCACGTGCGGCAGCAGCACCACGTTATCCATCGCCAGCAGGGCGTCGGGCACGTTCGGTTCATGGGCGAAGACGTCCAGGCCGGCACCGGCGAGCTGCCCCGCTGCAAGCAACTCGATCAGCGCCTCCTCGTCCACGACGCTTCCGCGGGCCACGTTGATCAGATGTCCCTGCGGCCCCAGCGCTTCGAGCACCGCGCGATCGACCAGATGCGCAGTTCCCGAGCCACCCGACGCGGCGATGACCAGCACGTCGACGCTCTCTGCAAGCGCTCTCGGGCTGGCAGCGTAGACGTAGGGCGAACCATCGATCTCGTTGCGATTGTGGTACGAGATCTCACAGCGAAACCCGTTGAGCCGATCGGCAATTGCCGAACCGATGCGCCCGAGTCCGATGATTCCGACGCGCGTGCCGGTGACCTGACGCGTCAGTGGCGTGTTGCCCTCGGCGGGCCAACGGCCGGCGCGCACGAAACGCTCGGCGGACGAGAGCCCGCGCACGGTATCGATCAGCAAGCCCACGGCCAGGTCGGCCACGCAATCGGTCAGTACGTCCGGGGTGTTGCTGACGGCGATGCCTCGGCCGGCTGCGGCGTCGACGTCGGTGGTGTCGTATCCGACGCCGAAGTTGACGACGGCACCGAGCTGCGGCAACCGGTCCATCAGCGCAGCATCGACTCCGGTCCGGCCGGAGGTGACGACCGCGGTGATCGAGCTGCCGTGTGCGGCCAGGAAGTCCTCGCGCTCGTCGCCCTCGGGGAGAACCAGCGCGTCGTACTCGGCCACCAGAGTGTCCATCAACGACGGTTTGAGTGGCCCCACTCGGAGCACACGCCCGTTCCCGCGCGAATCCTGCTGCGACACAGACGATTCCTCTGAACTGACGGTGACCATTGTTCTCCTCGCGAGATGGTGGAACGTGCGCGTTTCCTGTACGGTATGCCGCTTCTCGAATACCTGTCCAACACGGAAATAACATGGACCGATACCCAAACGGCATGAACGACGCATTGGCGATGCCGCGTCGACCATCCCGTCCGGCATCGGGCCTGGTCAGTACCCCACTACTGTGACCTGAGCCCCAACAAAGGACCCGATGTGATCCACAAAACTGCTCGAAAAGCCGATTTCGCCCGGTTGACGTCGCAGATCACGCGCTCCTACCGTGTGTCTACCGTCACAGATTCGGCTGCGACATGCAGACGCGGATCCTTTTCCCACTGGAGGCCACCATGAGCCCTGCACTCTTCGTGCAGCAGGGACGGAACCATCGCGTCGCCGCAATAGCTGTTGGCGCACTGTCACTTTCACTGATCGCAAGCGGCTGCACCGTCGCCAACTCCAACAACGGCGGACCGAGTCGCGCCGACACCCTCCGCATCGTTCTGCCGCAGGAACCGCCCACCCTCGAGGCCTGCGACGTCTCGCTCACGTCGGTCGGGGTCGTCACCCGCTCGAACATCACCGAGCCACTGATGGAGCGCAACCCCAGCACCGGCGATCTCGAACCGAAGCTGGCCGACTCGTGGGAACAGACCTCCGATACCGAGTGGACGTTCGCGATCCACCCCGGCGTGACCTTCAGCGACGGCAGCCCATTCGAGGCCGAGGACGCTGCGTTCTCCATCGACCGAACGGTCAACTCGGAGCTGGGCTGCAACGTCGAGGGCTACGTATTCGGCGACGCGAACCTGGTGGTGAGAGCGGTCGATCCTCTGACATTGACGGTCGAGTCCCCCGAACCCGACCCCATCCTGCCGCTTCGT
This sequence comes from Rhodococcus sp. 06-462-5, assembly GCF_002258315.1. Classification (GTDB taxonomy): domain Bacteria; phylum Actinomycetota; class Actinomycetes; order Mycobacteriales; family Mycobacteriaceae; genus Rhodococcoides. The sequence continues at coordinate 24,928 of NZ_NOYD01000051.1, read as the reverse complement.
CTGTCGTTCGTCGAGATGGTCCCGCGCACGACGAGCTACACCGAGCGCGTGCGTGAACCGATCGGAACGGGACCGTTCGCGATCGAACGCTGGGACTACGGCCAGAAGCTCTCGCTCGTACGCAACGAGAGCTATTGGGGTCCGGAGCCCGAATACGCCAGGGCCGAATACCAGTGGCGCAGCGAGGGAAGCGTCCGCGCATCGATGGTGACCAACGGTGAGGCCGAGATCGCAACGTCGGTCGGCCCGGAGGACGGGGCCGGCGACCTGGGCGTCGCATACCCCAACAACGAGACCACGGCGCTCCGCATCCAGGCCGCGCAGCCGCCGCTGGACGACATGCGGGTGCGGCAGGCCATCAACTACGCGATCAATCGCGACGGCATCGTAAAGGCACTCTTCCGCGGACTCGGCTCGCCTGCAGCTCAACTGATTTCCGAGGGTGTCGTGGGATTCAACGAGGAGTTGACCCCATGGCCGTACGACATGGACGAGGCCCGCGCATTGATCGACGAGGCCCGCGCCGACGGCGTACCCGTCGACACCGAGATCCTCCTGATCGGACGCACCGGGCAGTTCCCGAAGATCAACGAGACGGTCGAGGTCATCCAGAACTCGCTGTCCAAGATCGGTATGAACGTGAAGATCGAAATGATGGATGCCGCAGGCACTGCCGAATATCAGGAACGTCCGTTCCCGGACGTCGGGCCGTATCTGCTGGTGATTCAGCACGGCAACCAGGCCGGCGACTCCGCGTTCACCGTCGACCAGTACTTCACCAGCGACGGTTTCCAGAGTGCATACGGCACAGCGGAATTCGACCGCGAGATAGCTGCCGCCGGCGCGCTGACCGGCGAGGACCGGCAGGACGCGTACGCGCAGGTGTTCGCCGACGAACCGAAAGACATCATGCAGATGGCCTACATCGCGCACATGAACGGGGTGCTCGCCAAGGCGTCCTCGGTCGACTACACCCCCAACTCGGCCACGGTCGACGAAATGCATCTCGCCGCCATGACGCGCGCCGACACCGAGAGGCCCTGACATGTTCAGATTCCTGCGCCGACGGATCTACACCAGCCTGATCCCGCTGTTCGTCGTTCTGCTGGGCGTGTTCTTCCTCGCTCGGCTCACCGGCGACCCCACCAGCCTGTACCTACCCGAGTCTGCAACCCAGGCGCAGCGCGAGGCGTTCCGCGCCACCAACGGCTTCGATCAGCCGGTGCTGACGCAGCTGCTGGACTACTTCAAGGGCGTCGTCCAACTCGACTTCGGGCAGTCGCTCCGCACCGGCGAGGACGCGTCGGCAATGGCACTGCGCGCATTCCCCGCGACGTTGCAGCTGGCGTTCGCGACGATGTTCCTCGCCATCCTCGGCGCGGTGATCATCGGCTGCTGGGCCGCGTACCGGCCCAACTCGCTGGCCGATCGCATCTCGAGCCTGCTGTCGATGACGGCCGCATCCATCCCGGACTTCTGGTTCGCCATCATGGGCGTCTACGTCTTTGCCATCCTGTTCGGCTGGCTGCCCACCTCGGGCGTGGACAGCGGAATGCTCTCCTGGGTGTTGCCGATCGCCACCCTGCTCATTCGTCCCCTCGGCGTTCTGACCCAGGTGGTGCGCGGTGCGATGGTGTCGGCACTGTCGGCACCGTACGTGCGACTGGCGAGAAGCAAAGGGGCGGGCGATCTTCGGGTCGTCACCCACCACGCTCTGCGCAACGCCGCCGCGCCGGCATTGACCGTCGCAGGTGACCTGATGGTCGGACTCGTCAACGGCGCGGTGGTCGTCGAGGCCATCTTCGGCTGGCCCGGCATCGGAAAACTGATGATCGACGCCATCCTGCAGCGCGACTTCGCCGTCCTCCAGGCGGCTGTTCTGTTGACGGCGGTGTCCATCTTCGTGCTCAACATCGTCATCGACGCCTGCTACGCACTGCTCGACGCCCGGGTTCGCGACAAGGTGAAGGTCTAGGAGAAACAGATGTCACTCGACTTCGAAGCACCGAAAACGTCCGAGCCCGAGGATGTTCCGCCCCAGAGCCCGGTGGAAGCCCGCAAGGCATCGGCTCCGCTGTGGAAGCTACTGCTACGAGACAGGGTCGCCACCGTCGCCGCCGCGATCCTGGTGCTGGTCTTCCTCACCGCGATCTTCGGGCCGATGCTGGTCGGCGACTCGGCAACCGATCAGGATCTCGACCGCTCCAACCTGCCTCCGTTCACCCTCGACACCGGGTGGATGAACATTCTCGGCACCGATCCACTGGGTCGCAGCATGTTGGCCCGGTTGATCGTGGCCAGCAGAACCACACTCTCGGTGGCCATTCCGGCCGTCATTCTCTCCGCGATCATCGGCTCGTTCATCGGTATGTGGGCCGGCTTCCATCGCGGTTGGCGCGAGACCGCGGCGATGCGCGTCGCCGACGTGATCCTCAGCTTCCCGTCCCTGCTGATGGCCGTCGTCGTGCTCTACGTGTTCTCCCCCAGTGCCGCCAACATCGTTCTGGTCCTGACGGTCACACGCATCCCGATCTACCTGCGTACGGCCCGCGCGGAGTCGGCCGAGTTGCAGAGTCGATTGTTCGTCGACGCCGCACGAACCTTCGGGGCGAAGAGCGGATCGGTGATCAGACGCCATGTGGCCCCTATCCTGCTACCGACCCTGCTCACCGTCGCGACCCTGGACTTCTGCTTCGTCATTCTCGCCGAGTCGTCATTGAGCTTCCTGGGCATCGGAATTCAGCCGCCAGACGTCTCGTGGGGCCTGATGGTCTCGCAGGGCCGTACCTACCTGCAGACTGCCTGGTGGCTCTCCTTCTTCCCCGGCCTGGCCATCGTGTTGACGACCGTCTCGGCCACCGTGCTCGCCGCCTGGGCCCGCATCGCCACCGATCCGGCACAGCGGTGGCGACTCAACGTCCCCCGCTCCAAGCGGTCTCGCCTGCTCCCCGTACGAAAGGTCGTCTCATGAGCGCACCGGCAACTGCACCACAGCGACCCGACACCGGAAGCGCCGCCCTGGACGTACGAGGACTGACCGTCGATCTGCGGACGCCGTCGGGCGTCATTCGCGCCGTGGACAACGTCTCCTTCACCGCCCGTCGCGGCGAAACCCTCGCCCTGCTGGGTGAATCGGGCTGCGGCAAGTCGATGACGGCGCAGGCCATCGTCGGGTTGCTCGAGCCGATCGCAGACATCACCGGCGGTTCGGTCGAGCTGGGTGAGGTGGACCTGGTGACGGCGAAGACCAAGGTGCGACGCACCATCGCCGCCACCGAACTGGCCATCGTATTCCAGGACGCACTGACCGCCCTCAATCCCGTCTACACCGTGGGAACCCAACTGGCCGAGCCGTTTCGGATCCATCGCGGCATGTCCGGCAAACAAGCACGGGCAGAGGCCATCGCGCTGATGGCCCGAGTGGGTATCCCCGAGCCCGAATCACGCGCCGACTCCTATCCGCACCAGTTCTCCGGCGGAATGCGCCAACGCCTGCTGATCGCGATGGCGGTCGCACTGAGTCCGTCGGTACTGCTCGCCGACGAACCCACCACCGCCCTCGACGTCACCGTGCAGGCACAGATCATGGCCCTGCTCAAGGAACTACGCACCGAACACGACATGGCCGTCGTACTCATCACCCACGACCTCGCCCTCGTGGCCGAGGAGGCCGACCGGGTCGCCATCATGTACGCGGGCAACGTCGTCGAGACCGGACCGGTGTCCGAGGTATTCGGCGCACCGCGGCACCCGTACACCAAGGGACTGCTCGACTCGGTACCCGTACACGCCGTCCGCGGTGAGGATCTGAAGTCGATCGGCGGCACCCCACCGGATCTTCACTCCATCCCCGACGGGTGCGTCTATCGGGCCCGCTGCCCCCTGGCCCGAGAGATCTGCATCAACACTCGCCCCCCGCTCGAATCCGTCGGCAGCGGCCGGATGTCGGCATGCCACTTCCCGAACGAGGTATCCAGCCATGTCTGAGCAACTGTTGACCGTTCGCGGCCTGAACAAGACCTTCGACGTCGGCCGCGGCAAGCTCCGCGCCCTCGACGCCATCGACCTGGATCTTCGACGCGGTGAAACCCTCGGCCTCGTGGGCGAATCCGGCTGCGGCAAGTCCACTCTCGCGCGGACCCTGATGATGCTCGAACGACCCGACTCGGGCACCGTCGCGTTCGACGGCACGGATCCGTTCGCGCTGCGCGGCAAGGAACTGCTCGCATGGCGTCGGCGGGTGCAGATGGTCTTCCAGGACCCCTACGGTTCGCTCAACTCGCGAATGACGGCCGGGGACATCATCGGCGAGCCATGGCGAACCCACAAGAGCCTGTACAAGACTCGCCGCGACCGCTCTGCACGCGTACGTGAGCTGCTGCATCTGGTCGGCCTTCGACCGAGCGACGAGAACCGCTTCCCGCAGGAATTCTCCGGCGGTCAACGCCAACGCCTCGGCATCGCGCGAGCTCTGGCGCTGAACCCCGACGTGATCATCTGCGACGAGCCGGTCTCGGCGCTCGATCTCTCGGTGCAGGCGCAGGTACTCAACCTGCTCAACGACCTGCAGAAGCAACTCGGCATCTCGTACGTGTTCATCTCGCACGATCTGTCGGTCGTCCGGCACGTCGCCGACCGCGTCGCTGTGATGTACCTCGGACGCATCGTCGAATCCGGGCCCACCGAAGCAGTATTCGACCGACCGGCTCACCCGTACACCGCGGCGTTGATGTCGGCTGCACCCACACTCGACGCGTCGAACCGTGGGACGAAGATCCTGCTGAAGGGCGAGGTACCGTCGCCGCTGAATCCGCCGTCGGGATGCCGCTTTCGCACGCGCTGTTGGAAGGCCACCGAACTGTGTGCCGGTGAGGCACCACCGGTGGCGCTCGACGCCGACGAGGCCGATCACATCGCAGAATGTCACTATCCCCTCGCCGCAGGCAATCTCGGCCTCGTCGCTGCCGGGACGTGATGGCGACACACCTGAGCGTCACCGGTTTCGTCGTCGTCGCGCTGGCCATCTTCTTCGCCTCGGCGATGCAGGCGTCCATCGGATTCGGCATGGGCATGCTCGCCGCACCGATCGTGGCGATCGTCGACCCCGGCCTCATCCCGGCGACGCTGATCATGCTCGCCGTTGTCGTCAGTGTGCTCGTTCTGGTTCGTGATCGCACCGCCCTCGATCTCTCGGGCGCCGGGTGGGCACTCGCCGGTCGCCTACCCGGGTCGGCAGTCGGTGCACTTCTGCTCGTCCTGTTGCCCGAACGCGGACTCGCGATTCTGCTGGCACTGGTGGTGCTGGGCGGCGTCGCATTGACGTCGTTCGGCTGGGTCCCGTTGCCGCACAGACGAAATTTGGTGGTGGCCGGAGCCGCATCGGGAATTCTTGGAACGGCCACCTCCATCGGCGGGCCGCCGATGGCGCTGGTGTGGCAACGCAACACCGGAGCCGAGCTGCGCAGCACCATGAGCTGCTTCTTTCTCGTCGGCTCGATCATCTCGCTGGCGGTACTGGCGGTGGCCGGCGCTGTGGACGCCCACACGGCCACGCTGTTCGTGTTCCTGGCCCCGGCGACCATTCTCGGTTTCCTGCTGTCACGGGTGGTCAATCGAGTTCTCGATCGTCGACGCCTGCGGATCATCGCGATCACCGTCTCCGCCGTCGGCGCGCTCGTGCTCGTCGCCCAGCAAGTTCTCACTCTGTTGTGAGACTCGACGCGTCACGTGTTGCATCGGCTCCAGTGGGTAGTCGGTGCGAATGACTACGAACAACACGCGCGCGCTGATCGTCGGTGCCACCGGTATTTCCGGGCAGGCCCTGTGCCGCGCCGCACTCGATGCAGGCTGGACCACCTACGGACTGAGCCGCAGCGGAAGTGTCCCCGTCGACGGCGTCATCCCCGTGGCCGCCGATCTGCTCGACCCGGCCTCGCTGGAGAACGCACTGAAGGACGTCCGCCCCGAGGTCGTGTTCTTCACCGCCTGGATGAAGAAGGACTCGGAGCAGGAGAACATCGAGGTCAACTCGGCGACCTTGCGTAACGTGCTGGACGTCCTCGGCCCCCTCGACTCGGTGAAGCACGTCGCGCTGATGACCGGACTCAAGCACTACCTCGGACCGTTCGATGCCTACGGCGAAGCCGTGATGGCCGAGACGCCGTTCCACGAAACCGAGGACCGTCTCGACACCCCCAACTTCTACTACGCGCAGGAAGACGAACTGTTCGCCGGTGCGGAGAAGTTCGGATTCGGCTGGAGCGTGCACCGCGCACACACCATCTCCGGCTTCGCGGTCGGCAACGCGATGAACATGATGTTGACGCTGTCCGTGTACGCGTCGATCTGCAAGGAACTCGGCGAGAAGTTCGTCTTCCCCGGTTCCGAGATGCAGTGGAACGGGCTCACCGACCTCACCGACGCAGACCTGCTCGCCGAGCAGATGGTCTGGGCCGCAACCGATGAGAATGCGCACAACGAGGCGTTCAACATCGCCAACGGTGACGTCTTCCGCTGGCGCTGGCTGTGGCCGCAGTTCGCCGCGCACTTCGGCGTCGAGCCCGAGGGCTACGACAGCGAGCCGCGTCCCCTCGAACCCCGCATGTCCGACGCGGCCGCCGCGTGGAAGCGCATCGCCGACAAGCACGATCTGGTCGAAAGCGACGTCTCACGCCTCGCGTCGTGGTGGCACACCGACGGTGACCTCGGCCGCGACATGGAATGCCTGACGGACATGAACAAGTCCAAGAAGGCCGGCTTCCTCGGCTTCCGATCCACCCCGGACGCCATCGCCTCGGTGATCCAGCGCTACCGAGATGCGCGCCTGATTCCCTGAGTGCCTGCGGCAGTGGTGCGGTTAAGTGCCCTCTGCGGCACTCAACCGCGCCACTGCGGCTCCGCCGCATACGCGGCGTAGCGTTCGCGCACCGCCGGGGTGGGGTCGGCCTCGTACGTCTTCGACGCTGCCTGCGCCCAGGTCGGCGGCTCGCTGGTTCCGGCCAGCGTCCACGCCGCCTGGCGCGCTGCGCCGTCGGCCACGTACTCCCCCGGCTCCGGCACGAGCACCGGAACGCCGAGAATCGCCGGGGCCAGCTCGCGAAGTGCAGCCGATTTTGCGCCACCGCCGATGAGCAGCACCCGCTTCGTCTCCACCCCTTGTGCTCGCAGGTGGTCGATACCGTCGGCCAAACCGCACAGCAGACCCTCGATTGCCGCGCGTGCCAGGTGACCCGGCGTCGAATTGTTCAGTCGCAGGCCGTGAATCGCGCCGGATGCATCGGGACGGTTGGGGGTGCGCTCACCCTCGAGGTAGGGCACCAACACCAGTCCCTCGCTGGTCGTCGACAGCGCCAATCGAGACAGTTCGTCATGGTCGACGCCCAGTAGGCGCGCCGTCGCATCGAGCACCCGGGCAGCGTTGAGGGTGCACACCAACGGCAACTGCCTGCCGGTGGCATCGGCGAATCCGGCGACCAGGCCCGAACCATCGGTTGCTGCAACCGATGTCACGGCCGATACGACGCCGGAGGTACCCACCGAGACCACCACGTCACCGGGCTGGGCATCGAGGGCGAGGGCAGCGGCGGCATTGTCTCCGGTACCCGGTCCGATCAGTACACCGCTGCGCATTCGGCCGATGGTCTCGTTCGGAGCTGCGACCCGCGGAAGCTGCGGAGTGCGCCCACGAAAACCCAACTGCAACAGATCGGTTCGATACTCGTTCGAGGCGGCGGAGAAGTACCCGGTGCCGCTGGCATCGCCCCGATCCGTGGCCAGGGAATCGAGCCCGGATGCGCCGCCGAGCTGCCAGCTGAGCCAATCGTGCGGAAGACACACGGCCGCAGTGCGATCGGCGTTCTCCGGCTCGTGGTCGGCGAGCCATCGCAGCTTGGCGACGGTGATCGACGCCAGTGGGACCACCCCGACGGCGTCGGCCCACGCCTGCCCGCCGTCGACGCCGGTCTCCTTCCCCAACTCGGACACCAAGTCTGTTGCGGCCTGCGCCGACCGAGTGTCGTTCCACAGCAGGGCTTTACGAACCACCGCTCCTGCCTCGTCGAGACACACCATGCCGTGCTGTTGCGCACCGACCGACACCGCGTCCACATCGTCGAGTCCGCCTGCTGCTGCCACCGCCTCGTCGAGCGCATCCTTCCAGCGCTGCGGGTCGATCTCGGTGCCGTCGGGGTGGGCGGCTCGCCCCTGGCGCACCAACTCTCCCGATTCGGCATCACGGACGAATACTTTGCACGATTGGGTGGAGGAGTCGATTCCTGCAACGAGAGCCACGATGAGCCGGTCCTTTCCTACGCAAGTGTGACTTGGACCCTACCCGCGGGGTTCGGCTGCCTCGGTCACGACGGTGCGTGCGTAGGCGATGGCCTGCGGCGTGGTCTCGAAAACACGGCGCGCCTCGTCGTCCTTGGTGGTGAACACACCCAGCGCCGTCAGCGGTCGCAGGTGTTCGGGTTTGGCCGCAGAGATGAGGACGGTGATGTGGCGATGTTCGAGTTCGGTGATCGTGTCCTTGAGGACGATGGCTCCGGTGGCGTCGATCGTCGTCACTCGTGACATGCGCAGGATCACCACTTTCACGTCCGACACATCGGCGAGCTCGAGCAGAAAGCTGTGCGCGGCTCCGAAGAACAGAGCGCCGTCGATTCGGTAGGCGACGATGTGCTCGCGCAGCAAGCCTTCTTCTTCCGTCGAGACCGCGTCGAGTGCGTCCAGAGGAACCTGCTCGACCCTGGCGGATCGCGCAACAGCCCGTAGTGCCAGCACCGCAGCGAACCCGACGCCGACCGCCACCGCCGTCACCAGATCGAAGACGACCGTGACGAGGAAGGTCGCCACCATCACCACTGCGTCCCCACGACCGGCGCGAGAAATTGCGCGGATGGACGCGGTTTCGACCATGCGCACCGTCGTCGCCAGGAGCACCCCGGCCAGAGCCGCGAGTGGAATGTCGGCCACCAAGCCCGCGGCGGAGTACATGATGGCGGCGAGGATCACGGCATGAGTGAGCGCTGCGAGCCTGGTACGCGCTCCGGATCGAACGTTGACGGCGGTGCGGGCGATGGCACCGGTGGCGGGAATCCCGCCGAACAACGGCGCGGCGATGTTCGCCAGGCCTTGCCCGAACAGTTCACGGTCGGGGTTGTGCCGCGCGCCGACGCCCATCGAGTCCGCCGCGGTCGCGGACAGCAGCGACTCCAGCGCCGCCAGCGCAGCGACGGCGAACGCCGGTGCCAACAACGCCGTCACGTCACCGAGGTGGAAGAAGCTCAGGCTCGGCGCGGACAGCGACGACGGAATCGTGCCGATACGGGCGATGTCGAGGTCGAACAGTTGGGTGACCACCGTCGCTCCAGCGACCGCAACCAGCGAGAACGGGATTTTCGGAGCCAGGCGGCCGCCGACGAGCATGACTATCGCGACCGTGACGGCCACGGTGGGCGTCAGAACGCTCGCGTTCGAGACGAACGAGCGCACCGCATCGAACGCGGATTGCCACACCTTCTCACCCTCGGCGTCGGTGATACCCAGGGCCGACGGAACCTGTTGCAGCGCAATGACGACGGCGATGCCGGCAGTGAACCCTTCGATGACGGGTGCCGGCATGTACCGGACGGCGCGACCGACTCCGGCGGCGGCGAGTGCGAGCAGTATGACTCCGGCCATCAGCCCGACGGCGAGTACGCCGGTCGGCCCGTACTCGGCCACGATCGGCACGAGCACCACCGTCATGGCACCGGTCGGACCGGACACCTGGAACCGTGATCCGCCGAACACCGCGGCGACGACTCCCGCGATGATCGCCGTGGTCAGGCCGGCCGCTGCACCCAGACCGGTGCTGACGCCGAAGCCGAGCGCCAGAGGCAACGCGACAAGGGCCACGATCAGACCGGCCAGTAGATCCGCACCGGGCGCGCGGAAGGCGGGTTTCCACTCGCTCCATCTGGGCAGGAGCGCTGTCACAGCCCTCGAGGCGTCGGTCTTACGGTGGGGTTTCGTCGGTTCGGACATGTGACGTTCTCCGAGAACTCATCGATCCTGATCCAGCTGATTGCTAAGTTTAGCAAGTAATGAATCAGGTGAACAGCGGCGTGAGCCGGACCATCCGAAGCCGTCGGGTCAGGTGCGCGCCCCGGACTCGCCTTCCAGCAGCTCGGCCTGGTTGGCCACCACTCCCGTGAGTATTTCCCGCGCAACGAGCAACAGGTCGGCCACCTTCGGCGACGTCAACGTGTAGGACACCGACAGGCCTTCCCGAGTGCCTTCGATGAGACCGGCGCGCCGCAGGATGGACAACTGCTGAGACAGATTGGCCGGCTCGATGCCGATTTCCGGAAGCATCTCGGACACGGCGTGCTCGCGCTCACTGAGCAACTCGAGCACCCGAATGCGCGCGGGATGCGCCAACGTCTTGAAGAAGTCGGCTTTCATTCTGTACAGCGGCCGGCTCTGATCCGTGGCCATGAAAGTCCTCCCGTGGCACCCGCCGCCGCGCAGCAGGCTACTTGCGAACACTAGCAACCAACGGACGGAAGAGAACGTCCTCCCTGCTCGTCCCGAAACTCGGCTACCTTCACTCCCATGAGCGGAGAACCCGAAGAATCCACCGACTTCAGGCTCACCGTGGCCACCGCGGCCCTCGACCTGTTCTCCGTCAAGGGCTACGAGTCGACGACGGTGGACGACATAGCCGGTGCCGCCGGAATCTCGCGTCGGACATTCTTTCGTCAGTTCCGCGCCAAGGAAGACGTCGTCTTCGCCGATCACGAAATTCTGCTCGAGCAGGCAGGCGCGTTCCTCGAATCGAACGAGGGCGATCCCTGGCGGGCCGTGTGCGATGCCGCGCAGTTGGTGTACGAACGGTTCTCCGACTGGCAGGACATGTCGCGCCTGCGCTACCAGGTGGTGCACAAGATCCCGGCCCTGCGTGACCGCGAGATCGTCACCGTGTTTCGCTACGACAGACTCTTCGTCGAGTATCTGCAGCGCGTTCTGCCCGATCACCCGCACCTGGAGATCCTGCAGTTCTCGGCCACGGTGACCGCGACGCACAACTACATCCTTCGTCGGATGATTCGCGACGGCCTACCGACGTCCGTCGAGGATCTGCGTTCGGCACTCGCCCAGGTACGCGCGCAGTTCTCCGGCGAGATCGTCGTCGCCTCGTTCCCCCGGGGCACGTCCGTCACCAAAGTCGTCGACGCGTTGGCCGATCACACAAGCGCCTGACCCCTCCGGATCGGATGGCACTGAGTGCCGGATACCCGAGACCCGGTCTTGAATCGGTCTGTATTCGGACGTACACTGGGGCAATCCTTGGCACTGAGTGCCCTCTCCGGGCAGTGCTACCCCCCGACACACCGAGGAGCGTGGCCGACATGGCCGGAAATCCCGACTTCGATCTGTATCAATCGCCCGAAGAGCACGACGAACTGCGCGCGGCCATTCGGGCGCTCTCGGAGAAGGAGATCGCTCCGTACGCCAAAGAGGTCGACGAGGACTCCCGCTTCCCCGAGGAAGCACTCAAAGCGCTGAACGCCTCGGGCTTCAACGCCATCCACGTTCCCGAGGAGTACGACGGCCAGGGTGCCGATTCCGTCGCCGCCTGCATCGTCATCGAAGAGGTCGCCCGCGTCTGCGGCTCGTCCTCGCTGATCCCCGCGGTCAACAAGCTCGGCACGATGGGGCTGATCCTCAAGGGCTCCGAGGAGCTCAAGAAGCAGGTCCTTCCGTCCCTGGCCGGTGGCGCGATGGCGTCGTACGCCCTGTCCGAGCGCGAAGCGGGATCCGACGCGGCGAGCATGCGCACCCGCGCCAAGGCGGACGGTGACGACTGGATCCTCAACGGCTCCAAGTGTTGGATCACCAACGGCGGCAAGTCCGAGTGGTACACCGTCATGGCCGTGACCGATCCCGACAAGGGTGCCAACGGCATCTCCTCGTTCATCGTGCACAAGGACGACGAGGGATTCGTCGTCGGACCCAAGGAGAAGAAGCTCGGCATCAAGGGCTCACCCACCGCCGAGCTGTACTTCGAGAACTGCAAGATTCCCGGCGATCGCATCATCGGCGAGCCCGGTACCGGCTTCAAGACCGCGCTGGAGACACTCGATCACACCCGCCCCACCATCGGCGCACAGGCCGTCGGCCTGGCACAGGGTGCCCTCGATGCGGCCATCGCGTACACCAAGGACCGCAAGCAGTTCGGTACCTCGATCTCGAGCTTCCAGGCAGTGCAGTTCATGCTCGCCGACATGGCGATGAAGGTCGAAGCGGCTCGACTGATGGTCTACAGCTCCGCAGCCCGCGCCGAGCGCGGCGAGAAGAACCTCGGGTTCATCTCCGCGGCAGCGAAGTGCTTCGCCTCGGACGTGGCCATGGAGGTCACCACCGACGCCGTGCAGCTCTTCGGCGGTGCCGGCTACACCACCGACTTCCCGGTCGAGCGCATGATGCGCGACGCCAAGATCACCCAGATCTACGAGGGCACCAACCAGATTCAGCGTGTCGTCATGTCGCGGGCGCTGCTCAAATGAGCGACATCAGCCTCGTAGGCGTCATCGGCGGCGGCACCATGGGAGCCGGCATCGCCGAGATGGGCGCGCGCTCCGGCAGTTCGGTACTGATTCTGGAAACGAGCCAGGCGACGGCCGACGCCGCCGAGGCCCGCCTGGACAAGTCGTTCGCCCGCGCCGTCAAATCCGGCCGTATCGACGCCGACGCAGCCGAGAAGGCCCGAGCGGCAATCACATTGACGCTCGACATCAACGACTTCGCCGACCGCGACCTCGTGGTGGAGGCGGCACCGGAGATCGAATCGCTCAAGCTCGATCTGTTCGGCAAGCTCGATTCCATCGTCAAGCCCGAGGGAATCCTGGCGACCAACACCTCGTCGATCCCGGTCATCAAGATGGCCAACGCGACGAAGCGTCCCGACAAGGTCGTCGGAGTGCACTTCTTCAACCCCGTGCCGGTGCTGCCGTTGGTCGAGATCGTCGTCAGCCTGCTCACCAGCGAAGAAACCGTTGCAGCGGTGACGGACTACGCCGGAAACACGCTGGGCAAGAAGACGATTCGCGCAGGCGATCGTGCCGGATTCATCGTCAACGCCTTGCTCATCCCGTACATGGTCTCGGCCATCCGCATGCTCGAGTCCGGCTTCGCCAGCGCGGAGGACATCGACGAGGGCATGGTCAACGGTTGTGCACACCCCATGGGCCCGTTGCGCCTGACGGACACCGTCGGCCTCGACGTCACCCTCGCGGTCGCCGAGTCGCTCTACGCGGAATTCCGCGAGCCGCACTACGCTCCGCCGCCGCTGCTGCAACGCATGGTGGACGCCGGAATGCTGGGTCGCAAGACCGGTAAGGGTTTCTACACGTATTCGTAGTAGGCCCCACGCGTCTGCGTGAATGGTCCATTCACCCCCGTCAGGGCCGGTGAATGGACCATTCACGTCTTCCGAAAGGCGCACACTGGAGTCGTTCCACGACACTGGGAGGCTTCATGAACATCGATCTCGACGGCCGCACCGCATTGATCTCCGGCTCCAGCCAAGGCATCGGTCTGGCCATTGCCACCGAATTGGCCCGCGCAGGTGCACGCGTCGTCCTCAACGGTCGCAGCGCGTCGGCGCTCGATTCGGCCGAGGAACGGTTGCTGAAGGACGTGCCCGGTGCGCGGGTGATCGTCGTGCCTGCCGATCTGGCGACGGCCGACGGGGTGGAGACGCTGGTCGAGAAGGTCCCCGTTGTCGACATTCTCGTGAACAACCTCGGCATCTTCGGAGCCAAACCAGCCCTCGACATCGACGACGACGAATGGCGACGTTATTTCGAGGTCAATGTGCTCTCGGCCATTCGACTCATCCGCACGTATCTGCCTGCGATGACCGAGGCAGGCTGGGGCCGAATTCAGAACATCTGCAGCGATTCCGCGGTCGTCATTCCCGAGGAGATGATCCATTACGGAATGACCAAGACCGCCCTGCTCGCGGTGACCCGTGGATTCGCGAAAGCGGCTGCAGGAACCGGCGTTACGGTCAATTCCGTCATCGTCGGACCCACCCACACCGAGGGTGTCGAGAAGTTCGTCGGCGAACTCGTCGGCGACGAACTTCCCTGGGACGAGGCACAGGCACAATTCATGAAGGAGCACCGGCCGCAATCGCTCATCGGACGCCTGATCGAGCCGAAGGAAATCGGCAACATGATCGTGTACCTGAGCTCGGAGCAGGCTTCCGCAACCACAGGCGGCGCACTGCGAGTCGACGGCGGCTACGTCGACTCGATCCTGCCCTGAGACCGGACACGCTCTTCCTCCGAACCCTGTCCGGTCGGTCACAGTTTGTGGCCGACCGCATCGGGGCATGCGTCGAGCACACGGAATCGAGCAGAGGTTCCTCACGCAGTACGTTGCACTCGAAGGACGATTCCCCCAGTGAGCGATCAGTACACCTTCACCAACCCCGTCACGCAGTACAGCCAGGACGGTTTCCCCGAGCAACACCAGGATCCGCCCGGTCTCGCGGCAGATCTTCGGCCCCTCGCCGACCACGGTGAGCAGACGTACCGTGGATCCGGCCGCCTGACCGGCCGCAAGGCCTTGATCACCGGTGCCGATTCCGGAATCGGACGTGCAGCAGCGATTGCCGTTGCACGCGAGGGTGCCGACGTGGTGCTCAACTACCTGCCGTCGGAGGAAAAAGACGCGCAGGAGGTTGCGCAGTTGATCCGCGACGCCGGCCGAACTGCGGTCCTGGCACCGGCAGACATCACCGACGAGCAGGCCGCGCGAGGAATCGTACGCACCACCGTCGACGAACTCGGTGGCCTCGACCTGCTGATCAACGTTGCCGGTAAACAGCAGTTCGTCGAGGACCTGGCCGACCTGACGTCCGAGCAATTCGATCAGACGTTCAAAACCAACGTCTACGCACTGTTCTGGATCATCCAGGAAGCGGTGCCGCACATGCCCGCCGGCTCCACCATCGTCAACACGAGTTCGATCCAGGCGTACACACCGTCACCCGGTCTGGTGGATTACGCGACCACGAAGATGGCCATCAACACCATCAGCAAGGCCCTCGCGCAGCAGCTGGCACCCAAGGGAATTCGCGTCAATGTCGTTGCGCCGGGACCGTTCTGGACTCCGCTACAGGCAGCCGGCGGTCAGCCGACCTCGGCACTGCCGGAATTCGGCAAGGAAACACCGCTCGGACGCGCTGGGCAGCCCGCCGAGATCGCCGGTGCGTACGTCTACCTGTCGTCGGCCGAATCGGGTTACGTCACCGGAGACACGCTGAACGTCAACGGCGGCATGCCGACGCCGTAGTCCGCATCCGCTCGGCGTGAATGGACCATTCACACCCGTCCGGGCTCGTGAATGGTCCATTCACACCTTCGCGAGAGGTCAGTCCTTCGGCCCACCGGCGGCGTAGACGACCTGGCCCGAGATGAAGCCCGCTCCTTCGCTGACGAAGAACGACGCCAGGTGCGCGATGTCATCGGGATGTCCGACGCGATTGACCGGAATCTGCGACGCCGCAGCAGCTTTGAAGTCCTCGAACGGCATGCCGACACGTTCTGCGGTGGCCGCCGTCATCTCCGTCTCGATGAACCCGGGGGCGATGGCGTTGGCGGTGACACCGAACTTGCCCAGTTCGATGGCGAGGGTCTTGGTGAAACCCTGCATTCCGGCCTTTGCGGCGGAGTAGTTGGCCTGGCCGCGGTTGCCGAGGGCGGACGTGCTCGACAGGTTGACGATGCGGCCCCACTTGGCGTCGATCATGTGCTTCTGGACCGCGCGGGTCATCAGGAACGATCCACGCAGGTGTACGCCGAGAACGGAATCCCAGTCCTGCACGGTCATCTTGAACAGCAGGTTGTCGCGGGTGATGCCGGCGTTGTTGATCAGTACGGTCGGCGCACCGAACTCGCTCGCGATGCGATCGACCGCAGTCTGAACCGATTCCTCGTCGGCGACGTTGGCACCGATGGCCACTGCCTGCCCACCGGCAGCCTGGATTGCGCCGACGGTGTCGCTGCACGCGGCCTCGTCGAGGTCCACCACGGCGACTCCGAAACCGTCCTTGGCCAGCCGCTTCGCAACCGCAGCGCCGATTCCACGTGCACTACCGGTGACTATGGCCGTCTTGATCTGATCACTCACGAATATCTCCTGACGAACGCCGAATCGAATTACCTGTCATCTGTTTCTACCAACCCCGGCGGCGCAGTCAGTACGCAGCCACCGCACCGTCGAGCGCCTTCTGCATTCCCTGCGCCACCACACGCGTGATGTCGATCGGCTTCTCGGGCAGTTCGGTGATGGGTGAATCGATGTAGACGCTCGCCTGCTTGACCTTCGGCGCACCGGGGCCGTAGCTCAGACCGATGCAGATCAGCACCGGCTCGACCCCGAGCTTGCGCGCCCGCATCGCGATGTGTCCGATACCGCTGCCGACGTGCTGCACCGTCGTCGGATCCTCGAGATTGCAGGTGCCCTCGGGGAAGACCGCGAGGTCGTCGCCCCGCTTCATTCGCTCCGCGCTGACGTCCATCATGCGGCTGCCTGCCGCGCTGACGGCCCGCATACCGTGATTCTTCCCGCGAAAGACGGGGATACCACCCATCATGTCGATTCGCTTGCGCTGCTTGGGTTCCTGGAACAGCTCGTCCTTGGCCAGTACCCGCGTGCGGCCGATGACCGGACGCAGCGGCGACGCCCATGCCGCCGCTGCGAGCGTGTACGGATCGTTCTCGGTCAGATGATTGACAGCGATGAGCAGACGCGTGTTGTCGTAGACGAGACGACGCAGCTCCTCACGGGCACCGTCGGGATACGACACCCGCGGGCGGAAGCGTCGGGCCAGGGTGGCATACGCCAACCTCGCGACCTGACGATTCTGCTGGTGACGCAGGTAGAAGTCGTACACGGTCACATCGTTTTCGAGAATTACCGCAGGCCGATCCATGACGCGAGCTTAGCCTCACACCCGCGTCGAACCCATAGCCCGGATCCCGACGGCAAGTCCGACCACCGCAGTGGCCGCGGCCGCGACGACACCGGCCGTCACCGTCGAACTCGCGAAGTCGCCGGCGAACAGTGCACGTTCGGCGTCGACGAGATATCCGAGGGGATTGATGTTCACCAGGAACTGCATCCACCCCGGGGCGGCCGTCAGCGGCAGCATCGTGCCCGAAAGGATGAGCAGCGGGAACATCAATGTCTGCTGGATGGACCAGAACACCCAATCCTGCCCGCGCACAGCCAGAGCCAATGCATAGGACAGTGCGCCGAGTCCGACGCCGAACACACCGAGCAGCACGATTCCCACGGCGGCACCGATCGGATTCACGGACAGTCCGAGCGGCAATGCCACCAGAACGATCAGCACGGCCTGAGCGGCCAGCGGCACCATTTCCTTGAACGCGCGCCCGACGAGCAGTGCAGATCGCGGCAGCGGTGTCACCAACATTCTCTCGTGAGACCCCTGCTGCAACTCGGCCAACAGATTCGAGCCCGTCATGGACGTTCCGAAGATGGTGATCATGGCGAGCACACCGGGAACGAACCAGTCCCACACACTTCCGTCGCCGAGACCGGGAACATCGGTGAGCAGTGGGCCGAACAGTGCGAGCAGGATCAATGGTTGGACGAGACTGAAGATGACGGTGAACGGATCGCGGACCATCGGCCGCAGCTCTCGACCCATCACCAATGTGCTTCCCGAGAGAACGTTCATCGGATTTCTCCTGCCATGCCTGCATTTTCGAGATCGGGGTTGCTGTCGAGTGCCGCGCTCTCGCGCAGACTGCGGCCGGTCAATCCGAGAAACACGTCGTCGAGAGTCGGTCTCGTCATGTCCGCCGTGAGTACCCGTATGCCGTGAGATTCACTGAGTCGCAACAACTCCGGTAACACCGACGCGGCACGCTCGACCCGAATGTTCAGCCTCGAACCCGCAACGGTCACGTCCCTGATGCCGGCAACCCCGGCCAGGAGCGGAGCCAGCGCCGACGCGTCGGACACGGTGAGGACCACCAGATCGCCTGCCAGTTCGGACTTGAGCGCGGTGGCGGTGTCGTCGGCGATGACGGTGCCGCGGTCGACGACGATCACCCGCTCGGCCATGGAATCGGCCTCGTCGAGATAGTGCGTGGTGAGCACGATGGTGGTGCCCATCTCCCGCCTGAGCCGGAGAATGTGGTCCCACAGGTTCGCACGACTCTGCGGATCCATGCCGGTGGTCGGCTCGTCGAGAAACAGCAGGGGCGGCCGATGCACCAGTCCCAGTGCGATGTCGAGCCGTCGACGCTGCCCTCCGGAGAGAGTCGAGACCGTACGGGCAGCGAGCTCGCCGAGCTCGAGCGCCTCGATCAATTCGTCTGCGCGACTGCGTGATCGGGGACGCGTCATGCCGTAGCACAGGCCTTGCACGACGAGCTCGTCACGGACGCGTTGATTGTGGCCCGCGCCGTTGCCCTGTCCCACGTAGCCGAGGCTGCGCCGGACGCGATCCCGGTCCTTGGTCACGTCGAATCCGGCGATTCGCGCCGAGCCGGCCGTCGGTGACAGCAGGGTGGTCAGCATGCGCAGCGTGGTCGACTTGCCTGCCCCGTTGGGCCCCAGCAGCGCCACCAGTTCTCCCTCACCGATCGTCAGATCGATGCCGCGCACCGCCTCCACGGTCTTCTTGCCTTGCCGAAATGTCTTTGTCAGTCCCGATGTTTCGATCATCTGTGACGCCCCTCGTCGTAGCGGTGAATCCCTACGACGGAGACGGTAGAAACGATCGCGGTCAGCTTCGGTCCGTGTTACCGAGGCAACGAGAAATCAGCCGAAGACGGGAAACTTTCTCTTGCTGGCGAGGGCGTCCATCCCGGACTGAATGCTCGCGCGCACCTCGTCGTATTTTGCTTCGACGTACGCCTCGTCCTCGCACCGAGCCGGGTCGTGGTCCAGTTCGACCGGCGGCATGAATCGGGTACGGATCTTGGCGGGCAACGGAATCTGTGGCAGCGCTGCGGGCGCGATGATCCACGGAAGCGAGATCGCGATCGGAAAAACCTTCAACCGTGCAATCTTGTCGAGCTTGAGCACCTTCGCCAGCTTGTCACCGCGGATCAGCACCGGCATCGCGTCGGCCCCACCCACGGTCGCCACCGGCACGATGGGTACGCCCGTCCGAATCGCGAGCTTGATGAAACCGGTTCGACCACCCAGCGTCGCCTCGTCTCGCTTGCTCCAGGGCCGCAACGAATCGACCTCGCCGCCCGGCCACACGATGACGTCCCGTCCCTCGGCCAACGCCGTCGACATCGAGTCCGGTGCCGCGGGCAGCACGCCCATGGATCGAAAGACTTTGCCGATCAGGGGGAACGCCATCAGTGCATCGTGCGCGGTGCCGTGGAGAATCCGCTTCTCGCCGAAGTGTCGCCACCATTGCGCGCCGACGGTCCACGCGTCCCACACGAACGGCGCACCCGAGTGAACGCCCACGACCAGCACCGGAGACTCGGGGATGGTCTCCCAACCGTCGATCTCCATTCGGAAGTACCGATCCATCACCCCGTTCCACAGCCGCTGCTGACGGTCCATCGCGACGGTGTTCTGATCGTCGAGGTCCCAGCCGCCCGCGCGTTCGGCAACAACGGCTCCGAGACCACCGGACGCGTTCGCCCGTCGCTCCTTCATCTTCATGCGCGCAGCGGCGGCGTACCGCTGCGCTTGCTCGCGCAACTGTTCCTTCGTCGGTTCCCCCGTCGAACCTCCGGCGCCGTCCCCACCCACTACGTGATCCCCATCACTCATACTCGCACCGTACTCCACCGCACCCGAGTCGACCGACGACCGGAGCTCGTAACCCCACGCGGCTTGCAGACTGTCCGATATGGTCGAAATTCGAGCCGAACGAACGAGGTAACCCCCATGGATCCGATCGAACCGGCATACGGAACGACTGCATTGCTGCTGATCGCAGCCGCCGCCGTAGCAATCTTGCTGTTCCTCATCATGAAGGTGAAGCTGCACGCCTTCGTCTCACTCGTCCTGGTCAGCGCGGTCACCGCTGTCGCGGCGGGAATCCCGCTGGCAGACGTGCCGTCGGCCCTGCTCTCGGGCTTCAGTTCCACGCTCGGATCGGTTGCACTACTCGTCGCCTTGGGCGTGATGGTCGGCAGACTGCTCGAAATCACCGGTGGCGCTCAGGTATTGGCGGATACTCTGATCAACCGCTTCGGTGCCAAACGCGCGCCGCTCGCGCTCGGTGTCGCCGCGCTCATCTTCGGCTTTCCGATCTTCTTCGACGCCGGCCTCGTCGTCTTCCTGCCGATCATCTTCACCGTCGCCAAGCGATTCGGCGGATCGGTGCTGCTGTACGCCCTTCCGACGGCAGGCGCATTCGCCGCGATGCACGCCATCGTCCCGCCGCACCCCGGCCCGGTCGCTGCCACCGAACTGCTCGGCGGCGACATCGGATCGGTCCTTCTCGTCGGCGTTCCCGTCGCCATCGTCTCCTGGTTCGTCGGCTCCTACCTCGTCGGTACCCAGCTCGGCAAACGATTCGTCACCATGCCTGCCGATCTCTTCGCCGACGGCGCAGCCAGCTCCGAAGAACACGACAAGGAGATGGCAGGCCTCCGAGACCCTGCGCCGAAGTTCGGTGCGGTGCTGCTCATCCTGCTGACGCCGCTGGTACTGATCTCCCTCAACACCGTGGTCAACACTCTGACCACCTCGGGTGTGCTGACCGGAGACGAGACCTGGGCAGCAGCGCTGACACTCGTCGGTCAGACGCCCATCGCGCTGCTCATCACCCTGCTCCTGGCTCTGTTCATTCTCGCGCCGGGACGCTTCCCCGTCGCCGACGGTGCCAAGTACATGGATCAAGCCCTCGGACCCATCTGCTCGATCATCCTGATCACCGGTGCCGGAGGCATGTTCGGTGGAGTGCTGCGGGCCAGCGGCATCGGGCAGTCGCTCACCTCCTCGCTGTCCGACATCGGGCTGCCGATTCTGCTCCAGGCCTTCCTGATCGCCACCGCGCTACGCGTCGCGCAGGGTTCGGCCACCGTGGCTCTCACCACCACCGCCGGGCTGATCTCGGTGCAGGTGGCCGAGTTGGATCTGAGCAACTTCAAGATCGCGCTGTTGGTGTTCGCACTGGCCGCCGGAGCGACCGTTCTCTCCCACGTCAACGATTCCGGATTCTGGCTCGTCAGCCGCTTCTTCGGCATGGACGAGAAGACGACACTGAAAACCTGGACCGTCATGGAAACGACACTGGGACTTGCGATATTCGCCCTCGCGTCGCTGCTGTGGGTGGTGTTCTAGCGGGGCGAGACGTGACCCGATGATCGACACTCGACCCAGTCATCGGTGGCGCGCTCTGTCACTGTCGATCGCGCTTGGGTTGCCAGCGAGCTGCGCGCTCGCCGATCGATGCGAGCCGCGCAGTCTCGTGCACTCGAGCGGCGCGGGTCTCGGGCCGCTTGGCGGTCACGATCCACTCCAGAATCCCTCGACGCGCGGACGGTGGAAACTGGTTCCAGTTGTCCTCCGCATCAACGTGTTCGGCGAATGCAGCCGCAAGGTCCTCGGGAACGATCAGCTCCTCGACCTCGTCGAGTACGGTCCATGCTCCATTGGCGACGGCGGCCTCGACGGCTCGCTCCCCCGCCGGAAGCATCAGGCCCGCTTCACGAAGGGCCTCGATACGGATCTTGTTCGGACGGGACCACGCGCTCGTGGGTTTTCGAGGCGAGAAGTACAACATGGTGCGCTCGTCGTCGAGCTTGCGGGGTCGGCTGTCGACCCACCCCACCGCGAGCGCTTCCGTCACGGCGTCGTCGTAGCCGATCGCCGGCTTTCCGGTGGCCTTCTTCCACGACACCAGCCACACCGATTTCGCTCTATCGTGATGTGCGATCAGCCATGTCCGCCACTGCGCACGTGTCTCGGCATGCACCCTCGGTGCGTCGTCCATGACGGCCATGCGTACCCCTTCGTTCGTCGGCACCAGTACAGCGCTCGTCTCACTCGTCGGCTTCGAACACGCATCCACCGGATGGAAGCTCCAGGACGATGACGTCGTGGTCCTCTCCGGTCA
Source organism: Rhodococcus sp. 06-462-5 (assembly GCF_002258315.1). Classification (GTDB taxonomy): domain Bacteria; phylum Actinomycetota; class Actinomycetes; order Mycobacteriales; family Mycobacteriaceae; genus Rhodococcoides. The sequence goes on along the minus strand of NZ_NOYD01000051.1, from coordinate 2,802 downwards.
CGATCGCGGTGAAGATGACCTCCGCACCGTCGATCCCCACCCACCAATTCATGTTCGCACCACGCACACGCGGCACCTGCCGATACACCGCTCGGGCGTCCTCGACCACGGCCTGCGGATGCAGCCTCCGAGCGGTCTCGATGACGGTGCGACGAACATGGTCGAGATCGATCAGGTCGTCGTCATCCGACAGTTGCGACGGACGAAAGTCGATGAGTGCGAAAGGTATTCGGATGACGGGGAGCGTCGCCGCATTTGCCATCGATCCGTCGAAAAACTCGGGGTCACGCCATTCGAGCACACCGTCCGCGAACGTGGGAGTCAGATCGTCGTAGATCGCCGATCCGGTCTCGATGCTGCGGTGGACCGCTGCGATGTATTCGGTCAGGGAGTCGAACCACGGTGCGCCCCCGTCCGCCGCCTCGGCCGAGAACATCCGTATGCAGCCGCGCCGTCGACCCGGGCGTGTGTCGGTGTAGGTCAGTCCGAAGAGGCCCTCGGCGAACGGAACATAGGCGGGGAGAAACATTTCGGCCGTCTCACCTGCATCCTGAGCGCGGACGACGGCCGGCCAATCATCGCCCAAGTAATCGATGCGGTGCCGGTTCGCGAGATTGTTCCTGTGCTGACGGACAACCTCGTCGAGCGAGAGAAGATTCGCGTCCGGAAACACCGAACCGACCGGGACGTAGTCCTCACCCTGCGGAACGTGCTGCCCGTCGTGCAGTCCGTAGAACTCGCGCAGTTCCTCGGTCCACGGCGTTGTCGCACGTTCCGCAGACTCTCGCTCGCCCGCGGTCCGCGGCGGCCGAATCGACGCAGCAGTGATGGGCGCACGTTCACGAAGCGTCACCATGTACGCGGTCCATACCGCGGTGAGGTTCACGACTCGAACCTAATGGGTCTCGATCGGCGAGGGGGTTCGATACGGGTCTCCTTTCCGCGGAGATCACTCGATATGCTGCAGTCTCAGGCGACATTTCCTTCAGCGGTGTATCGACGGTGCGAGGCAATTGTGAGTGACAGCATTCGATTCGACGGAGTGCTGGAGCCGATGACGTGGGGCAAGAACACGTACACGATCATCCGTGTTCCGACTCGATTGGTCGAGGCGGCGGAGCGGTGGCCGACTCGCCGGATCGACGGTTCGATCGACGGGCTGAGTCTCAATCTCGGTCTCAACAAAGCAGATTCGAATGTGATGCCCGGGTCGTTCGTCTACATCGGTGCAGGCCTTCAGCGCCGATTGGGCGTCCACCCCGGTGATCTGGTGTCGTGTGAATTCGAACCGGCCGACCCTGATCTGGTACCTGTCCCGCAGGATGTCGCGGAGGCAATGGAGACGGCGCACTGCACATCCGCGTGGGAGCGGAAGCGGCCGAGCGAGCGTCGTCAGTTGTTGATGCCCATCGACAACGCTGCGCGAGAGCAGACCCGCGCAGACCGCGTAGCGCGACTGGTCGGGATGTTGACGGAAAATCCATGACCGGACAGTCGAGGTGCCCAGGCCGCCCGCCGTCACTGCACCGGAACGAGAATTCTCCACGCCCCCAATGCCAGTGAGCCGACGGTGACGAGCAGGAACAGGCCGACCCAGGCGATACCGGGGAGGAAGGTCAACCGAGCCAGCTGATCGGCGTCGGAGTCCCGAGCCCGTCCTGCGCTGCGCGATTTCTGCAGTTCGAGCACGGGACGCGGACCGGCGATCAGCAGGAAGAACGTGATGAAGTACGCCGCAGCGACCTGTTGCTCTCCGGCGCCCCACCAGGACACGACGAACAGGGCGGCGCCGACGACGACAAGTGAGAGCAGCCCGTAGATGTTGCGAATCATCAACAGCATCAACGCAATCGACACGACGCCGATCCACAGCACCGCGACTGCATGTTGGGTGCCGAGCACGAACGCGGCACCCAGACCGAGCAGCGACGGCCCCACGTAGCCGGCGAAGGTCATCGCGATGACGCCGAGGCCGGTGGGCTTGCCCTTGGAGATCGCGACGCCCGAGGTATCGGAGTGCAGTCGCAGGCCCATCAACTGTCGGCCGGTGATCAGCGCAACGAACAGGTGCGCGCCCTCGTGCGCGATGGTCACGACGTTGCGCGCGATCCGCCAGGTCTGCGGAAGCACCACGATGACGAGAGCGGCCAGAGCAGCAACTTGGACGATCCACACCGGTGGATCAGGACTCACCGCGGAGATGCGGTCCCAGAATTCGTTCACACCCCAGTATGCGGCTTCGCCGCAGTGGCGGGGTTACGTGCCGCTGGGGGCACATAACCGCACCACTGCCGCAGGCACTAGGACGCGCGGGCTTCGGCCTTCGCGCGTTCGCGGGCGAAGGAGCGATCGCGCATCTCCTCGAACTTGGTGGCCTGACGCTCGAGGTCTTCGAGGAACGCGGCGAGTTCCTCGCGCTTGTTCTCACCGCGGCCGGTGAAGTCGTTGCGCTCGAAGACGCTCCACTTGCGCAGCACCGGCCAGACGACGTCCTCGAGGTGCTGACGCAGGTCGTAGATGCCGTGCTTGGCCATCAGGACACCGTTGCGGCGGAAGTTCGGCATACCGGCACCGGGCATGACGAAGTTCATCACGATGTCGGAGACCGCCTGCAACGTCTGATCGGGCGAGATGTCCATCGCCGCGCCGGTGATGTTGCGGTAGAAGATCATGTGCAGGTTCTCGTCGGCGGCGATGCGCTGAAGCATGCGGTCGGCGATCGGATCGTCGCAGACCTTGCCGGTGTTGCGGTGCGAGACGCGGGTGGCGAGTTCCTGGAAGGTCACGTAGGCGACCGAGTGC
>NZ_NOYD01000047.1 GCF_002258315.1 Rhodococcus sp. 06-462-5 | reverse complement strand
CGGAGAGTACGGCGCTGTGCCGTGAACTCCCGGCGAGGTCTGCGATCACGAGGATCGGCGCAGCGTCGTCGAGGATGTGACCGATGCGTTCGGACGGGTGTTCCGGGTCGATCGGAACGTACGCGGCACCGGTGCGCACGACGGCAAGCAGGGTCACCACGAGATCCACCGAACGCGCGAGCATGACTGCCACGCGGTCGCCTCGCGTCACACCGCGGGCGCTCAACTGCGCGGCCATCGCCTCGACGCGGGTGGCGATCTCGGAGAAACTGAACTCCGCACCGGTGTGATCGACGATCGCCACTGCGTCCGGCGTTCTCGACATCTGCAGGCGGACGAGCGAATCCAGCGTCGCGTCATCCGCGTGCACCTCGACACCGCGCGACCATTCCTCTGCCCTGATTCGGTCGTCGGCGTTCAGTGCATCGAACGTCGCCACCCTCGCATCGGGGTCCTCGGACAGTCTGCCGAGAAAGTCGACGAATGCAGCCGCGGTGTCGGTGACCGATTCGGGAGTTGCCGCAGTGTCGCTCGATGTCAGGTCCACCGCGAACCCGTGCACCCGATCGCGATACACCATCAGGTCCAGTCGGCCGGCCGGTCCACTCGTGACCGTTTCCTGGCGGCCGGCGATCGACCCGAAGCCGTAGTCGTAATCGAAGGCCTTGACGTTCAACTGCGGCAATGCCGCGTAGTCCTCCGGACCGTTCGGCCACAGTCG
>NZ_NOYD01000048.1 GCF_002258315.1 Rhodococcus sp. 06-462-5 | reverse complement strand
TAGAGCCCCATGCGGTGCGCGGCCAGCGATGGATCCGCCAGCAACCCGGCGCGATCGGCCAGGACGAACAGCGTCGTCAGATGCTTCACGCTGCGCCCAGATGCCAAGCCGCCCACCATCGAGAACCCAGCCTGCTTGCCGTTGAGCCACGACAGGAACGCAATTCCGGTCTTGTAGTAATACGTGGGCGCAGCGAAGATATGCCGGCCGAGCTCCTGCGTCGAACGCAATATGTCCTCGGCGCGAGCGATATTACCGCGGTCGAGCTCCTGCAACGCCGTCGACGCCGCAGGGTAGATGCCGGCGAAGATGCCGAGTAGTGCATCCGAATGATGTTGTCCATCACCGATGATGAGCTCGGGGTAGTTGAAGTCGTCACCGGTGTAGAGGCGGACGCCGTCGGGTAGCCCGGCTCGCAGGGCGATCTCGTGCTGGGCGTCGAGCAACGACACCTTCACCCCGTCGACCTTGGACGAGTGCGACGCGATCAGGCTCTCGAAAGTCGCAGTGGCCGAGGGGATGTCTGTGCTTCCCCAGTACCCGGCGAGCGCCGGATCGAACATCGTTCCGAGCCAATGCAATACGACGGGATCGTCGACCTCGTCGAGCAAGGTCGAGTAGACCGACAGATAGTCGTCGGGTGACGTCGCTACCCGAGCCAGGGCGCGCGAGGCCATGATTATGACCTTCGCGCCCGACTCGGTGACCACCGCGATCTGCTCGCGGTAGGCGTCGAGTACAGCAGCGAGACCGTCCTTGCCCGACGGCAGCGCATCCAGGTCGAGTTGGTCCGTACCCGCACCGCAGGCGAGTGACCCGCCGACGCGAGCGGCTTCGGCTCCGGAGCGGCGGATCAGCTCGGACGTCGCGGCCCAGTCCAGGCCCATGCCGCGCTGGGCGGTATCCATCGCGTCGGCGACGCCCAGTCCGTAGGACCAGAGTTCGTGGCGATACGCGAGGGTGGCGTCCCAGTCGATGTCGGCGGGTGCCCCCGGAGTGTTGTCCCCCGCGGCCCGCGGAATGACGTGCGCGGCAGCATATGCAACGCGTGAGGTGATGGCGGTGGTGGGCTTCGTCCACTCGCCCGGCTCACCGAGCGCGTGGACCCCATGGCCGGGGAGGGTGATCGACACCCGGGAGTCGACGGCGGTCACAGCGCGATCTCCGGGACGTCGAGGCGACGGCCCTCGGCCGAGGATCGCAGACCGAGCTCGGCCAGTTGCACACCGCGGGCGGCGGAGAGCAGACCGTAGCGGTGCGGCCGTTCGGCGACGACATCGCGCAGAAACTCTTCCCATTGCAACTTGAAACCGTTGTCCAGGTCGGCGTTGGCGGGGACCTCGAGCCACTGGTCGCGGAACGGTTCGGTGACGGGCAGATCTGGATTCCACACAGGCTTGGGGGTGTGCGAACGATGCTGGGCGACGCAGTTGCGCAACCCCGCAACCGCCGATCCGTGCGTGCCGTCGATCTGGAATTCGACCAGTTCGTCTCGGAACACTCGCACCGCCCACGACGAGTTGATCTGGGCGACAACGCCGTTCTCCATCTCGAAGATGCCGTATGCGGCGTCGTCGGCGGTGGCGGCATACTCGTGGCCCTGCTCGTCCCAGCGCGTCGGGATGTGGGTGGCGGTCTTCGCGGTGACGGTCTCGACCTTGCCGAGGATGCCTTCGAGCACGTAGTTCCAGTGGCAGAACATGTCGACGACGATGCCGCCGCCGTCCTCGGCCCGGTAGTTCCAGCTGGGACGCTGGGCGGGCTGACCGTCGCCCTCGAAGACCCAGTAGCCGAATTCGCCTCGCAGGGAGAGGATGCGACCGAAGAATCCTTCGTCGACGAGCCGCTTGAGCTTGACCAGTCCTGGGAGGTAGAGCTTGTCGTGAACAACGCCGGCCGTGATGCCCGCGTTCTGCCCGATGCGGGCCAATTCGATGGCTTGCGTCAGCGTTTCGGCGGTCGGCTTCTCGGTGAAGATGTGCTTGCCGGCCTTCATCGCCGACGAGAGCGCCTCGGCGCGCCGCGAGGTGACCTGGGCGTCGAAGTAGATGTCGATGGACGCGTCGTCGATGACGGATGCGCTGTCGGTGGTGTACTCGGAGATACCGTGCCGGGTGCAGAGCTCTTGGAGCTTGGCTTCGTTGCGGCCGACCAGGATCGGCTCGACCTGTATGCGCGTGCCGTCGCCGAGGAGGAGTCCACCGGCGTCGCGGATGGGCAGGATCGACCGAAGCAGATGCTGACGGTAGCCCATGCGGCCGGTGACGCCGTTCATGGCGATGCGCAATGTACGGGTTGGTGTGGGCATGACAGATTGCCCTTTCTGTGCACTGATGACGAAGGACGTGGGACGACGGCGAGCCATGACGGATGGGGCCGTATCGACGGTGTGGCGGAAAGTCCACTACGCGTCGTGAGGGAAAGTCAGCTTCGGAATGCGCTTTCCAAGCTATGCTGTCGGAGTCGATCGGTCAAGAGGTGACCGTCGATCGCAATGATTTCGCAGGGGGTGAGGGGTTAATGGCCGCAGTACGACTCAGCGATGTCGCCGCGGCGGCGGGCGTCTCGCAGGCCACGGCGTCGCGGGTGCTCAACGGCTCGTCACGAGTACCCGGCGAGGGTGTGGCCGATCGCGTCCGTGCGGCAGCTGCCGATCTCGGCTACATCGCCAACGCTCAGGCCCAGGCGCTGGCCCGGTCGTCGACGGGCTTGATCGGTCTGGTGGTGCACGATGTGGCCGACCCCTACTTCTCGTCCATCGTTCGCGGCGTGCAGAACGAGGCTCGTGCGGCCGACAAGCTGGTACTGCTGGCCAGTACCGAGCGCGATTTCGCTCTCGAACGGCAATCGGTCGCCACCTTCATCTCGCACCGCGCCGACGCCATCATCCTGGCCGGCTCGAGGCAGAGCGGCGACTTGGACCGGGCGTTGGAACAGGAGTTCGCGGCATACCGCGACAACGGCGGCAGAGTGGTGGTGATCGGGCAACCAGTACCGTTCGCCTCTGCGGTCGAACCCGAGAATTTCGCCGCATCGGCGGCTTTGGCGCAGGCCCTGCACGGGCACGGCCATCGCCGCTTCGCGATCATCGGCGGACCGGGAAACATCCGGACCTCGACCGATCGTCGCAACGGCTTCGTCGAGACACTGTGCACACACGGCGTCACACCGGAAATCGAAGTGGCCGGGGACTTCTCACGAGACGGTGGCTACAGCGCCGCACGACGCCTGGCGGCTGCGCTCGAGCTCTCCCCCGGTCACGGCGTTCCACCGTGCGTGTTCGCGGTCACCGACGTCATGGCCATCGGGGCAATCGCAGCGTGGCGTGAGCTGGGCCTGAGCGTGCCGGAAGACGTCTGCGTCGCGGGATTCGACGACATCCCCACCCTGCGGGATCACTCCCCGAGTCTGACGACCGTCGCCCTGTCGCTGGTCGATATCGGCGAGCGAGCCGTGCAGCTCGCCCTCGATCCGGACAGTCGTCCCGGAAGCAGGGAGTGGGCACCGGGGACCGTCGTCCTGCGGCGCAGCACCGCCCTGAACAGCTGATTGTCCGAATTGCTTGACACTGTGGGCGCAATCACACTACGTTGGGCGACAGCTTCGGAAAGCGCATTCCAGCGGGAGTAGACGGACCCGCTCCCCTACTAGCTCGAGGACTCCTTATGACGACAACATCGTCGGTCGAAGTCCGTTCTGCCACTGCGTCGGTTCCTCAACCCGCACCGACCCGTCGTCGACGGTTCCCTTCGCTCCGCAATACCTGGTCCGGTCTGTGGCGGCCACTGGCCCTCGTGGCTGTGCTCGTCGCCGCCTGGTGGGCCGTCACCGCCTCCGAACTGGTTGCGCCCTATATCCTTCCGTCGCCCGGCGACACATGGTCGACGATGGTGGACAACGCGTCCTACCTCGCCGGCCACACCTGGGTGACAACGTACGAGACCGTTGCCGGGTTCGTCATCGCCTCGGTGGTCGGCATCGCCGTCGCGGTGGTGATGATCTACTCGTCCTCGATCGAGAAGACGATGTACCCGCTCATCCTGTTCGCGCAGGTGATCCCGAAGATCGCCATCGCGCCGCTGTTCGTCGTGTGGCTCGGCTTCGGTCCCAGCCCCAAGATCCTCGTGGCCGTCCTCATGGCGTTCTTCCCCATCGTCATCGCCGGAATGGCGGGATTGCGTTCCGTCGATCCCGAGATCCTCGAACTCACCTCGACGATGGGTGCGAGCAAGTGGAAGACGTTCTGCAAGGTCCGTTTTCCCGCGTCGTTGCCCCAGCTGATGTCCGGCCTGAAGATCGCCGCAACACTTGCAGTGACCGGAGCGGTGGTCGGTGAATTCGTCGGCGCCAACGAAGGTCTGGGGTACGTGATCCTCCAGGCCAACGGAAACATAGACACAGCAATGCTTTTCGCTGCACTCATCATCATGTCCCTACTGGGAATTCTCCTCTTCCTGATCATCGAGATCGCCGAGAAATTCCTCATCCCCTGGCACGCATCGCGTCGCTCCACCGCGTCCGTCGGCGCTGTGTGATCCGCATGCTCTCCCTACATCGAAGGACACACTCCATGAAGCTCAAGAACGTTCTGGTGGCGACCGTCGCGTCGTCCGCTCTGGTACTCGCCGGATGCAGCGGAGGAGGCGGCGGCGAGGAAAAGGCCCCTGGCACCGACGGTGAGACCACCGCAACCTCGCTGATGCTCAACTGGTACCCCTACGGCGAGCACGCCCCGTTCTACTACGGCGTGCAGGAGGGAATCTTCGCCGAGCACGGTATCGACCTCACCATCACCGCCGGCCAAGGATCCACCAAGACCGCCCAGGCCGCGGGCTCGAACCAAACCGACTTCGGCTGGGCCGACACCGCGGCCGTGATGTCCAACATCGACAAGGGCGTGAAGGTCAAGAGCCTCGGCGTATTCCTGCAGACGACGCCGTCGGCTGTGCAGGTCTACGCGGACGGACCGATCCAGACCACCGCCGACCTCGCAGGCAAGACCATCGCCGTGTCCGCCGGCGACGCCCCCACCACCACATTCCCCATCTTCCTCGACCGCGCCGGCGTTCCCGAGGACCAGGTTCAGCAGCAGAGTCTGGACTCCGCAGGCAAGATCGCCGCGATGCTCTCGGGTCAGGTCGACGGTCTCATCGGCTTCGCACACGACCAAGGGCCCAATATCGCGAACAAGTCCGGACGCGAGATGCGCTATCTCCGCTACTCCGATGAGGGTCTGAACTTCTACAGCAACGGCCTCATCGCCAACACGTCGACCATCGAGAACTCGCCGGAGCTCGCTCAGGCGATGGTCGACGCCACCCGCGAGTCGTTCGAGGCAGCCATCGCCAATCCTGAAGCAGCCGTGGCGTCGATGGTCGGTAAGGACCCGCAGACTCCGCCGGAGTCGGTGCTGCTGCAGCAATGGCAGGAGACGATCCCTCTGCTCACGACCGAGAACACCGAAGGAATGGCACCGGGCGTCAACAGTGACGAGGACTGGGCCAACACCATCAGCATCCTCAGCGACGCCGGACTCACCGAGACCGGAGCCGAGGCGTCGACGTACTGGGACTCCAGCTTCACCTCCAACGAGGAATGAGACGCAATCATGAACGCCATCATCAGTGAACGGCCGACAACGATGACCGACACCGCGGTATCGGTGGACAACCTGACCGTCCAGTTCTCCTCCAAGCGAGGTGACGTCACCGCTCTCTCCGACGTCGACCTCCGAGTCGGGAAGGGTGAGTTCGTCTCCATCGCAGGGCCTTCCGGTTGCGGCAAGTCCACCCTCCTCAAAGTGGTCGCCGGTCTCACCGGTGCCTCTCGAGGTTCGGTGCAGCTGGCAGGCAAGGAGGTGCATGGCCCCCAGCGCAACATCGGTTACGTCTTCCAACGCGCTGCCCTGCTGGAATGGCGGACGGTGCGGAAGAACATTCTGCTTCAGGGTGAGATGCGCGGGATGAACCGGAAGGCCGCGGCCGCGAAAGCCGATCAGCTCATCGAGATGACCGGTTTGACGGGCTTCGAGGGAGCTCTCCCCCACGAGCTGTCCGGCGGCATGCAGCAGCGCGTATCCCTGTGCCGTGCACTGCTGCACGAGCCGGAGGTGCTTCTCATGGACGAGCCGTTCGGCGCTCTGGACGCCCTCACCCGCGAGAAGATGAACGTCGAGCTGCACCGCATCTGGCGGGAAACCGGGACGACGGTCATGCTCGTCACCCACTCCGTCGCCGAAGCGGTCTACCTCGCCAACCGGGTCGTCGTCATGAGCCCGCGGCCGGGTCGGATAGTAGACATCCTCGACGTCGACCTTCCTGTGCATCGGGACTACAGCGCAACGATGGAGACGCCCGAATTCATCAGTGTTGCAAACACTGTGCGTGATCTCCTGGGAGCTACGACGAGCGCGGACTGAGCGCTCATGCACGACAGCCCCTGCAGACCTGTTCGGTCTGCAGGGGCTGTTCGTTCGGACGGTGACCGGCTCTCGTCGACGCTCGACGGGTCGATTCCCCTGCTGGATTGACTAGGCTCGGCATTCATGACGACCCTCGATCTATCCCGCGTCATCTCCCGAATCACCGACGCAGTATCGGACGTATCGGACGACGGTGACCTCTCAGCGTTGCTCGCTGAACTGGAGATCGATGATCGGACTCGCACCTACATTCTCGACCGCGCTCGCTCGACTCGCGAAGAGCTCACTCGATTGCGCCGCCGTGAGTACGAACTCGGTGCCCTGTTCGCCACCGCACGCGACCTCGCCGAAGTCCGCGACATAGACGGGCTGTTGGAACGGCTCGTGTCCCGGGCCCACGACATGATGGGCAGCGACGTCACCTACTTGTCCGAGTTCGACTCGGAAACAGCGGACCTGCACGTGCGGAAAACGAATGGATCGGTCACTCCTCAGTTTCGGCGTTTGCGGGTGCCTGCTGGTACCTGCTGGTACAGGCCTTGCCAGCCGAGTGGCCGAGTCGAGAAGCGCGCAATGGGTTCGCCGCTACAGCGAATACGACGAGGGGACTCACGACACCGACATCGACGATGCCGTGTCCCTGGAGGGCATCGTCTCCATACTCGGGGTACCGATGCTCTCGGAGGGCCAGGTTCTCGGCGTGTTGTTCTCCGCCACCCGGCAGGAGCACGTCTTCGCGCCCGAACAGATCGCACTGCTGTCGGCGCTCGCCGACCACGCGTCGATCGTCCTCCAATCTGCAAACATCCTCGCCCGCCTTCGCGCGTCCGAGGATGATGCCCGCAGCGCGCTGCGCCGTCTGACGGACCACGTCGCGGTGCGTGATCGCTCCAACACCGTCCATCAAGAGTTGGTGCAGGCAGTGCTCGTCGGTGGCGGATTCACCGAGGTGACAACGACTCTGGCGAAGGCTCTCGGTCGCTACGTCACCATCGTCGATGCCGACATGCGAGTGCTTGCCTCCTCGGAAGCGGGCGTACACATTCCGGCTACTCTCAGCACACCGAGCATTGTGCGCCTCGCCATCGACCGCAGTCGCGCCACCGGGCACTGCTCGTACATCGAGTCCGACGGCTCCGATATTCAAGTCGTGGCAGCAGTGACCGCGGGCGAGCTCTTCTTCGGCGCAGTCCTACTCAGTACAGGCGATTTGGAGTTGGGGCCGGTCGACGACCGAACGATCGAACGGGCAGCACAGGTGGCTGCACTACTCACGTTGCAGCAGAATGCAGTCGACGACTCCGACCGACGCGCCAGACGCGAACTGATCGCGGACGCACTCGACCCATCCGCCGGGCGCCGGCGCGACTTCGATCGACGCGCTCGCGCCCACCACGTCGATGCCGCCACTCTCGACACAGTGCTGCTTTTCGTTGTCCCGCTTCAATCACGTTCGATCGCAACATCTCTGATCACGACACGCTTCCGAGAGGGTGGCTTGGTCAGCACGTACTCGGACGCCCTCGTTGCACTGGTACACAGTTCGGCACCTGCCGAGGCGGCCGCGGACGCCCGGCAGTCGCTTCTCGCCGGAGGCGTTAGCCCGGTTCTTGTAATTGTTCCTCCGCGAGCCGACTCGGTCGAGCGACTGTCCGCACGGTTCGAGGCCGCCCATCGGACTGCTCGATTGCTGGAAGCCCTGGGCATCGACGACCGGGTGGTCACCACCGAAGCGTTCCTGCCGTACATCGCAATGTTCGGATCGCAACCCGAAGCAGTACACACCTTCATCGACCACATCATCGGACCGGTCATCTCCTACGACCAAGCTCACGGCACCGACCTTCTCGTGACACTGCGTGCGTTCGTCCGCAGCGATTCGAGCCCGACAAAGACTGCACGCGCCCTGAACTATCACACCAACACGATTCTTCAGCGACTCGACAGAGTGAGACTGATACTCGGAGACAACTGGCGTGACGACGAATCTCTGTTCCGTATCTCCACGGCAGTACGACTTGAGGCTCTGCGAGTATCGACCAGTCCTCACCCATAGGTTCAGCGCCCATTTTGAGCGCCAATCAATGTGTCGAAACTACATATCCCAAGTCACATGCCGTACGTAACGTTGCGCTCGCTCACCAAAGAACCTCGTCTTCACCGACAGGTCGAACCGAACGCGCGGAGGATCGAAGTGCCGATCAGTAGTCGAATTGCAGGATTCAAAGACTTGTCACCGGTGGAACGTCGCCGCGCACTGTCGGATCGCACCGGCCTCGATTTCTCGACGTTCGCCTCACTTGACCCCACCACAGGATTGTCCGTAGAGCAGGCCGACCACATGGTCGAGAACGTTGTCGGTGTGCTCGGCATCCCCGTGGGCATTGCCACCAATCTGGTGGTCAACGACCGCGAGTATCTGGTGCCCATGGCAACCGAGGAGCCCTCGGTCGTGGCTGCCGCCAGCAATGCGGCCCGGATGACTCGTCCGCACGGGGGTTTCACTGTCTCGCACACCGGCCCGGTCATGCAGGCACAGATTCAGTTGCTCGATGTGCAGGATCCCGAGGCGGCTCGACTCCGGATTCTCGAAGCCCGTGACGACATCCTCTCGTTGTGCAACGCACAGGATCCGACTCTCGTCCGATTCGGCGGCGGAGCCCGTGACCTCACGGTCCGCGTCCTTTCCACCCGCACGGGAATTCATGTCGTCGTACACATCGTCGTCGACGTACGAGATGCCATGGGTGCCAATGCGGTCAACACGATGGCCGAGGCGGTAGCACCGCGTGTCTCCGACATCGCGGGCGGCCGGTCGCTGTTGCGAATTCTCACCAACAAGGCAGACCTCCGCATCACACGGGCCCGTGCAGTGTTCGATCGCGACCTGCTGGGCGGGCCGGAAGTGGTGGACAACATCATCCATGCCTCTGCATTCGCAGAAGCGGATCCTTACCGCGCCGCGACTCACAACAAAGGCATCATGAACGGGATCAGCGCGGTGGTGCTGGCCACCGGAAACGACACCCGCGCTGTCGAGGCCGGGTGTCATTCGCACGCCGTCGGTGCCGACGGCCGCTACACGGCACTCTCGCATTTCGAGAAAACAGCGGACGGTCACCTGTCTGGAACGCTGGAAGTCCCCATGGCCGTCGGCCTTGTCGGAGGTGCCACCAAGGCACACCCGGTTGCACGGACGGCAATCGAAATCCTCGGCGTCACGTCGTCGACCGAACTGGCATCGGTGATCGCCGCCGTCGGATTGGCCCAGAATTTGGGAGCATGTCGGGCGTTGTCTGCGGAGGGCATACAACAGGGTCACATGAGACTGCATGCAAGAACCGTTGCTGTCACCGCCGGTGCGACGGCAGACGAACTGGACGATGTCGTACAGCGGTTGATCGGCGACCGATCGATTCGAGTCGAGCACGCCGAACTGGTTCTCGGAGAACTACGCAACGGCAGCTTGGTATGACGCCGGTTCCCGACGCTGCGCGTAGCCCGCGACCTGACGTTCATCGTGATCCGGCGCTACCCGCAGCAGTACGCGTCTACGAAGTCGGTCCACGCGACGGTTTGCAGGCCGAGCCCCACATCGTGCCGACCGCGACGAAGGTCGAGTTCTGCCGACGACTCGTTGCAGCCGGCGTGACGAATCTCGAACTCACCAGCTTCGTCTCTCCTCGTTGGGTGCCGCAACTCGTCGATGCCGAAGATGTGATGGCACAAGCGAACTTGCCGCAGTCAGTCCGTCAGGTTGTGCTGGCCCCCAACGCACGCGGGCTGGATCGAGCATTGAGATCCGGAGCCTCCGAGATCGCCGTGTTCGTCAGCGCAACCGAGACATTCGCCCAGAACAACCTCGGTACATGCGTTGCCCATTCCTTGTCCATGGCCGAGACCGTTGTTGCAGGTGCCGCGGCAGCCGGCGCAGCCACTCGCGGATACGTTTCCATGTGCTTCGGCGACCCGTGGGAAGGGTCGGTGGATCCCGTACGCGTCGCCGATGTCGCCGAACGATTGATCCAGATGGGGGTGGGTTCGGTGTCACTGGGTGACACGATCGGAGTCGCGACGCCCGCGCACGTACATGCTGTGCTCGACGCTGTTGTCGAACGCGGCATTGCCGTCGAGCAGATTGCCCTGCATCTACACGACACCTACGGGCAGGCACTCACCAACGTCTACGCCGGACTCTTGGCCGGGGTAACCGAATTCGACTCGTCTGCAGGAGGTTTGGGCCGCTGCCCGTACGCCCGCGGTGCCACCGGGAATCTGGCCACCGAGGATCTCGTGTGGATGCTCGACGGACTCGGCATCGACACCGGGATCGACCTCCACGCCATGGCCGACGTATCCCTATGGCTTGCAGAGCACCTGGACCGGCCGAGCACGTCGGCAGTCGTTCGAGCTCTGTCCGCAGCACGCACCGGTGCTCCGCAGCACGGCAACACAACGCTCTCCCCCATCCGCTGATTGCATCTCCCCTAGGAACTGACATGTCCAACACCCAAGGCCTCCCCGAGGCCGACGCCAAAACCACAGAGCAGCGCCGCCATGCCGTCATCGGCAGCTCGGTGGGCACCATCATCGAGTGGTACGACTTCACCCTCTACGGCCTCGCTTCGGCACTGGTGTTCGCGCCGTTGTTCTTTCCCGGTGCGGGAAATCTCGCCGGCATGCTGGGCGCGTTCGCTGCATTCGCAGTCGGGTTCGGCGCACGGCCGATCGGCGGTCTGATCTTCGCGCACTACGGTGACCGCGTCGGACGCAAGATGACGCTCCTGGTCACCTTGATGATGATGGGCGTCGCAACGACGTTCATCGGGCTCCTCCCCACAGCCGAATCCATCGGCGTCTGGGCACCTATCCTGCTCATCGTGCTGCGCATCTTCCAAGGTGCAGGAGCCGGTGCCGAATTCGCAGGCGCCATGACCATGGCCAGCGAATCCTCCGACCCCCAACGCCGCGCGTACACTGCCGGATTCCCCGGTGCCTCGGTCTATATCGGAATGGCACTGGCAACAACAACATTCGCCCTGCTCACCTTGCTGCCGGATGAACAGTTCCTGTCGTGGGGCTGGCGTGTCCCCTTCATTGCCAGCGCCGTGATCGTCGCGTTCGCATTGTATTTCCGTTTGCGTGTCACCGAGACCGCCGCATTCGAGGAGGCCGAGAAAGACGGTGCCGTGATGAACTCCCCATTGGCCGGGGCCATCAAGAACCACTGGCGCGTACTGATCTGCGGCATGGCCCTGTTCACGTTCACGCTGCCGTGGGTCTACATCGTGCAGACGTTCTCGGTCTCCTACGTCACCGGTACGCTCACCGTCAATCCGACAGCGGTATTGGTCGCCTTGATCGTCGCAGAGCTACTGACAATCCCTGCCACTCTGTACTTCGGCAAACTGGCGGACCGCATCGGCCGCAAACCAGTTCTCCTCGGCGCGGCCGTGTTCGGCATAGTCCTCTCCTTCCCGCTGTTCTGGCTGTACGGGACCGAGAACATTCTGCTGGTCGGTGTCGGCCTGGTCCTCGGTCTTGCGATCATCCAGGGCGCAACGATCGGTGTCTCCGCTGCCCTACTCGCCGAGATCTTCCCGACGAATGCTCGCTGGAGCGGTATCGCAATCTCTCGTGAAATCCCGGCTGCCGCAGTCGGCGGTACCGCGCCTCTCGTCGCCACGGCACTCGTCGCGACATCGGGCGGAAGCCCTTGGCTGGCAGGCGCATACATGATGGGGCTCAGCATCATCGGATTGATCGGAATCGCATTCCTGCCCGAAACTTTGCCCTCGAAGGTCGACGCAGACACACTTGATCCCATCATGGTCGCGGACGTCGAACCCGTCAGCTGATCTGCACCGAGAATCAACGGAAGAGAATCATGACTTCGCTAGCTCCCGACTTCGTAGGCAACGCCGGATCCTTGTCCGGCGTGGTGGTACTCGATCTATCCCACGTGCTGGCCGGCGCATATGCAGCTCAGATGTTTGCCGACTTCGGCGCAACCGTGATCAAGATCGAGAACCCGACAGGTCCCGACGTAGCTCGCGGCTTCCCGCCGTACCTGAAGACCGACGACGACGAGTTCAGCGCTTATTACGCCCAGTACAACCGAGGCAAGCTGGGCCTGACGCTCGATCTACGGTCCGACCAGGGTAAGGCCGTTCTGAAGGACCTGGTGGCCAAGGCCGACGTACTGATCGAGAACTTCCGGCCCGGCACAACCAAGAAATTGGGAATCGACTACGCCGTGTTGGCCGAGATCAATCCCAGGCTGGTCTACCTTGCCATTTCCGGGTACGGACAAACCGGCTCTCGCAGCACACGTCCGGCGTTCGACAATACTGCGCAGGCGGCGGGCGGATTGTGGTCGATGAACGGTCAGGTAGGCGAGGATCCCGTGCGCGTCGGGGTCACCATCGGAGACCTCTCGGCAACCATGTTCGGTGTGATCGGCGCACTCACGGCGCTACGCCACGCGGAGCGGACCGGAGTCGGTCAGCTCGTGGACGTCGCCCAGGTCGACAGCATCGTGGCGATGACAGAAACGGCCGTTGTCGACTACACCGTCGACGGTAAGACGGCGGTGCCATCAGGAAACAAACATGCCTGGGTGAGACCGTACGAACTGTTCCCCTGCGCGGACGGGCAGGTGTTCTTCGGTGGCTACACCGACAAGCTGTGGAACGCCAGCTGCGAACTGTTCGGTACACCGGAGGCTGCGGTCGATCCCGAGATCGACACCATGCGGAAGAGATTCGATCCCGACGTCTATGAGCGCAGAGTCAAGCCGCTGATCATCAGCTGGTTCGACGGACGAAAGCGATCCGAACTCGAAGACCTCGCTGGTGCAGTCATCCCGCTTACTGCCATCAAGAACATCGGTGAGGTGGTCGACGACGAGGGCACCGCGGAACGCGACATGATCGTCGAGGCCGACTACGGGAAGTTCGGCACACTCCGAATGTTCGGGCAACCCATCAAGATGGGCGTTACTCCCGCGAACCCTGCACGCAGAGCGAACGGACTTGGTGAGCACACTGATTCGGTCCTCGCAGGATTGGCCGGGTACTCCGCGGAACGAATAGCCGACCTGCGCAATGGTGGCGTCGTCTGATGGCAGTGGTCCGCACCGACAAGATAGGGCTTACCCCCGCACTCGCCTACCGGGGAACATTCGCTGCTGATGCGGCAGAGCCGAACCCGACCGGTGAGCTTCCTCCAGGATGGGAGGGGATCTACTTTCCATTCGACGCCGAACTGGACGCGCTCCGGCCCGACGGCTCCCCAGCCGACGACGGTGTGCTACCGGTAATCGATCTGCCTCGACGCATGTACGCGGGCGAGGACACCGTCTTTCACCGGCCGATCCACTACGGCGATGCTGTAGAGCAAACAGTGACGGCCGGCTCGATCACCGAAAAACAGGGGCGCGGTGGACGCCTTGTATTCGCCGATGTAGAACGCACCTACAGAGTGGATGGTGAACTCGCGATATCGAGTGTCTGGCACGACGTGTTTCGCGACGCCGCGAGGCCCGGTGACACTGCCAAGCCCCCGACACCAGCGCCTGACGTCGAGTGGTTGTGGTCGGAACCGCTTGTTCTCGATTCACGGCAATTGTTCAGGTACTCGGCGATGACCTTCAATACTCACCGCGTTCATTACGACCGAGACTGGGCACGATCGATCGAAGGACTCGATGATCTACTGGTGCACGGGCCCTTGATACGAATGCTGCTGCTGGACTTTGCGCTTCGATCACGGACTGCCGTGCGGCCGCGCAGCTTTTCGATCCAGATGCAAGCACCGATGTTCGTCGATACTGCTGTCCGCATGGTGGGTAACGAGACCGACAGCGGTAGCGAAGTATTCCTGCTGGACTCCGATGATGGAGTGCTGGCTCGCGGAAGTGTCGACACCTGAGGTACCCAGAGTCCCCGATCGCCTCATCCAGCATCGTGTACAAATCCTACGGCGCAGCCGACGCGGTGCGAACGACGCCTCGAACCGGTGGGGCCACTGCGAGCGTCGGGCTTCGCATCGCTTTCGACTGATGTCAGGTCCTGATCGTCTCCCGCGCAGCTCCTCGCTCCACCACTCGGCGAGCAGTTCGGGCAACGGCCTCGTCGATCAGGAATCCCTTGCTGTCCACGGCCACACCCGAGGTGGCACGTTCCAAATCTGCCAACAGTTCCTCGGCCTCACGCACCTCGTTTTCCGAGGGCACGAAGACTGTTCGCACCGGTGCGAGTTGGGCCGGATGGATACACGCACGACCGACGAAACCGAGACCGGCCAAGGCACGAGTATCGGCCTCGAATGCATCGGCGTCTCTGAAGTTTCGAGACACCGCTGCGGGAGGCGGATCGATTCCGCCCGCCACGCTGGCTGCCACCACCTGAGCGCGCACGAACGACAGTGACTCCGCCGAGCCGTCGACGCCCAGATCGGCGGCGAGGTCCACCTCACCGATCTGAAGAAACTTGACCCGAGGCGCACGGGCAATCTCCAGAGCGGCGAACACTCCGGCGGCCGTCTCGATCAGAGGCGAGACCACCGCGCTACTGTCGCCCAGAAGAGCGTCGGCCTGCTCGATCTCGCGAGCAGACGACACCTTCGGCAGCCAGATTCCGGTCAGGTTCGGATGCAACACTGCACGAATATCGTCCTCCTGCAACGGCCCTGGGTTCACCCGCACCCAGATCTGGACGTCACCCGGTTCGCAGGAAGCAACCCACTCGGCCACCGTCGCCCGCGCATTGTCCTTGTTCGCCGCGGTGACGGCGTCCTCGAGATCCAACACCACCGCGTCCGTGCCCGATGCCAGTGCCTTGTCGAAGCGCTCCGGTACGTCCCCGGGAACGTAGAGGTACGTCAGAGCCGTCCTCATCCGATGGCTCCCGTACCCGCGACGAGGGACTTGGCGATGACAGTCCGCATTATGTCGTTGGTGCCCTCACCGATGGCCATCAGCGGGGCGTCACGGTAGAGGCGCTCGACGACGAACTCGGTCGAGTAGCCGTAGCCACCGTGAATGCGCATGGCCTCGAGGCTGGCGGTGATGGCGGCCTCGGAGGCAAAGTACTTTGCCATGCCGGCTTCCATGTCCACTCTCTTGCCCGAATCTGCCTGCGATGCAGCCCAGTACGTCATCAGACGTGCAGCCTGCAGCTGGGTCGCGATGTCGGCGATCTTGAGCTGAATGGCCTGAAACTCGGCGATGGGCTGACCGAATGCGGTGCGCTGCTTCGCATATTCCAGGGCAGCGTCGTAGGCGGCCTGAGCGATGCCGACACTGCGTCCGGCGATGTTGAGACGGCCGATCTCGAGACCGGACAGTGCCTGCTGCAGACCACGCCCCTCGACGCCACCGAGAAGCGCATCGACGGGTACGCGCACGTCGGTGAAGGTAATCTCACACGATTCGGTGCCCTTGTAGCCGAGCTTGCCCATGTCGCGCTGCACCTCGAACCCGTCGGTGGTTGTGTCGATCAGCAGCAGCGACATGCCCTTGTGCGCCGGTGTGGTCGAGGTGTCGGTCTTCACCAGTACCGGAAGCACATTCGCGTGCCGTGCGTTGGTGATCCATGTCTTCGCACCGTTGACAACGTAGTGGTCGCCATCGCGCTTCGCGGTGGTCTTGATGCCCTGCAGGTCAGTGCCGGCACCGGGCTCGGTGAGGCCGACTCCCGTACGCCATTCACCGGACGCGAGCTTGGGCAGCAGAGTCTTCTTCTGCTCCTCGGTGCCGTGCTTGCCGATCATCCAGCACGAGAGGTTGTGGCTGCCGAGAATTCCGGCGACGCCCATCCATCCGCGGGCAAGCTCCTCGTAGACCAGGGTGAACGAGACCTTGTCGAGGTCGAGGCCGCCGTACTCCTCCGGCGTCGTGATCCCGAACAGGCCCATGGCCTTCATGTGTTCGACGATCTCGGTGGGGTACCGGCCCGTCTTCTCCCACTCGTTCGCTACCGGGATGATTTCCTTGTCGACGAAGGTGCGCAACGCTTTACGGAATGCCATCTGCTGTTCGTCGTAGGTGAAGTCCATGATGATGTCCTGTCGATTGGGGTGTCGGCGATCAAAGTGTCAGGGTGCCGGCGCGATGGCGGCGGCGAGATCGAGAATGGCGGTCAGGTCGGTTTCGTCGACCAATCCGAGGATGCGGTCGGCGAGCTCGGCAGCACGAGAATCGTTGCCGCAGTTGCCGAGAAACTTTTCCAGTAGACGGTCGTTGCTCAGGGGGAATCCGGCGGATCCCTGACTGCCGCCGACGGAGGCGTCGAGCACTCGTCCGTCGGTGAGCGTGAGAACCGCCCTGCCCGACGCGGCCGCCGCGGGAACCTCGGACGGCAGGTTCGTCACCCGCACCTTGCGGGCGGTGACCAGAACGTCCTTGCGTGCGATGGATTCGTTGGTGTAGGTCGAGACGGTAATCGCTCCGTCGTGCAGTAGCGCGGCCACACTCCAGGGCAGATCGAACTTGCCGTCGTAGGTACTACGCGGTGGCGCGACCCCGGTGTTCGGTCCACACACGAAGGGGCTCGAATCGGGGTGAACGAACACCTCGATGTCGGCGACATCGCTCGCTTGAACCGCACTGTCTCCGAGCGCCTTCGTCACTGCATCGAGCGTCACGTGCATGAGCTGACAACTGGGAAACGGCTTGATACCGATTCGGGTGGCTTCCCACCGTGTCCCGAGGCCCTCAGTCAGTGCCGCGAAGTTCGTCGGCCGATCGGTCAACGCAGCGTAGATTCCGCGTCGACCTTCGAGAACCGACGATGGTCCGGTGGCACCGGCCGCGGCGAGCCGGGCAGCCAACACACCGTTCATGCTGGCCGATCCGGGATGCAGTGCCTTGGTGTCGGCGTCGGTATCGAGAAACTCCAGCAGTCCCGAACTCGACGATCCGGCGATCCCCAGGGCGTTGACCAACGTCTCGGTGTCGAACTTCGAGAGGTGTCCGGCTACGAGTGCGGCTGTCAACGGTCCTACCGCTGCCGTGGCATGCACGCCCCGCGCATGGAATCCGTGCGGACTGACTTCACCGAGGCGGCAGGCGGTTTCGAGACCGAGGGCTGCGGCCGTCAACACATCTGCACCCGAGGCCGACACTTGCTGTCCGACGGCGAATGCCGCAGGAAGAGATACAGCCGTCGCGTGCACCAGTGCGCCCGCATGCGTGTCGTCGAAGTCCAGAGAGTGCAGCATCACCCCGGTCGCGAAGGCGGCTGCCGGCGCGGACAGGCCTCGGGTGCCGGTGAGAGGCCGCGCCTCCGGTGGGCCTCCGAGGGCGTCGGCTACCGTCCAGCCCGGTCGGCCGTAGCCGAGGCGTTGGGCCGCAACGGTATTGCCGACGCCATCGAGTAGGTGACGCGCGGCCGCGTGCCGGACGTCCTCGGACAGATCGGCGACAGTGACACTCGATGCCCACTCCGCCAAGATCGTCGAGGTCACGCCCGCACCTCGTCCTTCGCCGTTCCGAAGGCACCCTCCGCCTTCAGTTTCGCCACCCGTTCGTCGTCGTAGCCCAGTTGGTCGCGCACGATGTCGTCGAAGTGCTCGTTGCGCTGCGGCGCTCGGCGGTACTGCTTTGCCTCGGATCCGAAGTTCACCGGTGAGGCGACCTGGCGCACCGTGTTGTACACCGGGTGCTCGGTCTCGACCACAAGATTGCGTGCGAGCGTGTGGGGTTCGGTCAGTGCGTGCTCGACGTCGTTGATCGGGCCGGTCGGCACCCCGGCCGGGCCGAGTTTCGAGAGCCAATGCTCGACGGTGTTGGTGCCGAACACCTCTTCCAGGATCGGCAGCAGCACGTCCTGGTGCTTACCGCGCAGTGAGAAGTTGCTGAACCGTGGATCAACACCGAGGTCCGGGCGATCGATGGCGACGACGAGCCGGTCCCAGAACTTCTCCTTCGCGCAGCCGACGATGAGCCAGCCGTCCGTTGCCTCGAAGGCCTGGAACGGCACCAGCGACGGGTGAGCGGAGTTCTTCGTGCGGATCGGCTCGAAGCCGGCGTTGAGATGCCACGTCGCGGGATACGTGAGCAGAGACATCGCGGTGTCGTACAACGAGACGTCGCAGTCACCGCCGATGCCGTCGCGTCGGGCAGCGTGCAATCCCGACAGCAGCGAGATCGCGGCGACGAATCCACCGGAGTAATCGACCAGCGACAGACCGGATTTGGTGGGCGGGCCGTCGGGATCGCCGGTCACGCTCATCCAGCCGGCGAGTCCTTGCAGAATGTAGTCGTAGCCAGGTTCTTTCGCGCGCGGTCCGGTCATGCCGAAGCCGGTGAGGCTGCAGCACACGATCGCGGGATTGAGGTGCTTGAGCTGGTCGTAGGTGATGCCGATCTTCTCGGGCACGTCACCGCGGAGGTTGGAGTAGACGGCGTCGCTGGTGCGGACGAGGTCCTCGAACACCGCTCGCCCACTCGGGGTCGAAAGGTCGAGCGAGAGAGAGCGTTTGTTGCGATTGAAGCTCTCGAAGAACAACGAGTCCTCGCCCTCGTTGTAGGGCGGGACGTAGCGGCCGACGTCGCCGCCGACGCTCGGGTCCTCGATCTTGATGACATCCGCGCCCAGATCGGCCAGGTGCAGGCTGCCGAACGGGCCTGCGCCGTACTGTTCGAGGGAGATGATGCGGACGTCTTCGAGTGGCCTCATGCGTCGGAGTCTTTCGTAGTGGGGAGTGCGAGCGGTCCGTTCTTCGCTTCGGGGAAGTAGTTCTGCCCGATGCCACTGTCGCGGGTGGCGACCATGACCGAGCGCTTCCACGAAATGACCTCGACGCCATCCTGATTGAGGCCGCGGGTGATCATCGAGACGATGCCGGCGTAGGGGCGTGACTCGGATTTGCGCAACCCGGTGCAGATGCTTTCGGCGTACAGGGTGTCGCCTGCGTAGACGGGGTGAGACATCTTGATGTCGGTGAAGGCGAGGTTCGAGATCGCGTTCTGACTCATGTCGATCACCGAAAGTCCCAGTACCACAGAGACTGTGAAGCCGGAGTTGACGATGACCTTCCCATCGGTGATGGGGTTCTGCGACGCCAGATGCGCGTTGAAGTGGTTCTGGTTGGTATTGAGCGACAGCAGTGTGACCCACGTGTTGTCGGTCTCCGAGATCGTCCGCCCGAAGGGATGTTGGTAGACGTCCCCCACGGCGTAGTCGTCGAAGAAGCGCCCCAGAACGGCCGGATGGATTGCCACCGTGTCTCCTCGTGTCAGTTTGGCGAGTGCCTTACCTAGACCATAAACATCAGATGTTTACGGCGTCAAGGGTTCGACGAAACCGGTGGACGACAAGTTTTGCGGCGGATCGCTCCGTAAAGAGCAGATGTTTCAGGAGGTGCGCAGTCGGTCCATCTGTCGGTACGAGTCTCCGAGGTGGTCGAGGTGCTTACGCATCAGATCCATCGCAGCCATGGAATCCCCGGCGGCCACCACGTCGAGCAGACCGCGATGGTCGCTGTCGACGCACTGCCAGAAGCCCTCGGGTGCGTGGTCGCGGCCGAATCGGCCGGACAACACTCGGAATACGGGAGCCGTGATGAGCTCGAGCAGCGGGTTGTGCGCTGCACGGAGCAGGACCAGGTGGAATTCCTGGTTCTTGGTGAACGTTTCTGGGCCCTGCACGTCGTTGGGGTCGAAGATCGACGCGTTGAGCTGCTCGAGATGCTCGTCGGTGCGACGGAATGCAGCGATGCCGGCGGCCGGCACCTCCATCAGGTTGCGCACTTCCATCAGCTGGTCGACCGTGACGGTCTCGGCGGCGGCCATCAACGCCACACCGGTTTCCAGGTGCTCACTGATGTGCCCGACGCTGGGGACGGCGACGAAGCTTCCCCCGGTCACTCCCCTGGTCGTCTCGATCAGATTCTGGCTGGCCAGGGATCGGAGTGCTTCACGAATCGTGCTGCGTCCGACGCCGAACTCGGCAGTGAGCTCGGCTTCGCCAGGGAGCCGCTCACCCGGTTGCAGCTCACCGGACAGAATGCGGGTACGCAGATGTCCCGCAAGAACCGCATACGCGGGGACGCTCTTGGCCGTCGCCTTGAGCGGTGCCGATTGGGCCACGTCTTCCCCCTGGTTGTCACTCGACTGCTTCTGCTGACCGGTGGGTACTGGTCGGCTCGAGCTTAGCCTGGCCGCTGCTCCGAGATGCTGGGATCTCGACCCTCGATACATCCGCTTTTTAGCGAGGAATCGTCGGCATGGTCCCGGATCGGACCGCGAATCCTGAGAATTCAGCCCCAATACATCAGAGGTATTGCTTTTCTCGCCGATCATCAGCACTATGACTCATGTCACCTCCGCGGTGACCCAACGACTTCGTAAACAGGCGGAGCACGCCTTCCCGCTCCACTCGGGCACCGACAGAACGGACGCAGCATGAAACGCATTGGAGTCGACGTCGGCGGCACGTTCACCGACCTCGTCCTGTGGGACGACGACGGCACGGTCGTCGTGCACAAGACCCCGTCCACAAACCACGACCCCTCGATCGGCACGATGGACGGAATCAAGGTCCTCGCCGAACGCGCAGGGATCGGCCCGTCCGAAATCGACATGTTCTTCCACGGCACCACTGTGGCCACCAACATCGTGCTCGAGCACAACGGCTGCGACGTCGGCATGATCACCACCGAGGGTTTCCGCGACCTGCTGCACATCGCGCGCAAGAAGCGTCCTCTCAATTACTCGAACTACCAGGATCTTCCGTGGCAGAAGTGGCAGCTCGTGCCGCGACGCAACCGTCGGGTGGTCCCCGAACGCATCGACGCCGCAGGGAACATTCTGACCCCGCTCGACGAAGATGCTGTGCGCGAACAGGTTCGACTGCTGCGTGACCGAGGAGTGCAGGCCATCGCCGTCGCATTCCTGCACTCATACCGGAATCCGACTCACGAGCAACGCGTCAGAGCCATCATCGAGGAGGAGTTTCCGGGCGTCTTCATCTCACTCTCCAGCGAAGTCGCCCCGCAATACCGAGAGTACGAACGCTTTTCGACCGCAGCGCTCAACGCCTTCATCGGACCGAAGACCTCGAAGTACATCGAGAACTTGGCGGGTAAGGCCAAGGCGGCGCAGGTCGGCGAGGACGTGCACCTCATGACCTCCGCGGGCGGGCTCGTCACCTCGCGCAGCGCCAGCGAAATCCCGGTCTCACTGCTGACCAGCGGCGTGGTCGCCGGCTTGCTGGGTGGCTGCGCCATCGGCAAGGCGTCCGGGTTTCCCAGTGTCATCACCCTCGATGTCGGCGGCACCTCCGCGGACGTCGGTGTGGCACCGGACGGCGCGCTGCGCATGAAGCATCTGCTCGACACCCGAATCGGTGACTACCACGCGATGGTGCCGATGGCCGAGGTCGACACCATCGGTGCCGGCGGCGGTTCCATCGCCGTGGTCGACGACGGAGGCATGTTCCGCGTCGGACCACGCAGTGCGGGTGCCGTCCCCGGCCCGGCCTGTTACGGGCACGGCGGAACCGAACCGACCTCCACCGACGCCATGGTGATGATGGGATGGCTGCGCGAGAAGAGCTTCCTGTCCGGAACCATGGAGGTCAAGCCCGAGCTGGCACGTCAGGCGATTCAGACGCACATCGCCGACAAGCTCGACACGCCACTCGACGACGCCGCGATGGGCATCTTCAAGATCCTCGCCCATTCCATGACCGAGGCGATCAGCCTGCACTCGGTCCGCAAAGGCTATGACCCGCGCGACTTCTCACTCATCGCCGAGGGTGGAGCGGGGCCGCTGTTCGCGTGGCAGATCGCCGACCAGCTCGGTATTCCACGCGTGATCGTCCCTGGTCACCCAGGCATCACCTCCGCCGTCGGCCTGCTCACCACCGACATCCGTTACGAAGAGCCGACGACGGTGTGGACCTCGTCCGCAGACCCGAACATCGAACTTCTGCAGGAGCAGATCGAGCGTCTGTCGGCCCTCGCCGTCGCGCAGCTCGAGAAGGACGGCGTTGCGGCCGAGAACATCTCGCTCGAACGCAGCGTCGACTGCCGGTACGTCGGCCAGGGCTACGAACTCCGCGTCGCCGCGCCGGACGGCAACATCGACGACGTGTGGGTCAAGACCGTCGCCGAGGCGTTCCACGACGTGCACGGGCGCACCTACTCACAGCGGTTCGACGACAAGCCCGTACAGCTGATCAACGTCCGCGTCACCGGCGTGGGTGCGGTCCCCCACGTGCAGATCGCCGACATCGCCGTGGGTACCGCCGACTCCTCGGCCGCGATCAAGACGACGACGCAGGCGCTGTTCTGGCAGGACGAGACGTCCGCGCCGCAGTGGGTGGACACCCCGGTGTACGAGCGGTCGTTGTTGTTGGCGAACAACGAGATCGACGGTCCTGCGATCGTCGAGCAGTTCGATTCCACCACGATCATCGGCATGAATCAGCACGCCACCGTCGACGCCGTCGGCCACATCATCATCGAGAGGACCCCCGCATGAGCAAGGCGCTGATGCCCACCACCGGAGTGTCACTGGCGGGCGAATCCACTCGAACCTGGAACGACGTCGAGGTCGATCCCATCACCCTGCGCGTCATCGGCGGAGCACTGCAGTCGATGGCCAAGGAGATGGCCCAGGTGCTCTACCGTATGGCGTACTCCTCGCTCATCCGAGAGTCCGAGGACCTCGGCGCGGGCATCTTCGACATCAACGGACGTGAACTGTGTGAGTCGGATTCGACTCCGATGCACTGTGGTTCGATTCCCGCCTACATCAAGGGTGTCAACCGTCGCCTCGCCGGAACGTACAAGCCCGGAGATGTGGTGCTGCACAACCATCCGTACCACGGAGCGGCTCACTCCCCCGACTACGGCGTGATCATTCCGATCTTCTGGAAGGGCGAGCACATCGGCTTCGCCGGGTGTACCGGTCACGTGTCCGACGTCGGCGGCAACTTCCCCGGCCTGTGCATGGATGTCGTCGACGTGTGGGCCGAGGGCAAGCTCATGGACTCGATGAAGATCTACGAGGCCGGGGTCCGCAACGACTACCTGATCCAGCACATCCTCGACAACGTCCGCACGCCCGAGCAGAACCGCGGCGACCTCGAGGCATTGATCGCCTGCTCGCGAATCGGGGAGAAGCGATTCACCGAGCTGCTCGAGAAGTACGGCCTCGACACCGTCATGAGCGCGGGCGAACGCTGGATGGACTACTCCGAATCGATGCTGCGCAAAAAGATTCGAGAGATTCCCGACGGCAGCTACACCGCGCCCATCGGATACCTCGACGACGACGGTAAGAACCGCGACGAACCGCTCAAGGTGGCCGTGCGGGTGCAGGTCGAGGGCGAAGACATTCTCATCGACCTCACCGGCTCCAACAGCCAGGTGCCCACCGCGTTCAACGTCCCGTTCGAGGGTTCGGTTCTACCGGTGGCCGTCTCGGCCATTCGCACGATTCTGCTCGACGAGGACCTGACCGAGGAATTCGTTCCCCAGAACGACGGGTGCTTCCGACCCGTCAAGGCCTATGCCCCCGAGGGCACGATCTTCAATCCGGACTTCCCCGCATCGTGCTTCGCGCGGTTCTCACAGGTCAACCGCGTGTTCGACTCGATCAATCTCGCTCTGGCCCCGGTGCTTCCGGATCATGCGATCGCGGGATCGTCCGCCGCTCTGTGCGCCATCGCCTATTCCGGCATCGCGCCGGACGGCGAATCCTATTGGGTCTACATCGAGATCAACGAGGGATCGTACGGTGGCCGCAACGGCAAGGACGGTATGGACGCCGTCGACGCCCTGATGGCCAACACCCGCAACAATCCCATCGAGGAGCTCGAGCTCAACCACGCCATGCGTGCGTTGCGGTACGAGCTGCGCGACGAGGCGCCCGCACCGGGCAAGTGGCGCGGCGGTATCGGCAGTGTGCGCAAGTGGTTGATGGAGACCGATACGTTCCTCGGTTCCGAGGCCGACAACCGGTCGGATCCTCCGGCCGGAGCCCTCGGTGGCCACAACGGTGTGTCCGGCTCGTTCACCAGGAACGCCGGGACCGATCGCGAGGAAGTGTTGTACTCCAAGGTCACTCAGGAGACGATTCGTTCCGGTGAGACGCTGGAGATCAAACTTCCCTCGGGCGGTGGATTCGGAAACCCGTTCGAGCGTGATCCGTTCCAGGTGCTCAGCGACGTCTGGGACGAGTACCTCACCGAGGACGATGCTCGACGCGACTACGGTGTGGTCGTGAACACCGATTCGTGGACGATCGACGAGGACGCGACGGCCGAGCTGCGCGCGCGGAGCGCAGCCTGATCGAGGACGGGACCTTCGGCGGTGTCGTCCGGTGGATCGACGACCGGAACGACACCCCGGGGCCCCTGTCCGGCCTGCGCATCGGCGTCAAGGACAACATCGACGTGGCCGGCGTCGAGACTACCTGCGCGTCTGAGTTCTTCGAGGACAACGTCGCTGCCGCGGACGCCGCGGTCGTCACCCGTCTGCGACGCGCAGGCGGGTCTGTGGTCGCGAAACTGAACATGGCCGAGTTCGCCGTCGGCGTCACCTCACAGAACTCGGCCGCTGGTCCGTCGTACAACCCGTGGGATCGCATCCGGGTGCCCGGCGGGTCGAGTGGCGGATCGGGGATCGCCGTCGCCGCCGGGTTGGTCGACGCATCACTGGGCACCGACACCGGCGGGTCGGTGCGGCTACCCGCCGCGGCATGCGGAATCACCGGTCTCCGCCCGAGCTGGGGATCCATCAGCAACGACGGTGTGTTCCCCGTGAGCGAGCAATTCGACACCGTCGGCCCGATGGCGCGGTCGGTGGCCGAGGTGAAGGCTCTGTTCGACGTCCTGTCCCCCAGCCCGTCCGAACCATCAGCCGTCACGCGTATCGGTGTCCCGACCGTCTTCCTCACCGCGGACGTGGATCCGGGCGTCGCACAGACCGTCACTGCCGCGGTGCGCACGTTCGCCGAGCTGGGGTACGAGATCGTCCCCGTCGAGCTGGGGCATGCCGCCGATGCCCAGGACATCGTCTACACGATCGTGTACAGCGACCTCGCTCGCCGCCATCGGCACAGGCTCGACACCGAGCCCTCACGTTTCCAACCCGCGACCTACGAGCGAATAGCGTTGGGCCTGAGCATCTCCGAGTTCGACCGTGCCCGTGCACTCACCGGCCGTGATCGGTTCCATCAGGCTATGACCGCCACGTTCGAGACCGTCGACGTCGTGCTGACCCCGGCCATGCCCGTCGATGTTCCCCCGAGGGACGGGGGCGACGACGTTGTTGCGCTCTCGCGCCGGATGGGACAATTCACGTACCCGTGGTCGTTGCACAACGGCCCGACGCTGGCTCTGCCGGTCGGCTTCCACTCGTCCTCGGGAATGCCGGTGGGAGCGCAACTCACCGCTGCGGCGCACCGTGAGGGCGCGTTGTTCGGCTTGGGCGAGCTCTTTCAGTCGGTGACCAACTGGCACCGGGCAATACCACCGCATACATCAGATCTTTAACCGGAACTGCTCGCGGATTATCGCGCCTTTGTCCGATTTCAACCCACCTTGACGCCCTAAACATCTTATGTTTAGGTAGAACACAGCTGTTACGTACGTCTCACTGCGGGTGGGCATGCGACAGCCGACACTCCCACTTCGGCACCGTCACGCCGATCATCCAGCGAGGACGCAGATGCATTTACGTCGAGCGACGTCCATCATGGCAGCACTGACGCTGTCCGCCGCATTGGTGGCTTGTGGATCCGATCCCGGTCCCGACGCGGACCCCGCCAATCCGGTCACGATCGATGTCACCGTCTCGGCAGCGGCCGAAATCTACAGCATCCCTTGGCTTGTCGCGCAGAAGCAGGGACTGTTCGAGAAGCACGGTGTGATCGTGGAGAACATCGTGCCGGGCAAGGGCGGTAGCGCGACCATGCGCACGCTGCTCGACGGCAACATCCCCATCGGCGAGGTCAGTTACCCGTCGATCGTGCAGGCGGATGCGGCCGGCTCTGAACTGCGCATCGTCGGCGGTGGCACTCAGGGGCCGTACCCGATGAATTTCTACGCGCTCGCCTCGAACCCCAACATCAACTCCATCGAGGACGTCCGTCGGTGGGCTTACACCCGCCCCAACTCGGCCTCCGATGCCCTCACCCGCCTCATTCCCTCACTCGCGGGCGTCGACCCGGGTCGGATCGAGCGGGTCGCATCCGGCGGAATCGGTGAAGGCTTCGCACTTCTCGAAGCCGGCAACGTCGATATCGCTCTCGTTCCCTCCATCGTCGCCGAACAGCGACCCGAGGATTTCAAGCTGATCGTCAGCAGCCCCGACTACATGTCGCGGTTCCTGCAGTCGACGATTACCACCACCAAGGACTACGCCGCGAGCAATCCCGGCGTCGTACGCGCGATCAATGCCGGTTACACCGAGGCGGTCGCGTCGATCGAGGCCGATCCTGTTGCCGCCGCAGAGATCTACGCGGCGTATACGGGATTCGACGTGGAGTCGGCCACCGCAGTGGTCGAACGTGCATCCTCGGTCGGCACTTGGGGCGGCGGCTTCGATACTGCGTCGGTCCTGTCCGCGCAGGACGGAGTGGAGGCGTCAGGCAGCGATCGCGTGCCCAATTTCTGCACCTTGTTCGACCCGGAATTCCTCGCCGAGGGAGTCGCAGACGACTTGCCCGGTGACTGCGACTCCTGACCGCAATTTCCCACCACCAGAAGGTAGCGACGTGACTCACGCAGCGACTCGACCCCGCCCCGACACCACCTCCGCCATTGCCGTCGCCTCGTCGGTGTCGCGGCACTTCGGTGATGTGACCGCCCTCCACGAGATCGACTTGTCCATCGGCCGAGGCGAATTCGTCTCCGTCGTCGGCCCCAGTGGCTGCGGCAAGTCCACTCTGCTCGAGGTGTTCGCCGGCCTACAGGATCACGACGGCGGCACCGTGCACGTCGACGGCCAACCGCTCACCGGCCCTCGATCCAAGACGGCAGTCATCTTCCAGGAATCGGCGACGCTGCCCTGGCGGACCGTCCGTGACAACGTCGCGTTCGCTCTCGAAGTCCGCGGCGTCGGTAAGAAGGAACGTCGGTCCCGCGCCGACGAGCTGCTGAACACTGTGGGGCTGAGCAAGTTCGGCGACCACTACCCCACCCAGTTGTCCGGCGGTATGCGTCAGCGTGTGGCCATCGCGCGCTGCCTGTCCATGGAACCCGACCTCATACTCGCGGACGAGCCGTTCGGAGCACTCGACGAGCAGACGCGGTTGGTGATGTCCTACGAGCTGCTCAAGATCGTCGAAAAGCTGACGTGTGGAGTCCTGTTCATCACCCACAGCATTCAGGAGGCGGTACTGCTGTCCGATCGCGTACTGGTGATGAGCGCGCGGCCCGGTCGGTTCATCGACGAGATGGACATCGACCTGCCTCGTCCGCGCTCCGAGGACGTCCTCGCTAGCCCAGCGGCTACTGCTCTGCACGAACGTATCTGGTCGAGTCTGCGCGACGAGGCCAAGAAGACGATGAGCATCGAACCATGAGTGCGCCGACGCGCGAGAGCAACCGCGCCTCCGTCGTGCCCGGATACATCCGGCCTGCACCCTCCACCCAACTCGGTCTCCCCGCATGGGGATGGACCGTGCTCATCCTCGTCGCGGCACTGGTGGCCATCGATATCTCGGCACGCTTCTTCGCATCCCCCCTGGACATCGTTCCGGTGACCGACATGATCTCGACGTCGCTGGGCCTACTGACCGATCCGGACTTCCTGATCGATGAGTTGGGCCGAACGCTGGGCATCATCGTCCTCACGTTCGTGCTCAGCTCCGTACTCGGTGTCGCCGCTGCGTATGTCCTGTGGCGGTACGAGTTGTGGGACAGAGCGTTTCAGCCGTACCTCAACGTCTACTACGCCGTCCCGACGTTCGCGCTGTACCCCATCATGGTGGTGCTGTTCGGTGCCGGTGTCGCTCCGATTGCCATCCTGTCCACCATCTTCGCGTTCGGTGTGGTGGCGCTGAACGCACGCACCGGTTTCAATGCGGTGTCGCCGATCGTCACCAAGCTCGGAACGACACTGATGTTGACGCGGTGGCAGTACTTCCGATCGGTGCTTCTTCCGTACGCGTTGCCGAGCATCGTCACCGGACTCAAGCTCGGGCTCTCGTACGCCGTCATCTCGGTGTTGGCCAGTGAGTTCATCCTGTCGACGCAAGGCCTGGGCCACTTCATCTCCATCGCCTACGACGGGTTCGACATCGCCGACATGTACGCCGGGATCCTCATCGTGGCGCTGATCGCTCTGCTCTCGACCTCGCTGATCTCGCTCGCGCTCAACCGATTCGATTGGAGGCGCCGCTGATGAGCAGCACCTTGGACAGAGTTGCCACCACACCCACCGCTCCCCCGAAGGTGACCTCGTCCGCGGGCCGCACCAACGCCCGACGGTTCTTGCCACCCGTGGTCGTCGCCGTCGTCGCGGTGCTGATCTGGTGGGTCTCGGCCGTTCTGGTCGACAGTCTCATCTTCCCGACGCCTGCCGAGGCCATGGCCTCGCTCGTCGAGGACCTGGGCAAAGCAGACTTCCGCGCCAATGTCGGTGACTCTCTGCGCATTCTCGTGCTCGCGTTCCTGGCGAGCACCGTCGTGGGTTCGCTGCTTGGCCTGACGCTGGGCCTGAGTCCGTTCTGGACCCGAACCATCGCCCCGATCGTCTACTCGATCAACAGCATCCCGAAGATCGTGCTGTACCCGATCTTCCTGTCGTTCCTCGGTATCGGTGCACTGAGCCGATTCGGGTTCTCGTTCTACGCCGCCTTCATCCCGATGTTCCTCGTCGCTGTCGAGGCCACAGCATCGGTCCAAAGAATTCACCTGAGAATGGCCGCGTCACTGCAGGTGAGCTGGCCTCGCTTGATCCGTCAGATCGTGATTCCTGCGGTGCTGCCGGCACTGGCGACGGGTATGCGGATGACCTTCGGCTTGGCGTTCCTGGGTTTGCTTCTCGCCGAGATGTTCTCGTCATCCAGCGGCATCGGATACGAACTCCTGCGCAACGTCAGCCTGGTACGGATGGAAAACATCATGGGCACGGTTGTACTGATCCTCGTGATGGCATTGCCGCCCACCATCGCCCTGCAGTGGTTGGAAACGCGCATCACCTCGAAATACGGCGGACGGTAATCGCAGTCGATCGGCGCGCCGAGGGTTTACGGTCCGTCACTCGAACGCAATCCCGACGGCCGACTGGACCAATGCAGCTACCGCAGGCAATCGGACTCCGGCCGGCCATGCAATGACCGTCGTGATCATCGGCGCATCAACGACAGGTACGGCCACATGCTCGGGCCACTGCCACGCGCGACTCGACGCTGGAATCACCAGCAGCGCCTGACCCAGCGCAACCAGTTGGGCGATCTGCGATTGAGCACGCACCTCAGGCCCGGGCCCCTTCGGATAGGTGCCGTCGAGCTGTGGCCACCGAGCCATCGGTAGATCCGAGACGTCACGGATATCGTCCATGCTCAGTTCGTCTTTCGAGGCCAAGAAGTGATCACGCGGAACGATCGCGACCTGCCCCTCGGTAAGGAGGTCCTTGGAATCGAACCCAACGAGGTCATCGACGGGGCGATGCATCAACGCCACGTCAGCATCACCACGGCGAAGATATCCGGCCTGCTCACCGACTTCGCACAACATGACGTCGACCTCAGCGGGGTGCGCTTCGAGAACGCGGCGTAGGAGCTCATGGGATGCACCGGCTTTGGTCACCAGCTTGACTCGGGCACCGGCGGCTCGTGCTCGCTGCGCTGCCGCTGCGACCGCGTCGAGCGCCGTCGCTGCGTCCCTCAGGAGCACGGCACCGGCTGCAGTGAGTGCGACTCCACGACGATTCCGATCCAGGAGGGCGACGCCGAGTCGGCGCTCCAACCTGCTGATCGCTCGCGAGAGCGGTGGCTGAGCGATCCCCAGGCGTTGCGCTGCGCGCCCGAAGTGCAGCTCCTCGGCAACGGCGATGAAATACCGGAGTTCGCGTGTTTCGAGATCGTCCACTCCGAAAGCGTAGCTGTGATACCCGTCGAGTATCACTAGTTGGTCGATCGGTATTGGACGCACCTGCGCTCGACGCCGACCATGGACCGCATGACGACGAAGACCGCGCTGATCACCGGCGCCAACAAAGGGATCGGCTTTGCTATCGCACACGGACTCGGAATGCAGGGAATCAGAGTAGGAGTCGGGGCCCGCAACGATGCACGACGCCAGGAGGCGGTCGACAAGCTTCGTGCTGCGGGCATCGATGCGTTCGGAGTCCCTCTCGATGTCACGTCGGACGCCAGCGTTGCTGCCGCCGCCGCCTCGATCGACGACCTGGACATACTGGTGAACAATGCAGGCATTTCCGGCGGCGACCAACAGAATCCGACGACGCTGGATATCGACGTATTGCGGACTACATTGGACACCAACGTATTCGGGGTCATCAGGGCGACGAACGCATTGCTTCCGACGCTTCTTCGCTCTGCCTCGCCACGCATCGTCAATGTCTCGAGCAACATGGGCTCGCTCGCGCTACAGACCGGCCCGATCATGGCGGCATATGCTCCATCCAAGACCATGGTGAACGCGATGACCGCGCAGTACGCACGGCAGCTCGTGGACACTGCGGTGATCGTGAATGCATGCTGCCCGGGTTATGTGGCAACGGATTTCACCGGATTTGCATCCACACGCACGCCGGAGGAGGGTGCGCGCATCGCACTGAAGCTCGCCACCCTGCCCGACGATGGCCCGCGGGGCGGATTCTTCGACGACGCCGGATCGGTGGCCTGGTGAGACTCTCGGTATCGGTTCGATCCCGAGAATACGAAGTCCCAGCTACAGTCAACCTCTTGCCGTTGGATAAGTTCTAGCACAGCAGCATTCGCGCACTCCATGCCTGAGTTCTCATGACCGTTTGTCATAACTAGAACGGTCAGCGAACCGACTTGCCTCGTGCCTTGCGCAACAATGAACAGGCGCTACTCAAGCCAGATCCGCTGCTCAAAGCCACCACGTTGTGATCGCTTGTCAGCAGCTACCGTATCGAGAGCCTCGTTGGTCAGGCCAAGATGTGCGGCGAGTGCGCGCACGACCTCGAGGACATCGGCCAACTCCTCCGGCCTACCTTCCGTTGATGCGTCGCGAAACTCGCGTGCTTCTTCAAACAATTTGTCAATCAGCGCGTTTCCATAATCCTCAGTCTCAAGGATTCGATATTTGGGGACGCGACCCGAGGCTTCGATGATCGACGGAATCAAATCACGAACAAGTTTTCCCATGCTCAGTAGTGTGCAGGTATGTCGATTCCCTCGCCCGCTGATCCGCTGACACTCGGGCAGCACCTGGTCAGCGTTCTCGACTCGGGCGCGCGTGTCGCCACCTACAAGCTGGCCGTCCTGGTCGCGCTACTCGAATTCTCGGTCGAAAACGTTCCCGAGGACCACGGCTCAGCGGTCGATGTCGATCTCGACGACTTGGCCGAGCGCGTTGTCAGTCTCTACTGGCGGCAGGTGCGTGACTTCGACGGTCATTATCTCCGCCAGTCGACGCAGGCGAGAGCAACGATTCCCGACGCTGTTCGGGAGTTTGCTCGTGCCACGGCAACCGCCGGCAGAGAAACGCCGTTGGACATCGCCGCCCGGAGAAGCCCCGGTCTGTTCCGCGAGATGATCAAGAAGGTGAAGCTTGTACTCGTGCAACAGCCGCTGCATCGCCTGCAACGAGTTCCGGGCGGGTACGCAGGCGAGTCATTTTTGTATGACGACAGTTGGATGAGCGCCAAGATGGGCACGAACACCGTCCTGGCACATGGCAACCGGATCACGCTGTACCCGGGAGTGTGTTTTGCTCTGGCGCGATTGTCCTCGTTGCTCAAGCCCGCGTTGATGCTTGCATGGGTCGACGATGTCCGGCGAAAGAACAGCTTCCTCGACGAGCGCGTGCCAGATCTCGAAGGCCATCTCTTCGGCAGCAGCCGAATCGCACTGATCCGTCCCAAAGCCGCGTTGATCGAGGCCTTCGGTCCGACATGCTTTTATTGTTCGGCGCGCGTGGGGTCGGACGCCCATGTCGATCACGTACTCCCGTGGTCGAGAGTGGGCATCGACGGCCTCGCGAACTTGGTGTTGGCATGCCCGTCGTGCAACACGAGCAAGTCTCAGCTGCTGCCCGAGCGATCACACGTCCTACGCGCGCTCGACCGTGGCCGCGACCCCATCACCGAATTGGCGGCGAGCATCGACTGGCCTGTGCAGTTCGATCGAGTGGTCACTTCGGCACGAGGACTGTATGCCAGCCAACCAGACGGCTCACCAATCTGGTTGGGCCGAAACAAAATCACAGCTATGCAAGTCGACTATTCCTGGTTGCAGGGGTACCACATCGACGTGGGGAATATCTTCGCGCCCGAGTAGATCGACCAACACGAGGGCGAATCCACTTGAAGATGGCGCGTAATTGCAAGTGAGCTGGCCCAGGTTGATCCGTCAGATCGTCCTCCCGGCGGTGCTGCCAGCGTTGGCGACGGCTATGAGAATGACCTTCGGACCCGCGTTCCTGGGACTGCTCGTCGCCGAAATATGTCCCCCTCGGTCGAAGCAAGATTCAAAAGTGCCGGGACGAGTGCTGCCGCGGATCTATGCATGAAGTAAACGACGCCATCCAGCACGCGTCATAGTATCGCCCATTACGAATCTCACTCGGGCAGTGCAATTCAGAGGCGAGCGCTGTGTCGAAAAAGCGGAGGCCATCCGCATTTACGTTGTTGCTGTAGCGCCGGAAGCACAGCTGTATTCGGCTGTAACGCCGTACGCCAAACCCCGATACTCAACGGGCTCGCGAGGTAGCCCCTTCTCTATACAGATCGGAATGTAGCGTTGCGTGTTTCGTTGGTGGTCGCCGTTGTGTCAGGCCTGCTGATCTTGAGCGGCTGCAGCTCAGACGCGACATCGAGTACCCCCAACCCTGGCGCGACCACTCCGTCGACGTCCGCCACCGTCCCTACCCCGGCGGTAACCAATAGCTCGGAACCTATGCCCACCCTCACTCCGGTAGGGAGTCCGGTGTCCGAAATCGAAGCTGCGCCTACCCCGGCCGAGCCCTTCGTTGTCGAGTGTCTGTTCGGGACCCCGGGGCCTGCCCGATGGAGCGACGGCACCACGCGTTTTTCACAGTGGTGTTTCGATGAGCTGGACGGCGATGGATACCTGCGGTCCGAACGAGAAGCCAACACATTCGAGTGCGACGGCTACGTGTGTCGGAACCCGTACAACGGAGCGACCCGTCCCGATCCGGACGCGGTCACTCCGCTACCTACAGGCACGACGTCCGGCCGCGGATATTCCTGCAACTCGAACGAATGTTATTGGCCTGACGGCTCCTTCGTGATCGGTGCAGATCGGTGCGGCCTTGCGTGCGGAGAACCGCCGACGTCGGGCGATATCCAGACCCGATCGGGCTGCGAGGCGGGGTACATCACCGATCCCGATCTGTGCAAGTCCGTGGGCAACTAAGATCCGACGCATTCGCGTTGTAACACCTCCGCCATTGAAACCGACCATATGGTCGTAACTGTCTGGCTCAGTGCCGGGCACCAGACCCGCGGCATTCGAGAGAGACAAACGATGAGCAACCAGTTCCACAACAGCCCGAACTACGGCACGATCAACATCCATCAGACCACCCATGTCGGATACGTTGTGCCACAACGATCGTGGCCGCGTCGTCATCCGATACTGACCGCGTTCCTGGTGCTGCTCGCCATCGGGTTCGTGGGATCCAATCCATGGGTGCTGTTCGTCATCGCGGCGATCTGGATCGGCATGAAGATCTACAAGTCGAACGAGGCGAAGAAGTTGGCTGCCCAGCAGGAACAACAGCGTCTGATCAACAGCGCGAACGCTCAGAATGAGGCCTTCCTGCAGGGCCACCAGTTCGGCACACACGGTCACTTCCCGACACAGCCTTAACTCAGTAGCCGCGGTCGATCGGCTCAGAACGATTATCTGAGCTGCTCGGCGGCGATGCGAAATCCAACACTGATGCGGTCGGCGGTCTAGTCCCAGCAAAGAACCGCGTGTCGCCCGCGACTGACTTAGCCCCTACTCCCCTCGCGCTCGTCTGCGGTCCTCTGGAGTGAAAGCCGATACCGAACACGCATCGACGCCGGCCGAGCGCTTTCGATTCTGGTAGTCCGCCACCGAAACGAAGGCTGCCGTCACACCCACCGACGTCGAGACGTACGTCATCGACTTGCCACGCTGAAAGCCCAGATCGGCACCCAGCTGGACGGCATCGATATTCGAACCCAGAAACACGAAGTCCCAGTTGTACTCAGCCTCCTGCCGCTGGATCAATTCTCGCACAGCCGAATTCGTCCACTCCTGGCTCGAATTCTCGTGACCGTCCGTCATCACGAGCACCGTTACCGAGCCGGGGCGCTCATCCTCCGGCATTGTGGCCAGTCCGGCCCCGACCTCGCTGACGAGCCGGCCGATCGCGTCGTACAACGCGGTGCCACCCCGCGGCTCGAGCATGAGCGGGTCGACGTCCTCGATCGGCACGTTGTCGTAGACCAGCTCGTACCGGTTGTCGAACTGCGCCAGCGTGACCACGGTCCGGCCGTCGGCCTCACGCTCCCTGGCAATGAACGAATCGAATCCGCCGCGGGTGTCGTCGGCGATGGAATGCATCGAGCCGGACCGGTCGAGCAGTGCAGCGACAAGGGATAGCTGAGGGTTGGTCATGATGTCCTTCCGTAGATCGCAGCCGAAACTGCTTCGAGTGAATTAGATTGAGAGATAACGGAAGAGCGATCGGTGACGGCTACCGCAGCGCAACCGTCGTACCGCCCGAGAACGCCGAATCATGCAGCTCGATTTCCGCAGGCACGGTCCCGACGGGGACGTCGAACACGACGGTCGTGTCCAGCGCGTTGCCCGGGTTGATTTGCTCGTAGCCGATGCCCTCGTCGAGGTAGGCAGTTGCGAGGCTGTCGACCGAGTACTGCTTGCCGTCCGCGTCGAGCAACTTCTGCGAGGACGCGTCCAAGCTCTGTGCTCGATCGCCGATGTTGCGCACGGACATCATCACCTGGACGTACTCGCCCTGCGCTGTCTGCGTCAGGTACTCCGAGCCGACGGTCGCTACGGGTGGTGCGACGGCCGTGACAACGAACTCGAACTTGCCGTCGCGCACTGGGACGCCGATACCTGGCTGAGTCGGCTCGGCCGGGGCCGCGGGAGCCGCTTCTTCCGACGACGGGGATCCGGCCGGCGCGGGAGCTGTCGGGCTCTCCGACGAACCACCACCGATGAGTCGAATGAGAACACCCAGCACGACGACCGCCAGGATGACGGTCAGGATCTTGTGCCGAGCAAACCAACTCTTCTTCTGCTCGGGAGCGGGCGGGGCGTATTGCTGCTGGGGGTTCGGGTTGTGGTTGGTCATGTCGAAATTCCTCTCGTTCGGCGATGCATCAACCACACCGCAGTCCGCCCTGTCCACGCCTCGGCTGACCGGTCGGTACGCCTCCTCCTTTCGGTCGCATTCGGACAGTGATGCGGGCCGATAGGACGATTCGCGGTGTCGGTGCTCGGCCGTACGCTGCAGTTCGTGAGCACCCACCGGACAGGCACCCTGCGCCGCAAAGCCTGGACTACGGCGGCGGTGGCCTTCAGCCTGTTCTGCTCGTTGATGACCGCCGGGTTGGCGGGCTCGTCCGGGACGCCGGGGTGGAACCTGGGCATCGGCGTCACGCTCAACCTGATCGCGGGTGTCGCGTTGATCTGGCGACATGAACGGCCATGGGTGGTTCTAGGACTGGCCCTGGCCGGGCCGCTGTTCTTCGCCACCGATGCGACGGCAGCGTTGATTGCCCTCTTTGCCGTCGGTGCCTTCGCACGCACCAAGCCGCTTGTGATGGCTACCGTCGCGGTATACGTCGCGTGCGGGGTGTCGTTGACGTACGACGCGCATCGCAGTCGGTACTACTCCGTCCTGACCATCGGCTCGACGAAGGCCGAGGACGGATCCGTGCCGGTCGAATGGGACGTCCCCGCGTGGATTCCGTGGGTCGTCGCGGCAGTGCTAGTCGGGTTGGTCGTGGGCGGAGCAATACTGCGCCGCACACGATCCGACCTGACGGAGGCCGTCGTCTCGCGAGACAAGGTGACGGTGGAGTCCAACGCACTTCGTGAGGAGATGCTGCTGAATGCGGAACGTGCCCGCATCGCCCGCGACATGCACGACACCCTCGCTGCCAGCCTCAGTCGCATCTCGTTGTTCGCAGGCGGAATGCAGGTCAACAGCGCCGACGGGCCCGAGAAGGTAGCCCAGACGGCGTCGATGATTCGGCAGACCGCCCACGATGCGCTCGACGAGCTCAAGCGCATCATCGGCGTGCTGCGCGGATCGGCCGATGCCTCGAGCGGTGGCCGGCAGAGTGTCGAGGGCATCTCTGATCTGGTGCACTCGGCGCGAGACGCGGGCTTGCACACGACGATGATGCTCGACGTGACGCCCGGTGAAATTGGCGCTGCGAGCAGTCATGTGGCGTATCGGGTGGTGCAGGAATCACTTACCAACGCCCAGAAGCACGCCAACGGTTCGACCATTCGGGTGGCGGTGCACGGGTCCGATCAGACGGGCGTTCGCGTGGACGTACGCAATCAGCTGATGGGGCAACCGGCGTTTGCGCACGGGTCGGGTACGGGGTTGGCAGGATTGGCCGAACAGGTCCGCGGGGTGGGCGGCACGTTCAGTGCCGGTGCGCAGCCGGGTGAGTTCGTGGTGTCATGTTGGTTGCCGTGGTACTCCTGACGGACGGTGTCGGAAGCGCGTTCTAAGCTCAGCGAACCATGACAACGCCAGCCGTGATCACCGTTCTGATCGTCGACGACGACCCCTTCGTTCGACGTGGAGTGACCGACATCTTCGCGAAGACCCCGGATATTTCGGTGGTGGCCGACGTCGAAGACGGCGACCAGGTGTCCGCTGCAGTGGCGGCGTTCCGGCCACACGTGGTGCTGATGGATCTTCAGATGCGACGGGTCGGCGGACTGGACTCCACCCGCGAGCTGATGACGCTGGCCCATCCGCCGAAAGTCATTGCGATGACGGCGATGGATGTGGACGATCTGGTGGTACGGGCCATCGAGGCAGGGGCGCACAGCTTCTTGAGCAAAAGCGAGGCGCCCGAGACGTTCCATCAGTCGGTTCGGGCGGTGGCATCTGGCAACACGCTGTTCAGTGAGGATTCGCTTCGGAAGATCGTGGCAACGTCGGTGTTGCCGGTGGCCCGGCAATCGGTGTCGATGGATGTGCTGAGCCCACGGGAGCGAGATGTGCTGCGTATCTTGGCTACTGGTTCGACCAATGCGGACATCTCCTCCGAGCTGTATCTGAGCGAGACGACGGTGAAGACCCATATCTCCGGGATCTTCGTGAAGCTCGGGGTCCGCAATCGAGTCGAGGCGGCGTTGGCTGCCTTCCGGGCAGGAATGGTTTCGTGAGCGAGCCGCGTCAGATGTACTAATCGCCAATTGAATTCAGTGTCCACGTATCTCGCTTCCTTATTGGTACCTTCACACTGCCCGAATCGATCTACACGAGGAGCCACGTGACCACACCGGTTGCCGACCAGCCCACAACGAGCACGCTGACCGGACATGTGTTCGTGGTTCGCGGTCTTCTCGAGTCTATTGCGTGCGATGCGGTCATCGTGCCCACCAGCTCTAGCTTTCGCCCGCGCTACACGTGTTCTTCGTTCTCGGTGTCGACGACGGTGGTGCTCATGTCATACAGCAACGTGCCGCCGTCTCACCCGCTGTTTCCCGCCAACGCATGATGTCGGCTTGAACACCAGAAGGGGCCGGCGTTCCTCAATAGAGGGCAACCGGCAGCGATCCGAACACACTCGATAGATTTGCGTCGAAGCTGGTCGAAGAATTGGGAAGGCAAATAATGGGAAAGAACGCTGAAGTCGTATTTCGCTCACTCGGGGACGCCGAATTCGAAGCCGAGGTTCGCAGCCCGGACGGGTTGACGATGCGCTGCAACGGCGCACTCAACGATCTGGAGCCTCGCGTCCTGGGTGACGATGCATTGGGAACCAACCCCGCCTTGGTCCACAACGCGTGGGCCTTCGCCAAGCACGATCACCTGTACCGAACCCTTACCGACGGCGCTGAGCGGGAAAGCCATCACACGCAGGCAATGGCACATCGTAAGACTGCGGCTGGCATCGCAGAACTGGTCGACAAACTAGGAACAGCGTCGAAGAATTCGTGGTGTTCAGCATGCTTCACCCGAAGCGACCATCGGCGCTTGACACAAGGATTCGGCACGATCCCCGCGTACCTGTGCGAATCGTGCGGTTCGCCGACACTGGGATGCGCAGGT
This sequence comes from Rhodococcus sp. 06-462-5, assembly GCF_002258315.1. Classification (GTDB taxonomy): domain Bacteria; phylum Actinomycetota; class Actinomycetes; order Mycobacteriales; family Mycobacteriaceae; genus Rhodococcoides. The sequence continues at coordinate 81,589 of NZ_NOYD01000048.1, read as the reverse complement.
CCAGGGTGCGCCAACATGGCCACACGAGGTTTCGCAGCGGTACTGGTTCCGCGGTACTGCGCCGAGCACAAGCACGAGATCCCCGGGTTCGAAAAGGCGTCCTTGAACTTTGGTGCGCTGGAGGATTACCACGAATTCCTCAAATTCGAGCGCCGTAATCTCGCACTAGGATCACGTATCGCAGCGATCTCTGTTCTTTCCGCGGGTGCACTCGCGACCGGTGCTTTTCTTGCTGCCCCGGCGATCGGCGGGGCAATCGGCAGTCTGAGCATCGCGGGGGGTGGCTACGCCGGAGCCGCGGCCAGCAGTTACGGGTTGGCTTTGCTTGGTGGTGGCTCGATCGCTGCGGGTGGGCTGGGGATGGTTGGCGGGACAGCAGTCGTCGCAGCCGTTGGCGGAGCCCTTGGCGGTGCACTGGGTAGTTCGGTGACAACTGCTTACATCGGTGCTGACAACTCGTTCAACATCGAACTGATCAAGCCGGGCTCCGGGGTAGCCGTGATCGTCGCGAATGGACTGTTCAGCGAAGGGACAGACACACGTTCCGACTGGAGAAAGCTCGTCGCACGACGCTACCCGGATTCACCGATCTATCGAGTTCACTGGGGGAGCAATGATCTCGGAGACTTAGCAGGAATGGTGAAGGCAATGGGTGGACAACCCGCTGCGGCGCTGGGGCTCAAGGGGCTGGCGGCAAAGGCGACAAAAGCAGGCGCGAAGAAGTTGGGGCCCTTGGCACCCGCCCTCGCGATAGCTGCCATTGCGAAGAACCCTTGGCATACTGCAAAAGTCAAGGCAGACCGAACAGGTGTGGCTCTGGCAGGGCTGTTGGCGAGAACCGATGCAAAGAGCTACGTGCTTGTCGGACACAGCCTCGGTGCCCGCGTTGCGGCCACAGCGGCCGAGACCCTTGCGACATCGAAGAGCGGGCCGAAGATTGACACGGTCCACCTCCTAGGCGCCGCAATCGGGTCGAAGGGTGACTGGCGACTTCTCAGCAAAGCGGTTACCGGTGCTGTGCACAACTATCACTCATCGAACGACGGTGTCCTCAAGTACGCCTATCCGGCCGCCCAGGGTGGGCAGACGGCGGTCGGATTCGCAGGCTTCCGCACCGAGTTCGCCCGCATCCACGACCACGACGTCTCCGCTGTTGTCGCTGGGCATTCGAAATATCTTCAAAGCGTGGAGCCCAGCTGATAAGGCTTTCCTGCCGTGTACTGCTCGCCTGGCCAGAGTTGCGGTCCAGATCGGGCGGTTGGCGCAGACGTGCATTGGCGCGGAATGCGCAATTACCGCACCCTCAGACTAGGACTCCCACGTTCAGTTGACTCGTGGATTGTGGTGTGTCTACGGCTCACCGGTGACACACCACAAGCATCTTCGACACACCTGAAGCTCTTTTGGTGTCAAGCGGTGAGTAGCCATTTTCGGTAGTTGTTTGCGAGGTCGTCGTTGCATCGTCTGCCGAATTCGAGTTGCGAGATGGTGGCTGGCCAGACCTGGAAGTGTCGAGGTGCTCGGGCGAGAGTGATGTGGCGGGCCTGCAGCGCCGGTCGAAGGCCACTGATGTCGGGAACCTCGACAGTGATGGTCAGCAGGCGAAAGACTTCTCGAACAATTCCGCGCTTGAGCATCCGGATAGTCTCCGGTGTCGAACGGCCGGCCGCCCTCTGTCGAGCTACGTAGGCGCGGGTGCGAGGTTCGCGGTGGACATATCCGCACCAGAGCGATGCGGTACAGGGCGTTGTTCGCTCCGCGATCACCACCTCGCGATAGCCGGTGGCGGACCGTCTTGCCCGATGATGCAGGCACCGGTGAGACGCCACAGAGCGCGGCCAATGCTGCCTCGGTCGTGAGCCGGTCAGGGTGCGAGCCAGCTGTGATCAACAACTGAGCGGCAGTCCGGGCCGATCCCGTGGGCCGTTCGCAGTCCGGGGTTTGTGGCGATGACCAGTACGTCGAGGCGTGTGGTCAGATCGGTGATCTGAGCGTCGAGGAAGTGCACTCGCTGCGCGATCGCGGACAGTGCGACCAGTACGCCTTCATCACGGGAGTCGCCCATCGATGTCGGGGTCTTCGCCAATGCCTTGAGCATCGAACATGTTTCGGTGCAGCCTGTTTCGCGCGAATGATGCCAGGTTCAGTGATGAGCATCGAGTGGATCTGATTGATCGCGGCCGTGCGTGCCTTGACCGAGGAGTGCCGTGCGTTGTGCAGCGCACGCAGAGGTTCGATCTGTTTGTCTTTCGGTACGGCGTTCGCTCGACCCGACTTCGCGGCGCGCTGCCAGGTGGGCGTCGATGGGGTCGGACTTGCCGACTCGATGCCGTTCGGCACGGTCGGGTCGGGTCGAGTCACCTCGACGACGATGTGGCCGCTCCTGCGGGCGGCGCGGCTCGGGTGAACCCGGCACCGTAGGAGCCAGAGCCTTTGACACCTATTCACTCGACATGAAGAGACGGTGGTGGTGCAGCGAAATGCGGTGTGAAGTTCACTGGCGGAGTTTGAGGGGCCTGACGGAGTAGTCCAAATTCTTTTCCCCGAACTAAATACTCACAACCCACTTGCTGTCGCGACGAAGCCGTCATCCCTGGAGCAGGCGAAGCCAGCGTCTTTCATCTCGGAGACGATTATATCCTCGTCGGCAGCATCAAATTCGAGAAATTTGCCGTTAAAGACGCTGTCGACTTTCCGTCCATACTTAGCGACAATCGAACCTGGCACGAGCTTTAGCATTAATTGAGCCGGCCACTCGGGCCAGTCCCCATCGGCGAATCCAGGAATGGCCTCAAGGTCGAACTCCTCGTCATCGGACGGCATGCCCTTCTCATAGTCGCCGAACAGTTCGACCATCTCATCCCAACGACTGGGCCTCAGTTCGCTCCTAGCAGCACCCCAAGTCGCTAGGCCAGTTCGTAGCAGCACGAGATCCTCAGCAAGTTGCCTCTCAACAAAAATCAGATGCCCTGCATTCACTCCATAGACAAGGTCTGTGCTTGTAATTTCGGGCTCCTTAGTAGGCGGGTGTCTTGCCGTATTGATCATCGATTCCGCGTCGCGATGTGTTTCATTTTGTCACGATGCAAGGCGCAAGTGTCGGGAAAGCAAGCGAGAGCATCGCCGCTGCAGACAGTGCCACCGAACTGGAGATGGCCGTGATCTTGCCGCTGACAGTAGATGCGAAGGTGCTTCCGGACACAGGGCTCCGTGATCGACTGGACGTGGTCGAGCAAATATGTCCGATCTCGGACGCTGCACGTCGATCTGACGGCGCTATCCGCGCCCGTCTGACCGCAACCCAACGCCCGTAAATAACCCCGCACCTCGAACCGTGGAGCCCGAGCAATCACTGACAACATCGGTCACCCCGTCGAGCGCGACCAGAGGAAGACACAATCTCGTCGAGCTCAAGCCGGGCCTTCAGCTCGACGAAGATCGAGGCTAAAAAAGTCGACATTTTACGTAGCGTCAGAGGCGCTCAACTGCGCCGCCACCTGAGCAGCGAAGTCAGGGTCAATACGGATTCGGGCAACCACGTCATCAGCGATTCTGTTCACGTCCAGCGGTCCGTCGTAGGCAATTGGCTGCCCAGACCATTGGACATCGACTTTCGGTGAGTACGCACTCTCGCCATCATCCCCATATGCCGTGAGGACGTGGTCAAAGACCAGCTGCACCTTGGACGTGAAGATCCCAGGCGTGTAGGGCATCTCGGGTAGCTCGTGGTCGAGTATCCGCCGAATCGTGCTGTCGACGTCATTCTTTACATCAACTTTGCGACGCCAGTCCTGGACCAGCTTGTCGTGCAAATGTTCCAGCAGCTTCTTCGCGCTGCCCTTGACCGTGTCTCGTTCCTCGTGAGTGAGCACTGGATCAGGCTGGGTCAGCAGATCGAAGATCGCGAGCTCTTCCTCGGTCAAGCCTTCGCGTGCCGAGCGCTCCTCTTCGACCGTTAGTGTCTTGGAGAGTTCGATAAGTCGACGAAGGTACTCATCAATGTTCACGCTGCCGGAGTTGTAATCATCGATCAGCTTCTCGATTCGCTCGACTAGCTCATAGCGAGTCGGGTTACGAGAGGCCGCCGCGATGGACTGCTGTCGCAGCAGTTGAGCCAGCCTGTCGGTTTCTGCTCGCTTCCGGCCGGCGAGCCTGGCTGCCAGGCCCTCGAAATCGATCTGCGACAGATCGATCAGCGGATCTGGCTTGGTTCCCTCGGCAGCGGCCCGAATGACGTACTCTTCGGCACCGACGGATCTGTCGAGTAGGGCATCAACTGCGTCCGTAACGGTGCCCAGGTCGGCCTTGGGTGGACGCGACACCTCTGCGATGCGTTGGGCGAGAACTCGGACCGCGGCGACGTTGCGTTGTTGAACAGCAGCTTTGGGGTTTGGCAGGAGGGCCTTGAAAAGCTTCCGAACCTGCCGGGCTCGCTGCTGGAAGTCGGTCCGGGTCTCCTCGTCGACCAAAAATGCTTCGACAGCGGCGTCACGTTTGGCGACGTGGTCGAACCCTTCGGCGTCGCGCATCGCGGCGAGGTCCACTCCCACACCGGAACAGAAGGTGAACAGTTCAGTCACCGCCGCGTCCAGCTCACCCGCTAGGGCGTCGATAATCTCGATCGGCGACTCGCCCGCATCGGCAGCCCCGTAGATCGCCAGCGCCTTCTCCAGATTCCGGAAGACCCCGACGTAGTCGACGATCAGCCCGTTGTCCTTCTCCGGGAAGACTCGGTTGGCGCGAGCGATTGTCTGCATCAACGTGTGGTTGCGCATCGGCCGATCGAGATAGATCGACGAGACGCTAGGCGCGTCGAAACCGGTCATCCACATTGCACAGACGAACACCAGCCGCAGCGGGTCTTTGGGGTCCTTGAACTTCTCGGCCAGGTCCTCGCCGTTCATCCGCTCCCGATGCGGCCGGATGTCCAGGGCGAGATCGTCCAACATCTTCAGCTCGTTCTGGCTCTGCGAGACCACGACCGCCATGTCGGTCGTTTCCATCAACTCGATGCGAGAGGCCAACCACGGTCGCTCAAGTTCGGGCAGTGCGTCGTGCTGAATCCTCAACTCGGACAGATGGTTCGCCCAGGCCGCCTTCACGAGGTTGTACATCCGCACTGCGGCGGCCTTGTCGAGCCCGACGTACATGGCCTTGCCGCTGAAGCCACGGCCCACGAAATGAGCAACGAGGTCCTTGGCGATGGTGTGCAGACGCTCCGGACGGGTCAGCAGCGTATACTGCGTGCCAAACTCACGGGCCAGCTGTCCCTCGGCGTCTTCGTCGAGCTCGGCTTCCTCCAGCAGTTCGTTAAGTTCCTCGGAGAAGTTCTCGTTCACCAACTGCAACTCCGGGATGCGGTTCTCGTAGTACAGCGGGACTGTCGCACCGTCATCGATCGCATCGCGGAAGTTGTAGATGCTGACGTAGTCGCCGAACTGCTCTTTCGTGGCCTGCTCGTCGCCAGCAATCAACGGGGTTCCGGTGAAGCCCATCATGGACGCATTCGGCAACGCGGTGCGCATGTTCAGTGCAAGTGTGTCGTACTGGCTGCGATGTGCCTCGTCGGTGATGACGATGACATCCGACCGAGTCGACAGGACCGGCATTTGCCGCTCCTCCAGCGACTTGGAGGGTTGAAACTTCTGGATCAGCGTGAACACATACCGGTGATCGGCGGCAAGCAGTTTGCGTAGGTGCGCCACGGACTCTGCATGCACCCGAGCCTCGGGAGAGATCGCCCCTGCGTCGGCAAATTCGCCGTGCAACTGAGTGTCGAGCTCTTTGCGGTCCGTCACCATGACGAACGTCCACTTGCCGGACACCTGACGCAGCACCTTTTGGGTGAACCACAGCATCGATAGCGACTTGCCGGACCCCTGGGTGTGCCAGAAAACACCGAGGCGCTTGTCCTGCGCGGCCCGCGCCCTGTGGAGGTTCTCCATCGCCGCGTTGACTCCATGGAACTGGTGCGAACGCGCCATGATCTTGATCAGTCCACCCGGACGCTCCATGTATGCGACGAAGTTCTCCAGAAGGTCCAGCAGCACTGACGGGTCACAAGTGCCACGCAGTGCGGTCTCCAGGGCAATCGCCCCGCGCGTGCCCTGGGCGTCAATCACCTTCCAGTCGTTGAAGAACTCGTACGGCGAATACGTCGACCCGACCTTGGCCTGACTGCCGTTGGACAACAGCACGAAACAGTTCGGGGTGAAGAGCTGTGGGATGGTGTCGCGGTAGTCAGTCAGGTTGTTGTCGTACGCCGCCTTGACCGACTCGTTCGGCTCCTTGAACTCCATGACCACCAATGGGATTCCGTTGACGAACAACGCCAGATCCAGCCGCCGACTATGCAGGTTGCCCTTAACCCACAACTGCTGCACCGCCAGCAAGTCGTTTTTCAGCGGCGCACCGAGGTCGATGAAGCGCAGCATCTCAACCTGCTTCTCGCCGCGGTCGTCAGTCCACTCGGCCCGATAACCGTCACGCAGCAGTCCATGGACCTCGCGGTTGGCCTTCACCCTGTCGATCACAGGGCGATCCTTGGTTAACACCTCGATCGCCTCGTTGATCGAGTTGTCGGGCACATGCTCGGGGTTGAGCTTGCGCATCGCGAATCGCAACCGATGGGTGAGCACGACATCACGTCTGGAATCGCGGCCTAAAGTTCCCTCGGGTCCCAGCACCTCATGGAAGGCATCGACGGGGATCCAGCCCAGCTCGGTCAAAAGTTCGATGCTCGGCTTTTCGACGTACATGTACTCCGGGCCAGTAGGACTCATGGTGCCACCGACCCCTCTCTCATCAAGCCTGTCGAAATCATAGTGTCCAGGTCTAGTGTCGAAACGTCGATCTGACCAGTCACCAGCTTCGGCAGTAGGAGGTCACGCAGTTCGGACAGCCGTCGATTTTCAAACATCAAGGTCTTGGCTAGTTCAAGGTGGTCCCGCACAATGCCGGTAAAAGATTGAGATAGTCCTGCGGAAGGTACGGCAACGGGCCATTGGCCCAGCACCTTCCAGTCAGCCCGGGGCATCTTAGTCCCGTTGGATGTCTGGGTGGCGTGCGCGACAAAGGAAGCGCTGGACACGACCATTGCCACCTCGCCCCAATGTTGCTCCACTGGTCGGATGACGATGGCGTCGGTCGAACTGATCCCGTCAACCGGCGCGACACTGACCTTGTGGAAGTACGGCCGGATCTTCCCGAACAACACATCCCCCTTTGAGAAAACAGCCTTTCGACTGCCCTGCTCGCCTGCGACGCCCCAGTCATCCAGCGTCAATTGATTCCTTGGGATGTGCTCGAGCCCCACGGCCGGCGTGTCTGGATCGAGAGTGGATGGGTCAACAGTGTCCTTGACTACCTGCACCAAGTAGTCAAGCTGGCCCCAGGTCCAGTTCTCAGGAATCGGCCCGCGTGCGGAGTCGACTAAAGGCACGCCGCGGTGACCGGGGTAACGGAACTCTACGAACCACTCGCGGTAAATTGCCCGCGCCATCTCCTCCAGCACCTCCACCCGCCGGCGGTTGTTCTCGATCAGGTCATCGAAGCTGTCCATGACCGACGCGACTCGTCGCTGCACTTCAGGATCGGGAAGTTCGATCTTGAAATGCTCAAGGAACGGCTTCCATTTGAAATTTGTAATTCCTGTGGATTGGACCTGAAAGCTGTCTAGCCCACCGTCTGCATAAGCGGCCTGCAGGACCCTGAAGACATAGCCCGGCAACGCTCGACCGGGATCGAGTCGAATAAGCTTGCAAAAGCTCGCGCACATGACGGGTTGGTCGAATCTACCCAGAATTTTGTCGGTGATTTGCAATGCCCGACCAACCGGCTGACCTTTGCTGCCTCCAGAAACCTCGAACACAATATCTCCAGATTGCAGCTTTCGCGACGCAAGGTTCGAGGCCTTGTGGAATCGGAGCGGCACGGTGTTCACATCGCCGACGGCGACGCGCGGAATATCGGTTCCACGGATTACGTAGCCGATCGACTCATACTCGGACTGGCAAACGTCGGACCCCCAGCCGCCTCCGATGTCGTATGCGACCAAGTCCTTAAACGCCGGAGTCATGCGTGAAAAAACCCTTGAACAACCGCATCCACTTTTGAGCGAAGGACGTCAGCCTCGTCGCTCAGGATCGTGAACTCCTCATATAGAACTTCAAGATCTCCGATGAAGTCGACATCGCTCTCGTCAATGCTAGCGGTGCCGGTGTAGCGCCCCGGGTTTAAACTCCAGCCCTGCACTTCGATCTCGGCGCGGGTGGCGACCTTGCACAGGCCGCCGACGTCGACGTACTTGCCGTCGGGGAAGCCGGCCTTGACGAGAACATCGCTCCCCGCACCGGTCTCAATGTCTTCGCCACGGTACAGGCGGACGATGTTGGCGAGAAACTCGATCTGCTCAGGTGCGAAGTCGCGGTGGGCGCGGTCGATCTGCCTGAAGATATGCCGGGCGTCGAGAAACAACACCGTGTCTTCGCGCGGTGTGCCGGCCTTAGCCCTGTCGAGGAACCACAGCGTTACCGGCAGGGTGACGGTGTAGAAGAAGTTGGAGCTGATCGCGACCATTACGTCGACGGTGCCCGACTCGACCAACTGCTTGCGGATTTCTTTCTCAGAGTGGCCAGCATCGCCAGCAGAATTGGCCATGACGAATCCAGCGCGACCCCTCGGCGAGAGTGCCGCATAGAATTGCTGGATCCACAAGAAGTTGCCGTTGTCGGCCCTGGGTACGCCGAACGGGTACCGCTTGTCGCCGGCCAACTGCTCCTTCTTAATTTTGTCGACATTGAAAGGAGGATTGGCCATCACGTAGTCGAAAGCACCCACGGCGCTATGCGGGTCCTCGTAGTAGCTGTTGGCCTGGCGGATGTCGCCGGAAAGCCCGTGGAGTGCGAGGTTCATCTTGGCGAGCGGAACGGTGTCCTCGGTCTTCTCCGCGCCGAACACGGAGAGTTTACGGCTGGCCGAATCGTGGTGACGTTCGACGAACTTCGCGCACTGGACGAACATGCCGCCCGAGCCGCACGCGGGGTCGAATACTCGACCTTGGAACGGCTGCAAGATCTCAACGATGAGGCGGACGATCGAGTATGGCGTGAAATACTCTCCGCCACCCCTGCCTTCCTGAGCCGCAAAATGGGACAGGAAGTCCTCGTAGATGAACCCAAATGCATCCCCTTCTAGCTGCGTCGGCAGCGGCGCGAAGAGGCGAAGCAACTCTATCAGGGTCGAGCGCTCAAGCTTCTGATAGCCGCGCGGCAGTATGTCCTTCAGTTCGGGATTAGCTGCCTCGATGGCCTTTATCGCCTCGTCGGTGGCTTTGCCGACGTCCTCGCCTTCGGGGAGGTCCACCAAATTGGAGAGGCGCGACTCACCGGGGACGTAGAGTACCGATTTTGCCTTGTAGTCCGCGATCGTCGGCGGGTTGCGAGTGGTGGCTTTGGCCTCGACCTCACCCCGGACAACTTCGAACCGGTTCTCGGCGTACGCGAGAAACACCAAGCCCAGCACAGGGTCGCGATACTGGCCGGGCGTGAGCTTGGAATTGGCTCGCAACTCATCCGCAGCGGCCCACAGCGTGGACCGCACCTTGGCGAGGTCAGTAGTTTTCACAGGTACAGGCTACTAGCGAAGGACCATCCCTGATGTACGCATTGGCACAACCCGAGCGTGTCGTCTCTTTAGAAGTCAAAGCGCGATCAGCGAATCACATTGCGGACAGCGATGGTCGAACGGACCAGCAGTTAGCGTCTACCTCGGAGTGACAACGTCTCTCCCACGAGACGATCTCGGATGCGCCGAAGGATCACGTGGCCGCTCTCCAGTAGTCCCAGGCATGCCGCTACCCCAGCTCGGCTACAAAACCGATCAGTGCGTCTTGCTCGACTTCGCGTGGCCGCAGGCCCCGGTCGGCGTGGCAGAAGAGTTACCGCTCGAGGATGCGAATACGATCAACAGCGCAGGCTGGATGATGTCTGTGGCTCGCGTCGAGCAGATAGTTCAGTACCTCAAAGCGAATGGAGTGCTGTAGTGCCGAATTTGGTAATTGCATCGAACAACAAGGCAATGCCCAAGCTCGATGGGTCCATCCGGCACAAGGTGTACGACTTCTTCGAAAAACTCAATGCTGACGACACGTCCGCCTCGCTGCATATCGAACCCCTCAATGCTGCTGTAGACGAGCGCGTCCGCACTGGCCGTGTCGACCTTCAGTTCCGCGCCATTCTCTTCAAGGTCGAAGACAAGGCAGGCAACGTCACCTACCTCTACATGGGAACTTGGCCTCACGACGAGGCCATCAAACTCGCTGAACGCTCCACACTCCGGGTCAACCCGATCAACAATGTACTCGAAGGCATCATCGGCGAACTCGACGGTCACGCCGATAGGAAGAAGCGCGTCGTTGTCCAAGACCCCAATGGCGACCTCGACCGAGCACTCAAGTCACACAGTGAAAGTCCTCCCTTCCTCGCAAATATTGGTTATTCGCTAGCGGACCTGACCGATCTTCTCGGCCTCGATGCCGGCATCGCTCAGCGTGCGATGCTCGCCACGGACGATTTCGAGATCACCGAGATCGCAGCCGACGCAATCGGCTGGCAAGGAAGCGCTCTACTCGATCTTGCCACCGGACTGAGCATCACCGATATCCGCGCGAAGCATGGATTTGACGAGACAGCAATCGATCCGGCACTCGATGAGGACGAGCAAATCCTCAAGGCTCTCGACCACCCCGCGACCAAGATGCAATTCGCGTACATCGAGGACAATGACGAGCTTCGACGGGTCATCGAGGGCGGCGACTTCGGTGCATGGCGCACATTCCTTCACCCCGAACAGCGTGCATTCACCGAAACAAATCGTCAGGGTGCATTTCGTCTGGCCGGTGGTGCTGGAACAGGTAAAACCGTCGTGGCAATTCACCGAGCACGCCATTTGGGAAAGACAGATGTCGACGCTCGCATCATTCTGACGACGTACAACGCGACACTCGCACAGGGCCTCAAGGCCGACATGCTCGCACTGGATCCTGACATTCCTACTCCCCCGAAGCCTGGGCAACAGGGCGTCTATGTAAACGGCATCGATGCGCTCGCGAAAGCGGTGATCGACCAAGCCGGTGACCTCCGGCCTGCGTGCAAGGGCGTGCTGGGGAGGGCAGACGCAGAATTCGGACCGGTGCGAACAAAGAGCAGCAACATGTGGCGGGAAGTTCTGCAGAACACTGACACTGACCTCGATCCGAATATCGCAAACCCATCATTCCTGGAGAATGAGTATATTGCCGTGGTCCTCGGGAACAAGGTCACCTCGTTGGAGCAATACGCAAAGGTCGCCCGGCCGGGACGCGGGGTTCGATTGAGCCGACCTCAGCGCATCGCGGTGTGGACGCTCGTCGAGACCTACCGTAGGTACAGTCAGACGGAAGGCACGATCAGCTTTCCCGAAGTTTTGGCTCTGGCAGCGGAGCACCTCCGTCAGCGGGCCGAAGCAGGCTACGGAAATCTAGCCGACCACGTCATCGTCGATGAGGCCCAGGACCTTCACGCAACTCACTGGGCACTTCTTCGTGCGCTTGTGGCAGAGGGGCCCAACGACCTGTTCATTGCTGAAGACTCACACCAGCGAATCTACGGACAGCCAGTTGTGCTGGCGCGCTTCGGCATCAAGATCGTCGGCCGCTCTCGGAGGCTCACGTTGAACTACCGTACGACCGCCCAGAACCTGCATTTTGCAGTTGGAATTTTGTCAGGTGCTGAGTACAAGGACTTGCAAGAAGGCGAAGAAACGACGAAGGACTATCGTTCTGCCCGCTCGGGGCCAAATCCAGAGCTGATCAAGTGTGCAAATCAGACCGAAGAGTTCGACACTGCTGCTGCCCAGATCAAGAAGTGGATCGCGGCCGGAGTCGAAGATTCCTCTATCGCCGTCCTCACGCGTAGCCAGGATGACCGCGACCGATTTGTTCGCGGTCTCGGTGAACGGGACGTCGATGCCCGCGCGTTAGACAAGAGTGTGGCCTCCCTCGGACACCCCCAGGTTCTCACGATGCACCGCTCGAAGGGCATGGAGTTCTCGCGGGTCATTTTGTCGGGCATCGATGACAAGAATGTGCCCTCGGTTGCAACCCTACGATCTGTACCTAAAGAGGAGAAAGCGGAGGCTTCGCTGCGCGAGCGTTCGCTACTGTACGTTGCGTCGAGCCGCGCCCGAGATGAGCTCATCGTGACCTGGAGTGGACAGAGGTCCGAGCTCCTCAGCGCTGGCTATGAAGAGAGAGGCACCAGTGTATGAGCTTCGTTTAGTCCGTCAGGCTCGGTCTTGCTGACGGAGTAAACGCAGCGAGCTGCTCACAGCTCAGATGATGAATTAGCCATTCACATCAAGTGGCTAGTGATTCGAACCGATTTTCAGCGCCCTTGGCATACCCACCTGAACCATTAATGGTCGACGCTGATCTCACCATAGATGTTGTTCACTACCAGTGCATCTGCGATAACAAGGTCGCCAACAACCAGCTCGGGGCACATTTGCGCGATCTCGGCCCACTGTTCTAGAACGCCTGGAGTGGCCAGATTGTCCCCCAGGTCGTGCGCCTCGAGTCTGCACAGGCACGCAGCTGCGAATGAGTACACCGCCGCCGCAAACCAATTAAACCGCGGCTTGGGGAGTCGCTCGAAAATCGCGATTCGCTCCATCAGCGCCATATGCGGCACAGACGCAACAAACTCGATCTCACCGGCCAGGTACTTGACCTCCGCCATCAATCGGACGATCTTATTCACTGCAAATTGATCGTTGCTCATAGTCACAGCGGACAGCACCGATGACCAGCGAGCCGAGTAGCTCCCGATGTGTTTATTGAGCAGGCGCAGATCGACATGCAGCAAGCCAAGTTCCGCAGTGGACTGTTCAACCAACTCATCGACGGCCGAGTCCAGCTCGTCGCCATGGAGCGTTATGGCTTCGCCTCGAAATACTAGACCCTCGAGTTCCGGGCCGCCGGAGCTCCTGAGTGCGGCTCGAGACGCAGTTGCTGCGTCTCCTCCCGCGCCCCCGGTTACGCCGGCCAGGGCCACCAGACAGCGCACCCACGAGGGCCCACCGCCGGAAGATTGAGCAGACAATTCGCGAAACTGTCTGCGTACCAGCTCAGATCGAATCAGAGACGCGACAACGTCCCCCCGCAGAACGTGCCCTGAGGGAAGAGCCTCGAGCGCTAGCCGGGGAGACGCGAGGAGCACTCGCACCAGCTCGCGGTACATTTGCGATTCACGCACATTGTCCAGGTGGTCGGCCTGCCGTATCAATATTGACCAAATATCCGGAAGAGTACTTGCACCCATCGGCGGACGGCCTCCCTCGACGAGATACCGGGAAAGTCGTTCGCGCCCCTTGTTGTGATCACGGCGCCACCCAGACTGCTCCACAACTACAGCTCGGCTCCCCGGTGCTACCGGCGTCGACCCGCTGCCCGAAGTGTCGCGAACGTATGTTTCGATACGAATCGGGCCGGCTTCGACGAACGCACGCGGTAATTCGATCCGATCGGAATCGATCAGGACTACTTCGGGAGGCTGCCAGGGCGCAGTTTCCCACCAAAGGCAGGCAGCACGGCCGTCCTGACGCCTGAAACCCCCGAAAACCAGAAACTTCCCATCAATCGATACAGATAAATCCTCCGCTGGCGGGTCACCGATCTCGGCGATGACGAACCGTTGAATCTGCCCCGTCGTATTCACAAGAACCGCAGTGAGCTGGCTCCAAAGCACGCGCCGCGCAGCATCTGTAAAAACCCGCAGATCGACCGTGCACACACCTTCTGAATTAATTGTCGGAACATACCATTTGGTGGATTGACCATCCGCTTGAAGCTCCACGCGAACCGCCGTACATCCCGGCAGGTTCAGCATCAGATTCGGTACCTCATCGAGGCTCTCTGCCTCAAGTTTTGCGACACTGCTCCTCCACCGCACGACATCCCCACGCTGACCGAAATATGTTGAAGCGTGGGGCGGAGTAAGCACGAGCCGAATAGCTAATCTCGCACCTCGAAATTCGACGACCTTACTCATCTTTCCCACATCGAACTCGACAGAATCATGCTCGGCAGACAGAGCGCCCGAACAAGAAATGAGTGTCTTACATGAACCGGCCCCTTGGTGAGATTCCGGAACACGGATCCATGCGGAGTGGCTGACCTGCACGCCCTCCAACAGAAACACGGGATACTGCAAGCTCACGCCGGAGGGGCCAGACACGAGAACCTCGAACATACCGAAAAGTTGGAGTCCAAGCTTCTCAAAAGGATCGACCGGGTGAGCAATCGCGGACCCCAGACGAAGCACAGCAACGTTGTCGTCGTTGGCGTTGCGGACGCGGATCTCCCAACCTTGTTCGGAAGCCTCATCGCGTCGAGGAAGTTCGATCATAGGCCGACGCCCATAGACCGCCATACCGCTGCTGGTCGTCAACCCGACTATTCGATCTCTGTAAATCAACGTCGGCACTTCCACGGAGCGCACCCCGCGCAACAGCCCACGGTGGACTCCATCCACAACTTGCAGCGAAGTACACCTAGAGAGATCGAACAGGGCAGCTCTCCACGCGGACCACCTATAGACCGCTCCCAGTTCCAAATACGGACTCAGCTCAGTTTGCGAAACCGCATCTTCTAGAACTGCGCCCACTGGAAGTAGGGCGTAAACCTCGCCCTTCGGTACGGACGACTGATTCGCAATCCAAGATCCGCTTCCACCGTCGAACAGCAAAAGCGGATCCGCACGACTTACGGCTGTTCTCACCCAAGTCCGTTCCGAGGACGCATCCTCGATCCTAATCTGCTCGAAAGGCCCAGGCAAAGCTTCCTCGTGTGGTCCCACCTCGTCGAACATCTGCTCAACAACGACAACATCGTGGACCCGCCCATCGACACTCACAGACCACAACTCGTCTTGTCTACGGCGGGGCAGCGCCACGATCACCTGATTCTCCAAACTGTCGAACAACAGTCGAGGAGGAGTTTCCGACGCAAAGGTCAGAACCTCAGTTTCAGACTCAGCACCACCTTCAGAAAATTTCCAAAGGGCCGCAGCCATTCCGTCGGCCAGAATCCTTGGCACCTTCGCCAGCAGGTTGTCTCGCACCTGATCCACACGCTCGCCCGAAAAGGATCCGTCGATCGCCCTCACAAACGCGTCTAGGACATCCAGTGCGAACTCGCCGCCATAGTGGAAAAAATTTCGCACCGGTTTGTCCAGTGAATTCTGCCGGTACTCCTTACCTGGAGCCCAGAGCCACTCAAAGACAGCGGAGCCCGTGGCTCGTCTACCTCTTCTGAGGTGCTCGACGACAACGCCGACAACATCACTCATGCAGTGGGAAGGCAGACCCGCGTGCATGCCGAGCATCTGCACAGGTTGGATTGACGCCACGGACCTCAGACCAAAACCTTCGACCAGTCGGTTCACAGATGATCTGAGCTCGTTCTCGAAGACTTGTTTTCGCTCCTGACCCATATCGATCCAAAAGCTCTCCCAATACCGGCCCGAGTCGTACGACAAAGCCGCATGCCCAACGAGAATGGTTAAAGTCAGTGCTGGAAATTTGGCGATCAGCTCTGATGGTTTCATCCCCTCTGCCCGCAGTCGAGCCACGGCCGCGCCATAGAAAGTTTGCAATCGGTGGATATCCGACTCAGAAAAATTGCTCTCGATAACAAGATCGACGTCGGCTAACTTTCTCTGCGCCGAACACTCCTCCTGCTCTAGCCATTTCGCCAGCTCATCCGACATTGTCGTCACCCTGCTAAGAGCTTTACCAACTCGTCGACATCCACCCGTTCCAGATGAAGAATTCGGTAACCATGTTCCGACATCCAGCTATCTCGGTCTACGTCATCAGTGTCCATAATCGCGAGATTCGCATCAGCCCAGAGGACCTCGACGGGCCATGCGCCATCGCCAACCTCGACACCGATCTCTGGAACGCGCACGTTGGCCTGAGCTAGCTGAGAGAGCAGCGGCCGAGCTTCGAGGGCTACCAACTCAATCACTTTCTGCCACTCGATCGAGAGACCTCCAGCCACAGATATTTGACGGAAGATCGTCAGCGCTCCGCCTCTAGTCAGTCGGTCGTGATAGCGGGCATTTCGGTACGCCCGTAGACACCCATAGCACGACGTCTCTTCACCACAGTCACACGAGTTGAGCCTTTCTACAGCGCCTTTCAAGACAACCTCAAGGTTCTGGGCGATCTTCTTGCTGGCACCGGCACCGGCGGGAACTGTATCGAAAAGGACGATGCTTCGACGTCCGTCAGCCGTCCAAGACAATGTGCCATCTATGTCATCGCGGCTGATTTCGAGGACTTTCGATGCTCCTTCGAGGAGCGCGTAGAGCACCGACAGCCATCTGGCCTCTGTCTCCTTGTCGTAGGCCACATTGCCAAACGTGAATTCGGCAACGTCCGTTTGGTATCGGTGCGCAAGCGACACCAACTCCAACGGCCCTTCACACGGCCGGCCGGTCATCGGCCGATCGTGCACTCGAACCGTCCGCCGCCCAACATAGGGTGCCGCCCATCCACACCATTTACAAGTAGTGAAGCCAGCTCCTTCACCCTCCGAAATGACTGCCATACTCGCTCGAATTCCAGCCTTAGCTGCGACGGCGATACCGCCGGTTGACTGCCACGTGAAGGTATCGACGACCTCACCGATGTCTTCCACGTAGCTCGCCCCATTCCACCTACGTTCAGGCGGCGCCGTGCCCACATCAGTCGCGGTTCGCTCTGCGACGAACCCGTACTCTGGAATGATGAACTTGCGGGTCGGCGCGGGCGGCTCCCCGCATTTGGCGCACACCTCAGCTGTACCCAGCACGTGGTCCGCCTCGAAATTATTGCAACTCTTACATACCCGATACTCGAAATGCTCGAGTTCACGCTTGGGGATCCGATGTATGCCGCCGGATGTCCACACCTTGCCCCCAGCGACGATCTGGTTTCCGGGTGCATAGTCGTAAATCGCTTGACTCAGGTCTCGCGACAGCTCTAACTTCGAGCCGATCGGTTCTTGGCAATGCAGTGTACGAAGTTCTACAGTATCCACAGGAAAGCCATACTTCGGCAGTACATTCTTGTTCGCAAGATATCCAAGAAGTTGGCGCTGATCGATAGTACGGAGGGTTTTCTTGAGCTGATCCGCCAAGCGGAACTCTTCGGACTTCTTGGCATCTTCAATGAGTTCACGAAACACCTGGAAGTCGTTTTCAACTTCTTGCTCAACCGTATCCAGCAAATTGCAAAGATAGTTCACCCATTCCCCAGAATCGATGCCGATTTCGTCCTGTACCTCAGGAGGGAGAATCCGCAGCAAGTCTTCGTTCATTTCGCGCGGCACAGGGGTGAGAAATGATCTAACCAGCGAGGCGGGCGATTGAACGGCGTCCGATGGTGAGCGGAAAAACTCTCCGGCCTGCTTCCAGGGCAGACCCGTCGCCTCGAACCCATGGCGGAAGTATGCGGCTAACGCAACGGAATGTGCGTGCCGACGGCCGATCCGCTCATTTTCGATGGGGATCCACGGAATCCGCATATGCCCGTTGATCATCGACTTTGGGTCTTGAAATTTGGCGAGATCGTGTGAGCTTCGATTTGCATACGTGAGAACCAGTGCAGCAGAGGCTGCACGGCGTCCTGCGCGACCCGCGCGCTGAACATAGTTGGCCGTCTTCGGTGGCATATTTCGCATCACCACTGACTGGAGATCGCCGACGTCCACACCGAGCTCGAAAGTGGTAGAACACGATAAAACGTTGACTTTGCCTTGCACGAAGTCACGCTGTATCTCGGCTGCCTCGTGCGCAGTCCACTGAGCAGTGTGCTCCATCGCAGATAGCGGCGCAGGATTTAGGGTCCCGTACAAGTTGCGGTAGTGGTTCGTATCCTCGTCTACAGATGGAATTACGTACGGCACAAGTAGACCAGGACAGCTGCTATTCGGACACACACCGTGCACCGAGAATGGCGTCACACGCCGGCAGGTATTGCACCGAAGCCAGCCGCAGTCGAGCCCATTGCGAACCCTCAGTAGGGTGTGATCAATCTGGTAGGCGTCTGCCTCGAACTTGTCGGGCTCGTGCTTAACGTATCCATGCTCCGACAGAAAGCGCCAGCACCCGTCCAACACCTTCGTTGGATCGGCATTCGAAGCTAAAGCCAACA
The DNA here is from genome assembly GCF_002258315.1 of Rhodococcus sp. 06-462-5. GTDB lineage: Bacteria > Actinomycetota > Actinomycetes > Mycobacteriales > Mycobacteriaceae > Rhodococcoides. The sequence goes on along the minus strand of NZ_NOYD01000048.1, from coordinate 63,352 downwards.
ACACCTTCGAGACGAAACGGACACGGTTGTTGGTCGAGTGCTTCCCACTAGGTAGCCAAGAAATTACTTTTGTCTTGGAATTTGATCCGATTCGCGTAATGCGGATCCGCATATTCCGAGGCTCGAACCGCTCACTCCGGATGTCTACTTCGTCCAAGAGATTGACGGCACCCTGGAGTCGAACTGTTTTGAGCAACTCGTCAAGAAGGTCCCATGCTTGCGCTTCTGACAAGCCTAGACCGACAAGAGCTCTCGGAGGATCGACGCCACGCTTCCTTGCGATAGCGACTCGCATCAATCCCAGACCTTCCAAAGACTGTTTGTGATCCATCGTTACGAGTTCGCCCATGACCCACTCGTTCGCAGCTTTCTCAAGCGCAACCCGGCCGACACTCTCCGAAAAGTGATGCGCGTCTTTTGCCTTCTTACGCGCAACTATCCCCAGGTCCTCCAAAGTGAGATCTTCATCGGCATATTTTTTGTCGCGCATGGCCATAGTGAGGTAGCGACGTTCGAGGAGCCGGCTGTACGTGCGAGCAAGGTACGGCGCAGCAAAGGCGGCCGCCTGCCGAGAGTCGGAGAACATCAACAACTTACGTCCCTCACCTACCTGTTCTCGGCTCGGCCCGGACTCAGCCGGAGGTAGTTGTTGGTAAAGGGCTGTTGTGATGACAGCTGGTGCCGCATTGACATCGGTCCGTAGTCGTCTGATCAGTTGCCTCGCGCGCGCACCGCATTCGGTACAGGTACTCATGGCCTTCTTCGTTCCACGGTGTTCACGCACGCGCTTGGTGGGGCCGCCAGGGCAATCGGCTACCGGACAGATTCCTTCCGCGTCTGTCAGCAATCCGCAGCCAGCACAGAGATATCGCACCCCGGCGTCGTCCTTTACTTCACTATCCGCAAAGGTTTCCTCGTCTTCGTCGATGCTGGCATTCGAAGCGTCGGTGAGAACCAACCATTTGACCGACGCATCATTTCGAACAGTCGGAACGAAGAATTTTCCGTTCTTTCGGATATCAACGTCGCCAGCGAGGTGCACCGCGCCGCAACGCTGACAGGTTCCGAACTCGAACATAGCTCGCTTCGATACGGGGTCAATCTCGTGTCGTCCGAGCAATACGGTTGGTCCGTCATCGCCGAAGCTGACAAACGCGCCTTCGGTTGCGCGCACGAACATGTGGTACCGAGCTGAGAGCACCGGATTTGCACTGCTGTCGGTAACTGACGATCCCAGCGCAACCAGTGATTGAAGCTTCTGATCCGCAGAAGTATCAGAGGGCCAGAGCCGCTCAGCGAGTGCAAAGGCGTCAATCGGCCCATCCGACAGCGCCTCGCGGAGTGCAGTAATCGTTCTTTCGGTGTGAAGCGCTTCCGCCACGTCATTGTGGTGCGTGCGCATGGCGATTGCACTGTGTTCGGCGGCTGGTAACGCCCACTCGACAATCTCATCGTCGGTCATCTGCCAGGAAGCAGGTTCCATCCGCTTCAGACGAGTAGGTGTGACAAGGTCCTGACGAGCTTTATCGCCGGGAACGAACTCGAATTCTGCATTGAACAAGTTTCGAGCGAATGTCATGGCTTCGTCCGGATCGCCATCCAACGAGGCCGACGTTGCAATGCACTGGAGGGCCGTCTCAGGCGCGACTCGTTGTCGCAATCGTCTGAGCAGCAGTGCTACCTCGGACCCCTGCGCACCGTCGTAGACGTGCGCCTCATCCAGCGCGATGAAACGCCAATGTCCTGAGGATGGGCCGTCGAATAGATCGAGATCCGCAGGCCGAAGCAGCAGATACTCGAGCATCGCGTAGTTCGTGAGAAGAATTTGAGGTGGAGTTGATCGCATCTCTTCACGACTGAAGAGCTCGTTCGGTAATGGTTCTTCGCCAGGATTTGAAGACTGGAAGCTATTTGCAGCCTTGGCAGCAGATTCCAGAGTCTCACCGGTGTATCTACCAAAGGTGATGTCCGGCAGGGTCTTCAACAGATGACGAAGGCGCTTGAGCTGATCGTTGGCAAGAGCGTTCATGGGGTACAACAGCAAGGCGCGAACACCGGGGCCGAGAGTGCCGGCTTCCCGCTCGGAGATCAACGAATTGATGATCGGCAGCAGAAAGCTCTCGGTCTTTCCTGAACCTGTTCCGGTGCTGACCACAATGTTTCGACCAGACACGACTTTGCGGATGGCCTGCTCTTGATGCTCATAGAGCGGCCTGTTGAGAGTGGTCGAGTTTGGGAAGATATCCGCTAAGCCCGGTCTGAGAACGCCTTCTGCGATCAGATCAGGCAGGGACTTACCTGGCGCGTAAGGAGGAGTTAGTTCCAGTAGCGGCCCCTTCGTCAGCAGGCGGGTGTCGTCGATCGCCTCGTCGAACGCATTCGCTAGTGCCGGGTCGCTTGGTCCGAGCAATGTCTTCAAATATCGTTTGTAGCTACCGTCGATCTGTTCAGCTGCCGCTAGGGGATCCAGGCGATCCGTCATCTGTATTCTCCGATCAAATCACCATGGCTGGCGTGGGTTGCTAAGGCTTCGGCGATCAGCAAGTCGGTCATGACAAGACCAGGGCACATTCGAGCGAGACGCGCCCAGGATTCCTGAAAGTCAGTGGTGAGCGGCGAGTGGCGGAGCAATCCGTGAGCATCCATCCGCGCGAGGACGGCCATGGCCAATGATTGCAGCGGCATCAACATCCAGCGGTTCGCCGTTGTATCGACACCGTCCAGCTTCTCGTTCCGAGCGGTGACCTCTCGATGTATCTGGCCGCGAGTCCGCCGGATAACATCCAGTGCGCGCACGGTCGCCGAGCCAAACGAAGGCGACCAGCCCTCACGAGTCCAGTCATCGCGCGCGTGGAATGCGTCGATAACTGCACTGACCCGTGTATCGATATCGAGCAGTGCGCCGGGCACAAAGCGTGCCTTCTCGATTATTTCTTCCACTCTGGACGCAGGAAGGGCATCGAACATCATTGTTTGACGATCGAAGACACCCTCGTAAAGTTCGCGGGATTTTCCATGGCTGAGGACTTCTATCAACGTGATGCCGCCTTTATCCTCCAAATAGTCCAACGTCTGCGTTCTCTCCCCGCCGACATAGTCACGTCGTTCGTAAAGGGAGGGCAGATCTGCCATCTCGACCATGCAACCGACCCAAGGATTTGGATGCAGATCGTTCAACGTCGATTCAGACGCAAAGCTGCGGAAGACGAGTCCGGTTCGTATCAACAGCGACATCATCTCCGGCAACGGAATGGTGCTGTTTCCCAGGGCTTCCAGAGCGGCACGCGAATTCTCCCCAAGGATCCGGCTGAGTGCTGACCTCAACTGCTGGGTGTGTACGTCCTCAGACTCCAGAGGCAAGAGGGCGAGGGCCGACCATACCTCTGGCATATTGATAGCCCCCGACGGCGCAGGCCCAGCTGCAGCTAGGAAGCGTGCTAAATTGTCGCGTCCGCGATCCTCGTCTCTCATCCAACCGGTCTGAAAGACCTCGATCGCGAACGTGTCGGGCCACGAAGGAGGAGTGATCGAGACCCACGGATCGTCTACGAACACCTGGGTCAGCAGAGGGCCCGCATTCAGATAGTCCGGTGGTATCTCAGCCTGTCCGTTCGCGACGGCGACCGTCTGCACTTGCCTCCATGGAGCTGTCTTCGCCCAGATGTTGACAGCAAGATCTTCTTCGTCCGCGGGGTTCTCGAGAATCAAGCAAGCACCGCTCACCTGTGCACCGGTACACAACGCGGTGGGCCGAACGTGCACGAGAACTATCTCGACGGTTCGTCCCTGCTCGTCATCGACCAACGCAACAATCCGACACGAACCGGCAGAACGCACGGCGTCGTAGAAGATGCGACTCGAGGTCTGAAAGTATTCATAGTGAGGCGTATTCGGCGTGACGTCCTTCAGCAGCCTGCCGTTCTCGGTCTTCAACTGAAACACAGCCGCTTCTGCGCCTGGAGCGTGCAGCGAAATGTCGCGGTCCGCTTCCAAGTCCGCCGGTGCCAGAACCGCTGCGTGACTGAGCCACAGCGCCGGCGTGCCGACGACATCGGCACGAATCTGCAAATAGGGAGGGGTCAATCGCAGCCGATGGATCAGGGAGCCCTGAGTGATGGTTACCAGCTTGTCGCGGTCCGTGACAGCGAAGTCGATTAACGGCTTCTCAACACGGAGGTCCCACTCGCTACTGGTAGTCGCTGTTACCGGCTCCAAACCGCCCTTTACTGGGCACCGGAAGGGACGACTGTATTCGACTTCGATGCCCTCCGCATAGAACGCTTGTTGTCGGATGTCTGACCCCACGGGACCCGCAACTTGAATCTCGTAAAGACCCAGCACGGCGTCATCGATCCCTACAAAAGGATCCATGACCTGCTCTTCGTCTTCGCCCTGAACTTCAGTGTCGACCAGCCACAGGGCTGAGTCGGAACGTCGTATCCTGATCCGCCATTCGACTGGTTGCTGGCCGGGGTTCGCGGGCAGGATGATTTCGGGTCTCGACCCGTACACGGTCAAACCGTTCAAAGTCTGAAGTCCTGCCGACGGGGTTCCATGCTCGAACTCCGGAGCTGTTGGTTCACGAATCTCACGAGACGCGCCTGCTGTGTGTACACCGTCCCGCTCCAGAGCAATCCCGCGAGAACCCGACAAGTCGAATTCCGCTACGACCCATCCGCGCCATCCGGCCGGCGGAAGGACAGGTCCGGATGGCTCCAATTTATCGCCGGTGCTGGCCTCGACCACGACAGAGTCCACCGGCATCAGAGCGAGCACACTACTTCTGGGCAGAGTTGTGTGTTTTGGGATCCAACGTCCATCAATGTCGAAGATCAGGAGTGGGTCTCGCTTATCTACGACCGGCAATTGAACTCGTTCGCCGCTAGCTAGGTGTTGCATCAGAATTTCGCGTACAGGGCTCTGCACCGGCACCACAGTGGGCGGATGCTCATCACCGGCCGGCACTCCCCACCCTGGCTCTGCAAGAACCTCAACAGTCTCACCATCGAAAGAGAGACGCCACGGCTCCATCGGGGTCAGCTCTGGGTACGGCACCTCCACAACGACCTGCCGATCGAGCGGTATATATGCAATACTCGGCTTCCGCATTCGGCGCTGTCTAGAAATTGCCCCCTTCGTGCCACTCCCAAAAGGCCGCTCCTTCAACAATTCTATAAGTCGGTCCAGTAACAGAGTTGGAAGACCAGTGGTGGCGGTCTCGAGATCGATCTCGGACGCGGACCAGTCCTCGGTCTGTGCGGTAAATGCAATGAACTCGATGATGCGGTTGATGACATCAACAGCCAGCTGGCCACCAAATTGGATGAAATTTCGAACCGGTACATCGAGATTGTTCATCCGGTGCTTTTTACCTGGCTCATGCAGCCACTCAATGACCGCAGCACCGGTCATCTCAGTCCCGCTGACCAGACGTTGCTCCAAAAGCACAACGATATCCCCCATGCAGTACACGGGGAACGCCGAATGCAAGGCCATCAGCTGGACGTAATCATTTTTGAGCTCAGGGAAGTCCCGTAGGCCAAACCGCTTCAACAGGGGCCGAAGGGCCCTGCGAAGGGACTGTTCGAACAGCTGATCGCGTTGGAGGTTCAGCTGGAGAAAAAATTCGTTCCAGTATCGATGCTGCTCGTACCCTAAACACGCCTGACCTGCCAAGATGGCCAAAGTCAGCGCTGGATAGCGCGTGATGATCTTGTCCGGCGGTACCGCCACTCTTAACATCTCAGCTGCTTGTCCGCCGTACATCGTCTGAAGGTCACGCAGTTCGTTCTCGTCGATGTTGATCTCGACCACCAACGATGCCTTCTCCAGTCGGCGTCCAATCTCGAACTCTTTATCTGACAACCACTCCCTGCGGAACGTCGACCCATTCATCGAACCGTCCCCCCTCCTCGTTGTTGAGCCAAACTGTGCCAGACACGCGACATGAAAGAGACAAAGTCGACAATCTGACTACGCTGACGAACTACATACCGTGTTGTCGGTCGGCGACTGCAAACCATTACGTGTTGGGCGCTTCGCCTAATCTGCGTCCCGTCTCACCCGTTGAGCTGATCAGTTGACCTCCCCGCCTCCTGCTCCGACGACTTCACCCCACTTCGCAAGGCTCGCGATGACTAAGAGCCTGAGGTTCATCTCCGCCGCCACCTGCGACAACGTGCGAGGCTTCGCACCGTCGATGCCGTACCGCCTCATCAAGACCGAGGTCTATCGCGCATCGATGACCGCTGTGAACCGCAGAATCCCATCGAACTCATCCGGTGTCCCGTAGTGAGCCTCGGGCAGGACCTCCTCACCGTCCGAGTCCAGACTGGCGTGTCCCCAGTGGGACGGGGGTGGCCATCTGTTTTGAGGTTCTACTGCCCGCGTCGCCGGTCACGCTCGTCCAAGCAGTTAGGCCGGCATCGCTCGACTGCGTTGGGCGGAATCCTGCGCGGAAGCATCGTTAGCTGGTAGAACCGACTCGTGGCCCTTGTTCTAGATGCATCCCGCAATGAGCGGTTTCAGTGACCTCACCCCTCGCCGGGTTCACGCTCCCGCACCTCTCTGAGTTCGATCCGCCGGTAGCCGGTGAGGGAAGCCTCGACCCGATGGGCGTCGGCACCATCTCGGAACAGCTCTCGAACCAACTCGTCCCCGATCTGCGAGCCAGAATGGCGCGGTTCCGCTTACTCACCGCCATCGCTGTGGGCGGCGTCATCTGCGACAGCGTTGACGCCGAGAGCTCGAAAGATGGCGTAACCACACCTCAAATCGCCTTCGAGTGGATCATTTTGGAGGCGTTCGCGCGGTCGTCGAACACGTCGTTGCGAGGTGTTCCAGGCCTACTGAAGGCTCGGGCGGTCATCGGTCGCCGGGACAGGCTGTCCGCGAACTCTTACCTGAAAGGGCCCGCGGTCTTCGGATTTCACGGTGTCTACAAGCCCTTGGCGATTGCGCTAGGAATAGTGACGCCAAACTTCGGTGCGGGCGAACGGCAGGGTGAACTCGTGCGCGCCTGGGAGCAGGAGTCCAGCTTGACCGGGTTCATCGACGGCACACCGGGCACTGACGGTGGACAGCTACGAGACGACCTGCGGCTCGCACTTCGTCGAACTTTGGACAAGGGACGCTGCGATGTGGCCCCTACCGGCCGTGCAGTGCACAAACTTGCCCAAAACTTAGACCCCGACGGTGCCGGAAAACTTGAGCGTCAAGTACTCAGAACAGCTTTCGAGGGCGGCCCCGAGTTGCGGTCAGAGCTTGCCCTGCTCCTGATCCCCACCTTGGACGTTGGGAATCTCTCTGAAAGCGACGTAGTCGCCGACCTCATCGGTAGTGCATCTCCCCGCCTTCGGGAGGTACTCGACGCAGTTGTCGCCTATGAAGCGTTCGCCCGCACCTTGGATGCGTGCTTCCGAACCCTGTGCTACCTCTCGAATGCGATCCAGCCGACACCTTTAAAATTCGATTCGCTCTCCAGTGATCAGACTTTCGTCGACGCCGCCAACACCCTCCCTGCGATGCATCGACGAGCTGTTCGAGCCCTCGCGCCGCTGGAACCAACCTTCAAATTCGACGTACGATTCGCGGACTTCGCCGAGACTCACACGCCTGCGGCACTCGCCGAAGTCGTCCGGAGTCATCACGAAACAATTCAAAAATCCAAACCGCCGCTCGGGAAGCGCTCGTGGTTCGAGCCGTATCAGGACGGTTGGCTCGTGCGCCCCGGATACGGGGTGACCGTGCGCCCCACGATCGACGGGCCATTCATTCATCCCATCCGGGTCAACGCCCTCCGCCGATTCTTGAGAGACAGTGGTCTGTGAGCACGTCGAAGTTACTCGATCACTGGTCAGCGCCCGCCGGTAGCGGTTCCGCAGTTGCGTGTCTGGCAACGACCTATACGTTCGAGCCAGAGTTCTTCACCAATGACTGTCTCAGCAGATTCCTCGCTCTATCTGCCGTCACAGGTGAGGGCGATAAGATCAGCACTATTGCGGCCACGCTGGAAGAAGAGCTTCGTCTCAGTGAAACAACGGCTGTTTCGGTGCTTGTCGATCGCGGAACCCGAACAGATCACCGCAATCTGAGGTGGGACCTCATCCCGGTGGCGGTCAGCACTGGACTGCTTCACTCCAAAGTTGCTGTCCTGCTGTGGGAGAGGCACGCCCGTATCGTCGTCGGGTCGGCCAATCTGACACCGGCGGGCTACCGCCACAAGATCGAAACCGCAGTGGCATTCGATATCAGCGAAGGATGTCAGGTGCCACAGGCCGTCTTGCTGGGAATCGTGGAGGAGTTGCGCAGCTACCTCAGATTGCTACCTGCGGCGGCCGAATCGGCCATACGCCGTGCCCTCGACACTTTGGACCGGGTGACAGCACGCATCGACGAGCACGCCCCCACCACATCGAACGGTCCCGCGGTCCACTTTGCGGTGGCTCCGTCCGCCCCCGGCCGATCTCCGCTCGCCGTATATCAATCCGTCTGGCGGACGACCAGGAAGCCACTACGAGCGTCGATCCTGTCACCCTTCTGGGATGCTGCCACCAGTGATACGGCGGTATCCGCTGTCCGCGCATTGCTGACGGGGCAGCCAAGTTCCAGTCGCAAAGTCACTGCGGTAGTCGGCAAAGATCGAGCTGGAGCATTCATGGCACCGGAAGAGCTCGCTTCCCAAGTGGATCGGGTGCGCGAACTCGAACCGTTCGACAAAGAACCTCGTGCATTGCACGCTAAGACTTTACTGCTCGAGAACGACGAGTGGGTTGCTGGACTCATCGGGTCGTCCAACGCAACGGCGGCGGGTTGGGGATTGAAGCCCGCTCACGGCCACCGCGAGTTGAATGTGTGGATCGGCGCTCCACGAAAATCGCCCACCGGTCGCGCACTCCAAGATTTGGTCAAAAGCAGGCTGTCCGTTGATCTCACAGCCGTAGAAACAGTCATCGACGATGAAGACGAGATCGAACTTCCGTCCGTGCCACTCTTTTTCTCCTGGTGCGCGTTGGAACTCACAGCCACAACAGCGCGAATCCTGCTGTGGTTCGAGGTTGCTCGTGGTGAGCCAGACGCCTGGACGATTACCGTACCTGCTGGCAGTCACACTTTCGACCATCAAAACTGGCGGTCCCTTGCACAGCCACCCCACGTCGCCCTCGACATCGATAGGTCGTCCGTGCCGTCGTTCGTCGAAGTGACGTGGATCGACAAGAAGGGTCATCGTTCGGCGCAATGGGTCAGCAACGTCGACGACACAAGCATGCTGCCCATCCCAGCCGATCTCGCGGATCTGCCGGCTGATCTACTTCTCGATGCACTCGGCAGTACTCGGCCGATACCCGTGGAAGTGGAACGCCGCCTACGTCAGGAGGAGGCACGCCGAATCATGGGTGTGGACAGCAGCGATGCGCTCAAGAGACACGACGCGACCGGCTTGCTGCTGCAGAGGACACGAGCGCGATCGGCAGCGCTCTGGGCAATGCGTGAGCGTCTGAGCCGTCGGGTCACCTCGATAGAAGTGCTGCGCAGCAGGCTTTTCGGTGTCATTGGCCCGGTCGAAATCAGCAGACTTCTTACTGTGGATCAACTGTCCACCTCGTCCGAAAAGCGAGTTGGCACGCCACCGGGATCGGTCAGCGAAACCCACTTCCTGCTCGCCGAGATCGCACTCACTCTGGGATCTGTCGACTGGCGCACTGCTTTCGGGGCCGTCGATTATGAGGATGCCAGCGCGGTGGTGACCGAAGCACTGACCGAAATCAGCTCGCTTCAGGAAACTTTGGCAGTCGAAAGTGTCGAAAGTGACATGCTCCTCTACGTTGCCGATGCGTTCGAGGAGGCCCGGAAGTCATGTGGAATCTAAGTTCTGACATCGATCTCGCCAACGACAACCTTCCTCTTGTGGACTCCACTCGTCAGCAGAAGACTGCCAAGGAAATCCTTCGCCGGTTCGCCGATCAGCCGGGGTTGGTGCTTGCCGATGAAGTAGGCATGGGCAAAACTTTTGTGGCGCTCGCGGTTGCCGCCTCGGTGGTGCGCGAGACAGGTCATGAGCGGCCTGTGGTGGTCATGGTTCCGTCGTCGGTGGCCGACAAATGGCCGCGGGAGTGGAATGTCTTCGCACAAAAATGCGTGGGCGATGCCTCGGACATCCGAGTGTCGGGAGCGATTCGGCACGGAATCGAGTTCCTCAAACTTCTCGACGACCCTCCGGAACGCCGCAAGCACATCATCTTCCTGACACACGGAGCGCTGACCCGGACCACCAGCGACCCGTTCGTACGGTTGGCTTTGCTCGCCCGCGCCGTGCGTCGACGCAAGGAACTAGAGAATCGTCGACCCGCCACCGCAAAGAATGCTTACTTTCTTCTCGGTGACAGGCGCTTCAGGGACACTGAGCTTGTCGAACGTCTACTGAAGGCCCCCGAACGCCGGTGGCTGGAACTGTGGAACAAGCATTCGGACTCGATGCCGCTCGACGACGATCCAGTTCCTGCGGCTTTCGTCGATGCAATCGACACCAGCATTCTGCAACCACTTCGAGAAGCGTTGACGCTGCTGCCGATCAATCAATCTGCGCGATTCGAGGAGCGTTTGTCGGCGGCTCGACGCGAGTTGACCACCGCCATGCGTGGAGCCTGGGCCCAGGGATTGCGTCGGCTCGATGTCACCCTGCCCCTGCTCGTTCTCGACGAAGCGCATCACGTCAAGAACGACAACAAGATGTCAGGGCTGTTCGCAAACGAAGATGCGGCCAGTGATGCCGACGCGCTCCGCGGCCCGCTTGGCGGCATGTTCGAGCGAATGCTGTTCATGACTGCGACGCCGTTCCAGCTCGGGCATCACGAACTGTTGAGTGTTCTGGGCCGTTTCAACGGGGTCCGCTGGGCGAAGCCAGACGATCGTGCAGCTTTCGACGACTCCATCGGCAACCTGGGCAAGTCATTGGACACTGCCCGGGCGGCAGCGCTGCGTTTCGAGCGAAGGTGGTCCGCCATAGACCCGGCTGCGGACGCCGAGCTCGGTTCTCTGTCCAACTTCTCGGCGGCTGATCATGCGACGCTGACCAGCGCCGGTCGTGCGGCAATCGCGTCAGGTATCGAAGCGCAGCAGGCGAATACGATAGCTGGAATTGCCCTGCGGCCGTGGGTGATCCGTCACCTCAAACCGAATGACCTGGAGCGTCGACGTTATCGCGCAGGCGCCGCCATTCTGGACTCGTCGGCAGGAGAAGGCGGACTACCCATCGAGGGCACCGCCATGCTGCCCTTCCTACTGGCCGGCCGCGCAGATGCAGTCGCTCGCCTATCCGGCGACTCCACCGGATCGACGCGCTCCTTGTTCTCCTACGGGATCGCGTCGTCGTTCGAGGCATACCGACGAACACGTTCCGACGGGAGCGCAAGCCTCGACGACGTCGAGGACAGCGACCATCCCCAGCCGGCTGCCCCCGCAGCAGGACCCGTCCAGTGGTACCTGGACCGTATCGAGCAGCAGCTCCCTGATGAACCCTCAGCTCTCGCATTGCATCCGAAAATCGCTGCCACGGTCGAGCGAACTCTTCGGCTGTGGGACAACGGACACAAAGTGCTCATTTTCTGCTTCTACCGCGAAACCGGCCGCGCACTGCGACTACACATCGCACGTGCTCTGCAACAACGAACCACAGAGCGGGCGGCTACGGCGCTCGAGTTGCCTGACACTGATCCGGAAGCGGTGAGTGCAGCGCTCGCCCGCCTCAGCAACCGACTGCTGAGGAGCGACGCCGCCGGTTACACGCGCATACGGGACGCTGCACTCAGCTGGTCTGGTGCATTGGATGGCGAATCCGCCAACGGCCTAGCGGACGTGGTGGTGCGGTTCCTTCGTACCGATTCTTTCCTGGTGCGATTTACTCCCCTGTCCCCCGCAATGACTGTCGAGGACGTTCTACGAGGTGTCGAGACTGCACCAGCCGGTGGCATCTCGCTACGTCGACAAATCGAATCATTCGCTGGCTTCCTGTCCAAGCGGACACCGGAAGACCGCGAGCGGATACTAGGGATCCTGCAGAGCACCAGGACCGGCGACATCACAGTCGACGACACCGCTACCGACGATATCGACCCCGCTGAGCACTCCCCTCTACACACCACCGTCGCTCCCAACGTCAGGCTGGCCAACGGTGAAGTCGGCCAGGAGACTCGGCAACGGTTGATGGCGAGCTTCAACTCCCCGTTCTTTCCGGATGTCTTGGTCGCGAGCTCGGTGATGTCCGAGGGCGTCGACCTGCACACCGCGTGTCGACATGTCATCCACCACGATCTGGATTGGAACCCTGCCACATTGGAACAGAGGACCGGGCGTCTCGATCGTCTCGGTTCAGCGGCGCTACTTTCTGGCGAGCCCGTCATCGTGTACGAGCCGTATCTTGGTGGAACGCACGATGAACGGATGTACAAGGTCGTCAAAGATCGCGACCGGTGGTTCGGCGTCGTCATGGGTGATACTCGGACCAGCGGCGACGCCGAATCCGACGTACGAGCCAACCGTGTGCCGCTGCCCGAAGGACTGGCGGACGAGCTGACGATGGACCTATCAGTCCAATGATGTTCCCTCCTCCCGAACCGATTCGGCTTCGCCCCGGCCAGCAGGTTTCCGTCGCGTTCGGACGGCCGTGGAAAGACGCCGTCATCTCGTTGATGGAACCCGGTTGTGGTTACGCACCATGGCAGTACGACGACGACCGCCAAAAAGGCGATGTATTGATCTCTGTGCTAGACACGCAACCTCAAGTGTTCGGATGCATCGAGATCATCGGTCCAAAAACCGACGACAGTCCGTTCTCAATCGACCAGAAATGGATCTTGAGGCGGCTTCCGATGGTCCCCGACTGGCTATCCCTGCCTGACGTCCACAAGCCTCTCGGTTTTGAACAGGCACAGAACCTACTGAGCATCCTCGACAGCGAGCGGCAGACCTATTCGCAAGGCTTCGGGATCGAGCCTCCGACCACCGCAGAGGCAGCGCGGGTGATACTCGACAGCGGTGGCCGATGTACCCACTGCGACAAGCAAATCAACCTGAATCGACCCGATGCGCGTGGACGAATTCACACTCACCTCGCCGAAGCCAATTCATTTGTCGGCGATCACTATTCGGATTGGCCAGCGGCACTCTGCACTCCCTGTTACGGAAAGATGAGTACAGGGGGTTTCATCAACTACCTCGACTTCCGGTTTGCGGGGAATCCGCAGTGCCCGCGATGCCGGGCCCGCCGAACCGCCGAGTACATACGCAGCTACTACATCGAGGATTTGCCCGCCGATCCTTCGCCCTGGAAGTTCTACAACGAAGAACACCGCGGACCGGACGACTACGGGCGATGGTTGTGCCATCGATGCCATTTCGTATTCAGCGACGTCGTGCAATGACGAATACCGGAAAATACCCTACAGATGACTGTCCCGAGTCCTACAGCTACTGTGCAGCGTTCGAACACGGCGAGGCAGTCACCGTCGTCCGGTCGCTAGACCCCGACTACCCTGCCGACGGTGAGCGCTTCGACAAACCGTCGCGCACTTGGGTGCCGGACATCGAGCGAAGGCTCGATCACATCAACTCCGACGACTGGGTGTTCCTCACCGTCGAGGAAGCGGACGCGGTCACCGAGCGAAAGGCTTTCGGTCTTCAGGGAATCCCCATCGGCGACCCGGGCTTCACCGCATGCATCGACATCGACGCTCCCATAGCCGAATTCAACGACGCCGCGCTGCAACTACTCCGGGAGATGACGGAGTGGTCCGAAGAACTGCACGCTCGTTCGACCACCACAGAGCAGGTGCAAGTCGTTGCCGAAATCGACCATGCCGGATGGTTCCACGCAGGATCGTTGGCAATGCGTATCGCCCGCGTCCTCGAACTACGCTGGCCCGTTCTCGGGGTACAAATCTGCCGGACGGATGTCTGGGACAACGCCGATCAGACAGTCCACTGGGTTGCCCCAAACTTCGCCGACATGTTGTCCGCACGTACCAACGAAGACTGCGTAGTTACACTCGAAGTACAGCACAATGCATTCGCGGAACTCGATTTCGACTCGAGCTTGGTCGCCAACGAGACCTCGTTTCCGACCGCGTCCTCGCTTGGTTTCCCACAACTGAATTTCGACTGCAGCGGCCAAACGTGCGTCGATGCAGCAGACGCCTTGACCAAAGCGGCACATATGGTCAGCGAACAGCATTCGATCGTTCGGATACGAGCAAGCCGAGCAGACTTCTACCGAATTTCGTTCCTCGGTGCAGGTGCCCTGCCTGCGACTGAACCAGCACCCATGTCCATCACTCCCAGCTGGCACTTCTCGCTCACCACCTACGACGAACGGTGCGTCGTCATCTCCGACCTTCAGTTCGACTTCTCAGGTTGGTCGGTGGAAATTGCGCAGGACGACGAACTACACATCGGGCAGGTTGTTCCCGATCGAGTGTGGCGAGATGGCGAAGAGAATCTCAACCTGTTCGGCCAGGGAGAGTTTCTTCATGGCTGGTTGGCGCTGGTCGAACCTGGTGCACGACTCGCAGCGTTCATCACCCCCACAGGAACACGCCTGGAGGTCGACTCGTGGACTCACATGACCGAGTGGCTGACGGAATCGCTTGCAGACAAGCCGGTCGCGCTGATCATCGACCTAGGACCCAGCGACTACATTCCCAGCGAATATGATCCCGATGATGTCGTGAACGCACAGCTCCAGGTCATGGCCGATGACGTATTCATGGTGCGTCGGTCTCGCACGGAGTTGGGTCACCTCCGATTGGCCGACTACTCCACGAACTTCGTCGAGCTCGACACCTGGTACTTGGTTGAACATTTCGACGATTGCACCGATGGATACCTCTTCACCCGGGACCGACGACTGGCAGCGGAAACCTGCGTGACGTGGTTCCGAGACAACCAGGGTGCCCACTCGACCGGTGAGCTGGGATGCAGCTACTGGTTCGCTGATGAATTGCTACCCAATGATGACTGACAATTGTCGTATTAGACAGCGACGTAGATCTTTTCCCGATGCCAGGTCAGATAGGACATTTCCGGAGCGACCGAGTCTGGGCCTAGGAAGATCCGCTCTCCCAGCGGCGGCTTGCCCAGTGCGTGCCGAAGTGCCGGGGTTGCTCTTACGTCGCTCTCAACTCCAGGCGCGTAGCTCACACTGAAATCCTGATTAACGGTGATCAGCCCGGTGTCGAACGCAACATCGTGCGTGGGGCACGCGGTGAGTCCATTCCGGAAGTCGAGCCGCTCATCATCCGAGCTATCACGCCACGGCTTGATATGACTCGCCACCATCATTCTCGGCCGACGTCGTCCCGCGATGGTGCCGCTGAGTCCACAGAACACGCAACAGTTTTGGTGATTCTCTAGGACCGATTGGGCGAACCTATGCTGGCCCACACGCACGGCAAACGTGAACATCTTCTGCGTCGTCAAAACTGCCGTTGTACTACCTTTTCGCTTGTGCTGCTCAAGCTTTCGTTCGAATTCACTCTCGACAACACTGACATCGAGTTCAGCCTGACCCTCCAGCTGTAAAGCGAAACCATCCTCGAGGTGAAGAAAATCTGGCAACTCGACCTGATCGATGCCGAGGGACCGAGCAACATCGAGTATGCGCAAGTAGAGACCCCTCAGCAGATCGAGATCTCGCAGCCGCTCGGCCACCTCGAGGTCATGCTTGCCACCGTGTGCTCGAGTCCCGTACAGATTCGCCATCTTTGCGATGATCGACGTGGGTGGACGTTTGAATACCCGGGCCAGATCCTGCACCGGGAACGGCGCGCGGGAGGCCGACGCGCTTCCGTATCTGCTGTAGTCCATTACCAGGGAGGCACAGAAGCACAGCACGACTTCGCACTGAACGAAGTTCTTCTGATTAGTACCCGCAGGGACATGTTCGCGAGCAAGAACCGACAGCCACTGATCTCTCAGCATGTCGTCGGTCGGGTCGATGAACGCCGCCACACCGGAGCTAATTGGATCTGTAGTCATTCGCCTTCCAACAGAATCGCAACGACACCGCAGAGGTGACGCACTTCGGCGACCGTGGGTGCCAGTTCATATGCATGGTGATGGCATGCGTTGCTCAATCTGTTCCATGCCATCGCAGCAGCGTCGGCATTCTCGGCTGTGTCGAGCGACCGCAGAATCACCAAACGCGATCGCATACTCGGTCGCTCGATATCTACACCCAACGCCACGCATCGCTGGATCACCAGCTCCTCCAACGCCTGACGAGCGAGGAACGCGGCCAGACGCGCGGAACCACCTGCAGCGCCGTGACTTCCGTCCAGCAGCAGTTCCGCGTTCCTCAACGCAACCGCTGGCGACGTTGCGGTGGTCATTCGGCGAGAATCCCGTCGACCATCTTCTTCAGATCGTTCACCACTTCCCATGTGATCGGCTGATCTGCACCTTTGTGAGTGCCGGCATTCGCGATATGGAGCGTCGGGAAGCGTTCGGTGCGGAAGCCCAGCCACTGCGATAGGTCTCGTTCGGAATCCTGGTGCACTGCCAGCGCAATCTTGTTACGAGTCTTGTGCACCGCCGACCACCGCTCCTCGGTCTTTAGCCGAGACTCCCCCGCCCTGTGTTGCTTTGCATAGAACACCTGTTGCGCGGCCGACTCCAGCGCCAACCGGAACAAGCCCGGCGCAACTCGCCGCTTGACGTCCTCGGGCACATTCTCGTCCAACACCAATGCCCGCACATCGTTGAAATACCGGGTCGCTTGATTCTGAGTCTCGGAAACACTGATGTTGGAACCTGGTTCGCGCATCACTTCGACTAGCCGCGCATCGACGGCGAGTTGCCTGATCGCAGTGGCCAATCGATCATCGTGCGAGAACACGATGACCTGCCTGGTCTTCGCGAGCGTCGACAGCACCTTGATGAAGCCGTCGATCTTCGCCGGATCCATCGCCTGGATCGGGTCGTCAAGCACGATGAATCTGAACGGACTGTTCGGCGTAGTCGCTCTCGGTATGAACAGTGCTAATGCCAATGCATGCAGCTCGCCCTGACTCATCACCGACAGTGCCTCGGAGTCCACGCCGTCGACCGTGCCAGTCATCACCACTCGCCTGCTGGTGTTGTGGCCCACCAAGTTGATAGCACCGATGTCGACATTGCTTTCCTGGCGCAACTCGGCCCAAATGTCGCGTGCCTGTTCAGCAATCGGAGCAAGCCGCTGATCCCTCAATTGCTTGGCATGCGAGGCAATCCACTTCTTGGCCGCGTCGACGTTCTTGACGGCCTCATCCGCCTGTCGCGCCGCGGATTCGAGAGTGGCCCACGCGGCCAGACGTCCAGCAATCGGTGCCCATGTGTCCTCACGCTGAGCGGCCGCTTCCTTTGCCTCGGTGCGCAGTGCCTCAGCAGACTCGATAACCGCGGGGATCGTCGTAGCCAAATGATCCGCTACACCGGAAGAAATCGACGGTTGCTCTCGCGCCAGGGCGACGGACTTTCGGTACTCGGATAATGAAGGTAGGTCGACGCCCTCCACTGCGGTGGCGTCGGCGATTCCGTTCCCCAGTTCGACTGCGGCGCGTTGCGCGTGATCACGTCGGCGGCGGCTGTTCTTGTAGGCGGCCAGCTTCTGGCTCTGCTCGGCAAGCTGCGCCCGCGAGTGCTCGGCCCACGCATCGTCGAGCGTCCCCGTCGCGCAGACCGGGCACTCGATAGTGCCCGTCTCACTGTGGAGTCGCAGTGCCGCATCGAGCAGATCGTTGCTCTGCTCGACCACCGACAGTGCCTCATCAGCGGATTCCGAAGTATCGGCCGCAGCTTCCCGAAGCTCCGCCACCACCTCATCGACACGCTGCTGAGTCGGGGCGCTCAGCGCTGCGAGCCGCTTCAAACCGATGAGCGCGGGCGATGCCGATGCGTCGGCTCCAGTGGCGAGCGCCAGTACCGCGTCGAGATCCGCAACCCGCTTCCTGACCAAGGCTGCAGCAGTTTTCGCACGATCGTCCGAGGCATCCGACAACGAGGTCTTGAGCTGGCGCAGGCTCTCCGCTGCTCGTTGCCGGGGCCCCTTGATCTCCTTGAGTACCGCTGCCAGTCGCTTCTCGGCATCGGTGATCTCGTCGAGTCCGAGGAGTTTGGCCAGGGCGTCGTGCAGGGTGGACGGCGTCGCGTCGAACAGTCCGCCGATTTCGTCGTAAGACAGGATCGGGCGGTGTAATTCGACGGCAGACTTCCACCCAAGTGCATCGGTACCGGTACTGCGCTTCTGCTTTCCCACCTGAGTCCAGGTGGAGCATCCCTTCAGGGCGGCATCGGAAGTCCAGTCGACACCGACAACCGTCGGTTCGGACCCTTCGATCGTGAGCCCCACCCGCACCTCACACGGATCTCCCCGATGCAGATTGCGCCAGGTGTCGGCCCACAGCTTGGCCTTGTTCTCCCAGCGGTAGCTCGAACCGGTGATCGCGAATTCGAGGGCCTCGGCAAAGCTCGACTTTCCCGATCCGTTGCGGCCACTGACGATCGTGATGCCCGGCGCGGGGTGTAGCTCCAGCGCTGCTTTGGGCCCGATACCGCGGAATCCCGCGACAGTGATCGAGGTCAAAAATGCACCGACCGGCTCTTCGAGGAGCTGACTCCCCGACGGCTCCGGAACGTGCGGGGTCGAGATGCCGTCGAGAAGCTCTTGTAGTGCTGTCGGCCCTTCGAGGGCTGCGAGAACGAAGTACTTGACCTCGTCGGACAGCTCGGCATCCGCGTCGATGGCATCGATCACCACGTCGACGAGTGGCCTGTCGACAGCATTGTCGGCAACGGTCACCGGCACTCCCCTGTTCGTTCTGATGGCTAATCAGACCCCACAGTTCCATATGGGACCGACAGTTCGCAGGGACATCCGAAACGCCGCCGACTGTGTCGGTACCCGATGCTTCGATGGCGGTATGTCACGACTCGACGAGGGGTTTCCGCCGCCTACGGCCCGTGTGCAGTGGTGTCAGCACCGCAGCTACGACCTGCATGTCCTCGAAGACGGTGTGGAGGTAGACCTGGATTGGTGGAACGGCCACCTCGTCAAGTTCGATCAAGCCGAATGTGCCGGAAGAACGACGATAGAACCATCTCGTCGACGCGCAATCTCAATGGCGACATCCGGCTGTACGCCGGGATGCTCGACCGAGTTCTGCAGTTCGCGTACTCGGCGTGAAGTCCTCAGGAGTGCATCCACGGCACTAGACTTGAACACCACGTCGCGTACACCATGCGATCGGTCGACTTCAAGACTCGACAACCCCTGCAGAAGCCGCGACAAACGATGCTGCAAAGCAATGACGCGTTGGTCGTGGAGCTTTAGCGCGCGAGTGAAACTCTCGAATAAGTTCGACGGATCCGATTGTGCGTGTTCGACAGCTTGAAGAACAGTCACCCGCTGCTTCAAATCGATCGAGAGCTTGGCCAGTTCAAGGTGAGTACGAAATTCTCCACCTTGCCCGCCGATTCCTTTGAATGCCTTCTCGAGCTCAGGAATTTCGACGCGGCCGTCCTTGAAGCCCGCGAAAGCCGATTCCCAAGCAGCGAGCCGTGTTTCAGCATTCGCAAGCCCAACATTGATGTGAAAGACCGCCGTCTCCAGACCGAGTGAGGCCCCGATTCGTCCTTCGTCGAGAAGAACCGCCGAGGCGGCGTCGATAATCGGGATGCACGCATTCAGCGCAGATCGTTCGCCCGTGAGTGCGTTGTCCTTCAACTCACCGAGCATCTCCGTGATCGTGTCAAGAGCCTGCTGGCGATTGCGCTCGGCGCGGGCGTTGAGCCCGACTGCTACCGCCATGAGCACCAACGGGGCCGCGACGGTAAGAGCGCTTGCACCGACGACAGCTGCGCCGGCCGTAGCGGCCGACCCGCCTACAGCACCAGCAGCAGCCGAACCTGCAACAGGAACAAACGTCGCCTGGGCTGCTATGCCGGACGAACCCACGAGAGCGCCGTAAACTCCGCCTGTCGCGGCTTTGGATGTCATGGATTTGACGACTCCGCTACCAAACTGGGCGGCCACCTTCGCCGGCACCACCATGCGATACAGCACCTCCCCACCTGTGTCCGTGACACCACTGCCACCTGACTTGGCAGTCTGGCTGATCAACTGGGAGAGGTGTGTCGCGAGCGGACTCATGCTCTCGAGATGCACACCGCCTGACAGGTCGGCGGACTTCGGCATCGGATGCGCTTCCAGTGTCGCGAGAGGCGCATCGACCAATGCGGCCAGCACTGTTCGCAACTCGTTCAGACGCGCCGTCGTCATCGAGTCCTCTGTTGTGACGAGCGGTGCCACGGCTTCTTTCGTCGCTAGTGTCCAGAACGGAATCTCTGACTTGCTTTCCAACATTGGTCGCCTTCCTCGCGTTGTTGCACACCATAACCGAACACACCGACCGGTCCGTCTGGATGTGCCGGACGCCGGCGGTCAGCTCGACGCTGTTCGTGCAATTCACGCGAGAATTAGTCGTCTAGTCCGGTCGGCTGTGTGGAGTCACCACCGAAGAACAGCTCTCGTGTCGGAAGCGCGTGCAATCCTTACCGCATGGCGAACGGACGGAACGCAGACCCCAATGTGGTGGCCGAAAAAATTGCTCGTATCAGAGACCCGCACGTCCGGCCGCTGAACTCACTAGCTGACGTCATCGCAGATTCCGTCGGTATCCCGCACGGCCACGTCCCCTACATCGATCCAGACCAGGGTGGTATTAACGCCCGAATGTTAGTGCTGCTCGACAACCCTTCCACCAAAGCTGAGAGCGGCACAGGATCGGGCCTGCTGAGCCTGGACAACAACGACCGAACGGCTCGCAATTGCCGAGAAGCATATGACCGCCAGGGTGTCTCACATGCCGACGTGGTCCACTGGAATGTAGTTCCCTTCCCCGTCGCAGGCATCAAGAATGGCGGTTCCACCCCTGCCGAGCGAACTCGATCCGTGCAATGGACTAAGGCTTTCCTCGACTTGTGCCCACGAATAGAGATCGTTCTCCTGCTCGGTACCGCAGCTCGTGACGGTTGGGCGCGTTCAGGAATCGACCGGGATCTCTATGTCGTACCGGGGAAGATTCCTCATTGTTCAGCGCGGGGGTTGAACACCGGCGGCGGACGTGAGCGCTTCGAGTCCGCGATCGCACAGGTCGCGGAGATGCTTCGATAGACAACAGCTGATCACGCCCGCGGATGCATCTACCGTTCGAACTGGCCTGTCGGCAACGGTCACCGGCACTTCCCTGTTCGTTCTGATCGCTAATCAGACCCCACAGTTCCATATGAGACCGACAGTTCGCAGGGACATCGAAAACGCCAACAACTGTGTCGGTACCCGATGCTTCGATGGCGATATGTCACGACTCGACGAGGGGTTCCCGCCGCCCACGGCCTGTGTGCAGTGGTGTCAGCACCGCAGCTACGACCTGCATGTCCTCGACGACGGTGTGGAGGTGGACCTGGATTGGTGGAACGGCCACCTCGACCGGGCAGGTCACAACCTTCGACTCCGCGGCCGCAACCTCGACGGAGAAATCGTGGAGTACGGCGGTGCCACCGTGCAGCGAAACGATCTACGAATTGGCACCGATCTGGCTGTAGGCGAACATGATTCGCTCGGTCTGTTGTTTCTGTGCGCAGCCTGGCAGGGAAGTCACCGGCATCGCAGAGCGATGCGGCGATTCCCGGACGTCCTGAACCCGCACCTCAGCCGTCCCGACGAGAACCCCGTCGCCAAGACTCTCTCTGTGCTCGACAGCTGCGTCCGCAACCGCGCAGTGCCCGACCATCCGAACTCGACCTGGTCCGGTTGGCCCGATGCACCCGGCATCGGAATGTCCCTCATGGCCACGTTCCTGTGGGCAGTGAAAGCCTCGGTCTACGGCGGTCCCGCGCAGCTGATCGACCAATACGGTGTCTCGACACTCATCCACGAAGGGTGGCTCGAAGATCCGTCGGTCACCGGATTTACTCGCCGCCGGTACGACCGGTACGTCGAACTCATCACCGCATGGGCCACCGACATCGGCACCAGCCCCGAGCTCGTCGAAATGTGGCTCGTGCAGCGCTGGAGCGCCCGACTCAACGAAGCACGTCACGGCCGCTACACCGCACAGACGCTGTTTTGAACGGTTCGATCCTGTGAAGGGGTTGCCGCGCCACACATCAGCTTCTATGGTTATCCGTAATTACGGAATACTGATGGGAGAACTCGATGCGACGCTCGACCTGG
Source organism: Rhodococcus sp. 06-462-5 (assembly GCF_002258315.1). GTDB lineage: Bacteria > Actinomycetota > Actinomycetes > Mycobacteriales > Mycobacteriaceae > Rhodococcoides. The sequence goes on along the minus strand of NZ_NOYD01000048.1, from coordinate 41,088 downwards.
ATCTCGACTACCTGTGCAGCCGTGCTGTTGGTGGGGGGATGCGCCACCGACACCGACACAGCTGCAACGACCACCGCCACCCCCAGTCCGGAGAACTGCGCTCCTGTCACGTCCACCGACCTCGCCACCGAAGACGGGTGGATCGGACTGATCGATCAGGCACCCGACACCGTGAGCCTCGTCATCGACGACGGCCGCGGCCGAACCGTCGAACATCGGTCCGACCAAGAGCAGGTACTCGCCTCCGCGATCAAGGTGGTGCATCTTGCCGCCTACGCGCAGGCAGTCGCGAGCGGCACCATCGACCCCAACGAGCAAGTTGCTCTCTCGGATTGGGAACGCTGGTACGTACCCGGTACCGACGCCAACGCTCATCCGAATGCCCTGACCCGGTTGGGCATTGCGAACGCCGGCACCAACGCAACCGACCCCAATGCCACGGTCCGCATCGACGACATGGTCTCGGCCATGATCCAGGAGAGCGACAACTCGGTTCCCGACTACCTCCGCTACCGACTCGGCGATCAAGCACTCGTCGACGCCGCAGCCGCAGGAGGTTGGGAGAACTTCGAGGCACCGAGCATGGTGGCCGACATGCTCTCGGTCTTCGATCCCGAACTCGCCGATGCAGATACCTGGGAGACCGCTCAGAAGTGGGCATTCGACCCTCAGTTCCGGGCCCAGGCCGAGGCTTCCGTGCAAGTGCCGACCTACGAGGACCAGGTATCCAGGGTCGAGAGCAGTTTCCGCGGCGGTTCGGCCGAAAAACTGAACGCAATGTATCGCGCCTTCACGGACGGGACCTATGGCGCGGCATCCGACACCATTCTGCGTCAACTGGAATGGCAACCCGCCGGCGACAGCGTCCGCGGTATCGGCTTCAAAGGGGGCAGCCTCCCCGGTGTGCTGACCCAGGGATTCGAGTTGCGCCGCAACGACGGAACGGTCGCGACGGCGGTGTGGCTCACCGACGGTCTTTCCGCAGACAGATTCGATCAGGCCATGACCCAATTCGGCGTGCAGCAGCAACTCATCGTGGAGGCGATGCTCTCGCCCGAGGTTCTCGACCGGATAGCCTGCGTGGTGTGAGCACAGAGTTCGAGTCGAGACTGGCAGAGCTGGAGGCCCGCGTCGCCGAGCTGGAACGACGCGACGCTCCCCAGCAGCTCGATGCCGCCCCGTCGACCGGCGGCATGGTCGCCTACCAAGGCGACGTGCATCTGCACGGAACGGTCCGCTGGGACATCGGCTACTCCCCCGACGCCATCGTGGAGTTACCAGTTCCGTCGGCATCAGAAGTCCTTGCTGCCCTGGGACATCCAGTGCGGCTGCAGATCGTGCGAACGCTGCTGCGAGGCCCTGCGAACGCGGCAGATCTCCTCGCAGCAGTGGGACTCGGCTCGTCCGGCCAGATCTATCACCATCTCAAGACGCTGAGTTCGGCGAACATCGTCGAGCAGCACGGCCGCGGAGATTATCGAATCGCTGCTAAAAAGGTTGTGCCGCTGCTTGTCTCGATGCTCGCTGCCGCGGATATCGCGGGTGATCTGGGTACCTGACCCCGTCTCACGAACATCGGATCAAGGCACGAACAACACACCCAAGCCGGGGATGAGAGCATTCGACGCATCGGGATTCTCGCGGTCGTGGGTCACCGTCACGAATACCGGACCCGCACCCGTCCGAGCCGTCACCTCGGTCGGCAGGCGGTAGGCCTGCGAACCACCCTGATTGGCCGGCTGCGTCCGATCGATCTCGTCGTTCCAGTGCCGCAAGCCTGCGGAACCCGCCTCACCGGTGGACAGGTTGCGCCAATTGACCGTCAGGTGCCGGTAGTTGAACTGGTAGTAGTACGGCCGGATGTCGGCGGCCGAGAAACGCACCTCACCCGGCTTCTCGCCGACCACCGCGCGAATCGGGATGGTCTGAATAAGTCCGCCGGGAACGCCCGCAGGGACGAATTCCGGCCCGGTGACGACCGGAACCAGCAACTCGGACGTCGTGGGCGCGGCCGTGGCCGTGCCTACGCCCGCACCCAGGACCAGCGGTACCGAAACCGCAATTGCCGCTGCGGCCCGTCGTATCGATCGCTGCATCGTGAAACCTTCCGTCGGGATCCAATCAGGGAACGAGCACCACGCCCGCGCCGGGGAGAAGAGTGTCGAGGTACGGCGAGCCCCACTGACCGCCGTTCGAGTAGTCCTTGGTGTGTGTCACTGTCACCACCACAGGACCCGGTCCGGTGTTCGCGACTACCTCGAGGGGCAGATCTTCCCGTCCGTAGGGTCCGCTCGGCGACGGTGTCGGATCGTCCTGCCAATGCCGCAGATCGGCGGCTCCCGTCGCCCCTGTCGCCAGGTTTCGCCAGTTCAGGTTCAAGTACCTGTACGGATACTGATCGGCGAACGGCGCAATGGTCGATGCCGAGAAGCGCGCGACACCGGGCTCGCCGCCCACGGTGGCCTTCATCGGAATGGTCTGGAACAAACCTCCGGGCACGGCACCTGGGGCGATCTGGAAGCCGGTGACCACCGGAATCAGGAGCAGCGTGGTCTGCGGAGCTGCCACGGCCGTTCCCGTACCGATGCCGAGCATCAGGGGAATTGTCAGTGCGATCGATACGACCGCTCGCCGCAATGAGTTTCGCATACAGCACGCCTTTCGATCATGTCGCACAACGAGATACCGAATTATTCGTGACATCGAATGAAGAACTCCAGGTTGAACCTGAAACATCAAGTGGTTCTTCAGTCTTTACCGAACCCACCCTCGCAGTCATAGCGACAAAAGGACCACTCGTATACCGATTCGTGATGGGGTCGTGACACGAAAGACGTTAACAGACCACTTGGCCCGTTCGATTCAATGGTCAGAGGTGATGCACTCTGCAGCCACCGGTGAGGACGAACGAATGAGGCAAGTCCGCAACATCGTGGCCATGTGCGCACTGATCACCGCTACCACTCTGGCGACCACCGCCTGCAGCTCCGACGAGCCGGCGAGCACCCCACCGACTCCGGCCACCAGCGCAGCGGCTGCTCCGTCCGCAAACGGGTACTCCGACTCCGATGGTGGTAGCGGCTCGGACGGAGTCGCACAGGCTCCCGACGTCGTCACCCCAGCACAAGCAACACCCACCGCCGAGGGCACAGCAGCCGTGCCGCCCGCCCCGAACCGCGACGACGTCAACGTCGATGCACGCGATTTCGAGCAAGCCGGCGGACAGTATTTCTTTCAGTCCCCCAGCGGGAACGTGTTCTGCGGATTCAGCTCCTCAAATGCGCCCGGGACCATCGTGGGCTGCCAGGTGAGGTACTCGGTACCGGGCAACACCGGCCGAGAATGCCTCAACACGGAAAACAACACCTACGGGGTGCAGATTCGCCAGGACGGCACCGTCGAACAGATCTGCACCAATCAGGGCATCTTCGTCGGCGGACCTGAACGCCCTCGAGTCTTGGAATACGGCCAGATCATCGGAGTGACCGGCACTTTCTGTCGCTCCACCGAAGCCGGCGTCACCTGCTACGACGGCGACCGGGGCTTCATGATCTCCCGCGACGTCAACCTCGCATTCTGATGAAGGAGTTCTCGATGATCCGCACACTCGCGCTCGCCGCAGTACTCACCACAGTTGCGCTGACGGCCTGCGGAAACCAGGATCCACCCGCCGCCGACCCGGCTCCCACGACCAGCATCGCCGCGCAGATACCCGCGCCTCCCCAGGTGACCATCGCGGCACCGTCCGCGACCGGTAGCGAGGGTTCTGTCGAATCAGCCGAAGCCCCCGCCGGGACCCGTGCAACGGCTTCCGATCCCGCGAGCAACACCGCACCCATCACCCCAGTGGACCCAGCCCGATACAGCGCGTACGGCGACCAGGTCGGGTGGAAGTCGCCCTCGGGAAACATCTACTGCAAGATCGGCAACGGACCGTTCTCCTCGGGTTGCCAATCATCCAGCGCACCCGTTCCCGACGGTGCCGAGGCCGACTGTGCCCCGAACTCGACCTTCAGCGTGGACATGTTGTCAAAGGGCTTCTACCTCGAACCCGGCAAAGTGACTCCCACATGCTTCAACCAGGGAGTGTTCGGGGTCGAGAACGCGCAGCCGTTGGAATACAACACATCCATCACGTTCAATGGGATGACGTGCTTCTCGCGCGTCGAAGCGATGATCTGCGACGCCGGTGGCGGACACGGGTTCGTGTTGTCGATGCAGCAAGCGACGTCGAACTGATGGCGCGCAACAGGATTCGCACCAGTATCATTTCCGCGGCCGCCGCGTGTGCCGGACTGGTCCTCGTTGGATGTAGCAATTCGTCCGCACCGACGGACGCGATGCCGTCAGTCATTCCCACGGTGGTCGTGGGTGTCCCAACGACATCCGCCGACGCAGCAGCACAACCGTCGCCAACCCAAGCAACGAGCGGCACCGAGTCCCAATCCGGTTCTGCACCGACACCATCGATCGACTCCGCGCCGATCACTCCCGCCGACCCGGCCCGATATGCCGCGATCAACAACGAAGTCGGCTGGAAGTCGCCGTCTGGCAACATCTACTGCAAACTCGGCTCCACTGCATTCTCGTCCGGCTGCCAAGCCACGGACGCACCGGTACCCGACGGTGCCGACTGCGACAAACCGCCCTTCTCAGCGGACGAAATGAGCAAGGGCTTCTTCCTGGACCCAGGCAAGGTGACGCCGATGTGCTTCAACCAAGGCGCTTTCGGGGTCGAGAATGCTCAGCCGCTGGACTACAACACATCCATTTCGCATCTCGGCTACACCTGCTACTCCCGAGTCGAGGCGATGATCTGCGACGCGGGCAGCGGACACGGCTTCGTACTCTCGATGCAGCAGGCGACGTCCAACTGATCAACGAGCCTCATCCCGTCGAGGCTCCACGACGAAGTCGTCGAGATCGGCTCGCCGCGTCATCTCCCAATAGTCGACGATGCGCCATGGCAGCGTCGAGACCACGCGTCCGGCGTCGTTGCGGTACCAGTTGTCCATGCCTCCGTGCGACCAGATCATCTTGGCGTGCGCCTCGTCGTGCTTGCGGACGTACTCGGCCTCCACGTCGGCCTTGCACTCGATGGCTCCGATTCGCTTGTCCACCATGTCGATCAACACATCGACGATGTAGCGCACCTGACATTCGGCGATGGTGATGTAGCTGCCCCCGTGGCCCAGCACCGTTCCGGGGCCGCAGGTGATGAAGAAGTTCGGGAAGTCAGGGACGGTGATGCCGAGATACGCGTGCGCATCTTCCGGGCCCCAGATATCGCGAATGGAGTCCCCCGATCGTCCGCGCACGTCAATCGGCGTCAGCAGCTTGTGGGTCTCGAAACCCGTCGCGAGGATCACCACATCGACCTCGGTCTCCGAACCATCGCGTGCCACAACCGAGTTGGTGGTGATGGACGAGACGGCGTTGGCGACGAGGGTGACGTTGTCGCGCTTGAGCGCGGCGTACCAGCCGTTGTCGAGCAGCATCCGCTTGCCGAAGGGTGGGTAATCCGGCAGCGATTTCTCGATCAGATCCGGCCTGCCCTCGAGCTCGGCTTCGATGTAGCGCGTGAACACGCGTCGATGCGCATCGTTCACCGGGTTGATCGAGCGCGCCGGATGCTCCCACTCGGGATCGACCTGCAGCGAGCTGTGCACGCGATCGTTGAAGTTCCAGGCCAACCGTGTGCGATACCAAAGGCGATACAGCGGAACGACATCCATCAGGTAGTTGGCGTCGTCGCTCATCTCGGTGAAATAGACGTCGCTCGACGCAACCCACTGAGGCGAACGCTGGAAGACCGTGACATGCCCCACCGTCGACGCGATGGCCGGCAGCACCTGCATGGCGCTGGCCCCGGTACCGACGATGGCGACGCGCTTACCGGTCAGATCCAGATCGGCCGGCCAGTTCGCCGTGTGAAAGATCGGCCCGTCGAATGACTCCAGTCCAGGGATATTCGGCACCTTCGGCCGATTGAGCTGACCGGTAGCGGTGATCACCACGTCTGCGGTCAGCGTCTCGCCGTCGACCGTCGCGACGGTCCATCCCTGCCTCTGCGCGTCGTACTCGGCGGTCGCCACCTCGGTGTCGAAGCGAATGCGTTGCCGCAGATCGTGTTCGGACGCGACGTCGCTGAGGTACTCCCACACCTCGTCGCGCTTGCCGAAGTGCGTGCTCCAGGCCCGCGGCGCGAAGGAGTAGGAGTACAGGTGACTCGGGGTGTCGACGCCCGCACCGGGGTACGTGTTCTCGAACCATCCACCGCCGACGTCGGAGTTTTTCTCCAGTACGACGTGGCTGATGCCTGCCTCGTGCAGCTTGATGGCAGCGAGCATTCCGGAGACACCCGCACCGATCACGATGACCGACAGATCGTTCGGCGCGGCCACCGGAGTGTCCGCGGCTACGAAGCCCATGTCCTCGGCAACCATGACCCCGAACTCGGGAGGCACCTGTTCGCCGACGGCCAGGCTGATCATCTCGACGAGGTGCTCCGAGTCCGGCGAGGGCACCGCCATGGGCTCACCCTCGTGGAACGCGCAGATTGCATCGAGGGCCGCGGCACGGATGCGGTCGGCCACTGCGTCGTCGAATCCGCCCGTGTCGTTGTCGTCCATGCCCCGACTGCGCGTGGGGCGATACGGATCGGCGAGCCACGTGCGATCGCCGGTCAGTTGATAGAGCACCGCCACCAACGTGGGCAGGTTGGCCGCAGAGAGAGCCCGTGAGAGCCGGTCCCGATTAAACCCACCCACGGTTTCCGCTGCCGTTGCTGCGTCTGTGGACACCGGTACCTCCTGTTGCGCACTGCTCCATCCGACTCCGACAGCTCAACTAACCACGGTTAGGCAATTTCCCGCAAGGGATTCGCGATCTCGATATTCACAGCTTTTTGACTCTTGACAATGTGGCCCACGCCACACGATGCTTCAAGGCATTACCTAACAGCGGACAGGCGAAGGGATTCACCCATGGAACTCACCGAGGCGATGCGCACCACCGGCACCTGCAGGCGGTACCTCAGCGATCCCGTTCCCGACGAGGTGTTCAAGGCCGCGTTCGACGTCGCCCGCTTCGGCCCGCAGGGCGGCAACCGTCAGCCCGTGCGATGGATCGTCGTGCGCGACGCCGCCCGCAAGCAGGCTCTCGCCGATCTCTACCTGCCGATGTGGGACGCCTACTTCGCCGGCATCACCGGCGGAACAGTCGCCGTCGGCGCATTGCCCAAGACGGTGCAGGACGCCGACTACTTCGCCCGCCACCTCGCCGAGGTGCCCGCCATCGTGGTGGTCTGCGCCGCGCTGGACGGACTGCACCCCACCGACCACGAACTCGGCCGACTCTCCGTGGTCGGCGGCGCATCCATCTACCCGACCGTGCAGAACCTGTGCCTGAGCCTGCGCGATCAGGGCGTCGCCACCGCGGTGACGACGTTGCTGTGCCACGAGGAGGCCGCCATTCGCGAACTGCTCGGGATCCCGGACGACTACATCACCGCCGCGCACATCGCCGTCGGCTATCCCGAGAAGTCGTTCCCCCGCAAGCTCACCCGTGATCCGGTGGAGCAGATCGTTGCGGCAGAGACGTTCTCGCAGCCGATGTTCGACTCCGCTGCCCTTTCCCCTGCCCTTTAACAGCTCGAACCTTCAGGAGTCCGCCGTGCCCGGTACTGCCATCCACCACCGCTCCCCCATCGGCCGCGCCACCATCGGCGATCAACTTCGTCGTCATGCGCGGACTCAGCCGAACAAGGTCGCATTCATCAGCTACGCGGCGGACGGTACCCGCGAGGTCACGACCTACGGCGAACTCGATTCTCGCGCAAACCGGTTCGCCAACCTGCTGGTCGATCTCGGAGTGACCACGGGCGACCGCGTCGCCTCTATGGCTCGCAACAGCGTCGACGTGGTGGTCGCGTACTACGGCACGCTCAAAGCCGGAGCAGCCTTCACCGGCATCAACGTGATGTACCGCGCGGCCGAGGTGAAGCACCAGCTCGAACACGCGGAACCGACTGTGGTGGTGGCCGATCCGGCCTATGCCGAGATCATCTCCTCGGTGAAGCCGGACACCACCACCCTGGTGACATTTGGGTCCGAATACGAGACACTGACGGCGAACACCCCGTCCACCGAGCCGGACGTCGAGATGGACGAGAACGACGTCGCGATGGTCATCTACACCTCGGGAACCGAAGCGGCTCCCAAGGGCGTGATGATCCCGCACCGCAACTTCCTCATCTCCACCGCGCCCGCGTGGAGCTGGGGCCTGCGTACAGGGCCGGAGGACACCTGGCTGTTCGTCATGCCCTTTCACACCATCGCCGGACTCGGCTCGATGACGACCTTGACGCTGATGGGTGCCACGCTCGTTCTGCCGGCAACAGTCGACCCGGCGCAATCCCTGCGCATCATCGCCGCCGAGAAGATCTCCGTCATCGCCCAGACTCCGACGTTCTACCTGGCCCTGGCCCGTGACGCGCAGTTCGGCCCCGAGACCGTGAGCCAGGTCCGACGCTGCCTCACCTACGGTGGCCAGGTGTCGCCACACACGATCAGCGCGTGGGCCGGCGCCGCACCCGAGGCCATCTGGGGTACCTACTGGGGACAGTCGGAACTCTCGCAGCTCGGCTCGGTGGGCTGGTTCTCCACCCTCGACGACATTCCCGACGGCGACGCGTCGTGGATCGGCAAGCCCGTCACCCACCTCGAGATCAAGGTGGTCGACGCCGCAGGCAACGAGAGCGAGATCGGTGAATTGCTCTGCCGCACTCCGTCGGTGATGCTCGGCTACTTCAAGGACCCCGAACGCACAGCCGAGGTGTTCCGGGACGGCTGGGTGCACACCGGCGACATGGTCCGTATCGACGCCGACGGCAACCTGTTCTTCTACGATCGGATGAAGGACATGATCAAGTCGGGAGGGATGAACGTGTCGTCGCAGGAAGTGGAACGCACCATCCACACGCACCCGGACGTGTTACGCGCCGCCGTCGTCGGAGTACCCGACCCGTACTGGTCCGAGGCCGTGACGGCCTTCGTCATCGCACGTGACGGTGTGACCGCCGACCCGGCCGCGATCATCGAGTACTGCCGCACCGAGTTGGCGTCGTACAAGGCCCCGAAGTCGGTACACATCGTGGCCGAACTGCCCGTCGACCCGCAGGGCAAGATCCTCAAGCGTGAACTGCGACTGCTGGCGGCGGTCGAGGAAACCGTATGACGCAGCCACATTCACCGCAGCCGGCTGATGTGAGTCCCCTTCCCCGCCAGCTCCGCACCCGCCAACGACGAGACGACATCGTCGCCAATGCCGCCAATATCTTTGCGCGTGAGGGCTACTCGAACGTGGGGATGCGCGACATCGCCGACGCCGTCGGTATCAAGGGTGCCAGCCTCTACCACCACTTTCCGTCCAAGGAGGACATCCTCTTCGCGATCTGTCTGACGGTCACGCAGGAACCGGCCGAGGAGAACCTGCCGCTGCTCGACGCGGCCGGAACCCCCACCGAGCGCCTGTCGTCTCTGGTGCGCGCGCACCTGGTGCATCTGAACCGGCGACGGGTCGAGTACATCGTCGGCCTGCACGAGTTGGCCTCACTCACCCCTGAGCACCGCACCGTCATCGAGGACTACCGCCGCCAGTACCAACGACGCGTCCGCGACGTGATCACCGCCGGAATGCGCAGCGGTGAATTCACCGTCCCGGACGCGCGACTGGCGTCGTTCGCCTTGACCGACATGCTCAACGGCATCAGCAACTGGTTCCACGACGGCGGCGAGCTGAGCATCGAGGACGTCGCCGACGGATACGTCGAACTGGCTGTCCACCGCATTCTGGGTGCAGCACATGGCGATTGACGGTCACTGCGACGCACGCTTCACCGCGGTACGAGACGCGTTGAGCGCCAACCTCGACAGCGGTGCAGAACTGGGCGCATCCATCGTGGTCGACATCGACGGCCACACCGCCGTCGACCTGTGGGGCGGCCATCGCGACACCGAACGTCGCTTGCCGTGGGAGTCGGACACGATCACCAACGTGTGGTCGACGACGAAAATGGTGACGTGTCTGGCGGCATTGATGCTGATCGACCGTGGGTTGGTCGATCCCGATGCGCCGGTGGCGTCGTACTGGCCCGAGTTCGCGGCCGCAGGTAAGGACGACATCGCGATCCGGAACCTGTTGTCGCACACCTCCGGGGTCTCGGGCTGGGACCGACCGTTCAGCGAAGAGGACCTGTACGACTGGGAACTCTCCACCTCGCGGCTGGCGGCGCAGGCACCGTGGTGGGATTCGCGGACCACCTCGGGTTATCACGCGGCCAGCCAGGGCCACCTGATCGGGGAAGTCGTCCGCCGTGTCACCGGAACATCGTTGCGGCAGTTCGTGGCCGAGGAGGTCGCCGGCCCCCTCGGTGCCGACTTCCAGATCGGTGCCGCCGAGACCGACTGGGATCGGATCGCCGACGTCGTACCGCCAACACCGCCGACCGATGATGGCGTGCCAGATCCGACCATGGTGCGTCGCAGGACCTTTCTCGGACCGTTGGTGCAGGCCTCGTCGGCGAACACCGCGGCGTGGCGCGCCGCGGACATGGGCGCACTGAACGGGCACGGCAATGCCCGATCGGTCGCGAGAATCCTGTCCGTCATCTCCCGAGGCGGAACCGTGGACGGCGTACGACTGCTGAGCCCGGAGACAATCGACACGATCTTCGAGGAGCAATCCGACGGGGTCGATCTGGCCCTGAGCATTCCGTTGCGCTTCGGTCTGGGTTTCGCTCTGCCACAGCCCGAATCGATGCCCTACATCCCCGACGGCAAGGTCTGCTTCTGGGGCGGCTGGGGCGGATCGCTGACCGTTCTGCACCCGGACTCGAAGCTGACCATCTCCTACGTGATGAACCGAATGGGTCCCGGAATCATCGGCTCCGACCGAGCCGAGCAGTACGTGCGCGCAACCTACGAGGGACTGGCCGCCGCAACTTCACGATGAGGTCATTCCGTTCAGCCCGCCAACAGAGCATTCGGCACATCCTATGCAGCAGCCTCCAGGTACAAAGGTCGTACGGAGCAGGCAAGTAATTGTCGTTGTCCGCCACTAAAATCATCACCTACTGAACAGGTGACGAGATCGACCTCGTTGCGGTGAGAGGGGTACGACGATGGCTGATTTGATATCCACGACGACACGGGGGCTGTTTAGAGACCTGGCGACAGCGAGCACCATCGGCATCATCAGGACGGCGTTTCAAGATGAAGGCTTTCCTCCCGACCCAGATTGTCAGTACGTCGACAGCAGCGAACGCCGCACCTGCGCCCAGGAGTACATGTCCAGCGTCAGGTGGTCTGACTACAGCAACGTACAGAAGGCCCTCCGTGCCATGGAACGAATAGTCGGCGATTTTGAAGGGGAGTACACGGAAAAGTTCTGGAAGTCGCTCGCTCGTGATGGCTTCACCTACAACGTCGAAACGGGGGCTATCGAGTCGACAACTCGTACGTTCCCGTCTCAGTCGCTCTCCAATCTTACTGACGCGTCAGCCATCGAAGCGCATCTAGATCGCATTCAACGTGCACTACCGGGAGATCCTGAGCAGGTAATCGGGAGTGCCAAGGAACTGATCGAAAGCACTGCCAAGGTAGTACTCGATGCGCAGAAGATCGCATACACGAGAGACGATTCGATCAAAGCTCTCATCAATCGGTCGCAGGAGTCTCTTGGTCTCGCAGCATCTGGTGTGGCAAGTGGACCGGACAACGCCGCCAGCGTGAAGCGGATACTCGGCGGTGCTTCCTCAGTGGCCATCGGAGTGGCAGAACTCCGCAACACTCATGGGACCGGCCACGGTGAAGCAACAAGGAAGTCGGGGCTGGGAGAACGTCACGCATCCCTTGCATTCAACGCTGCGTTCATGTGGTGCCAGCTGATGCTCGACACACTCGAAGACCCCGCAGCACCATGGCGGAAAGTGCAGAAGCAATCCGCTTAGACTCCGCCCATGCCGCACAATCTTACTTCCATGACGGTTCAGGAACTCCTCAGTCTATGGGCAGGGACGATGACAGAGCTCCAGGCGCGAGACATCCTGCGGACGAACAACAACCCGGTGGGGGACCTCGCAGAAGCCATTGTTCATGAACACTTCGGCGGAACGCGGGGATCGTTTGCCCAGAAGGGGTGGGACGTTCTGACGGACAGCGGCGAACGCGTCCAAGTCAAGGGAGTCCGACAAGCAGGAACTCGTACTCGACGGAATGTGAGCCCGATCCGAGACGACGAATACGATTCGGTGGTGATCGTTATGTTCGACGCGGACTTCCAACTTACAAATACGATACGGATGAACCGCGAAGTAGTGGAGGAGCTCTTCTCGGTGAGGACATACGTCAATGGGCGCATCATTACGCTGACAGACAGGCTGCTAACCCACCCGGAAGTGCAGCAGTTGGATATGACTGAGGCTTACCAACGCGTGAGTCGCCCGCGCGGTTTATCGGAACTTGGCTAGTCGATGGTCGAACTCGTGAAGTTCCACGCCGTACTGATCAGCCCACGCTCGCGCATCCAGACTGTAGCCATTCGCCGAGAAGAAGAGCGCCACCTTGTTCAGAGAGCAGGAGACCCCGTATAAACGCTGTTAATCTGGTCTGCCGACTGGAGACCTAGTGTGCTTCACCTGCGCTACTGCGGTTGTAGATCAATATCTATCCAACCATCCGCGCCAGGGGCCGTCGTTCTTGCGTCCGGGTAACCGTTCGCAATCATGTACTGCTTTGCCAGAGTCTCAAGCTCTTGCCAAGTGAAAACGGGGCTTTTTGCTGCGTTTTCGTCAAAGAATTAACGAACATTCGTGACGCGGTTATAGACGCGGTCTATTGCGCCGTCAACCAAGTCGGCAGCCTTGGACTTCACGGCGTTACGGATCTCGACTAACTTTTCGGAACGTCCTGAATGCCCGACAATTCCTAGATGACGAGAAGTTCGAAGCTGACAACATCAAGGCTGATGCAAAGGCGGAAGGTCAAAAGACTGCCCAGGAAGTCGCCGAGTTCATTGCATGGCCCAAATCATCCACTTCATCACAGGCGACGTTGGGACGCAACGCAATGCAACACACGAAACCGCCCGATGAAGGCGGTGTTTACTTGGAGTCAGACTCCCCCTCGGCATTCTCTTTTTCGGTCTGTTGCTTTCGGATCACTTCCTGTTCAGCAACCTCCTCTTCGTATTTGTAGATCAAGCTTTCCATAAAACCCGTCTGTTCCATGATTGTCTTCTTATGCTCTGAATATGGTTGGATCTCTGTGACTTTATTCGCTATGGCAGGAAGACCGTCCAAATCGCGTACGGCGTTAACAAGCGCCTGCCGTTTTGAATAGTATTCAAGCCTGTTTTCGGCATTAACCTCTTCGTGCCATATTGGCATTACCATAATATAGGCATGTGCGATGAGCGCTTTCCCGGCATCGGCCACAGATGCAGGGGCGTGCATTTCGGGGTCTCCAATGGCTTCTGAGAGGTTTTGAACAAGGCCTGGTATCTCGCGTATCGCTTCACGCATCGGCTTCTTGTAGGTCCTAGTCTCTTGCTTTAAAGCCCATGCTGCGATCTTGCCAGTCTCTTTTAGTACTGTGTCGGCCCACTCTCTCGCGGTCCTGTTGATTTCTCTCTTCTGGTCTGCAGCATTCTTCTGCGCTTGCAGGGATTTATTACCAAACCAACTTATGGCAACACCAAGAATCGTGAATACTCCGGCAATTAGTGGGATCGCCCATCCCGGCAAGTCAGGCATCGGTGTGTTGATAATGACATCGGGCGGAGTGATGATTATCGGTGATGGGTCTGGGACTGCCTCGGTTGGGACTGCGGGAACGCCGCTTGGCGGCGGCTGGTTCAGAAGGATCACCGCGAGATCATATCGGCCAGCTTGCTAGGCGCCGAGACCGTTCGTGCAGTTCGTCGAGCCGATTCTCACTGCTTCACGCGTGAGCGCATCCACTGGGTCGAGCTTGGGCACCTTCACTCCGATGGTGTCCGAGTCGATAGTCGATCCAACCGGGATGCCATGAGCCGACACCAGATAGGTGACGATGCTCGTGTTCGTCGGAGAGTAGATGCAGCTCGACGCCCCGCCACCCACGTTTACCTTCCTAGCCGTCGAGGTTTCGTTGTCAATTCACCCCGTTTCATCGAAGACGAACATTCGTTGGAATGCAACACATCCATCTCGTTCAACGGCTACAGCTGTTACTCACGTGTCGAGGCCATGATCTGCGACGCGGGCGACGGACACGGGTTTGTGCTGTCAATGCAGCACGCGACCTGGAACTGACCCGGCGGGTCAGGCAGTCATGAAATCCCGGAGCACGGGAAGTCTCGACGCCGAGCGATTCGCGAGCGTGGGCACGCAACCCAGCAGCCCCTTGGTGTACGGATGCGTCGCGGTCGCGACGATCTCCGCGGACGCCTTCTGCTCCACCAACTCACCCCGGTACATAACCAGCATCGTGTCGGAGAACTCGAGGCACAGCTTGATGTCGTGACTGACGATGAGCAGCGCAGTCCCCTGCTCCTGGGTCAGGTTCTGCAGCAGCTCCATCGTTCCGCGAGCAAGAGATGCATCGAGCGCGCTGGTCGGCTCGTCGGCAATCAGCAGTCGCGGAGACCCGCACAAAGCCAGAGCCGTCATCACCCGTTGCCGCATTCCGCCGGACAACTCGTACGGCCGACTCCGCATCACCCGCTTCGTGTCGGACAGCCCGACCTTGTTCAGCCAGTACGCGGTCGTATCCGCACGCTCACGCCTGCCCTTGATTCCCGCTCCCGCGAGCACGTGCTTGAACTGGCCCCCGATGGTCCACACCGGATCGAGTGCCGTCATGGCGTCCTGAAACACCATCGCAATTCCGTCGGTGCGCCGTGGCACGCTGCGACCGGTCTCCGGCCGGGCCGGGCTACCCTCGAATTCGAGACGCGTCGATTCGACTGTTGCGCCCGCCGATACGTCGAGCAATCCCGCGATCGTCATGGCCAAGGTCGACTTCCCCGAACCCGATTCACCCACCAGAGCAACTCGCTCACCGGGTGCAATCTCGAACGATGCCTTCCTCACCGCGACCACCGCAGAGTCACCGGTTCCGTACGTCACAGTGAGATCCTCGACACCGAGAACCGGCCGGTCGGTTACCAGCGAGTAGTCATCGGTGTCATGATCGCGCCTGGAAAGCGAAAGCGATTCTCGCTCTGCGGTTGTCGTCATAGGAAACTCCTGCCGATACGCCGTCGATTTGAGTACGGTGTCCATGGTCGCGGCACGGTGTTTCCCAGAGCCGCGTCGGCGGTAAACAGCGCATTACGCAGTACATGCGCCGCGCCCATACGTCCCTGAGCAGGTATTTGTTCGTAATTTTCTTCGTTAAGGCCGCAGCGCTGACAACGGGTCGAACGCCGGTGTCCGATATGCTCGTAGTCATCATCGGTGATCTCGACGCTGCGGCCACCTCGGATCTCCCATGCGCATCCCCGAAAGGCGATGACAGATGACTCGCCCCTTCTTCGACGACCAATCCGGATCCGTTGCCGCCCATCTACGCAGACAGGCCGACGAGCAACGCGCCAGATACATTCGCGCGCAATCGAACCGCGGCGAGAAGTCCGTGACCTCCCCCCGCCGTGTGTACGAACTGATCCGCTCGGGAATCCGCCGCGGCACGATGCCGCACGACGAGGTTCTCTCCGAGCAGCATCTCATCGAAACGTTGGGAGCGACGAGAAATGCTGTGCGCAAGGCACTTCAGATGCTCGCCGACGATGGCGTCGTGCTGCGGGCGCGTCGAGCTGGGACGTCGATCGCTCACGACATCGTGGCCGTACGCGACGGCGAAGTGGGCCCGAGAGCGTGGGCGGGCATGCCGGATGCAGGCCGACTCACGGTGGAGACACTGGAATGCAGACGCATCACTGCACCTGCGGTCATTCAGGAGTTCATCGGTAGCGACGTGGAGTCGGTGATTCTGCTCGAACAGATCGGCCGGATGAACGCAAAACCGCTCTACCTCCGTGTCGGCTACTGCATCACGGACTTCGAGGTCGACGAATTCATCCAGCGCGTCGAGAGCAACCACGGCGAGTATCCACCCATCGCCGTGGCCCACCACCGAATCTTCGGAACCACCTACGGCGGAAGCAGCTCCGTCGTCGAGGCCATCTCCTGCCAGGAACGGGCGGCCGAGCTGCTCGAGATGCAGGTAGGATCACCGGTATTGTTGCGCGAGTTGATCACTCGCGATACCGCTGGCCGTCCGTCCGAGCTCAGTTTCACTCACTTCCGAGCCGATCGAGTGGCCATCATCGGGTCTACGGTCACTGCCGGTACCACCACCCTGAACTGACACCAGGGGGTCGTGCGAATACCGACCCCCTGGTGTCGATCAGTCAGAAGTCCAGCAGATTGTCGCGGAACTGCGTGTGTGCATACGTGTCTCGAACCAATCCTCGACGACGCAAGGCCGGAACCAAACCGTCGGTCACCTCGGTGTAGTACCGACGCCCGAGCCTACCGGTCATCAGGAAACCGTCTCCGCCGACAGCATCGATGACCTCCTCCATCTGCCCTGCCACGGTGTCGGGAGTACCCACCAGCGGAACCGAGGTGATCGACCACGTGGCAGCCAACTGGCGCAACGTCTTCGGAGTTCCGTCCTCGTTGAACTTGCTGCTGCCCGAACCCGCGAGGAAGTCCGCGAGCGTCGTGCGGTGCCCGTTGGTCGTCAGATCCGGCGGCGGTGCATCGATGTCCATCGTCGACAGATCGTTGCCGGTCACCGCGGAAATGTGCGCCAACGCAGCGTGCACACGCCCATCGGTCGCCTCACGGGACCGCGCATCCAGTTCGCGAGCCTCGCTGTCGGTTTCGCCCAGTACCGGGGAGACGATGTAGAGAATTTTGATCGAATCCGGATCGCGGCCTGCGTCCGACGCCATCGCCCGAACGTCGTCGCGATAGGCCTTCATCGCCTCGATGCCCTGAGCCTGGCAGATGATGGTGTCGGCATTGCGAGCGGCAAATGCGCGTCCGCGCGGTGATCCACCGGCCTGACAGATCACGGGCCTGCCCTGGGGCATCGGCAGCGTGTTGAGCGGGCCGCGCGTGCGGTGGAACTTGCCGACGTAATTCGCGTCGTGCACCTTGGTGTGGTCGGCGTAGGTGTTGGTCGTTCGGTCCATCACCAGTGCGTCCGGTTCCCACGACTTCCAGAGCGCATCGACTGCCTCGACGAATTCCTCTGCCCGCTCGTACCGTTCGTCGTGCGGGGGCAGTGCGTCCATGCCGAAGTTCTGTGCGGCGCGGTCCTCGCTCGACGTCACCACGTTCCACCCGACCCGTCCGTGGGACATGTGATCGAGAGTCGACACCACCCGTGCCAGCAGGTACGGCGGGTAGAAGCTGGTGGACATCGTGGTCACGATCCCGAGCCTCGACGTTGCCGCGGCCAACATCGGCACCAGTGCGACCGGATCGTGCTTGGGCGCGTACTGCGCCTTCGCCAGATCGAACTCCGTGGTGCCGCCGTAGATGTCGGACACCATGGACGAGTCCTCGAGCATCAGATAGTCGAATCCTGCACGCTCGAGCGCCTGGGCCATCTCGACGTGGAACCGCCCGTCGGCCCAGGAATCGGAATCGGATCCGGTCCAGTGCGAGCTCCACACCGGTGGACGAAAGCTGGTGAACCAGCCCAGATGCATGCGCGGTGTACTCATCGCACACCTGCCAGGTGCTCGCGGAGATTGCGACCGCGGTATCCGGTGCCTGCGACGCCCCGTCGTGCGAGTTCGGGCATCAGCCCGTCGCACACGTCATCGACGTACCGACGATTGAGCACTCCGCCGCCGCCCCCGAAGAACAGGAAGCCGTCCCCGCCGACTTCGTCGATGACACTCTCCATCTCGTCTGCCACCGCGGCCGGTGTGCCGACCAGTCGCAAGGATTCCGTCCGTTCCGTGGCCACGGTCTCGCGAATCGACCTGCCGTTCGCCCATTTCCGCAGGTTGTCCAGAATGCTGGTGCTCCCCTCGGTCTTCAGGTCGTCCGGAATCGGTTGGTCAACATCGAATGTCGAGAAGTCGATGTCCCCGGACAGCATGATCAGCCGGCGTGCGATGGCGGCATCGGTCGCCTCGTAGTAGCGCTCGGCCTTGCGCTTCGCGTCGTCCTCGGTCTCCCCCAGAATCGGCGTCACCATGTAGAGAACCTTGATGTCGTCGGGGTTGCGTCCGAATTCTGCGGCACGGGCCCGCACCGTGTTTCGGTACTCGCGCATTGCGTCTCGCCCCTTCGGCGCGGCGACAACAAGATCGGCGACTCGCGCCGCGAGATCGATCCCGGACTTCGACGCTCCCGCTTGGCACAGCACCGGCTTGCCCTGCGGACTCGGCAGGGTGTTGAGCGGGCCGCGGACCGAGAAGTGCTCGCCGACGTGATCGATGGTTCTGACCTTGGTGTGGTCCACGTAGGACTCGAGGCCGGGGCCGATCGGGGATGCGGCATCGGCGTCCCAGGACGCCCACAGCTGATTCGCGACGTCGACGAATTCCTCGGCGATCTCGTACCTGGCATCGTGGGTCGGCAGCGTGTCCTTGCCGAAGTTCTGTGCCGCTCGGTCCCCGGTCGAGGTGACGATGTTCCACCCCATCCGTCCGCGACTGAGGTGGTCGAGGGTCGACAGCAGCCGGGTGAGCAAGAACGGCGGGTAGAAACTCGTGGACGCGGTGACGACGATACCGATTCGGTCGGTCTCGTACGCCAGGCGCGAGGCCAGTGCCATCGGGTCGTGCTTCGGTGCCCGGGGCGTCCATTTCAGTTCGGACTCGAACGTGCCGCCGTAGATATCGGTCAGCGCGGTCGAATCCTCCAGCATCACGAAGTCGATTCCCGCTCGCTCGAGCGCGCGCACGACGTCGACAGCGAAAGTTCCGTCGGCCCAGTCTGTTCCACCGGTTCCGGCATAGGGTCCGGTCCAGTCGGGGACGAGGTAGTTGGTGAACCAACCGAGAGTGAACGGTTGTGACATCGGTCCTCTTTTCCAAAGTGGTGGTCGTGAATGGTCGGGGCAGGGACGGCGGATTCCTCGGTGACGACCACCTTCGATTCGGGGGTCGACACGGCGACGGTCCGCCACGGCCGAAGTGCCAGTAGGACGGCCAACGCCGCGACGGGGATGCAGGCGGTGAAGGCGAGAGAGTAGGACGCCTGAGCGACGACGGCACCGGCGACGAGCGGGCCGAGCATGGTGCCGACATCGAACGTGACCTGGTACACCGCAATGGGACTGCCGCCTCGCCCCGCCAGCACGTCGCCGACGGTCGCAGCGCTCGCCACCATGGCGCACGTGCCGCCCACTCCCCACAGCACCATCGTCAGCACCAGGATCGGCAGAGTCGGAACGAGGGCGAGAACGACGATCCCGACCAGAATCAGACCGGATCCGAAGGCCAGCATGGGCCGTCGACCCCAGCTGTCGACGAGTTTGCCCGCAGGTTTGACGACGACGATCTGCACGACGGCGCCGACGACGAGAACCAACCCCGAGACGAAGGGGCTGCCGCCGATCACCGTCGCGACGAACAGCGGGATGAGGGTGAACCGCACCCCGTTGCCGACCCAGCCGTTGGCGAAGTTCGACGCGATCGACGCACGGAATCCACGGTGGCCGAGCGCACTTCGCAGCGTCATCGGCTCCGGTCGTGTTGTCGTATCGTGCACGACACCGTTTACGGCGTCCTTCTTGTCACTGGATCGGAACGCGAACCAGACGACGGCGACCCCGACGATCAGCGTCAGTGCGTGGGTGAGGAACGGGGCCCGAAGCGAGACGAGAGCGACCGCACCGCCGATCACCGGGCCCAGTACCCCGCCGATGAGGAAGCCGGACTGGAAGACGGACGCGGTTCTGCCTCCGGTTTCCGGGCTGCTGTAGCGGAAGAGCAGCTGCTGCCCGGCCACGGTGAACATCGCTGTTCCGACGCCGCCGACGGCCCGGAGCAACAACAGTGACAGAAACGTCGGAGCGAATGCTGCTGCCAGCGAGGATGTTGCGGCCAGCAGCAGTCCCGCGGTGAGGATCGTGCGTTCGTCGAACCTCATCAGCAGACGGGATGCACCGAACGAGGCCAACACTCGGGTGAACGCGTAGATGCTCACCACCGACGAGGCCGCCAGATCGGACACCCCGAAGTCTCTGGCGAAGACCGGAATGACCGGAGCCACAACGCCGTAGCCGAGACCGATGCACACGTTGACGAAGGCCAACGCGTACACCGGGCCCGGTACCACCGAGTCTCTGCGTAGCAACCGCATCAGAAGGACATGAGATTCTCACGAAACATGTCGTGCTCGTATTCGGTACGGACGAGGCCGCGTCGTTGCAACGCGGGGACGAGGCCTTCGGTGATCTCGCCGACGTAGCGTCGGCCGATGCTTCCGGTGATCAGGAATCCGTCGCCACCGACGAAGTCCATCGTCTCGCCCATCTGCTCGGCAACGGAATCGGGGGTGCCGACGTAGTGCACGTTCTTCATGGACCAGCCCAGTGCCGCCTTGCGCGGCGTATTCCCGTAGGACAGGAAGTCGCCGAGCGTCGTCCGGTGTCCGTTGGTGGAGAGTTCGGGGAACTCCTCGTCCAGTTCGTACGTCGACAGATCGATTTCGGTCAGCGCCGAAATATGGCCCAGCGCCGACTCGATGCGTGAATCGACATCGGCGGTCATGCGCTCCACCTTGGCGCGCGCGTCGGATTCGGTATCCGCCAGCACGGGCTGGGTGATGAACATGATCTTGCAGCTGTCCGGATCGCGGCCCTCCTTCTCCATCCGCATTCTGATGTCGTCGCGGAACGCCTTCATCGCGGCCGGGTCCTTGGCCGCGCTGAGGATGGTTTCCGCGTTGCGGGCGGCGAATTCGCGACCCCGCGGTGATCCGCCGGCCTGACAGATCACCGGTTCGCCCTGCGGTGAACGCGGCAGGTTCAGCGGTCCACGGGATGCGTGGTACTTGCCGCGAAAGTTCGTGACATGGACCTTCGTGTGATCGACATACGTGCCGGTGTCCCGGTCGAGGACCATTGCGTCCTCCTCCCACGAAGCCCACAACTGCTTGACGAGATCGACGAACTCGTCGGCGCGCTCGTACCGTTGGTCGTGTTCGGCCAGCTTGTCCATGCCGTAGTTCTGCGCGGCGCGGTCCTCGCTGGACGTCACGACGTTCCAGCCGACGCGCCCGCCGCTGAGGTGATCGAGAGTGGAGAACCTGCGCGCGAGCAACCACGGCGGGTAGAAGGACGTCGAACACGTCGCGATGATGCCGATGTGCTTCGTCGAGGCGGTCAACATCGGAACCAGCGTCACGGGATCGTGTTTGGGCGCATACAGTCCGTACTTCAGGTCCACCCTCGACGTCTGCTCGAAGGCGTCGGAGACCATCGACGAATCCTCGAGCATGATGTAGTCGAAGCAGGCTCGCTCGAGTGAACGCGCGAAGTCGACGTGCAATTCGCCGTTGGCCCACGTCCTGCCTTCGTCGCCGGCCCAGGTGGTGTTCCACGGCGGGTTGGAGAAGTTGGTGAACCACCCCAGATGAAATTTGGTCATGCCGTGCTCCTTGCTCTCGATGTGGGTAGATCACTGCTGTGCAGCCGAGACAGCTCGGCAGGTTCCTTCGGGTGGATTCCGCGCAGGCCCGACGCCACGCTCGCCAGTAGCGCTGCGAATGCCATGGCGGCCACGGCGATGACGAATCCCGTTGTCAACGAATCGGATCCGCCGTCCGGCAACATGTCGCTGTCGCCGGAGTACACCAACTCGCGCAGCGCAGGCGGAAGTGCAGACACTGCGAGCACCAGGGCGAGCGCTGTGCTGAGGGTGACTGCAGTGTTGTCGAGGGACACCCGAAGTCCGTTCGCCATTCCCGAACGGTTCGGTGCCACGCCCACGTTGATCGCCGACGCATTGGCCGTCTTGAAGATCCCACCACTGAGACCGAGGGCGAACAGCAGGGCAACGATGGGAACGTCCTGGGCCGGCCCCGCGATGTGCAGGGCGAGTACCGACAGCACCGCTGCGGTGCCGAGCGTGGACACCGTCGTCAACGTCCGCGTCGATACCCGCGTGGCCAGCGTGCCCGCGATCGGCGACATCACCGTGGTGCCGACGGCGAGTGCGGTGATCTGCAATCCCGCGTCGATGGGACTCGAGCCCACAACACTCTGCAGGTAAAGCGACATGGTCACGGCCACCGCACCTTCCGCCATCGTCACCAGGAACGATGCGGTGTAGGCACTGCCTCGGAATCTGTCCGCCAGCAGTTTCGGATCCACGATCGGATCTGCGGCTCGCTTCTCCCACCACCAGAACAGCGGCACAGCGACCACGACGCACGCGAGCGGTACCACCGACTGCCACGCTCCGAAACCGTCACTGCCACCACGATTCACCCCGTAGACCAGGCCGCCGAGGATGACCATCGAGCCCAGCGCACCGGCGTAGTCCAGGGCTGCCCCGGCCGTCGGACGTGGTGTGCGGCGCAGGGTGATCCATGCCCAGACCGTCCCGACAACGCCGAGCGGAACCACGATTCCGAACACCCCACGCCACCCGACGGTTTCGGTCAGAACGCCACCGAGCAACGGTCCGACAGAGATGGCGAGCGACATGATCGTGATGTTCCAGCCGATACCGATCGAGAGCTTCTGCGGCTCGAACGCCTCGACGAGCAGCGCAGTGGTGTTGGTGATCACCGCCGCCGCGCCGATGCCCTGCACGACGCGTAAGCCGATCACGATGTCGGGGTCCGTCGCCGACGCGATCACCGCGGCACTGACGGTCAGACAGGCCAAGCCTGCGAGATACACCGGTCGGCGTCCGACGAGATCGGCGAGCTTGCCGAGCACCAGAATGAACACTGCCGTGGTGAGCAGGTACGCGAGCATGAACCAATCGGTTTGCGCTGCAGAGGCTCCGAGTCCCGCGCTCATGTCCGGTAGAGCGACGGGGAGCATCGACACCGATACGAACGTGATGCTCATCCCGAGTCCGGTGACCGACAGCACGCGCCAGGGATACGAGTCGGGTCGCACCTGCGTCGACGGGCCGACCCCTGCAGCGACGATCAGAAGTCCATCAGGTTGTCGCGGAACAGTTCGTGCGCATATCCGTCACGAATCAGTCCACGCTTACGCAGTTCGGGCGCAAGACCATCGGCGATCTCACTGATGTACCGCCGGTTCACGCTTCCTGCGATGAGGAACCCGTCACCGCCGACCTCGGCCGCGATGTCACCCATCTGCTCCGCCACCGCGTCTGCTGTGCCGATCAGTTGCACGGACTTCCTGATGTCCGAGCTCGCCGCCTCGCGCAGTGTCATCCCGGTGGTGTTGGCACCGATCAGGGCCATCGTTCCCCGGCCCGCATTGGTCTCGACGGTGGGAATCGGCGCGTCCAGATCGAATTTCGAGAAGTCGATACCGCTCGCATACGACATCGAGGCCAGATTGACGTCGATGTTGTTGCGGAAGCCGTCGAGGATCCGCTCGTTCTTGTCCTGCGCTTCTTGCTGAGTCTCACCGAGTACCGGGCTGACGATGAACATGATCTTGCACGAATCCGGGTCCCGCCCCTCCACGATCATGCGGGCACGGACGTCATCGCGGTACGTCTTCATGGCCTCGACGCTCTCGACCTGAGCCAGAATGGTTTCGGCGTGTTTGGCTGCGAAACCGCGGCCTGCAGGAGAACCGCCGGCCTGGCAGATCACCGGTCGGCCCTGCGGCGTCGGAGTGGTGTTCAGCGGCCCGCGCGAAGAGTGGTACTTGCCCTTGAAGTCGATGTTGTGGACCTTGGCGAAATCCGCGAAGACGCCCGCTTCTCGGTCCAGGCGCACTGCGTCCGGCTCCCACGAGGACCACAGTTGCTTGACGAGGTCGATCCACTCGTCGGCCATCTCGTACCGGTGGTCGTGCTCGAACATTTCCTCGTAGCCGAAGTTCTGTGCCGTGCGCACGTTGTGCGAGGTCACCAGATTGACCCCGGCGCGCCCGTTACTGAGGTGGTCGAGCGTGGCTGCGGTGCGGGCCGCCATGTACGGCGGATGGAACGACGTCGTCATCGTGGCGATGAGGCCGAGACGCTCGGTGTGCTGACTCAGAATGGGAAGCAACGAGTTCGGGTCCTGCTTGGGCACCGACCGCGCATTGGCCAGCCACCACTCGGACGAACCACCGAACGAGTCCGGGACGAACGAACCGTCCTCGAACATGATGTAGTCGAATCCGGCACGTTCGAGCGATCGAGTCATGTCGATGTACAGCTCGGGGTGGTTCCATTCGGTGCCGCCCTCCCCCGACCACATCTGGTTCCACGACTGCACCTGCCAGCTCAAGAACCAACCAAGGTGGAACATGTCTTCTCCTCTTGTGTCGAGACCTACGGTCGGTCGATCAGAATGCGCGAAGGTTCTCGCGGAAGTGGCTGTGCTCGTACGACGTTCGAGTCAGTCCACGTCGCTTGAGCGCGGGCACCAACCCGTCGGTGATCTCGGCGACGTAGCGCCGGTTCATCGGAGCTCCCGCAATGAGGAAGCCGTCGCCGCCCACCTCCTGCATGACGCCGTCCATCATGTCGGCAACGTCGTCGGGAGTTCCGACGAAATCCAGGGTGTCGATGGCGCTGTGGCCGGTGATGCGCTCGCGCAGGGTCTGCGTCCCGTCGCCTTTGAACTCGGCGAAACTGCTTCGGTGCCCATTGCTTTCGAGATCTGCCGGCAACGGCTCGTCGAGGTCGAACTGACTCAGATCGATACCGGACAGGTGGGAACGCCCGGCGAGAAGCGCGTCGATGTTGCTCGACGCTGCATCTGCTCGACGCTTCTGCTTGGCCTTGGCCTCGGCCGTCGTCTCACCGAGGATCGGGGAGATCAGGTACATCACCTTGACGTCGTCGGGGTTGCGGCCGGCCTCGACGGCACCCTGGCGGATGTCCTCGCGGTAGCGTCGCATCTTCTCGGTCCCATGGGGATTGGAGATGATGGCGTCGGCATGCTTGGCGGCGAACTCCTTACCTTTGTCCGAGCCACCTGCCTGCAGAAACACCGGCCGACGCTGCGGGCTGGGGACGGTGTTCAGCGGTCCCCTCGACTTGAAGAACTTGCCCTCGAAATCGATTCGGTTGACCTTCTCGTGGTCGGCGTAGATGCCGCCTGCCGAGGTGTCCGCATGCACCGCTCCGTCTTCCCAGGAGTCCCACAGTTTGCAGGCGAGCTCGACGAACTCGTCGGCGATGTCGTAGCGGAGATCGTGTTCGGGCATGTCGAATCCGTAGTTCTGCGCGGCGCGAGTGTTGCTGCCGGTGACGATGTTCCAGCCGATTCGTCCCTCGGCGATATGGTCGAGCGTCGACATCAGACGCGCCACGGTGTACGGGTGATAGAAGGTGGTGGTCAAGGTCGGAACGATGCCGAGGTGCTTGGTCGTGTACGACAGAATTCCGGCAAGGACGGCAGGATCGTGTTTCGGTGCCGCGGATGCCGTTGCCAGGTAGTACTCCATCGAACCCTTGTAGGTGTCCGAGACCTGCACCGAGTCCTCCATGATGAGGAAGTCGAAACACGCCCGCTCGAGCGAGTGCGCCAGGTCCACGTACTGATCGGGCATCATCCAGTCGGTCGCACCGGTACCCGACCACGGCTGGTTCCAGGACTGGACGCCGAAACCGGCTCCGAGAAACCATCCGAGGTGAAATTTGTTGGCAGTCATAGTCTTCTCCAGATACGAAACGAGTGAGAGGGTCAGAATTCGAGAAGGTTGTCGCGCAGATGATCGCTGCTGTACTC
This sequence comes from Rhodococcus sp. 06-462-5, assembly GCF_002258315.1. Lineage (GTDB taxonomy): Bacteria > Actinomycetota > Actinomycetes > Mycobacteriales > Mycobacteriaceae > Rhodococcoides. Next base: position 15,185 of record NZ_NOYD01000048.1, on the reverse strand, counting down.
GGTCCGCATCAGACCTCGGCTCTGCAGAGCGGGCACGAGTCCGTCTGCGATCTCACCGATGTAGCGCCGGTTGTGCGGCTGGCTCCAGATCAAGAACCCGTCCCCGCCGACCTCTGCCATGGCGTCGCCCATCTGCGCGGCAACAGCATCCGGTGTACCGACCAGCTCCATCGATTCGGTTCGGTAGGCCACGCAGGCCTCGCGGAGCGTTCGGCCGTCGGCCCAGTTGCGGAAGTTCTCCAACGTGGACTGGTGTCCGTTGGTGTGCACGTCCTCGGGCATCGGCTTGTCGAGATCGAACGTGGAGAAGTCGATCTCCATGCTTGCCGACCAGCCGATGAGCACCCCCGCAGGATTGGCGCGAACCGCCGCCGCTTTGCGATCCTTTCGCGCGAGCGCATCCTCGTGGGTCTCACCGAGGATGGGAGAGACCACGTACATCACCTTCGCCGAATCGGGATCGCGGCCGTGCAGCGCCATCCGGCGCCTGATGTCGGACCGGTACTCCTTCATCGCTGCAACACCTTTGGGGAGCGCCATGATCATGTCCGCATGTTTGGCCGCGAAGTCGCGCCCGGCCGGCGAGCCGCCTGCCTGCGTGATGACCGGTCGCCCCTGTGGTGACGGCAGAGTGTTGAGCGGTCCGCGCGAGGAGTAGTACTTGCCCTGGAAGTCGATGGTGTGGACCTTGGTGTGGTCGACGTAGGTGGACGTTGCGCGGTCCATCACCACAGCGTCGGCATCCCAGGAGTCCCAGAGCTTCTCGACCAGGTCCACGTACTCGTCGGCGCGCACGTAGCGCTCGTCGTGCGGAGGTAGTGCGTCCATACCGAAGTTCTGGGCTGCGCGATCTTCGCTGGAGGTCACCACGTTCCACCCGATACGACCCGAGGACAGGTGATCGAGTGAGGAGATCGAGCGTGCGAGAAGATAGGGCGGATAGAAGGACGTCGATGCGGTCAAGGCGATACCGAGATGACCGGTGGCCCGGGTGAGCAAGGGAGCCAACGCCATCGGATCACCTTTCGGTGCCCACCCGCCGGTCTTCAGGGTCGCTTCCGAGCTGCCACCGTAGGTATCGGACACCATCGACGAATCCTCGAGGAGCAGGAAGTCGAAGCAAGCGCGCTCGAGGGTCCTGGCGAAGTCGACGTAGAAGTCTCCGTTCAACCAATCCCCACTGTCGGAACCCTCGAACGCGGTGTTCCAGGACGTCGGTACGAAGCTGCCGAACCAACCGAGATGAAATCTGTTGTCTGCCATGGTCACATTCGTTCCTCGCTGGTCGTTCTTCCTCGGTGTAGGTCAACTACACCGCGCGGATGTTTCGCCCGGCCACGTTCTCGGTAGCCGTCGGATTTCGCCGCGAATCACGGGCGTTTCCGCACGCAGTTCGGTCGGGAAGCCCGATATGACCACCGACCGAACTGCATGTGGGAGTGCGCTCTACGAACCGAGCGTCAGATTGGAGTAGTCGATCCGGAAATCGGTGCGCTGTACGAACCCGCCGATGCCGGCCTCGAGTGCCACCGAGGGCCGCACCCTGGCGATGAAAATGTAGGGTGCCTGCTCGGTCATGCGGAACTCTGCCTGATTCCAGAACACTCCGGCCTCGGGGCTCAGTGCATCACCGGCATCGAGCCCTCGGTCCACCATCGCGAGGAACTCCGGGTCGTTCCACAGCGCGATATTGGAGCCGCCACCCGGCTGCGTGAGCAACTGCAGCGAGTACGGCGGAGTCATCGTGACCGACGCACCGATGCTGAGGCTGGCCTGCACCTTTCCTGCCAAGGTGTCGGCATTGAGCTGCGCTGCAGGCACTTCCGCGATCGTGACGTCGATGCCCGCTTCGGCCGCATAGGACTGGATCTGAATCGCCGTGTCCTGCGCCGCCGGGAGCTGATTGTTGACACTGAGGGTGAACTCGAGACCATCGGTCAAACCGGCCTCCGCCAACAGCGATTTGGCTCGCTCGGGGTCGCTGTCGTACTGGGGAAGATCGCTCCCGTCCCAGTTCGGCGCTTTGTCGTCGAGTACGTGGTTGTACTTGTAGGCCCTGCCGAAGAAGACGTCGGACATGATCTGGTCGTACGGGATCGCGTATGCCATCGCCTGGCGAACGCGCACATCGTCGAACGGCGCCGTCGTGGTGTTCATCGAGAACAACAGGTACTGATTCGACGTTGTCGTCGGGACGGTCACTGCGTCGTTGCTCTCCAGCGTCGCCTGGTCCGACGAGCGCAACGCCAGCGCGACATCTGCGTCGCCGCGCGTGACCATGTTCGCTCTCGTCGCGGGGTCGGCCACGACGCGTCGGATCATGCGCTTCACCTCGGGCTCACCGAGAACGAAGTTGGGGTTCGCCGTCATGACGATCTCCTGGCCGGGAGTGACGGACTCCAACATGTATGCGCCGTAACCGAAGTTGCCGCGCATCATGTCCTCGGCACCCCACGCGACGGCGTACGGGTCCTCGGGAGTGGCGTTCTCGATGAGGTAGTTGCTGTCGTAGATCGACCCGATGTTCTCGGCGAGGTTGGCCAGCAGCGTCAGTCCGTAGCCGGCCTTCTCCACCGTGAAGCTGACGGTGTAGTCGTCGACCTTCTCGATCTGGGTCGCCGGGTCGGTCAACATCGGCTTGTAATAGCCGGCCATACCGCCACCCGGGGTGGCGAACTTGCGCTCGAAGGACCACAGCACGTCATCGGCGTCGAGCTCGTTGCCGTGCGCACTCATCACACCCTGACGGAGCGTGAACGTGTAGACGAGCTGATCCGGGCTCACCTCGTAGCTGTCGGCCAGGTACGGCTCGAAGTTGTAGTAGTCCTGCACCAATGCATCCGAGCCGTCCTCCTCGACGTACGGCTTACGAATCAGCTGGGCATGCATGTTGTTGGTGACGTCCTGATTGTCGGTGCCTGCGGTGTAGCCGTAGTCGCGCACCACATTCGACGCCTGATCAGGTGTCACCACAACGATTTCGCCGGCGGTCGACGCCGAGGACTCGGTTCCGCTGTCCGAACAGGCACTCAACGCGAGGGCACCGACGAGCAACGGGACCGTCCACCTGAGTCCGATGGAAAGACGATATGAGGATTTCACGATGGGTTGGTCTCCTTCTTGGGTGCACGAGCGCAGGGGGTATCACCGGTCGAGCCAACGGCTTCGATCGCGGGATGAGGTACGAGAGAGGTTTTCGCGGACCGCACTGTCCGTTGCGGCAGACGGCCGCTGTCAATGGGAGCGGCGGGTGCCCTTGGTCAGCCTGCGACCGACGATAGCCACCGAGGCGACTGTCAGGCACAGCGCGAACGCGGGAGCGCCTGCCGACCACAGCTTTCCGATGGCGGCGTCGCCTGCACCGCGGGTGATCATCGAACCCCACTCGGGGGTGGGCGGCGGCAGACCGACACCGAGAAAGCCGAGCGCGGCGGTGAGGATGATCGTCATGCCGAACACGACCGACGCGTTCTGCAGTGCCGGAACCGACGAGTTCGGCAGCACGTGTCGGAACACCAGTTGCGTCTCGGACAGTCCTGCCTGACGGGCCGCGTCGAGATACGCGTCGCCGCGCACCCGCAGTACTTCGGTACGGACGAGCCTGGCCTGAATCGGCGCGAGAATGATCGAGAGCGTGAAAATCATGGTGATCGAGGACGTTCCGAAGAACGACACGACAACCAGCGCGACAATCACTGTGGGTACGGCTTCGAGCAGGTCGAGGAAACGCGCCGCGCCTCGGGCCAGGAAGCCGCCGAGTCCGCGTCCGGCCTCGTTCATTCCGATGGTGAGTCCGATCAGAATTCCCGCCACGGTTGCGGCAACCGTGACGGCGAGGGCGATCGTCACATCGATGCGGGCACCGGCGATGGTGCGGGAGAACACGTCGAGTCCGTTGGAGTCGGTGCCGAGAAGAAACTCGGAATCCGGTGACAGAGAGGGTGCGCCGACGACCTTGGTCGGATCGAACGGGACGATCCACGGCCCGATCAGGGTGATCAGCAGAATCACGGCCAGCGGAACGAAGAGCACGACGGTGCCGACCGAGACCGACCGTCGAGTCGGCGGCCTCGCGCTGCGAGTATCGGACTCGACTTTCTTCGGTACCAGAGCAACCATCAGGAACCACCTCCTGCTCGGCCCGGCTTGCGGCGAGGGTCGAGCAACATGTTGACGAGATCGACACACAGGAACACGATCAGCGAGATCGCCGCGACGACGAGCAGGAATCCCTGCAGCGCAATCAGATCCGTCGCCGCGACAGCTTCGACGGCGTATCGGCCCATGCCGCCGAGGCCGAACAGGGTCTCGAGGATGACCGCACCGCCGAGAAGAGAACCGAAGACCATGCCGAACAACGCGACGGTCGGCGGCAATGCTCGCCGGTACGCACTTGCATAGATGTACTTGCGGGCCGAACCGGTGGCGATCTTGAACATCGTCGGTTGCGCGGTGAGGCTCGAATCGAGCGCTGTCAAAAGCTGTTTGAGCAGAATCGGGGTGACCGAGAGCACCAGCACAGCAATCGGGAGCAGCAGGTGCGAAATCATCGAGGACACCACAACGGTGTCTCCACGAAGAATCGCGTCGAGCAGCGGGAACGAGGTGAGCGGCTCGGGTTCGGTCAATCCGGCCCGCACTCGGCCGGTAGGGGCGGGAACCACCTGCAGCGTGGCGTAGAACAGGAAGATTCCGACCACTCCGACGACGAATTCCGGCACGGCTCCGGCTGCTTGGGCGTAGCCGCGAACAGCCCGCGCAGCAATGGATCTGGGTCTGGAAACGACTACTGCCGACAGCAGCAAAGTGATCGCCAGGAGAAAGAAGAACGCAATTCCTGCGAGTTCGAGTGTGCCCGGTAGCCGGTCTGCGATATCGGTTGTCACCGGCCTACCGGTCATGATCGCGTTGCCGAGGTCGAAGTGCAGTAGGTCGCTCAGATACGACATCAACTGAGACCACAGACTGCCGTCGAGACCGAGCTCGGCCTTCGTCGCCAGATAATCGGCTTCGGTGGCTTCGGGACCGACCACTTCACGGGCCGGGTCACCCGGGATAGCGCGTACCAGGAAGAACGCGGCGACCGCGAAGACCAACAGATGCAGCGGTAGGACGGCCACTCGGCCGAGCCACCACCGTTGACGTCCGAGAAATGTCTTCATCGCGCTGCCGCCACGGCGAGCTGCTCGACTGCTTCGTCACCGCGGTACGCGTCGAGCAACTCCGCCGTGTACGGGTCCTGTGGTCGCTCGACGACATCGTCGGTGCTGCCCTGCTCGACGATGACTCCGTTCCGCATGACCACGAGGTCGCGGGCGATGAACGCCGTAGCGGGAAGTCCGTGCGAGACGAAGACCAGCCCGCACTCCGATTCGATGCAGTACCGACGAAGCATGTTCAGGATCGCGCCTTGCACCGAGACGTCCAACGCGGACACCACCTCGTCGCACAGCAATATCCGGGGCCGAACGACCAACGCCCGGGCTATCGAAAAACGCTGTCGCTGACCTCCGGAGACCTCCGAGGGATATCGGTCGGCCATCGAGGGGTGGATTTCGAGGGACTCCAATGTCTCGTCCACTCGTGCGTCTGCGGCCTTGTTGTCCAAACCGAGAAGCCGGACGGCAGGTAGTCGTACCGCATCACGCAGTGTTCGGCGTGGATCGAAGGACGATGTCGTGTCCTGCGCGACATACTGCACCTTCGACCGGAATTCACGCCTGCCGGCCTTCGAGGACAGGACCCCGTTCAGTTCGGCTCCGTTGTATCGCACCGAACCCGTCGTGGGCGAGAGCAATCCACACATCATCCGAACCAATGTCGATTTACCGGAGCCGGACTCGCCGACGATTCCGATGGCCGAACTCGACGTCACTTTCATGCTGATGTCGTCCACGGCCGGTGATCCCGAGCCGCGACGTTCGAAGCTCTTGCACACATGTTCGGCGTCGACCTCGGCATACGCTGCGCGCAGGTTGCCACTCATCACGATCCTCCAAGCCGATTGTCTTCAGCAGAGCTATTGCTCGATGGGCACAGCATTCTCGGCACGCGTTACTGAAGACGACCTCCGGCGTAACTGAAGTATTACGCCGATCGAATCCGCTGGTCAGAGCCCCCGGAACTTTATTAACGCCGCAGTGACGTAGGTCTCGACCAGCCTTCGTGCCGACATCGAGCGGCGTTATCGGAACCCACAAACCGCCCGAGCAGGTGATGTTTGCGGCGTAATAACTCATTTACGCCCGCGCCACGTTCGGTAATGCGATTGCAGCAGGCTTCCTTCATCGGCAACCGTCACGTTGCCCACCATCACGAGAGGGATTGGCATGAACAACCACGCTCCCGCCGACAGCGTCGTGTCGACGCAGTCGGCCACCGGTCGAATCGACGCAGGCGTCGCCGCATGATGCATCTCGGCTGGTTCTTCACGACGGGCTTCGGGGTCTACGGCTGGAACCAGCCGTGGTCGGGCAACGTGGCGTCCGACGTCGGTCGACCCGATCTCTTCGTCGATGCCGCGCGAAGCCTCGAGCGTGCAGGCTTCGACTACATCATGCTCGAGGATTCGTCGGTACTGTCCAACGTCTACCGTGGGACGTTCGAAAGCTCCGTACGCCGCGGCACCACGGTGCGTTTCGACCCGATGCCCCTCGTCCCGCTGATGGCGGACGCCACCGAGCGCATCGGCATCATCGCCACCGTCGCCACGACGTTCTATCCGCCGTTCCTGGCCGCCCGACTGATGTCGACTCTCGACCATCTGACAGAGGGCCGGGTCGGGATCAATCTCGTCACCGCGAGCGCCGACGGAGCCGCACAGAACTACGGATTGGCCAAGCAGATCGAACACGATCTCCGCTACGAGATGGCCGACGAATGGGTGGACGTCGTCACGCAACTGTGGGATTCGTGGGACGAGGACGCCCTGGTTCTGGACTCGGAATCCGGAGTGTTCGCCGATCACGAAAAGATCCACACGGTCGATTTCGAGGGCAAGTACTACGCCTCGCGAGGTCCGCTGAACGTGCCGCGCGGCCCCCAGGGTCGTCCGGTCATCTGCCAAGCCGGAGGTTCTCCCGCCGGCCGCGCATTCGGTGCAAAACACGCCGACACCATCATCGCCAATGTCCGCGGACTGGATGCCATGAAGGAATACCGCGAGGACATCAGCCGCAGGCTCGTCGAGTACGGCCGCAAGCCCGACGATGTCAAAGTGCTGTTCCTGGTCAGCCCCATCATGGCCGATACCGACGAGGAAGCTCTGGTCAAACGCGATCGGATGCGCGAAGTGCAGCGAAACAACATCGACGGCATCCTGTCGGCGATGTCGTACTTCAGCAGCACCGATTTCTCACAGTTCGACATCGACGCGCCGGTTCCCGATCTGACCCAGTACAACGGGCACCAGAGCACGCTCGCGGACATGGCGAAAACCGGCAAGACCCTGCGCGAGATCGTGGCGAACTATCCGACCACGGAATCGATGGAGCTCGTCGGAACGGTCGAGACAGTGGCCGAGAAAATGGAGGAGGCAATGGAATTCATCGGCGGAGACGGCTTCCTCATCGCATCTCCTGTCACGCGCAAAGCCATCGCCGAAATCTCCGACGGTCTCGCTCCTGCACTGCGTCGTCGCGGAGCGATTCGCGACGGTTATTCGCGAACCACGTTCCGAGAGAACCTCGCTGCCTTCTGATGCAGGTGGCGTTGTGCCCCATGAATTTTGGCGTTTCCCCAGCTCGACGGTCTGCATCGCCGAGCACGACACGGCGCAATCGACATGCAACCGGGAAGTCTCGAGGGTGCTACGCACGTGCTGTTTGCTGGTGTCATCGCCCCGAACGAAAGGTTCACGTATGAAAATCACCGTAGTGGCGGGCAATCCGAAACCCGAGTCACGAACACTCGACGCCGCCCGCGTTCTCGCCACCGCATTGACGGGTGAGCCGGGCGGAACCGTCGACGTGATCACCCTCGGGCCCGGACTGCTCGGGTGGGGTGACGCCGCAGTTCAGGCTGCAGTGGACACCGTGTCGTCCTCCGATCTCGTCGTCTTCGCCAGTCCGACCTTCAAGGCGACGTACACCGGAGTGCTGAAGTTGTTCCTCGATCAGTTCGCAGGCGACACCGGACTGAAGAATGTCGTTGCCGTTCCGCTCATGTTGGGTGCCGGTCCCGCCCACGCCATGGCACCCGATCTGTTTCTCAAACACGTTCTCGTCGAACTCGGCGCGGTCGCACCGGCCCCCGGCCTCTACCTCATCGATTCGACCTACACCACCGATTCCCGAATCACCGACTACGTAACTCGCTGGGGCGACACCATTCTCGCCGCTGCCCGAACCCGAACGGATGCATCATGACCCTGAGCACCACAAGCTTCGACCAGTCCGTGCTACGAAACGCGTTCGGACAGTTCCCCAGCGGCGTCGTCGCCGTCTGCGCCGAGATCGACGGAGTACAGGTAGGGATGGCGGCGAGCAGCTTCGTCGCGGTGTCGATCGATCCACCTCTCGTTGCATTCTGCGTTCAGGACACCTCGACCACGTGGCCCAAGTTCGCGGCAGCACCGCGAATTGGGATCAGCGTTCTCGGCGAACTCCACGACGTCGCGGCTCGCACTCTCGCGGCGAAGACAGGTAACCGCTTCGAGGGGCTGACGACCGTGACGACGGAGGACGGTGCCCTGTTCATCGACGGTGCCAGCATGTGGCTGGACGCCACGGTGACCGAGCAAGTCACGGCCGGCGACCACGACATCGTCCTGATGCGCATCAACGAACTGGAAATCAAGGACGGAATCGCACCGATGGTTTTCCACGGCAGTAAGTTTCGCCGGCTGGCGGTAGATCTCTGATGAGTGCCGTCGAACATGCCCTCGATGCACTCCGAGCCGGAAAACCGGTGTTCGTCACCGATTCGGCCGATCGGGAGAACGAGGGCGACGTGATCTTGGCCGCGGACCGCGTCAGTCCCGCGTGGACGGCATGGACCGTCCGCAACACCTCGGGGCTGCTGTGCGCACCGATGAGCGACGCACGGGCAGATGCCCTGGAGCTACCCCCGATGGTGTCGAACAATCAGGACCCGAAGAAGACGGCCTACACCGTGACCGTCGACGCAGCCGTAGGGATCACCACCGGCATCAGCGCGGCCGACCGTGCGAAGACCTTGCAGGTGCTGGCAGATCCGGGCGCAGTGGCGTCCGACATCATCCGCCCAGGGCACGTTCTCCCTCTGCGCGCTCGCCCGGGTGGGGTTCTGGAACGACCGGGACACACCGAGGCCGCCGTCGACCTGTGTGCTCTCGCCGGGTTGCCCGCTGTGGGAGTGATCGCCGAGCTGGTGGCCGACGACGGATCGATGATGCGCTTTCCCGAGATCGAGAGCCTCGGCACGCGCATGAACCTTCCGGTGCTCACCATCGAAGAGCTCATCGCGTACCGCCAACTTCGGGATCCCGCACCGGTTGCCGGGCCCGCTCGCGTCGGGCGGGTGGTGGAGACGACTCTTACGACGCCACACGGCACGTTCGCGATGTTCGGCTACACCGATCACGAGACCGGGGCCGAGCACGTGGCTCTGGTCTCCGGAGACGTCACCGACAAGGCGTTGGTGCGAGTGCATTCGGAGTGCCTCACCGGTGAATCGTTCCTCTCGCAACGGTGCGAGTGTGGTCCGCAGCTCGAAACTGCCCTCGAACGAATCGCCGCAGAGGGCGGCGTCCTGGTGTACCTCCGCGGCCACGAAGGTCGCGGCATCGGCTTGCTGAAAAAGCTTGCTGCATACCGACTTCAGGACGAGGGATTCGACACCGTGCAAGCCAATCTCGAGCTCGACGAACCGGCGGACGGACGCGAATACGGCGGCGCCGCAGCCATTCTGAAAGATCTCGGTCTGAGCACAGTCCGCCTGCTGACCAACAATCCGGACAAGATTCGTGGCCTCGAAGCGCACGGGGTCGACGTGAGTGCACGACTGCCGATCATCGTCGGCGCCGCGCGGGCCAACATCCGATACCTGGAAACGAAACGCTCCCAGATGGGTCACCTGCTCCCCCAGGGTATTGCGCAGGGTTGGTGAACCGCCACCTCGAACCGAGAGCTACACCCGACGAGCGGGCACGGTGATTCCGCGCGCATCGAGGATGGGACGCACGCCCTCGGCGAAGTGATACGCCTCTTCCAGGTGCGGGTAGCCCGAGAGGATGAACTCGGCGAAGCCTGCATCGTGGTATTCGCCGATCAGGTTTGCGACCTCCTCGTGCGAACCGACCAATGCAGTCCCTGCGCCGCCGCGAACGAGTCCTACTCCGGCCCATAGGTTGGGGTAGATCTCGAGCGAGTCCTTGCTGCCGCCGTGCAACGCGGCCATCCGACGCTGTCCCTCGGACTGTGACGACGAGTGCAGCGCATGTGCCTGCGACACCTGATCCTCGGGAAGCTCGTCGAGAAGCTTCTGTGCGACGGCCCAGGCCTCCTCGGACGTATCACGGCTGATGGTGTGCAGGCGGATGCCGTAAGTGAGCTTGCGGCCCTCGGCATCCGCGAGCACCTGCACCTTCTCGATCTTGGCGCGAGCATCGGCAGGCGGCTCGCCCCACGTCAGATACGTCTGCACGCGCTTGGCCGCGACCTCGAGAGCCGGCTCGGAGGAGCCGCCGAACCAGAACTCCGGCAACGGATCCGGTGCCTCGGATACCCGTGCATCGGCCACCTCGAAGAACTCGCCCTTGTGGTCGACCGACGGCTCGGTCCAGATGCGTTGAACGAGTTCGAGAAACTCGTCGGTGCGGGCGTAGCGTCGATCGTGGTCGATCCAATCCCCGAACCGACGCTGCTCGACGTCGTCGCCCCCGGTGACGATGTTGAACAACACCCGTCCCTCCGAGAAGCGCTGCAACGTCGCCGCCTGCTGCGCCGCCAACGTGGGCGGCGTGAGGCCGGGACGGAAGGCGACGAGGAACTTCAGCCGTCGGGTGCTCTGCAGTAGAGCCGCCGTGGTGAGCCACGCGTCCTCGCACCAGGTTCCGGTCGGAGTCAGCACACCCTCGAAGTCGAGTCGGTCCGCAGCCTGCGCCACCTCGGTGAGGTAGCGCAGCGACGGGCGACGAAACCCGGCGGGTTCGCGGAGGTTGCCGGATGCGTGGGACGCACCGACGATGGAGCGGCCGTCGCCCGCGGTGGGAAGGAACCAGAAAATGCGTGCGGTCACGAGTGAACTCCTACGACGTGATGGGTGATCAGTTGGTGGCTCGTCAGTTGCTGGAGAGGGTGGCGTCGGCGATGGCGTCGTTGTACCGCGTGTCGACGAAGTCCGCGAACGTGTTGCCACCGGGAATGCTTCCGCTCTCGACGAACGCATCGAAGAGCGCCTGCTCGGACTCGATCACTTTGTCGTCGAGCGCAATTGCGGGTCGCTGGCTTCGCCCCTGAGCCAATTCACCGGCCGCCGGGTCGATGCCGACGGCCGTGGAGTACGCCGCCGCCCACTCGGCCGGATTGGCGTTCGCCCAGGCGGACGCCTTGGCCAGACGAACCACGAAATCCTGCAGAGCCGTGTTCTTCGCGGGATCGTCCAGCGCCTGCTGAGACGCGATCCCGAAGCCGTAGCCGTTGGCGACGCCCTCGGCGGTGGTCAGCGTCTTCGAGCCGTTCTGGACCTGCGCGATCGCGGTGAACGGATCCCAGATCGCCCAGGCATCGACCTCACCCGAGGTGAATGCCGTCAGCGCATCGGCAGGCTGGAGAAACACCAACTGAACGTCGTCGGTGGTCAACCCTGCCTTCTGCAACTGCAGCAGCACATGGCCGTGCGCCGAACTGCCCTTGCCCACTGCGATCTTCTTGCCCCGCAGGTCTGCGAACGACGCTAGAGTCGAATCGGCAGGCACCAGAATCTGATCGCCACTCGCATCGTTGGTGTAGGCGGAGACGACCTTGATGCGCGCGTTGGCTGCGACTCCGAACACCGGGGGTGTGTTACCCGTGACCGCGAAGTCGATCTGACCGGCCGTTGCGGCCTCCACCTGCGGCGGGCCGGACGTGAAGGTGGAGAACGCAACGGCGTACGGCGCAGAGTCCAGCTCCCCGGACGCGCGAAGCAGGGCTTCGGTGCCACCCTTCTGGTCGCCGACGTCGAGGGTGACGGTGGCGAGCTGGTCGTTCGAGACGAGTTCGGGCGCTTCGGTGGTTGTGGTGTCGCTGCCGCGGGAGACACAACCGGTGAGTCCGACAACCGTCAGGGACAGGGCAGCGAGTATCCCGACGGCGCGCAGCGATCGAGAACGAACGTGTGACGACATGCGTGAAAGATCCTTCTTATGAGAGGAATTGATTACTCAGTGAACGCCGAGGGCGGAGAGCAAATGGGTGCGGATGCGGGAGAAGCCGGCTGTTCCCCGGTCGCGGGGACGAGGGAGGTCGACGGGGACGGTCTCGGCCACGGCACCCCCGTCGAGCACCAATACCCTGTCTCCCAACGCAATCGCTTCGTCGACGTCGTGCGTGACCAGAAGGATGCCGAATCGGTGCCGTCCCCATAGGTCGAGTAGCAGAGACTGCATGGACAGCCGAGTGAGCGCGTCGAGAGCGCCGAACGGTTCGTCGAGCAGCAGCAGCTCCGGCTCGCCCACCAAGGCTCTGGCGAGTGCGGCGCGCTGAGCTTGGCCGCCGGACAACGTCATCGGCCACGCGTCTCGCTTGTCCGCGAGCCCGACTTCGTCGAGGGTCGCATCCGCAGCAGTCAACGCCTCGTTACCCGTCACGCCGGCTGTGTTGAGCCCGTAGGACACGTTCTGCCGGACCGAGCGCCACGGAAACAGCCGCGGTTCCTGGAACGCCACCGCAGGATGCCCGGCGACATGCCGCTCCCCCGTGTGGTCCGTCGACAGACCGGCCAGAACGCGCAGGATCGTCGACTTACCGGAGCCGGATCGTCCCACCAGCGATACGATCTCACCGCGGTCGATGGACAGGTCGACACCCTTCAACACGTGACTGGAGCCGTAGAACTTGTCGATGCCGCGCAGGGTGGCGACGGACGTGGTTGTCGTAGTCATGAATCATGCATCCAATCGGTAACGAAGGGCGCGCTTTTCGAGTACCCGCACGATGCCGTCGGTGGCGATTCCCATCAGGGCGTAGACGACGAGTCCGAAGATGATGGTGTCGACCCGCAGGAAGTCCCGCGCATTGTTGATGATGTAACCGAGCCCGGATTCGGCGTTGATCTGCTCGGCCACGATCAGCGACAACCACGCAATGGCCAACGACTGCCGAAGTCCCACCAGCAGTTGCGGGGCGATGCTCGGCAGAATGATCGTGGTGAACCGCTGACGCCACGAGAAACCGAGTACGACGGCCGTGTCGAGGAAATTGCGATCGATCTGGCGAATCGCCGAGAACGTGTTGAGGTACAACGGAAATGCGACTCCCAGAGCGACGAGCAGGATCTTGGGAGTCTCCCCGATTCCGAACCACAGGATGAACAGCGGGATGAGACCGAGGTGCGGCAGCGCGCGCAGCATCTGCAGCGGCGGGTCCACGGTTGCCTCGGCAAGTTTGGACAGTCCGACGAGCGCTCCGAGCGCCACCCCGATCACCCCACCCAGCACGAGTCCCTGGACTACGCGGGTTCCGGAAATGGCGAGTGCGTCGGCCAATTCACCGTTGCGCAGCAACTCCAGACCTGCGTCGAATATCAGTGACGGTGCAGGCAGCACGCGTTCGGAGAGAACTCCGGCAGCACTGGCGATCTGCCAGAGAACGAGGAGCACGACCGGTGACAAGGCGCGCACGACGGTCCAGCGGTACCGCTGCCACGCAGAGCCTTTCGGCGAGACGGGTGTGGAGCCGATGCTGGAGGCGTCGCCGTCGCGCGTGTCCACGGGTCCCGCGGGAGCGGCGTACGACGTCATGACCATGGGTACGGGCCTTCCGGTTGAGGGTGAGCAGGTTCGAGTCACCACCATCCGTTACGAGTCGGGTCATAGACCAGGGTTCGAATCAGCGTGAATGCAAGTCGGGCAGAATCGGACATATGACTGTCGAGCCCATCCACACCGAGCGCCTGACCCTTCGTCTGTACGAACCCGCCGATGCGGACAGGATTCTCGCCTACTACAGCGACCCGGAAGTCTGCCGCTACCTGCTCCACGAAGCGTGGACACACAACGATGCGGTTGCTGCGGTGGGCAAACGGATGAAGCGAATCGGACTGCACACCCAGGCACTCGCAATGGTCGTCGAATACGAGGGCACTGTGGTGGGCAACGTCGAGGCGTGGTTGGTCGACGGTTCCCCGGCTCTCGTCGAACTCGGCTGGACGTTCTCCCCCGACGTTGCGGGCCGCGGCTACGCCACCGAGGCGGTCACCGCCTTGATCGAGCACGTGTTCTCGTTACCCCAGATCCACCGCGTCAGCGCACAGCTGGACGGTCGCAACGACGCCTCTGCCCGGTTGGCCGCGCGGGTCGGGATGCGTCAGGAAGCGCACTTCCGGCAGAACTGGTGGTGCAAGGGTGAGTGGACCGACACCCTCGTTTACGCGATGTTGCGCGAGGATCGCTGACCGGCGCGCTGCGTTCACCTCTCGAACACCTCCGGTTCGGCTCTGCGACATCGACCGGTGACCCGCGGGCTGCACCCTCGGAGAACTTCACTCGAACTCAGAGGAGTTTCACCGAATGGTCTCGCGTCGCAGAGCAGCCCTGGTGGGCATGCTTGCACTGATCTCTGTCATGTCCGCGTCGGTCACCAGCGTTGCCACGGCCGCGCCGACACGCACGGCGTCGCCGCTGTGCCAGGTCGCTGACCTGCTCCCCACCGGCTCGTCCGCAGGCCTCGGCTACCAATGTGCCGAAGCCGGTGAGCTTCTCGACCTCCCGATCGGCGAGGTGCGCGCAACGCAGCCCTCGCTCGGTTACGACGAGGTGTACTACAAGCTCGGTCGGTACACGCTTGGCAAGGACGAGATCAACAAGAAATTCGACGACTGGTGCGAGGCCAACGGCCAGGAAGAGGCGGCCTCGGCGTTGCCCAATGCACGACTGGACAATCCGTCGTCGTTCACCTGCACCGTCCCCGTCGGTCAGGTAGGGCACGCCACCCGGTCCGATGACGACTGTCTTCATCGGTGCGATGGTGTCGGGCGTTTCCTGACCGACGGGGACGGTGCAGGTG
>NZ_NOYD01000009.1 GCF_002258315.1 Rhodococcus sp. 06-462-5 | reverse complement strand
TGGGCGTCGGTGAGGAACGGGGCGGGTGCTTCCTCGACGAGTTTCTGGAAGCGGCGTTGCAGGGAGCAGTCGCGGGTGCCTGCGACGACGACGTTGCCGTGCTGGTCGGCGATGACCTGCGCTTCGACGTGGCGGGGCTTGTCGAGGTAACGCTCGACGAAGCATTCCCCCCGCCCGAACGCAGCGACCGCTTCGCGGGTGGCCGAATCGAACAGTTCGGGGATTTCCTCGCGGGTACGGGCCACTTTCATGCCGCGTCCGCCGCCACCGAATGCGGCTTTGATCGCGATCGGCAGGCCGTGTTCGTCGGCGAAGGCGAGGATCTCGTCGGCGTTCTTGACCGGTTCGGAGGTGCCCGGGACCGACGGGGCTTTGGCGCGGGCGGCGATGTGGCGGGCGGTGACCTTGTCACCGAGGTCGCGGATCGACTGCGGGGACGGCCCGATCCAGATCAGCCCGGCATCGATCACGGCTTGGGCGAAGTCGGCGTTCTCGGAAAGGAATCCGTAACCGGGGTGGATGGCGTCGGCACCGGACTTGGCGGCGGCGTCGAGGATCTTGTCGATCACCAGATACGACTCCGCCGAGGTCTGACCACCGAGCGCGAACGCTTCGTCGGCGAGACGGACGAACGGGGCATCGGCATCGGGCTCGGCGTACACAGCGACACTGGCCAACCCGGCATCGGCGGCCGCCCGGATCACCCGCACCGCGATCTCACCACGATTGGCGACAAG
>NZ_NOYD01000043.1 GCF_002258315.1 Rhodococcus sp. 06-462-5 | reverse complement strand
TCCCATGCCCACCCGCCGTCGAGCCTGCGATGAATCGCCGACTCCGACTCGAATCGGACCGAGCCGAGGCCACGACGGCGGCACCGCGCCAATGCCTCCGACCGAATCTCCGAGTCGGGGCGACCGTGCTCGACCACCGTTGGTTCGAGAGACGGTGCCGACACCGCGTCGAGCATGGGGACGCCGTCGTCGCCGACCACGGGTCGACACTCCAGAACATCGGCCTCGAAGACGGCGAGGGTGACGGCGTGCGCGAGAAGCGGAGGGTCGATCTCGCCGTCCAGCCAGACCAGCTGCGAAATCCGGAACGCATCGGCGTCGGGAGTGACCTGCTCGGCAGCCCAGACACCCAGCTGCGCAGGCGTCAGTCGAAGACGACCCATAGTGCACCTCACCCCGCTCGCAACGACAAAGAATACGTTAGCCTAACCTAATGGAGTCTTGAATCGCGACACGGACCGGGTGGTAGTTCGGCCGCAGTTCACCGTTGCCCGAACGGATTTCGGCGCGTCACTCCCGCTGTAGCCGCATCCCGAGGGAGTGCGCCTTAGGTTAGGGTTGCCTGAGCTACACTCCCAAGCGGTAAGTCAAGAACAACCCAGGTGCGTCTTGGGTTCCGCGATTGGGGTGTACGTGACGGTCCGTCTTCTGGAGCTGACAGCAGCGCAACTGGGTGTGTGGGCCGCAGAACAGGTCAGCCCCGACGCAGACGCCTTCCGAATCTCACAGTTGGTCTGGCTGGACG
>NZ_NOYD01000054.1 GCF_002258315.1 Rhodococcus sp. 06-462-5 | reverse complement strand
GACATTTTCGCTTGTCAGGTGCTGTTTTTGTCGGTGTGTCGGGGCTGGGGCTGGGCGCTGCGCGCCCGCCGCTGCAGGCGAAACGGCAAGCCGTTCCGAAGAACTCGCGGACTCGGTCGAAGCGCTGCGCGCCTTCGCGGTTGCATCTGTTATTCGATCGCGCTCAATTTGCAATTTGCAATCGAGAATTTTTCGAGGGCGGTCGAACCGAAACCGGCTCGCCGATGCATGGTGTATTCAGCGAAACCGGTTTCGGATCAATCGCATTCAAGTCATTCGTTACGGGATCGCTCGGATTCTGCATCGAGCGCAGCGGGCCGAATCTGCTCCCACAGCGCCGGGTTGATTCCCGCGTTGTATGCGCGTTCGAGCAGCTGCCCCAAGGAATGATCGGGGGCGAGCCCACGGGCAACGTTCATTGCCTCCCGCGCCGGCACCGCCTCCCGTCCGATCCAGTAACTCAGCGAAGCGAGGACGAAGGCGGGGCCTGCCTCGCTGGCGGGCAACACCGCGCCAACCTGCCGCCACAGTTCGCCGAGGACTGCGGCGTTGGCTTCGGTGAAGTGAACGAACAGCACATCGCGCACGCGCACGTCAGAGGCGGCGGCTGCGAGCATCGCAGCGTGGTAATCCGATATCTCGATTCCGCGGTTGCCTGAATCGAGATACCCGGCGAGTACCTCGCGGTGGATGGTCTCTGCGGCCGAGATCGGCCCTACTGCCGGGAACGCCCCGCGTGCAGCCCGCATCATGTCCACCACACTCGCGGCGCGTTCGGCACCGAACTGTTCGGCAACGAAGCCCGCGCGGATTTGGGCGCGAGAGGCCAGACGTACCTGCCCCTCGAGCAACGCTCCGACCACGTAGGGGTGAGCCGTCAGGTCGACCGCCTCGCCGACCTCGTGCGGTCCCGCCAGTACCCCGTTCATCAAGTAGCGGCGCGCACGTCCCTCGTGGAACTGGAACACAGCAACGTCATCGCCCGAGAACTCGTGGAGAACGGCCATCGATGCCGCATCGGCGTGTGTGTCACTGCCGAACACGACCACCACGCGCGGTCCGGATAGATCACGCACGGGGTGACCGCTGGGCACCAGCAACGGGGCACCACCGATCGGCGCTTCCTCCCCCAGCGGGCAGGCCATGACGGCCCCGCCTGTCGAGTTTGGGGTGAACACCACCATTTCGTTCTCGGGAACGTAGCGGACCAGCATCACGGCCACGGCAACAGCATCAGCGGGTGAGGAGATACGAAAAACAGAGGACATCGGACAAACCCCTTTCAGGGCACAGGGGCAGATGGTCAGTCCGCCCGATCAACAGAACACCCACAATCTAGCCGAGACCACCGACAAGAACGGCTCACGCGCAACACATTTGGTCCCCGGCGCACTCGGTGCCGGGGACCGCACCGAGTGCGCCGGGGCTCGGTGGGGAAAGACAACAGGCCCGCCCATGTGTTTCGCTGGGCGAGCCTGTTGTCGAACGTCTAGGGAGAAGCGAAAGGATCAGAGCGACAAAGGCTCTCGCTCTAACTCCTCGGGAGCGGAGTCGGCTTCCGAGGCCCATCTAGGGCTCACGTCCATACCCGACCACACTTTCGGATCGGTGTCGAGCCGATCAGGAGACGTTCGGATCAGCACACACGCCAGCAGCCGACATTGCAAGACGCGCCACACCGTCGATGATCAACGTATGGCATCCGTTCGACGCTGCGGAGGTGACCGGCCCTGGTACCGCGTACACCGCCCGCCCGAGCCTGTGCACTTCCCTGGCCACAGACAGTGCACGTCCGCGTGACCCGGCCTCGGGCACCACTACCGCATCGGAGAGAGCCGCCAGCAGCGCGCCACTCCCGTTGAATCGTTCTCGTCGAGGCTCTGCACCGAACGAGTACTCGCTCACCACCACACCCTGTTCCGCGACGCGCTCGAGCAACCGAGCGTGACCGGACGGATACGCCCGATCCAAGCCGCACGGCATTACCGCTACCGGTCCTGCACCGACCCCCAACGCTGCCCGCAACACCGCTCCCTCGATCCCGAACCCGCTGCCCGACAGGACCGCCACCCCACGCATCGCCAGATCCCCGGCAAATTCCGACGCGACATGCTCGCCGTAAGCGGTCGCAGCCCGGGTGCCGGTGAGCGCCACCGCCGACACATCAGCACCGGGCAGCGCGCCCTGTCCACGAACCCACAGAGCGACCGGAGTCGATCCCTCCAGCCATCCGGCCATCCGCAGCCGCTGCGGCCACTCAGCGTCCGCAGGAGTGACCAATCGTGCTCCCAGCGTTGCCGCCGTCTCGAGGTCTGCCTCGGCACCTGAGTAGTCCCACGAGCGAGCCGTCGCACGCAACAAGTCCTCCGACACCTCCCGATGCCGCACAGCCTCGGCTGCAGCCTCCACGCCCGATAAGGACACCGCCAGATGCACCAACGAGCCCTGCCCCCGCGCCACGTGAGCGAGATACGCCCACGCAACACGCTCACGCCACACCATCTCGCTACCCGACACCGCGTTCTCGCTCGACACACCGCTCACGACGAAACCCTCCCAGGGCTAACACAAGGGCAGATGGTCAGTCCGCCCGATCAACAGAACAACTCGAACCTACCCCGACACACCGACAAAAACAGCACCTGACAAGCGAAAATGTCCCCGGCGCACCCGGTGCCGGGGACAGCGGGTGCGCCGGGCGGTAAGTTCACGAAGCGGCCAAAAGAGCAGACCGAAGTGTCCTGTTCGAGTGATACAAATACCGGAGCAGATCTCACGGGCCGCCGACGAAAAACGCACCAACCGCGACGTTCGAGAGGGAAGCTGCACACATGACCGAGCCCGAGCCATGGCGTCGAAGCAAGACGCCGGCCCCGCTCCCCTCGAATTCCGCCGACGCCCGAGCGATCAGCGAACTGACGGACCCGGAACTGGCTGCGATCATTCGTGACAACCTCCTGCCGCGCTCGAACACCGCCGGCGATACAGCCAATTGGCGTGCATTCTGGAACACCCTCACTTTCGATCCGCAGCTCAACGATCGCGCAAACGCGATCATCGATGTCTACGTCGAGCAAGCAGCAGCAGCGCTCGATACCGGCGAACTCGACGACGCCCAATACAAACGTGCCGGCAAGTTCCACGACCTGTGTATCCACGCCCTCGACAGGCTCGACAAGGTGGTCGACGACCCCCTGGCCTGGGCTGGTGCGCGAGCTGCCGGATTCAATCCACGCTCTCGTGAGGTCATCAACACCCTCGTGCAGGCCATCGCCGATCACCGAGACGACGGCGACGACGCCAAGCTCTGGGCGATTCTCGCCGAAGTTCGTTTGGATCCAGGCCATCGACGCCGGTAAGCGCTCCGCTCAACATGGCCGCCCGCGGAGCCTCTGACCGATGAGCTTCTGGGATTCACTTGCGGCCGGCCTCTCGGAGGAGCCGCCGCGACGGGTGATCGTGTCGACCAGAACGCTCAGGTCGGCGATCGAGGACACCTTGATCTATGGGTTCTCGCGAGCCGCCCTCGAAGTGGTCCTACCCGACGAACTCGACCTGACGTGGGCAGGTACAGGTACCCCGGTTGAGGCCGACACCAAGCGGTCGCTGATCGATGGTTACCTCGTAGGATTCGAGATCCCCCAGCTCGTCGCACTGGCGCGTCGCGTGCTTGCAGAATGCGACGTCGCGGACCACGGGCTCGCGGTGCTGATCGCAGAGTACGAAAAGGGCTCCAGCGGTGTCGATTCTCCCGCAAAGAACCTCATTTTCGCGGCCAATGGTCCCAAACCGGAGATGGTGCTCCGCGACGCGGTCAGCAACGACATCCTGATCACCAAGAATGCTGAGTTCTGCCTGGTCTACGACAGACCGATAACCGAGGCCGGCCTGTCCTTTCAGGAGCTGATTCAGTGGTGGCGTGAGCACCAAGCAATGGCAGACACGGACGATCGCGATGTCGGGCGGTCACTGTACAAACGGCTGCGAGAGAGCCTCGGTAAGAACGAACCCGAGCGGATGGTCTTGGACGTCTACTCACGTCGATACGGAGAGCACGGCTTCGGTATTCCCGCTCTGATCCCGCAGGTCTACCTCCACTACGACCCGTACACCAAGTATCAACGCAAGGGCAGCAGTCCCCTCGAACGCCAACGCATGGACTTCTTGCTGCTCTTCAGTGCAAGAAAACGCGTCGTCATCGAGGTCGACGGTCGTCAGCACTACGCCAACGAAGACGGCCGCGCCAGCACGCAGCTGTACGCCGAGATGGTCACCGAAGACCGACGTCTCCGGCTAGCGGGATACGAGGTCTATCGGTTCGGGGGCAAAGAGTTCGAGAGCCCCGACGCGCCGTCGATGCTCGCAGCATTCTTCGACGAACTGAGCTCGCGAATGAAGTAGACCGACGGGGAACTCATGCCGGGGCGAGGTATCGATCCTCCTCAGAGCCGATCTGGAGTTCGTCCTCGGCGGCTGCGATGACTGCGTCGACGACCTCAATGGGTAGCCCGGTCTTGGTGGCCACTGCAGCGTGCTCGTGGCCTTCGCTGGCCAGTTTCAGGACGTGGACACACAGAACGGCTGTTTCGGCCTCTGTGGAGCTGTTCGGGGCCGAGTGACGCTGGTCGGTGCTGTCGTCTACAGCTGATGCTTCGAGTCGGACCAGCTGGATCATCAGGTGCGTGGTGACCAGCAGCACCAGCGGCGGCGCAGCAGCGGCCAGCGCGGCCACGGTGAAGGTCGAGCTGTAGTCCACCATCGAGACGTGCACGATGTTGCCGGCCGTCGATGCGATCGACCCGAGAATCAGCAAGGCCCACGCGAACCAGCGGTGTGAGGCGTCGACGACGAGCATGAGTGTTGCGAGGATTACCATTCCGTCGAGCACCAGTGGCAGAACCCATCCCAGTGTTGCCGGGTATCCGCTGGCAGTAGCGAGCTGCCACAACGATATTCCGCTCTTTGTGAAGGCGCTGATACCGATCACCGCATTGCCGATCACCGCGCAACGTTTGATGGTTGTCAGATTCCTCATCAATGTCCTTCGCTGGTGGTGATCGAAAAGTGGCCGGCCGCTGCCGTCGGGCGTGCTAGATCGGCGTGCTTGAGGGTGGGTGTGTTCGACAGTCGGTAAATCGACCACAGGGCGGTGAATGCGATACACCCGCCGATCACTATCTGAGCCGCGGTGTAGTCACCATTGTTCGCAATGACGAATGCATTCCAAGCTGTATGGGCCAGAACGAGTCCCGTGAGACTGCGGAGTCGATAGTAGACGTAGACGGCCACAGCGCCCCATACGAACGCCGACAACGCTTGCCCTGTTCCCTGGTACAGATGGATGGAGGCTCGAAACAGAGCTGAGCTCGCGATGACGATGCCGAGCATCCACGGCTGGACGCGCCAGACCAGTCCGACGACCCCGAAGAGCAACAAGACCGGAAGCGCACTGAAGAACGGTTCCTCGGCCAAGCCGGCGACGAGAAGGTGCGCACTGTTCCACCATTGTGCCGGGTTGCCGTAGTCACTGGTGCGCGAAAGGTTTTCGGCATCCTCGGGGGACAGCAACGAGGCCATGCACAGGCCGATGGGGAACAATCCTGCACTCATCAGCGTCCGCGCTCGCCACGTCCCAGGGAAGCTGTTCGGTTCGGTCTCGTTCGGTTCGATGAACCGGCGCACCGCCGCGACGAGAGCGAGACCGGCAACTGCGGCGAAGAAGAGAATTAGGAAGCCAATTTGAGCGCCGGGCATCGTCGGCGGGGTCGACTCGGTGACTACCTCGGATCCGGTACCGAGATGCCTCTGAACCGAGACTAATGCCTCGAAAGGCCAACACACGACTAGGTAGGCGGCAGCAAGCCCGAGCGGAACAGCAGCGATATACAGGCTTGAGTTCCAGTTGTTGTTGCGATTCATCGCGATTCACTCTTTCTTTGACATTCTCTCGTCGCGGCGACACAGGACAGTCATGGGTGCGGATACGAGTACTGAGCGTGGGTACGGCGGTCGAGGCTGATCAGTTGTCGAGTAGGCCCGCACCGCGGGCAATAGCGGGTAGGTCGATCGGTGGTGCCCATGCGGCCCACACGCGGGTTCGGCCGAGCTCGACGACACGGTCGTCCGGATAGAGCCGCCATGGGCCGACGCGGTCGAGCAGTTCACCGACGAGGGCGTCGGCGTGGAAACGGGTGGGAACGGTGACGAAGTCATCGAGCGGGCCCCGCTTATGTAGTGCCGCGACGGGGCGTGGTGCGCCTCTGGCGATCGCTACCTGCCGCAGGTCCGGAGAGCCGTGGGGACGGAGGATCGCCACGACATGGGGGTCCAGCCATCGTCGCTCTCGCCATTCCTTGCGGACACCGCGGCCACGGGGAAGATCGAGCCCGGTCAAGACAGTTCGTGCATTGTCGAGGGTCTGCTGTTCGACACGTCGGATTTCAGGAAGGGGAAATTGAAGTTGCTGCAACCGGCGGACGGGAATGGCCGCTCGAGCGCGAGGTGAGCCCTGCAGCCAACGCTGAACGGTACGGCGAGTCACCCCGAATGCCGCTGCGACATAGTCGATATCGACACCACCGTTGACCAAGGGGCCGTAGCACGCGGTGAATGCGACCTCGAGCTGTCGTTTGGTCCACCGCGGCCGCTTCGGGTTCATGTCGCTCTAATGGAGTGGTCCGAGAAAGACGCCGTATCCCATTTTGGCCTGCACAGCCATGCTGACGAGGATCAGACCCGCCAACGCAGAAACGACGCGGGTCTTCCACTGCTGAGACTTGGTCTCGAACATGTCTTTCTGATCCCTCCTGCAGAGCGCTGCCGTGCGCGATTCCACCGATACCGTAGCGGTTGCACCGGACACTCCGAACACCTGAACTCGCAGACTCTTATGGTCAGACCGGGTCGATGGAGATGTTGTCGATGCTCTCGAAGGTCCATCCGTCGACGTACCGATCGCTGGCGTAGCCGCTGAGCCACTTCGAGAGCGCTTTGTCGCCGCCGCGTTCGTACGCCGACCACATCGACTCGACATCGGATGGCGACATACCACTCTGATCCGGGGGGATCTGGATGGAACGATTGCGAATGTAGAACCCTCCCCCACCGGCGACGCCTTGTCGGCCCTTGATCTGTACGCGCGCACCGTATTTGGCGATCGACTTGCCCTGTTTGCTCTCTCGGACAGCTTTGATGGCGGCGCGCCGGCCCTGTTGCGTCGTCGCTGCCTGCCGCGACTTGGTGGTGAGCTTGCTCAGAGTCTCGGCCTTCGGCTTCGAGATTCGCTGGCGTCCCTCGGCGGCAACCCAGCGTTCCACCGTACGACGTGAGACTCCGAGATCGCGCGCAGCTGCGGCAGTGTTCACCCCGCCCCGAGTGCCCGGGCCGTACGCGGCGAGGAGCATCCCACGCATGTCAGGGGTGGTGCCGGCCTTGCCGGAGACATCGGCACCACGCCTGCCCGTCAAGCCCTGGAACAGTGAGCTGCGTCGGCGTTCGTCTGCTTCCAGGTTCTCTTTGAAGCCAGCATGCTTGCGCCCGGCCATTGGCTATTCCCCCTTGCCTGTCGTGGCATCCCAGTTCATCGTCAGCGCTTCCTTGCCCTTGTAGCGGCCACCGACGAGGAACTCGAGATGATCGCCGAGTCGAGCGGAGCCCTCCCACTTGTATTGGCCGAACCCTCGACCGAGCTGCTTGTCCTCCCCAGGCCAGGACGCGATCGGATCCGGATCGTTGCTGGTGTAGAGAACCGTGTCGTTCGTGATGGCCACCGGCCACCGGTCGGAGACGGTGCCGATCTTGACGATGCGACGAGTGATGTTCGCCCGCGCTTTGGCGATGATGTGATGGCGTCGCTCAGGCGAGAAACCTGCTCGTCCGGTCATATGAACCGAGGACCCCATCTGGCCGATCGTGCGCGTGTAGACGCCCTTGAGCAGATCTCTGGCCAACTGAGCGTCGACGTCGTCGACGTCCAAAGCTGTTCGTGCGTCCCGGATTCGCTCGTACCACGGATCGAGTACTCGGCCATGTTCGTTCCACACGTAGGCCTCGACAGGTTCGAGCTCGTAGCCGAGTTCTCCGGCGACCTGCAGACTCGGTGTGGTCACCCACAGCAGGCCCGGCCGGCCGCCGAGAGGCATCAATGGATGTGGGATGCGCCAGTCCCCTGCCTCGGGAACCTCTACCCGCCAATAGCCCGGCAGCTTCTTGTCGAACGCTCGCCCGTCTGGATGATGAGTGGCCGATCCGATCGGCATCTCCAAACCGGCGATTCCCGCAGCATGCGAGCCTCCTCGGTCGTACGCGTGGACGTAGATCATCGATGTCTCGTCGCTGGTCGGTTTGCGGGACCATGCGTAATCGTCCTCGAGGGAGCTGATGGTGGCCGGGCCGACGGGAGTCTGTGCCCCGAACATCCGCTCGCGGTCCTTGAATCGAGTCGAGATCATCAGGTCGAAACCTGTGGACTGCGGGGTGATCACCCACGGCATCTTCAACGCGCTGGCGAACAGCGACAATCGACGCGCGAGTTTGCTCGGGGACGGTCGGTCTCCGAGAATAGGGATATCGCGTGGATCGGCGTTCATGCCGGCAGCCAGGACGACCCACACACCGCGGTGCTCGCCCTGGGTGCGCCACACACGGGTCCACGCACCGAGCCGGTCACCGGGCTTGCCCAGGGTCCAACCGTCGGCGATTGCATCTGTGACGAACGCTGTGCCGGCAGTGGCCTCGCCGACGTCTTTGCGTCGCTGCGACGGATCGTCGCTCAGCGTGCTCAGATCCACCCCGAACTTCTCGGTCATCGCCGCGGTCACCCAGATCTGTCCCGGTTCGCTCTGCCACGACGAAGTCTGAGTGCCCAGACGCAGCTCCTGCACCAGCGCGGCGACATGACCGACGTGAGAGATGTTCTGTGGCAAATTGATTCGACTTCCGTCGGGCATCCAAATGCCATCGACGTCCAGGACGGCGGCAGGGGCAGCGAACGGGTTGGCCGCGGTCTTCGCGGGAGCTGAACGCCGAGGCTGCGTGGTCTCGAGCGGCGCACTGGGTTGCGCAACCGTAGGAGCACTCGACTCGGCGGCCTCGGAAGCAGCTCGACGAGCAGGTTCGTTCGACGGCCGCGGGCCAGTGGAGGCGGGTGCAGGCGGCTTCGCTGCGGCTGCGGTATCGGCAACCAGTGCAGCGCGGGAGGCAGCTGTGCTTCCGAACCAGCACTGCGCGTGCAGAACGTGGCCATCGAAGCGAAGGCCCGAGCCCACTCCGCACTTCACGCACGGGACGCTCGGCGAAATATGTTCTGCCACAGCGATATGGCCCTCGGCATCGGGGTAGCTTCCCACTGGAATGTCCTCCTGTTCGGAGTTGTCAGACGTAGCTTCCGCGTCGTTGGCACGAGAGCTGCCCGTCGTCGATGAGGTGTCGCTGTTCGATACCGAGAACAACGTCGCGAGGTCGGCCACTGCGGAGGTCGAACCCGGAACGTCGCTCGGTGTCGTACCGTCCGGTGCATCGTCGGGTCCGCCATCAGCGTCGAAGATGCCGATCTGACCGTCGTCGGGGCCGTCGCCGAGGATCGCCCACAGACGGAGAGCGGTCATCCGCTGCCGCCGTTCCTCACAATGGATGGTGCGTTGGACGGTGTAACGGGGTGTCTTGCCTGCGCGTTCCTCGGCGATCAGAACTCCCTCGTCGTAGAGGGCCCGCAGCGCCGTGCCTCGATCGATCTGTGGAGCATCGGACATCGTCGATGCCGCGGCTTTCAGAACCTGTTCGAGGGCAGTCGATTCGATCAACAGCTGCGCTTCACCGTCGCGTGGTCCGGGGTCGGTGAGCACGTACCCCAACCGGATCCCGCGTGCGTCTTCGCGGTACTTCTTGACGTCCTGATAGTCCGAGACCAACGTCCGTCGCCACCCCAACCGGCCGGCGAGCGGGCGGTCGGGTGCTTCACCGGTACGAACGTCGTCGACGTAGGCCAACCCGGTACGCAGTGCGTGCGCAAGGAGCTCGCGCACCCGCGCCCCGGTACGTGAAGGCAGATCGGGATCGGCCGCAGCGACGACCGCGTCGTGCAATCCGCCGTCGACGACGTCGAGAACTTGCTCGACCTCATCGGCATCGAGCGCGCCGACATCGAGCAGAAAAGCGGTGAACGCCTGCCACCCTGCCCACACTGCACCGACCGCTTCGGCCTGGCGCACGGTCTCACCCTGCTCACGTAAGCCCTCGGCGTAGTGCGCGCCCTCGTTGAAGACCTTTTCCCGCAGTTCCTCGAGGCGGGGGCACAACCACTGCAGGAACGAGGCCATCAGCAGGGCGCGTCCATGTCGAGACTGCTCACTGTCGAGTCGAATCAGCTCGTCGAGTTCGATCTCGTCGGACTGCAACGGCACCACCAACATGCGCTGAGCGCCGGACCCTGGTCGAGGCATGACCTCGGAGGTCACCATCGCGGACGATCGGGGGGCGGTGCCGTCGAGGATGCTCAACCCGTCGCGACTGGAACGGCTCCGTTGTTCGCCGTTGTGGACCATGCGCGCGAACTCTTCGAGCGCTTTCTGTGCAGCCCCCCAGTCTCGTGTGGGAGCGACATCATCGGCCCAGTACAGCGCATCTTTCGACGAATTCAGTTTGATGCGAAGCGCATTGAGAGTGTCACCGTTACCTGACATCGACGATGCCGGCCGCCGACGATCCCACAGCTCACCGAAGTGATGCATCGCGATCGACGCGATCGAGGTCTTGTACGAACCGGGCGAACCAATGAGCGAAAGAACCCAGGGGTTGGGTCCCAAGGCCGCGCGAAAGACGTGCCCGAGCAACGGAGCAGCGATTCGCACCGGCAGACGCGTCAGCATCGATCCCGAATCGACCATGAAGGCATCACGCAATCGAGGTGCATCGGCGATCGGGCACGGCAGGTCGTAACGCGAGAGCGGTCCACTGAGCAGAACCGGCGCAACACGGGCACCGGCAGCACTGATAGCGCCACCCGCGTGCACGTAGAACCACTCGTCGTTTCGGTCCTTACGCCAACCGGTGGAACGGAATCGAACCGTCCGGGCAATCGTCACTCCACCCGCCACTTTCAGGGCGTCGCGAAGTTTGGCGATTCCAGAGGGTTTGGAGTCGTACGTCGGCGGCCCGGGAAGAGAATCCGCCCAGGTGCAGTCCCGATAGTCCTGTGCGTCCACCCGCATACGCATGAACTCGCCCGTATCGGGATGGGTGTACCCGATGACGACAGCGGAAAGCTGTTCGGGCGACGGCGGATTGGCTTCCCGCTGCCCGACGATATCTTCGCGTCCGAGCAGGGTCGGTGCGTCGACGTCGAGGCCGTCGTCCTGCGATTCGAGGTATTCCATCTCCACGATCCGAGCATCGATGCTGAGCACCATTTTGGCGGTCTGCTCGCCATCTCGGTTGGTGACGATTTCGACGAGGCTTCCCTCTACGACCCGATACGTCGGTGCAGATATCTGAGCGCCGCGGGTGGCCGCCCCGACCAGGTGCAGTCGGGGTCCGTCAGGGAGCGGATGTGTCGATTCACCGGCGTCGATGTGGCTGGATCCGGTCGCCGGCGGCACCGCGTCGTGCTCGTCCTCGTCGTGCAGCAGCGGTGGAATCGGAGTGCGCGAAATATCGTGTGCGGCACGGGCAGCCGTGCGGGCAGTACGCCACACAGCGGTAGCGGCATCGACCGCTTCTTGCGACCACTTCGTGCCCTCAGCGGCAGCGAAACTACGCACCGCATCGACGGCTTCGCTCAACGGCTCGAACAGGCGCTCCGCCTCGACGGCCCAGCGCCCAGCGAGGCGGATCTCGTCTGCGCACTCATCCTGGTGACCTGATACTCGCCCGCGCTCGGCACGCGCAGCCGCTTCCTGAGCCGCCTTTTCGACCTCGGCGGCCTTGCCGCGCAGCTTGGCCAGCGCAGCATGTGCCGCAACCTCACCGACATGGACGGGAATCAACCCGTTCCACATATCGTCCGGATCCCACAGCTGGGCCTCGACGTGATCTGTGAAGTCTGATTTGTCATCTGTTGTGCCGGGTAGCAGCAGTTGTACCTCGGCATCAACTGCGCCGAGCAGCGACGCCAGTTCGATGCCGCGCTCGTATCCTGCGGCGTCACGATCGAGCACAACGCGCACTGCGGCACCGGCGAACACCTCGGCGAGCTGTGGCGGAAAGTTCAGGCCACCCTGGGCATTCGTGGTCGCGCACAGACCGAGACGCATCGCGGTCTCGACATCCTTTTCGCCCTCGAGCAGCCACACCGGCTGGCCGGCCGACAGCGCCGCTTGCAGCTGCGGCATCGCGAACAGGACCGGAGTGAACACCGCAGGCTTACGTTTGACGTACGTGCGATTCGGACCGACGAACAACTGCCGGAATCGTTTGTGTTTGACGCCGCACGAGGTGCACTCCTCGCGGATGACCTCCTGCACCAATACGCTGTCGGCATCGGTGTAGGGATAGCGCGCAACTTCCGACCAAGAGTGCTCGACCTCGGGCTCCGGCATCGGACCGGCAATCCGAGCAGGCAGACGCCCCAGACGCCCACGTCGTTTGCCCGCTGCCCGTTGCTGCGGGGATCTACCGACACGCGGTGCGCTCGGATCCCGACTCGGCAAGGGTTCGTCGAACAGATCGGACACACCGATATCGAGACGCTCGGCGATTTCTGCGGCCGTCGCTGAGCAGCCATGGCACCGCAGCAGCACCATTCCAGAACCGTGGTGGCCCGGAGTCCAGGTGACAGACAGCGAAGCGTGACGGTCGTCGTGAACGGGGCATCTCGCCTGAAACTGGGTACTCGATGTGGCTTTGAAGCCGCCGAGCTGCTCGAGGCGTGGACGGATGTTGTCCATCGACCACATGTGGCCGCGGTTGGGAGTCGGTGACGTCACGACTCACCGCCGACACGTAGATGTACGACGCGCGCTGGGTTCGGAGCGCAAATCACGGCGAGGCAGGGGTACTGAGCTATGATGTCAATACACCTCCTGTCGTGTTCGTGGTTGTTCCCGGTGGGTGGTTGGAGCGGAGCGATTCGCTCACTTGTGAATCCGGAAGACCCCCCTTCTCGCCGCCAAGCACGAGGGGGGTTTTTCACTGTCTAGGGGTAGGTCATCACGCGCCCAGCTTGTACTGTGCGGGATCGATTCGATCTTGGATGTAATGCGGCATGGGTAGATCATGGTGCAGCGCCATGACATAGACGTAGTAGTCGCTGAGGTCGAGGCCAAGGGCGTCGGCCTCGTTTTTGTAATGCGCATACTGCGTGTCGGGCGTGCGCACCATTGCGGGTATGCGAGGGCCCTTCGACTCTCTCCCAGGTTTGCTTCCAGCCATGCGATCACATTAAACGGATTCGGTAACAGAAACAGGGAGGCCGCGACATCCGGTGTGTCGCCTGCCTGTCGTGCCACGTTCACATGTTCCTCCGCACCTCGTCCGTACCCGCCCTCGCACCACACATGACAGGTAGATCCGTCTCGATCTACCTCTGTGACAGAAGTGGCGAAATCTCTCGACATTGTCTCTGCGGCACCGGACACGACGAACACCCCAGCTCGTCGAACCGACCCGCTGCGCAAGCCCCTTCATCGATATACGCGTGACCTTGGCTCTTTTATGTGGGGAGCATGGGGAGCATGGAGATAAGGGCAGCTCAAAGGCAAAAAAACGCTCCCCACCGGAGTGGGGAGCATGGTGGGGAGCACGGTGGGGAGCCAGGAGCAAGACGCTCTGGCCCGGCGGATCAAGAGATCAGATAGTCCTCAACGACCGCAGCAATCAGCGCGCTTCGTGAGGGGATGAGCGGACTTGCTTCTACCTGCTCGTCTATCCATCGGGTCTGGGCTACCCACAGATGTGGACGCACCTCCACTCCCCCGCTCGCGACCTTCGGGCGGGCCAGACGCGGCATGCCACCGCGTGGCGATTCGACGGCGCGAGGGGCGAAGAGGCGAACCAAGGTTTCCGGGGTGTGCGCGGCGAAGGCATCCTCGACGATCTCGCCGTAGGACTTCTTCTCCCGCTGAGATCGCGTCTTCCAGGCCTCTTTGACCGTCGCGGGAACGTAGACCGCGATCGGGCGCACATCTTCATCACCGACAATCGCAGCCAACGGCTCCGCTGTAGCGGTGTCGGCCCCGGTTTCGGGTGTGGTGGCTACGTCCTCGGTTGCGGCAGTGCTGCCCCCGGAGGGCGAGGCAGATGTAGCAACCTCGGTCGGAGGCTCTGGTGCAGGTGCTGCAGGAGCATCCGGTGCAGATGTCACGTCCGGAGCCTGTACGTGCGGCTCGTCGACGGCTCTTTCGGCAGCCACGTCGGTCGAGCGTGGTTCCACTGCGGCAGGCCTGGCGAGGGAACCCGTTCCATTGCGAGGGAAAATGTTGGCGAGGCCAGATCCACGGGGAGCGGGCTTGTCGAATTGGTCCGCCAGGCTGGGTCGCTTCTTGCGATCAGTGGTGCTCATGCGGGTGCTACCTCTTCTGCGTGATCGGCTTCGGCAGCAAGCTCGGCCAAGCGTTGCAAGACCTCAGCTGCTAGGGCCTCGTAGTCATCCGCCAACCCGGTTGCATCCCGAGAGAGCAGAAGGCTGGGTGGTTTCACCTTGTCCCTCAGCGCTTTCAACCGAGCCTTCTTTGCGCTAGCAGTAGCGCCTTCGAGTTCGTGAGCTAGGAGCCCATGCCGCCGCGCGTCGGCAGCGGCGCTCTCCATGTAGCGGATTGTCGTGCCGAAGATGGGGGCAATGGTGTCAGGAATGGCTTGCGTAATACTTTCCCTCACCTGGTCCTGGAGCCGTTGTGACCTACTGCCGACCGCAAACAGAAGCATGCCAGCCAATCTCAGTTGCGGATTGTGCTCCCGGGCACGCGCGAAGCGCTCGGCGACGCGGTCGAGGCCGTCGAGGCTGCCATCGTCGGCGCGAGTAGGGATGAGAACGGACGACGTGCAGTACAGCACCGCATCACCGATGATCACGTCGCCTGGCGGGGTATCGAAGAGAACAATGTCGTAGTCGGGAACGATCGGGGCAAGGACTTTGTGGAGGATCTGCCCCAGCGATTCGCCCCCGCGGCTGAGCCTGGAGAGCATCATGCCAGCAACGTCGACGAGCGCAGGACCAGCGGGAATGACGTCTAGACCGGGTCGGACGTCTTTGATGATCGGGGGTTGTCCGCCTGACATCAACGACATCAGAAGTTCTTCACCGGACTGCTTTTCGTAACCGAAATCGCGGGCCAGGTTGCCCTGAGGGTCGAACTCCCCGACGAGAACACGGTAGCCGGCAGCGGCGAACAGGCCTGCGAGGTTGGCAACAACCGTCGTCTTGCCCACTCCCCCTTTACCTTGGGTGACTGCGAGGGAATTTGATATTGCCATCGATAGAACCTTCCTTCCAGAGTCCTGGATCCGCGTGCATCTATTCGAGCGCTGCCGTGGAGAAGCGTGACCGGGAGGCGTTCACGGTGCCGAATCGGTACGTGCGAGCGGCTCGACTTGTCCCGCACGCTCTTGTGCGGGCGGATGCGCAGGTTGTCGTGCGTGGTTGTGTGCGCGAGAGTACGCCCAGTCACGCACGTCAGTCAACACGGTCTAAGTCGCGTAACACCATGCGTATCAATGCTCGCACTCTTACGCGGCAAAACACGCGCAATAAAACATGTAGTGCTGCGCCCTAGTAACAGCGTACCAATACGCACGTTAAGTCGCATATCAACACCCTTGTTAACACGTGAAGAAACACGGGCATTGATGTGCTGACCAAAACGGTATTTAACCCGCGTGTTGACGTGCGGAGTTCTACCCGGTATTGCATGCGTAGTATTACGCGTATTAACCAACGGTGTAACAAGCGTATTTGTACGCCCTCAAACACGCGGTTTAGTACGCGATGAAACCAACGCTTTACTGCGCGAGGAGTACTACGAAGTGCTACGCCCATTGTGTTGGGATGATTGCCCGGTAGACGGTAACGGAGGTAGGGGAGCAGAGCACTGGGATGATGAACGGGATCGAGAGTGGGTAGTTATGTCGGATCAACAAAGCGTCGATATGTGCGAATCAGCGTGCGATTCGAGCTGCGATCATGGCCGCGACTCCCAATCCGCAGGCTCTGCTGGCTTCGCGAAGGCTCAAGCGAAGTGTTGAGGGGAGAGGTATCGGTAGGGGAGTGCGAGGATTGCTACGTAGTTCGACGCGAGCCTGGCACGAATTTCACATAAGACGCCAGGTCAACGGGGGACTGTTCGCGTTCCAATCAGCGTAGATCCGAATAGCTCTGACGCAGTCGGCGGCGGGGATCGCCAGGCTCTCCGCGGGTCGTTCGCTGTTCGGCTATCCGTTGTTCCAGACCGATCTTCGACGCCATTTGGGTGGCCCACAGCAGGGTGGCGTCAGGGACTGATTCTGAGAGTTCAACGGTGAGATCTACAAGGGTGTCTTCGAGCAGTGTCTCGGCGGCTCGGTAGAGGCTCCACAGGTGGCTCAATTCCCAACTAAGAATGAGGGGATTTCCGAACATCATGCGCTCACAGGAACGTTGAATGCGCCGGACTTGAGGGTTGCTCAGAGCTGTCGGATCGTGCGGGTCGGCCCAGGTCGCAAGGTAGCTGCTCTGCTCGCATGTCCACGGCAACAGCAGGAGCGCATCAGTCGCGAAAGTCCAGCTCTGCGTGTCGAGAACGTGTTGTGACTGTTTGAGGGCGCGGCCCAGGGCTCGCTGGCAGGTCGTGGTGTAGTCGGCGAGCGCTAGCCGACATCGCTCCAGTTGTGCCAGGTCGTGCACTGTGTGGAACTGGTCCTGTCCACGAGTGAATTCGGTGGCAACGAGCGCGGCCTCGGTGTCCCACCAGCGAAACTGGGACTGACGATGGAACTCGCGGTGCCATCGTAGGTCGTCGAGCGTTCGGGCTGCGACGCCGCTGCCTGGCGCGGTGGCGGTGTCGGAGAAGCTCATCGTTCAATGGTTGCAGGTAAATGGTGGTGTGTCACCACCCCTCTGGCATCAGTTCTATGACTGTGCCCACGGCCGAAGAGGTAGATGTGGTGGTTTTCCTGGTGAGCTCTGCATGGCGATCGGTTCAAGATCGTCGGTGAACGACGCTGCGTTGAAGAAACATTGGCGGCAGATTGTGGACACACATGAAAGCCATCAAATCAAATAGCACTGAGTCACGAGAACCACATCAGTCCGACATGAGTGTCAAACGATAACAAAATCGTGTTGTGATCACGTGGCAGTGATCATAATCCAACTTGTCTTGGAGTCAAGAGGCAGCGCCGAGTGCAGTTCGGTTGAGAGTCAGTCAACGGCCCGTAGAAGTTGCAGAGGACATTGCTTGCGGCACGGACCGTCAGGGGTCGGTGCCGCGCCGCGTTTGCTTCGGAACTGAACGAGTGCGCGATCGACTACCTTGTTACTGAAATGTTATGTACCGCGTGTTGATCACCACTGTTGTTGAGGTGGAGATAGCCTTTGTCCTGGTGGGGAGGGGATGGGGTCCTCTTGCGGGACGAACACGGGGTTCGTTTTGCAGGGTTCGGTTCGGATCGACGCTGTTCGCGGTGTCCGGGAGACCCGGTATATCTCGTACGTCGCACTCAAGCCTGCGACTCAGGTACACGGGGACATCGGAAGGATCGTGAGTGAGGACCGACAGCGCTGAGAGTGCGAACGTGCCGACATCTCCGCCTGCGCGACAGTCGCTCGGGGCAGCCTTCATGCCACCGCCGCCGGCCGGATCGATAAGTGCTATGTCAGCGGAGGTGGTGCAGTTGAGTTCAAACGAGGAGGAGACATCCTCTGGTGCAGCTGAATTGGGGCACGACGACACGATTGTGCCGTCGACGGTTCATCTTGCTGTCGGGGTTGCACACGGTCTGGCGAAGGAGAGCAAACGGACAGGGAGAACCCACGGCGAGGTGGTCATCACTGCTATCGAGGATGTCCACAGCGATCTCGAAAGCCTTCTGTTTCCGGGAGGCAAGGTCGGCGGAGGTCTGTTCCGCGCCAGGGGAGTAGGTGGGAAGCCGTCTGAGGGTAAGGCGGAGAAGAAGGGAGTCACGGTCGGGTTGTACGCCGATGACTGGGTGATCATCGATCAACTGAAAGACCAGTTCAAGGCCCGTTCCCGCAGCCACCTCATCGGAACTGCCCTCAAAGCACATCTCGGCCTCGACGCCACGACACAAACGGAAAGTGACTGAGCTATGCCCATGTTCGGCAATCTCAAAGAAAAGACATCGACCGCCACAGTGGGGGAGCCGCGCAGCGCAAGAGAGGCATCTCCTAAGCCGGGCCATGACTTCACCGAAGTCGTATCCACCACCAAAGTGCGCCGTCGACGGTCGTACTGGATCGCGGGAGTCGCCTTGATGACCGTCGCAATCGTAGGAGCGGTCTTTTTGGTGAACGCCATGCGCGCCACCACGACAATTCTGGTGCTCGCCCGCGACGTGCCACAGGGGGAGACGATCACCACCGACGACCTCAAAACCGCAGAGGTCAACAGCGATGCGACCATCGCGACCGTTCCTGCCACAGACAAAGCATCGGTCGTGGGCCAGAGCGCAGCAGTTCCGCTCCTGAGCGGATCGGCACTGAACCCATCGTCGTTCACCAACGCCGTAATCCCCAGCGGGGACAACACTTTGGTCGGCATCACCGTCGCAATCGGCAAACTTCCCGCAGAGCCACTGCTCGCAGGCGACAACGTCCGGATCGTCGACACTCCCCGAGATCAAGACGATTCCCCGGTGCAGGGTCCGGTCACCGCGAACGCACAGGTCGTTGCCGTGAAGGACATCCCCGAGACCGGACAGACGACAGTGGACGTTCTGGTCAAGAAAGACGAGGCCAGCTGGATCGCCGCCCGAGCCGCCACCAACCGCGTCGCCATCGTCCTCGACTCCCGGGAGCGCTGAGCCATGCTCGTCACCCTGACCTCGATCTCCGGCTCGCCAGGCGTCTCGACGACCGGCCTGGGCATCGCTCTCACCGCAGACTCCCGCAAGCTGCTGTACATCGAGGCCGATCCGATCGGATCGTCCCCGACGCTGGCCGGGTACTTTCACGCGCGCCGCCGGCACGACCGATCGATCATCCAACTGGTCGAGCCGAACAGGCACGGCCGAATAGGCCCAGCCTTCCAGCACCAAATAGTTAGAATCGGGCCGTTCGATCCAGAGGAGCCGACCAAGGCGCAAGGATGGTTCGTCCCCGGCCTGGTCAATGCAGCTCAAACGGAATCGATGAAGTCGACGTGGGGCCCGTTGGGGGCACATCTGGCGTTGTTGTCGAAACAGGGCGGCGGTGACCTGCTCGTCGACGCCGGTCGCCTCAATCTACGGTCCGGACATCAAGACCTGATCCGTCACAGTGACGTTATCGCCATAATGCTCAGACCGACCAGGACCGCAGTGGCAGCGGTTCGTGCTGGCTTGGGCCCACTACAGCAGCATCTGGAGAATACGAAGTCGCCGGCCAGCATCGGCCTCATTGTCAGGGGTACCGAGCCCTACAGCGCAGCCGAGACCGCCGCGGCGACCGGCCTCGACGTCATCGCAGTCCTTCCCGAATCACCGGTACACGCGCAAGTTTTTTCCGAAGGTGCCTCGCTCAGTAATTGGCGGCGACGTCGATCAAGCTATCTACGCGCAATCGACGGAACCTGGCAAAAGATCGAGCGCTTCCACGAAACGCACCAGCCCGTATGGATCGCCAACTCGCCATACAGCTCACAGCCCGCGTAACGAGCCGACAAGGCCAAAGGGAGAACACCCGCATGACCAACAACGCCCCCGACTTCGACTACGACGAGCGACCAGCCCTACCCGACCTACCGATGTTTGCCGCCGATCCGATCATCCTCGACGATGGCGACAACGAGATAACTCGTTACAGGAGCGGGCAATACGGCTCCTCATCTGCAGGTCTGCTCGCCGCAGCCGGCAAGGACGGTCGCCACTCCCACCCGGAACCCGAGCGACTCGAGACGGTCCCGTTCACATCGCCATCACCATTTCCAGCTGAGCGGTCGGACGTCGCGAGGACCAACCACCAATTGGTCAAGCAACTGACCAAAGAAGCATCCGAAATCCTCTCTCTCCGTAAGACCCAACGAGCAGATCAGGCCCTCAACCCTGAGCTGGGCGTCACTGCCATGACCCCGGACGAGGAGCGTGAGTCGGGCAGGCAGATCGTCATAGATCTCGTCAGCAAAGAAGTGCAGTCCGCGATCGACACCGGTCACGAACAGCTGAGCGTCCAAGAGGAACAGACGCTGGTCAAAGCGGTCTTCGACACGCTGTTCGGACTCGGCCCACTTCAGCCGCTCGTCGACGACCCGAACGTCGAGAACATCCTCATCAACGGCGACAGCGTCATTGTGATGTACCCCGACGGGAGTCTGCAGGCACGACCGCCGATCGCGGACAGCGACGAAGAGCTCTACGACTGGCTCACCAACCTCGCGCAGCGCGCACCCGGTGGTGGACGACCGTTCTCGCAGGTCAACCCCAACCTCCGCCTCAATCTGCCCGGCGACATCCGCTTGTCCGCGATGGGCTACTCGGTCCGCCATCCCAGTATCGCCATCCGCATGCACCGCCACAAGGATGTGACCATCGACAAGATGGTCGAAATGGGTGTTATGCCCCAACTGTTGTCCGAGATCCTCAGCGCCGCAGTCATCGGTGGTGCCTCCATCGTGATCTCCGGGCCCATGGGATCAGGTAAAACAACCAACCTT
This sequence comes from Rhodococcus sp. 06-462-5, assembly GCF_002258315.1. Classification (GTDB taxonomy): domain Bacteria; phylum Actinomycetota; class Actinomycetes; order Mycobacteriales; family Mycobacteriaceae; genus Rhodococcoides. The sequence goes on along the minus strand of NZ_NOYD01000054.1, from coordinate 101,764 downwards.
CGTGCGCTCGCCAACTGCCTTCCCCTGCAAACACGGATCGGCACAGCAGAGACAGAGTACGAACTGTTCCTCGACAAACTCGACGGTCGCAGACCGTATGTTGTTGCAGCCGAGGCAATCACCGGCGGCGGCGAACGAAACGAGCTGACCGGAGCGCTACGCGGCGCGACGACGCTGTCCGACATCCTTTACCAGTTCGTGCGAATGCAGCTCGACCGTGTCATCGTCGGAGAGGTAGCCGGCGGCGAGATCATCGACATGTTCAAAGCAATGCAGATGGCCAAAGGCTCCCTGAGTACCACGCACGCCGAGCATGCCGCCGGCGCGATCGACCGCCTCGTCACCTGCGCCCTCGAAGCAGGAGTGCCGGTCGAGTACGCCTACCGCCAAGTGGCACACCACATCAATCTGATCATTCAGCTGCAGACGGACTACGAATTTACCGACACCGGCGAGAGGCGTCAGGTCCGATTCGTCAGCGAGGTCATCCATATCGAGGCCGGCGAAAACGCCATGCCCGCAGTAACCAAAATTTACGAAGGAAAGCCGGGCGGGACCGGCGAATACGGAACTTTGCCCCCAGCTTTGCTCCGCAAGCTCTACGCAGGCGGTTTCAGTCCGAACCAAATCCCCATCAACACGATCACAGGTGGTGGGCTCTGATGTACACGTTCACGGCCGTCGGTATCGTCCTTGTCTTTGCCGCCGGGATGTGGTTTTTTGCCAACGGAATTCGCGATCGCCGCGACCCGACTGCGCCGACACGCCACCGCACCTCACGTGCGCGGATTGCCCGGCGGACAAAATTACTCCTCGCCATCGGAACTGCCGTCGGCCTTGCTGCATGGCTCCTCAGTGGATGGTTCGTACTCTTCCCCATCATTCCGATCGCAGCAGTAGGCGTCCCCTACCTACTCGGATCGTCAGCCGCCGCCGACGACATCGAACGCCTCAATGCCCTCGAAGAATGGGTGCGCAACCTGACTGGAGTGCTCGCAGCAGGATCCGGCCTCGAACAGGCCATCATCGCAACGCACAGGGGAATGCCTCAAGCATTGCGTCCGGAAATTACGAGCCTCATCACGCGCCTGCGTGGCAATGTGTCGATCGACGAAGCGTTGCTTCGGTTCGCAGACGATCTCGACGATTCCACCGGCGACTACGTGGTCGGTGCACTGCGGCAGGCAGCTCGCCTGCGCGGCTCCGGACTCACCGCAGCCTTGAAGCGACTTTCAGAATCGGTGGCAGAGAACGTGCGCAACCGCAGAACGGCCGAAGCGGAACGGCAAGGGCCCCGCACGACCGCTCGCGGGGTCACCGTCATCACCGTCGTTGTCATCGTTGGGTTGTTCCTGTTCACCAACTACATGGACCCGTACAAACAGCCCCTCCTCCAGCCCGTTCTGTTCCTCGAATTCATCGGTTTCGGCCTGGTGCTCGGGTGGATGAAGCGATACACCTTGCCAGTGAAATACCCCAGGTTCATCGGCACCAAGGACCGCGACGCAGCAAACACCGCACGTGAGAGGAGCGCAGTATGAACAACTTCGAGCTCTGGGCGATCGCCCTTGCCGCTCTCGCCGCTCTCGGCTTGATCCTCCTCGTTCTCCGCATACTGCCGGCCGACCCAGCACTCGGCGATGCCATGGAACGACTGTCCGGTGCAGCCCCGGACCCGTACACCGTCGACACCCGCGGCGGTGACGACCTCACCGGTTCGGATGCCCTGTCCTACAAGGTCGGTGCCCGCTTCTACCCGCGGCTGCGATCGCAGGCGTGGTTCAGGATCCCGACCGCGGACCTGGCGATCCTCCGAGAAACTCCACAAAAGTTCATCGGAGACAAAATCCTTTCCGCTGCAATAGGTCTGATCATCGCGCCGATTTCGATCGCACTCCTGGCGCTGTTCGGCATGGCAGTGCCCCTGACTTTTCCCGTAGCCGGTTCCCTCGTCCTGGCGCTGGTGGGATTCTTCGCGCCCGACGCCGACGTCAAGACTCGCGCCGCTAGTGCCCGACTCGAATTCACCCGAGCATTGGCGGCGTTCATCGACTTCGTTTCGTTGAACCGAAGTGGCGGCGTCGCTGCATTCCAAAGTCTCGAACGCGCTGCCGCAGTGGGCGATAGCTGGGTGTTTCTACGTCTGGATGCCGAGCTTCAGAAAGCGTCCCTCGCCGGACAGGCACCATGGGCTGCTCTGTCCAATCTTGCAGCCGAACTGGCGCTGCCGGAGTTGGGAGATCTCGCGGACATCATGACCTATACCGGCGACCAGGGAGCGAGCGTGGCCGACACTCTTGCCGCGCGGGCCGGAGCGCTCCGCAGTGCCCTGCTCTCGAAAGAACAAGGCGAAGCAGGAGCCAAAACGAAGAAGATGGACGCACCTCTCGGCACCTTGGCCGTGCTGTTCATGATCATGCTGATCGTGCCGGCCGGAGTGAACATCATGGGCGGCGTCTAGACCGAACAACCCGAATGCGTTGTCATTCAACGATCAACTACCAAGTTTGAGCTGTGCAAACACCGATCCGTGCACTTCACCTGCTCGAAGTGTCCGGTCTTGGCGATAGTCTGACCGGCATCCAGAACCGTCATAACCAGGGCTTTTACATATCGAAGGGAAACGTCACATGGCAGCATCGCGCACAATCGCAAACCGGATCGCAGCAACCACCGCAACACTGTTCGCATTGGCACTGTTCTCCTATACCCGGATGACCGAGCGCGCCGGCGGACGCAAAAGCGACAAGGGCTACAGCATGGAGACCGTCGTCATCACCGCCGGCCTCGTCATCCTCGCCATCGCTATCGTCGCCGGAATCACCGTGGTTGCACAGCGCTACCTCAACCGAATCCAGTAACCCCACCACTCGCCCAACGAGACAGGGGAGGACCAGCGTTGCTCACCGACACACATGTACCACTACGCGAATGGCTCACCCGCATACGTCGAGACGACCGCGGCGCAGCCCTCGAAACAGTCGTGGTATTCGGCGTCGTCCTACTGCTCTTCCTCATCGCAATCCAGGCAGCTCTCTACGCTCACGCACGGACCGTAGCGATTTCGACCGGTGAAGAAGCTCTACGACAAGCGCGATCGCAATTCGGCAGCGCTGCGGCCGGAACAGCGGCGGGCTACGCCTTCGCATCCACCGCCGGCCCGACGACCCTTCGAGCACCCGTCATTGTCGTCAACCGAGGCTTGCGAGAAGCAACTGTCCAGATCACCGGACAACCCATCCGCCTCATCCCCTTCTTCTCCCTCGACATCAATGTCAGCGAGACGCTTCCCGTTGAACGAGTCACTGCCCCAGGAACCAGATGAACACCGCGAACAAACTGCGCCAGCTGGCAGCCGCAGCCAGAGCCGACGACCGAGGATCGGCCCTGCAGACTGTCATCGTCGCCCCCGCCACACTGTTCCTGATCGCACTGATCGTCACCTTCGGCGTTCTCGCGCAAGCGCACCAGAAAGTAGTCCACGCCGCGAACGAGGCCGCGCGTACCGCCTCCATCGCGCGAACGGCGTTCTCCGCAGCCCCCGATGCGCAAGCAGCCGCGCGAAACGACCTGGCAGCACGAGGGCTCACCTGTTCCGCTCTCAACGTCAACACCGACCTCGGCGGATTCAGAACTCGCCCCGGCGTCACGGCTTCCGTCTCGGCCACCGTCACGTGCGTCATCTCCCTCGACGCACTCGGATTCCCGCAAGTCATGGGCTCACGGACCATCACAGCAACCGCGACTTCACCCGTCGACACCTACCGGGAGCGCGCCTGATGACCGAAGCACTACGCCGGGCGGTGGCCGCCTGCACACGGCGAGACGCGCACAACGACGCCGGAACCATCGCCATGTGGAGCGTCATCACAGCCATGGCGTTGCTGATCATGATGGGTCTCGTCGTCGACGGCGGCGGCAAAGTTTACGCCAAGCAGCGCGCCGAGCAAGTCGCTGAAGAAGCAGCCCGCGGGGCAGGACAAGCCATCATCGAACCACTCGCAGTCCGCGGTACCAACGTCGTCGTCAACCCGCTGACAGCCCAAGCCAAAGCCACCAAATACCTTGCCGCAGCAGGAATCCCCGGCGTCGTCGTGCAGACCGGACCGACAACACTGCTGATCACCACCACAACGACCTACCAACCCCGTGTCCTCGGTTTGATCGGCGTCGGGCCACAGCAGATCATCGGAACAGCCACCGTCAACCTGAACCGCACCAACCTCGGAATCCCCGGCACACCATGACCAATCGACCGCAGAGCAGACGAGTCGCAGAACTCCACGAGAAGACGGAGGACGTGATTCGACAGCTCGCGGCGCAACGCTGCACGACCCCGGCCACCCTGCAGCCATCGGAAAGGACACCCGCATGACCACCATCCGACGGCGCTTGACTGGTTTGCTCTACCTGATCGTCCTACTCGTCCTCGTCGTCGGAATTCCGCTCGCACTGTGGACATTCCGCGGCAACCCAATACCGACGACGCTGCCCGATCTCGACCAGATCAAAACAGCTCTGACCACCCAAGACGACGGATCACTCTTCCTCGGATTCGTGACCTGGATCGGCTGGCTCGCCTGGGCCACCTTCACCTTCAGCACCGTCATCGAACTCGTCGCAGCACTACGCGGCATCAAAGCACCTCAACTCCGAGGCCTCGGCTTCCAGCAGCGAAGCGCCTCCGTTCTCATAGGCGGAGCGCTCATGCTGGTAACAGCGGGCACCGCCACAGCCCAACCCCTCACCGCCACAGCACTACCGCTCTTCGACGCCCCTGCCCACTCGGCACCGATCCAAGTAACGCAACAAAGCCAACCGCATCCAGCAGAAGCCCCCGCCCGCCCCATCAACGGGGAAACCATCACGGTGCAGCAGGGCGACAGCCTATGGAAACTCGCAGAACGCCACCTTGGCGATGGCTTTCGATACACCGAGATCAAGCAACTCAACGCCGACGTCCTGACCGTCGACGGATGGCTGCAACCAGGATGGAAACTTCAGCTCCCCGCCGCCGCACCCACAACCGTCGACGGGGCCTACACAGTTCGAGAAGGCGACAGTCTCTGGAGCATCGCCGAGCAACATCTGGGTGACGGACACCGCTACAAAGAAATCATCAACGCCGACGGAACTGCACCGTCGACAATCATCCACGTCGGCCAGCAGCTCACCGTCAACGATCAAACCGCCGAGACCGTCACGCCCGAACCGGGTCCGGTTGCTTCCCCCGACCCGGCCCCGGTTGCTGCCGCTCCTGTACCTGCTGCTGTGCCCGAACCGACCGTCGCTCCTGAACCGGCCCCGGTCGCTGCCGCTCCCGAACCGGCTCCGGCTGCCGCTCCTGAACCGGCCCCCGCAGCAGCGCCTGAACTGTCCTCCGCTGCACCTCTCCTGGGTGGCACCGACGTTCCGGAACAAGCGGAGATGGTTCCGGGCGGTGACGAACAGGCTCAGGCAGAAGCGCAGGCCGCTGCCGCCGCCGCTGCGAAGATTTTCGGCATCGAACTCAACAGCGCTTCGTCACAGCTACCTGCTCCGACAGCGGCGGCTCCTGAGCCAGCGCCTGCTCCAGCAGCCCCTGAGCAGGCAGAGGCCCCCGCCCCGTCGGCGGTTCCTGAGCCAGCGCCTGCTCCGGTGGCCGCCCCTGAGCCAGCAGAGGCTCCCGCCCCGGTGGCAGCTTCCGAACCTGCTGCTGAGTCCGCGGGCGCAGATGTTGTGGCACCCGGGCCGGCACCCGCTCAAATGCCTGCTCCAGCGCAGACGTCGTCACCCAGTCCTGCTGCAGCTCCCGCCCCGACTCAGCCAGCCACCCAGATCCCACTGAATACATCGACGACAGACCCGGTATATATCGCCGCCACTGCGCAGCCAAGCGATGTCTCCGAGGATCAGAACAGCACATTGTGGCTCGGTATCTCAGCCCTAGCGGCCATCGGACTGGCTGGGGCCTTCGGGCTGCGCCGGCACCGTCAACAGCACGATCGCCGCAGAGGCGAGACCCTCCCTCAAACCTGGGGCGCTGCAGCAGTTGTGGAAGAACAGATTCATTCTGCAGCGGACAACAACGTCCTCACGCGGCTCGACGAAGCACTGAGGACTATCGCCGAACACGCTCGGACACAGGGCAACGCACTGCCGGCATTACTCGGCGCATTCATCGGTCCCGATGCGGTGGAGCTAGTAATCCTTGATGACTCCGTACTGCCGGACCAGTGGCTCAGATCAGAGACCGGCACCTGGACCCTCCCCGCCGACGTCCGGATCGCCCCAGCACCCACCACAATCAGCCCGTACCCCACGCTCGTGACACTCGGTTCCACAGACGACCGAACCCAAGTTCTTCTCAACCTGGAAGAACTCGGCTACCTCGGCGTCTCAGCTTCACCAGAGCACGCCCGCGGCACTCTCCAGGCCCTGGCCCTCGAACTCGTCGAATCCCCGCTCGCCGACAATCTGCACCTGACGCTGATCGGTTTCGGACAGGAGCTCCCCGAACTGTTCGGCAACGGTCGAATCGAGCACACCGACCAACCAGGCGAAGTGCTGGCCAGACTCGCCCGACAAGCCGAACGTGACCAAGACACCCTCGTCGAACAACACATCGACAGCATTGCAGCGGCCCGTTCGATCTACGACACAAGCGAAATGACCGCCCCCGAAGTAGTTCTCATCGCGAGTCAGTTGACGGCCGACCAACAGCAATCACTCGATCAGATCCTGGCCGCCACACCGCGCGTGGCGTTCGCTGCCGCCAGCACCGCCAGCACCGCCAGCGAGAACACCCAGGCCGCGTGGACACTCGACATCGTCGACCGCAACACCGCAAGCCTTGTCAAACGAGACACCGACGGCGGCTTCGCATTCCAGCCAGCATTTCTCGAGCCGGACCAATATGAAGGCATTACCGCCTACCTCGCGACCGCCACACAGCCAGCTATCCCCACAGAGTCGTCCATGCACGACCCCTGGGCTGCAGCCGAAATCGACGCACACCTCACCGACGCCGAAAGCGCTGAGACCTTCCTCGACTCCGTCACCACGATCGACCCCACCGACCAGCTGCTGCTGAACGGAACTACCGCATCGGAGACCGCCCCCGACGTCACAAACGTTCCGACCTACAGCCCGGACGCCGCGCAGTGGACATCCCCAGAAGCGATCAGGTACGACGACCAGGCCCCACCCATCGCTCCTGTCGCTGGTGACGTACCGGCCCCGGGACATCTCTGGCTCCATCTTCTCGGGAAACCAGCAGTCACCACCCCGACCGGGGAGCCACCCAAGGACGGCCGTGAAGTACTCCTAACCGAGATCGCCGCTCTTCTCTCCATCCACCCGGGAATCAAACACGACTCCATCGACAAAAAGATCTGGCCTGCAGACAATTTCGACAAACTCCCTCTGGAGGATCAGCCGAAAAAGAAGGCGACACGACGCCAGAACTACCTCTCGAGACTGCGAAATTGGTTGGGAGAGACAGAGAACGGTGAGCAGGCATTTCCGAAGCACGGCGACCGCACCGGCCGCACCGGCTACCGACTGCACCCCGATGTCCGATCGGACTGGGACTACTGGCAACAACTGATCGACACCACTCCGGCCGCCGCCACCGATGCGGAATTGCGGACGGCTGCAGAACTGGTAAACGATCAACCATTCGCCGGGACACGGTCAGACCGTTACGGGTGGGCACGAAACCTACAGCAGCACATGATCTCGACCCTCGCGGATGCCCTCGAAGAGCTCGCCACCAGACAAATAAAGACCGGAGATCTTTCCGCCGCGCTCACCACCGCAAACCGCGGCGTCACCGTCGAACCGTTCCGAGAAGGTCTCTGGAGACTGGCGATCATCGCTACCCACGGGAGCGACGAGATCAGCAAGACCCAGGAGCTGATCGACCAACTGCTCGCGAACCTCGCCGACATCGATGTCGACCCAGAACCCGAAACCGACGAACTCTTGCGCGCCCTCGCGCAATTCCACAATGGCGGCAACGCCCTCTACCGGATCGGAGCAATAGCCAGTTGATAGCAGTCGCGTCAATCGAGGTGTCTGAAGTGTCCGGTAAGCACGTTACGGTCCAAACAGCCGCACCATTATCGTTATCGCAGTACAACGCACAGAACAACGTAGGGGGTCCACGATGATCAGCACACGACGTCGCACAGGCGCGGCAATCCTCGCAGTAGCAGCCGCTGCAAGCATCAGCGTCGCATGCGGGAGCGGTGACATTGAGGCGACCCCCGTAACGACCACCACGCAGCCGGTCCTCACGGGACCAGAGGGCGTCGAAAAGTCCCCGGAACAACAGGCGACCGAGCAGGCAACAGCAAAGGTGAATGAGTTCTTCGCCGTTCTCGCGAAGGTCGAGAGCGATCCTGCTGTAGACATCAACATGCTGGACTCTGTTGCGAGTGGAAAGATCCTCGATCAGTTGAAGGCAAACGTGAACCTGCGCCGATCTCAAGGAATTGTCTCCACGGGTGCTGCGACTGTCGCAGATGCATTCGTGACGGAACTGCAGGCACCAAAGGATGCTGACGGGAACCCAATTAAGGAAGAAGCGTCGGCAACATTGCGAGTCTGCATCGACAGCTCGAACTATGACCAGATCCGTCCGGACGGCACGAGTGTGCTCCCTCCTGACCGAGTCCGGCGGGAGCTGGGCAAGCCGACTCTGGAGAACGTGGCGTGGCCAGATTCATCAGGCTGGCGCATTGTTTCCGATGCAGTGACTTCTTCGGGTACCCCATGCGACGCACCATGATCGACGGTTTGGCAAGTAGGCAACTGGAATCCATAAGGGCGGTGGGTCATGCGTAAGCCGCTTGGGGTTATCGCATCAGTGCTTCTAGTTGGAGTGTTCAACGCGAACCCAGTATTTGCGCAGCCGGGGATCGGCACCGGAACTGGCGGTGCCTTCGGCGGAGGCTTGGGTGGTTCGACAGTTGTGGTCGAAGGTACGTACACGAGTGTGCCGTCAGGGGGTGGAACGACTGGATCCGCGCCAGCTGCTGTGGGCGGGGGAGGTGGTGGGAGCGCCGCGCCGTCCGGACCGCCGCTCGAGTTCGTTCCGTCGACTGACGCCGCCAATATGACGCTTGTTCGAAATGCTGATAGTGGTGCCCCGATGGCAGTGAACGTCGTTAATGATGACGGCACAACATGGTCCTGCGAAGCGGCCGGTCCGTGTGTTCAAATTCCGGACGTTGGGGTGCCGGCTACGCCTCCGGTGGTCGACGTTATGACCGTTGTCGGCCAAGCGGTTACGGCAATGCAGTTGGATCCGCCCGGAATAGGCATCACCCCGAACCCCGCAAACACAGGTGCTGTCGGCCTGGTTGGTCTACCCGGCTGGTTCTGGGTCGCTGACCCACGGGAATCGACAGTCGGCCCCGTGACCAGAACTGCAGCAGGACCGGGTGTCATAGTTTCTGCTACAGGGGTCAATACGTCCGTGGTCGTCAATTGGGGGGACGGATCCGTGCCGTCGGTGTGCCCAGGTGCGTTACTGCCCTTCACGCCGTATACCGATGTTGCACAAGGGCTTCCAAGTCCGACGTGCGGCAATATCGTTTATCACAAGACGTCCACTACCGAGCCCGGTGGGACATTCAAGGTCTCCGCGACATCGAATTGGCTCGTCACGTGGACAGCGACGACACCCAACGGGACGGTCGGTGGAGTCATACCCACGCCGCTGACTTCGCGTACTGAAGTTCGGATTGGTGAACTGCAGGTCCTGGTCACAAATTAGAGCCGTGCGCCCCCGCTCCTCGGGTGCGAAATTGAGTCACTCCAGGCTTACCGGTTTGTAGGCTGGTGGAATGCCTGAACGGTTGACTGTCAACGTCACGATGCCACCGGAATTGGCTGGGGGGCAAGTGCAGGCCTACCTGGAAGAGTTGGGGTTCGAGGTCGCCCACACGTCCGCGCCCGATGTGTGGGCGTTAACCGAGCCGGCTGCCAGCATGGACTGTGTCGATTTTATGACCGTTCGCACCCTGTCGGGTTCGGAAGCGGACGTCGATGACGAGCTCGTCGACCTCCCGCAAGACCCTTACGTCTCCAGGCTGGACCATGGGCGAGTCGTTGAGGAGCGCCTTCGCGCGATCAGACAGATGAGCGCGGGTGCGGTGGGATCGTTCCTGTACGGACTCCAGCTACCTGTCATCACCGCCAGCGATCGAGCCTTGTCCGCGGCAGTACAGGACGCGAGTAGGGAGTTGGCCGGAACTTCGGACGACGATGACGAGCATCCGTTCGACCGGCATGCTGTCCACGTTGTTCGCTATGGCAACGCCACGCACCGTCGGATCAGGTTTCCTGGTTTCGTGTTACGTCTGAATCAGGACCCCGAACTTCTCGACGACATACGACGCGGGCCGATCGACGTCGATGAGACCATTTTCGCGTCGGGATCGTCGATCCTGAGCAGTGTCTTGATTCCCGCGAGCCATCTCGGTCCGTTGTTGGCCGCACGGTCTCCATGGGTATGGGCGTTTCAAGCGAACAGGGTGTCGGGTGCGGTGATTTTCACTCTCGGCACAGATATTGTCGGGAGGTCTCCTGTTCCGTACGAAGCGCATCAGGTACTTCCCCGATCACCAGTGGGTCGCCTTCCCCAGCGGCAGGAGCCGCCGGCACCGGAGGCGTGGGGTGCGGCCGTCGCTTGGTGGGTTGCTCAGATGAACTCTGTTCTCGGGCATCTCCTGAACCCATGCCTGTTCGCAGATGCTGACGGTGACTACCTCCCCTATGCGCAGCAGAACCGGTTGATGGAATTTGCGGATCTTCTGCAACGAGTTACCTCGACGCTGCTATCGCTGCACGACGACTACGCAGCCGGAGTTCTGATGTGGTCAGCAATGGACCTGATCGAGGCGACCTGGCTTTCATGGGATCTCACGGCACTGTGCAAGCCCTCGGTTGCGGCGAAAGCGCTGCAGCAAGTTCGAGAACGTATGCCTGCTGATGTTCAGTCCGTCCTGCTTCCGTACGCGGCTTTTGGTGTGGAAGCGTTGACCGAAGTGGGGGACGGGTTCTTCATCAAGAATTACCGTAGGTCGGAGAAGGTAATTCTGAAGCTGCCCGGTGGAGCGGACAAATCCCTGTCACTCGATGACGCAGTGAGTCAGTTCATGCGTTTGCGCAGGAACACTACACACGGGTTCGACAAACCTGATCCCGTCCGTGACCGACTTTTCGCGCAACACAACGGCCGGCTGCCGGCGACACTGATGTACCTGCCGCTGCTGTACTTGATGTACATCATGTCCGATCCTGATGACCTGAGACGTCGTCTGCTCCGTCGATCCGCTCGAAGACGCAGGACGCAGTGAGAGGTGTTCACACACGTTGCCGGTGGTGTGCTGAGACAATATTGCGGTGAGTGTCATGGTGCGCCGGCTGATGGGTGCGGTGTGGCCGACGAGGTTCGGCGCAGCCGAAATTGATGTCGAAAAGGGGGCGCTAGCAGTGGAATCGAACGACCGGGGTGGGCGCGAAAATGCTTCACCGGACTCCGCTGCTGGCGAAGAGATGGCGTCCGAGCTCAACCCGGTGAGTGTCGAGCTGAATCCGGCGGCAATCGAGATGGTGCACGCGAGCATCGAACGGACGCTGGATTCTCAGGAACGCCGAGTGACGAGCATCGATCAGCGCGGGGGTGTGCTGCTGGGATTCGCGGGCATTCTGGTGGGGATCGTGTTGCGCAATCCCGCGGGGATCGGTGTGTGGGAGGTTGCGGGTGCTGCCCTGGCCGGTGCGGCGGCAATCATGGCGGCATTCGTGATTGCACCCAATACCGCGTCGGGGCTCAATCCGGAAGTGGTGTTGGAGGAGTATTCGACAGTCGATGAGACGACGGGCCGGTTCGAGATCGCGTCGACACTGGTGTCGATTTATCAGGTGACAGAGATGCGGCTTCGGAGCAAGCTGATGCGGTTGCGGATCACGACGGGTCTGTTGGCTGGATCTGTGCTGGTGTTGCTCGTGACGGCTATCATTCGGATGTAGGAGGACATCATGGCTACGGTGAACGAGCAGCAGAAACCTGATCGACCGGTGGGCTCGGCGAGCCCGGCGACGGCGTCGCGGCGTCGCAAGGTGGCCTTGCGTCCCAATCCTCGGCTGGTGGGCAACTACGAGGGCAGTTCCCGCACGATCGACGAAGTGCGACGCCAGATAGAGAAGCAGCAGGGGGCGTCGGCGTGACGGCCTCGAAAGATCAGAATCCGCCGGCGGGGTCGTCGGCTCCACGTGCCAGCGCGCGCCCTGTGGTGGTGGTCCCGACATCGGCTGCGGGTGATCGCACCATTGTTCGGGCAGCACCCAACGAGAGAGCTATCCGCAGCATCACTGCGGGGGCTGCACCTCAAAATGTGCGGTCCGCTGTCCGCCGCGAGCACTAATTTCGCGCGCACGCCTTTGCGCTGTGTCGTAGATGATCCAAAATTGGGCTAGCAGACGGTGCCAAACGTGTTCGTCCAGGTCGCCGATCTGCAGCGTCGACTGTGTCTGCTCCCGATCACGCTTGGCCGTTACCTGGGCAGCTGTGGTGATCGATGCAGCAGCGGGGGAGGGCTTACGATGCGGCCACCGACCCGCGTCGAGTGCTCGATGTAGTAGTCGAGCATCGGGTGAAACTCGGCAGGGTAATCCCTTAGCCAAAAGCTTGCACGGTGTTCGACGAATTTCGACGCAAACCCCGCGACACTCAGACAGCGGTGGTGTGGGCAACCGGACCGCATGTATGGATCTCATAGCGATACTCCATTGCCGCGTGTCCGAACGGCGAGGACCAAACGTGGCACAACCAGCCATTGCTTACGACTTTGCGACGGACTCCTGTCACGGGCGGCGAAGTAGCCCTGCAGGTGTGGAAGCGTACGCGGGGTCGTTGAACACGGCGCTGTCTTCGCCGACATGCTCCGCAACGCCAGCGGGGGGTGGCCCGAGGATTTCAGTTTTGATGCAGCCTTTGGTCGAGTCGAGCCAGGTACGGGAATCGGCCCCAAGTCGAAATGGATGGGCCATGTCGTTGGAAATGATGTTGCGCATGATGTTGTACACCGCCGAATTGGGTTGCCGGGCCAGGAGCTGATTCATCAGCGATTGCCGGGTGGGCACCAGGTATTGCGGTTTCTTTCCTGTTGGGGACATGCACTCGAGCATCACGTTGGTCGATGCAATCAACTTCACGAGCTGGATAGCCGTTGCTCGCTTTTCCTGGGCGATGGCCACATTGACGGAAAGTGCGTCGGTATAAAGCGGTATCCCCACTTTTTCGATAGGTTCGGAGCTCAGCGGCATGACTGAATAGGTCGAGGCGTCGACGTTGTCGATGAAGTGGAAGATTTCGGTCAAGCCTACGAAGGCTCGACCGATCCGCTGGTTCCATTTCGTGATTCGGTCGTAGCCCGAGTCGGGATATGTCGCCTGGGCGTACCCGGCGATGTTTCGCAGCACCTGCATGTCGGCGAGGCCTTGCTGATCGAGTCCTGGACAGGGGGGAAGGGCGGGAGTGAGCGGAAACTGGCCCGACTCCTCCATGACGGCCTGCTCGTACATGCACGCGACGGTCGTTCCCCCAGTAAAATCCAACAGCATGCCTTGACCCTGCGCGGGCCAGACTGCTTTCGGATCCCCGTCGCCGAGGATTTTGTGTAATTCTTCGACAGTCATCCCCGGCGCACCCAGTGCTGCGTCAGTGAGACGGCGAATCAAAATTTGCATGCACCCTAAATACGGTATTCCTTGATACTCCGAGGATTCCGTTTTCAGCGATGCGAGAGACCACGGGTAAAAGTCTGCGGTGCCGTCGATATCGAACTCGACACAGAACTGACGCATGTGATCAGCGAAGATGCAGTCGTAGGCAAAAACGTCCACAGTGGACGGCGGATCGCCTTTGTAACAGTCGTAGGTGTAGACGAAATTGAGAGCGACATCCGGTTGGACGCTGTGCCACGCGGCTCTGATGGTGGACTCGAACCATTTCGGTTCGGGCGTGTACGGGTACAAGGCGACGTTCAACGTGGATGCGTCGCTGGCTGGAGGTGGCTGGTTGGTGGGGCCGGAATCCTTGTTCAAACTGCGTCCGAACTCGGTACTGGTCACTGCACACTTCCCGTCATCACACTGTCTGCAGGGGAACGGCGATTGCCTCATACAGTCGCATGATTTTCCGAAAGTGGCAAGGATCACATTTACTTACCCTCGATCCACGGACTGAGGTGACCCACTGTGGTCGATGACCGAATTGTGGGGTCGGGACTGGTTGGGCGTGTTTCGTCCGCTGGTCTACCCAGCATTTCCACGATTGTCGTTGCTCGGGCCGAGTCGGCGGGTCGGGTGAGGATCAGGCGGGTGTGGGTGGGCTGATGCCAATGATGTTGCGCCATAATTGAAGCCACGCATCGAGCCACGGCCAGTGTCGCGGCAGGTGCAGTGTGGGTGTGCGTTGTGGCCGCACGAAACGCGCGGCAATGTTGACGATTTGCGCCGTAGCGTTATTCCGCGAGCTTTCGCGTGACGCCCGCCGGAGACGGTTCCGGCGGCGCGCAGCAGGTTGTGGGCGATCGCTGCGCACTGCACCCAGGCAGAGCTCGCGCCAAACGATCCTGACGGCATGTGCGCGAGCGGTCCGTCGATCAGATCCGAGAACACAGTCTCGATGACCGCGTGTGCACGGTGGACGACATCTGCGGTCGTCGTCGGCAGGGTGCTGTTGGTAAAAAACGGGTGATACCGCCACACCGGAAACAATGCATCGCGGTAGCGGGCGTCTTTGACCCGCCGCACGATCAACCGTGCAGAAACAGGATACGCGGTGGAAGAGAAAGCGGTGAACGATGTTTCGGCGACCTCGGCGTCGGAGATCCAGCCGTCGGTGTCGGGGTCGCGGACCGCTCCCGGGTAGCGCACGGGCGTCCACGCGGTGTCAGGGATGGAGGCGATCGCTCGTTGGACGATTCGGTTCTTGATCAGTACGAACGAGAACTTGATGCAGGCGCGTACGACGCGGCTGTTGCCGTAGGCGGAGTCGCCGCGGACCATGATTTTCCCGCTGGCGAGACTGGATGTCGCAGCTCAGCCCTAGTCATCCGGGCGAGCACGGGTGGCCCATTCTAAGTCGACTCTCAGCCCGGTCGCCTGCCCTCCGTACGATCAAGGGGGTGCTGACCGATCCACTGCCGAATTCCGGCTCACTTGAGCGCTATGAGGCTTTGCCCACGATTCTCCAGCTGAGGAGCTACCTCTCGGAGATCCAGGCGGAGCCGACCGAGTGGATCTCGGTTCTACGGAATCGAGGGAGCGGAATCAAGTACAGCTCGCTTCAACCTCTTCTGGTGGCGACATCGGACCAGCGCAAATTCCTCGCCACTACCGATTGGTCCATCAACGACCTCGGCGAGCCCAGTTACAGCTCTGATCGCCTCCCGGCCTTCCGCGACGGCTTGACCTCCAACCCTGATGGCTACGACCTTCATCTGTTCGTCAACGTGTCCTGGGTGCCATCGGCAACCACAGAACCCGTTATCGAATTCACGCCGTCGTTCGTATGGTGGTTGGGCCTGATCACGCGATCGAACGAGACAATGTATCGAACTAATCACGCGGGCCGCGATGAGGAGGTCGTCGAGATCGTCAGACCGAATCCTGGTGAATACGAGGTTCGAGTCAATGCACGGCACCTCCGAAAGTATCTCGCGGCCCGGAGCATGAGCCTGGTGATCCAGCACGCCCATTCTCGGGCTGACGACAGCGTGCATGAAGCTCGGATCGACCTTGAGATTCGCACCAAAGACGCAGCGTTCGCCTACACGGCGTGGGACGCGTATCGGGGGCCTGGTTTCGTAGCGCAGTTGGTTGGGAAACAGGCAGTTTTGCCGTTCGCGTCCGCTGGCGAGCACCCCGACGATCTGCAAAGGCCTGAGCGGTTTCAATCGTTCATCGTTGACATCGACCCCTCGACCGGCGACGAGGTTCGTTTGAGTTGCGAGCGCGATGAAGCGAACTACCTCACCCCAGTCTTCTTCGACACGGATGTTCTGACCCGATACCGCGACAACCCAGACCGCTACACGGTGCTGCGGACCGATGTCTCGTGCCACGGTCGGTGGGCCATCGATGTCGACATCAACGGTGCCAACCTCGTCCAGGTGTGGCTGGGACACCTCATCCGGCTACCCGAGACCGAGCGAGAGCACTGGCTCACACACAACGTCCCGCCGAACGGTGGAATAACCATCACACGTAGCGTGCGGGACCTAGCGGGCCAGTGGGTAGAGGACGAACGCCCTGACCCTGCTCGGCTGAGACGAGCTAAGGCAGAACTCATCGAGGCGTTCACTGGCTACTTCGGTGAGTCGTTGTACAAGCAACTCGGCCCGGCTGACCTCCGTGCGTTCGATGCCTTGGCATTGTGTACCAATCCAACCGAAGGCCAAAGCGACAACGGTGTCATGGTTCTGTCGAAAGGGATCGTGGATGCACTCGATGTCAAGACTCTTCGAGAGTCCTCGGGCGCGGACACGAATAGTCCTTCGCTTGCCTGCCTACAGCTACTCGTCGAGAACTTGGGTGCCGACCCGAATGGTCTCGTCGGACCCCTACGCCAGCTTCAGGGAATCCGATCGGCAGGCTCGGCCCACATGAAGGGCACGAAATTTACGACTGCGCTGTCGGCCGCAGGACTGAATTCTCTTCAGCCGGACAAACAATTCGAGACAATCGTAGATCGGGTTACGATGGCTCTGCAGGGCTTGTCCGAGCTGTTCCGAAGGACGCCCCCGCAAGTGTGATGGTGCCGGTCATTTTGTTCCAGTCTCGCTCTGATCATGGGTTCGCATTGATCTCACCCCACGCGTCTAACGCGTGTTGGTAGGTCGCCACAGCACCCGATTCAGTCGGAGCATCGCAGAGCGCGATCGCAGCCCTGGCAAGCGACGCGAGCGCAAGATCTCCCAGATCCAAGATCGCGTCGTCGCCATGACTGAGCAGAGTAAGCATCGTGGTAGCCATCATCTTCGGATGTTCCAGGACTTCAGCGGGCTGAGGCTGGCCCAACTCGATCAAGGCCAGCGCTTCGAGAAACATCGGTACAGCGAACGCCACCCTCGGATTGATTGCGCTCATAGCGTGAAGGTTAGCAATCGGCCGAATACCGGATGTTCTGGAGAATCTCTGAGACGGTGGAGGTATGACATCGAAACGTACCTCCGCCGGCGACAAACGCGCCCGCAAGGTCCAGCAACGTCGAAAGCGACTTGCACAGCAAGGGGTCTCACGTGAGCAGCACGCTGCGCTGGTGCTCGAGCGCAGCGGTGATCCCTCGTTCGTGCAACGGCGCACCAACGCCGACGGTGGGCGCACTCTGTCGTGGAGCAAGGACATGGTGGGTGGTGCGGAGCTCAACGACTCTCTCGAAGAGCAGCGACAGGCGTTTCGGGACAAGTTCGGCCGAGATCTCGGGCCGAACGATCCATTGTTCTTCGACCCAGCTGCTGACACGCCGCAGGAGATCAGTGAGGAGAACTTGTTGGCGGACGTGGACTCCCTGATCGACAAGGCCCGCGAAGCAGGGGAGAACCCCGCCTACTTCCAAGCATGGCGCGACACCGGGTTCTTGCTCACCGAACACAACATGCATCTGTTCTCCGCGTCGGATATCGACGAATGGAACGCGGCGCTCGAACGGCATTGGGACGAAGCGGCATTCGGGCCGTTCGACGATGCATCTTAGGACCTACGGCATGTTCGGGCGGCTGCAGCGAGTCCGAGAGCGGTGGTGAAATTCCCACGCCGCTGACCGCGCGCACTGAAGTCGGATGGGCGAACTTCGGGTTTTGGTCACCAGTTAGTGCTGTGTCGCGTCGAACGGCAATTGCACCCTCGCACTATTTGCGCTCTAATTATGTACATGACTACTTTGCCGGTCGCGGATGCGCGTGCGCGTCTGTCCAAGATTGTGGACGATGCAGAACAAACCCACGCCCGGTATGAGATCACCCGTAATGGGCACCGGGCTGCTGTGTTGCTCGCTGCCGACGATTTCGATGCGCTGCAGGAGACCATTGCAGTGCTATCGGATCAGGAACTGCTGACATCTCATCTTCGGGGCGTGGCGGAGCTGCCTGAGGGTGACAGTCTCGATGCGAAGGAGTTGGCCGAGGTCATGCGGGTCGCTGGCCGGTCTACCCGCGCGTGAGTGAGCCTGAAGCGCCGTATCGGCTTGTGATTGCTCGATCAGCGTCTCGCGCTATCAGTCACACTCTTCCCGAGAAGGTCGCCGCTGCGGTGTACGAGTTCATCACCGGAGCATTGCTGGAGAATCCGCAGCGGGTCGGGAAGCCCCTGGCCCCGCCGCTTTCGCCCGCCTACAGCGCCCGCAGAGGCACCTACCGGGTTCTCTATCTGATCGACGCCGGGCAGCGCATCGTGCAGGTCACCGCGATCTCACACCGGTCAGATGCCTACCGCTGAGAAGATTGCGTAGCTACCGGATTATGTTGCGGAGATCAAGCCTCGTAGGCGTAAGGCTTCCACCAATGGTGGGTGGGTCGCGGTCTCCATCCAACCAGATTTTCGGTCCGCCTTGCTGCCGAGTGAGTCGGATACTGCGCTTCGCAGAATTCGGAGGGCATCTTCGATCGCCTCGCGATCGGCGTGATCGCGATCGAACCAACTCATGTCCGCGCCGATGACTCGTTCGTACTGCACCAGGGCACCATCCTTGTTCACTCCCGCTGTCTCCATCAGATCTAGTGAACCGATCGAGAAGACCAGAGCCCGAGTGATCGTTGTCGGCATTCCGCGCCGGTTTGCTTGGTAGACGGTCGGATCGACAATCCGGCCCATTGCCGGAATCCACAACACTAGGTGTCCTGTCCACCATGTGTCCGACTCCCATTTCGGTGTGCGGCTTCCCAGCTCCACCCACTGCTCGTCCGACCACGCCACCTGCCCGTACACGACCAACGGCTCAGCCTCGATCCCGTAGTCACGCAATGCCGGAATCAGGCAACGCACCGCAGCAATGCAGGTGCCGGAAAAACCGCCCTCGGTGTAGGCCTGCCAAATCTGGCAATGCCGGTCGATGATCTGCACTTCTGCCGGTGCAGTCACGCCAGGATTCGCAGGGGGACGGATCCCCGCTACCGGTGGTGTGACGTACCCGGCCCGCTGCGCCCATTCTGGCAATGCAGCGGCTCCCGGACCGCTACGCGATCGCCCTGACCCCTTGCCTGCACCCTTGCGTTTCTTGCTCACCGGTGACATTTAGACGCTCCCAACCCACCTCGACTCTCTGCCCCGTCGCAGGAGTTTCGCGTCCCGACCGTACCGGCCAGGTACGACACTTCCCGCACGCTAACGATCACATCCCTGTATTCAGGTTGACATGGTTGACATGACGCGAACAGCCGGGGATGATCAGGGTATGTCCACTGTCGAGAAGGATTTCGAGGTCATGGCGCACCGGCTGGTCGAGGCCAGTGGCGCGCCGGACGAGCGTGATCTGGCGTATGCAATAGCGGGCCTCGGCGGCATCGTCAACGGCCTCAAGGCGCGTCGCGCGTGGAGTGAGCACGTAGGGGAAATCTTGACCCCCAGTCAGGCCCTCGACGTTGCGGGTTGGACGCGTGCTGCCTTGAGCAAGGCTGTGAAAGAGAACCGCGTTCTTCGGTTGACCGGCAGCAACGGCAAATACGGCTACGCCGCCGCAGGCTTCACCGATGCCCAACCGGCGAAGCCGATTCTCGGCATCCAAGAGGTGCTGCGTGTGTGGGCGGGGCAGGACCCGCGTGGATGGTTGGCGGTCGCGTGGCTGACTACCGAACAGCCAGAGCTCGACGGCCGTACACCTCGGCAAGCACTTCTCGACGGGGACGTTCCTACGGCTGCTCGCGCTGCCCGGGCTGCGGTCAGTCGGCTTGCGGCGTGAGCGCTGAACGCGCCGTCGTTCATCTGTTCGAGCCCAAGCCCGTCGGTGAATTGGCGGAGCGATTTCCGTCGTGCGTCTACCCGGCTGGGGCCGAGCTGTTTCGATCGCATCAGGCCAGTCTGGGACCGTGGTGGTACTCATCGAATGGCGGCGGCAGGTTCGACCTCGAAGCCCCTGATGGGACTTGCTACCTGGCCGAAGACGAAGTGGTCACTCTCCTGGAGATTTTCGGTGGCCAACAGGTCGTGCCGAGATACGAGGTCGATGCGCGTGCAGCGTCGACGATCACGTTGGATGCTGATATCAGGCTCGCTGATCTGACTGCGAACACCGGTGTCGCGCTCGGAGTCACGGCAGAAATCTTTACTACCGCCGACTATCCGCTGACGCAGCGGTGGGCGGCCGCGTTACGGGAGGCCGGGTTCGAGGGTCTGCGGTACTGGGCCCGCCACGACCTCGAACATGCCCGGCGGTGCATTGCACTGTTCGGGCAAGCGGGGGTGGCAGGCGAGGAGCATCGTCATACCGTCCAGGCCACGGTCACCCTGTCTGAGCGAGCGGACCTGCTGGAGCGGTGGCGTGAAGAAACTGGTGTCGCGATCTTGGACGTACCAGATCTGTTGTAGCGATCGTGGTCAACCGCCCGCAAGGTATTGCTAACGAAACTTACAGTAAGTACTGTAAGTCTCATGAAGATCAGCGCACGTCCTCTGCTCGACAATTCCGTCGACGCCGAACTGTTCGTCGGCCGGCGAGACGAACTCGCCGCGATATGGGACGGATTGAACGCTGAGCTCAACGTTCTGGTGACGGGGGACCGCGGCACAGGCCGAACGTCGCTGCTTAGACAGCTGCAGCTCGACAGCCGAGAGCCGTTCACCGGTGCCCGCCGCGAAGGCGACTTCCCGATGAGCTTCGTTCGGGTCGAGGGGATCTCGGACGGCCGTGACGTGCTCGCCCGCGTCGTAGAACAGGTCACCGGCGAACCGGCAGTCGACAGTGACGGGCCCGACGTCTTGCTGCGGCGATTGAGTGACTTTCGCCTGCAGTTCATCGACGCCACGCTTCGGAGGTGGGCAGCAGAAAGCGACGACGGCACTGCTCCGCTTGGGACGCGGCTGTATCCGGTGATCATCGTCGACGACGTCACCGCATCGGCCGGGCACGCACTGTTCGGGCGGTACCGCGATGAGGTGTGGGCGACGGGATACCTGTGGGCGGTGTCGGTGCGTGAAAGTGACCGTCAAGGTCTCCTGACTCCGCCTGCAGATGCATTCTTCGAGAAGATCGTCGACGTACCCCCGCTCTCGAGAACGGAAAGCATCAAGTTGATCACTCGCCGCGCGGGAATCGACATGGAACCGCAAGCCAGCACCCTCGCTGATGCGGTAGGGCGAAACCCCCGAGATCTGGTAAGTGCTCTGCGGGGATTCCTGCAGGACCCCGGGTCGTACGAGGACAACTACCTGGCCCTCGCCGATAGAGACAATGCGCTCTGGGCTTTGGGTCGCCCAGCGTCGATGCTGGCGGCCGAAATGAAGGTGCGGGGCCCGGTCAGCGCATCGGATGAAGACTTGCTGGCCGCGTTGGGGTGGACGCGTCCTCGTGCTGTACAAGTCTTCAAGCAACTTTACGAGAAGGGGCTGGTCCGGAGCAGCGAAGTCTCGTCAGGTCCCGGGCGGCCGCGGCGGGTGTACGAGTTGACTCCGCCGGCGGAATGGCTGCGGACCGAACACGCTGATCCGGAGGACCAGAAATGAGTGACGCCCTACTGCGTCAATTGCGGGACTCGAAGGCCTTCGACCCGTCGCCGGATCCGGATCGTATGTGGCAGGTCCATGTGCCGTTCGACGTCCTCACTGGCCCCGTGAGTGGTGACTACGAGCAGCGCTTCATGGACGCTGTTCGGCGGCGTGAGCGTGTGGCTCTGATCGGTGCCAGTGGCTCGGGTAAGTCCTCGATCACCGAGTACGTGATGGACGCTCTTCACTCCGAAAACGTTGCAGCACTGAGGATCAGGATGGGATTTCAGACCGACTCCCTCGTCTCCGATCCGGCTGAATTCCCGCGTCTGTTGGTCAACACCATCGCCAAACAGCTCGACGAGAACCGGGCAGTCCAGAAGATTGCTCGGGAAATGCGTGGAGGTTCCCCACATCGACCGGTCAAATTCTCGGTTGGTCTCCCATGGTTGGCCGGCAATCTCGCGATCGAGCTCGGCAGCGTGGTGAACGAACCATCGCAAGGTGAGGATGTCGTGGATCAGGCCATCAGGGTCCTGGAACTGATTTCGCGCAGTGGCTTGATTCCGACGCTCGTGCTCGATGACACGGACCAGTGGATACGTCGTCCAGGTATCGGCGTCGATCCGGAGCCGCGGATCGCAATGTTCTTCGGCTTGACTCTGAGGATGATCGCCGAGCGACTTCCGGCAGCATGTGTCGTCGCCGTCCATAACGACTACATCGACAGCCCCCACTACAAACAGGCTCGCGAATACCTGAACACGCGAATCACCCTGCCCGCCTTAGCTAATTCAGCCGCGCTGGGGTCGATCATCGGTAGGCGGGCCCGCCAGGCCGCGGGAAATCCGAATCTCGGCGCGGTCGACGTCATCGACGCTGACGCCCTCCAGCATCTCTTCGACCACTACGGGGCCGGTCGCAGTGTCCGCCGGGAGCTGGTCGTATTGCAGGATGCGTTGGTACGAGCGTGTTCTGCAGTAAGTGAGACCATCGCCGCAGCTCACGTCGTCGCTGCGATCGCTGCAGGCTAGGACACGACTACCGTCGTAGGTAGTTCGCAAAATGCATCGCCTGAACTGCAATTCGGGTTTACCAACCCCTTTGCAGCTTCAGTAGTAGGTGTGAAACTGCTTGGCCCTGTCCACCGCATCGAGGACCTCAGCGTCGAGGCCTTGAGCTTCTCGTTCGATCGCGTTTACCCGTCGCTTCATGCCTGCTCTGGCGAGCCACGGCGACCACATCAGTCGACTGAGCTGCGCTGCTGTCGACGGTCGCGTAATTCCCCAGGGGTCGTTGTCACGTAATTCCCCAGGTCCGGAGCTGCTGTGGTGAGGATATCGGTGACGGGCTCGGTTGTCAGGTGGTCTTGGTGCCGGGTCGTTTGCGGGGTCGATACGACGGTCCGTCCATGAGGACTTGGTGGCTGGTGTTGATGAGCCTGTCGAGGAGGGATTCGGCGACGACGGGGTTGGGGAAGAGTGGGTACCAGTCTTTCGGGGCTCTGTTGCTGGTCAGGATCAGGGGTTTGCCGGCGATGGCGCGGTCGGAGACCAGGTCGTAGAGGTCATCGGATTGTGTGGTGGTGTGCTCTCGCATCGCGAAGTCGTCGATGATGAGCACGTTGGGACGGGTGTATTCGCGCATGCGTTGTCCTATGGTGCGGTCGGCGTGGCCGCCCGCGAGGTCGGCGAGCATGCGTGAGCATTTGACGAACCGGATGTCCCCTCCGCGTCGGGCTACCTGATGGCCGAGCGCCTGTGCGACATGGGTTTTCCCGACACCGACGGGCCCGTAGAGGATGACCGATTCCCCGGCGTCGAGCCACCGCAACGCGGCGAGGTCGCGGAGCATCGCAGCAGGGAGTTTCGGGCTGACGGTGAAGTCGAAGTCCTCGAAAGTGTTGGCCTGCTCGAACTTCGCTCGGCGCACTCGTCGGGTGAGGGCGGCGGATTCTCGGCGTGCGATTTCGTCTTCGCAGAGCACTTGCAGGAACTCGAGGTGTCCGAGTTGCCCGTCTCGGGTTTGCGCGAGCCGAGCGTCGAGGGTGTCGAGCATGCCGGTGAGTTTCAATGTCTTGAGTGCGGTCCGCAGGGATGGGTCGTGAATGGTCATAGTGATGTCCTTGGATTCGAATGTGGTTGTGGTGCAGCGTGAATAGATGCTGTCGAGTTCAGGCGCTCTGTTGAGTGTCGAACGCGTCGGGTCCGCGGAGTAGGGCCGGCGGCGCAGGTACCGAGGGGTGATCGTCGGTCTGCTCTCCTCGTTCGGTGCCGGCGACGAGGAGTCCTTTGATGGTGCGGTAGTGCACGTCGTCGAGTTCGAGTGCCCGGGTGCAGGCCGCATCGAGTCGGGTGTCGGGGTATTTCTCGCGGAGTCGGATGATCGCCTGGATGGCGCGCAGGCGGTGGATGGCGTTGACCGTCGACAGCTCCTCGATGACTTTCGTTGCCCCGGAACCGATCTGCTCGGCTTGGCTGCGGCACCACGTGACGGTGCGCAACGTGTGTGCGACTTTGTGCGGTGGGTAGTGCTCGAAATTCGTCGACCGCCCACTCAGATGAAGAACGTGAGTGGCAGCGACAGTATCGTCGTGAAAGACCTGGACCATGTCTCCGGCGGTGCGGACGGTGACCTTCTGCCCGAGCAGTCGCCACGGCACCGAGTAGAACGCTGCGCCTGCTTTGACGTGGCAGTCCGGTGCGACAGTGCCGATCGAATATCGGACGGTCTCGAACGGGCGCACGGGGAGCGGGGCGAGGGCGGATTGTTCGATCGCCTCGAACATCGCCGACGGCGTCACGCCGTCGAGCCCGCGGTGTCGATGTTGCCCGTATACCTCGCTTGCCCAATGCAATGCCGCGGTCTGCATCTGTACGAGTGAGGTGAAGTCGCGGCCCGCCCAGAACGAGTCACGAATGTAGGGCATGGGCCGCTCGACGCGGGGTTTGTCCTTGGGTTTGCGGGCCCGGGCGGGATCGATGAGGGTGCCGTAGAAGCTCGCCAGCTCCTGATAGGCGGGGTTGATCATCGGGTCATAGAGATCGGGTCGCTCCACACCGGTTTTGAGGTTGTCGCACACCAGCCGGGCCGGGACGCCGCCGAAGAACTCGAATGCAGCGACGTGCGAGGCGTTCCACGATGTCTGGTCCATCCGGAAGACAGGTTGGACGAACATCTTTCGTGAGCACGCGAGGATCATCACGAATGCCCACACGGTCACTCGTCGGCCGAGGTTCGGGTCGAACCACATGCCGAGTTTGCCGTAGTCGATCTGTGCTTCGCTGCCCGGTTCGACGGCCCCGCGTGGGACGGTGACTTTCTCTTCGAGCCGTTGCTCGGCGAATGCCGTTGCGATGTAACGTCGTACGGTCGATTCGGAGACATCGACGTGGTGATCATCGCGAAGACGCTGCGCGATGGTAGCGACGGTGACCGGCACATCGAGTTGTTCGGTGATCCACTCGTGGTGCGGTGCGATGTGTTCCCACGTCAAGGCGCGGGCCGCGGGATCGGTCAATGCGGGGAACCACTGGCCGATGCGTTCACGCCAGAGCTGTTCGTCGAACACCTCTGCCGGTGCCGGTTCGATACCGTCGCGCACTGCTGGTTGGAGGTACTTGCGGATGGTTTTGCGGTCGATGCCCAGCGCCTGATGGATCTCGACTTGGGATCGGCCGGCGTTCCAGTGTCGGAACATCTCGATGAGATCGTTCACGGTGAATGACTTCCTTGCCACCTCAGGCCCCTTCCACGAGCCCTTGGCAGGACCACGTGTCAGGAGCGAACCTGAGCAGCACCCGAACCCCGCACCGACACGCCCCAGGGTGGGGAATTACGTGACAGCGGGTGAGGAATTACGTGACGGACAACCCCTCACACCTGGGGAATTACATGACCGCTGACACGCTGCTGACAAGCGCACACATCGCCCCAGCGCAGTGTTGATTCCCCCGGCTTCTTCCTGACCGTCTTTCTGCTTTACGTCGTCGTCGCTCGTCAGGCGCGCCACAGTGGCCAGTTGGATGTACAAACGCAGTGGCCGTCGCGGAACCCGTGCAATGATCGCGGCCGTCTCAAGCTCGCGGACACTGTCCTTGAAGTGCTGAAACGACGGATCAGTGGACGACGACCCTGCCCATCGGGTGCGTTCGGTGCTCGCCAAGTGCCGGAGAACCTCGCTACGCAGTTGACGGCGTTGCTGACTGCCGATCAGGTACTGGCCCGCAAAGGATCCGATACCGAGAGCTCCGATAATCGAGGCCACACCACTGATATCCATTTCGTAACAGTATTCGGATCCAGAACTTGGGGTCGGTTGACGCAACGTGAGTGGTGAAAAAGGAGAGATTTTTCCGTACCTATTGCGCCTCACGCGGCAGCAGATGTTCCGACTCCCGAATATTTGCCGGTGCTCGAAGTGTCCACCTCCGCAGGCATAATCGTGGACTGTTGGAGCCGATCGACTTTGGAATGGCGAAATTCCTCGCCTAGGGACGGTAGTGCTTCGGTCGCCGACAGATGGTCGGATCCGCGCGTGCGAATCGGAGTAGAAGGCAGTCCTATGTGGCGATGGACCGGAGAGAGTGTGACATGACGGTTGCCGATCAGAAGGTTTCGGAGCGGGAGAATGCCGAGCATCGCGCGCGTCCTCCGCAGAAACGTGCGCAACGGACCCGTGACGCGTTGATTACCGGTGCGGCTCGAACCATCGCATGTGGGGGAAGCGGCGTCACGGTCAACGACCTGATACAGGCTGCAGGGGTGACCAAAGGGGGCATGTACTTCCACTTCCCATCGAAGGACGCTGTTGTTCATGCAGTGGTCGACCAGGCTGCTCGACAATGCGAGTTCCTCCGGGCGCATCGCCCGTCTACAGGAGACACTGTGGCCGATGTTCAGGACTTGCTCGGCGGCTACTTCACTCATGCGAAACGGTATTGGTCTCTGAGGGCAGCAGCGGTGTTGTGGACCGACCTCCACTACGAGGACGTCGCACGGGCCGCGACCTACCACCCTCTCAGGGCCGCGGTCCTGGCCCTTCTGACCAGCAACGGCAGGCTGCCGACGATATCGGTGGACACTGCCGATGCTGTCATGGCCATCGTGTGCGGCGTGACGACCACCGCCGGGCCGGGGGGCTTCGGTGACGGCGGCGATCTCGACACCGTCCTGCGGTTGACGGGGCCCGTGATCGCGGCTGCCGGTGCAGTGGCGGTATGAACAGCGGTGGCGGGGACTCCGGGAAGCCTTGATCTCCGCCGGTTACCCGCGGCCGGTAGTGGGCGACGAGCCGGGCCAGCTCACGTTGTCGTGGGGCACCGGTGTCGGCGTACGAGAGATGTGTGTGAGCCCTTCAGGGGTGGTCGCCCGGACACCGGACGCGGTCTTTGCCTTGGGCCTGTTACGTCAGTCGGCAGCAGACTGGGTATCGCCGCTGCACCCGCTGATCGCAGAGCCGATCGTGCGCACATCCGAATCGCCCTTTCGGGTAGTCGAGCCGGTGACCAACATCGTTCGGAGCGCGTCGGTGATCCGGCGTTCGATGACGTGCCAGGTGAGTTTCCTGGGCTGTCAGTGTGCGGCGTTGTACGCCTCTTCGATGTCGGTGGGGATGCGGCCTCGATCGCCGATCTCGTGACCGTTGTCCGCCGCCCACTGCCGAATTGCGCGAGTCTGCGCCGGGTCACGCTTGGCCGGTGTCCCGGCTGTCGAAGGCGTCGACGCGGTTGCGGGGAAGGGTTTACGTTTGCGTCCGCCAACCCGCGCGGCGTGCTTGATGTAGTAGTCGAGCTTTCTGTGAAACTCGCTGGCGTTCTTTGCTTTCAAGTCGATCACGTACTCGACGCCCTGGACCGCGAACTCGATCGTTTCACCGGAGTCGTCGATGACCGATCCGTCGATGTCGTCGACCAATTGAATCGTTTCTAGCTTGGCCACAGTGAAGAAACCCTCTCGCAAAAATGTATGGAAGACAGCTAAGTGAGCGTATAACGGGTCTGCGTGGTCGTGACAACTGTGGGTGCGGCGCGCGTGGTTCGGATGCAGGATCGAGAGAGTGCGATTATGGGCAGCGCTCCATTCGTGGTCGGCGATGAAGCCCAAGTTACTAGTCGGGCGATGACGTCGACGCCGTCGAATGTCTGGTTGTGCTGTTCTGACGACCGTTCGATCAGGGAAATGAGGCGGACCAGCCCTTCCGCGTATCGGGCCAGGGTCCGCGGCGAGAGGTCGTAAAATCGGTACACCCATATCGTCCCGGAAGTGGCCTCGTTGAGAACGCGCGCGGCCGTGCGCGGATCGATGACAACGCTGCCGCCTACATCAGAGGGGTCGTATTCGCCCGTGTCGGCGGGTCCTTCGACATTCTGCGCGTAGTAGCCCACAACGTTGGTCGCGTCTGTGTAGCGGTACCTCTTCGCTTTCAGTGCGCGGAGCAGGAAGCCCTCGTAGATGTAGTTGTCACCACGCTTGGTGGGGTAGACCGTGCCGTCGTTGTATCCCTGATACGCACTACGCTGATCATCAGCGACATCGACGCCGCCGAACCCCCTGATCAGGATTAACGGTCGGCATTTTATTTCGCCCATCTGAACCTCCACGAGTGTTCGTCGCAGCAGGCACATGCCCCCGCTGTAACTCGTCGTCCTTGACTCAAATCGACGGGTGGAGATACCTGAGGTGCAACCGCGAACCCGCTGAGCTGGTCGTTGCGGCCAGGCCGCTTCTGATGGTCCTCGTGTTGGGGGGCGATGTCACTGGTAGTTAGGGCTGACAACCGTTTGAACGGCAGACCCGTTGGCCTGCGGATGAGAATTCGAGCTGTTCGTGGTGTCCGGTCCTGACGCTAGTGTGCATCGACAGAGACAGCCAACAGGGGCCTTGGCCTATCGGTGGGGGTGAATGATCATGCGAGACAAGAGCGGTGGAGATGTGAACGTCGACGGAAGCGGGGACGCCGTAGGACACGTCGTGGACAGGTTCGCCGCGGTGATGACCGAATTCGACGTCGATACTGCCGGCGTGGGTGTGCCGTGTATCGATTCGGTGTGGCAGGGGGAGTTGCGGGGATGAGGGGCCGGCAGCTCGTCGTTGTTGACGTCCACACCACGGGGCCGTCGTTCGAGGCTCACGAGGCCTTCGAGCTCGCCGCGATCGACGGTGCATCCGGGAGGGTGTGGGATCTCGCGCTGCCTTTGACATCGGCACAGCTCGAACGGGCGGATTCAACATTCCTGCAGCTCAGCGGATACCACCGTCGACGGCTGGTGGAAAAGGCGCAGCATGACGCGTTGACCATTGGAACGGAGCTCGCGGCGCTCAGTGATGTGTTGGCTGGAAACACGCTCGGCGGCGCAGATCCGGAGATCCATGCGGCATTTTTGAGCAAGGTCTTTCACCGGCATGGTGTCCGGTCGCGTTGGCACCACCTGCCCGCAGATATCGCGGCGTTGACCGCCGGTGCCCATGGGATCCCCGCAACCAACATTCCGCGGCTGGAGGTGTGCTGCGAATTGTGGAATGTGCAGCTCGCGGAATTTCCTTCGGCGCTGGATCGGGCGCACGCTGTCGCCGATTGCTTCGCGGCGTTCGACCGCAGAAGCGGACGGGAATCGGTGTCGGCAACGCTCAGAGGCGAGTAGGTGTTGAAGCAGCCGCTTATTGCGCTGGGCCACACCTGAGCCCCGCAGTTCTGTCTCGGTAGTCACGCTATCGCAGGCGGCGAATCCAGACGAATGGTATTCTACGAGTTAATACTCGTATTTGATGGCAGCGGCCGTCACCGTTGGACGTGGGGATCTGATGGATCTGTTCATCGATGTCATAGCCTCAATCGCTTCCTGGTGTGCTCCGATGGTTCTGCTCGTGGCTGCCGCAATCCTCTTGGTGGAATCCGGCTTGCTCGTCGGGTTTCTCCTCCCGGGTACTGGCACGGTTCTGGCGGTCGGTGCTCTCGTGGGGCTGGGCGAACTTGATCCCGTCGTGACGGCGATCGTCCTGATCGCTTCGTCGACAGCAGGGGCTCAGCTGGCCTTTCGGTCCATCAGGCGTGGATCGTGTCGCGCTGATATCGCCGGCGCAGGCCGCTTTGCGCGCCTGATCAACAGGGTGCTTGCTCGGGCACGTCAGTTGTTTTCGGGGGATGCGCGCGTCGGGACAGTGACCACGCATTTCGTCGGAGGCGCGAGGACCTTGGGGCCACGTCTCGCTGCGGGTTCCTCGTTGTCGTTCTCGAGGTTCGCGGTGTTGAATATCGTCGCCGCAACCGTGTGGGTCACTCTTCTGTTGACCACGGGAAGCGTGTTGGGAGCCAACCCCGCGTGGATCCCCTGGGCCACTGGCGCTTTCGTCGTGGCCGTAGTTGGAGTCATCGCAATTCGGGCATTTCGGCGCAGTGACGCTCCGGTTCCCGGCGGCACAATTCCCGCCCGTCGATCTGATCGACGGGGCGGGAATGCGGCTGTGCCGTGCAGTTGTGCCCGTGTCATTCGCGGCCGGCTGATACCCAACTCATGTCGGGTGCTCGGGTTCCGGTGACGGCGTCGGCGAGGGTGTCGAGGACGGCGAGCTGGTCCGCGGTGAGTTCGATGTGCACCGAGCCCGCGTTTTCGGTGACCCGATCCGCATTCCGAGTGCCGGGTATCGGAACGACGGGCAGCGCGAACTGTGTACCTTTCACCCGTAGCCACGCCAATGCGATCTGGGCGGGCGTGGATCCGTGCTGTGACGCGATGTCTGTCAATGGGGCGAGGGCGTCGGTGTTCGTTTCGAATGCGTCGAGTTGAAAGCGGGGTAGATACCGCCGAAAGTCGTTGTCGCCGAGCTGTTCCTGTTTCACTTTTCCGGTGAGCATTCCGCGTCCCAGTGGGGAGTAGGGAACGAATCCGATGCCGAGTCGAGCTGCGGTCGGGACGATGGCGTTCTCGACGTCGCGGCTGAACAAGCTCCATTCGGACTGGACCGCGGCGAGCGGATGGGTCCGGTGCGCTCGTTCTAGTTCGGGGGCGGTTACTTCCGATACTCCGATGTGCCGGACTTTTCCGTCGGCGATGAGCTCGGCCATCGCTCCGATGGTGTCGTCGATCGGGATGTGTGGGTCGACCCGGTGAAGGTAGTAGAGGTCGACGACGTCCACGTCGAGGCGACGCAGGCTGTTGTCGATGCACTGGCGGACGTAAGCCCTGTCTCCGCGGCTTCTGCGGCCGGGTTCGGTTACGGAGGTATCGATACCGAATTTGGTGGCGACGGTGACCTCGTCGCGACGGTCGGCGAGGAGTCTGCCGATCAGTTCCTCGTTGGTCCCGAGGCCGTACACATCTGCGGTGTCGATGAAGTCGATGCCGAGGTTGACGGCGTGATGCAGGGTCTTCAGTGCTTGGTCGGGGTCGGATTCGCCGTACATCGAGGTCAATGCCATGCCGCCGAATCCGAGTGCGGATACTTCGAGGCCTGTTCCGAGGTTCACGTGTGGGAAGTCGGTCATGATGCTGTCTCCTTGGAGGCGCTCGTTTCGGGTCGACCGCGTTCGACTGCCTGTGTGTCCGCGGGTCCGGCCACTGCGGTGAGGTAGGTCCGTATGGCTGCAGGGTTCTGCAGCGAGCCGGTCATGCCCACTATGCGGTCGGGACGCACGACAGCGACACCGCCCTGTCCGAGCTCGCTCGAAACGATCTCGTGGGTGTCGATCACGGTGGGAGTTGCGCTCAGAAGTGTGGTGGGGGAGTGGACCACGACCACGACGTGCAGCCGCGACCCCCACGAGTCGAGGATGGCATGTAAGGCCCGGAGTTCGTCGATACTGGTGATGGTGGCCAGCGCCAGGACTCGTCGGTCATCGAGGAGGTCGGGCAGCAACTTGTCGACCTCTCCGTCGAACTGGACGGGATGCGGGGGCAGGAACTTGCCCGGCGAGATGGTTCGACCGCGCCCGCCCCCGCGGGCCACTGACGGGCCGTAGGCCGTATCGATCTGCGCCAGTTGAGGAACGACACGCCGGGTGAGGAGCCCTGTCGCCGAGAGGATTCCGAGGATTCGGTCGCGGATCCACCGCGAAACGGCAGCACGAGTTGTCCACAGTTTCGTCTGAAGATCGGTCATCGCGGCGACCGATTCTGCGACGGGTCGTCGTTCGAGTTCATATGTTTCGAGTAGTGCTGCATCGGCTCCGTCGACCGCTACTGCTGCAAGTTTCCACGCGAGATTCGCCGCGTCCTGTATTCCGGTGTTCATACCTTGACCTCCCGCAGGACTGTGAATATGTGCAGCGTCGCCGGCAAGGATGAATCGGCCCGACACGTAGCGCGAGGACAGTCTCCGGTGTACTCGAAAGTCGCTCTGCCAAAGCACATTACTGACCCGGAAGCGGCCGAGGCCGCGTTGGCCGAGCATGATGTTGGCGCGATCGGTGATCTGAGTCGGCGGTATGAGCGCAGGGGAAGCGGACTGACGGTGTCCGAGAAATACCCGGTGTCCACCACCTGGGAGCGGGACGACGACCGTCACCCCGTCCGGGTGGAGATGGTACTGAGCCTCCCCGACCGACCCATCGGTTTCTAGGGTGCCGTCCACCAGCAGAAAAGCGTCGTCGTAGCTGTCGCCGTCGAAGTCGATGGCCGCTGTTTTCCGCACGGTGCTGTGTGCACCGTCGGTGCCCACGATCCACTCTGCTGTTGTGGTGAAGCGGATTCCGCTCGGACCGACCAATGACGCCCTCGCCCCGTCGCTGGGCCCGGCAGGGTCCGGATCGAGGGCACCGAGGAACTTGTGCCGCCAGCGGACCGTACCTCCCAGCGCCTGGTAGAGCTCGAGGAGAGCTGCCTCGACGAGGGGCTGCGGAAGGGACAGTGGTTTGTGCAGGCCGGGCTGGTCGAGGCCGGTGAAGTCGACGTGGCCGATCTGTGACCCTTTCGACCAGTACGACGCTCGGTCGAGAGTGACGCCGGCATCGAATACCGCGGGATCGACACCGAGGATGCGCAGGCTCTCCTGGGCGGCACTCCAGAGTACGAGGGCTTTCGGTTCGGTCGAGGGCCCCGACTTGCCGTCGATAATCATGTGGTCGACGTTCCTGCGGGCGAGCTCGCAAGCAAGCGTCAGACCTGTGGGGCCCGCGCCGACGATGAGGACGGTGTGCTCGGTCATGTCCGGACTCCTGACGGGCGAGGCGGGGCGAGGCTGGATTGTTCGGCCGAGATCACGTCCTCGTATCCGGTGGACGGCGCGTCGCGGGGTAGGGGAGAGGCCGCTGCGTGCGGGTCTGCTGCCGCGGGGTCGACGAGGAAGTCCTTGCGTCTGATGAGGGTGAATGCCGCGATCGCACCGATGAGGGTGACGATTCCCGCGATCGTCGTGACCTGATGCAGCGCCGAGATGAACGCGATTTCTGCTGCCACCCCAACGTCCTGCCCGGTCTCTTGCAGCGCCGCGACGGCCCCGGAGGCCACGGCGTCGACGGTGGCGTCGAGCTGGGCCGGAGTCAGGGCGGATCCGTACGCGGTGTCGAGTTCGGATTCGATGGTGCGATGAGCCAAAGCTCCGAGTACCGCCACGCCCAATGCCGCACCGACCTGCTGGAATGTCTCGTTGATCCCAGCTCCCATCCCTGAGTCTTCGGCCCGAACGAGAGCCACTGCCGCGCTCGCACGGGGTGGATTGTGTAGTCCCATACCGAGTCCCGCGATCACAAACCCCGGTAACAACGCCGTCCAGCTGTCACCGACGTCCGCGAATCGAAACAACAGAAACCCGATTCCTGTGCACAACAGCGAGATTCCGATCAGAATCGATGTCGAGATCCGGGCGCTCAGTATTCCGCCCACGGCACCGGATATCAGCAGGACGCCGGTAAGCGGCAGGAACCTCAATCCGGTCTCGATAGCCGAGTAGCCCAGCACGCCTTGCATCCACAGCACCGAGAACAAGATGGTGGCCGTGACGGCGAAGTTGATCGCAAACGTTGCCGCGGACAGGCCGTTGAAGGAACGGTTTCCGAACAGGACCATGTCGAGCATGGGATTGCGGACGCGGCGCTCGACCACAGCGAAGCCGAGGAGGGCGAGCACACCGACCGCCAACGCTACCGCGGTACGTGGGTCGGTCCATCCCACGACGGGTGCCCGGATGATTGCAAAGATCAACGCGAACAGACCTGCGGAGAACAGTGCCAGACCGAGGGGGTCGAGACCGCGGCGCGCGGTCGATGTCTGGTGGTCCCGGACTTTCAGAGCGACGACGGCCAGAATGATCAGTCCCACAGGGATATTGAGGTAGAACACCCATCGCCAGTCCACTTCGGTGAGGATGCCTCCGATCAACGGTCCCGCAGCGATGGCGATGCCCGAGGTGGCCCCGAAGATGCCGAAGGCGGTTCCTCGTTGGCGGCCGTGGAACGTCGCTGCGATCATCGCTGGGCCGACGGCGTACATGATGGCCGCGCCGAGGCCTTGAACTCCACGTGCTGCGTTGAGCAGAGTTGCTGACCCAGCGAGACCGCAAGCCACGGACGCGAGGGTGAAGGCCAGCGCGCCGACGGCGAAGATCCGGGTGCGGCCCAGTCTGTCCGCGATCGAGCCGGCGGTGAGCAGAAACGCGGCCAGTGCCAGGGCGTAGGCGTCGATCACCCATTGCAACTGCTCGAAGCTGGCCGAGAGGTCTCGTTGTATCGCGGGCAGTGCGACGTTGACGACGGTGAGGTCCAAGAACAGCATGAATGTTCCGAGGCAGACCGCTGTCAGCGTCCACCAGCGTTCGGGGGCCGACTGCAGCGGTTCGGGGGTGCTCATGCGGACTCCTCGAGGAGCGCGTCCGCGGTGGGTTGCGCGGCCGGCTGCTGGCGTCCGAACCAGGCGTCGATTGCCTCGATGGCTCCCGCGGTGTCGGTGAAGTGATGTATCTGCATTCCGTGCGCTCGGGCGGCTTGGCAATTGCGTAGGTCGTCGTCGACGAACAGGCATCGAGCGGCAGGGACGCCGAGTCGTTCGGTCGTCCGGCGGTAGATTTCGGGTTCGGGTTTGCGGACACCTTCGTTCGCGGAGACGACCTCGACGCTGAACAGGCCTGTGGGGACGATTCCTCGCCACTCGGGTTCCCATTCTCGGACGTTGTTGGTCAACAGTCCCAGAGTTCGTCCTTCGGATTTCAGCGTGTGCAAGTAGTCGAGAAGTTCCGAGTTGGGGACCCGGCCGGAGAACCATGCCGGCCGGAACTGTGACAGGTCGATAGCGCGTCCGGTCATGGTTTCCAGTGCCGATCCGACTCGGTCGAGGAAGGCCGCTTCGGTGATTTCGCCGCGTTCGAGCGGGGCCATGATCGTTTCGTCCGGGTCATCGTGCGCGGTGAACAGGGCACCCATCAGGTCCTCCGGTTGCACGGACATGTACTCGGTGAACGCCGCGATGGTGTCGGCGATGGGGTTGGTCAGGACGCCGCCGTAGTCGACGACGAGAACGAGGGGACCGGTGTCGATACTGTTGTCGGACATCGTCATCCCACCTCGACCTGCGAGCGGACGATGACGACGTCACCCTGGACGAGTTCGAAAGATGCGACGATCCCAGTCCCGGACTCGGTGGGTGCGGTGTCGATCAAGCGGCAGTAGACAGGAAGCTCGTGTTCGGCGAAGTCGAGGAACTGGATGTCGTAGCGCACCGGGGAACCGACCGACGATTCCGGCAGTGAGTGGGTGTCGAGGACGGCGCACACCGATGCCTGCCTGCACGCTTCGGTCAAGAGCATCCCCGAGACGTGGTCGACCTTGTGATCGGAGAGCGACGGGTGGTTGTTGTCGACGACGACCTCGTACGTCGTGTCGGGGTGTTCGGTGCCGGTGGAGGCGATGACGACGTTCTTCGAGTCCCGCCGGGCAACGCGTGCAGGCGGAAGCGGAACGGCGGCAGAGGTATACGGCTGATCGGGGGTGTTCTTCGCTGCCCGCCCGGCCGCGCGCATCTCGGCGAACATCTGCTTGGGCATGAAGCTCAGGGATCCGACGAATTCGCCGACAGGCACGCCGTCGAGAACGGTCTGGTACCTACCGACTGCCCCGGTCAGGTACCCCTCGACGTGGAACCGCTTCTCGAATTCGACTCGGATGACCAACCGGCCCGGTGTTTCCCCGACCTGGAGGGCAGCGAGGTCGGTCACCGACACCGAGGCCTTGCGGAAGACGAACGCCCAGTCCTTGGGTACTCCGTAGAACTGGTGACTGATCAGGATCGAGGCCTGCCTGCATGCCTCCACGAGGATCATGGGGTCGTACCGGTCGTCGAGTCGGTCGCTGTAGAGGGCATGCCCTCGCGGTAGCTGCGCGGCGACGACGAATCGGTTCTCGCCCGTCGCAGCAGCGTCGGTGAGGAAGACCTCGCTGACAGCTGCGCGGTGGACGAGGCTTCGCGGCACAGTGCGATCGAATGTCAGTTCACTGGCGATATCGAACGGTGGTGTGGTGACAGTCATTTCTTCCCCCAGGAAGGTGGTCGCAGATTTTCTGCTTTGTGCGAAACGCACCGATCGGTACGTGGTTTCAAGTACAGCGCCACGTTTTCGATAAGTCAATTCTTTTCACGTTAATTCCAAATGTTCGGAAAGTGATTCCCGTAACAATATAATTTCAGTTCGAGCGCAGATATACCGCCAGTAATTCGAGCACTATTGTGAGCCTGTGCACACGGTTAAGTGCACAGGCTCGCAATAGTGCGTTCAGCTATTTGATGCCGATCTGATGCGGTCAGTGGGGTTGTCGGGCGTCGAGCCACTGGTCGAGCGAGTCGAAGACGATGGCGGCGTTCCGTGCGTGGCCCATGTAATGGCCTGCGTGAGGAATCGTGATCGCCTTTCTGTCCGATGTTCCGGTGAACGATGCAATATGTTCGTCACCGAATTGCACGCGTGCGTCGTCCTGTCCGTAGAGGCCGAGAACTGGAATGTCTATGCTCGACATTTTGGCCAGGTCGAGAAGAATTCCGGGGCCTTGTGAAAGCATGTCGCCGCACGGGTGTTGGTTCTGATAGGGCGCTGCTGTATCGATTACTTGTTGTTCGGTATCGGCATAGTTTCCTGTCACGAATTCAGTGGTTCCTTGGTCGTAAAAGGTGTAGCCCTTGGCGGCGGGATTGTTTTCCGATGCCGAGCCTCCGGTGAGGCAGCGTGGTGTGGCGGCGAAGAATCTGACGTAGGCCTCGGGTGTCAGTCCGCGATCGGCCCAGTCCATGACGACGAGAGCGTCGACGTCGTCGAAGGTGTAGGCCTCGATCTGGACGATCTGCCCGCCGTTCGACTGGCCGGCGAGGGTGATGTGCCCGAAGGTGGGGGCCGTTCCGGATGCATCCCATTGATAGGTGCCGGTACGCAGCGCTTGGACGATCTGATGGGCCATCGTTGCTTGGGACCCCACGCACATGGCCCCGCCTGCCGGAGCGTCGCTCGTGTCGTATCCGAGTCTGTCGATCGTCAGTGAGGTCTGTCCGCGAGCGGCCATTTCGTAGGTGTGGTGGTATCCCTCGACTGGAAGACGCCAGTACCATTCGCCGGCTGCGATGCCGTGTTCGTAGAGGGTGATGGCGTTGCCGAAACCCTCTGCGGGAGCGGTGAGATGGCCACGGATGGTGTAGGTTCCGCCGTCGGCGGTGCACGGGACGGCTGTGTCGTTGGTGTTGCGGACTGTGAAGGACACCGGTACGTCGATCACGTCCGATCGGGTCGGCTGCGCGGAGGCGATGGCCGTTCCACCGAGAAAGATGGCGGTCGACGCGACGGTTATCGCAATCGCGGCGAGGAGCCGTGAGAGGGGGTGATGGCGGCTGTCGAGCATGGGGTACTCCGATCGGGGCGGGGATGTGGTGGCTGGGAGCGTGCGAGTGCAGTGCTCATACAGGGGTTTTGGGTCTTCCAGGGTCGACTTCGGTACCAGGTGTATCGACGCGTGGAGCATCGGTGATGCCGATGAGCTGGTGCAGGCGTGCCAGTGGGCGCGGTGCCCACCAGTTCCAGCGGCCGGTCAGGGCCATGATGGAGGGGACGAGGATCGCTCGGATGACGGTGGCGTCGATCAGGACCGCCAGTGCCATGCCGATTCCGAGTTGCTGAAGGAAGGTCACCCCGGAAGTGGCGTAGGTGGCGAAGGATGCGGCCAGGATGAGAGCTGCTGCGGTGACGACGGGTGCGGAGCGTGAGATGCCATCGATGATGGATTGGCGATTGTCTCCGGTACGGTCGAATTCTTCTTTGATGCGCGAGAGCAGGAAGACTTCGTAGTCCATCGACAGGCCGTAGGCGATGCAGAACATCAGGATGGGGATGCTCGGCTCGATGGCACCGGTAGGGGTGAAACCCAGCAGCCCAGCAAGATTGCCGTTCTGAAAACCCCACACCAGGACACCGAACATGACCGTCAGTGACAGCAGATTCAGAATGGTGGCTTTGATGGGGGCGATGATCGATCCGGTCATCACGAACAGAATGGCGAAGGTGATCAGTGCAATGAGCACGGCCACGAGCGGGAGCCGGGCGGTGACGCCGTCGGTGTAGTCGTCGAGCATCGCGGGTGAGCCGCCGACGAGTACCTGGCCGGGAGGCTCCACCGACCGTACCGCGGAGACGAATCCGGCTCTGTCGTCCAGTGATTCGCGAGTCGGTACCACCGAGAGGTAGCTGCCTGCGGTGTCGGGAGTGAAACGGACGGCGCCGTTCGGTGGAGCAGTGAGCGCCCTGTCGGGTTCGACGGTGCCCAGTGCGCTGTCCACTCGTAGCACCTGGGGCAGTGCTGCGAGATCGGAGGCGTACCGAGCGAGGCCGTCCGGTGCGATGGTCGGTGCGACGAGCAGAATTGCGTCTGCATCCTCGCTGGCGTAGTCGTCGCGGATGGTGTCGTACAGGGCGCGGACCGGAACCGACTGCGGCAGGATGCGATCGTCCGGTGCGCCGAACCGAACGCCTAGTACCGGCGCTCCGAGCAGTATCAAGATCACCACACCGGCGATCGCGAACACTGCAGGTCGGCCGGTCGTGGCCACGGTGATCCGCCGCCACACGGTACTTCCGTCGGTGTCCGGTTCCTTGCGCCGTAAGGCGCGGTGCCCGAGCAGCACCAATGCGGCCGGGAGTACGACCGTAGCGGCGAGCACGGCGGTGGCGACGACGGCTATCCCGGCGTAGGCGAACGAGGCCAGGAACGGGAACGGGAAGACCAGCAGAACGGCCAGTGACGCGGCGACGGTGGCGCCGGAGAACATGATGGTGCGTCCGGCTGCCTGCGCTGCTCGCTGCACGGCCAACGTCAGGTCAGCGGTGCGGCGGGCTTCCTCTCGGAAGCGGTAGATCAGGAACAGTCCGTAATCGACGCCGAGTGCAATGCCCATCACCAGCGCGATGTTCGCCGCGAAGGTCGATACTTCGGTGAAGGCTGCCACCACGCGCATGATGGCCAGGGTGCCGACGACGGAGAACAGTCCGGTTGCGAAGACCACTGCGGCGAGACGGAGCCGCCGTAGGACGGCCCACAACAGTGCGATCACCAGCGGGGCGATGATCAGCTCTGCTCGGAGAAAGTCGGTCCTGGATTGTTCTGCGACGGAGCGGAACACCTCGTCGCTGCCGCCGAGAGCGATGTCGATGTTCGAGGTAGCCGACCGGCTGAGTGCCTCGTCGAGAGCGGGAAGGACCTGTTGCCGGATTTCGGTGGCGTCGCCCGGTGCCCACGCCTGGATCAGCGCCGAGCTGCCGTCCCCGGCGGCGAGGGTCGGAACCTCTTCGGTCCAGTAGGACCATGTGTCGTCGATGCCGGGGAAGGTGTCGACGAACTCGGTCAGACGTAACCCGTCCGCGGCGACGGCCGAGCTGTCGACGTCGCCGGTCTTCGCGGTGACGAGGATGGTGATGTTGGGTGTGCCGGTCTGAAAGGTGTCGTTGAGCAGCGCCTCGGCTGCCGCAGACGGGGCGTTGGTCGCCTCGAACCTGTTCAGGGACAGTGCATTCATCGCACCGGCAGCGACTGCTGCGAGCACGAGGAAGAGGACGCCGGCCACTACGAGGGTGAGGCCGGGTCGAGTTGTGGCGAATCGGGTGGGCATCGCGGGTCCCCCTGCTACCGTGGATACGAGCGATTGCTCGTGATTTGCGAGAATACGAGCGAAAGCTCGTCTTGTCTACCGGAAAGCCTGGAGTTCACATGCCGAATACCTCGACGCCAACTACCTCTCCTGCACCCAAGCGTCAGGATCGCGGACTCAAGCGCATCGCTGCGATCCTCGACGGTGCGGAGGAGTTGTTCGGAGAAGTCGGGTTCGACGCAGCGACCACGAACGCTATCGCCAGCAAATCGGGCATGTCACCGGGTTCGCTGTACCAGTTCTTCAGAAACAAGGAAGACATCGCCGCAGCATTGGCGGAACGCTACGTCGTGGAGTTGACCGACGCCCAATCGGCCGCGGTCGATCCGCGACCGGACGGCTTCGTGGAATCTCTACCGCAGTTCATCGACCGGGCCGTCGACAATATGGTCGCCTTCAATGCGGCCAATCCGGCTTTCCTGCAACTGTTCTCGCGAGCAGATACCCAGCCTGCCCTGTATACCGCAGTCGTACCATTGCAGAGCGAACTCTCCCAGAGGGTCGCCCAGACCTTGGCCGCACTCGCACCGACCCTGTCCAGCGAACGCATCGACCTCCACGCGCTGGTGGCCTTGCAGATCACCCGCGGAATGATGCCCGTCATCGCCGCAGAAAAAACTAACAAGAAGGACCAGCTCGTGACCGAGCTCAAGGCGGCACTGATTCGTTACCTGTCCGAGGCACTCGCCTCACCCTGACGGAACAGAGACCCGCGCCGCCGCAGGCCGTGCGTACTCCCAGTCTGAAAAAAGCTGCAGCAGTAGCTGTTTTGACGTTTTTCAGTTGTGCTGCCAGCAATCACTGCTTTTCGTACACTATGGGATCCGCGCCGATCGATACTTCGATGCGTGGTGGAGCATTCGGTCGAGGCTCAACGCCCCGCGTCGTATGCTCGGTCAGCGATCGGCGACCTTAGGCGCGCACCCGGCGGCGGACCATGCGACCGGCGTGCATCGCCGCAACTTTGGTCCAATCAGGGTGTGCAATTAGCCGTCACAGCTGGACCGATGACCGCCGGACTCACGCAGGTTCCGGTGTTGCCGCGCCGGTCACCGCATGACCTGGGGGACGGTTCGCTGTTTTTCGTTCTTTGGGTGTGTCGATCAATGCGTTATGTGCAGCATCGCGTACCCAGCCTGTGATTCTGTCGAGGGTTTCGGATGGCAGGTGCCATCGTTGCCAATACAGGGGAATGGTGACGTTGTGGTCGGGGTCGAGGTGAACGAGTGTCCCGTCGGCGAGGTCGCGTGCGATTTGTCCTTCCGGTAGCACGCCCCACCCGAGTCCGAGTCGAGCTGCAGTCAGGAATTCGCGGTTCGATGGGAGGTAGTGGATCGGGGGCTCACGGTGCGCCTTGATCTTGCGTAGATAGGCGTGTTGCAGGTCGTCCTTTTTGTCGAATCGCAGCATCGGGAGGCGGCTGGGATCGCAACCGTCGGAGTCGGCGTCGCGAATGAGTGAGGGTGCGCACGCGGGCCAATAGACCATGGCTCCGAGCGGTTCGACCGTACAGCCAGGTGCTGCGGTGCGTGAGGTCGTCACGGCGGCCATGACCGCGCCTTGACGCAGTAGAGCGTCTGTATGGTCCTGATCTTCGATGTGGAGGTCCAGCAGTATCCGTCGGT
The DNA here is from genome assembly GCF_002258315.1 of Rhodococcus sp. 06-462-5. GTDB lineage: Bacteria > Actinomycetota > Actinomycetes > Mycobacteriales > Mycobacteriaceae > Rhodococcoides. Next base: position 60,339 of record NZ_NOYD01000054.1, on the reverse strand, counting down.
CGACGGCTATCGCTTTCATCACCGGTTGGAACCACGTCGAGACCGAATCGGCATTGATAGCAAGTGAAAAGCGCAGCGGTGCAGCAGTATTCGTTGTCGTTGAGCCGCCGCGTAGCTCAGCGTCGGCGTCGACGGTGAGGACTTCGATCTGCCGCGCGAGTCGGAGCAGGGCTTGCCCGTTTCTGGTGGGTAGTACCGGCCTGGTTCGCTGTAGCAGCGCGGCCCCCGACGCTCGTTCGAGCGCGGTAATGCGTTGGCTGACTGCAGAAGACGAGATGTGCAACGCCGTTGCAGCTCCCTCGAACGACCCTGAATCGCAGATCGCGGCAAGTGTGGCGAGCTGATCGTGGTTGTACATCCACAAATACTAAACCTAGATCAGCGATACTTAGGAAACGTGCATCGATGCTGGAGCGGTCGTACCGTTCTTGCCGTGAACAACCCCGTTCTGGCCTATCTCCCCGTCGCTATCGTCTTCGGAATAATCCCAGGTCCTGACGTCATGTTGGCGGTCAAGCACTCGCTTACCGGCGGTGTGCGTCACGGCATCGCCGTAGCTTTGGGTGCGGCGACGGGGTCGATGGCCTGGGGCATCGCTGCGGCCGTGGGGTTGGCGTCCTTGCTCACCAGCGTCCCCGGGGCATTCGACGCGGTACGTATCGCAGGTGCCGCCTACCTGGTGTTTCTAGGAATTCAGAGTATCTGGCAGCGCAAGGGCAGCTTCACCGACGTCGATGCCGCGACTTACAACGCGCACCAGCCGAAGTGGTCGCGAGCGTTCATGACCGGTTTCGTCGCGGACCTGTTGAATCCGAAAATGGGTGCGTTCTACCTGGCGGTGCTGCCGCAGTTCATTCCGCGCGACGGGAACGTTTTCGTTTGGTCCATGCTGCTCATGTCGATCGAGTTCGTGGTGGCGCTGATATGTCTGTCCTCGTACGCACTTCTTGCCTCGTCCGCTCGCCGGTTCTTGGAGAAGGGCCGCTTGGGGGCGTGGCTCGAGCGTGGACTGGGTGTTGTTCTGGTGGGATTCGGCGTCCGGCTGGCCTTCGAGTAAACACCCCCGCCGTCCGAGCCCTTCTCCCTTCGCTCTTTCAACTACTCGACCCGAGCCCGACCTGACTTGATTGTGTAACGACGCCTTGGCCCGGGTCCGCGCCCCGGGCCGTCCAATCCCGCCAGGTCTTGGCTTTGCCGTGCCCTAACCCGAACTTTCCTGTACCGAAACCGAACCATCACGCACACAGAGGGGTACCGATCAATGAGCGAAAAGCTCTGGGGTGGAAGATTCTCCACCGATATCACCGACGATGTACTTCGCTACACAGAGACAGCATCGGTAGACAGCAGAATGCTCGAACACGACCTGTGGCAGAACATCGCTCATGTTCTGATGCTCGGTCGCGCGGGAATCAACACCGAACCCGACACCAAAGCGCTTCTCGCTGGGCTGCTCGACATGGAGAGCAGCCGAGCCGACGGTGGATTGCAGCTCGACGTCCGACAAGAAGATGTGCACCTCAACACCGAATTCATGCTCATCGAACGGATCGGACCCGTCGGCGGCCGCATGCACACCGCACGGTCCCGAAACGATCAGGTGCAGACCGACGCACGCATGGTCACCCGCGAGTGGCTGCTCGATGCCAGCGAAGAACTGCTCATGTTCGTGCAGGATCTGCTCGGGTGCCCCGAGTCGGAACGAGAAGCAGTTCTACCCGGCTACACGCATTCGCAGGCAGCGCAACCGATTTCGGTAGCATTTTGGAAGGCTGCGCACGCACAGGCCTTGCTGCGTGATGCCTCCCGACTGATGGATGCCTGGAAGCGCATCAACATCAATCCGCTCGGCGCGTGTGCGCTCGCCGGAACTACATTCGCCCTGGACCGCGATTACACCTCCCGGCTTCTCGGGTTCGATGCACCGATGGTCAATGCGCTCGATGCGACGTCGACGAGGGACTGGACAGTCGAAGTAGCGGGCGCAGCTGCCAGCGGTGCTGTGAATCTATCTCGCATGCAGGAAGAGATCGTCACCTGGAGCTCGAACGAATACGCTCTCGCCGAAGTGCACGATTCGTTCGCGACCGGTAGCTCGATCATGCCGCAGAAGAAGAATCCGGTGGTTGCAGAACTGGCGCGAGGGAAGTCCGGTCGCGCGGTGGGTGCGCTGGTGCAACTGCTGGTGATGGAGAAGTCGGTCGGTCTCGGGTACAGCTGCGACCTGCAGGAGGACAAACCGGTTTACTGGGGCGCCCTCGATACGTACCTCGACACCATTCGCCTGTGCCGACGCCAGAACCTGCACACCGCGTTCGACGGTGCTCGCGGCAGAGCCCTGTGCTGGGACAACTTCTCGACCGCGACAGAGATCGCCAACATCTTGGTCTCTCGGTTCGACGTTCCTTTCCGCACAGCCCACCGCATCACCGGTGACCTCGTCAACGCCGCCCTCGCAGCCGGTCACACCCTGCGCAACGTCGCGTTCACCACCACTTTCCTCCGCGAGGAACACGACATCGACATCAGTGAGGTCGACATGAAGCAGATATGCGATCCGCTCCACACACTGCGCAGCTACATCTCTGCCGGATCCACCGGACCGACGCGGGTCTCCGAACAGCAGGAGCAAGGCCTGGCCGACGTGACCGACAGACTCGCCGAAATCCGGCAAGCCAGAACCCGCCTCTGGGAGGCGAAGGCGGAATGCCTACGAGCAGCGCGATCCGTCGTCGGCGGCGTGAGCGTGCCCGAACTCGCGATGGAGGTCGGGGTATGAGCATCGTCCTGGCATATTCCGGCGGATTGGACACATCCGTTGCCGTGCACTGGCTCAAAGAGCGCTATCAGACCGAGGTCATCGCGTACTGCGCGAACCTCGGCCAAATCGAGGACCTCGAGGCCGTCTCGAAGCGCGCAACCGCGGCCGGCGCGTCGGAAGTTATCGTCGAAGACGTCCGAGACCTGTTCCTCCACGACTATGCAATCCCGGCTCTCGCCGCCGGCGCTGCATACGAGGGAAAATATCTTCTGGCTGCACCGTTGTCTCGACCGTTGATCGCCGAGCGGCTGGTCAGCATCGCTCGCGAACGCGGTGCATCCGCAGTCGCTCACGGTGCCACGGGCAAGGGAAACGATCAGGTCCGGTTCTACACCTCCGTGCGGGCGTTGGCTCCCGAGCTCGACATCCTCGCACCTGTCATCGATTGGGAAATGACCTCCCGCGGTAGCGAAATTGCCTACGCCGATCGTCACGGTATCGATGTGGGTGTCAGCAAGACGACGCCGTACAGCATCGACACCAATATCTGGGGCACCAGCATCGAGTGCGGGGATCTCGACCTCATCGACCACGCTCCACCGCCCGATGCATGGCAGATCACGACCGCGCCGGTGCAGGCACCGGATCGTCCAACAACGATCACGATCGAGTTCGAAGCAGGCATCCCCGTCGCTCTCGACGGCCGCAAGCTCGACCTGATCGACCTGGTCAGCGAACTCGGGGACACAGCGGCCGCGAACGGTATCGGGCGTACCGAAATTCTCGAGAGCCGCATCGTCGGATTCAAGAGCCGCGGAATCTACGAAGCACCCGCTGCAACAGTTCTTCTCGCTGCACGAACCGATCTCGAAGCACTCGTACTGGACCGAGAGACGCTCCACCACAAGCGGTCCATCGCCGACCAGTACGCAGAGTTGGTCTACTACGGCTACTGGTTCACCGATCTGCGTGCAGCACTCGATGCTTACTGCGCCCGTCTGGCTCACCGCGTGACGGGCACAGTGACCGTCGAGCTGTACAAGGGCTCCGCTCGATGCATCGGCCGGACGTCCCCGAAATACGGCCGATACAGCTCGGCTCTGGCCGATTACGAAGAGGCAGACACCTTTCTACACGAAGCAGGTGCCGGATTCGCGTACTGCTGGGCTCTCCCACTCACCGAAGGAGTTGTCACTCGATGAAAGACACCCGCTCTGTTCTGCTCATCTCCGACGGATCACGGTGGGGCGAACTCGCCCACGACTTTCTCCGCCGCAGATTCGCCGACGTCGACTGGTTTGCCTGGGACTACGGCGATCCAGTAACTCGATCGTTCGATCAGTGGCACGGGTGCGACCTGCTTCTGTCCTTCAAATCGGACTTCATCCTGTCCGAGGCCACACTCGATCGAGTGCGGGAACTGGCCGTGAACTTCCACCCGGCGACCCCGAACTACCGAGGGATCGGCGGATATCGCTACGCGATCGACGACAACCAGACGCAATTCGGGGCCACCTGCCACATCATCACCCCGAAGGTAGATGGCGGTCCGATCATCGCAGTCGACCGATTCGACATCGTCCCAGGCGAATCCGAGACGAGCTTGAGCGAACGCACCGCCGCCGCCGCACTGGCTCAATTCCATCGAATCGTCACCACAATATGCAACGGCACCGCTATCAGCGCCGATCACAGCGAACAATGGGGACAACGTCTCTACACACGCCGCGCCCTCGACGCAGACCGCCGAAAGCGTGGGGAGCTGGTCGAAGCGTGAGAACACTGCACTCACCCTCCGCCACCCACGAGCCCCACGATCGGCCCAGGTCGCCCGAAGCCCATGGCGGTACTGCAGTTCGCAACGGCCCCTTGGCGATCATCGAATTCGACGGTGAAGGACACAACACGTTCTCCACAGACAAGATGCGCGGCATCACCGAGTTGGTCTGGCAGCTAGGGGACACCCCGGATGTCGAGGGGCTGGTTCTGTACGGGGGAGACGGTCGATCCTTCGGTGTCGGCGGTGACTTCAACGAAGTCAAGGACTTCACGGGAGGCTCCGAGGTCAACCGATGGATCGACGCCTGCGTGGACATGTATCGAGCAGTTCTGTCGATCTCGAAACCGACCGTGGCAGTCATCGACAAATACTGCATCGGCATCGGTCTTCAGTTGGCACTGTGCGCCGACTGGCGCATCGGAACGTCGACGTCGGACCTCCGTATGCCCGAGCTCAAGTTGGGTATCTCCTGCATACTCGGAGCTCCGCTCCTGCAACGCCGAGTAGGGCCTGCCGTGGCGAATCGAATGATCATCGGGTGCGATCGATGGCTCGGTACCACCGCACTCTCCGACGGCCTCCTCGATGAACTCGTTGCAGCCCATAGTGACCCGCTCGCTGCAGGATGCACCCGAGCACAGGCACTGGCCGAGTACCAATCGGTGCCGTTTGCCCGCACCAAGGCGTTCGTCAACCACGATCTGCTGCTCGACATGGAACGAGCCCGTATTGCAGCAATAGCCGGCCACCGAGCGGGGTTCGCTGCAGGCGATGCGGCCCAACAGAAGATGCGCACAATTGTCGGAGACAACCCATGACCCCAACCGATCATGGGTGGGTCGTCTTTTCGCACAGCGGCCGCATCCGCCGTGTTGGCGGACATACCGGCCCCGTTCTGAACCGCAACGACGGAACAGTCATGATCACGACGCCGCTGCACGGCGAATGCCGAGTCTTTCTCTCCCGCACCGATGATGCACGGACATGGGCGGTGGGAGCGCAATTCGCGGCGACCGCCGCGAGTGTCGGTCACCGCGCAGGAACCACCACGGCACTTCGCCCCGGGACGACTCTGGTCTGCTCCGCCGACGGAGAGTTGTCGGTGCACCGCGCTGTCCCCCGATCGTCGCCGTCGGGCGGTGTCCCAGGGTGTTCGCTCGAACAGGCCATGGGGTGGCTCGACCATGGATTACGCACTGCAGCAACGGAAATCGCATCGTCGGGTCGTCCCATTCGCTTACTGCTCTCCGGTGGTGTCGACTCCGGACTCCTCGCCTCCTACTTGTGGAGGGCCGGTGCCGACGTCCGTGCACTGACCCTCCGCACACCCTGGGGTGACGAAATCGACGGTGCCTCTCGAACAGCGCGCCACGTCGGTCTGCCGCTCGACGTCATCGACGTCACCGCACAGGAATCGACAGCGGCGATCTACCCGTGCATGCAGCACACTCAATCCGATGATGCAGAAGTCATCACCGTGCATCTGCTGGTGACAGTGGCCTTCGAGTTGGCGCGAGCATGTGGTGCCGACCTCGTGACCGGACTCGGCAGCGATCTGCTCAACGCCGGAAGCGATTTCGGTATGGGCGCAGTCGCCGGCGATCTGAACGAACGTATCGACGACGCCAGCGCATCAGGAATGATGGTGACCGGCCAATTCACCCCAGGGCCGCGCATGTACCACCCGTACTGGAGTCCTGCTCTACTGCACCTTCAACAGAGTGTCCCCGCTCAGCTGAAGACCGTCGACGGCATCGAAAAGTACTACCTCCGCGAGCTCGCGGCCTACCAACTGCCCCGTGAGACTGCGTTCGGGAGAAAAGTCGCAATCCACCAAGGGGCGGGTTTGTCAGCAGGGTTGGACGGCGCGCTCGGAGAACAACTGGCTGCCGTCTGTGCCCAAATCCGGGCACAGACCCTCGATGAGGTCCCTCTGGGAAACCACGATGTTGCGGTCGGCGGTGAGCAGCGGTGACGGCCACCGATCCCGGAGATCTCGCGGCAGTGGCCACCCGGGATGGATTCGCTCTGGTCGGCGACGTCGACTTCGGCAGAAGCGACTTCGAGGTCTTCGTGCAGGGGCTCGGGACTCTCGCCACACATCGGTTCGGCACCGGAAGCGCAGGTCTGCTCGATCTCGACGCAAGCCCGCTACCGGACCGCGTCGTCACCGGGCGCAGTGCCCTGCCTCTGCACACCGACGGCACACTTGTCGGGACCTGTCCCAAATACATTGCGCTGTATTGCAATGCAGTCGATCAGCCCACAGGATCCGGACGCACAGAACTCTGTCTGCAATCGGATCTACTCGATGCAACACTCCCACCGGACCTGAGCACGGTGACCGACGTGGATTGGGAGTACTACGTCACCGACCAATCCCACTTTCCCGACGTCGCGCACCGCTGGCTGTCGATTCCACCTGCAGTGCGATCAGCAACGGGGACAACGCGGTTGAACGTGGCACTCCCGTTCACCGAGGAACGGACCACCCCCGCAGGATGGTCGGTCCGTCTGGCGGGCTCGACCGAAGAAGACAGCCGGGCCGTCTTCGCACGGCTCGACTCCTACCTGCGGGGCAGTACCAGCTTCTACTCGCACGACTGGGCCCCGGGTGATCTTCTCGTCCTCGACAACGAACAGGTTCTGCACGGGCGGACAACGATCGAACCGGGCAGCGTCAGACACTTGTTCCGAGGACAGATCAATGTCTGACGCGCGAGGGTTCCTCGCCGCACTGAACAGCATGCCCCAACAGGATCAGGACGCACTTCACCAGGGACGACGCCATACGACGTTCGGGGAGCTGTCGGCCGCGGCGATGGCATGGCGTGATGCACTGGCACCGGTGATCGACGAAGGCGACGTGGTCGTCGTCGATCATCACCCCGGGGCCGCAGACTTCGTTGCAGCACTACTGGGAACGATGGCCGCCGGCGGCGTGCACCTGGCGAGCCGGACGCGGCATCCAGCATGGGACCGACTGAGCGCACTGGGCCGCCGCTGGCACGCCATTACCGACCACGACATCGACCCCGACCTGCCCGAACTGGCCTCCGTGTTCGATGCAGCAACCCGAAAGCTCCGATACTGCAACCCAACGCGTCAATGCGACGTGACCGAGCACGACACCGTGCGAGGAAGAATCCTCGAAACATCCGGATCGAGTGGTGAGCCGAAATGGGTGTACTGGACCGAGGAATCGCTGTTCGCCGACCGCACCGACTGGTGCCAGCAGCTCGGTCTGACAGCCGACGATGTGATCATCAACATCCACCCCCTCGATTTCGCGCACGGGATGGACGTTCACGTTCTCGCGGGCTTGCTCTCGGGAGCACCCACGGTGCACCTCGACGCCGGTCTCCCGGCCTCTGCCCACGCGAGAGCGATTTGCGACTGGAACGGTACCTATATGAGCGCCCTTCCCTCGCACTACGACGCGATCGCAGCGTCACCGGCGGCATCGGAGCGAATGGGTGAACACCTGACCACCGCACTGACGGGCGGGGCTCTCCTGACGCCGACCACTGCGCGACTGATCCACCAGCGGTGCGGGGTCCACCTACGCAGGCTCTACGGGGCCACCGAGTGCGGCATCATGTGCGCAGATCTGCGGCCACAGTTGCAGAGCGCGGCCGAACTGCGGCCCCTACCCGGGGTGGAGATGCGAGTGCGCCCCATCCACGGAATCGACGCAGATACCTATCGAGTGGGCGAGCCCGAATTCCGCCGAGCGCACCGAGCCGAAGGCTACTGGGGACACCCGGACCGTACACAGAGCGCATTCACGGACGGCTGGTATCGAAGCGGGGACGCGGTGATGGTCCACGACAACGGTGCCATCAACGTCCTGGGCCGCATCGATGACGTATGGACAAACAACCACGGTCAACTCTGTTCGGCAGGCGTCCTGGTCGACGAGATCACCGCACTCGACGAGGTCGACGAGGTCGTCGTCTTCGCCCCAACGGCCACAGGAGCAGACACACCGACGACAGTACTGTGCCGCCTGGCACCCACCGGGGCAGACCTCGGACGAATCCACCTTCGCGTCACCGAAGTGATGAACAGCTGCGGTCTCATCGGAAAGATCACTCTGATGTCCGACTGGCCGAAAACGTCTGTCGGCAAGCCCGACCGGCGCGCATTGCTGGCATGGTGCAGAGCGTCCTGAGTTCGACATCACACGGATCAGAAAGGGCAGACATGAGCGCCGCGTCCCCACAAGGGTTTCACTGCTGGACAACCCATTTAGGACTGGCAGACGAAGGTAAAGACGACTTCTCCATGGTCATCTCCGACAGGCCGTGCACCTCGTCGGTCGTTTTCACGAAGTCACTGTTCGCGGGCCCCTGCGTCACCTTGAGCAAGACCTCGATCGAGCAGACCAGTCCGCGCGGGGTCCTCGTGTTGGCGAAGAACGCCAACGTCGCGACCGGCGCGGAAGGGCTCCGCAACGCCAGCGAGATACGCGCATCCGTCGCACGAACCGTAGGAATCGAACCCGATGCCCTGATAATGGCCTCCACCGGAGTCATCGGAGTGCAATATCCGATGGACACCATCCGCGCCGGACTCGACGGGCTCGGCCAGGGAACACCACTCGACGCGCACGCGGTGGCCCGAGCGATCATGACCACCGACACCCGCGCCAAGGTCTCCGAACGAGCCGTCGGCACCAGCACCATCGTTGGAATCGCGAAGGGCGTCGGGATGATAGAACCGGACATGGCGACCATGCTGTCGTTTGTCTTCACCGACGCCGACGTCCCCCAGGACACGCTCAACCGAATCTTTCGTGACGTTGTCGACCGCACCTACAACTCGGTCTCGATCGACACCGACACCTCCACCAGCGACACAGCGGCGGTCTTCGCCAATGGTGCCGCCGGCCCGGTACCCGATACCGAGTTCGAGCAGGCTCTCGAGGAAGTGTGCACGGATCTGGTGAAAATGATTGCCAGCGACGGCGAAGGTGCGACCAAGCTGATCGTCACTACGGTCTCGGGTGCATCGAGCGAGCGCCAAGCGCGCGTGGTCGGGAAGTCGATCATCAACTCTCCCTTGGTCAAGACGATGATCCACGGTGAAGACCCCAACTGGGGTCGAGTTCTCATGGCTATCGGAAAATGTAGCAACGAGGTGGACATAGAACCCGACAGAATCCGAGTCGCATTCGCGGACATCGATGTGTATCCGAGCTCGTCACTCGACCAGCACGACACCGTCGAGGTGGTTCGTGAACACCTTGCAACTGCCACCGTCGAGATCAACGTAGACCTCGGAATCGGCACCGACACCTGGAGAGTGTTCGGTTGCGACCTCACCGATGAATACATTCGAATAAACGCGGACTACACCACATAGAGATCACTCCAATCACTTCACCAACAGGCCGCAGTAACGTGGAGTGGGCATCCGGCCTCGACGCCTCGACCTGTCGAAGCCGTTACAGCACGTCGCCTGTGGCCGTTGATGTTGCCGGTTCTGCCGGACTCTGGACATGAGCAAATTAAAGACCGAACACGATTCGCGCCGGGGGGCGAAAATGGCTGCAACCGATAGAGAACCTTCAAAAAGGTTCCGAGACAATGCCCATAACGACCGCAATGCCACAACTCTGATCAAAACTTCCGACCACGCATCTAGCGAAGAGCGTAGTCACGAGCTGTACACCGTGTACGGAACCGCGTGTCACGCGCCTGAACGACAGTGTATGACACGACTCACTGCGCGAATAGTCGATGGGGACAGCTTAGCGTCGATTCGGTGCGGACCAGGAGAAATTACTCGTCGACAGGTTGATCTCGAAGCCGATCCACGATTCTCCGTGAGGATTCAATACGTCTTATCGGGCGAAGTAATTCTGTCGCAGAACGGCGTCCAAATATCGCTGAAGAGTGGAGGCATTGGCCTATACTATAGCGATTACAGTTATACAATGACTGTAACCCGTGCCAGCTGTTTAGCGGTAGTCACGTTACGGCAGAGGGTGGGCTCAAGAGAAGACTTCGACGCCGCCTCGGGTCGAGGTCTTCGCGTTGTGCCAAACGCTGAAGGTACGGGGAAAATACTCTCAGATACTTTACATTCTACTTCGAGAGAAATTGGAATGCTGAACACGTTCACGGCTCATAATGTCATCTCAGCCGTTCGATTACTGGCGTGGGAAGGAATGCACCCGCCCCATGGCCACGCACCGCCTGACCAGCAATCCGGCCTCGTAGCGACGGCGCGCTTGATGATCGAGAAGAATCTTTCTGATCCCACGCTCAATCCCGACCTACTCGCGCGCAAACTACATGTATCGGTTCGTCAGCTGCATCGCGCTTTCGAGCGAGAGGAGCGAACTCTGTCCGCTTATATAGCATATGAGCGCATTGAAAGGTGCGCTGCCGATTTGATCGACCCAAGCTTACAACAGATACCGATAGGCGACATCAGTGCGCGGTGGGGGCTTAGTGACCAGTCGAGACTTTCTCGGCTATTTCGCGAGTTGAAGGGTTGCTCGCCTTCGGAATTCAGAAGGTTTTACGCGGAACCCAGCTAATTCGAGAACACATCCACCGATCAATTCCGAGTGGTCAAGACCGGAACGAAGGTTCTCGTACCGGCGCGCCGCGTCGACGTGATCGAACTCGCTGGGCAACAAGTACACGACCGGGTGACGGATTCATCAAGACAAAATTCTTGACCTTGCTCGAGGTAGTGACGGTCCGGCTATCCGTCCACGGTAGCTACCACGCAACTCCGTCACGTCCGCGCGCACTCGCGCCGATCGGGGCATCGCCTTCACGGCATAAGACGATTGATCTGCGGGTTCTCGCGGTAGACGTGGCTGTAGTCGTTGTCGACTTTGGAGGGCCCGACTCCGAGGACTTGATCGTTGGCCGGTTGCGGCTTCCATGGTCTCCTCACGGCCGGCGCAGATGGGTGCCTACCTGCACTGGACCCCGTAGGGGACTTCGACCCCACTTGTCGCACGGTGCCAAAGTTTTGTCGCTTCGCGACGAAGAGCTGTGGAGGTATTTCCGCAATTAATTTCGATAAGTAGCGTCGAAGACATCATCAAGTCGCCGACCTTGCAGGTCGCAATGGTTCATTCGACATGTCGACTTGAGATACAGAAATGATGGGGAGAACCGAAGAAGGAGACTGTGATGATCTCGGCAGATCAATATGCGCGCGATAGCTATGAACGTGAGTTGAAAGCTCACTGGGACGCTAAAACAACCGATGACATCAATCTCCTACTGGGCGCTGATGATGATCTTTACCACCATCACTACGCGATTGGCGATTTCGACCGCTCTATTCTGGATTCCGTAGGTGAGGAGCGAGAGAACGCGATTTTGCGAGAGTTGCATCGAATGGAGAATGATCAAGTCGGACTGATCCTCGACGCCCTCGGTCCTTTGCCGCCCAACTCTCGCGGCATGGATGCCGGGTCAGGTCGCGGGGGAACATCTTTTCGTCTCGCTGGAGCGACGGAGAGCCGAATCGACGGCGTCAATTTTTGCGAACATCACGTCGCGTTCGCCGAGCAGATCGCACGCAAACGCGGTTGGGATAGCCGCGTTCAATTCCACCTCGGGAACATGCTGCAGGCACCATTTCCTGATCACACTTTCGATTTCGTGGTCTCAAACGAGACGACGATGTACGCCGACGCGTACGAAGCAATGGCCGAGTTCTCCCGCCTACTGCGACGGGGCGGTCGCTACGTAATGACCACCTGGTGCCGCAACGACGCAGTCGACCCACGCTCGGACGCGACAAGGCAGATCGATGAACATTACGTATGCCGAATGCACCGCCGAAGCACTTACTTCAAGGCCTTCGCGGCAAACGGCCTGATTCCGTACCGCGTGGCTCAGTACACACACGAAGCTATGCCGTACTGGGAGCTACGCAACAACAGCAAACTCCGCACCGGCGTTGAGGATGCGTTCCTCAGCGGCTACAGCGACGGTTCACTGAACTACCTAGTGATTGCGGCCGAACGCATCTGAGACATCCACCCGGAAACCACAAACTTGAAGGAGCCTGAAATGCCGAACCTCGACGTGGCAGTCCTCGGCCAGCATGACGTACAGCAGCGCCGCTACTGGGATGCCAAAAAATCCGACGATATCAACCTGCTGCTGGGCACTGAAGACGGCTTGTACCACCACCACTACGGAATCGGTGACTACGATCACTCTGTACTCGCTGCACCTGCGGAGCTGCGGGAGTCACTGATCCTGCGCGAACTTCACCGGATGGAGTCGCTGGAAATCAACCTTATCGTCGATGCATTAGGGGAGGTCTCACCGAGCTCTCGTGTCATGGACGCGGGATCGGGGCGAGGCGGAACGACCTTCACAATCGCTGATCGATTCGGCTGCCGGGTAGACGGGGTGAACTACTGCGCTCACCATGTCGAGTTCGCAGAGAAGTTGGCCCGTGAACGCGGGAGCTCGGACCGTGTGCAATTCCACTTCGCAAACATGGTTCAGGCCCCCTTCGAGGACAACACCTTCGATTACATCGTCTCCAACGAAACCACGATGTGTGTCGACCTAGGGGAGGCGTTCACCGAGTTCGCCCGGTTGCTGCGCCCCGGCGGCCGCTATGTCGCAGTCACCTGGTGCCGCAACGACGTAGTTGCTGAGCGTTCCGAGGCATCACGGTTGATCGACGAAGAATATCAGTGCGCTATGCACACCCGCAGTACTTATTTCCAAACTCTGGCAGCAAATGGTCTGGTGCCGTATCACGTTCAGCGATACACCGACGAAGCCATCCCGTACTGGGACCTGCGCAACCAGGCAGCGTTGCGCACAGGTGTCGAGGAACCATTCCTCCAGGGCTTCCGCGAACGCAGCATCGACTACTTGGTTATCGCGTGCGAGCGTCTGTAGCGGTGGCCTGAGATATCCGAGTTATCCACGCGCCAGCGATCCTCGGCATCGGCGCGCCACTTCGTCCTTCTACAAACAATCGAAGGGATTCCGGTATGGCCGGAACGGCTGATTTACCTTTAGAAATGCGACGCAACGGCCTGAACCCGACCGAAGAGCTCGCCCAGGTCCGTGACCGCGACGGTGTTATCCCAGTAGGAGAACTCTACGGGGCCCCGGCTTTTCTCGTCTGCCGTTACGAAGACGTCCGGCGAATCTTCGCAGACTCAAACCGGTTCAGCAACGCCCACACGCCAATGTTCGCAATACCCAGCGGCGGCGATGTGATTGAAGATGAACTAGCCGCCATGCGCGCCGGTAACCTCATCGGACTCGATCCCCCCGACCACACCCGCTTGCGTCATATCCTTGCTGCGGAGTTCTCAGTGCACCGGCTCAGTCGCCTGCAGCCGCGCATCGCAGAGATAGTGGACAGTGCATTGGATGGTCTCGAGCAAGCCGGGCAACCCGCCGACCTTATGGACCGTTACGCGCTACCAGTCTCTTTGCTCGTACTGTGTGAGCTGTTGGGAGTGCCCTATGCCGATCGCGACGAATTGCGAGATCGAACAGCACGCCTCCTGGATCTGTCGGCATCTGCAGAACAACGAGCGGTTGCCCAGCGAGAAGACCGTCGATACATGGCCACCCTGGTTACCCGTGCGCAGGAACAACCCGGTGACGACTTGTTGGGAATTCTGGCGCGCAAGATTGGCGACAACCTCAGCACCGACGAACTTATCAGCATCATCAGTCTGATCATGCTCGGTGGACACGAGACCACAGCAAGCATGATCGGCCTCAGTGTACTGGCCCTTTTGCATCACCCGGAACAAGCCGCCATGATGATCGAGGACCCGAACTGCGTCAATTCCGGAATTGAGGAATTATTGCGGTGGTTGTCGGTCGCCCATTCGCAGCCACCGCGCATGGCAGTAACCGAGGTGCAAATCGCCGGGGTGACCATTCCGGCAGGATCTTTCGTCATCCCGTCCCTATTGGCCGCTAATCGCGACAGCAATCTGACGGACAGACCCGACGACCTCGATATCACCAGGGGAGTAGCCGGTCACCTCGCCTTCGGGCATGGCGTCCATTTCTGTCTTGGGCATTCACTCGCTCGGATGACCCTGCGCACGGCCGTGCCGGCGGTACTGAGGCGCTTTCCCGACCTAGCCCTCTCACCCTCGCACGACGTTCGGCTCCGCTCCGCCAGCATTGTTCTCGGCCTCGAAGAACTACAGCTGACGTGGTGAGAAGCGAGCGGTCATGAAAGTCGTCGTGAACGAGCGGAGGTGTTTCGGCTCCGGTCAGTGCGTGCTCGTCGCGCCCGAGGTCTTCGAGCAGAGTAACGACGGCACAGTCACATTGCTCGTGGACAAACCTTCCCCAGACAACCATTCGCTGGTACGCGCGGCTGCACGTTCCTGCCCAGCTACTGCTATCCGCTTCGAAGAGAATGCGATGCGACAAGAGCCAACCGAATTCAGCTATGACGATCTGCCTGCTCTGATCTCCCGTATGCGGGGAGACGAAAGGCACTCGTTCTCATCCTCATCGACGATGGACGTGCTGTGGGTACTCTACGACGAAATCCTCAACGTATCCCCCGAGAGCCCCGACGACGACGACAGGGACCGCTTCTTGCTGTCCAAAGGTCACGGCCCGATGGCCTACTACGCGGTACTTGCGGCCAAAGGGTTCCTCCGACCAGAGCTCCTCGATACCTGGGCGACAAAGAACTCACCACTCGGCTTCGCGCCGGATCGAACCAAAATCTCGGGTGTAGAAATGTCGGGTGGCTCGCTCGGCCATGGCTTGCCGCTCGCAGTGGGCGTCGCGATGGGACTCCGT
Source organism: Rhodococcus sp. 06-462-5 (assembly GCF_002258315.1). GTDB lineage: Bacteria > Actinomycetota > Actinomycetes > Mycobacteriales > Mycobacteriaceae > Rhodococcoides. Next base: position 45,002 of record NZ_NOYD01000054.1, on the reverse strand, counting down.
ATACAAAATCGTCACGCACCGAGAGTCTTCGTGCTCATCGGCGATGGAGAGTTCGATGAGGGCAGCAACCACGAGGCGATGGCTTTTGCAGGACGCGCGCGCTTGAACCAACTGACGGTCATCGTCCTGGACAACGGCACGGCAAGTATGGGTTGGCCGCATGGAATCGATAAACGGTTCGACGGTGAGGGTTGGGACACAATCAACATCAACGGTGCTGACCATGAGGAGATCGCTGCGGCACTGAATCGAGATCACAACGACAGACCGCTCGCGGTGGTCGCCACCGTGACTCGGCAATCGGCCCGTTCGTCCATTCAGCAGAGATGAATCGCCATGAATTCCGCAGACACGCAAGAACCAAAGTCCTTCAACCACACTGACATGTGGACCGCATTCGGAACGACCATGTCTGGTGCATTGGAAACAGACCCCCGCGCCGTAGTTGTGCTGGCCGACATCGGAGCCCACCTCTTCAAAGCGGCCGCGATCGCAGATCCCAACCGCGTGATCAACGTAGGGATCAGGGAACAGCTGATGATGGGGGTAGCCGGCGGGCTCGCCATGTGTGGCATGCGACCCGTGGTACACACAGTCGCCGCCTTTCTCGTCGAGCGGCCTCTTGAACAAATAAAGCTGAACTTCGCCCAGCAAGATGTCGGCGCAGTCCTGGTCAGTTGGGGAGCCTCCTACGACTTGTCGGAGTTCGCCTTCTCCCATTTCACCCCGGGCGATATCACCGTCATCGATTCGATGCCCAACTGGACAGTTCACGTGCCAGGCCATCCACAGGAGGCCGCCGATCTTCTCCTCGAATCGCTACCAGGCGATGGACGGGTCTACCTACGGCTGTCGAGTCAGGTCAACCGTTACCCCCATGCGGTCCGAGGGACATCGTTCACACCTATCAAGTACGGCACCCGCGGAGTCGTCCTCGCAGTCGGGCCCTGTTTAGATGCGGTGCTGTCGGCAACCTCCATGCTCGACGTAACCATCCTCTACGCGGCGACGATTCGCCCCTTCGACGCCACGGGCCTGTGTGCCGCGGTGCAAGCCGTGAACCGTCCGAACGTCGTGTTGGTCGAGCCCTATCTGGCAGGCACCTCGGCGCACCAAGTCTCGTCCAGTCTCGTCAGCCATCCCCATCGGCTGCTCTCCCTGGGCGTTCGACGTGAGATGGAAGATCGCCACTACGGAACCCCCGACGACCACGACCACATTCACGGACTTGACGCCCGTTCCCTGAGTAATTCGATCAATTCCTTCCTCGGCTGAGCACGACCCGCGAGAGAAAGGAATCGGGATGAAGGAATCAACCATGGCACAGACGCAAGCAAGGTTTGATCGGGTGCGATGGGAACCCGGCGTATACGCAATCGTCGGTGCCACCGGAATTGGAAAGAGCGCCGAAGCGAGCAAGTTGGCATTGAGTCACTCGGCTCCGATTGTTGTTGCCGACCGTATCCAGTGTTACTCCGATCTCCTGGTCACCAGTGGTCGAGCGTTCGACGCGAAAGTGGAAGGGCTCAACCGCGTTTGGCTCGACAACCGGACCATACATCAGGGCAACTTCGATCCGGACGAGGCCTTTGACCGGCTGATAAAAGTACTGACCTCGTACGTTGATCGCGGCGAAGCGGTGGTAATGGAGGGCGGTTCGATATCGCTCATTCTTCGATTCGCGCAAACGATATCCAACCTACCGTTCCCAGCTGTCGTGAATGTTATGCCTATTCCTGATAGGCAACACTACTTTGCCCAGCAGTGCGCAAGGGCACGACAAATGTTACGGGGAGATTCAACGGGCAGGAATTTACTCACCGAACTGGCGGAAGCGTGGGTTCTAGGCGATCAGCACAACTTCATAGCCTCGGTTGCGGGTCTGGACTGTGTACTCGACTGGTGCGCCACGCATTCCGTAACACCAGAGGAGTTGGCCAACCGAGACCTCACCACGGAGGTGCTCGACGAACTGGCGGCATCAATGGGTGGCCGGTATGTCGAGCACGGCGTCCTTCAGCAGGAAATATTTTTAAGAACCTTCGGTGCCCCAGGTGTGACCGCCAGATGAGCGGGATCTGGCACACCGACGACGTGCACCTGACATCCGCCGGGGCTGATTTCGGAAACTGCATCCATGCGAAACCGTCCGTCGTTGTCGTGCCACGGACCGTGGCCGACGTGCAGGAAGCCCTGCGCTACACCGCGGCGCGGAACCTATCGCTCGCGGTGCGCGGATCCGGACACTCGACTTACGGGCAATGCCAGGCAGATGGCGGAGTCGTGCTGGACATGAAAAGGTTCAACACCGTCCACGACGTTCGATCGGGGCAGGCCACGATCGATGCGGGTGTGCGATGGAGCGACGTGGTCGCTGCCACGCTCAGCCGCCAGCAAACCCCTCCGGTACTCACCGACTATCTCGGGACCACCGTCGGCGGAACGCTTTCGGTCGGCGGCTTCGGGGGATCGAGTCACGGCTTTGGCTTGCAAACCGACAACGTGGACTCTCTTGCTGTAGTTACCGGATCGGGAGATTTTCGGGAATGCTCCGCCGTATCGAACAGTGAACTTTTCGACGCCGTGCGCGGCGGCCTCGGTCAATTCGGCGTAATCGTCAACGCGACAATCCGTCTGACCGCTGCTCACGAGTCGGTTCGACAGTACAAATTGCAGTATTCCAACCTCGGCGTATTCCTTGGCGACCAACTCCGCGCCATGTCCAACAGACTATTCGACCATGTACAAGGACGAATTCGTGTCGATGCCGACGGCCACTTACGTTATCGACTGGACCTAGCCAAGTACTTCACCCCACCACGAAGGCCAGACGACGATGCGCTGTTGTCATCGCTCCAATACGATTCGTGCGCCGAATACAACTCGGACGTAGATTATGGTGACTTTATCAACCGTATGGCGGATCAGGAGCTTGATCTTCGGCACACAGGTGAGTGGTTCTATCCACATCCATGGGCCAGCCTGCTGATCCCGGCAGACAAGATCGAGCAGTTCATCGAAACTACCAGCTCCTCATTGACGGATGACCTAGGAAACTCCGGGCTGATCATGGTTTACCCGATTCCAACAACACCGATCACCGCACCGTTCATTCCGATTCCTCACTGCGACACATTCTTCATGTTGGCCGTACTTCGAACAGCATCCCCAGGGGCCGAAGCCCGAATGATTGCCAGCAACCGCCTGCTCTATGAACAGGCTCGGGATGTAGGCGGGGTGGCCTACGCAGTCAATGCTGTCCCCATGTCACCGGGAGATTGGTGTACGCACTTCGGTTCGCGATGGCAGGCCATCGCACGGGCTAAGCGTCGCTTCGACCCATACAGGATCCTCGCCCCTGGATACAGAATGTCATTCGACTGATGAACCTTCGACCAATGCCCGCGACTACGGTCTCGGCACAGGCCCGCCCGACCCCCAAGAGCGTCACGGTCTTCTGCGGAGCTATGCCAGGGCGCGGGACCAAATATGGACAGCTCGCAGAGGGGATGGGGCGTGCGATTGCTAGATCGAAGCTGCGCCTCGTTTATGGTGGCGCCCGAGTCGGCCTCATGGGCACCCTCGCGAACGCGGCCTTGGACTCCGGCGGAACCGTCGTTGGCGTGATCCCTGAGAGCTTCACTGCGATACCCGAGGCTGCGCATCATGGACTGACAGAACTACACGTCGTCCATGACATGCACCAACGCAAAGCTCTCATGGCCGAACTCGGTGACGCATTCATTGCCCTCCCCGGCGGTGTCGGAACCGCAGAAGAGTTCTTCGAGGTCCTTACGTGGTCACACCTGGGGCTTCACAATAAACCCTGTGTACTGCTGAACGACAACGAGTATTACCGCCCCTTGCTCTCCTACATCGAGCACGCTGCCGTCGAAGGATTTATCACCCCCGCAACCCGGTCTCGCGTAATCGTCTGCAAAGACATCGAGGGGGCTATCGCGGCCATTCGCTCACCCTAATTAGTGGGACTTCTGCCTGGCCGGTAGATCTGCTCCGTCCTCGGTGCATTCTATATCGCTCACGTTCCACCCAGTTCGTCCGTATACGAAATTTGGAGGCACGTCGATGTCTGTACGAAAATTTCACCTAGGCTGGTTTGTCGGTTTCTTTGCTAACGATTTCACCGGCGACTTCTCGCCGCCTGAAGAGCCATGGGATGGCCGATTCTATGTCGAGATGGCGAAGTCGCTAGAGCGCGCAGGATTCGACTACATGATGTTCGAGGACACGGTGTCGGTACCCGATGCATACGGGCGATCCTTCGATGCGTACCTGAAACACGCCCTGTGGGTGCCGAAACACGACCCAGTGCCGTTGGCGTCGGTGATCGCGGCCGCGACCGACCGCATAGGCGTAATCGCTACGATGTCGACGGCCTTCTATCCCCCATACATGCTGGCACGCACTGTCTCTACGGTCGACCACATCGCTGGTGGGCGCTTTGGATGGAACATCGTCACCACCGGTCAAGATCAGGCCGCGCGCAACTTCGGCATGGATCGTCTGCTGCCGCACGACAAGCGCTACGAGGTAGCACATGAGTACGTCGACCTTGTCCGAGATCTATGGAATTCCTGGGATCGAGACAACATCGTCCGTGACCGCGAGTCAGGGACTTATGTTGCGCCCGGCACTGTTCGGGCAGTGAACCACACTGGGGAGCATTTCCGTTCGGCGGGTCCGCTCAACACGGTGCACCCACCCAATGGGCAACCAGTTTTCGTCCAAGCTGGCGGATCCCCCAAGGGCCGCGACTTCGCCGCGAAGTACGCCGACTCGATTGTTGCCAACGTCAACACCGTGGAGACGATGCGGGAGTTTCGTGACGATGTCCGTAACCGGGCGCAGGCACACGGTCGAGACCCTGACGACATCAAGGTTCTCTTCATCGCGATGCCAGTACTCGGTGCCACTATGGATGAGGCTCAGGCCGCGAATAAACGGAGAATGACCAGCGACCGGGCCATCGAAAACATTCTTTTGCAACTGTCTTTCGTCACCGACATCGACTTCTCTCAGTTTCCGCTCGACGAAGTACCTCCGCAAGACTTGACAACCAATGGCGAGCAGTCATCACTGGAGAGCTTCCTGCAGCACGGTAGCGGTAAAACTCTGCGCGAGCTGACCATTGATTACCTCGCTCCGTCTATCGAACTGGTGGGGACGCCTGATCACGTAGCGGAGCGCATGGGGGAGATCGTCGACGAGGTAGGCGGTGACGGATTCTTGATTTATACCGGGTCGAACTCGCTCACCCGCCGATTCATCGCTGAGATTACCGACGGCCTCGTGCCAGCTTTACAACGAATTGGGCGAACGCGGGTGGGATATTCGTCGGTGTATCTACGTGACAACCTTCGTGAGTTCTAGTTTTGGTGCTCGTTCGCGCCATCTCCCGAGGCCATCCCATGATCAGAAACGCTCCTGGTGGTGCCGGGCTCGTGATCATCGAGCTGCACGTCCCCTATCGAACAGCAATTTAAGTGACAGGAATTTGTGGTGACTGTGGATTACTCTATTCGGGGGCTCGCTCCCAGTGAGGCGCTCTACGTCGACTTGGGAGTTTTCATCGGGTATTCGGTGCGGGCTCGCGGCGATTTGAACATATCGGGGCTCTCGGCGGCATTTGCGACATTGCGACGCTCGTATCCTGTGTTGGCTGCGCACGTGGAGACGATCGATGGAGACCATATGATCGTCAAACCATCCGGTCCGCTGCCCGGCCTCAGCGTGCACACAGGGGATCCCGGTCAGCCGCTGAGCGGGGTGAACCTCAGTGCGGGCCGCGCCCTTTCCGGGCTACACGTCGTCGGCGATTCCGCCTGCGCGAGTGTGACTTTACTAACCCACCACTGCATAGCCGACGGTCGCCATTCTGTAGATTTGCTCAGCGATCTGTGGTCTTTCTACACCGACATTGTGGAAGGAAAGACCCCTGACGCGGTTGTTCATGGCTATCCCGAGTCGCTGGAAAAGCTGTTCTCCGAGAGAGGAATCGACACACCCGATGTCGGCAATGACGAACCATTAGAGTCGGCATTAAACAGGCCGCCGACGGCTGGCTATACCGAGCCACATCGTGCGATGACCCAACTGCGTTGTCGTTTGAGCAGGCGAGTCACGACCGGGCTCATCGACTTCGGACGTCACCATGGAGTTACGGTAAACGGCCTAGTATCTGCCGCTATCATGCGGACCGAGTCAGATCTGAGAAGTGTTCGGCTCGCCGACATCGCCTACCATTTTATTGTGGACCTCAGGCCTCACGTCACACCTGCAGTGGATTCCACCGCGGGAACAAATATTGTCGGCTTCCCCGTCTATCGGGCTACGGCCGAGTCCGTAGAAATCGTGGATCTGGCTCGCAGTTTAAATGAGGAATTGCACATCGATCTCGCCGCCGGCCACCTCCAAAGTGAAGCCCTGACAGCCGCGAAGATGGCAGTGCTGTTGCCTGAACCCAACGAGGTTCGTTGCACCAATGGAGGCACGGTTCCACCATTGCGATCGCCCGCAGGACTCAAACTCGAGGACTGCCGGCCCGCGCCAGCTGGGTTTTCCTTTCCTGTTTACATCGTCCATGGGTATGGCGGTCGACTGAACATCGAGTTTGCTTTGCCGCACGGAGCTTCCCGCTACGACATCGGCCGAGGCCGGGAACGGATCAGAACGCTCGAATCCCACCTTCGTTCCGTGGCGTGATTGACCAGGCACCGGTTCCGTGAGGCCGCGCCACGCAAGGTCAGCGGATCAACCGTTATTCAGACAGTCCCGGTCTCGCAGACGAGGCTCAGCGAAATTCCGCAACGCTTCGGAGATGCGTGGGGCGTTGAGATCGGTGATCGTGGCGAGGTAGACGTTGGCGCGGTGTCCGCGGTGAGCGAGGACGGACAGGAGTTGGAGACTGCGGTTGCAGGTGAGGCGGAGGGTGTCTACGACGCCTTCGAGGGAGTCGATGACGAGGTATGCGGGGGTGAAGTCGTGGGTTGTGGCTTGACCGTTGTCGATCAGAGTTTTGCGTTGGGTTGTGAATCGCCAAACGGAATCCATGATGTCGACAGGGTCCGGGTCGGTGTCCGCGGTGGTCGAGAACGTGGGGGTTCTGGACGGGCCAGTGATCATCCATACGTGCGGAGAGTGGCCGCTGAGGGTGTCGGCGAGGGTGTGTGCGAGGTGCGTCGACGCCGCGGGATCGGCGTTCAGGAGGAGATGACCGTCGCGCTGGGGGTGCCACGTTTTGGTACCCCCAGCGTCGTGCACGTCGATGCGGACAGCGATGTCGGTGTCGGGGTCGTCCAGCTCTGTCAGCATCGTGACGGTTCCTTGTGTTCGAGTAGGGAGGTGGGTCGGCTACGAAGCAATCTGTGCCGTGGGGTTGGTGATGCGGGTGCGGAAGAGGTTGGTGAGCTCGTCCGCTCCGGTTCGACCGTTGTCGGCCATCGGTTCGTTCGCGTAGGAGTTGTGCGAATCGGTGGCGAGCGAGGTGGCGTAGTTGAGCACCTCGTCGAGCACGCGGCCTGGGGTGAGATTATCGGCCAGCCGGTTCAAAAGGGGGAACTCGTCGAGGGGGAGTGCGCGGAGGGTCTTGCGGACCGCGTTGTTGACCTGGCCCACGAGTTTGCCGAGATCGGCCGGTAGAGCCACATAGTTCTGGGCCGCGGCGTTGGTGGAGATCCGCGCTGCGGTGGTGCCGATCGCGATGTACTCGTTGATAGGCAGCTTGGACACCACGGTCCCGATCATCGAACTGAATTGGCTCGCGAAGCTGATGACTTGGGGTGTGAGGGTCGCCAGCAGTGCCGGAACGGCGAACATGTCACCGCGGTGGATTGCATCGGTGAGCTGCGAGACGGTGGTGGCCATCGGGGCGATGTCTGCCCCGGGGATGGTCATTTCTGCGACCTTTGCGCTCAGTGTTGAGACGTTGCCGGCGAGGTCGAGTGCGAGCTGCGGCACGGTGAGCATGTTGCCTGTGGTCACTGCGGTGTTCAGTTTGCCGAGCGTGTCGGTCAGGGGTTGGCCGTCGAGACCGAGAAGCGTGGTGACGACTCCGGCGACCGAAGACGCGGGATCGGTGGCGTCGATCTTCGATCCGAGTTGCCCGATGAACTGTGTGGCGATGGCGTCGTCGGGGGTGTTGCAGTACGTGTCGTCGGGATCGCACACGCTGGCGGTGACGTTGTTGAGAGCTCCGAATCCCTTGGGTCGCGCACCGACGAAGCCGTTGCCGGTGGTCTTGGTTCCGAGTTGAACGCCGGCGGTCGGGCTCTGGCCGGGGTCGGCCATCAGGCCCACGGCAAAGATGCGATCGGCGCTCACCGGGCCCTCGCCGTTTCCGATCTTGCTGGCTAGATCTCCCGCGGCGTCGGCCCCTTGGGAGAAGCCGGTCAGCCCGAACTTGGTGCTCGGGCATTCGGCTGCCTTCTCGGAGATGTGTTGCGATGCGCGATCGATCGCTTCCTTCTTACTGGTTCCGTAGGTCTGGGCCTTGTCGTTCACGATCGTCGCGACGTAGGGAACTGTGTATGTCTGCAGTTCCTGGGATGAGAACTCGGAGTCGAGTGGGTCCACGACGTTGCGGAGCATTCCGACCGGCACATTCGGATCGGCCTGCTCGTTGGTTTCCGTGGTGCCGGGTATGGCCACCAAGATGTTGTCCGGGCATGCCGGAGCACCGGCTTGCGGATCGGCAATGGCGGAGGGAATGACGACGATGCTGGCAGCGACGGCGAGCCCGACTGCGCTGACAACGATCCTCTTGCGTGTACGAGATGCGGTCATGATGTGCGTCCTTTGTAGGTGAGAGCGGGGTTGGTGCAGGTGGACTTCAGCTCGCCAAGGCGGACTCATGGTGTGATCGGGTGTAGAAGAACGTCCGCTTTCCCGGCGAGGGAGTGTTGCCGGTGCGTGCTGCTACTCCGTCGCGGACTCGCGCGACAGCGCGGCTCAAGCGCTGTCGAAGGGCTGCCGGTGAGCAGTTCTCCTCGACGGCGAGCGATGCGAGATCGGCACCTTCGGTGACGAGATATGCACGGATCAGAAGTGAGTGCTCGTCGGCAGTGATGGTCTTGGACTGCACTGCCCATGCAAGAACCGAATGCAATTCCCGTGCCGATACCTCCCCCGGATTGCTGGTCGTGCGGTCATCGGATCCGTCGGCAACCCGGTGGAGCTGGTCGGGTTCGGCCGGCGTTTCCACCGCAGATTCGCAGGTCTTGGTGATCAGACCCAGCGTCCGAAGCGAGAGTGCCCCGGCAATCCCAGTGCCGCCGGGACGGTGCGAAGCGATCACCTCGTAGAACGCGGCGATGGTACGCGAGGCACGTTCTTCGCGGCTGTGATCGGTTCCGTCCAGCCGCGCGTAGCGATGGATTCGGACCAGCTTGGGGAGCATCAACCGGACCAAAACTGTGCCGGCGAGGGCGCTGCCTGCACTGTGCTCGGTGAGCAGAAGGGACAGGGTGGCGTCACTGTCCTGAGCGGCAAGCTCAGCGATGTCGGCCACGGAGCGAGCGGACGACCATGCGGGGTGTCGATCGGCCCACGTGCGGACTTCGCGGCCTGCGAGAGCGTCGACACAGAGATTGGTCCACTCGGCGTTGATCGTCGTAAACAGCGATGTGCTGTATCCGAGTGGGGTGGAGGAATGCGAGGAAGGCTGCGGCGAGGTCACTGGGGCGCTCCTGATAGAGGCAACTGAAGTTCGATCGCCTCTGACACAAACAGCGCCTTATATCCGCTGAGCTGCGGATTCTTACTCGAAAAGGCGGAGCTGTTATACCCGCCGGGTCCGGCGGAACCAGAAAACGGCAGCGCCCCGCGTTCGACATAGACCGCTGTGACCTGCGGTTACACGGCGACGGTGATAACAGCCCGACGAATCGCAGCGGGGCGGTGAAAAAAAGTTCGAGAAATTTCCGGTCGCCTCTGTCACAGACCCGCCCGCGAAGGGATCTACCTGTTCTCAGAAGCCCGTACACGGCGGGCTACCGACAGGAGGACCCCGGATGGACGACCACGATCCGTCGGCCGCATTGCTCTCGGACACCGCTCGCGTGCACTCGGTGTCCGAAGAGATCCGCGGCCTCGCGGCGCAACTCGGCGACAATCCGCTCAGCGCAGAGATCGCCAGCCGCGTCCGCGAGGTCGTGCTCGGTGAGCCGGCCGAGCAGGCGCGGGCAGCGCTCGAACGGATGATGGCGACCCGGGGTCGAGGCGCTCTGCGATTGGTCGACGAGGGCTTCGTACCCGCCACGGTCGAGCCGTCTCGGCACGAGGAGATCTCATGAAGATCCATCTCCGTAAGAAGGGCTCGAACAAGCCGACAGAAGCTGCGCCGGCCACCGAGCTTCATCAGTGGGCCGGCAAGCAAGCGGTCGCGACCAAGGCGATGAAGTGGGGTCTGTTCGCGGCGATCGGCTCCGGAGTGGTGGCACTGGTTCTCGTCTTGGCCGGCGTCGGGTCCACGACGCCGATCCAGAGCAAGGCAAACCCTCAGACGGTCATCGACACAGCCCGCGAAGCAGCAGCGACCGACCTCGCGCAGGACTTCGTGTTGACGTGGTTGCAATCCAAGCGAGGAGACGAGAAAGCCCTCGCGCGCTTCGTCCGCACCGACGGCATGTCGCTTCCGGCTCAGGCGAGCTATACCGCGTCCGAACCTCGAATCGCGAGCGTGAAAGCAATCGACCCGCCGGCGCGAAATCAGGGTCCCACAGGATCGACATCGCAAGGAGGACCGCTACAGGCGGCCGGCCAGAACTACGCGATCGTTGTGTCGGTCTCGGTGGTTCCGATCGGGGCAGACCCGGCGACGAAGCCGGAACGTCGATACTTCTCGGTCCCTGTCGTGTTCGTGGGAGACGACGCGCGGGCTGCAGCAGTCCCTGCTGCTGTGGCGGCCCCGGCAACCGGCGGTGACCTCACACTCGGCTACCGATTCCGAGTCGGCCTCGATCACTCGCTCACCCAGTCGATCAGCCAGTTCCTCTCGGCAATGGTTGCCGGTGCCGGAGAAATTTCTCGCTACACCTCACCCGGCACACCGATCCGTGCCGTCACCCCCGCGCCGTACACCAGTGTCCAGATCACCGACCTCGTCTCGGACACCGACTTCTCGGCGGGTGCGTCCGGATCCCCGGCAGATGGTGCGACGGTACGGGTGCTCGCCACCGCGACCGTCACAGCCACGGACCGAGCGCAGACCTCGACCGTGCAATACCCGCTGACAGCGATCGCCCGGGGTGGCCGGTGGGAAGTATCCGCGCTCGACCCGATGCCGTTGCTCGCGAACTCGACCGGACTCAGCGCAGCAACCCCAACCATTGCGGTGCCGACCTCGACTGGTGCCAGCACTACCTCCTCCGTTCCCGCAGCGCCCGTTCAACCGAACTGACGCTCTGCTCCCCCTATCCGAAAGGTACGAACAATGACCATTACCTCGATCCTGGCCGATCCGTCGTCGACCGTCGTCGCCGAAGGAATCATCGAATGGGCCAACAACAAAGGTGCGGAGGTGCAGGGCCTCATCCGCACTCTCGTGGGCGTCGGCGTCGCCGGGTTCATCGCCGCGATTGCTTTCAAAAGTCACTTCGCCATTGCCAAAACACTGGTGGCGATCGTGGTCGGCGGGGCACTGATCTGGGTGATGTGGAACATCACCGCCGTCAAAGACAGTGTCGGCGACGAGCTTCCCGGCTCCGCCTCGCCACAAAGCAGCGAGGTCGTCGTGGTGCCCGATCCGATCGCGGCGTTCATCTGACACTGCTCGGCCAACTCACGAACACCTCGATTCAACGACCCCCGCAGGAGTGTGACCGACCATGACCGAACAGCAGGCCTCCTCGCGGAGCGTGGTCAAGATGTTCACCAAAGCGCGCAATTTTCCGCAGCTGATCGGCAAAGCGCCAGACGGCCGAAAGATCCCCGGTGGCCCCTACACCCTGACCCAGTTCGTCGGCGCGGGTATTGCAGGCGGACTGCTGTGGCTGACCCAGTCGCTGTGGGCGCAGGGCAGTGTCATCACCAACGGTGTCATCTTCCTCGGTGTCACCGGCGGCACCCTGTGGGCGTTGGGGAGGCTGCCGCAGGGAGCACGGAATCCGATCTCAGTAGTCCGGGGTGTCGGGCGCGCGGCTACCGGGGCGATGTCACCGTCGAGGATCAATGGCGAGCCGATCCGGATCAAACGCCCTCACGCGGTACTGGGGTCGGTGATCATCCTCGACACCCCGCCAAGCCACGACGCTGCTATCAGTGAACCAGCAGTCATCAGAGCATCCAGCGATCGAGTAGAGAACGCCGCGGCACCGGTGGAGCTCGACGACAACGCAGCGCCGGCCGCACCAGCATTCAGACCTCTGACCCAACCGCGGCCGGAGCGAAAGATCGCACCAGCGCCAGCCCGGCCGCGATCGGACGGCGAACGCCAGCGCTCGCAGAGTCCAGCCCTGGCCGAAGCGTTCGGCGTCGCCAACCTGGCACCGGCGAGCAGCGTTCAGCAGCTGCTTGCCATGGCTGCAGCGGCCCCCACCCCGACCCGAGAGAAGGCGTAATGCAACAACCGAACCGGCTCGTCACCTCGAACTTGCGCTGGACCCGCTCCGGAGTCGTCTGGGCGGACTACGTCCTGACCGGAATCCCGTACGGGTACCGGCCGATCGAAGACCGACAGACCGCGCGGGCGATGCACAAGATGTTGCTGCGCGCTCTTCCTGGCGAATCTCTCCTGCTCAGTGTCGCGGTCAGTCTGGACCCAATGACCATCGTCGAGCGCATGGAACGGGGTGTCGATCTCGATCTCCATCCCGCGTGGGCAGACGAATGCGACGCCACGATCGACCGCCTGGAGGAGATCCGACCCGGCCAGCGAATCTACTGGCTGTCCATCCCCCTGGCCAACCACGGCTTCGGTGACACCGTCAAGGCCGCAACGTCCGCCGCATGGTCCTCGGTGGCCGATCTGCTGGGGATGCCGCCCTCGTCGATTCCCGTCGAGGAGAGAGAACGCCGCGCAGCTCAGGCCGCGCAGATCGCCGCGGCCATCCCTGCCTTCTACGATGCGACCCCCGCAACCCCCTCCCAGATGGTGTGGCTGCACCAACATGCTCTGCAGCGCGGCCTCGGCCTCGATACCGACATGCCCACCGCTCTAGATCATCCGGCAGGCACTGCTCGAGGATCCTTCACTGCCGCGCGGCTCGACGAAGGGGCTCAAAGCGATCGCCCCGAATCGGGCTGGCGGGCCAAGGCGCCGACCTTGTCGCGTGTGCTCAAAGTCGACCAGCCGTGGGAGGTAACGCCACCGCCGGCCAGCTATCAGTGCTTCCTGGTGCTCGCCGCCACTCCTTCGGGCGGCACGCTGTTTCCAGGCTCGGAGTACCTGACCCTCGCGGACAACCTGGGCGGCGTCGATGTCGACTGGGCAATTCGGTTCAAGAACTCCGCTGCATCGGAGGTTCTGAAGAAGAACCGCCGCGCCTTGGTGCAGATGAACGATCAATACACCCAGCGAGAAGACGAATTGAGCACCGGCAGCGTCCTCGACGACGCTGCCGTCGCCCTCGCGGAATACAACGCGCTTCTGGAGGCGGACGCAATGGAGATGGAAGTGCAATCCACCACCGTCTTCTGTGTCGCCGCCGCGGACGAAGAGACGGCCATCGCATATCAGCGCGAGCTGGCGAAGGAGTTCGAGGGTTCGACCTACAGGTTGCAGTCACCGATCGGATTCCAGGAGGAGCTGTTCTGGGCAATGACACCCGGCGTGCCGACGCCGGCGATCTGCAACGAGTTCGCGCAGATCACCACATCCGAACATTTCGCCGCGTACGTACCGGTCACCCGCAACGATCTCGGCGACGGAGACGGCCCGCTGATCGCACTCAACATTTCCTCGGCCCGCACTGGCGTCGTGCACCACGACATCGCCAAGAAAGCGTCACGTGACGTTTCGGGTTCGGTGGGAGTGTGTGGCAACTTGGGATCAGGCAAGTCCGGCTACTTGAAAACAACCGGTAACCAGGTCGTCGACCGCGGCGGCCAAGTCATCGTGGTCGACCGGACCCCTCTGGGCGAATACGCACTGTGGGCCGAAGCGATCACCGACGCGGTGGTCGTCGATACCGCAGCACCGGACGTCACGATGGACCCTCTTCGGCTGTTCTCGCCCGCACGAGGAGGGGAAGTTGCGGTGTCTATTCTGTTGCCGCTGTTGCAACTTCAGCCCGACGACCGTTTGGGGGTACTGCTGTCTCAAGTGCTCGAGCCGGAATACCGCGCTCGCTTCGGCAATTTCACTACCCCAGGCCTGGTTTCGCACCTCGAGAAGGACTGCACCCTCGACGGAGCTGCCGAGCTTGCCGGAAAGTTGAAGGTCTACGCGACCAAATCCTATGCAGCAGCGCTGTTTCGGCCGGACCTAGAGCCGTTCAATCCACGCGCAGGAGCCATCGTCTTCCGCACTCACACACTGGAATTGCCCTCGGAGCGAGAAGTGGAGAACGAGCATCTGTTCAAGCAGATGTCGCTCCAGAAGCGGGTAGGGCGAATGATGTACACCCTCATCGCGCAGATCGCCCGCGGCATTTGCTTCGCGGACCCCAACACCCTCGCGGTCTTCCTGCTCGACGAATGCCATCACCTGACGCGCTCGAGCGAAGGTGTCGAGATCATCATCGACTTCATTCGAGACGGCCGCAAACACGACGCCGCGGTGATGCTCGGATCGCACGACCCCGAAGCAGACTTCGGCTCCGAGACGCTGCGAGGGCTCATCCCCACCCGGCTCGTGTTCCGGCAGACGGATCGACGACTAGCGCAAAAATCGTTGAAGTGGCTCGGCGTCGGGGAAGACGATCTCGGACTGCTCAAAGAGCTGATGGAGAACACATCGCCCGTCGAAGGCAAAGACGGATACGTCGCACCGCATCGCCGCGGAGAGGGCTACATGCGCGATCCCGCCGGCAACGTCGGCCGCATCAAGGTCTTACTTCCGGCATCGGAAGCGAGATACCAAGCGGCGAGTACGACTCCGAAAGAATCGACTACCGAGCGCGCTGCGGAGTTGGCGACATGGTGATGTCGAAACGAGTTGTGCGCCGGCCAGGTTCGATTGGCGGCGGCGTCAAGATGGTTCTCGAGCTCGTGCTGTGGTCGTGGATCCCGCGGTCGTGGTGCAGTGTTCTCGCTCGCTTCCTCGGCCCTGTCTTCAAGTGGGTAGTGGCATCTCGAATCCGCCGCGCGATCGTCACAGGTGTCGCTGTCTGGCACATGATCGGTCTGCTGGCGATCGCCCTGGCGTCACCGGCTCATGCCGACCCGGGTGAAACCCTGCCCACCAACAGCACATTCAGCTGGATGGAAGTCCGTGACTCTCACGGAATTCTGGTCTGGGACTACTTCATGTCCATCGACGAAGGCTCGGTCGGGCACCCGATGTACACCGTGTTCTCCACCTTCATCATGCTCGAGTACGAGGTGTACCGCGGGGTGACCGGCTTCGCGATTTGGTTCGTCACCTACGCCTTGCGGTTCGAGTGGCTCGAATTGTTGACTGCGCCGTTCCGTTCGATCGGCGATGCCATGCAAACGGTCACCGATCAGTTCCAGCTCACGGGCCTTCTTCTCACCGCTGCTGCAGGCATCGGAGCGTGGTGGGTCATTCGCGGACGGTGGACGACGGGAGTGTACGAACTCCTGATGGCAGCAGCGATCGCCGCTGCGGCAGTGGGGATCCTGTCCAATCCAGTCGAACGGGTCGCAGGACAAGACGGCCTGATCATGCAGGCGCGCGACGCCGGCGTGCAGCTTGCGGCAGGCCTGGCCAACAAGGGAGACACGACGTCGAGTTCCGACGAACTCATCGACCAGATCTCGGAACAGATGGCCGACACGTTCATCAGGCAACCCACCCAACTGCTGAACTTCGGCCGAGTCATCGACGGCTCGCCCGACGGAGAACGTTGCACTCAAGCCTGGGACGCCGGCCACGAAAAAGCAGACGGCAACACACGAGACACCCTCAAAGACAACATCAAAGGCTGCGGCGGCGAAGGCGCAAAACAGATGAAGGACTTCGCCGATCACCCCGGACCGGGACAGGTCGGGTCCGGGGTCGCGATGCTACTGGCCGGTGTCATCCTGCTCGGATTCGCCACAATTCTGGCGTTCACCCTCATCCTCGCGGTACTCACCGCCCTCGCATCGGCCGTCAAGGGAATTGTGGTGACCGTCGTTGGAATTCTGCCCGGATCCGGCCGCGGAGCATTGTGGAAAACCCTCGCCGCGGTGCTGATGTCGATGGTCATCGTTATCTTCGCGGTGGTGTTCCTCGTCGGATACATGATCGTGATCGGACAGTTGTTCAGAGGAGACGGCGACTCTCCGCTGATGATGAAATTCATCCTGACCGACATCGTTCTGATCGCGGGCATCATTCTCTACCGCCGCGCAGTGAAAGGACTACGCAAAGCTTCCGACGCCCTCGCACGCAAGCTCGGAAGCAGACCAGGAGCCGCGCCCACCGCGATATCGACCAAGACACCGACCAGCCCCCTCGCCCAAGCTGCCTACGCCGGACAAGTGGCCCGCCAGGCCTATCAAGGTGGAAAGGGACTGGCCAAGACAGCCAGCCATGCAACGGCCCGAACCGCCAAGGCGAGTAAAGCTCTCGTCGACGGGACGGCAGCCGCCAGCAGCGCAGCCACACTTGGAACTGCTGCCGTGGTCTACTCGGCCGGGAAGATTGCAACCGCGGGCGTCAAGAAGGTCGTCGGTCGACGGAGCGACGCCAAAGCTACCCAGGCGGCCACCGACACCACCAATGCTTCCGAAACCCACCCCAGCCTTCGCAAACCGATCAACATCGACCTTCCCCCGACGCAGTCGGTCGTCGGCTCCGGTCACTCCCACACTCCGGTCTCCAGCCCCGTCGGAGACCGATCGGCGGTCCGCTCTCACGGCGACAAGACAACGAACGCACCCGGTATCAAGCGGCCGGTGGCCACCGCTCCCGCACTGTCGACTCCAGGAAACCGAGAAGTTCGGGCCAGCCGCGCCACGGTGACCGGCCCTGGAGGCGGACGATTCCGTGAGTACTCCACCGATGAGGGCTCGCCGCTTCTGCTTCCCGACCGGTCCACGCGGCCGTCGAGTGCTCCGCGTCGTGCCCGACCGACCGTCCAACCAGGTGCCACCACGAATCCGACGGAAATCCTCCATCGAGCTGCGTCAGGCGCACGGCGATGACCTTGGTGGCCCCGCCTGAGACAGCGGTGTCGCCGAACTCGAAAGCGCCACGTCGATGGTGGAAACTCGCCCTGGCGGTCGGTATCGCCGCTCTCGGTGTACTCGTCGTCATTCCATTGATGGTCGTCGTACTCGTCACATCGTCAGGTTCCAGCGGTTGTGCCCCCACGGTCTCGTCCGGTACCGGTGGTGATGATGCATCGCCGTTGACCCCGTCCGGTCCCATCGGCAAGCCGACCCGCGATGGCACGACCACGATGACGTCCCCCTTCGGGCAGCGGTGGGGCACGATGCACCAAGGCGTCGACTTCGCGGGCCCGATCGGCACCCCGATCTACGCAGCCCTCGACGGCACTGTGGTCAAAGCCGGACCCGCTCAAGGCTTCGGAATGTGGATCGTCCTCGACTCGATCGTCGACGGAAAACCGGTCTCCACCGTGTACGGGCACATGTATCCCAACGGCGTCCTCGTCAAGGAGGGACAACAGGTCAAGGTCGGCGACCACATCGCCGACATCGGCAACGCCGGCGGCTCCACCGGACCACATCTGCACTTCGAGTACTGGGAAGGCGGCCGTTTACAGGGCGGAACCGCTATCGACCCGATGAGCAAACTCGGTCAGGCGGGAAGCCCCCAATCGTCCGGCGCTGATTCACCGACCGGCGCCGGTACCGCTGTCGATTGTGGCTTCGGCACGGCCGGCGGAGATCTCCGAACCGGATCCGTGCCGCCGGAGTTCGAGCCGTGGATCCGCAAAGCAGGAGCCGTGTGCCCAGGCGTGGGTGCTCCCCTGATCGCATCCCAACTCTCCGCCGAGAACGGTTTCCGCTACGGCCCGTCCGCTCCGGTATCGAGCACCGGAGCGTTGGGGCCCGCACAATTCATGCCGGGAACCTGGGCAACGTGGGGCAAGGATTACGACGGAGACGGGCGAGCCGACCCGAACTCCATCGGAGATGCAGTGATCTCACAAGCCCACTTCATGTGCGCCATCAACGGAGATATCACCGCAGCCATCGCCGCGAGAAAAGTGAAGGGCGACCCAACTGCACTGACGATTGCCGCCTACAACGCGGGCCCCGCCGCGGTGCTCGCAGCCGGTGGAATGCCATCCGGCGGTGACTACACCACACAAACACAGCCCTATGTGGCGAAGATTCTGGCCGGCCAAGCGCAGTACACATCCGAAGGTTCCACAGGCCGGTTCGTGCCGACCGGAGCTGACGGAGACAATGTCGTCGAGGCTGCACGCCAGTACCTCGGAACCCCCTACGTCTGGGGCGGCGGAGATATCAACGGCCCCTCCCGAGGAGGATTCGACTGCTCAGGACTGACCAGTTTCGCCTACTTCGCGGGCAAGCACATCACCCTGCCCCGCACATCCGAGGCCCAATGGGGAGTGGGTTCGGAGATCCCGATCGATCAAGCGATGCCCGGTGATCTCGTCTTCGGATCATTCGAGGCGAACGGCCCTGGGCACGTCGGTATCTACATCGGCGGCGGTCAGATGATCCACGCCCCCACCACCGGAGACGTCGTCAAACAAGCTCCACTCATGGCTGGAATGAAAGCCCGGAGGATCTGATGTCCCTTGCCGGCCGACGTCTTATAGCCGTCCTCCTCGTCGTTGTAGCCGTGGTGACCATCGCCTGGTCCTGCAGCTCACCCGCCACCGATGAGCCGGAATCGGCACCGGAGACAACGAGCGCGCCAACCGCGCCGTCGCTACCCGAAATCAACACACAGCCAACCGAGACAACCGCTGTACCCGCTCCGATCAGCAGCGCCGCCACAGACGCGGAGACCGCAATCCGTCAAGCACTGACGACCGCCTTCACCTGGTACCCCAGCACCGACACGAGCTCGACCGACGCGTTTCTACGCGCCCGCCGATGGTTCACCGACAACCTCGCTGCAAAACTCTCCACCCCTGCAACGACCGAGCGAGGCCCCGGTGCCCAGTGGGAACAGTGGAAGAAAGAAGACGCCGAAATCACCGCAACCGTCTCGATCGGCTGCTCCGGATGCCCGGCAGATACCGCCGAGCGCATCTATCGAGTCGCGGAGATAACGCAATCGGCCGTCACCTCGGATGCCACGGTCCCCGTCGACTCCACCACGACCGTGTGGGTATCGGCAGTGCCGACCGCAGCCGGGTGGAGTGTGGACACTCTCGATTTCTGACCCTCGCCGCACATGACCCGGAGAGGGTCGCCGGCCACTGAACCGATCGCCCTGTACAGGCAACATGGAACGCACTATTTCCCGTGATCGGTGCCGCCGTTCATAGCCCTGTCGCGCTACGTGACAACCGGCTTCCGTCGGCCCTTAGCTCGCGGATCCGCGAGGAGGAGCCCCACCCCAGGCCGGTCGGGGTGGCTTGCGTATACCGAATCTCGTGGCAGTCACGCCGACGCTGGGGTTGGCGGATGGACGTTGCCCGAGGGTGCGTAAGAGAGGAATCGAACCGCATCCGATGAGCAGTTGATGAGGCGCCGATGCTGCCGCGAATTGGTGGTTATATGCCCCGGATGTGGGAAGGTCGCTGCAAGCCTTACTCGCTTCGCATCGCCGTTTGCAGCGTACCCCCCATGTCAAGGGGTGTCGAGCGCACATAGCTGTTCCCGCGACGGTCAGTCGCAACACGGAACGCGACTTGCCCGTCCCCAATCGCACCCTCACCGATAGAGCACTGGTGACCGATCGGTGCGCCACTGATGGGGCCATGAACGCATGCGCTGCAGCGCGAGATGAAAGGTTGTCGGAAAAAGATTCACCGCGGCTGTCACAGAAGTCGACGCACCTGGATCTACCTGTTCTCGAGAAGGCACGACGAGACAGGGAGTCCCCATGAGCGCACCGACACGACTACACGTAGCGAGGGCACGTTCGAGGAGCAGTCGATCTACGGCCGGCCCCCTGAGTCCTGTCATCGATCGAGGAGCGCTGCCGAACTTCGCTCGGATCGAGACCCTCAGGCTCGACGATCCCACCAACCGGATCGTGACCCTCGCAACCACCGACGAGGTCTGGTCGCTCGTCGTCGAGTGGAATTCGAGCAACCTGCTCGTCGACACCGAAGACGAACGATTGATCAGACTTGTCGATGCGGCTCTCCGCGCTGCGCACTGCCAGCCTCACGCCGCGTGCCGTTTCACCCTCGACTACAACCCGACCCATCTCAACAACGAAGTCGGCCGACGCAGCGTGGCCTTGACCGCAACGATGCGCCCAACTTCCGGTGACGGGATCCTGATCACGATCACCCGGGATGCATGATGTGCGCGCTACCCAACCCGACTCAGGCACCCCTCGACGGATACCGGTCGCTACGTGATGCACCCTCGCTCGACCCCCAGAACAATCCGTGGATCCGCAACTGTGTGCTCTACGTTGCCGGTGGAGTCGTGTCGGCAGCACTGGGCCCGATCCTGAACCTCGACACAGCGATCGCATGGGGTGGAGCAGCACTCGGCGTCGGCGCGGGCGCGGCCGTCAGCTACAACGGCTATCGCGCCACGATCCGAGCCGAAGAGACCGATCGTGCGATCGAGCAGCTCTGCCGGCTGACCGCGTCACCGCCGACCCGTGATGTCCTGACGGCGACTCGGTGGAGCGGCCAGTGGCCCGGCCGTCCGGGCAGAATCACCGTCCGCTACCAGTCGGCCGCGCTCCTTCTCGACGAACAGTGGGAGCCCCGCGTCGTCGAATTGCTCTCCCAGCAGAGCTGGGGCCGGTACCGGATCCAGAAGCACAACACACGCAAACGCCGTCTCGTTCTCGTCCCGGACACACGGTCCGTCTCCGAGACGCATGTCTCGCCCGAACTCGTCAAAGCCACGCGCACGATTCTCGCGCTGCTAGGGCCGACCGGAAAGATCACCAGACACGAGACGGACCCGAGCACCGGGGATCTTGTAGCTGTCGAAGCCACCCATGAGGTCGGACATCGACTCGAGTCCGAGGGCTATCGGGCCCGAGTACAACGAGTAGTGAGCGTCAATCTGCCCGGTCGGTGGCGTGCTCGCTGGAACCTCGAAACGGACTGGGTGCGTTTCGAGGTGCGCCCGACCTTTCCGAAGAAGCTCTACAACCCGGCCGGCCTCGGCGACGCGGAATCCACGACCGATCTCGGCGACCTCGCGCACTCCGACTACGACTCGGTCGCGATTTCGTACGGCGAGGACGAGGACGGCAACCCCATGGTGTGGCGGCCGGCGATCGACCCACACTTCATGCTCGTCGGTGCATCCGGAACCGGAAAGACCGTCACCGCACACACCCTGCTGACACAGCTCACCGCGCACGGTTGGCCGGTATGGGTCGTCGACGGAAAAGGGGTCGAGTTCTTGGGCTTCCAGGACTGGCCGAATGTACAGATCGTCGCCAGCCACATGGAGCACCAGGTCGCGGTCATCTATCGGTTCTGGAATCTCATGGAAACCCGGTACTCGCTGATCGTCAACGGAGAAGCTACCGAGGCCGACTTTGAGCCCGTCGTTCTGTTCATCGACGAGTACGCCGACTTCCGAGGCAACCTGCTCAACTGGTACTCGAGCATCAAAGGTAAGGGTGATCCCACCAAGCCGAAGACCCTCCAGGAAGTGGCGTCGATCGGACGAAAAG
Source organism: Rhodococcus sp. 06-462-5 (assembly GCF_002258315.1). Taxonomy (GTDB): domain Bacteria; phylum Actinomycetota; class Actinomycetes; order Mycobacteriales; family Mycobacteriaceae; genus Rhodococcoides. The sequence goes on along the minus strand of NZ_NOYD01000054.1, from coordinate 23,107 downwards.
GCCGCACAGCGAAGTGCCACATGGTGCTGGGAACGCAGCGACCCGATGCCGAGTACTTCGGCGGCGACATGCGAGACAACTTTCGCCAGCGCGTATCGATGGGCCGTCTGAGTCCGCAGGGCGCGTTGATGATGTGGGAATCGGCAACCACTGGAGTCGGTATCCCGCGCGGATGTCGTGGGCGGGCGACCAGTGTCAACGACCACAACCAAGCGGTCGAAATTCAGACCTACTTCACTCCCGACCCCCGCAAGACTGAGCCCGGGGCCGACGACGCAGCGGTGCTGGACCGCCTGCGTCCTCTCGAAGTGCGGCACGAGCGGTTGGTGATCCTCGACCCGGATCCCGGCGGCACCGTGGACGGCGACGAAGAGATCCGTTTCCATCACGTCTCCGGCGCGCCCTGGGCGCGCGCGTCGGACCATCCCAATCTCGATCCCGTCGCCAGGCGAAAGACGCGCGCGGACAGTGATTCAGCTCGTCGCGCATCGTCGCCGATGGCAATGCTCAATCTCGACACCCCCACCGTTCGCCAGCCCAAGCCCGACGCGCAGACGCCGAAAGAAAAAGCCGTGTCCGGCGTCCCGGGCTCTCCGATGCACAAGGACCGCCCGCACCTGCAGGTGGTCCCCGACGCCGGTACCGACGTCGACGACTGGGAGGGCTACGGCGAATCCGAAGACACTGCTCCGGTCGACCTCGTTGCCGGCGACCTAGTTCTCCTCGACGAGGACGCCGGGATCTGGGTCGTCGTCGACAACGAACCCGACATCTACGGAGACGAGTCGGGTGACGACATGGTCGGGCTGACCTGGCGTGGCGACGGCGACGACGAGGGGGTGCTCGACATTCCTCTCGACGCGACTGTTCAAGTTCGTCGCCCCCTTGCCCTCGCCACCTGAATCACTCTGCGACACACACGATCAGAAGAGGAACAACCACATGTCCCAACACGGCAACAACAGCAAAGCCCTCTCCGACGACGATCAGATGGCGCTGATCTGGATCGCCCCACTCGCAGCCACCATGGCTCTCGGATCCGCAGGCCTGTGGTGGTCGACGGCAATCGCCTGGCTGGTCGAGCACTCCATTCTGATCGCCAGCGAGGCATCCCCGATGGTGCAGATCCCAGCATCGGACGGTGCCGGGCTCGACGGTCGACGACTGATCATCGCTCTCGCCGTCGTCGTCGCCCTCGGTGCCGTCGCGATCAGCGCCGGCCGCTCGGCCTACTCAGCCCGACAGGCTCGACTGCACCGAGGAGACCGGGGATGAGAACGAAAGCCACCAGTGGTCGCCGCGCAGAACTACGCGCGATCGCGAGCAGAGAATCGTTCACGATGCCGCTCGGTCAGTGTGTCCGAGACAGCAACTGGGCCGCCCGCGAAACGGCGGTCGCAGAGCTGCTGCAGTCACGGATCCCACGTCTCGAACGGCGCCGGAAAGCAACCGTCGCTGCAGCGCATCTCCTCGAATCGTGCGAGACCTGCCCGCTCGCGGCCTTCGTCGCATGCCGCACAAGAGCCGAGGCAGATAGCTATACCGGCGTCGCGGCAGGCGGACTGTACGACCGAGGAACTCTCATCACCGAAGAAAAACGACCCGACGGTCTGGACGCGATGCACTCCCGCGAGGTAGTGTCCCCAACATCTGATGTGCGGTCTGACCAACCGCATCAACTGAAAAGGGATGCACCATGACTGACGTCGACGTGGTTTCGCGTACGCAAAACAATCTTTCCCCCGCACTGTGTGATGCAGTGCCCGATAGCAATACAATGAATCCTGACCGGAATACCGGTTCATGGAGTCGCTCGACGACGTCGAGGGGTGGTTCCTTCGGCCCGACGAGCGACGGCAGTGACGCTGCGCGTGCGCGACGTCGCTCCACTCCCGCGGCGGGATCTAACAGAACATCCCGCCGCGGGAGTGCCTCGTCGGTACCCTCCGGACCCGCCCGCCGCCACCTGCTGTCGTTGCGGCTCGGCGGTATGCCCGACCAAATGATCCTCGATCTCACGAAGCTCAGCCTCAGTGATGTGGAGACAGTCGCCAACCACAAATGCTTCGAGACCACCGCAAGCATCTCGAAAGCTATTCTCGACGTCACCTTCCACCCCACCCGGGGACGGGCGATGACCTTAGGTGTCGGAGCTCAGCGACGGATCCGGGCCCTCGTCGCGATGGGCTACTCGGTGCAAGCGCTGTCCGAACTGACCGGGCTGTCGGTGCCCAAGCTTTCGACGTTGCCATCGGATCAAGTTGTCCCCAGTGAACTCTGGTCCGTCATCAACGACGTCTACGACCAGATCTCCATGACACCCGGCCCCGACGAGCAGGTCCGGAATGCAGCCCGTGAGCAGGGATGGGCGACGCCTCTTGCTTGGGACGATGACGAAATCGACGACCCCCGAGCACGTCCACATTCGCCCCGAGGCATCCGCGGCGTGGACGAGGCGGCCGTCTACCGTCGCCTGTGCGGCGAATGGAGACTGCCGCTCACTCTTGCAGAGCAAGCCGAGATCGTAGGAATTTCGCTCCGTCGGCGGTGGTCAACCGAGCACCTGGCCGACGTACTCGGAATCGATCTCGACTCAGCGGTGAAAAAGAAGGTCCGCTACCGTGCCCGGATGGCCGTGCACGCCGCTCGCTCCGATGGTGAACGAGAAGCCGATGTTGCGTAGCGACTACGTCAGAAGTGTCGTGGTCGCTCTGGCGGCAGGCGTCCTATGGGCCTTGATCGAGGCGTCGTCGGCATCCTGGGCCAGCACTCAGGCATCAACTGCTGCGACTGTCGGCCGCGTCTCGATTGTCGCGATAGCAGTGATCGTCGGGGTAGCTCTGTCGGCCGCGCTGCGGACCACCGTCATCGCGGTGTGTGCACGGGTCGAGATCTCCGTCGACGAGGCGGCGCTGGGGACGAAAATTCCCGTCATCGTCTCCGGTGTCGTGTGGGGCGTCATCTCCGCTTTCGTCAGTACTCCGACGAGTGCGCCGCCGGCGGCAATGCTGTTCTTGGCTCTGGTAGTGCCCTGGATTGCGTGGATCGACCAACGCGTGCAACGGATTCCGACTGCTCTTGCGTATCTGGCCGCCAGCGGAACTGCAGCAATGATCTTGCTCACCGGTGTCGTTCACGGCACCTGGGGCGCGGTCGGTCGCGCCCTTCTGGCCGGCCTGGCCGCCGGCATATTGTTCTTCGCGCTTGCAGTGCTTCTGCGCGGCGGAATCGGTATCGGCGATGCGCGACTGGTGGTCTCGCTCGCGATGGTCCTAGGCTACGTCGGCTGGACATCCCTCGGTGCGGCGCTGGTGTTCTCGATCCTGACGGCTTTCGTCGGAGTGATAGTCGTGCGGGTCCTTCGAGCGATCAGATCCGAGCCTGCACGGTCGCATATCGCGCTGGGCCCGTACCTCGCACTCGGCACCGCGCTCACTCTCGTCGCATCCTGATCCGCCTGCGCGCAGTTGCGTCCTGCTTTTTCTTCCCTCCCCGAACTCGACAGCTCCCGAAGAGGTGATTGCCATCATGGCGAAGACACATCAGACCGCATGGACAGCCATTGCCGCAGCCGTGATGGTCGCTGTGGCGGCCGCGGCTGCCGTGGTGATCACGACGGATCACCACGAGGCCGACACTGCGCCACCACCACCCCAGGTCTTCCACGACGTCATCACCGTTGCGAGCCTTCTCGACGCCCTGCCCGTCGTCGACGATATCGACAGCACGGCCAGGTGGCCCGACGGTCAGCGCTTGGCGGAACTTCTCGTGCGGCCGCCAGGCAGCGATCACGGATGCGACACCAGGAACATCGCATTGGCAGCGGAGCTCGAGGCCGTCACATTCGCTGCCGGAACGGACAATTGCGTTGTGGCACAGGGCGTGTTGAATGATCCATACACCGGTGTCACCGTCGAATTCGATGCAGCATCTGAGAAAGATGCTGCAGCAAGCGATTACGTCTACCCGCTGGACGCGGCGTGGGCGTTGGGTGCTGCTGCATGGGCACCCGAACAGCAGCAACGCTTTGTCAGCGACGTACAGACCAACATCATCGTCGCCAGCGCGCAGGCAGTTGAACATCGAGCCCAACGTGGGCTTTCTCAGTGGCATCCGAGCAACGACGACCTCGCATGTGCATTTGCGGCGAAATATCTTCGTGTGGCGCAGACATACGCCTTGCCCATCACCCGCGGTGATGCTGTCGCGGCCACGCAACTCTGCGGTCTCGGCAACACCGCGGTGACAACTGCGGGCGAGACCGAACCGGCGAACTGACCACACGATCGGCCACACAAATCTCCTCCCCAAGAGGAAATGAAAGTCCCTCGCACACAACATGAAAGAAGGAATCTCATGCCCAAGACCGCCGACCAGGCCGATGCAACCACCCGCGAGATCCTCGGCCCGCAGTTCACCGCAATGCGCAACCTTGTCGAAGCAGCCGAGAACAGCCGGCAGAAGGCCGAAGCAGTCGCCAAAGCGCAGGCCGAACATGTCGACTCGACCGCCGAATTCATCGTGGCCTACGACGCCGCCAAAGCTGCAGGCTTCACCACCGCCCAACTGAAGAAGGGCGGCTACGTCCGGCCATCACTGAAGGGAGTCGCAAAACCGGCCACCAGCAAGAAAGAACCCACGCAGACCCCGCCGGCAGAAACCGCCGCCACCGGCGGCGAACCCCACGGGCACGACAGTGGGCAGCAGAACCATGCCGCACCGGCGTCGGAGGAACACCGGAGTGATCACCACAACGAGCACGGCGAGCACGACGCCATGGCGAGCTGACATGACATCCCGTCGACAACCAGAGGGGGCTGTGCGATGAGCACCGACCGAACCGACGCGATCACCCATATCGAGCTGGCCTGCGACGTCTGCGCGCTGGAACCCAGGGACGGGGGAGCGGGACCGCGGGGCGCATGGTGGGCGGTGGCCATGAAAGATTGCTGCGCCGGCGGACAGCTCATGGCCCACCTCGCGTGCGACGAGCACTTCTTCGATCTGATTTCACAGAAGCTGCCCGGCGTATGCACGAGTTGTGGCCACCTGAGCCGGACCCTGTCCGACGTCGTCGATGTCGCATGGACGATAGGAACCGGAACCGACCTGCCCGGCCGGCCGGGACGATGACCCAAGCTGTCGCACTGCTCGGTGGAGGCGTCCGCCGAGCGTGCACTTGCTGCAGCGCTGTCGAATACTTCGGCGGCGCTGCAGGTCGAGTCGGTACCGCCGCCCCCCGCGGGGCCGCAGTACCGACTCTGTATCCGGGACCGCAAGACCCCCTCCGGGTGAGGTCCGATGTCCTCCGCGCGCCGTAGTCGTAACCGCGTCACCCCAGACGGGGGCGCGTTCGACCCCGATCGAGGATCCAGCGGAGAGCTGGAGAAGAAGCAAGGGGTGGTGCTCCCGCACGCATCCTTCGCCGACCGAGCCGCGAATCGCGAGCATGCCCGCGGCCTCGATACCGACATCGAAGGACTGCCCGGTCTGACACGCGCGCGCCGCGACCTCGAACGCGCCTTCCCCCGCAACACCGCCGCGCCGATCACGAACGAACGAAAAAGACGTTCGCTGCCGGCCGCGATCGAACTCCGTCGAAGCCTCAGCGCCCGCCAGCGCAATGCGCGATCAGCCACCAAAAGGACTGTCGAGCAGAGCGTTCCCCGAGCCCAGCACCGTGCGATGAGCACACTGATCGGAGATCCAGAAAATTGGAAACGCACCAACGACGCATTGTCCGATGTCAACGGTGATGCAGTTCGGCTCGACGACGACCAGCGCCGCCACATCCAGAGAGTCGACCGCGCAATCCAGCGATACGAGCGTGAGTCCGGACGTGGACACCTGGTCTACACCGTTGTGAGCTTGCCCCACGCCGTCATCCATCCATCCGAGCTACCCGAGACCCTCTCACCCGGCTCGGTCATAGCTTTCGACCGCTTCACCGGCGCCCGCCACTCGATCCACGAACTCGACGCACACAGCCATCCGACGGACGCCGTATTCGAGATCCAAACAACACGAGGGCTGTACCTCGGAGCATCGGACAAGGGCGACGACACGAGCCACCTCCTCCCACGGGGCACCCGCTACCGAGTCGTCAACTCGCACTTCGTCCCCTACGAGCGACCAGGTCAGAGGGTCAGGGAAAGGCTCGTCGTGCAACTCGAAGACATCGACACGGACTGACCATCAGCGAAAGGAACAAACAGACATGCCCACCGAAAAGGCCTCACCGCCACCACACCGACGAGAACGCCGCGCACCATGGCAATTTCATCCAGACATCATGCCGCGCGCCGACTTTCGCGCCGTCCAAGCCGAAGACCCCCAGACCGGACCCATCGACGGAGCCATCGACACCGGCGAAGAATCGGAATAGAGACGGTCACTTGTCATGGGCCCTGCGCGATCGGATGCTCTCGTCGAGCCACTCCGCACCATGATGACGGCCACAAAACGTGATACGCGCCCAAAACAAACCTCATCGGTTGCTTCTAACGTAGCCAGGGTGGAGCATACGAGTCATGCCTGTCTCTGAACTTCTGCGCCTCGGCAATGCTCGACCAATCGTCCGATGGGGCGACCCTGTCCTGCACACATCGGCTCGACCGGTGACCGACTTCGGTCCTGATCTGCAAAGTCTGCTTGCCGATATGTTCGCGACCAATACTGCTGCGGACGGTGCCGGCCTCGCCGCTCAGCAGGTAGGCATCGACCTTGCGGTGTTCATCTACGATTGCAGTGACGAGACCGGGACACGGCGAACTGGTGTCGTCTGCAATCCGGTAGTCGAACTCGCCGAAGGAAACGATCGACACCTCATCGATTTCGGTGAAGGATGCTTGTCCCTCCCCGGCGCATACACCGACCTCGCACGGCCAGAGTTCTCTATCTGTCGAGGACAGGACCAGTACGGTAACCAGATCGAACTCAACGCAGGCGGCACGCTCGGGCGTTGTTTCCAACACGAAACCGATCACATCAACGGTATCGTTTTCGGCGACCGCCTCTCGAAGCGCAAACGTAAACAGCTCTATCGTGACCACGAGACGGTCTCTGAGCAGTACAGCAACGATTGGCCAACACGATAGATTCTGCTCCGGAAGCAGTGACCGCTCTGCTCCGCCTACCCACCCGGTGACGTCAAGACCTTCACGAAGCCTGACATTCATCTACACGAAACAGTAGGTCGAACCCTCAACGCATCCATGGCTCGCTATTGCACGGCAACGGACCATATGGTCTTGTATCCTGGGCTAGGGAACAGGAGTTCGGGGAACATATGCCTTACGCAATGGCTGCGGCGTCGCTACGGGCCGCGATTCCAGAGGTAGTGACGGCGTACAGAACCACTTTGCTACGCGAGAATAGTCCCCTCGGGATCAATCCGGGGGTGTGGTCACAGTGCCGCCGCCAAGCACTGGCAATCCTCAACGAGTGCGTAGATGCATTAGGCCTTCCCACGTCTTCGACTACTCGGTCGGCGATTCCAGACGAGTACACCCGGTTGCTCGGCTCGCATCGAGCCCTACAGGCAATACCGGCTTCGGAGTCCGTGCGAGCTGTGGAGATTCTGTGGTCATCCCTTGAGCCTGCAATAGAGCTGGCCGCCAAAGAGGCACCCTTGACACACCGACCTGGGGTCTGGAGACGCATCAACGCCGCTTTTCGCCTTGCTGCCGGTGGCCGCCTTCACACGGGCATGCTCAGCTACGAGGAGACCCGAGGCCATTTGAGGGACAGGCAACTTCGAGTGCTTGAGGCCGCGTCAGACGCATCTTTGACCAACCGGGAGCTTGAAGTCTTGGAGGCTGTGGCGTTCGCGATGACCAACCGGCAGATCGCTCGCACTCTGAATATTTCAGAGCTCACAGTCAAGCGGCATCTGTCCAACGCCTATCTGAAACTTGGGGCGTCGTCCCGTATGGACGCGTTGCACAGGCTATTCGGCAGCCGCATCTAGCGGCCCGCAATTTCATACCGCGCGCACCAGGAGGGTGCCGAGCATCGCGAGGTTTGCTGCGTACTGGGTGGCCATGAAAGCGCGGTACCCGCAGCGCCGTGCCTTCAGGTCATAGTCGTTCGCCCGCGCGCATAGCGCCATCACCCAGAGAGCTCCAGCAGTCAACGGCAATGTTCCGAACAGTGCGAGCGGTGCCCATAGCAGTGAGGCGATCGGTGCGCATACTCCAACGACAGTCGTTCCGAATATGGCCAGCCGCCGTGCAGAGCTGAGTCCACGTTGCGCTGCCAGAGTGCGCCTCCCACCAATGGCGTCCCCGTGGGCATCGGATAGGTCCTTCACGACCGCTCCCACCAACGCCATCCATGTTGCCATCGATGCGCAGAAGACTTGTTCCGTACGCCCAAATCCTCCGCCGCCGGCGGCCGCTCCGGCAGCATAACTTGCCCAGCCGAGGCCGAATATCACTACAGAAGAAGACAAACTCCAACGCTTGGCAGCCAGTGGCGGTGCCGAGTACACCCACCCAAGCGTCAGGAAGGCGAAGGTCCAGCACCACATCTCGCGCCCCGCAACTGCAGCCATCAGCAGGGCTGTGATCGCCGTAGCCACGCTGACCCACCGGGCTGTACGGACTGCCAGTTCCCCCCGCGCAATCGGTCGCTGCGACGCGTTTGCCACATCCTCAAGGACGTCAGTCACACCATTGAACAAGTACGTCGATATCACGACGGCCCACCAGGTCAACGCGCCGGCCGCTAATTGTCCGACACCGACAGGCCCTGCAGTCGCTGATACGCCGGCAATTCCAACCGCGAATCGAAGCAGATAGACACCTTGGACCTGCGGTCTGGCCTCCACGAAGCACAACCATGCATTTCTTGCGGGACTCGACGCGCCCCCAGGACGACCTACCTGTGTGCCGTGCTTGACCGACTCACACCGATACGACCACCCATCTGACACAGCCGGAGCCTAGCTGTCGCAGTGCACGAAGGTTTCTGCCCGGACTTGTCTTCGCTAAAACTACATCCAAAGTTGTAGTTTTCTGAGGTATTACCTACTCCCTTCGTGCCACAAAGGGGACCAACGTATTCGCTGCTAGGCAGACTCGACTGGTACCGAAATGCACAGCAGGCGTACTGCAACTCTCCGAGTAAGCGAGGACCATGAGCAATCCGTTCGACGATGAAGACGGCAGCTATTTCGTTCTCACCAACGAGGAGGGGCAGCACTCTCTCTGGCCGGTCTTTATCGACGTCCCGGCCGGTTGGTCAAGAGTGTTCGGCGAGGCCAAGCGGACTGCTTGTCTGGAGTACGTCGACACCCACTGGACCGATTTGCGCCCCAAGTCACTCGCCATTGCTCAGGCCGAAAACCGCAGCCAGACAACTAATGTCGGACCAACTATGCGGCCGGGAACGACCAATTCGGTTGAGGGCATCCCAGCCGATGCCTACCACAACGAAATTAGGTCGTAGCTCGATGGGAGCACAGTCAGGCTCGTCCGTCGCGGACGTTGTTGGGGTCGGTTTTGGACCCTCCAACCTCGCTCTCGCGATAGCTCTTCAAGAGTCCATCCAGCCCGGACCGGTGCCGGCAAAGTTCAGCATGAAGTTCTACGAGCTCCAGCCTCGTTTCGGCTGGCACCGTGGGATGCTCATGGAGGATGCGACCATGCAGGTCTCTTTTCTCAAAGACCTTGCCACCATGCGCAATCCGATGAGTCGGTATACGTTTGTGTCCTACCTCCGAGAGAAAGAGAGAATTGCTGAGTTCATCAACAGCAAAACTCTCTACCCACTGCGGGTGGAGTTTCATGACTACCTGGAGTGGGCAGCTAGCCAATTTCAGTCAAACGTCTCGTACGGGTCCGAGATCAAAGACATCCGACCAGTAGTCGAGAATGGCGTGGTGGAGTACGTCGATGTAGTCGGCCCAGATGACGTTGTTCAGCGGGCGCGGAACATCGTGATCGGAATGGGTTTGACGCCTCGACTTCCCGATGGTGTCAACAGATCTGAGCGGATCTGGCACAGCTCCCAACTGCTGGGCAGAGCAGCCGCAGTTACATACGTCCCTCAAAATTTTGTCGTCGTGGGCTCTGGCCAAAGTGCCGCCGAAGTTGCTGACTACCTTCATCGGACTTTCCCTCGCGCCAATGTGCACACCGTCCTGTCCCGCTACGGCTACAGCGTCGCCGATGACAGCCCGTATGCGAATGGAATTTTCGATCCGGAGGGAGTTGACCGGTTCTTCTCCGCTCCGACCGACGAGAAGCAGAGGCTCCTCGAATACCACGCCAACACCAATTACTCAGTGGTCGATCTCGATATTTCACAGTCGCTGTATCTCAAGAGCTACCAGGAGAAGGTCCTGGGCAAACAGCGGTTACGGATGATCAACACCTCGCGCGTCACATCCGTCGACGAGGACACAGACGGCGTACGGGTCGAGGTCACATCCTCGGCCACCGGTCTGACCCATACCATCGAAGCAGACGTGATCGTCTACGCCACCGGCTACCGGCCAAGTGACCCGGCACCGCTACTCCAGGGCCTGATGCGCGAATGTAAGCACGACGAGCAGGGACGGCTCAGCGTGGGACGCGACTACCGAGTGACGACGTCGGATGCGGTGCGCGCCGGTATCTATGTGCACGGTGCCAGTACCGAACACAGCCATGGACTTTCTGCTGGTCTCCTGTCCAACACTGCAGTCAGATCCGGTGAAATCGCCCAATCCATTCTCAGGAGATGACCATGTACGTCCCCCGGATCTACAAGGCAAGTGATCGGACATGGCTGCGCCGCGTGGTTGCGCAGTACCCTTTTGCGGCTCTGATCTCAAACGGCCCCAAGGCCCCGTACGCCACCCATTTGCCAGTCATCTGTGCTCCCTGCGCCCCTTCAGAGAGCGAGGACTTAGAAGGATCGACACTGTTTGGGCACATGAACCGGGCCAATCCCCACTGGGACTCGCTCGTCGACGGTGCGGATGCCCAACTTATTTTCACCGGGCCTCATGGGTATGTCACCCCAAGTGTCTACCAACGCGATTCTGTAGCACCGACCTGGAACTACGTCTCGGTACATCTCCGAGGAAAGCTGCAACCTGTTGCCGATTTCGAGGAGACGCTCAAGGTCGTTCAATTGACAGTCAGTACGTACGAGCAGAAATTCGGCAGCGGGTGGGAGATGGACAGTTCGCTGGACCACTACCGAAGGATCGGTCCGGCTGTGGGTGCATTCAGTTTTGAGGTGGAATCGGCGGATGGCATGTTCAAGCTCAGCCAGGAGCAGAACCTCGAGACCAGGCGACGGGTGGCGGACCACTTCAGCGCGAACCACGCCGGGCGAGGCAAAGAACTAGCTTCGTTCATGCGGGAGTACAGCCATGGTGACTACAACAACTTCTGATGGGGACATGTCGGACGCACCGACGGAACCCACGGCCCGGGAGCCTTTTGCGCCAAAAGAGCATTCCGTGCCCGCCATTTGTAAACCTTCAATTTCGCACCGGCTCAGCCATTTCGGCCTGGTCTGTTCATCGGTTTACGGATGCAAGCGGAGTTTATAAATTGTGCTACTGCTCTCACGCACCTTGTCCGCCGCCATTCCGACTCGTCGAGCAGGTCAATCGTTCTACCTTCGGAATGAAGTTGGGATTCCGGGGGATTGCTTCCGGACCAAAATCCGGCAAAAGAGCCGACCGGCGAACGTGACCAAGTCGGTGTCATCGCCAGAGAAAGCCAGAAGGTTGGTAATGGATTACGACGTTGTTGTTGTTGGGGCGCGATGTGCCGGCGCTTCGGTGGCACTGCTGTTAGCCAGACAGGGGCGAAGTGTTCTGCTGGTCGATAGGGCCTCCTTTCCGGCGGACACCATGTCCACGTTGTATATCCAGCACCCTGGGGTCGTGAGACTCGCACAGTGGGGGATGCTCGATGATGTTGTGGCCTCCGGTTGTCCGCCTTTGGGCACTATTAGTCACGATGTGGATGGACTGAGTCTGATCGCTGCTACCCCGGCGAAGGACGGTGTTAATGCCGCTTACGCACCACGGCGGTACATACTCGACGATCTACTCATTCGAGCTGCCGTGTCAGCGGGCGCGGAGTTCTCGGATCGGACGTCGGTCCTAGAATTGATTTGGCACGACGAACGCGTCGCCGGAGTTCGCCTCCGGAGTGGAAATTCGACCACATCGGTGTCTGCTCGATTGGTTATTGGGGCCGACGGTATGCGATCAAAGGTCGCGGAACTTGTTCAGGCACCGATCCTCCGATCGGCACCCATAGCAAGCTGCGTGTACTACACCTTCTGGCAAGGCTTGCGAACAGGATTCGGATTCCATGAGCGAGTCGGCCGCTGGATAGCCCGTATTCCAACACATGACGACCTGACAATTGTGGCAGCTTACCTGCCGCAGAGCGAATTCTCGGTCGTTCGGCGGGACCCGCAGAGGGCGTACTTGTCCGCGATCGAATCGACAGCGCCGGATTTATACGAACAAATTATGGCACTCGACCGAGTGGATCGGTGGTGGGGTACGGGGGACCAACGCAACTATTTCCGTAAATCGCACGGTCCGGGCTGGGCATTGACGGGGGATGCGGCTCACCACCTTGACTCGATCAGCGCCCGCGGCATCACCAATGCGCTGATTCAAGCCGACCTGCTCACCGATTCTATTTCCGGGGTGGATGTCGGGAACTCGGTCGCAGTAGATGAGGCGATGGTGCACTTTGCACTGTCGACAGGAGCTGTTCTAGAGGAGCCGTACATGAGTACTCTCGCCCTGGCGAAGCTTCAACCGACGAAGTCCCGGTTGCGCATGCTGCATGCCATTGCCAATTCGCCCGAACTTACATCTCGGTACTTCGGTTTGGTTTCGGGGGCCATCGGGATGCGCGAATTTATGTCGGCCGAGCTCGTCGACTTGTTGTAGCTTGCTGATGAAATATTTCGGGTCTGAATCTAACGCTGAGGGTGGTCACCCGAGTGGTTCGCAAGGAAGTGTTTTGCTGGGCGCTGAAAGGGTTGAGCATTGATCCCGTTGTCTTTTGCGCAGCGTAGGCTGTGGTTTATCCACCAGTTGGAGGGATTGTCGTCAACTTACAATATTCCTCTGGTCTTACGCCTGACTGGTGAGCTCAGTGTTCATTCGCTGGGCAGGGCAATCGGCGATGTCGTGAGTCGACACGAAAGTTTGCGGACTGTTTTCCCCTCCCATGAGGGTGTGCCGGAGCAGCGTGTTCTTGGCTCGGCCGACGCAGACTTCGGCTGGGACGTAGTCGAAGCGTCAGGGTGGTCGACAGACGCGTTGAACGATGCAGTCGCACAGGCAGTGGGATACAAATTCGACCTCAGCTTTGAGATTCCGTTCCGAGCGCAGCTCTTCAGACTATCGGCCGATCAGCATGTATTGGTGCTCCTGATGCATCACATCGCGTCAGACGGCCAGTCCCTCACGCCCCTCGTACGCGACGTCGGGCTGGCGTACAGGGCCCATGTGGGCGTAGAGGTGCCTGCCTGGGTGCCGTTGCCATTGCGATATCGGGATTACACGCTCCGTCAGCGTGAGTCGCTCGGCGACGAGTCCGACCCCGACAGTGCGCTGAGCCGGCACCTCCTTTACTGGAAGAACACGCTAGCCGGATACGAGGGGCGGCTTGAGCTCCCAACCGACCGCCCTTATCCGGTCGTGGCCGACTATCGAGGCAATCGAATCCCCATCGAATGGCCCGTGTCGATGCAAGAGCAGGTGCGACAGTTGGCCCGGGAGCATCGTTCTACCGGCTTCATGGTGATTTCGACGGCGCTGGCGGTGCTGTTGTCCGAACTAAGCGGCACCTCCGATGTCGCTTTCGGTGTTCCAACTACGGGCCGACGTGACGCTGATCTTGCGGAGATGGTCGGTTTCTTCGCCAACACAGTAGTGCTCCGCGTTGATGTGTCTGCCAGTTCGACGTTCCGTCGCCTCTTGCAAAAAGTACGGGACGCGGTTTTGGACGCATTGGCCCACCAGGATGTCCCGTTCGACGCGCTGGTGGATCTCGTCAAACCTGCTCGGTCACAATCGCATCACCCACTGGTCCAGGTCATGCTCGGATGGCAGAACCAGATCTCCACGGAGTTGGACTTGCCGGGGGTGCTGGCAGAGGCGGTACCCACCATTTCTCGACAGGCCCGGATGGACTTGACCTTCAGTCTCCGGGAGCGGTACTCCGAGTTCGGCGAGCCGCAGGGAATCGACGGAGTGGTCGAGTACCGCTCTGATGTCTACGACGCTGCATCGGTCGAGACCATGATCGTCAGGCTTGGGCGAATCATCGCCGAGATGATCGCCGTGATCGACCAGCCAGTCATCTCGATCGACGTACTAGACAGAAACGAACACACTCATCTTGACCGCCTGGGCAATCGTTCTGCGCACTCTCAGACTGCCGCCAGTATATCCATAGCCGAACTGTTTGCAGCACAGGCGAATCGAGCGCCGGAAGCGCACGCCATGGTTTTCGAGGATCAGGTATGGACTTACAGGGAAGTTGACGAGGCCTCCACGCAACTGGCACATCTACTAGCCGTTCGTGGGGTACGCGGAGGAGAAGTTGTTGCTCTCATGCTCCCGCGTTCCAACAAGACAGTAATCGCGATCCTGGCAGTGTTGAAACTGGGCGCAACCTATGTACCCATTGACATCAAGCACCCCGATGAGCGGGTGGCGTTCATCTTGGGCGATGCCGCTCCAGCTGCCCTCGTGACCACTGCCGAACTGACTTGCCGGGTAGACTGTTTTGGTATCGAAGTTGTGGATGTCGACGACGACGCGATTGCCGTGCAGCCGGTTACGGCTCTGCCTGCGCCAGAGGCCGGCCAAGTCGCGTACATCATCTACACCTCCGGTACCACCGGTGTCCCCAAAGGGGTTGCCGTTACCCAGGCGAGCGTCACGCGATTGTTCAGCTCGACGGCTCCGGGGTTCGTGCCGTCCTCAAACCAGGTGTGGTCACTCTTCCACTCCTACGCGTTCGATGTGTCGGTATGGGAGATGTGGGGCGCGCTGCTACACGGTGGCCGACTGGTTGTCGTACCTGGAGAAATTGCCCAGTCCGCCAACGACTTTCATCAACTACTGCGAGACCAGAACGTATCCGTTCTGAGTCAGACACCGTCAGCATTTTATGCTCTGCAGGCAGTCGACATGCGCCGGCCGGGCGAGTCTCGGCTGAGCGGTCTAGAAGCGATTGTCTTCGCAGGCGAAGCTCTCGAACCGTCGAAGTTGCGACCTTGGCTAGATCAGCTGGATTCCTGGCCGCACCTGATCAACATGTACGGCACCACAGAGACCACCGTCCACGCATCGTTCCGGAGGATCGTTTCTTCTGACCTCGACAGCCATGTCAGTCCCGTGGGCGGTCCGCTTGCTGACCTTGCCTTCTTCGTATTGAATACCGGTCTCCGCCGCGTGCCGGTAGGAGTAGTCGGAGAGTTGTATGTGGCAGGTCATGGTGTCGGCCTGGGCTACTTGAAACGCATGGGGCTGACGGCGTCGCGGTTTGTTGCTTCTCCGCTCGGCCCGCCGGGCTCGCGGATGTACCGGACGGGTGACGTAGTGCGGTGGAACCGCGAGGGCGAGCTGGAGTATGTGGGCCGCTCGGACGACCAGGTGAAGATCCGTGGTTTTCGTGTTGAACCGGGTGAGGTCGAGGCTGCTCTTTCCCGTGTCGCGGGGGTGGAGCGCGCCGCGGTCGTGGTGAGGTCTTCGAGTTCGGGCAAGCAGCTGATCGGCTACGTCGTACCTGCGGAGACCGGTCCAAAAGTAAATGGTGCTGTGGTGCGTGGTGATGTGGCCGCGCACCTACCGGAGTACATGGTCCCCACAGTGGTGATGATCGTCGATGACCTACCGCTTACGGTCAACGGCAAGTTAGACAAGCAGGCATTGCCGAATCCAGAGTTCGCAGGCGGATCCTACCGAAATCCGTCGACCTTGGTTGAGGGAATTTTGGCTGAAATCTTTGCGCGTGTGCTGGACCTACCGCGGGTAGGGGTGGACGACTCGTTCTTCGACCTCGGCGGAAATTCGCTATCGGCGATGCGAGTGATCGCGGCCGTGCAGGAGTCGTTTGATTCATCGATCGGCGTGAAGGCGCTCTGGGAAGCCTCAACGGTATCGGGGTTCGCACGGTTGGTGGGTGGATCGCCGGGTGGCGGCGTGGCATGGGTCCCAGTAGCTCGTCCCAAGCGATTGCCGTTGTCGTTCGCTCAGCGTCGGCTGTGGTTCATCCACCAGATGGAAGGGCAGTCGGCGACGTACAACATACCGCTACTGATTCAGATTACCGGTTCTTTGGATGTCTGTGCGCTGCGCGCGGCGATCGCTGATGTTGTGGAGCGGCACGAGAGTCTGCGGACAGTGTTTCCAGCGGTGGCTGGTGTGCCGGAGCAGCGTGTCCTTGCAGCTGAGACTGACTTCGACTGGGACATCATTGACGCCACCACCTGGACGGAACTTCAAATATCCGACGCAGCGCGTGTTCGGGGTCAGCATGCTTTCGACCTAGCCGAAGACCTTCCTTTCCGCGCGGCGCTGTTTGTCGTGTCTGCCACTGACCATCGTCTGGTCGTGGTCATGCACCACATTGCAGTCGACGGGGGGTCACTTCCTCCGCTCCTGCGTGACCTATGGAGCGCCTACGGAGTCCGCGCTGCGGGCGAGTCGCCTTCCTGGTCGCCACTTCCCGTCCAGTACGCCGACTACACGCTTTGGCAACACGCTCTGCTGGGTGACGAAGCGGATTCGCAAAGCGTGCTCGCCGGGCAGTTGAAATTCTGGGAACACGCCCTGAAAGATCTACCCAGCAGGTTGGAGCTTCCCACGGACCGGTCGTACCCGGCGGAGACCGACACGAATGGGGGTCGAGTCGTCGTCGACCTGCCCGCGGATTTCCATGAATTGGCGCAGCGGATCGCGCGGGAACGCAATGCGACGACGTTCATGGTGATGTCGGCGGCGCTTTCGGTGCTGTTGGCGCGTTTGAGCGGGAGCGCGGATGTGGCGTTCGGGGTGCCGACGGCGGGGCGGGGGCGAACCGAGTTTGACGGCATGGTCGGGTTTTTCGTCAACACGCTGGTGTTGCGTACGCGGGTTTCAGCCGAGATGAACTTCGGTGATTTGTTGGAGGAGGTACGGGAGCGGAGCCTGGACGCGTTCGCGAACCAAGATGTGCCGTTCGATGCGCTTGTCGAGCGCCTCAATCCGGTCCGTACGCAGGCTCACCATCCGTTGATCCAAATCCTGTTCGCCTGGCAGAACGACCCGGTCCCCGACATCTCGGTGCCGGGTCTCGACGTGGAGACGGCGTCAGTCGACATCGGAGCCGCTCGAATGGACCTGGCATTCAGCCTGCGCGAGCGGTTCACTGCGGACGGTCAGCCCGATGGGATCAGCGGAATCGTCGAGTACCGCACCGACATCTTCAACGCCGAGACCGTAAAGCGCATGGCGGCTCGGTGGCAGCAGCTATTGATTGCGATGGCGGCGGGCCCGGATCGTCCTTTGGCTTCGTTCGACATCCTGGGTGAGGATGAGCTGACGCAGCTGGACGTACTGGGTAACAGGTCGGCTGTGACGGAGTCCGTTGCTGGCGTGTCGATTCCGGAGTTGTTCGCCGAGCAGGTGAGGGTGCGGCCGGACGTCATAGCGGTGGTGTTCGAGGGTCGGTCGTGGACGTATCAGGAGTTGGACGACACATCGACGCAGTTGGCTCATTTGTTGGCTGGGCGTGGGGTGGGAGTAGAGGACGTTGTTGCACTGTTGCTGCCACGTTCGGAACACACTGTGATAGCCATACTTTCGGTGCTGAAGCTGGGTTCTGCTTACTTGCCGATCGACATCAACACCCCTGACGAGCGCCTGGCATTCGTTCTACAAGACGCTGCGCCGGCCGCGATTTTGACCACGGTGAGCCTCGCTGGTCGCGTCAGTAAGTCCGGGGTCCCACTGATAGATGTCGAGGATCCCAAGGTCGCTGAACAGCCGACGACGACGTTGCCGGTGCCGAATGCTGACCTCCTCGCGTACATCATCTACACCTCAGGAACGACAGGCACACCCAAAGGCGTCTCGGTCACCCACCGCGGCGTCAATGACCTCATCGCTACCCACATCGCGCGCCTCGCCAATGTCGAGGACCCGACCACCGGCACTCTGGAACCCCACCACCACGTATGGACGCTGTTCCATTCATACGCATTCGACTTCGCGGTCTGGGAGATGTGCGGCGCGCTTCTGCACGGGGGACGGCTGGTCGTGGTTCCCGAAGAGGTTGCCTACTCTCCTTCCGATTTCCATAACCTGCTCGTAAACGAAGAAGTAACGGTGCTGACCCAGACACCGTCGGCGTTGGCACGGCTGTCTCCCGAGGGGCTACCGTCGATCGCGCTACTTCTACTCGGGGGAGAGACGTGCCCAGCCCAGCTAATCGAGCGATGGGTGACGCCTGAGCGAGCCGTGATCAATGCTTATGGCCCGACCGAGTGCACCGTCTACGTTTCGATGACCGAACCGCTAGTCCCTACAGGGGCAGTGCCGATCGGTGCCGCTGGCTCCGGCACTGCGTTGTTTGTGTTGGATTCCGGTTTGCGGCGGGTTCCGATCGGTGTGGTTGGTGAGTTGTATGTCGCGGGGCGGGGTGTGGCACGCGGTTATGTGCGACGGCCGGGCTTGACGGCATCGCGATTCGTCGCGTGTCCGCTCGGCCCTTTGGGTTCGCGGATGTATCGCACCGGCGATCTGGTTCGTTGGAATCACGACGGCGAGCTGGAGTATGTGGGTCGCTCTGACGATCAGGTGAAGATTCGTGGTTACCGCATCGAAATCGGTGAGATCGAATCGGTGCTCCGGACGGCCCCCGGAGTAGGACAGGCTGCGGTCGTCGTCCATGAGGACCACCCAGGGTACAAACGGCTGATCGGCTACGTCGTTCCCCACACAGACTGGGCGGGCGAGTTGGATGGCAACCAATTGCGCCGCTTGACCGACGCGTGGCTGCCCGAATATATGTCGCTTGCGGCGGTCGTGGTCCTCGATGCATTGCCCATGACGAGTAACGGCAAGCTTGACAAAAAGAGGCTTCCGGTACCTCAACTAGGACAATCGAACCAATACCGAGCACCGACTACTCCACTCGAGGAGAGCCTGGTTGACATCTACGCGCGCGTACTGAATGTGGAGAAAGTTGGAGTCGACGATTCGTTCTTCGATCTAGGCGGCGACAGCATCTCGTCCATTCAGGTGGTGTCCCGGGCCCGGCAAGTCGGTTTGTACTGCAAGCCCCGCGACATCCTGGTGGAGCGAACCGTGGCACGACTTGCCCACGCTCTCCAGCTCTCGGTCCCGGAGCAGTCTCTCCTTCGGCCGGCTGAGGCTGGGCCCGTCACGGCAACGCCGATCATGCGGTGGCTGGCATCTCTCACGGCACCGACAGACGAGTTCAACCAAACCATGTTGTTCCAGGGGCCGCAGCAGGCGAAGTACAGCGACGTGGTGTTGTTACTACAGGCATTGGTCGATCGGCACGCCATGCTCCGGTTGCAGGTGGACAACGCCCCGACTGAGGACGCGGACAACTGCATCGTCCTACCAACAGGCTCGATCAGCGCAGCCGACTGTGTAACCCCCGTCGTGGACTTCTCCGATACCACGTTTGCCAATGCCTTGAGCCGTCTTGACCCGCGTCGAGGAGCCATGGTGCATGGGCTGTGGGCTGAGCGCACCCGCCAGCTGTTGCTCATCGTCCACCACCTCGCGGTCGACGCGGTCTCCTGGGGAATCATCCAAAGGGATCTCGCAACGGGTTGGCGCTGCCTCACCGAGCGGCGAGAAATTACCCTGGATGCCAGCGGCACCTCGTTCCGTGAGTGGTCAACGATGTTGGCGCAGTACGCTGCCGAGCGGAAAGTCACTGACCAGCTTCCGCATTGGCAGCGCATTGAAGCCGTTGCCACCCTGCTGCCCAGCCCGCACCCGACTCCTGGTATCTGGCGCGATGTGGAGCATCTGTCGGTCAGCATCGACACGGAGCTAACCGAAGTGCTGGTAACCGACGTGACTGCGGCTCTGCACATCAACGTTCAGGATCTGCTGCTCATCGCACTCGGTTCTGCCCTCGCTGAACAGCACCAGCACTTCGACGTCCCTTTCCGCATCGACGTGGAGAGCCACGGACGTCGCGATGAAATCGGCAGTGGGATCGATTTGACCAACACCGTCGGATGGTTCACCGCAAAGCACCCGGTCGCTTTGAACGTCGTACCCATGGACCGTGACACTGTTCTGACCGGGGGCTCGGACATGGGTATCTGGATAAAGGACGCCAAGGAACAGCTGCGTGCCCACCCCGACGGAATCACCTACGGTCTTCTCAAGTATCTAGGCACCAACAATCTGTCTGGCGTAGATCCCGCCATCGGCTTCAACTACCTCGGCCGGCGCAGCGTGAGCCAGCTCGACGCACCCCTCGAAGATTGGCGGATCCTCGGACCGACTGAATCGCCTGATGCTCGACGCTTTGGTTCCCGCTCGATGCTGTTGCCGCACACAGTCGGCATCAATGCAGCCGTGCTAGCCGAAGGTTCGCAGTCAGAACTACACGTGTCCTGGAGTTGGACGAGCACACAGGTGGATCGCTCCTATATCACCGAGCTGTACGCGCGCTGGTATGACGTTCTAGCTGGAATTGCGGCGTACGTGCAGAACGGCGGCGGAGGACTGACTCCCTCCGACGTCCTGCCGGCGGTGGTCAATCAGCGGCAGATCGATCAACTCGCACAAATCGTGGAACCAGCAGACCTTCTCCCGCTGACTCCGCTTCAAACCGGGCTGCTTTTCCATCGCCGTTCCGGCAGTAATGAACCCGTAGAGCTGTACACCGTGCAACTGGGTATCGAGATTGCTGGCGTACTCGACGTGCCGCGCTTGCGCGAGGCCGCTCATACAGTCGTCGGACGCCACCCCAACCTAATGGCTCGGTTCGTCTCCGAGGGTTTCCCCGAGCCGGTGCAGATCATTCCGACACGCCCAGACATACCGTGGACGGTAGTTAACGGCTACGAGTGCGATCAGAGGCTGCTGGATGCAGAGCTCGCCGCCTGCGGCAACCTCGTAGATGAGGCACCGCTACGGATTCTCCTTCATCAGACTGGGACGAATAAGCACACGCTGGTGCTATCCGTCCATCACATCGTGGTGGACGGTTGGTCAATCCAGATTCTGCTCAAAGAGATGTTCGCCGTCTACGAACGGGAGACTCTGGCACCCGCGCCCACCTTCCGAAATTACGTCGAGTGGCTATCCGCCCAGGACTGGAGCGCGGCGCGGCGGCATTGGCAGAAGCTGCTGGCGGGACTTCAAACGCCGACCTTGTTAGATCCAGGAGATCGCTTCACTGATGCGCGATCGCTGTTGCGAGTCGACCTCCCTATCGACGTCACGCGTTCTGTTGAGCAGTTGGCTCGCTCGCAAAACACGACCATGAACATCGTGCTACAGGCCGCCTGGGGCCGTCTGCTGGGCGCATTGACTGGCAGCGGAGACGTCGTCTTCGGCACTACCGTATCGGGGCGGCCAGCAGAACTGTTCGGCAGCGAGTCGGCGGTGGGCATGTTCATCAACACCGTCCCGGTAAGAGCATCCCTGACCGCGACGACGACCACGGCTGAACTGATCGGCATGCTGCGGGACGACTACCACGATGGGCTAGACCACCAGTTCGTGGCCCTGGCCGATATCCAGCGCGCCGCGGGACATCAACAACTGTTCGACACCCTCTTCGTCTACGAGAACTACCCACTGAGGATGTCCGGCGGGCAGCTCGAGACAAACGGACTGAGCGTACGCATAGCCTCAAGTCGCGAGTTCACTCACTATCCAATCGCCTTACAGATCTGGCCCGGTCCACAGCTGAGGGTGCGGCTGGAATACCGCATGGCGGTCCTCGACGAGCGGTTGGCCAAGCAAATCCTGGTATGGCTCCAGACACTATTGATTGCGATGGCGGCGGGCCCGGATCGTCCTTTGGCTTCGTTCGACATCCTGGGTGAGGATGAGCTGACGCAGCTGGACGTACTGGGTAACAGGTCGGCTGTGACGGAGTCCGTTGCTGGCGTGTCGATTCCGGAGTTGTTCGCCGAGCAGGTGAGGGTGCGGCCGGACGTCATAGCGGTGGTGTTCGAGGGTCGGTCGTGGACGTATCAGGAGTTGGACGACACATCGACGCAGTTGGCTCATTTGTTGGCTGGGCGTGGGGTGGGAGTAGAGGACGTTGTTGCACTGTTGCTGCCACGTTCGGAACACACTGTGATAGCCATACTTTCGGTGCTGAAGCTGGGTTCTGCTTACTTGCCGATCGACATCAACACCCCTGACGAGCGCCTGGCATTCGTTCTACAAGACGCCAAACCAGCAGCAATAGTGACAACGGTAGCGCAATTGCACCGGGTCGATGAGAGCAAAGTGGCAGTCGTGACCCTCGGGGGCAGGGTCACCGTCGAACCTCCCACTGTCACCTTTCCATTCCCCCATCCAGAACTGACGGCCTATGTCATCTACACCTCAGGAACGACAGGCACACCCAAAGGCGTCTCGGTCACCCACCAGAACGTGACGCAACTGTTCACCAGACCCGCACGGACGTCCGAATTGTCGCCAGGACAGGTGTGGTCGATGTTCCATTCGTACTCGTTCGATGTGTCGGTGTGGGAGATGTGGGGCGCTCTGCTGCACGGTGGCCGCTTAGTCATAGCCTCTGAGGACACGGCCAACTCTGCCACCGACTTTCATGACCTACTTGTGAACGAAAGTGTTTCGGTTCTGACCCAGACCCCGTCCGCCCTCGGCCGGCTGTCACCGCAGCGGCTGAGCGCATTGAGGACCATTTTTGTGGGGGGTGAGGCGTGCTCGCCCGAACTTGTCGATCGGTGGGCTTCAGGCCGAGAAATGATCAACTCCTACGGTCCTACCGAAAGCACCGTTTACGCCTCTATGAGTGCGCCCATGAAGCCTGGTCATGGAGCTCCTATCGGTACGCCGGTGCCGGGTGATGCGTTGTTTGTGTTGGATTCCGGTTTGCGG
>NZ_NOYD01000024.1 GCF_002258315.1 Rhodococcus sp. 06-462-5 | reverse complement strand
CAGGCCCGCTACGGTGGGGGCTTCCATGAGTGCACGGACGCTGATTTCACAGTCGAAGGTTTCCTGCACGGCGGCTACGACACGCATCGCAGAGAGCGAGTTGCCGCCCAGGTCGAAGAAGGAGTCGTCCACGCTGACTCGCGGCAGGTCGAGAACCTTCGTGAAAATGCCGGAGATAATTTCTTCAACCGGAGATGACGGCGCTCTGTGAACGCCGCTGGCGAATTGCGGCTCGGGCAACGCCCATTTGTCCAGCTTGCCGTTGACAGTTAACGGCAACTCGTCGATGACCATCACCACGGCCGGAACCATGTACGCAGGCAATCGCGCGGCAACTCGTTCGCGCAGCGCCCCACCATCGATTCCCGCAGACACCTCGGTAGGTACGACGTAGCCAATCAACTGCTTGCCGGTATCGGTATCACGGGCCACCACTGCCGCACGCTCCACTCCGGTCAAGGCAGCGAGTGTTGCTTCCACTTCACCGATTTCGATGCGGTAACCACGAATCTTCACCTGATCGTCAGAGCGACCCACATACTCCAGCTCGCCGTCGTGATTCCAACGAACCAGATCGCCGGTGCGATACATCCGCGAACCCAAAGGGCCGAGCGGACACGCGACGAATCGCGATGCCGTCAAGCCCGGCCGTCGCACATAACCGCGTGCCACACCCCGCCCCGCGACATACAACTCACCAACCACACCGATCGGAACCCGCCGCAAACCGGAATCCAACACAAACAACGCA
>NZ_NOYD01000028.1 GCF_002258315.1 Rhodococcus sp. 06-462-5 | reverse complement strand
GGTATTCGCCTGCCCACCCGGCGTCGAAGAATCCGAGTACTGGGGCTCGACGCTGTTCGAGTAGGCCGGTCCCCCCGTCCGCGTCAATGGACCCTTGCATGCGTCTGACCGCGGCAATGGTTCATTCACGCACGACCCCGGTCTGCGTCGATGGCGCATTGCATACGTCTGACCGCTGCAAGGGTCCATTGACGCAGGCGGGCGATGAGTTCGTAAGGTCGGTTCGGTCCATACGTCGTACGTCTTCGTCATCGACTTCGGGAGCACACATGGGACAGCTGGTTCGGGTACAGAACTTCACCATCTCCAGCGATGGGATCGCTGCTGGGGTGGACCAGAGCTTCGAGAGCCCGTTCGGTCTCGACCACCTGGCCCTGATGAGGTGGTACTTCGCGACCGCCAGCTTTCCTGGAAACGCCGGTTCGGGTGGTAGTCGCGGACTCGACGACTACTTCGCCCGCGACTTCGCCAACGACATCGGTGCCGAGATCATGGGCCGGCACAAGTTCGGACCTCAACGCGGACCGTGGACCGACCACGAATGGCAGGGCTGGTGGGGTGACGAGCCGCCGTTCCACACTCCCGTCTTCGTGCTCACCCACCACGAGCGGCCGTCCATCACACTGTCCAACACCACATTCCACTTCGTCGACGGCGAGCCCGCCGAAGTGCTGACACAGGCAAAGGAGGCCGCGGGCGGCAAGGACGTACGGCTCGGCGGTGGCGTCACCAGCATCCGAGAATTCCTCGACGCCGATCTCGTCGACACCCTGCACATCGCCGTCTCGCCCATCGAATTAGGCTCGGGCCTGAAGCTGTGGGATTCACCCGACGAATTGAACGACAGATTCGAACACGAGATAGTCCCCAGCAGCAGCGGCGTCACGCACCATCTGTTCTGGCGCAGGTAGCCGGTCCGGATCGAGGTACGAGGGGTGGATGGGGATGCGAACCCTCAGCCCCGCAGACCCCAGTGCTCGATCCAGTCGAGTGCAGACATCTCCCCCGGCGCGATGCCGGCGTTGCGGGCCGACGCCTCGGCATTGCGGATCAGGGACGCGAAATCCAGTACCCGACGCCGAAGCAGGTCCTCGGCACTCTCTCCACCGTGCGCGTGATCGACTCCGATGTGTACGACGCGAAGGCCGTCGGGAATGAGCTCGTCGGGCAGGCCGGCCTTCGTGGCTCGTCCGATCACTTTCTGCGCCAGTGCGAGTGACGGCTGAGACAGGGCGATTCCGTCGACGCAGGATCCGCGCGCCTTCTCCGATGCCTTCTTCTCTTCCCAGGCTCGCTCTTGTTCGGCGATGTCGATGGGGCCGTTGCCCGTTCGACCGAGGTGCGGGCTGCGGTGGGTCAGTTTGGCAACGAGTCCCGCGGCGACGTCGTCGACGTCGAATGCGTTCTCGGCGGCATCCTGAGCAATTCGGGAATGAAAGAGCACCTGCAGCAACAGGTCTCCGAGTTCTTCGCGCAGATCCACCAGGTTGCCCGCGGCGATGGCGTCGAGCAGCTCGTAGGTTTCTTCCAGCAGGTACCCGCGCAGCGACTCGTGGGTCTGCTGCGCTTCCCATCCGCCGAGGGTGCGCAGCCGATCCATCAACCGGACTGCCGCGATGAGGTCGTCACCGGGAAGCTTCTCGGCGGCGATGACTCGTTCGCCGCGTTCGATCCGTTCATGAACGTCGGGGTTGGCGGGATCGGTGCTCACCAGAACTGCGTCGACGGCGTCGGGCGCAGCGGTTCCCGAGAACAGCCACCGCACTCGCACCGGCACTTCCTCGGTGAATTGCACGGGCTCGCCGAGAAATTCGACGGCGTCCACCGGGACTTGTGTGGGACGGACCGGGTCGAGCAGAACTACCGTCACCGCTACACCCCCACTGTTTGCTCCAGCAACACCGACCGAGATGGCTTCCCGTCCAAGGATAGGATGAGATCGGCGATGAACTGGACCAATTCGACGTCGCGTACGCGCGCCGCCCCCACTCCGCCACCTTCGACGCGCGGCAGCGGCAACTGCACCACCCCGGTCGTGGCCCGGTACGCAGCACTCGGGTAGAGCCGCTTGAGGCGGATCTGCTTGGAATCGGGCAGATCCATGGGGGCCAGCTTCACCTGCGTTCCGGCGACGTTGACGTCGGTCAGACCATACTCCTTGGCGATCAGGCGCAGCTTGGCGATCGAGACCAGGCGGCCGACCTCCTCGGGCAGCGGGCCGTACCGGTCGACGAGTTCTTCGATGACGGCGTCGATTCCCTCCGAATCGGCTGCCGCAGCGAGCTTTCGATAGCCCTCGAGGCGCAATCGATCGCTGGTGACGTAGTCGGGTGGGATGTTGGCGTCGACGGGCAGGTCGATGCGCACTTCCTTGGGAGCTTCGTCCGTGGTGATGGGCTTGCCGTCGGCGGCCGCGCGATACGCCTCGACCGCTTCACCGACGAGCCGCACGTACAGGTCGAATCCGACGCCTGCGACGTGACCGGACTGCTCTGCGCCCAGAACGTTTCCGGCACCACGGATTTCGAGGTCCTTCATCGCCACGGCCATACCGGCACCGAGGTCGGAGTTCTGCGAGATGGTCGCCAGCCGGTCGTAGGCGGTCTCGGTGAGCGGCTTCTCCGGCGGATACAGGAAGTACGCGTAGCCGCGCTCGCGACTACGGCCCACGCGGCCGCGGAGCTGGTGCAACTGCGAGAGGCCGAGCGAATCGGACCGCTCCACGATGAGCGTGTTGGCATTGGAGATGTCGAGACCGGTCTCGATGATGGTGGTACACACCAGCACGTCGGTCTCACGTTGCCAGAACCCCTGCACGGTGCGTTCGAGTGTTTCCTCGTTCATCTGACCGTGCGCCGTCGCCACCCGCGCCTCGGGCACCAGATCGCGAATCTTCTTGGCGGCCTTGTCGATCGAGCTGACTCGGTTGTGCACGAAGAACACCTGGCCGTCGCGCAGCAACTCACGCCTGATGGCCGCGGCGACCTGCTTGTCGTTGTACGCACCCACGTAGGTGAGCACCGGATGACGCTCTTCCGGCGGAGTGAGAATGGTCGACATCTCACGGATTCCGGCGAGACTCATCTCGAGCGTTCGCGGAATCGGAGTGGCGGACATCGTCAGGACGTCGACGTGGGTTCGGAGCGACTTGATGTGCTCCTTGTGCTCGACGCCGAAGCGCTGCTCCTCGTCGACGATGACCAACCCGAGGTCCTTCCAGGCGACACCGGTCTGCAGCAAGCGGTGCGTGCCGACGACGATGTCGACCGTTCCGTCGGCCAGCCCGGCCATGACCTCCTTGGATTCGGAGCCGTGAGTGAAACGGGAGAGCCCCTTCACCGTCACCGGGAACGACGCCATCCTCGCAGTGAAGGTCTGCAGATGTTGTTGCGCCAGAAGCGTTGTCGGCACCAGCACGGCGACCTGCTTGCCGTCCTGCACCGCCTTGAACGCGGCGCGAACCGCGATCTCGGTCTTGCCGTAGCCGACGTCACCGAGAATGACGCGGTCCATCGGAACCGCCTTCTCCATGTCGGCCTTGACATCGGTGATGGCCGTCATCTGGTCGACCGTCTCGGTGAAACCGAACGCATCTTCCATTTCGAGCTGCCACGGGGTGTCGGGTCCGAAAGCGTGCCCGGGTGCGGCCTGGCGAGCGGCGTACAGCTGCACGAGTTCGCCGGCGATCTCGCGAACTGCCTTGCGCGCTTTGCGTTTGGTGTTGGCCCAATCGGATCCGCCGAGCTTGCTCAGAGACGGCAGCTCACCGCCGACGTAGCGCGAGAGCTGATCGAGCGAGTCCATCGGGACGAAGAGTCGGTCTCCGGGATGGCCACGCTTGCTGGGTGCGTACTCCACGACGAGGTATTCGCGTCGGGCACCGCCGATGGTGCGCTCGACCATCTCGACGAAACGACCGATGCCGTGCTGATCGTGCACGACGCTGTCGCCGGCGACGAGGGCGAGCGGATCGACCTGATTACGACGCTTCGCCGGGAGCTTGCGCCCCTCGCCCGCTGCGGCGACGCGGTTGCCGGTCAGATCGCTCTCGGTGACGACCACGAGTTTCGCGTCGGGAAAGACCAGGCCGTCGTGCAACGATCCGCACAGGACGTTGACGACGTCGGCGACCGGAACTGCACCGGAATCGAGATGTGCCGCAGGCACTTCGGCCTCGGCGAGACGTTCGATGATGCGGGTGGCGGTACCGGCACCGGCGACCGAGATGACCGCACGACCACCGGTGGCGATATGCGCCCGCAGCGTCGCGAACAGGGCCGTCAGCGCCTCCTCGGACCCACGAACCTCCGGGACCGAATCGACGGCGAGTTCGACTTCCTCACCGTTGCCGGATGCCAACGGGCTGATGGTCCACCACGGACGGCCGTGCACCTGCGCCGATTCACGAACCTGTCGAAGCGAACGGTACGCAGAGGCACCGAGATCGAGAGACGCACCTTCGAGGCTGGACGTATCGAGGGTGGAGGTATCGAGCGGCGCAGCTCCACCGATCGATGCCGCCGTCCAGGACGCTTCGAGGAACTCCTGGCCCGTACGCACCAGATCTGTTGCGCGCGTTCGGATTCGCTCGGGGTCGCAGAGCAACACGTGTGTTCCTGCGGGGAGGGTGTCGGCGAGCAACTGCAACTCACCCGGCTGCAGCAGCGGCAGCAGCGCCTCCATGCCCTCCACCGGGACACCGGCGGACAGCTTGTCGAGCATCTCGACCAACGCGGTGTCGCCGGCATTGTCGGCTGCGAGAACCGCAGCGCGGTCGCGGACTTCCTGTGTGAGAAGCAGTTCGCGGCACGGCGGAGCGATGACGAGATCGACCTCGTGATCGGGCAACGAACGCTGATCGGAGACCGCGAACGCGCGGAGTTCGGTGATCTCGTCGCCCCAGAATTCCACGCGCACCGGGTGATCTGCCGTCGGCGAGAACAGGTCGAGGATGCCGCCGCGGACGGCGAACTCGCCGCGCTTACCGACCATGTCCACCCGCAGGTAGCCGAACTCGACGAGTCGGTGGATCAGGCCGTCGAAGTCGATGTCCAGGCCGACCTTCAGGGTCACGGGTTCGATCTCGCCGAGACCGGGTGCCATGGGCTGCACCAACGAGCGGACCGTGGTGACGATGACGCGCAGCGGATCGCCGTAATCGGTGTCGCCGGAGCGAGCGAGCCGGCGCAGTACGTCCAGTCGCTTGCCGACGGTGTCGGCGCTCGGTGAGAGTCGCTCGTGCGGAAGCGTCTCCCACGACGGGAACATGACCACGCCGCCGCCGAGGATCTGGCGGAGCTCGTCGGTGAGATCGTCCGCTTCACGCCCGGTGGCGGTGACGATCAGCAGCTGCGTGTGCTGTGCGATCGCGGCGGCGACGAACGGGCGAACCGAGTGCGGTCCGATGAGTGTGTGTTCGGCGGTTCCGATCGCGTCGGCGACGGCCACCATGGCCGAATCGGTCAGCGCGACGCTTGCCAGACCCGAGAGTTGCAGCGCCGCGTCGGGAACGATCGGGGCCGGCCCGGATGGAGAAATGGCTGGCAGGGAATCGGAAGACAACAGCAATGCTCCTACAAGCGAGTCGAGGCGATGGCTGCGTACGCACAGTCCCGACCGAGTCTATGGGAGCACACCGACAGCGCGGCGGGCGGGAGACTGCGGGTCAGGTCAGCGCTGCGTCGAGCATCGCCGAGAGAGACTCGGCAGCAGCAACCGAGTCGTACTCCTGGTCGTGCAGGCGCTCGGTGACGATCGCGTCGATCCCACCGCCGACGATGATGGCCAGAGTGCGTGAATCGACGCCGACCGTCCCGCGAGTCCGGACGGCTGCGTCGATGATGTCGGCCAACGGACGCCATCGATCCTCCGGTCTGTGCCCCAGAGCCGAGTTGCCGAGCGCCTCGACCAACATCCGGGTGTGCGTCGGGTGATCACGGAGGTGGCCGACCATCGCACGCACATACGCCCGGGGACCTTCCCGGGCGTCGACGGCCTCGACCGCGGCTGCCACGTCCTCCACCAGCGCCGCGAGAACGAACCGATACGCGGCGTCGATCACTGCGTCCTTGGTTCGGAAGTGATACAGCACAGCAGCTTTGGTGATCCCAGCACTGTCCGCGATGCGTGCGAGCGAGACCTTCGCGTACCCGTGTCGGGCGACCGAGTCGATCGTGACGTCGATCAGCTGAGCGCGTCGCGCGCGCTCGACGAAGCTCGGTTCTCTCGTTGCCACGATCGCCAGCCTACCGTACGGTTGATTTACTTACCGATCGGTTAGGAGAGTTGCGATGAACGTCCCAGCACCGAAGAAGCGGCGTCGATACCTGAAGATCGCCGCTGGGGCGCTGACCGTCGGCGTGCTCGCCCTCGCGTTCGCGCTCCGGTCTCCGTCACCGGTGGGCCACTGGAACAGCGCAGCGGGCGAGGACCGATTTCTCGCCGCCTACGACCGCGCGTTCGAGGATCTGCCCGATCCGGCGGAGACGCTCGACATCAGAACCGACTACGGCGTCGTGCGCGTCTATCGATTCGAGGGCACCGGAACCTCGACCCACCCTCTGCTCCTGCTCCCCGGCCGTTCCTCGGCCACACCGGTATGGGCGGCCAACCTGCCCGGACTGCTGACGATCGGCGACGTCTACACCGTCGACCTGCTCGGCGAGCCGGGACGCAGCATCCAGGAACGGCCGATCACCAGCGACGAGGACCAGGCCACGTGGCTCGATCAGACACTCGCCGCTCTGCCGACCGACAAGGTCCATCTCGTCGGACTGTCGATCGGTGGGTGGACCGCAGCGAACCTGGCGCTGCACGACAGCACGCACCTCGCCACTCTCACGCTGATAGACCCGGCCCAGACTTTCGCCGATATTCCGTGGGGCACCGCGATTCGGGCCCTCCCAGCCGCCGTGCCGTGGCTTCCGAAATCCTGGCGGGACAGCTTCAACTCCTATACCGCGGGCGGCGCGGAGGTGCAGGACGTCCCCGTCGCCGACATGATCGAAGCCGGGATGCAGGGCTATTCGCTGAAGCTGCCGCAGCCCACACGTTTTGCCGAAGATCGACTCGCGACGCTCGACGTGCCCGTCCTGGCGATCATCGCGGGCAGGTCGGTGATGCACGACGCTCAGGAAGCAGTCGCGACGGCAGAGAGGACACTGCCCGACGGGACCGTCCGGCTCTATCCGGACGCCTCACACGCCGTCAACGGCGAGTATCCGGAACGAGTGCGCGACGACATCGCGGACTTCGTGCTGCAGTACCGGTAGTTACGGGCCGAAGCGGATGACTCGACGCGCAGCGAACTCGCGGAAGTAGTCGAGCTTGTTGGCCGGGACGAGGGCCGGGAGAAGGTAGTACCAGAGACGCTCCATGCGCGACGGCAGTTCCTCGGTGGTGGAGGTGGCAACAGCCACCATGTGCACGCCGGTGAGAATTTCCAGGACGAGCGAACCGATGGTGCGCGAATCGGAGTTGGGGTCGATGTCGCCCTGCGCGATGGCTTTGGCGGCGAGCTTGTCGAACGACTCGCTCCACCCGGCCATGACGTTGCCCTCGGTGCCGCGGTAATCGCCGATCTGATGGCTCAGTCGAAGCATGGCCGAGACCATGGGGTCGCTGACCGAGAGGTCGACGACGATGTAGGAGATACCGATGGCCGCTTCGAGCGCCGGGATTCGGCCGTCGTTGAACTGCATGCATGCAGTGGTCAACCGAGTGTTGCCCTCGTCGATGACCGCACGTGCGAGTTCTTCCTTGGAACCGAAATGGAAGTACAGAGCGCCTTTGGTGACCTGGGACTGAGAGATGATCTCGCTGAGACTCGCGTTCGCGTACCCCAGGCGCAGGAATACATTCGCTGCGCCCGCGAGCACGGTGTCGCGAGTTATTTCAGCGCGGGCCTGCCTGACCATGGGATCCGCCTTCGCAATTCTGTACTGCCACTGCGCAAATTACGCCCGAACGGTACCACTGAGTGGCTTTACGTCTCATGCCAACATGCATCGGTCCGATTGAGCACTGCGCCGTAGGTGACACAGCTCTCATGGCCGACAAAGGGGACGATACCCCCTCTTACGCCGCGAAGAGACCGAACCGTGTACTCATTCCTCGGTCAATCGAGGGTCCGCCTCCAGATTCGTCAGCCCGTTCCAGCACAGGTTGACCACATGCGCCGCAACCACTTCTTTCGACGGGGTGCGCACGTCGAGCCACCACTGCGCGGTCATGGACACCATTCCGACGAGTGCCTGGGCATACATCGGCGCGAACTCGGGATCGAGGCCGCGACGCGAGAAGTCCCCGGCCAGCATGTGCCCGACGCGACCGATGGCCTCGTTGAGCAACGACGAGTACTTCCCGTCCTCGGCAGCCGCAGGGGAATCGCGAACGAGAATCCGGAAGCCGTCGGTCCGATCTTCGATGTAGGTCAGCAGTGCCAGTGCGACACGTTCGACGCGAATCCGCGAGCGATTGAGATCGAGTGATTTCGTGATCATGCCGAGAAGCGTCGACATCTCCCGGTCGACGATGACGGCGTAGAGACCTTCCTTGCCGCCGAAGTGCTCGTAGACCACCGGCTTGGACACGTTCGCGCGTCCGGCGATCTCCTCGACCGACGCGGCCTCGTACCCGCGTTCGGCGAACAGCGTGCGGCCCACCTCGATCAACTGCTCACGCCGTTGCGTCCCGGTCATTCGGACCCGAGGTGAGCGTTCCTGCTCGGAGGCTGCGCCTGTCATGGAAAACCGCTCCCGTTACCGACCCTGCATTTCCCGACGCCGGAATCGACGCCTTCTCCACACTAGCGATGTCCGATGCATCCGTTTGGCCCACCAATCTTCATCGCGGTTCGACTCACCACCACCTCGCGTGCGAGGATCGTTGCGCTCAGTGGGAGCGCAGCGGCAAACGAATGAGTCGTTCGATTCGTCGGCCACTGGTGAAACCGCTGGCCGTTTATCCGCCGTGGTGTAATGGCAGCACCTCTGATTTTGGTTCAGATAGTTCAGGTTCGAGTCCTGGCGGCGGAGCGAGCAACATCATTCACGCATGCCGTCATTCGCGTTACCGCCTGAGGAGCTCAATGCCTGTGCAGACCGCCGTGGTCGTTCTCGCTGCGGGTGCAGGTACCCGAATGCGGTCGAAGACTCCGAAAGTTCTGCATCCCCTGGCCGGACGCACGATGCTCGCGCACGCCCTTCACGCAGCCGCTGACCTGGGTCCCGACCACCTGGTGACCGTCGTCGGACACGATCGTGAACGAGTGACCGAGGCCGTCCAGGACCTCGCGGCCACCTTCGGTCGCACGATTCACACCGCCGTGCAGGATCGGCAGCTCGGCACCGGGCACGCCGTCCAGTGCGGCCTGGCTGCCCTGCCCGACGATTTCGAGGGCACGATCCTCGTCACCGCGGCCGACGTTCCCCTGCTCGACGGCCACACTCTCAAAGCTCTGCTCGACGAGCATCTGAGCGCCCCCCGGCCCGCAGCCGCCACGGTGCTGACCTTTCTCCCCGACGATGCCAACGGCTACGGCCGTATCGTCCGCACCGACGACGGCGAGGTGGCCGAGATCGTCGAGCACGCCGACGCCACCCCCGCTCAGGTTCTGATCGGTGAGGTCAACTCCGGCGTCTACGCGTTCGACGCCGTCGCGCTGCGTACCGCGCTGGGCAAGCTCAGCACCGCCAATGCCCAGCACGAGCTGTATCTGACCGACGTCGTCAAGATCAGCAAGGCCGACGGCAAGGCCGTCTACGGCACCCAGCTCGCCGATCCCGATCTGGTGGTGGGCGTCAACGACCGCGTCCAGCTGGCGCACGTCACCTCCGTGTTGAACCGTCATATCGTCGAACGACACATGCGGGCCGGCGTCACCGTCGTGGATCCGTCGACCACCTGGATCGACATCGACGTCACCCTCGGCGCGGACGTCCGCATCGAACCCGGCGTCCAACTTCACGGTAAGACCCACATCGCCGACGACGCGGTCGTCGGGCCCGACTCGACGCTGCGTGACGTCGAGATCGGCGAGCGCGCGTCGGTCGTGCGCACCCACGCCGAGCAGGCCGTGATCGGACCCGATGCCACCGTCGGACCGTTCACCTACCTGCGTCCCGGCACGGTGTTGGGCGAGGGCGGCAAACTCGGTGCCTACGTCGAGACCAAGAACGCGACGATCGGCCGCCACACCAAGGTCCCGCACCTCACCTACGTCGGCGATGCCACGATCGGCGACCACAGCAACATCGGTTGCTCCAATGTCTTCGCCAACTACGACGGCGTCAACAAGAGCCGCACGGAAATCGGATCCCACGTACGGACCGGTTCCGACTCGACGTTCGTCGCCCCCGTGCATGTGGGCGACGGCGCTTACACCGGTGCAGGAACAGTGGTTCGGGACGATGTTCCTCCCGGCGCGCTGGCCGTCTCCGGTGGCAAGCAACGCAATATCGAAGGCTGGGTCATGGACAACAGGCCCGGAACCGAAGCTGCGAAAGCAGCGGCGCTCGCAGATCGTGATCGGCAAGAACAAAAGGACGGCGAAGAGCAGTGACCACCCCTAATTGGATCGACAACCAGAAGAACCTGATGCTGTTTTCTGGTCGAGCACATCCGGAGTTGGCCGAGCAGGTCGCCAAGGAACTCGGAATCGACGTCACCCCGCAGACCGCGCGTGACTTCGCCAACGGCGAGATCTTCGTTCGCTTCGAGGAGTCGGTCCGCGGATCGGACGCCTTCGTGCTGCAGTCGCATCCGTTCCCGCTCAACACGTGGCTGATGGAACAGCTCATCATGATCGACGCGCTCAAGCGCGGATCGGCCAAGCGCATCACCGCGATCCTGCCGTTCTACCCGTACGCGCGCCAGGACAAGAAGCACCGGGGACGCGAGCCCATCTCCGCTCGTCTGGTCGCGGATCTGCTCAAGACCGCCGGTGCCGACCGCATCATCACCGTCGACCTGCACACCGATCAGATCCAGGGCTTCTTCGACGGCCCCGTCGATCACATGCACGCACACAGCCAGCTCGCCGATCACATCCGGGCGACCTACAGCCTCGAGCACATCACCGTGGTCTCCCCCGACTCCGGCCGCGTGCGCGTCGCCGAGAAATGGGCCGACTCGTTCGACGGCGCGCCGCTGGCGTTCATCCACAAGACGCGTGACCCGTTGGTGCCCAACCAGGTCAAGTCCAACCGCGTCGTCGGTGACGTCGAAGGCCGCACCTGCATCCTCATCGACGACATGATCGACACCGGCGGCACCATCGCCGGTGCCGTGAAGGTGCTCAAGGAAGCCGGAGCCGGTGACGTCGTCATCGCCGCCACCCACGGCGTTCTGTCCAATCCGGCCGCCGAGCGTCTCGCGAACTGCGGTGCCAAGGAAGTCGTCGTCACCAACACCCTGCCGATCAGCGACGAGAAGCGCTTCGCAACGCTGACCGAGCTCTCGATCGCGCCGCTGCTGGCTCGCACCATTCGCGAGGTCTTCGAAAACGGTTCCGTCACCAGCCTTTTCAACGGCAGCGCATAACAGTCAGTCTGTTTCACCCCGCCCCGCCCACTCTCCGTCCGCGCCGCATGAACTACGTCACGTCCGTGACCGGAACATGCAGCTCGCGAGACGGGGGTGTGCGGGGCGGGTTTCGTTGTCACCTAAGATGACTCGTCGTGATCGACGCAGACTCTCCCCACGGCCCGGCTGGAACTACTACGGTCAGAATTGCCCGATGGACGCCGGGCGGGTGCGTCTGGTGCGGTAGCACCGACAGCGTCGAGGACTTCCGAAACGAGCCGCGCTGCGGTCTGTGCCGCGAGAAGGAAGCGGTCATCGACGAGGCCAAGCACTTCATCGGGATGTACGGTCTGCGGCCCCTGGGCGGCACGCTGGCGTCCGAGGACGAGGAGGAGCGCGAGTACCGCGTCACCGCTCGGGATGCGCGTGAGGTGCTCAACCGCATTCGGCTCGAGAAGCTGCCCGATCCGGCCGCCGTCCGCAAGGCGTTGCGTCCCAGGGCCGCTGCTGCGGGAAACACACCGGCCCCGACGACGTCCGGAGCGCCTGCGAAGGCACCGACGAAGAAGTCGCAGGCCGGGGTCACCGGGATCGATGCGATCGAACTGCAGTCCCGGGTGCAGAAGTTGCTCGGCCAGCTGACCTCCGTCGACGAGCAGATCAGCGCGCTCGACGGCGTGCAGGGCCTGCCGGCACGTGCACGCATGAAGGATCTCGAGCGGCAACGCACCACCGTCCTGTCGACCCTGGCCGCGCTCGAGAAGGCTCGTCGCCGCACCAACTGATCCACGTAGTCTGATCGAGTGCTGCGCAAGCGTCCGATCTCACGGCAGGTGCTCGATGCCACCTACGCCGTCGTCTTCGTTCTGCTCCTGCTGCCGTCGACGCTGAGCGGACCGTACGGTTCTTCCGGCGCGGGTGTGCTGGTCGGTTTCGGCGTAGCGCTGGCCATCAGGCGCCGATCACCGCGACTGTCGTTGGCGCTCGCCTGGGTGCTGGCCGTCGTGCAGATGGTCAGCGGGGTGCTCCCCCTCTCCGCAGACACCGCAATCTTCGCGATCCTGTACTGCTCGGCCGCGTACGGCGACAGCGTCGTTCGGCGCTTGGGGCTCGCGTCGGCCGTCGGCGGCGGAGTGACTGCCGCTCTTTACCTGGCGTACGTGGACGGCAATCCTTTCGGCCCGCCCACGGAGGAGGGCTACCAGGAACCCCGAATAGCACAGTTCGCCCTGCTGCTCGCCGGCCTCTGGGCCATGCTCGGGTTGTCCTGGGCCCTGGGCCGCCTCGCCTACGCCCGGCGCACCGCCATCGAATCCGCACACGCGCGCGAGCTCGCCGAGGTACATCAGGCCCGCGCCGAACACGAAGTGGCAATCGAGCAGGAGCGCAACAGAATTGCTCGCGACATGCACGACATCGTGGCGCATTCGTTGGCCGTGGTGATCGCGCAGGCCGACGGTGCACGCTACGTGCGCGCCGTCGATCCCGCTGCCGTCGACACTGCTCTGACGACAATCTCCGACACCGCGCGCGAGGCACTCTCCGATGTTCGGGTGTTGCTCGGACAGCTTCGTCACAGTCAGGGCGATCTACCGAACCCGACACCCGACGATCTCGAGCGTCTCTTCGACCAAGTACGCGCGACCGGACTCACCATCGACTCCTCGATCGACACCACGTCCGTATCGTTGGGTGCCGGTGCGCACCTGGCTCTCTACCGGATCGCGCAGGAATCGTTGACCAATGCCCTTCGTCACGGCGATCCCGACAAGCCCGTCACCGTCACCATCGAATCCGACCCGGCCGGCATCGAATTGACGGTGCGCAACACTGTGCGCTCGGTCCGTTCGGCATCGGAATCGGGCGGGCACGGAATCGCCGGCATGAAGGAACGCGCCAGCCTCGCCGGTGGCATGTGCACCGCGTCCGGCGACGGCTCGTCGTGGACCGTGACTGCCTGGCTTCCTGCTGCCGGCTCGTCCACGAAGGGAATCAACTGATGGCCGATCGAATCAAGGTGGCTCTGGTCGACGATCAGCAGCTGTTCCGAGCGGGTATTCGCATGCTCATTTCCTCGCAGCCCGATCTGGAGTTCGTCGGTGAGGCGGGCAACGGGAAGGAAGCCGTGGAGCTCGCCGCGTCGGCAGTGCCCGACGTGATGCTCATGGACGTCCGGATGCCGGTGCTCGACGGTATCGCCGCTACCGAGCGGATCGTGGCCGCGTCCGATACTCCACCGCGGATTCTGGTGCTCACGACGTTCGATCTCGACGAGAGTGCGGCACGAGCCATCCGTTCGGGGGCAAGCGGTTTCGTGCTCAAGGACGCGGACCCGGAATTTCTGCTCGCCGCGATCCGGACGGTCCATGCAGGTAATTCGGTGATCGCCGCGTCGGCGACGACGGGGCTGCTGGCGCACTTCACACCCACGCCGGTGGTGCCGAAGGTCCCTGCCGAGTTCGCCACCCTCACCGCACGAGAGAAGGAGCTCTTCCGACTCACCGCCCGTGGGCTGAGCAACTCCGAGATCGCCGCGATGGAGTTCTTGAGCGAGGCGACGGTGAAGACACACATCAGCCGCATCTTCGCCAAACTCGCGCTGCGAGATCGGGTGCAGTTGGTGGTCTACGCATTCGAGCACGGCCTCAACTCACCTTGACCGTACGGGGACTGACACCTAAGTCATCCTGTAGATGTACGAGGCGAAGACTCGCGCCTGATTACTCGGGGCCGCCGAATTCATAGCGTTGTGGGCATGACGATCACAGCAGGCCCCGTTGCACGGGCATTTCAGGTCAGCAAACATTTCGGCGACTCGTCCAATCCGGTGAGCGCCCTCGACAACGTCTCTCTCGACATTCACGGCGGCCAGTTCACCGCCATCATGGGACCGTCCGGCTCCGGCAAATCGACCTTGATGCATGTGATGGCCGGACTGGACAACGCCAGCTCCGGACATCTGATGCTGGCCGGTGCCGACATCACAGCGGCCGACGACGACGCACTGACGACGCTGCGCCGCACACAGGTCGGCTTCATCTTCCAGTCGTTCAATCTCGTTCCCACCCTCGATGTTCGGGGCAACATACTGCTGCCGTTCGAGCTCGACGGCCGCGCACCCACCGCCGAGGAGGCAGCCTGGATAGAGCAACTCATAGACACTCTGGGATTGCAGGGGCGGGTGAACCACCGCCCGCATCAGCTCTCGGGTGGGCAGCAGCAGCGCGTCGCGATCGCCCGCGCACTGGGTACGCGGCCGCACCTCATCTTTGCCGACGAACCCACCGGCAACCTCGATTCTCGCACCGGGCGTGAGGTTCTCGGCCTACTCGCCGCAGCGGTGCGCGAGTACGGCCAGTCGATCGTGATGGTCACGCACGACCCCATCGCGGCCAGTTACGCCGATCGCATCGTCTTCCTCGCCGACGGGCGCGTCGCCAACGAACTGGGACGTTCGACGCCGGAACAGATTTCGAGCTACATGCTGGGAATGGAGCACGCATCATGAAAGCGTTGACTTCTGCTCATGCGTCGAAGGAGCACGGTGCCAGTCTGCTGGTGACGTCGCTGGCGTCGTTCTTCGGTGTGGTCTTGATTCAGGCGACGGCGTTCCTGGTCGACATCTTCGGGGAAATGGAAGGTGCTGCCGTCACGGCGCTCTACAGCGTGGCCCTGGTGTTCATCGGGCTCGCACTGTATGTGGCGGCGGTGGTCACCTCGAACACGTTCGCGACGATCGTCGCCGGACGCACCCGCACCATTGCCCTTCTTCGACTACTGGGTGCCCGGGCGCGTGACCTTCGTCGATCGGTGGCCGGGGAAGGCTTCCTCGTCGGATTGTTCGGTGGTGCAGTCGGTTCGGTTCTCGGAATCGGTGCCAGCCATCTCGCGCGGGCGGTTGCGGTCTCGGCCGGTCAGCTGCCGGATGTGGAGTACACGTCCGTTCAGCCGCTGGTGATCCTGCCGGTGGTCGTCGTGGTGCTGACGACGACCCTCGCGTCGTACGTCGGGTCTCGAAAGGTGTTGGACGTGACGCCCGTTCAGGCGACGGGAGGCGCAGTGGACACGGGAGTGGAGGCTCCGCGGTCGCGTCGCATCAGGACGGTGCTGTCGATCGTGCTGATCGCAGGCGGAGTGGCGTTGCTCGGTCTCGGGATCCTGATCGGGATGGTGAACCCGACCGGCGTTCTGGTGGCGTTCCTCGGCGGTGTCGCATCGTTCACCGGCATCATGGTGGGTGCCTACCGAATTCTGCCCGCGACGCTGAGGCTGGTCGGGCGACTGTTCGGCCGAGGACCTGCGGCGAGATTGGCTGCGGCCAACGCAATTCGCTATCCGGACCGCAGTACCCGTACCGCGGTGGGCTTGCTGATCGGGGTGACGTTGGTGACCACGTTCGCCGTCGCGATGTACAGCTATCGGTCGATGCTCGTCAACGAATACGACGAAGCCTCCGTCGACCAGGTACTCACCGTGACGGTGGGAATCATGACCGGACTGATCGGGTTCTCGGCTGTGATCGCGGCGGTCGGAATGGTGAACAACCTGCTGTTGAGCATTATGCAGCGCACCCGTGAGATCGGTCTGTTGCGGGCACTCGGATTCACCCGCAAGCAGATTCGGGCGATGATCGTCTCGGAGAGCAGTCAGATGGTGGTCGCGTCGATGGGCTTCGGTCTGATCCTCGGCATCGTCTACGGCTGGGCCGCAGCACAATCGCTGCTGGGCTCGTTGGATTCGCGCGGGCTCACTGCTCCCACCCTGCCGT
Organism: Rhodococcus sp. 06-462-5; assembly: GCF_002258315.1. Lineage (GTDB taxonomy): Bacteria > Actinomycetota > Actinomycetes > Mycobacteriales > Mycobacteriaceae > Rhodococcoides. The sequence goes on along the minus strand of NZ_NOYD01000028.1, from coordinate 129,317 downwards.
GGGCTGTGATCGCCGGAACGGTGCTGTGCGGTGGACTCCTCGCGCTCGGAGCCTCACTGACCCCGGCACGACGTGCGAATCAAATTTCGCCGGTGGTCGCGCTGGCGGATGCCTGATCGCGAGGTCGGTAGCGCTCGGCAATCTCGACAGCGCGGCGATACAGTCCATCCCGTAACGACTGCGGTGCAAGCACTTCCGCATCGGTCCCGAGTTGCCACATGGCCCACTCCGCATGCCGCGCATCCTGGAACGTGAGTTCCAAGCGCAAACGACCGTCACCGTCGATGTTCTCGTCGGTGACGGTCAACGCCGTGTCTGCGAGTTCTTCCCGGCGCGCCGGATGTATGCACGCCGACACTGTCGTTCGAGCGTCTCCGTTCCTGAATCGGGTGCTGCGATCGTGCCACAACCGATCCAGACGAACGTTGTCTGCGCGTTGCGCCGGGTCGGACAGAACCACGGCCTCCGTCACCCGCGAGAGTCGGTAGGTGCGGTCTTCGCCGTCCCGCGTGGCGAGAAGGTAGCCCCGGTTACGTACCGTGACCAGTCCGACCGGATCCACGATGCGCCACTGTTCGTCCCCACCCACCGGCGCGTAGAGAATCCGCAGCTTTCTGCCGTCGAGCACAGCTCTGCGCACGGGGACCATGACGGCGGTGGGAATTTGCTCTGCGGCAGTGCGTCGAGACAACAGATCCGCCTCCGGCTCGATGAGGAGCCGCCGAGCTGCAGTGCGCGCAGTGTCGTGATGGCCGTCGGGCAACGCGTCCATCACCTTTCGGAGCGCAGACGCGACGGCGGACCCGAGTCCGAGCGCATGGTCTCCCCCGGTCGATCCGACAGCGGCCAACAGTGCCAGGGTCTCGTCGTGGTTGAGGCCGGGAAATTCGGCTCGGAAGCCGGGCAGCAGCGCGAATCCTCCCAGTCGACCCCGTTCGGCGTAGACGGGCACGCCCGCCGTCGAGAGAGCGTCGATGTCGCGGAGCACGGTGCGAGTCGACACTTCCAGTTCGGCGGCGAGGGCGTCGGCCGTCATTCGGCCTCGCTGGCGTAGCAGGAGCACGAGCGAGACCAGCCTGTCTGCGCGCATGCGAAGACGGTACCGAAATACACGACAGAGGGTGTCGTGATTCGGTGACAGCCTTTCCTTCGTACGGTCGGACGAACAAGACGGAGGAATACGACGATGGAACGAACTGCGGTCAATCCGGTGCAGTGGTCGGTGGCGCTGGGCTTCGACCAAGGCGTACTGATCAACGGAAACAACAGAACTCTCTACTGCTCCGGGCAGACTGCGATGAACAGCAACGGCGCACCGGAGCATGACGGAGACATGGCGGCGCAGCTTGCGCTCGGTCTCGACAATCTGGACGCGGTGCTGGCGGCGGCCGACATGTCGATGTCGAACGTGGTGAAACTGGGGATCTACACCACCGACGTCGACCTTCTGTTCCAGCACTACGGTGTACTCATGTCAAGACTGGGGGCAGCAGGAGTCGCGCCCGCCACCACGATGCTGGAAGTGACCCGGTTGGCAGTTCCTGGCCAGATGATCGAGATCGACGCCATCGCCGTGGGCTGACGCCTCTGCTCAGGCTTCGCTGTCGAGTTGCGCCATCTGCGCCTCGGCATAGCGCTCGCCCGCTACCGCATCTTTCGGCACGGCATTCTCGATCCGCGCCACCTCGTCGGAGGTCAACAAGATCTCCTCTGCAGCAATAGTTTCCGTCAATCGCTCGACGGTTCGTGCGCCGACGACGGGCACGATGTCGTCACCACGAGAGAGGACCCAAGCGATGGCCAGTTGCGCGACCGTGACGTTGCGCTCGTCCGCGATCTCGGCCAGCAACTCCACGAGTTCGCGATTCCTCGTCAGGTTCTCCCCTTGGAATCGAGGACTGTGTGCACGGAAGTCGTTGGCGGCCAACGCGGTGGGTGCGCGGAACGTGTCGCTCAGCAGCCCACGTGAGAGCACGCCGTACGCCGTGATTCCGACGCCCAGGTCACGCGCGGTATCGAGGATGTCTGCCTCGATGCCGCGCGAGACGATGGAGTATTCGATCTGCAGGTCGCTGATCGGGTGCACCGCCGCGGCACGACGCAGTGTCGCACTTCCGATCTCGGACAAGCCGATGTGCCGCACGTATCCCGCGTCCACCATCTCGGCTATGGCACCGACGGTGTCCTCGATCGGCACCTGTGGATCGAGCCGAGCGGGGCGGTAGACGTCGACGTGGTCCACTCCCAGCCGCTGCAACGTGTAGCCGAGTGAGCTCTTGACGGCGTTCGGCCTGCCGTCGAATCCGAGCCAGCTTCCGTCGGGTCCGCGTAGTGCGCCGAACTTCACCGACAGCACGACCTCGTCGCGGTTGCGCTCATTCAATGCCCGACCGATGAGCGTTTCGTTGTGGCCGGCACCGTAGAAGTCCCCTGTATCGACCAGGTCGACGCCGGCGTCGAGCGCAGCGTGGATGGTGCGGATCGATTCGTCGTCGCTGGATTCGCCGTATGCACCGGACATACCCATCGCGCCGAGGCCGATACGCGAGACGGTGGGTCCGGACTTTCCCAGTTGTGTTCTGTTCATGTAGTCCACTGTGTGCTCTCGACCAGAATTGCGGCAGAGAGCGGTCGTCAGGGGACTGCCGATCCCTGGTTCGAGTCGGCGATTCGGCGCACACTGACCGAGTGGAACGTGACGAACTGGCCGACTTCCTCCGACGACGTCGGGCGCTGCTGACGCCCGAGGACGTCGGTGTCTCACCGGGTCCGCGACGCCGCACGCCGGGGCTCCGCCGCGACGAAGTGGCACTGCTGGCCGGGATGTCCACCGATTACTACACCCGCCTCGAGCAGCGGCGCGGACCGCATCCGTCCACGCAGATTCTCGGTTCGCTCGCCCGCGCGCTGCGGTTGGACGACGACGAGCGCGACCATCTCTTCATCCTCGCCGGCCAGGCACCGCCCACCCGTGTCGGCGCGGACAAGCACGTCGGGCCCGGCCTGATGCACCTGCTGACCAAGCTCGACGACACGCCGGCCTGCGTCGTGACAGACCTCGGTGAGATCGTGGCGCACAACGCGATGTACCTCGCGCTGGCCGAGGACCCGCGCAGGTACACCGGGCTCGACAAGTACGTGGTGTGGCGGTGGTTCACCGATCCCGGCACGCGCCGGAACTTCGTACGTGAGGACTGGGATCGGATGGGCCACAAACACGTAGCCGATCTTCGAGCAGTGTCGGCCAGGCGAGCAGGCGATCCTGAGGTCGCGGTACTGGTCGAGCGACTACGCGCCGCCAGTACCGAGTTCGAGACGATTTGGAGCGAGCACCGAGTCGCATACAAGACGTCGGCGTCCAAACGCTTCGTGCATCCCGAACTCGGCGTGATCGCCGTCCACTGCGAGACCCTCGTGACCCAGAAAGAGGGCCAGCATCTCCTGGTCTATTCGCCGCAGCCGGGAACCGATGCCCGCGAGAAACTGAATCTGCTCGGCGTCATCGGTACTCAGCACCTGGGCGTCACTGCCTCCGAGTAGTCGACGGCTCGTTCACACTCGACCCGCCAGGATGAGCGCGAAGCGGGATTCCGCGTCGGACCACAGATGCTCGACGTCGAATCCCGCTGCAGCCAGTTCGTCGGCAATGCCCTCCGGTCGGAATTTCGCCGAGATCTCTGTGCGCAGTTCCTCGCCTGCGTCGAAGTGCACGTGCAGGTCGAGGTCTGCGAGATACACCTCCTGTGCCGATGTGGACCGCAGCCGCATCTCGATCCACTCCTGCTCGGCGTTCCACAGCGCGACGTGCTCGAACGCATCGGGATCGAAGTTGCCACCGAGGCGAGAGTTGATCACCGACAGCACGTTTCGATTGAACTGCGCCGTCACCCCTGCCGCGTCGTCGTATGCCGGAACCAGGACGTCCGGGTCGATGACAAGTCCGACACCGAGCAGCAGATACTCGCCCGCATTCAGGGCGTCGGCGATAGCCCCCAGGAATTCCTTGCGCTCTTCGGGGATGAGATTGCCCAGAGTGCCACCGAGAAACGCGATGGTGCGCGTGCCACCGCCCGGAAGGTTGCTGAGAGTGTCGGTGAAATCGCTGACGATGCCGTGAACCTCGAGGGCGGGGAACTCCTGCGCGATCTGCTCGATGGCTCCCTCGAGCGCCGTGACGGATACGTCCTGCGGCACATAGGTCTTCAACGAACCGTGCTTCACCCCGGCGGCGAGCAGCAACTTCGTCTTCTCCGACGAGCCGGAGCCCAGCTCGATCAACATCGAAGATCCGGTTGCCTCGGCGATATCCAGAGCATGTTCTTCGAGCAGCGCTCGTTCGGTGCGGGTCGGGTAGTACTCCGGCAGCACGGTGATCTGCTCGAACAGCTCGCTGCCCACGGCGTCGTAGAAGTACTTGGGCGAGAGCCACTTCGGGGAGGACGTCAACCCGTCTCGCACGTCCTTGCGTAGCTCGTCCACCAGTGCGGTGTCTGCGAGGTGTACCTCGACAGTGCTCATGTGTGCTCCTCTTCGTCGAGACGGGAAACGGTGAACTCGGACGCCGTGGCAACGACGAGACTGCGGTCGTCGATGGGGGTCCAGGCGGAATCGTCGTCGGTGGGTTCGGACGCGATGGTGACGGCGTCACCGGAACTGCGGACGGACAGTGCGTGATGCACTGCGGTGGCGTACAGGTTCTCCCCGTCACCGAGGAGGAAGTTGAGCCTGGACCCCGGTGCACGCGCCTCGATACGCCGTACCAGCGTCGCCAGAGCCACCGCCGGCTCCATGGTTGTGAGCAACTGCCGCAACACCATCCACACTGCGGCCGCGTCGGTCGGAGCCGGCAACGTGAGTGCATCCACGGGTGGTACCTCGGACCACAGGTCGGTCAGCGAGTGGGGCCAGCCGCGGACCACACCGTTGTGACTGAATGCCCACCGGCCGTCGGTGAACGGTGCGCAGGCCGATCGCTCCACCGGCATTCCCACCGTGGCCGATCGCACCGCCGCGATCACCGCCGTCGAATCGAGCTGCGGCAGAACATCGTCGACCGCGGGGTCGGTCCAGATCGGCATGGCGTTGCGGTAGCTGCGAACCGAACCGGCCTGCCACCATGCGACGCCGAAGCCGTCGGCGTTGATCGTCCCCCCACCGCGCATGTCGTTGGGGGCATACGACTGCACACGCAAGCTGTGTTCACCGCCGGTGAGTACTTCCCCGACGGACGTGCGAGGGCCGAGATACCCGAGGTGTCGGCACATTCAGCTGGGCTCGACGTCGCGGGCCAACCGGAACCCGCTGAAGATCTGCCGACGGATCGGGTGGTCCCAGTTGCGGAACGTGCCTCGGCACGCCACCTCGTCGGTGCCGAACGAGCCACCGCGCAGCACCTTGTAATCCCCTCGCAGAAACACCTCTGAGTACTCGGCGTACGGGAACGCCTCGAACCCGGGGTACGGCTCGAAATCCGAGGAGGTCCACTCCCACACGTCACCGATCAGGTGATGCACACCTGCCGAGGAGGCACCGTCGGGATACGCTCCGACGTCCGCCGGTTCCAGATGCCGCTGATTCAGATTGGCATGTGCTGCAGTGGGTTCGGCATCGCCCCACGGGTACGCGTTGCTGGTGCGAGTGTCGGCGTCGAAACGCGCGACCTTCTCCCACTCGGCCTCCGTCGGCAGACGCTTGCCTGCCCAGCGGGCGTAGGCGTCGGCCTCGAACCAGCACACGTGCACCACGGGCTGATGCGGGCGCACCGGCTTCCGCACGCCGAAGCTGCGACGCCACCAGGTGCCATCGGAGTCGGACTCCCAGAACTGCGGTGCGGTCAGGTTCGCGTCGACGCGATGCTGCCACCCCTTCTCGGTCCACAGTTCACGGCGTTCGTAACCGCCGTCGGCCATGAAGTCCATGAACTGCGCGTTGGTGATCGGGGCCCGGTCGATGGCGAAGGTGGGCACGTGCACGGCGTGAGCCGGTCGCTCGTTGTCCAGTGCCCACGGATCGAGTGAGGTGCCCATCGAGAACGGGCCACCCGCGATGACGGCTTCACCCGATACCGGCACCACCGAGACCGGTGGAGCAGGAGCCGTCAGAACCGCAGGCCCCGAACGCAATTGATGGGTCGCGAGCATGGTCTCGTCGTGCTGCTGCTCGTGCTGGGCGATCATGCCGAAGGCGAAACCGTGCTTCTCGACCGGCCGACCCTCGAAAGTGCTGCGGTCGAGCACATCCCAAGCCTTGTCGCGGACAGTCTGGACGTAGACGCGCGCCTCGTCCGGGGTGAGCAAGGGAAGTGACGTACGTGAAGAACGCGAGTGCTTGAACGCGTCGTACAGCTCGTCGATGTCCGGACGCACGGGATCACGGCCCCCGACGTCGCGCACGAGCCAGAGCTCTTCCTGGCTACCGATGTGCGCGAGATCCCACACCAGCGGACTCATCAACGGCGAATGCTGCGCCGTCAGTTCGGTCTCGTCCACGCAGTCGGTGAGTGCGCCGCTGCGGGCACGACTGCGAGTGAGGACCGTTTCGATCCTGCTCCTGAGTTGTTCGGCGCTCACACCGATTCCTTTCGAGTCTGAAATTCCCCTGTGGCCGTGTCGAATTCACTGGGGGGCTCGCCGGCACTGCACCGGCGAGATGCCGCGGACAGGAACTCGGAGTATTCGCCGCCGACCTCCGCTGCGAGGTCGAGCAATTCGGTTGCAGCCGTACGTAGGTCACCGTCCGACAGACCGACTCGGGCCGCGTCGAGCCACCGTCCTGCGGTCCCGCCGCCGATCTCGGTGGCGCGGGCCACCAGTTCGGGGGTGGACAGCAGCGCCTCGAACGCCGCCGCCGGCACCACCCATTGACCGTCCGGCTGCGCGTCGAGATAGCGAATCTCGAAGTGCCCGCAGGCGCGCACCCGAGGGAACAGGGTGGTCAGGTGATAGTCGAGGTCACTGTAGGTCGGCGCGCGTCCGACGATGTCGGGATCGTCCAACCACTGAGCGAACGTGGTGCCCGCAGGCGCTTCCCAGTTCTGGGTGACGCCCTGGATGCATAGCAGTGGAACGTCGAGTGCCCAGCGCGCGTAGTCGGCAATCGGGTCACCGGTGTTCGGAACCGCAGTTCTACTGGAATCGGTTCTGCTGGAATCGAGTTCGAGCCAGGTTCGCATCCGCTGCGATGCCCAGTCTCCCGCAGGTGCGCCGGCGAGTTCGGGTGAGCGCGCGAATGCCGCCACGAAGGCAGGACCGATGACGTGGAGCATGTGCCAGCGCGCGGCGACCTCGGCGCGATCACGTCCCGCGTCGACGCTCACCTGAGCCGCAGCGGTGTTGCACATCATCAACTTTCCGAAGGGACCGATGGTGGTGAACCGATTCTCCATCGCGCAGTACCGCGGTAGGACGAGGAGGCGTTCGGGTGCCCGAGCTGTATCGGCCGGAACGGACGCGATGTCGATTCCTGCATCACCGAGAATGTCCCGCAGCAGCCGCGCATCGGCGTCGAGCATCGGTGCGAGATCGGAAACGGATACATAAGGCGAACTGGACAATTCGACCTGACCGCCGGGTTCGACGGTGACGATGCTGCCGCCCGGCAACGACAGGGCGGGTGATTCGGGATCGATGCTGCGCGGGGAGTGAACACCGAGCGCAGCGGCCAGAGCCGAGAGGGTCGGACGGGTCCCGTCGTCGAGGGCGGTGAGCCACTCGAGTTCGGCACCGATGAGAGCCGGTGGCCCCAGTTTGAAACACACCTTCGACACGTATGCCTCTGCCGCCGGGCGCGAGCTCAGCCCGAGAGACTTCTCGTTGGACGACACTCATTCCTTCTTTCCGCACTCAACACGTTCTTCGCTACCGAACGTACCCAGCTGCGAGGATCGAAAACGCCACGATCCCTCGTCTCGTCGAGGCTACCGATTGTGGAACTCTGGTGCCCGAGAGTTCGCTACCGAAAGGACGACCGATGCTCGATCACGACCGCATCCGACGCGACACCCCAGGTGCCTCGGGCCGCGTGTTTCTCGACAGCGCCGGATCCTCGTTACCTCCGACCATCGTCCTCGACACCGCGATCGCGCACCTGCGCCGGGAAGCAGAAATCGGTGGCTACCGGGCCGCGAACGAACGACTCGATGACCTCGCCGCGGTCAAGACCTCGATCGGAACCTTGATCGGCGCGCAGGCGTCGACCATCGCACTGAGCGATTCCGCGACACGAGCCTGGACCGACTTCTTCTACTCGGTACCGCTCTCCCTCGGCGACCGAATCCTGCTGTGCGAAGCCGAGTACGCCAGCAATGCCATCTCCGCCCTCCACCGCGCCGAAGTCACCGGAGCGACCGTCGAGATCGTGCCCAGCGACGAATCGGGACGCATCGACCTGGACGCACTGGAATCGATGCTCGACGACCGAGTCAAACTGATCTCGGTGGTGCACGCCCCCACCAACGGCGGACTGATCAATCCCGCCCGCGCCGTCGCCGATCTCGCCCACCGCCACGGCGCACTGGTCCTGCTCGACGCATGCCAATCCATCGGGCAGCTGCGCGTCGACGTCGAGGAACTGGGAGTCGATGCCCTCTCGGCCACCGGCCGCAAATGGCTGCGCGGCCCCCGCGGAACCGGCTTCCTCTACCTGCGACCGGGATTGGCGTCGACGCTGCATCCGCCTGCTCTCGACCTGCACAGCGCCCAATGGGTCGACCGACAGACGTACCGAATGGCAGAAGACGCCACGCGTTTCGAGTTCTGGGAATGCGACGTCGCGGCCAGACTCGCGCTCGGTGCGGCCGTCGACTATCTGCTCGAACTCGGCATCGACCGGGTCGAAGAGGCCGTCGTCGAACGTGCCGAATACCTGCGGGCCGGGCTCGGAGAAATCCCCGGGGTGACGGTGCAGGACCTCGGCGATCGCAGGAGCGGAATCGTGTCCTTCACCGTCGACGGCGAAGATCCCGTGGCCGTGCGTGACCGACTAGCCGACAGTTCGGTGACGGTGACCGTCAGCCATCGCAGCTCGACGCGGTTGGACATGACGGACCGGGGACTCGACGCCGTCGTCCGTGCATCTCCGCACTATTTCGTCACCTTCGCGGAACTGGACACGATGCTCACTGCGCTCACAGGTGAGTGACACTTCGTAGCAGGGGTCGGCAGGAGTGGAGCCCGCGGAACGACCCGTTCGACTCTTTCGCTCACATGGGTTCCGCGGAGGTAGAGAGCCACCCCGACGCCCGAGACCAGCAGCCCGCCGAGTCCGAGCCAGGTGATCTCGTCGCCGAACATGAGCCAGGCCCACAGCATCGTCGTCGGCGGTGTCAGGTAGAGCAGCACACTGGCGCGGGTGGGCCCGTTGCGACGCACCACGAACAGGTACGCGCCGTATGCCCCGAAGGTCGAGAGCACGACCGTCCAGGCGACAGCGGCGAGGAAGCCCGTCGTCAACGGTGGTGCGGCATCTCCGGCCAGCGCACTCCAGGTCATGAATCCGACTGCGCTGATGGAACACTGGATCGCCATCGCCAGGGCGATCGGCTCCTTCGGTGCCAGCAGGCGTTGACCGATCGTGCCCACCGACAGTGCCAGCATTCCCGCGGCCGGTAGCAGGTAGACCGGCCAGGAGAGGTCGGCACCGGACAGGTCTCCGACCACCACCAGCGAGACACCAGCAATCCCGACGACGAGTCCCAGGGTTTGCCGTCCCCCGACACGTTCGCCGAAGATCCTGCTCGATGCCATCGCGACCACCAGCGGCTGCAGCGCGGCGATCAATGCGGCGACACCGGGTGGCACGCCCATCCCGATGCCGGTGATGGTGGCCCCGAGGTAGAGGAACTGACAGAACAGACCGAGAACTGCGTGGATTCGGATGGCATGCCAGGTGGGGGTCAGTTTCCGATACCGACACCACGCGATCAGCAGCGCCACGGCGGCGAGATAGCGCCAGGCCAGAAGTGTGTGGGCGGGCGCTTCGGCGGTTCCGAGTTCGGCTCCGATGAAGCCCGAACTCCACAGCACCACCAGCGCTGTACCTGCGATGGCGTCGACGTTTGCTCTCATGCAGCGATGTAAACATACAGGTCTGTATACTCGCAGTGCACCTGCTTCCCACCAGCGCTTTCGGAAGGCAACCATGCTCGACAAGCCGCTCAGCCCCGCCGGGGAACGCATCCTGACCGTCGCCAGCGAACTGTTCTACGCTCGCGGCATCCGAGCCGTCGGCGTCGACCTCATCGCGGAGGAAGCCGGCACCACCAAGAAGACGCTGTACGACCGCTTCGGCTCCAAGGACGGCCTGGTGCAGCGGTACCTCAGCCGCCGATACGGTCTGTGGTGCGATCACGTGACGCAGTACGTCGAATCCCTCGAACCCGGCGACGCGCGCATCCTCGGGGTGTACGACGCCCTCGACGTCTGGATGCGCGACAACCATCGCGGCTGCGGATTCGTCAACGCGTTCGCCGAGTTCGGCGGCACCGACAGCCCGGTGCTCGACATCATCGAGTCCGAGAAGGAATGGACGAGATCACTGTTCGCGCGACTGGCCACCGAAGCCGGATACCCCGATGCCGAACAGCTCGGAACCCGACTCTCGGTGCTGCACGAGGGCGCGGTGGTGATGGGCACGGCAGGAGCGCGCGATGACGCCGTAGTGGTCGCGCGGGGCATCGCGTCCGATCTGCTCGCTGCGCTCGCAGTGGTGCGGACAGGTGCCCCAGGGGGCACATAACCAAGCCACTGCGCAGCATCGTGTATTGTTTCCCAGGTTGTCTCGGCGAGGGTAGATCCAGATTCTCAGGATCCACCGTTATCGACGCGGCTCGGCCCCGTTGGCCGCGCTCGTTCGTGTCCGCCCCGACGAGCTTGACCGCCCGACGAAGTACGCCGCACGAACCACTTTTATCAGGAGCACCTAGCACCATGGCATCGAAGGTAAACAATCTCACCGCGCTGGTCCGCACCGAATTCGGCAAGGGTGCCGCTCGCCGCACCCGCCGCGACGGCCTCGTTCCCGCTGTTCTGTACGGACACGCCACCGATCCCCAGCACCTCGCACTGGACGCTCGCGCGTTCGCAGCCGTGCTGCGTAACGACGGCACCAACGCCGTGCTGACCCTCGACATCGACGGCAAGTCGCAGCTGGCACTGACCAAGTCGATCGTCGTGCACCCGATCCGTCGCAGCATCGAGCACGCCGACCTCCTCGTCCTGAAGAAGGGCGAGCGCGTCACCGTCGAGGTCAACGTCATCGTCGAAGGCGATGCCGCACCGGGCACCTTGGTCGTCACCGACTCCACGTACATCGAGATCGAGGCCGACGCGCTGGAGATCCCGGAGAACTTCGTCATCTCCGTCGAGGACGACCAGATCGACACTCAGTACTACGCAAAGGACGTCGAGCTGCCTGACGGCGTCACCCTGACGTCCGACCCCGAGCAGCTGCTCGTCAACGTCACCGAGGCACCGTCCGAGGAAGACCTCGAGGCCGACGGCGAAGGCACCGAGCCGATCTCCGAGGAAGGCGAAGCCGAAACTCAGGAAGAGGCAGCGTCCGAGGACGACGACGAGAGCAAGGACAGCGACAGCTGATCTGGCTCCACCGACCACGAACGACGCGCTGCTCCCAGACGGGGAGCAGCGCGTCGTTCGTTTCGAAGGTGTGATGAGACAATGACGACCGTGAGTGTTGACCCCGCAGCGCCGGCCCTGATCGTCGGCCTCGGCAATCCTGGCCCGCAGTACGAAAAGACCCGTCACAACGTGGGATTCATGGTGGCCGATGCCCTTGCCGGACGCATCGGCTCGGCGTTCTCCTCGCACAAGAAGTCCAACTCCGACATCGTGCAGGCCCGCCTCGGCTCTCGCGCGGTGATCATCGCGAAGCCGCGCACCTTCATGAATCTCTCGGGCCAACCGGTGGCTGCGTTGGCGCGTTTCTTCTCGATCGAGCCTGCGAACATCGTGGTGGTGCACGACGAGTTGGACATCGACTTCGGTGCTCTGCGACTCAAGCTCGGCGGCGGCGAAGGCGGCCACAACGGGCTGCGCTCGATCTCGCAGCACCTGAGCACCAAGGACTACTTGCGGGTGCGCGTCGGCGTCGGGCGTCCACCGGGACGAATGGATCCGGCGTCGTTCGTGCTCAAGCCGTTCTCCGCAGCCGAGCGCAAGGACCTCGGCGTCGTCGTCGAAGAAGCAGCGGACGCCGCGGAGCTCCTGCTGTCGGACGGCCTCGAAGCCGCACAGAACAGGGTGCATCCGCGCTGAACCGAGCGTCCCCAGTACCAGGCGCGCGCCCCTGCTCGCCTCCGAGCGCACACGCGCACCCCGCACAAAGGGTGTGAGGTCCCCCCGGTTTCAGTTCAGCAGCGACGCCGAATTCGCCCGTCGCAGTTTGCCGCTCGACGTCTTCGGAATGCTGCCCGGCCCGAGCACGGCGACGGTTCGCGGCCGCACACCCACCTCCGAGTGCACTGCATGGATCACTTCGCGTTCGATGCGCTTGACCTCGTCCGGCTTGTCGATGTCGTTGGTTTCCACTGCCACCGCGAAACTTTCGCGTTTGTCGCCGGCATCGAGCCGAATGGCCACGGCATTGCCCGGCCGCACACCCGCAACGGTGCCCGCAGCCCGTTCGATGTCGGTGGGATAGATGTTGCGACCACCCATGATGATGACGTCCTTGATACGTCCGCAGACGACCACCAGTTCGTCCTCGGTGATGTAGCCGACGTCGCCGGTATCGAGCCAGCCGTCCGCGTCGAGCGTCGACACCGGGCCCTCGACGGTGATGTACCCGGGCGTGACGGCCTTGCCTCGCACCTCGATGATGCCGACGCCTCGTGCGGTGAGCACCTGCCCCTCCTTGTCCACGACGCGTCCCTCCAACCCTGGAACGAATTTGCCGAGCGTCGCCAGAGATCGGGTGTTGCCCCGGGTGGACGGGACGGCACGACCGAGGGTCTCGAGCAGGTCCGCGTCGACCACGTCGATCACCTGACCCTGATCGGGATCCGGAATCGACACTGCCAGAGTCGTTTCCGCCATTCCGTAGACCGGAGCCAGAGCCAGCGGGTTCAGCTTGTACCGCGCTCCGGCCTCGGCGAGCGCGATCATGGTGTCCGGATCGACCGGCTCGGCTCCGTTCCAGGCGTAGCGCAGAGTCGACAGGTCGAGATCCAGATCGTCCTCGGCCTGACCGAGCCGCCGCGCCAGCAGCGAGTACGCGAAGTTGGGTGCTGCGGTGACGGTTCCGCGGTACTTGTGAATCAGCTTGGCCCACAGCAGCGGCGAGCGCAGGAAGTCCAGCGGAGTGATACTGACGACCTCGGCACCGACCTGCATCGGCACCGACAGGAAGCCCACCATCCCCATGTCGTGGAACAGTGGCAGCCAACTGACCATCACGTCGGAATCGACATCGAATTCGATGCGGTCGATCATCGCGTAGGCATTGACGTAGAAGTTCTCGTGCGTGATCCGCACGGCCTTGGGCGAACCGGTCGAGCCGGACGTGAGTTGCTGCAGCGCGATATCGGACTCGGCCGTCGGCACCGGATCGATGTCGCGACCGGTCTTCATGTCCTCGATCTTCAGCACGGTGATGCCGCGCTCCTCGAGCACGGGTGCGGCGATGTCGAACGGAGCCCCGAGAATCACGGCCTTGGCCTCGATCATCCGCACGACGGTCTCGGTGTCCTCACCCCAGACGGCGAGGTCGGTCCGCGGAGTGGGCTGGTGCAGCATCGTCACCGATCCCCCGCGCATCCACGTCGCCTGGCACGCGGGCGCGATGTCCACCGGCTGACCGGCCAGGATCCCGATCGCGTCACCGTGTTCGACGCCTGCGTCGGCCAGGGCTCCTGCCATCCGCCGCGCCTGCTCGTGGATCTCACCCCAGGACTGCCGAAGCGCCTCGTCGGGCTCGCCGGTGATCAGACCGTGCTTGCTGGTACTCGCGGTCTCGAACATCTCTTCGGTGAACTTGCTCAACGCACGTCTCCTCGTGAGGGATCTCCCGGCCCACCGTTCACAGTAGGCACTCCCGCCCCGACCGAGGGGAACAACGGGCCGCGTATCCTTGAATTTTGCCCCGGCCGCTCTTTCGGTGCCGCCCTTGCTACGAGAATGAGGTCTTCGTGAGTACCCCGTCCAGCACCCCCGACGTCGACGCAACGCTCGAAGGGTCCGGACCGGCAGCGCTCGACGAGTCCGGAACCACCCGAAGCCAGGCCAAAGAGCTCGAGACCGAGGTCGCGAGGCGTCGAACATTCGCGGTGATCTCGCACCCCGACGCCGGTAAGTCGACGCTCACCGAAGCCCTCGCCCTGCATGCACGTGTCATCTCCGAGGCCGGTGCCATCCACGGCAAAGCCGGCCGCCGCTCCACCGTCTCCGACTGGATGGAGATGGAGAAGGCCCGCGGTATCTCGGTGAGTTCGACTGCGCTGCAGTTCAATTACCAGACCTCTCCCGACGCCGAGATCACCAACGTCATCAACCTCGTCGACACTCCCGGCCACGCCGACTTCTCCGAGGACACCTACCGCGTGCTGACCGCCGTCGACGCGGCCGTGATGCTGATCGACGCCGCCAAGGGTCTGGAGCCGCAGACCCTCAAGCTGTTCCAGGTGTGCCGCCAGTTCGGCATCCCGGTCATCACCGTCATCAACAAGTGGGACCGCCCAGGCCAGTCGCCGCTCGAGCTGCTCGACGAGATCGAGTCGCGGATCGGCCTGACTCCGACGCCTCTCTACTGGCCCGTCGGGATCGCAGGCGACTTCCGCGGCCTGCTCGATGTCCAGGACGGCAGCTACATCCGCTTCACCCGGACTGCAGGTGGTGCGACCATCGCGCCCGAGGAGTTCATGACGGCCGAGGCCGCGGCCGAACGTGAGGGGGTCGACTGGGACACCGCCGTCGAGGAGAGTGATCTGCTGATCTCGAGCGGTCAGCAGCACGATCAGGAGATGTTCCTGGCCGGTCAGACGTCGCCGGTGATCTTCGGCTCCGCGATGCTCAACTTCGGCGTCCGGCAGATTCTCGACACCCTCGTGGCCCTCGCTCCGGCACCGGGCCCGCGTGACGACGCCTCCGGCGGCGTACGCGAGGTCACCGACCCGTTCAGCGCCGTCGTGTTCAAGGTGCAGGCGGGCATGGACACCGCGCACCGGGATCGACTGGCATTCATGCGCGTGGTCTCCGGGGTGTTCGAGCGCGGCATGGTCGTCACCCACTCGCAGACCAAGAAGCCGTTCACCACCAAGTACGCGTTGACGGTGTTCGGTCGCGATCGCACGACCGTCGAGAACGCATACCCGGGCGACATCGTCGGCCTCGTCAACGCGACCGCTCTGGCCCCGGGTCACACGCTCTACACCGACAAGAAGGTCGAGTTCCCGCCCATTCCGTCGTTCGCACCCGAGCACTTCTCGGCACTGCGCGTCGACAGCGCCGACAAGTACAAGAAGTTCCGCCGGGCCGTCGAGCAACTCGATTCCGAGGGTGTGGTTCAGGTGCTGCGCAACGACATTCGCGGCGACGCCTCCCCCGTGCTCGCCGCCGTCGGACCCATGCAGTTCGAGGTGGTCACCGCACGAATGAAGACCGAGTTCGGCGTCGACGCCCGAATGGAACCACTCGGATACTCCCTTGCCCGACGCACCGACGCGGCCTCGGCCGTCGAGCTGGGTCGCCAGAGAGGAGTCGAGGTCTTCACCCGCACCGACGGCGCGCTGCTGGCACTGGTGAGCGACAAGTGGCGTCTGCAGTACATCCAGAAGGAAATGCCCGAGCTGACCCTCGAACCGCTCGTCGCCGCGGGTGACCAGTAGCACCGGTGTGCTGATCGATCTGCTCGACGCAGAATTCTCCGTACTGGGGCACCCGATTCTGTGGCGTGAGGTGGTCGGCAACGGGTTCGGCTTGCTTTCGGCGATCGGCGGTATGCGACGCGTCGTGTGGGCGTGGCCGGTGGGCATCATCGGAAATGCGCTGTTGTTCACCGTCTTTCTGGGCGGCGTGTTCCATACTCCGCAGGCGCTCGATCTGTACGGCCAGGCCGGGCGACAACTGATGTTCATCGCCGTGAGCGTCTACGGGTTGGTGCGCTGGATGCGGGACTCGAAGCGGACGGGGGCAGCGGTTCTACCGCGGTGGGGCACGGCGCGGGAGCGGACGGCGATGATCGTCGTCGCGGTTCTCGGCACGGTGGTGTTCGCGCAACTGTTCGGCTACCTCGGCTCGTTCGGCAAGTGGGCCGACGCGTGGATCTTCACCGGATCCATGTTGGCCACCTTCGGGATGGCGCGTGGACTGACCGAGTTCTGGCTGATCTGGATTGCGGTGGACATCGTGGGCGTTCCGCTGCTGATCGTCGCCGGGTTCTATCCGTCCGCGGTTCTCTACCTCGTGTATGCCGCATTCGTGGCCTGGGGTTTTGCCGTGTGGTTCAGAGTTCAGAACAAGAACTTCGGTCAAAAAATGGCGTCGTAAACAATCGTGATGATACTCTCAGCGTGTCCGAACAAACTTCGAGTACGTTTCTGCGTGCTCGACGCCGAGTAGCCCGTCCTGATCGATGCCCGATCGTGACATCTCGGCGCGGAACCACCTGGGATCACGATGAAGTGGAAAACGACATGACTAAGGGATCGAACTACCCATTGGCCGGGATCAAGGTCGGTGGCGTTCCTGCGCATCGTTTGGCGACGCCGCCGAAGTCCGACTCCACTTCACCCGCCGGTGGCCGCACCGATTCTTCGGCGGCAGCGCCCGCCGAGAAGGCGGCCGAGACCTCTACCACCGAGAAGTCGGAGGCAG
Organism: Rhodococcus sp. 06-462-5; assembly: GCF_002258315.1. Taxonomy (GTDB): domain Bacteria; phylum Actinomycetota; class Actinomycetes; order Mycobacteriales; family Mycobacteriaceae; genus Rhodococcoides. The sequence goes on along the minus strand of NZ_NOYD01000028.1, from coordinate 112,491 downwards.
TGGCCACGTCCACCGATAAGGCGTCCGCAACAACGCCTGCACCAGCAACGTCGTCCGTCACGGATTCAACGACCCCCCGCGCGGATCGACGTCGTCCAGAGAAGCCCGCCACGGAATCGAACGAGGTTGAAGTGACTACAAGCGATCAGATCTCAGAACACGGCCTGCCCACCAACGGCCGCTCCACGTCTCACGGCTCCAGCGCCGGCTCCTCGCCGTCGCTCGGTCGCGGCCAGGGACCCGACCGTCGCACCGCCATGGGCGTCGCCTCGGTCCGCATCGCAGGCCGCTTGACCCAGAACGAGCTCGGCAGCCGCACCGGCGACATCCGCACCCCCGACACCTCCGTCGGTCCCGACGAGCTGCTCCAGCTCCTCGGCGAATACCTCGTCTCGGGTGGTCTGCAGAACCCCGAGATCCACGTGCGCTCCAACGGCCAGACCATCGTGCTGGACCTGCAGAACCCCGCCAAGGGCTACCGCTGACCCGTACCGGTCACAACAGCTGCTGGAATGCCTCTGGTCGCACCATCTCGAGTACCAGAGGCTTCCATTGCGGTGTCCGGTCCTTGTCGACCAACACTGCGCGAACACCCTCGGCGAAGTCCGGTTCGGTGATGATCCATGTCGCCATCCGCAACTCCCGATCGAGGCATTCACGCAACGTACTGTCGGCCCCCCGTGCGATCAGCGCGTCGGTGGCCATCAGGGACGTCGGCGACAGAGTCGCCAACTGAGTCTTCGTCGTTCTCGACCAAGGCGTGTCGCACACCAGCGCATCGATGATGTCGACGAGTGACTTCCTCTCGAACACCGCTGCCACCGCCTCCGCGTCGAACGACAGCTCGGTCGTCGACGGTGCAGTGGTGTACCGATCCAACACCTCGTGCAGATCCACGCCCGCGAGGATGTCTGCCTTCAGCTCGGACACGACCTCGCTCGGGCAGAAATGCGTCGCCAATCCCAGTGCGAGCGCATCGGATCCGGTGATCCGAGTTCCCGTCAGCGCCAGGTACCGTCCGACATGGCCCGGTAGGCGCGAGAGAAAATAGCTCGACCCGACATCCGGCACGAAACCGATCGCCGTCTCCGGCATGGCCAATACGGCGTTCTCGGTGACGATGCGGACGCTGCCGTGAATCGAAATTCCCAGGCCACCACCGAAAGCCGCCGCTTCGATGACGGCGATGTAGGGCTTGGGGTAGCCGGCAATCAACTCGTCGAGGTCGTATTCCGCCGCGAAGTACGCCGGACCGGCCTCGTGGTCACCGTCGACGACGGCCTGCCGAATCGCCTTGATGTCACCGCCCGCGCAGAACGCCCGCGGTGAACTGCTCGTCACCAGAACAGAAGTGACCGCGTCGTCGTCTCGCCACGCATCGAGGGCGGCGCGGATGCCGTCGATCATGGCACCGTTCAACGAGTTCAGAGCCTCCGGCCGGTTCAGGACGATATGCCCCACAGCACCGACGATCTCTGCTTCGACAACGGCCACTGTTGACTCCTTCACACGCACATCGTTCGACGCGTAACAGTAGCGCTATTCGCGAGACTCGACCGACCGCGGACGCGCGTCACCGGGAATGTCGGCGGTGAGACAAGGCCGCTCTTCTGCGGTGAACCAACCGCGGTACAGAAAGAGTTGTCCGAGCACCGGGCTCTTGACCTCGATCTCGATGCGATGTCGTTCCTCGGCCGCATCCCACCACTCCCGACCGATCGTCACCGCCGACGCCACCTTCGGCAACTTCGGCGCGAGAGGGCCGAGCAGGAATCGAGGCACCTCGCTCTCGAGCACCAGGCCACCGTCGGCATCGACCTCACACCTGGTGTGCACCACCATGTCCGAGGAGAAACCCAGGTAGTCCAACGCATACGTGTTGGACTCGGCGGAGGACACCATCACCGAATTCATTCCCTGCGGGCGACCGGCGAAAGCGAAGCGACGCACGAAAGACAGTGTCTCGCGGCCCAGTTCGTCGACATAAGCGTAGTTGGCGATGGTGAACGGCACGTCGTTGCCGACACCGGCGGGAAAGAGACCACGCTTGCGTCCGGCCCACAGCAACGGTGACGGCACGAGCCGAGAATGCGTCATCTCCTCCATCACGCCCACCCCGAACTGAGCGAGACCGTCCGAGGACTGCAATCCGAAGCGCCACTGCACCTTGGGATGCAGGCGGGCAAAATCCGAACCGAGTACTTCCGCGACGACCGATGTCATGACTCCAGTATGCGCTGCGCGCAGGTGAGCGAAACTTCGTAGTGGGCTACGGGACAGGAGTGGAGCCTGCGGAACGACCCATTATTCAGCCGTTCACATGCCGCAGGCTCTACTCCAGCTCGGCGGCCAGTTCCATCCATCGTTCCTCGGCGACATCCTTGTCGGCGAGGACCTGCTTGAGCTCCGTGTCGAGGGCGACGAGCTTGCCCTGCTCGGTGGACGCGTCGACCAGTTCGGCGTGCAACTCGACCTCACGCTTGGACAGTCGAAGGACGAGCTTCTCGAGCTTGCTCAGTTCCTTACGGGCCGCGCGCTCGGAGGCCGCATCCCTGGTCGCCTTCTTCGGCACCGCTCCGGTGGTCAACGAATCCGGAGTGGCATCGGCTGCGAGAACCGCGCGCCGACGCAGGTACTCGTCGATGCCGCCGGGCAGGTTGGTGAGCTTGCCGTCGCCGAACAGTGCCCAGGTGGAATCGCAGATGCGCTCGATCAGGTACCGATCGTGACTGATGACCACGAGAGTGCCGGCCCAGCCGTCCAGGATGTCCTCGAGCTGCTGCAAAGTGTCGATGTCGAGATCGTTGGTGGGCTCGTCGAGCAGCAGCACGTTCGGCTCGGCCATCAACACGCGCGTCAGCTGCAGCCGACGACGCTCACCGCCGGAGAGATCGCCGACGGGGGTGCGCTGACGCGCCGGGGTGAAGCCGAGCCGCTCCGCGAGCTGCCCGGCAGAAATCTCGCGGTCGCCCAGCGTGATCCGCTCGGCCACTTCCTTGACCGCATCGAGAACACGCAGCTTCTTGGGTAGGTCGTCCAATTCCTGCTTGAGCCAACCGATCTTGACCGTCTGGCCCTGGATGCGCTTGCCTGCAGCCGGCTGCAGTTCACCCGCGAGGGTGCGGAGCATCGTGGTCTTACCCGAACCGTTGACACCGACCAGGCCGACGCGCTCACCGGGAGCCAGACGCCAGGTGAAGTCCTTCACCAGCTCGCGGCCGTCGGGAGTCTCCAGGCGCGCGTCCTCGAGTTCGATGACGACCTTGCCGAGACGACGCTGAGCGAACGAGGACAACGCGACCGAGTCACGCGGAGCGGGAACGTCGGCGATCAGAGCCTCGGCCGCCTCGATGCGGTACTTCGGCTTGGAGGTTCGGGCCGGAGCACCGCGGCGCAGCCACGCCAGTTCCTTGCGGGCGAGGTTGCGTCGACGCTCCTCGGACGCGTCGGCCTGACGGGACCGCTCGGCACGGGCGAACACCCAGTCGTTGTAGCCACCCTCGTAGGCCTCGACGCCGCCGCCGACCACTTCCCACGTCCGATTGGCGACGGTGTCGAGGAACCAGCGATCGTGGGTGACGACCACCAGCGCACTGCGGCGGCTGACCAGATGCGCGGCCAACCACTGCACGCCCTCGACGTCGAGGTGGTTGGTCGGCTCGTCGAGCACCAGCAGGTCGAGGTCCTGAACCAGGGCCGCTGCCAACGCAACTCGTCGACGCTCGCCACCCGAGAGGTTGTCGATCGACGCGTCGAGTCCCGAACTGCCTGCAGGCCCGAGGTCGGCAATACCGATGCCGGTCAAGATGTTTCGCACCCGAGAGTCACCCGCCCACTCGTGCTCGGCCATTCCGAGTGGGTCGAGGACCACCTGGCCGACGGTCGACCCCGGAGGCAACACGCCGCGCTGCGTGACGACGGCCATCCGCAGGCCGTTGACCCGGCTGACGCGTCCCGAATCGGGTGGTTCGATGCCGGCGAGAACTTCGAGGGTGGTCGTCTTGCCGCCGCCGTTGAGACCGACCATGCCGATGCGTTCGCCCTCCTGCACGCCGAGGGAGACGCCGTCGAGCAGTGGCTTGACGCCGAAGGACTTGCTGACGTTTTCGAGATTGACGAGATTGACCATCAGGAAAAACCAATCGATTCACTAGTGACAACACGAGCACCGGGAACCGGTCCACTCGCAACACGGACGGTGCGGCACACACCGGCACCGGACAATTCAGCGCTCACCGACACCGCCGCGTCGGCGTCGGCGCACAGGAACGCGCAGGTGGGGCCCGAGCCGGACACGATGCCCGCCAATGCCCCGGCGGTGACTCCCGCACGCAGCGTGCGACGCAACTGCGGCATCAGCGACACCGCGGCGGCCTGCAGGTCGTTGCCGAGCAACGGCGCGAGTGCACGCGCATCGCCGGACGCCAGCGCATGCATCAGATCCTCGGTGCCGCCGAGACGGGGCGGGTCACCCTTGGCGCGCAACTCGTCGAGTTCGTTGTAGACGGCAGGCGTCTGCAGACCGCCCTTCGCCAACGCCAGCACCCAGTGAAAACTGTTGCGCGAGAGCACCGGAAGCAGCTTCTCCCCGCGACCGGTTCCGACCGCAGTACCGCCGTGCAACGAGAACGGCACGTCGCTGCCGAGTTGGGCCGCCACCTCGTCGAGCTCGTCACGCGAGAGATCGAGATGCCACATCGCGTTCAGTGCCACCAGGGTCGCGGCAGCATCGGCACTTCCGCCTGCCATCCCGCCGGCCACCGGAATTCCCTTGTCGATGGTGATCTCCACCGACGGCTCGCGCCCGACCCGACGCCCCAGCAACTCGGCGGCCTTCCACACCAGATTCCGTGAATCGGTGGGAACCACCCTCGCGTCGTCGCCGCGCACCCGAACCGACAGTGTCTTGGCCGGAATCACCGACAGTTCGTCCGAGAGCGAGAGCGCCTGGAACACCGTCGTCAGCTCGTGAAAGCCGTCGGGACGCAGGTCACCGACCGACAGATGCAGATTCACCTTCGACGGGGCCCGAACGACAACGGGTGTGGGAACGACAGACAGCACGAGTAACCACAGTAGTGGAGAAACAGCGGCCGAGTTCACCACCAGGGTGCCCCATGCGGACAGAATACGTCCGCATTGCGTGGCATCGTGTGGTCATGAAGGAAACATCGGCTCGGTTGTTGCGACTGTTGTCTCTGCTGCAGACGCGTCGTGACTGGGCGGGCGCGGAATTGGCGGAGCGACTCGACGTCACTCCTCGCACGCTGCGGCGAGACGTGGACAAGCTGCGAGACATCGGTTACCCGGTCAATGCGACGCCGGGTGTCGGTGGCGGCTATCAGCTCGGTCCCGGCGCGGAGATGCCCCCGCTACTGCTCGACGACGACGAGGCGCTGGCGGTGGCGTTCGGGTTGCAGTCCGCCGCCGGGGGCTCGGTGGCGGGCATCGGGGAGGCGTCGTTGCGGGCGTTGACGAAGTTGCGGCAGGTGATGCCCTCGCGCATCCAGCATCGGCTCGACGCGTTGCGCATCGACGTGGTGGACAGGACACCGCGTTCGGCGGTGGATGCGTCGGTGCTGTCCACGGTGGCGGCGGTGTGCCACGGACACGAGCGGTTGCGGTTCGACTACCGCAAGCACGACGGTTCCGAGTCCAGGCGCGAGGTGGAGCCGTACAGCCTGGTGCGGGCGGGAGCGCGCTGGTATCTGCTGGGTTGGGATGTGCTGCGGGAGGATTGGCGGTCGTTTCGAGTGGATCGCCTGACGCCGAAGATTCCGACGGGTCCGCGGTTCACGCCCCGCGAGCTGCCGCCGGGCGGTGCGGCGGCGTTCGTCTCGAAGGGAATCGATCGTGCGTACGCCCGAGTTCAGGCGCGGATCGCGTTGCACGCCCCGATCGAGACGATTGCTCCGATGATCGACGAGCAATGGGGCACACTCGAATCCATCGACGAGCGCACCTGCGCGGTGGTGTTGGCCGGAGATTCACTGCCCTCGATCGCGCGGTGGCTGGCGGCGTTCGACACCGATTTCACGGTGCTCGATCCACCGGAACTGCGCGAGGAGTGCCGCATCGTGGCCGAGCGGCACGCGAGGCTGAACGAGCGATACCTCGCGGCGGTTCACCCTCCGGTAACCGGTACGTGAGTCAATGGGCAGATGACGACACCACTCGGTTTCGACCCGAAGTTCCTGGCCGACATCGACGTTCCGTTGCCCGATCGCGCCGACGTGGTGGTACTTCCGTACACGCACTTCTCGGTGTCCATCGACCCTGCCCGACGCCTCGCCGCGGTCACCGGCGTCAACATCGACGGTGCGAGCCTGCAGGATGTCGGGCGGGGAGACAACTGGCGACTCGACGATCGGCTACCGGCTGCGCAGCAGGCGGGCAACGAGTTGTACAGGAACAACGATCTCGATCGCGGGCATCTGGTTCGCAGGCGAGATCCGGTGTGGGGTGAGCGTGCGGTGGCCGAGCGCGCCAACGAGGACACGTTCCACTACACCGTGTGCGCCCCGCAGACGGCCACGCTGAACCAGTCGAAGACGCTGTGGCTGGGGCTCGAGGACTACGTGCTGGGAAACGCCGAGCAGTACGACCGGAAGCTCTCGGTCTTCAGCGGCTGCATCTTCGCCGACGACGATCCGGTCTACCGAGGCGTCGCCATTCCGCGGCAATTCTTCAAGATCGCGGCATGGTCGCAGGATTCGACTCCCGCATGCACCGGATACGTCCTCGACCAGTCGCCGTCTCTCGACCCGATCCTCGACAAGCCGCTACGACTCGAGACCGATCCCCCGCCCCTCGGCCCCTACCGGACGTACCAGGTTCCGGTGGCCGACATCGCGTCGATGACCGGCCTGGACCTGGGTGTGCTGATCGAGGCCGATCGCTACGCACCGGTGGCCGCGGCTCGTGCGGAGGCGTCGAAGTGGACCGAGCTGACGCGCCTGTCGGACGTCCACCTGTAGGGAGCGCCTCAGGCTTCGGTGGCGGCCAAGCGGACGAAAGCGGCAGCGTCGATGGTCTCGCCGCGCGCCGTCGGGTCGATTCCGGCCTCACGCAAGCGGCGTTCGGCCGCCACCGGGGAGCCGGCCCAACCGGCGAGAGCTGCACGCAATGTCTTGCGTCGCTGCGCGAATGCGGCGTCGATGACCGCGAACACGGCCTTGCGATGCGCGGTGTCGGTGGGCCACGGCGGCTCGGCGTACCGATCGATGCGCACCAGTCCCGATTCGACCTTCGGTACCGGCCAGAACACCGAACGGCCCACTGCACCTGCTCTTTTGACGTCTCCGAAGAACCTGGCCTTGACGCTGGGGATGCCGTAGATCTTGCTTCCCGGTACCGCCGCGAGTCGATCGGCCACCTCGGCCTGGACCATCACTACGGCGACGCGAAGACTCGGTAATTCCGAGAACAGATGAATCAGCACGGGAACCGCGACGTTGTAGGGCAGGTTGGCCACCAGAGCAGTCGGCTCCCCCGCAATGTCCGCCGCTCGGACGCGCAGCGCGTCGGCCTCGATCACCGTCAGCCGATCCGCCAGAGTGGGAGCCCGGTCGGCCACCGTGGTGGGCAAGCGGTTCGCGAGCTTGGGGTCGATCTCGACGGCGATGACGGAATCGGCCACATCGAGCAACGCCAGAGTCAACGAACCGAGGCCGGGGCCGACCTCGAGGACCGTGTCCTGTGGGCCCACTCCCGCGGAGGCGACGATGCGTCGAACAGTATTGGCGTCGTGCACGAAGTTCTGCCCGAGCTGCTTGGTGGGCCGCACGTCGAGCTCGGCGGCCAACGAGCGGACCTCGGCGGGACCCAGCAGGGCCGCGGATCCCCTCACATGTTCGGACACGGCGGAAACTCTACGGGACTAGCGGTAACCCAGACGCGAGGTGCAGGCGGGCCATGCGCCCCAGCCCTGCGACTTCTGCGTCACCGAGGCGATTGCGATCTGCTCCTCGCGGGTGGCGAGGTCGGCGCGCGGTGCGTACTTGAGGCCACCCTGGCGTTCCCAGGTGTTCTGGTCGAACTGCACGCCGCCGTAGAAACCGTTGCCCGTGTTGATCGCCCAGTTGCCGGTCGCCTCGCACTGCGCGAGCGCGTCCCAGATCGCACCGTTCTCCACCGGCGGTACCTCGGTGCCCGGCTTGGCTCCGACGCGAACGGTCTTCGGCTGCGCGGGTACCTGAACCGTCTCGTCGAGCTTCTCGCGACCGACCTCGACGCCGTTCACCATGTTGATCTTCCAGGTGATGTCGGAGACGCCAGGCGCACCCGGGTTCTCGACGACGGTACGGCTCATGTTCATCGTCGGATCTTCGATGCGCTGCTCCGGCGCATCGGTATCGGTCGTCTCGGTCTTGGTGACGGTGCGGTCACGCGTGACGACGATCTCGGCGCCGTCGGTCACGGTCGCGTCGGGATCGGGGCTGACGGTGTCGGCTTCTTCGAGCGGCGCGCCTGCTGCTTCGAGAAATTCACGCACGGTCGGTGCAGCCAGGGTGATCGGCGCGGCGGGTGCTCCGCCGTCGACGAGCGAGACCTGCTTGGGAAGTGCCACGTCCAACTCGGTGCCGTCGAGCGGCAGTCGCTCCGAGCGCGAGGCGGACACGTGCACGTCCTCGGCCAGGCCGGTCTGCTGCAGTGCTTCCTCGACGGTCAGTGCGGTGGTCCAGATGTCCTCGGGCTTGCCGTCGACGTTCAGCGTGATCTCGCGGGCGCGGCGCAGGACAACGGTGTCGCCGTCGCTCAGACCGGAATCGGGAGCGGGAACGACCAGATCCTTGTCCGACGGGGCATAGCCGGCGTCGGCCAACGCACTGCTGACGTCGGTTTTCATCGTGCTCAGCGAGATCATGTCGCCGTCGACGTCGATGGTCACGGTCTTGTGACGGCTCACGGCCATCACACCGCCGGCGACGAGCGTCATCAACAGGGCCGCGATGACCAGGTAGAGAGTGGTCGAGCGGGCGGAGTTGAGGCGTCTGATAGTCGACAAAGTTTCGTATTCCTGGCGGTTGCGAGCGTGACTTCGGCGTCGAAACGCCCGAGTTCGGTCACGGTACGGTAACGAATTAGTACCCACGCCGCAACTTCAGCAGCTAGAGGCCGTACACCCTCTCGGCATTGGCGGTGGCGTGCGCAGCAAGCTCCGCCGGATCCTGGCCGCGAATGTCGGCCAACGCCCGCGCGGTGTACGGCAGGCAGTACGGCTCGTTGGGTGCACCTCGATACGGATGCGGCGTGAGGAACGGCGCGTCGGTCTCCACCAGCACCAACTCGTCGGGTACCAACAGCGCAGCCTCACGCAACGCGTGCGCATTCTTGAAACTGACGGTCCCCGAGAAGCTGAGAACGTAGCCGGCGTCGACGCAGGCCTTCGCGGTCTCGGGACCACCGGAGAAGCAGTGGAAGATCACCGTCTCGGGAGCACCTTCCGCCGTCAGAACGGCCAGCAGGTCCTCGTCGGCCTCACGATTGTGAATCATCAACGGCTTGCCCAGACGCTTCGCCAGATCGATGTGCCACCGAAAGCCCTCGTGCTGCTCGGCCACCGTGGCGCAACCGTCGAGCTTGCCGGGCCAGTAGTAGTCCAGCCCGGTCTCCCCGACCGCCACCACACGAGGATCCGACGCCAACTGCTCGATCTCGGCCTTGGCTGCGTCGTCGAGCACGTTCGCGCGCGTGGGATGAATGGCCACCGCGGCCCACACCCGCGGATCCCAGGACGCCGCGTCGACGGCGAAGCGCGCGGCCTCGAGATCGTCGGCGATCGTGACCACCCGCGTGACACCGACGGACTCGGCCTTGTCCACGATCGCGGCCACACTCGCCGCGTCGGTCGCCCCACACGCGTCGAGGTGGGTGTGCGCATCGACGAGAGTGCCGACGGGCTCGGGCAACGGTGGTGCGGGACGGTCTCTGCTCACGCTGGTTAGAGTAGGCGCACCATGACTGCGCCAGCTGATGCCCCACGGCCACCGTTCTACGTCACCACGGCGATCGCGTACCCCAACGGCGCTCCGCACATCGGACACGCCTACGAGTACATCGCCACCGACACCATCGCGCGCTTCAAGCGCCTCGACGGCTACGACGTGCGATTCCTGACGGGCACCGACGAGCACGGCCTGAAGATGCAGCAGACTGCACAGACCGAGGGCGTGGACGTACGCGAGCTCGCCGCACGCAACTCCGACGCATTCCAGACCGCTCAGGACCTGCTGAAGATCTCGTACGTACGCTTCATCCGCACCACCGACGCCGATCACCACACCGCCAGCCAGGAACTGTGGAGGCGGATGGAGGCGAACGGCGACATCTATCTCGATTCCTACTCCGGCTGGTACTCGGTGCGAGACGAGGCGTTCTACACCGAGGCCGAGACCACCCTCGCCGAGGACGGCTCGCGCGTCGCGACGGAGACGAACACTCCGGTCGAATGGACCGAGGAGTCGTCGTACTTCTTCAAGCTGTCGCAGTACCAGGACAAACTGCTCGAGCTGTACGACGCGTCGCCGGACTTCATTGCACCCAACACCCGTCGCAACGAGATCGTGAACTTCGTCAAGGGCGGCCTGCGGGATCTGTCGATCTCCCGAACCACGTTCGACTGGGGTGTGCCGGTACCCGGCGATCCCGCGCACGTGATGTACGTGTGGGTCGACGCGCTCACCAACTACCTCACCGGTGCCGGCTACCCCGACGTCGAGTCGGAGTCGTTCCGGAAATTCTGGCCGGCCGATCTGCACATCATCGGCAAGGACATCACCCGCTTCCACACCGTCTACTGGCCGGCATTCCTGATGTCCGCGGGCATCGAACTGCCCAAGCGGGTGTTCGTGCACGGGTTCCTCAACGTCAAGGGCGAGAAGATGTCCAAGTCTCTCGGCAACGTTCTGGACCCGAAGTCGTTGGTGGAGAACTACGGACTCGATCCGGTGCGCTTCTTCTTCCTCCGCGAGGTCTCGTTCGGTCAGGACGGCAGCTACAGCCACGAGGCCATCGTCGCGCGCGTCAACGCCGACCTGTCCAACGAACTCGGCAACCTCGCGCAGCGTTCGCTGACGATGGTCGCCAAGAATTTGGAAGGAAAGCTTCCGACGCCCGGCGACTTCACCGCCGAGGACGAGGCGATGCTGGCTCGCGCGGATGCACTCCTCGAGATCTGTCGACGCGAATTCGAGGTGCAGGCAATCCATTCCGCGCTCGAAGCGATCTGGTCGGTGCTCGGTGAGACCAACCGCTACTTCTCGCTGCAGCAGCCGTGGGTACTGCGCAAGACCGATCCCGATCGCATGGCCACCGTGCTGTACGTGACGATCGAGGTACTGCGCATCGTGAGCATCCTGACGCAGCCCGTCATGCCCGATTCCGCGTCGCGCATCCTCGACCTGCTCGGCGCGTCGAATCGCCAATTCACCGACATCGCAACACGTTCGGTGCCCGGCACTGCACTACCGACCCCGACGCCGGTGTTCCCCAAGTACGAGTAGTGCGCTCCACGCAGTGGTGTGGTTATGTGCCCCCTGCGGCACTCGACCGCACCACTGCCGCAGGCACTCACAAGGTCTTCTCGAGCTCCTCCAACGTGTTCTCCAGATGCGTCAGCATGCGCTGCAGGTGCGGCACACTGCGTCGGCATCCGATGAGACCGAAGTTCAGCGAATCGCCGTTACTGGCGACGGTGATGTTGAGCGCCTGCCCGTCGGCCACGATCGACGCCGGGTAGATGCCGTCGAGTTTCGCGCCGTTCCAGTACAGATCCTCCTTGGATCCGGGAACGTTGGAGATGATGACGTTGAACGGCGGCGGGGTGTAGTCGACGAACCCCGGCACCGGGCCGAACAGCAACGGGGCCATGGTGATTGCGCCGACGGCGAGCGCCTCGAGGGTGTTGAGTTCGCTCATCATCTGTTTGCCCTTGACGGTCGAATCCTTGATCCGTTCCAGCCGCACGATCGGATCGGACTCGTCCGTGGCCAGATTGCAGAGGATGGTCGTCACCGAATTCCCGGCGTCCTTGTCGTCCTCCTCCTTGCGTAGCGACACCGGAACCATCGCGATCAACGGTTCCTCGGGAAGTGCGTTCTGATCGATGAGATACGCGCGCAGAGCTCCGGCGCACATCGCGAGCACCATGTCGTTGAGCGTGGCGTCCAGAGCCGTTCCGACCGTGCGGATGCGCTCGATCGACCAACTCTCGGCAGCGAAGCGGCGCGCACCGCCGATGGGCACGTTGAACATGGTGCGAGGCGCCTGCAACGGCAGCTGCGCCCCTTCTTTCTTCAACGCGCGCACTCCGATTCGTGCCGAGGCCGGAGCGAAATCGACGAGGTCGCCCGCGATCTTGCGTCCCATCGAGAGCCCACTGCCCAGCTGAGCAAGCCGTCCCGGCTGCTCGTTGGCGACCTGCTTCTTGCGCTTACCGAACAGCGACGGGTCCCAGGTGGCAACCCCGCTTCGATCGTCGGGATCGGTGGTGAGCGTGCGCTGCATGAGTTTCAGCGCGCTGACACCGTCGACCAGCGAGTGATGCACCTTGGTGTACAACGCAATTCGGCCGTCCGCCAGCCCCTCGATGATGTGCAGCTCCCACATCGGCCGGTACCGATCGAGCGGTGCGCTGTGATTGAGCGAGAGAAATTGGAACAGCTCACGAATTCGGCCGGGAGCAGGCAACACCGTGCGGCGAACGTGGTACTCGAAGTCCACGTCCGGGTCGAAGGCCCAGGCCAGATTTCCCATGATCTGAACCGGACGCGCGGGGCGCTTACGGAAGAGCTCGTGTACCTCACCCGTGGTGAACTTGCGGTGTACTTCCTCGGCGAAGTCGTGCGGATCACCGGGCGGGACGAACAACTCGAGACCGCCCACGTGCATCGGGTGTTCCCGTGACTCGGCGATCAGAAACATCGATTCCGTGATGGGCATGAGTGCCATGAGCTGTCCCTTTTCCATTTGTTTTTGGTCACGGTACGGCACCGAATGTGACTCAGAACACGACCTTACGTCCGGTCACGAAAAGCTACCCGCTATTGTCCGTTACCAGGGGTTCCAAATAGAGCGGGGTTCCGACGCACGGCGCACACGCGCCGCGCACCGACAACGGGGATGGAGGCGACGGCCATGAATCCGGCGCTCACCGTAGTGAAAGAGACCGACCCAGCAGCTACCGCACGCAGGCATTACGTCCGTGGCGCGAGCCTGCAGTCGCAGATGCTGTCCAAGGGCCTTCAGCTCACCGTCCGGCCGTTCCTGGCGATCTGGGCGCAAACGCCGTCCCTTCCGTGGCCGATGGGTTTGGTCGACTACGCCGGACTGCTCGTCCCCCAGATCAGCGGCACCACCCGCAGCCGCGTCATGCTCGCCGAATGCGACGCCGAATGGATCCGCGCCGAGGGCACCGGGTCCGATCGCGTGGTGCTCTACCTGCACGGCGGTGCCTTCGTCTGCTGCGGCCTGCGCACCCATCGCCGAATGACCTCGCGAGTCTCGAAACACGTCGACGGCGCGGTGCTGTCGGTGAACTACCGCATGATGCCGCGCAATCCGATCAGCCATGCCGTCGAGGACGGCGTCGACGCGTACCGCTTCCTTCTCGATTCCGGCTACCGGCCGGAACAGATCATCCTGGGCGGCGACTCGGCGGGCGGATACCTCGCGTTCATGGTCACCCTGGCGCTGCGCACCGTCGGACTGCCCGCACCCGGGGGAATCTTCACCATGTCCCCCCTGACCGACATGGACCCCACCCGCAAGCTCGATCACGAGAACGCGTCGAAATGTTCGGTCTTTCCGTCCAACGCGGTTCCCGCACTCACCGCACTGGCCGATCGTGTCGATGCGCGCATCGTCGTCGACGGTGAAGTCGGTCCGCGGGTATCACCGGTCGACGGGGATCTCACCGGCCTACCGCCGGTGCTGATCCAGGTCGGTTCGACCGAAATGGTCTATGCCGACGCCGAACTCATGGCTCAGCGCCTCGCAGTCGCCGGAGTCGACTGCGAGCTACAGGTGTACGAGGATCAGGTCCACGTGTTCCAGGCAGCCGATTTCGTCCCCGAGGCACGCCGCGCACTCCGAGCCATCGGCGAGTTCGCGCGGAACGTCAGCCCCAGTAGAGAAAGCTGAGATACGTTCTCCCCATGGCAGTCACAGTGAACAAGTCCGTCGACATCGACGCGGATGCAGCGGCAGTACTCGAGGTTCTCGCCGACGTCGAGGGCATTCCCTCGTGGTCCCCGGTGCACAAGAAGTGCGAGGTCGTCGATCGGTTCGACGACGGTAAGCCACACCACGTGAAGATGCAGGTCTCGATCATCGGAGTCAACGACGAACAGCTCGTCGAGTACACGTGGTCCGAGAACGAGGTGTCCTGGACTCTCGTCGAGAGCACCCAGCAGAAGGCCCAGGACGGCCGATACACGTTGACGCCGAAGGGCAACAGCACCCACGTCGAATTCGAGCTGACAGTCGACCCGAAGGTCCCACTTCCCGGCTTCCTGGTGAAGAAGGGAACCAAGACCATCCTCGAGGCCGCCACGGAGGGTCTGCGTCAGCAGGTCGTCGGCTGACGCGCTACTGCTCTTTACGCGCGGCGAGAACTGCCTCGTAGACCTCACGTTTGGAGACGCCGTCGACCGCCACCTGGGCGCAGGCGTCCTTCAACCGCATGCCCGACGCCACCAGCGTTTCCACGTCGGCCACGAGATCCTCGGGCTCCTCGGCGACGGCGACGGCTCCTTCGAGCACGACGGTGATCTCGCCGCGCACGCCGCCCCGCGACCATTCGAGCAACTCGCCCAAGCCGCCGCGTCGGACCTCCTCGTAGGTTTTGGTCAGCTCCCGGCACACCGCGGCGCGGCGGTCGGGACCGAGTACGTGGACCGCGTCCTCGAGGCATGCGACGAGACGGTGCGGTGCCTCGAAGAAGACGATGGCGCGGGGCTCGGCGAGCACCGACCGAAAATAGGTACGACGCTGCCCCTGCTTGCGCGGCGCGAACCCGTCGAAGCAGAATCGTTCGACGGGCAGACCGGACAGCGCGAGTGCGGTCGTCACGGCGGACGGACCGGGCAGACAGGTCACCGGGAGACCTGCCTCGACGCATGCCGCAACGAGGCGGTAGCCGGGATCGCTCACCGACGGCATCCCGGCGTCGGTGACCAGCAGCACCGTCTTGCCCTCGGCCACGGCCTCGACCAGCGCCGGCAGGCGAGCCGTCTCGACCTGGTCGTAGAAACTGACGACCCTTCCTGCGATCACCACGCCGAGTGAGGACGCGAGTTGTTTGGTACGCCGGGTGTCCTCGGCGGCGACGACATCGGCACTGCCGAGGGCATCACGCAGGCGCTGTGAGGCGTCACCGACGTCGCCCATCGGGGTGGCGGCAAGGATGAGCATGACTCCAGTGTCCCGCACGCGGTGCAGCGGTTTGTCGGGCACTACCGATCAACGCCTACGATCGGTACGTGACCTTGCTGACCTCTGAGCGCTCCGGCGACCGGTCGATGGTCAGTCCCGGGCCGACCGTTGCCGCGCGCGACTGGTTCCACGACACCGATGCCCGACGCGGTTGGATCGTCACCATCGTCATCACCGCCATCTGCGCGATCACGCGTTTCACGATGTTGCGGTACCCCACCGACGCGGGAACCCCGGTCTTCGACGAAAAGCATTACGCCCCTCAGGGGTATCAGGTTCTCACCGGCGGCGGGCTCGAAGACAATCCGGCGTACGGATTGGTGGTGCATCCTCCGGTCGGCAAGCAGCTGATCGCCGTCGGGGAAGCGCTGTTCGGTTACAACGGGTGGGGTTGGCGTTTCTCCTCGGCCGTGGCCGGAACCCTGTTGGTGCTGTTGGTGATTCGAATCGTGCGACGGCTCGCCCGATCGACGCTCGTCGGTGCGATCGCGGGAATTCTGCTGACCGTCGACGGTGTGACGTTCGTCAGCAGCCGAATAGGCATGCTGGACATCTTCCTCGCTCTCTTCGTCACTGCCGCATTGGGCTGCTTGGTCGTCGACCGCGACGACATGCGGCGGCGACTGTCGAGAGTGCGCGCCGAAGGTCGAATGGATGCCAGTGTTCTGGGGCCGCGAATGGGGGTGCGGTGGTGGAGATTCGGGGCGGGCGTGATGCTGGGTCTCGCCTGCGGCACCAAGTGGTCGGGTCTGTACTTCATCGCGTTCTTCGGATTGCTGAGCGTGGCGTTCGATGTGGCGGCGCGGCGCTCGTACGGCGTCGGACGCCCGTGGCGGGGAACGGCCTTGCGCGACATCGGGCCTGCGCTGTATGCCCTGGTGGTCGTTCCGATCGCGGTGTATCTGATGACGTGGTGGGCATGGTTCACCTCCGAGACCGGCGTCTACCGGCACGAGGTCGGCGACGGTGTCGGCGTCGGCGGGCCGTTCTCGTTCGTTCCCGACGCGCTGCGTTCCCTGTGGTTCTACAGCGGCAGTGTGCTGCAATTCCATGAGGGCCTGACCAATTCGGCAGGCAACCGGCACCCATGGGAATCGAAGCCGTGGACCTGGCCGATGGGCCTGCGCCCGATGCTGTACTACTTCGCCGACGGCGAGAACGTGTCCGGATGCTCGGCGTCCTCGTGCGTCAAGGCGATCATGCTGATCGGCACGCCCGCGATGTGGTGGCTGGCTCTGCCGATGCTGGCCTGGGTGATCTGGTCGGTGTTCGTCCGACGCGACTGGCGTTACGCCACCGTGCTCGTCGCGTACTCCGCAGCACTGCTGCCTTGGTTCACCACACTCGACCGGCAGATGTACTACTTCTACGCGGTGGCACTCGCCCCGTTCATGGTGATGGGCTTCGCGTTGGTGCTGGGCGACATCATCGGCAAAGCGACCGCGTCGGCCGAACGGCGAGGTACCGGACTACTGCTGGTGTCCCTGTACCTCGCCGTGGTGATCGCCAACTTCGTCTGGCTGTGGCCGATCCTGACCGCAATGCCGATCACGCCACAGATGTGGCAGGAACAGTTGTGGCTGCCGAGTTGGCGCTGAGTTAGGAAAAGATGGCGGTTTTTCCCTTGGTGACGCCGTCGATGCTGACGCGTCCGGCACCGAATGCGGCGAGCAGCAGCGCGCCGACGCCGAGGGCGACGACGAGTTCGTAGCCGTTCTCCGTTGCGAACACGCCGTTCTCGAAGTGCACGAAGATCGCAGCACCGAGCATGTCGAGGAACAGCAGCAGACCCGCGATCGGGGTGAAGATACCCAACACGAGAGCTCCGCCGCCGATCAGTTCGACGAACGTCGCGAAGTAGGCGGACGCGGTGGGCAAGGGGATGTTCATCATCTCGAAGCTCGCGGCGGTGCCGTCGAGTCCGTAGGTGTTGAGCTTCTGCCAGCCGTGGGCGATGAAAACGATACCCAGGCCGATACGAGCAACGAGGGCGACGGCGTCGCGGACGACGGTGGAATTCATGACACATCCTTCTGGCAGGGCGGTACGGGCAGCACCACCCTGACAGAAGTAGGTTGAAGCGTCAACTCAGTTGCCGCTTGCACCCTTCAGCGCGGATTCCAGAAACGAACGGGCCTGGTCGTCGTCCAGGCCGATGGATCGGACCGTCCTGACGAACTCCGTCGCCGCTCGGGCCGCGATGTCACGCGACGGATCGCCGCCGGACGCGACGAACGACCCGGATCGGCCTCTCGTCTCGATGATCCCCTGCTGCTCGAGCTCGCGGTAGGTCTTCGCCACCGTGTTCGGCGCGATCTTGAGTTCCTCGGCCAGACCCCTCACCGTCGGAATCTTGGTACCGGCAATGAGATCGCCCGATCGCACGAGCCCCAGAATCTGCATCCGCAGTTGCTCGAACACCGGGGTGGTGTTCGACGAATCGATATGTACGCGCACAGTCGGTGCCCTATCCGAGCGCGTCGACTGCGTCGACGATCGACGTCGAACCGGACGTCAGCATCAACGTCTTGTGCACAGCCGCGCCGGTGTCGAGCAGCTGCGCGATCACGGCGGCCACGTCGGCACGTGTCACCTCGCCGGAGTCCAGCGGCGGCTCGGTGAGAGCCACCGAGTTCGTGGGGTCGTCATCCGTCAACTTGCCCGGACGCAGAATCGTCCAGTCCAATCCAGCTCTGGCCGAAACATCTTCTTCTGCAGCAGTTTTGGCCTTGATGTATGCCTTCCAACCGTCGTCGAGATCCTCGGCGACCGGCTCACCCGCACCGAACGAGCTGATCAGCACGTAGCGGCGAACACCGGCCTTCTCGGCTGCATCGGCCAGCAGTACCGCGCCCGCGCGGTCGACCGTGTCCTTGCGCTCGGGGCCGCTGTTGGGGCCTGCGCCTGCCGCGAACACGACCGCGTCGGCACCGGCCAACACTGCGGCCAGTTCCTCGACCGAAGCCGATTCGAGGTCGATCACCTGCGGCAGCGCGCCCAGCGCGGTGACGGCATCGACGTGATCGCTGTTGCGAATCAGCGACACCGCACGATCTCCGTGCGCTGTGAGCAGCTGAGTCAGATGTTGTGCGATCTGGCCGTGGCCACCTGCAATGACAATCCGCTTGTCGGTCATAACCACTCCCGTTCCTGGCGTGAATCTGTCGGAGTGGCTACCCGCGTGGCAGGATCGCAAACATGACCCGCTCGGCAACCGTCTACCACAATCCGCGATGCAACACCTCTCGCACAGTGCTGAAACTGATCGAGGAAGCAGGTGTTGTTCCGAGGGTGATCCGGTACCTGGAGACCCCTCCCACCGCGGACGAACTTCGCACGCTTCTCGCCGACGCCGGACTCGAACCCCGTCAGGCCATTCGAACTCGCGAGAGCATCTACAAGGAACTGGGGCTCGCAGGCGCGGACGCCGACACGCTGATCGCGGCGATGGCCGAGCACCCGATACTCATCGAACGCCCGATCGTGGTGACCGACAAGGGCACCGTGCTCGCTCGCCCCGCCGACAAGGTGCAGTCCGTGCTGTAGAGCGCTACAACCTCTCGCGGGACACCGGGCACGACATGCACCGCGGACCGCCGCGGCCCGAGCCCAGTTCCGATCCGGAGATCCGCAGAACCTCGATGCCCGACGCCTCGAGCCGTGCGTTCGTTTCGACGTTGCGTTCGTACGCGACGACGACTCCCGGCGCAATGGCCAGCGTGTTGTTGCCGTCGTCCCATTGTTCGCGCTCGGCGGTGACGTGGTCGAGTCCGGTGTCGATCAACCGCAGCTTGCCGATGCCCATCGCATCGGCGGCGGCCTCGAGAAACGGGTCGGCACCGCGAATACTGACGCCTGCGTCCTCGCGGTGAATGGTGAAGGCGGACAACGTGTCCTGAATAGCCGGGTACATCACCACGGCGTCGGTATCCACCATGGTGCACACCGTGTCCAGATGCATCGACGCGCGCTCCTGCGCGATCGGCACCACCAGCACACTGTGCGCCAGACCGTCCTCGAACAGGCTGCGCGCCAACGCTTCTGCGCCGGCGGGCGTGGTGCGCTCCCCCACTCCGACAGCCACCACACCCGGGGCGAGCAGCAACACGTCCCCACCCTCGACCGGAGCGGTCCGCGACTCGTACGCGCGCCGCACGCCCCGAAACATCGGATGGAATGCGTAGATCAGATCGGTCAGCGATGTCTCCCGCACACGGGCAGGCAGAGCCAACGAGGTGATCGCCACTCGATCGTCCATCCAGAACGACGAGTCGCGAGTGAAGAGCAGGTTCGGCAGCGGATCGATCACGAAGTCCCCACCGTGATGCATTCGCCGCACCAGCGATGCCCCACTGAGCTGCGGCTCCCCGGTCTCCGCCTCGAGCAGTTCGTCGAATGTCATGCCCGCCATCAGGATCTGCGCCAATTCGGCGGCAGGCACACCCCGCAGATGTTGGGCGAGGTCCTCGGCGAGCGACCGGCCGAGCCGTCGGGCATCGACAGCGGCGGAGATACCTTGCATTCGCGCTGCGCCGCTGACCGTCATGGCCTCGATGAGAAGCTCGCCGAGCAGCAAAACCGTGACCCCGCGACCACGCAGGAGATCGGCGAACGCGTCGTGCTCGTCCTGTGCGCGATCGACCCACGGCAGACCGTCGAACAGCAGTTGGTCGTTGTTTCGCGGCGTGAGGCGTCGAAGCTCGTCTCCCGGCCGGTGCAGCATGACGGTGCGCAGCACCCCTACCTCGGAGTTGGCACCCAACGGGCCCGCAGCCGCATCGACACTCATGAACGAACGGTAAACCCATTCGACGGCCACCGCTGGGATCAGGACCTGAAGTATTGTCGAGGTCGTGCCGATGCCCGAGTGGAACGTCCGTGAACTGACCCCCGGCCAGCTGTCCGAGCGCAGCGGAGTTGCGGTCTCGGCGTTGCACTTCTACGAGAAACAGGGGCTGATCAGCAGCCGCCGAACCTCGGGCAACCAACGCAGATTCCATCGCGAAACTCTGCGACGGGTTGCCTTCATCCGGATCTCGCAGAAGGTCGGGATCCCGCTGGCGACCATACGCCAGGCGTTGAGCGAACTACCGGACGAGCGGACGCCGACGCGCGAGGACTGGGCCAGGCTCTCGACGCGGTGGCATCGCGAACTCGACTCTCGGATAGAGCAATTGATCCGGCTTCGGGACAACCTGACCGGGTGCATCGGGTGCGGTTGCCTGTCGTTGGCCGGCTGCGCGCTGGCCAATCCGCACGACGAGCTGTCCTATTCGGGGCCGGGTGCGCGCACGCTTGATGTCGATTTCGACGAACCCTCGACTCGACGCGGCTCGAGCAGTTTGGAGAACTGATCGTTTGCCTTCTGCAGGACGAACTCGTAGGGCGGGGCGAACTTTCTGGCGACCCAGTATCCGAATCTGATGTCGTTGGAGGAGTAGACGAGGTACTTGCGCTTGGCGATTCCAGCCAGAATGGCATCGGCGACAACCGATGGTTCCACGGCACGCTTTTCGAACCGGTGTTGCAACTTCTGCACGCGCGGATCGTCACGATCGATGCCGGCGATCTGAAGCGTCTGCACCAGTCCGGTCTTGACCCCGCCGGGCACGACGAGGCTGACGCCGATGTCATGGCGCTTGAGGTCGTACTTGAGCACCTCCGACACCCCGCGCAAGCCGTACTTGCTGGCGCTGTAGGCAGCGTGCCACGGCAGGGGAATCAATCCGGCGGCAGAGGAGACATTGACCAGATGGCCACCGCGTCCGGCCTCGATCATCGGAGGCAGGAACTTCTCGATGATGTGAATCGGACCCATCAGGTTGACGTCGATCATGGATTTCCAGTGCCGGTGCTCGAGATTCTCGACGGTTCCCCACGCCGAGATACCGGCGACGTTCATCACGACGTCCACGCTGCCGAACTCGGCGTGAATGTCGTCCGCGAACGCGGTCACGGCCTCGAAATCGGACACATCGAAAGGCAACGAGTGGCTGACGGTACCGCCGGCGCGACCGACCAGGTCCACCGTTTCCGCCAAACCGGTCCCGTTGATGTCGGTGAGAAAGAGCTCGGCTCCCACCCCTGCAGCAGCGATGGCCGTCGCCCGGCCGATTCCGCTGCCTGCTCCAGTGATCAACGTCTTCTTGCCGCGCAGATCGTATGTAGCCATCGAAGCTTGTATCCCCCACCGGTTGCCACGTATCAGGTCGATTTCGACCCTACGCGGTGACGACCGAGAGGGTCGTCACAATCTTTGCGACATCTCGTCTCGGTAGTCGGCGATGGTTCGCTCGATGCGCGCAGCGTCGTCTTCGGCACCGTGTTTGCGTGCGTCGTCCGCCCGCTGCTGGAGGGTGCCGATCGCTTTCCGGAGCTCGTTGTCGGACATCCGCGGCCTCTGCTCAATGTGTTCCATATCACACAGTGTGCCCGGATGTCCGGAGTGCGGCAAGCACTCCGAGATCACGACATTTTCAGACGGTGACCGATCCCGACGTGATGTTCTCGCGCACGAAACTGGACAGACTGCGGGCCGCGAATTCGCGGAAGTAGGCGAGCTTGTCGGCAGGCACCAACGACGGAAGGACCGTGTTCCAGACCCTCTCCATGCGTGATGGGGCATCCTCGAGGCGCGACTGCGCCTCGGACACCATCAGGACGCCGGCGAGCATTTCGCACACCAGCAGCGCCGCGTTGCCCGCGTCGAGATGGTCTGCGACGTCACCGTGCTCGATGGCTCGCTCGAAGAGATGCTCGAAGATGTTTCCCCAGGTGCCGAACACACTGCCGCGGGCGGTGTCGGATCCGTCGATCTCCATCTGCAGCCGGTACATGACGCGAACCAAGGGGTCCGATGCCGCCAGTTCGAGTACCGAATACGAGATTCCGATGACGGACTCGAGAGCCGGGCTGCGGCTGTCGACCAGGCCTGCGCACGCGGTGGACACTCGCTCGTGACCTTCGTCGACGATCGCGCGGGCCAATTCTTCCTTGGACGCGAAATGGAAGTACAGCGCACCCTTGGTCACACCGGACTGCGCTGACACCTGACTCAGCGTGGCATTCGCGTGCCCCACCTCGAGAAAGAGATCTGCTGCAGCGCGCAGTGCGGCCGCTCGTGTGGCTTCTGCTCTGAGTTGTCTCACCATGTTGGTACACCCCTGCTCTGTCGACCTTGCCATGACATCGACGCTCTGTACGCTTTGCCCGCCCGTCGGCCGATCGAGATGAACGTGCAATTCACTTCGACATATCGAGCTGCCAGCGCTCGACAATAGTAACCGGTTCGGAGGCGAATTTGTGATTCGAAAGTGACAATTGCATGAAGAACGGCTCGTTTACAAAACGATTGAAATGAAAAGTTCCACCTCTCCGGCATTTGTAACGACTTCGACTTCCTCTTTGTAGGCGCGAAATATCGATCCGGACACGACGCACTCGTCGACCTGAGCCCACACGTCCTCGATCGGATCCGCCAATGCGCCGCTGGGCTCGAATACAGCGAACACGCCGGTCGGCACCGAGACGAACACATCGCCCACCGCGACGTCACCGGGCGAGTCCACCGAGACCGCGACCACCGCATTGACCGTGCCGTGCGGATCCGGGACGTACACCGTGCTCACCTGAGTTGCGTCGATATGCCTCTCGCGCACCCGATCTCGCAAGAATCGCATCCACTCGCTGCCGCTCGATTCCGCGCCGGGCTCCACCAGCGGTGCCACCAACCCACTGAACAGTTCCGCGCTGCGTGCCGTGACACGGAAGGTCATCACGAACCGCCGGGCGCAGTGATCGCCAGATAGAGGTCGATCTTGTACGCGTGTGGATAGCACTCGTAATCGCCGGTGAACGATCGCACGATCTCGCCCTGCTCTTCGGCGTGATCGATCTGAGTCCACAATCGAGTGAGAACCTCGGGGAAAGACCCCACCGCAGAAAAGCGCGCATATCTGGCCGCGGGCACTTTCGCAACCAAATGTCCGCGGGCAACCTGACCGAGCGAAGAACACAGATAACCGACTACCTGCGTATTGTAAGAACCGATACCGGGGGCGAAGTCGGTATAAATGGAAGCGAGCGGACCGGAGGTCTCCTGATTGAGAACAGCGGACCACGCTTGGTCGAGCGCCGGGTCGTTGAGGCGACCGAGCGCCCGTTTGGGGCTGCGAACGGGAAGACCAGCGACCCACGTTTCAGCGAGGTCGACGATCTCGAACGACATTCACACTCCGTAGAGAAGTTGCAGGGGCAGATCCTGTGCTCGGAACCGGCCCGTTCACAATATCGCCCGTCAATCTACCGGCGCGACTGGTAGGTGGATCGTCGATCGATCAACCAAACTTCGCACCCGTTTCGATCGCCGCAACAGCTGCCGCCGACGGCTCCTCCTTCGAAGCTCATGGGCGTCCGAGTCGCACTGGTCACTTCGGCCCACCCGCGTGTGCTCGATCAGCGAGAGGTCGGGCAACCGCAATGCCGAAGCATTTACCGTCGGCGCGCCGCGGCAGCGTAACTCTCGTCGCGGATCTCCGACAGATCGGACGTAGTGCTCGCTCCGGAATGCGAGACCGGGAGAATCCGAGATTCACACGACGACAGAATTCGCGTCAGTGGCCAGTGCACCGTGTGCAGCACCAGGTCCGAAATGAGCAATCTGCGCAACCAACCACTGGCCAGCCCATGATGTGCCCACGTGCGATACGAGCTCTGAACATAGTGCCGATACTCGAGCGGTGGCGTCAGCAACCGACGTCCGGACACCTCGACACGCATCGGCTCGATCTGCGCGATCCGCAGACCGAGCTTGTTGAGGCACAGCGACAGATCGATGTCCTCGTGCAGGTCGGTTCGCAAGCTGGTGCGCCCGCGAACGGCTTCCCACGCGGATCTCCGAATAGCGAAATTGTTGCCTGATGCGGCAGAAACCCACTGCTCCGAAGGCCTGTTGCGCACGGAACGGTCGACGAAAGCCCGGTACGGCCGCGCCCACGGCGAGTCGTAGAGGTAGATCGGCCCGGTGACTGCGACATAGTCGAGTCGTCGATCGAAGAAATCGAGTACCGAGTCGACCCAGCCGGCCTGCACACGGGTGTCGGCGTCGATGCGGCCGATGACCGATCCGCAGGCGTGATCGAAACCGGTGTTGCGTGCGTGCACGACGCCGCGCTCGGACTCCCGCAGCAGCACCACCTTCGGAAATCGCCGCGCGTATTCCGCGACGATGGTCGCGGTGTCGTCCGTCGAATTGTTGTCGACGACAATGATTTCGTGAATGCGTTCGCGTTGAACGAGCAATGCATCCAGGCATTCGCGCATGTGAGCCGACTCGTCGAACGCAGGCACAACAATGGAAAGAGTATTCACAACGCCAACCCCTGACACATTTTTGGCAATCGTGTAGCTCGAAACCCTTACGCGCTGAACGCATTTGAATTCGAGCCGCTGACGTTGACGATGCTACATCATTACTTCAAGAAAAGAACCCGTAGAATTATTCGGACTTTATGAATCAGAATTCGGAATTCGGAGGAATTATCAATCTTTGCATTGCCTCCCGATCACGAAAATCGGCCTTCTCCCCGATCCACTCCTGCGCTGCGGGATGGTCGTTCAACTCTCGGCGACGCCGCGCGGGAGACCCGACGTACACACCGTCCGGTTCGCAATCTGACGTCACCAGCGAGTTCGCCCCGATGATGCAGCCGGCCCCGATGTGTACGCCCGGCATCACGACCACGCCGGATCCGATCCACGCTCCTGGACCGATCACCACCGACTCTCCCCGCAATGCACCTGCGCGATGATGCGACGGCCCGGTCTCGTGAGTGCTGGTGAGAATGCGAACGTGATCCGCGATGAAGACGTGATCACCGATCACGATGTCGGCAACGGTGTCGAAGTAGCAGCCGAAGTTCACGAACACGCCGGTGCCCAATCGAACCGATGCTCGCCCCTGAATCATGGAACCGCCGTACATCAGGCACGGACCGGTCGTCGTCAGACCCGCAGGCCGCAGAACCGATGCGCGCAGCACGGCGGGCAAGAAGGGCGCATTCGCCAACGAGACCACGGTCGCCTGACGCATCTGAGCGAGGGCCCAGCGGACGTCCGACGGGTTGCGCATCCACTCGCGAATACGCGAACCGGCCGTCACGCGGCGGCTCGCATCCGTTCGTCGGACTCGGCACGATCGTCTACCGGTAGGGCCCGGCACGGTACTGCGGCGAACACGCGCGAGATCGGCCACCGCAGGGTGTGCATCAGCCAATCCATGGCCACGATACGACCGAGCTTGCGCGACGCGAGACCGTGCTCCTCGTACGAGCGGTAGCCCGCCAATGCGTAGTGGACGTATTTCACCGGCGATGTCGTTGCGCGCCTGCCGGACACTGCGGCCTTCATCCACCCGTTCTGGGCAACAGGCAAGTGCTCGGCGGCCAGGCACAGGCACAAATCGATGTCTTCGTGGACGCAGGTTCGCTCACTGACCGCCCCGCGAACCGTGCGCCAGGCGGATGCGCGGATCGCGAAGTTGTTGCCCGATACCGCCAGGGCCGAGCGCACCGACGGCTCACGTCGTTCGGCGCGCGAGTGCATCCACGCCAGAGGTCGAGCCCACGGGGATTCGTACAGGAACGTACGGCCGCCCGTGGCCGCCACGGTGGCATGCTCGTCGAAGAAGTCGACGATCGAGCGCGCCCACCCGGGTCGAACACGGGTATCGGCGTCGATCCGACCGATGATCGACGACTCCACCAGGTCGAATCCGGTATTGCGAGCATGGACCACGCCGCGATTGGGCTCGTGCACCAACACGACCTTGTTCGTCACCGCGCGGACGTTGTCGACCAGCTGAAGCGTTCCGTCGGTCGACCCGTTGTCCACCACGACGATGCGGTCGATATCGTCGCCCTGATCGAGCAGCAGAGTCAGGCATTCACCCAGATGATCGACCTCGTCGAGCACCGGAATTACCACACTGAGCGTGTTCATTTCGATCCCCTGACAAATTCGGACATTGAATTCTGCACAGCCACGTCTTCGAACGTACGACATGTTCCAGAAATTGCCTAAAGCTGTCCGAGTTGCATAACCGCAGTTCAGCGACCTGAAAGATTCTTCGAGTTGGCACGCAGCGCTCAAAGCAATCGAATCGAAGGTTTTTCACGGCTATTCTGCAATGCGAGTTTATCGAGCCGCGTCTTCGAGAATCGAATCCCGAACAGACCACCTAGTTCGGTCGATATAAATGCATTTCGAATTCACTTCGCGGTAACACTCGTTTCGCCATTGAAGGAACAACGAAAAAACCGCCACTCGGGTGAGTGACGGTTTTCGTGTCGGTGGAGCTGAGGGGAATCGAACCCCTGACCTTCTCGATGCGAACGAGACGCGCTACCAACTGCGCCACAGCCCCTTCGCCGTCATGCAGACCGGCTGGGTAACACTAGCAAAGCCGCTTCGAGCGTCGGTTACGCGCCCTGGGCTCTGCGCATGTCCCGGTCGTCGTCACGACGTGCCTGGAACGGCTCCTCGTAGTGATCGAGATGCTCGAATTCGGGATCCTCGTCGTCGACCTCGAGTACCACCGCACCGGGGCGACGCAGTCGCTGCGGGACGAGCTCCAGCTCGTCGTCGGTTTCCGATTCCACGCCCAGGCGGGATCGGCCCATCCGAGTGAGCCGACGCCTGCGCACTTCTTCCTCGATCTGCACCTGACGACGCAGGTAGTACAGGTAGCCGACGAGGACGGCGACGGACAGTCCACACAGCCACCAGACCGTCGGGGAGATGATGAAGGCCAGGGCCGCGGTGGTGATCGCCGCGAAGACCAGCCCGAGAACTGCGCGCTGCCGAAATGCGTACCGCGCGGCCCGGGCGATCGCATCGGCCTCGGGATCGAAACCGCCGCGGCCGTGTCGGCGAGGGACAAAATCGTCGTCGACGACACCGGGTTCGTGCGCGGGCGAACTTCCGCGCGGTGCTTCCGTGTCCGGTGCCTCGCTGTCGAGGTCGCTGTCTGCTGCGTGAGTGTCCATCGGGTCCTCCGCGGTACCGGGTAGATCGGGTGAGTCTGGACGAACAGTCGCGATCGCGGCACCGAAGATCTCTCGGGCCGGCGCAGAGACTCGCAGGTCGTCTTCCGGTCGCCAGTCGGGATCGCTGCGGTGCCCGGTCGCGGGGCCGCGCTGCTTTCGCTTCGTGCCACCCCGATGCAGCACGCGCGTGGCGAGCGCAGCGTCCGTGGTCTGCATGATCTGCGGACGCTTGGTCATGAGCATGGGCAGAAGAACGAAGAGCCAGACGGCTACGAGACCGATCCAGATGATCGAGTTCGGCATCGGCGTTGTTCTCCTCCCCTTGGACGACGGCGACAGTGAAAGACGTCTTCAGGCTATGCGGAGGAGGAACGAGAACGACGCAGACGCGCCGACCCGAATTACACTCCTGTCACTTTGACAACACGAGTACTCGCGCCGCGGCAGTGAAGATCACGCCCACGCAGCCCGGCCCGCGCGAACCAACCGCTCGACGACAGTTCCCTGCACCTCGCCCGAGGTGATCGCGACGAGCTTGTGATCGCGCCATTCGCCGTCGACGTCGAGGTACTTGTAGAGCAGCCCTTCTTCGCGAAAACCGACATTGCGCAGCACTGCCTGACTGGCAAGGTTCTCCGGTCGCACCGTCGCTTCGACGCGATGGAGCCCGACCGGACCGAAGCAGTGGTCGAGCCCGAGCGCCAAGGCCGCCGTCGCCACGCCCTTGCCGTTGACCTCCTTGGACACCCAGTACCCGATCCAGGCCGATCGGAGTGCTCCCCGCACGATGTTTCCGGTGGTGATCTGGCCACAGAATTCGCCGTCGACCTCGATCACCAGTGGCAGCATGTGTCCCTTGCGCGCCTCGGATTTGAGCCCCGAGCACAGGCTCGGCCACGAGGAGATGTGATGCCGCGAGTTCCAGCTGCCCTCTCCACTGGGCTCCCAGGGTTCGAGGTGGGCGCGATCCGCGGTGCGAATCCGGCTCCAGGCGGCCGCGTCGCGCATCCGCACCGGCCGCACGGTCACGGTTCCGCCGGCCACTCTCACTGGACCCAATTTCGCCGGCCAACCTGGGTGGCTCGACCACGTTCGCGGCATCCGTCGATCGTATGCGCTGCGCGCAGTGGTGCGCTTGAGTGCCCCAGGCGGCACTTGTCCGCACCACTGGCGTCAGCCTCTCTGAGCGAGGAACGAGACCTTCACTTCTTCGCCGGTGCGGATTTCGGTGACCTCGGGATCGATGACGACCAGGCAGTTCGCCTCGGCGAGTGTCGCGAGTAGGTGCGAGGACGATCCGGGTGCGCCGCCGAGTGCCTGCACCAGATATTCGCCGGTCCCCTCGTCGCGCATGAGCTGACCGCGAAGGAATCCCTTGCGGTCCTCGATCGAGGTGATCGGCGCGACGGTTCGGGCGGTGACGGTCCGTCGCATCGGCTGCCGTCGGCCCAGAGCGATGCGAATCAGCGGACGCACCATGACCTCGAAGACCACCAGTGCGCTGACGGGGTTGGCCGGCAACAGAAAGGTGGGTACTTCGTCGCGTCCGAGTTGACCGAAGCCCTGGACGGATCCGGGGTGCATGGCAACTCGCTCCACTTCCATGTCGCCGAGTTCGCCGAGCGCCTCGCGGACACCATCCGATGCGCCGCCGCCCACTGCTCCGGCGATGACGACGATTTCGGATCGAATCAGTTGACCCTCGACCACCTCGCGCAGCCGCTTGGGATCGGTGCTGACGATCCCGACACGGTTGACGTCTGCCCCGGCATCGCGCGCTGCGGCGGCGAGCGCATAGGAGTTGACGTCGTAGACCTGGCCGGGCCCGGGAGTCCGATCGGTGTCGACCAGTTCGCCGCCCACGGAGATCACCGACAGCCGCGGCCGAGGATGCACCAGCACCTTGTCGCGACCGACGGCGGCGAGCAGTCCCACCTGAGCTGCGCCGATGATCGTGCCTGCGCGAACCGCGACGTCACCGGGCTGCACGTCGTCGCCGATCTTGCGGACGTAGTCACCCGACCGCACCGGACGGAACACCTTGACGCGGGCGCGACCACTGTCGGTTCGATCCAAGGGCAACACTGCGTCGGCCAGTGTGGGCAACGGAGCACCGGTGTCGACTCGTACTGCCTGACGCGGTTGCAACCGGATGGGTTGACGCGATCCGGCGGACACCTCGCCGACGACGGGCAGCGTCAGATCGATGCGTTCGTCGTCCTCGTTGCGCAGGTCGGTGCCCGCGGCCGCCACATCGACGCTCCGCACCGCATAGCCGTCGATCGCTGCCTGGTCGAAACCGGGAAGGGGACGCTCGGTGACCACTTCTTCTGCACACAGCAGGCCCTGTGCTTCCGAGATGGCGACCCGAACAGGCCGTGGAGCCACCGCCGCGGCGGTCACTCTGGTCTGTTGATCTTCGACCGAGCGCATCTGGCCCTTCCTCTATGGCATCGACCCGCGATGCTATTCGTACGTGGTCAGTTCCGGTGCCCAGCTGTCGCTCAAGCGTTCGTTCAGCCATTCGCGCAGCGCTGGACCGTAGTCGTCACGTTGTAGAGCAAAGTCAACCGCAGCGCGCAGGTATCCCCCGGGATTTCCGAGGTCGTGTCTCGATCCGCGGTGCACCACCACGTGCACGGGATGGCCTTCTTCGATGAGCAGCGCAATGGCGTCGGTGAGCTGCAGTTCGCCGCCTGCACCTGGCTTGATCCGGCGCAGGGCGTCGAAGATCGCGCGGTCGAGCAGGTAGCGGCCCGCGGCAGCCAGGTTGGACGGGGCGTCCTCCTGCTTGGGCTTTTCGACCATACCGGTGACCTTGAGGACGTTCGGGTTGACCGCGTCGGGCACGATCTCGACGGAGAAGACGCCGTAGGAGGAGACCTTGTCGTCGGGGACCTCGATGGCGCACAGCACCGAGCCACCGCGCTTGGCGCGCACGCGAGCCATGACGTCGAGCACACCGCGGGGCATCACCAGATCGTCGGGAAGCAGAACGGCAACGGAATCCTCGTCGTCGTCGAGAACTTCCTCGGCACAGGCGACGGCATGTCCGAGTCCGAGCGGTTCGTGCTGAATGACCGACTGAACATCGAGCAGACCGGGGGCAACCCGAACCTTCTCGAGCATCTCGAGCTTTCCGCTGGCCTCGAGCTTGTTCTCGAGGACGAGGTCCTCGACGAAGTGGGCGACGACGCCGTCCTTGCCGGGGGACGTGACGATCACGAGTCGCTGCGCGCCGGAATCTGCTGCTTCGCCTGCGACGAGCTCGATACCGGGAGTGTCGACCACCGGAAGCAGTTCTTTCGGAACGGTTTTCGTGGCCGGCAGGAACCGGGTACCCATGCCCGCTGCGGGAACGATGGCCGTGCGGAAATGCACGGGCGTGGCGGCGGTCGTCGCTGTAACGGCTTCTGTCATGGTGCTCACCCTATCCATGGTTTCTGGTGATCTGCTTGCCGTGTGCCGCGTTTTACCCCCGAGTGCATATCGTTGAACGACAGCACAGGAAGGGAGGACGAATCGTTGTGACCGTTCCCGATTTCACGGAGAACACGTCCAAGGATCGATGGCGAAAGTATGTTCTCGCCGAACGCCGACTGCTCGACGGTGCGCAACGCGCAAAGGAGTCCTCTGCACTCTGTCACGTCCTGGGCGAATTGGCGGCCGAACACTCGGTGATCGCCGCATACGTTCCCGTCGGCCGGGAGCCCGGTTCGGTCGAGATGCTCGACGCGATGGCCGCGGCCGGGTCGACGGTTCTGCTTCCGAGTGCGCACGAGCCGGGTCCGTTGCGCTGGGCTCGGTACGCCGGACGTGAGTCGTTGGTGACGGCCCCGTTCGGGCTGTTGGAACCGTCGGGGCCGACGCTCGATCCCGACGCGGTGTCGGGTTGCTCACTGGTGTTGATCCCCGCGCTGGCCGTGGACCGGCGCGGAACCAGGTTGGGCCGAGGCGCGGGCTTCTACGACCGCACCCTCGACCTGTGCAGACCCGACGCCATGCTGGTCGCGGTGGTGCGCGAGAGCGAAGTGGTCGATCGCCTACCCGCCGAGCCGCACGACAGACGGGTGACGCACGTGTTGACCCCCGGCAACGGACTCGTACGCTTGGGTACGGAATAACGCTACGATTCGATTCGTTGGCACTCCTGACTGTAGAGTGCTAGTGCTCTCCCCAGTTTCGACAGTTCGACGAACAGACAAGACACCGACGGTGTTCGACCTCGGCCAGCAGAGTGGCGAATTTCCTCGGTGACCAGCGCGGAGGAAACACGATGCCCACTTACTCATACGCATGCACCGAGTGCGACAACCGCTTCGACATCGTTCAGTCCTTCACCGACGACACACTGACGGTGTGCCCCGCGTGCTCGGGCAAGCTTCGCAAGCTGTTCAACTCCGTCGGCATCGTCTTCAAGGGCAGCGGCTTCTACCGCACCGACAGCCGCGGTGGCTCCAGCACTTCGAGCGAGGGTGCAGGCGAGAAGAAGTCCGATGCGGCCGCCGCGAAGTCGGACTCGAAGTCCGAGTCCAAGCCCGCCGAGAAGAAATCTTCGGATTCGTCGTCGTCGAACTCTTCGTCTCCCTCGTCTACCACGAAAGCTGCTGCCAGCCAGTAGCTTTCCGCTTCATCCACAGGCCGGGCCGTTATCCACAGCCCGGCCTTTTCGGTGTCCGAGACACCTGCGTCGGCGATAGCGTTTCGGCCATGGCTGCCGGCAAGAATCGACTCGACTCGACGCTGCTCGATCGCATCACCCTGCGTCCTGCGTGGGTCGGATCCACGAAATTCAGACGGATCGCAGCGGGAGTTCTGGTCGCCGCTGCCGCCGTTCTGTTCGTCGACGATGCTGCCGGTGACGACCGAGTACGGGTGATCACGGCCGGACGCGACCTGACGCCCGGCACCGTACTCACGTCGACCGATGTGGTGGTGGCCGAGTGGGACCGGGCGAACGTCCCCGAGGGCGCACTCGCCGAATCCGAGGCCGTGGACGGCCGGACGCTCACCGGACCGGTCCGAGCGGGCGAATTGCTCACCGACGTACGCCTACTAGGATCTCGGACCGCCACGACGGCTCTGGGGACCGAGGCACGCGTCGTACCGGTGCATCTGGCCGACGCTGCGGTGACCGACCTACTGCGGGAAGGCGATCGCGTCGACGTGTTGACGGTCGAGTCTCAGGAAGACCCGAATGCCGTTCCCGCGGCACGGGTGCTGGCGTCGGGAGCGATGGTCGTGCTGGTTTCCGCCGACGCCGGTGGCAGCAGGCAGCGAGATCGCGTCGTACTACTGGCTCTACCGACTAACGATGCGACGACGGTCGCAGCCGCCTCGTTGGTCAGCGCAATCACCGTCACCCTGCACTAACGTCTCTCGAGACAGAACAAACCGAACGTTGGGAGAAGGGCTCATGCTGAAGGGCTTCAAGGACTTTCTACTGCGCGGCAACGTCGTGGATCTCGCAGTCGCCGTGGTCGTGGGCGCGGCATTCACCGCGATCGTCACCGCATTCACGACGAACGTCATCAACCCCCTCGTCGCTGCGCTCGGTGGCAGCAACGAATACGGCTTCGGATTTCAGATCACGTCGTCGCCGGAATCGTTCGTCAACGTCGGCGCAGTCATCACCGCGGTCATCAACTTCGTGATCATCGCGGCAGTCGTCTACTTCGTACTGATCCTCCCGGTGAACACGGCGAAGAAGCGCTTCGTGAGCCAGCCGGAGAAGGAACTGAGCGACGTCGACGTGCTGGTACAGATTCGCGACATCCTCGCGGGGGGAACCGCAGCGGGACAGAAGCTTTCGACGGCAGCCGACACCACCGGCGGTAGCGGCGAGGCAATCGACGCCGCACCGGATCTGGGCAAGCATTCCAAGGACTGACACCGGCCTGCTTCGACGAATGAATGCGCCATTCACGCTGTCTGACAGCGTGAATGGCGCATTCATTCGTTGTGGGGTGCGTAGGCCGACTCCCTAGCTCAATCTCGGCCGTGGCGTCAGCCGATGCTGAACGGCTGTCCCCACAGTGTGGTGGTTGCCGTGACGGCATCGTTGTCGATGGTGACCTTCACGTACGAACGTGCCTCGGCGTAGCCGGCACATCCAGCGACGCTCAGGGTTTCGTCGGCGTAGGTGTAGCCACCGCCGTTGCCGTCGAACGAGAACTTGTTCGACACCTCGGTCGCGACCGTGACACCGTCGATCTCGGCGGACTTCTCGTCGGCCACGAGCTTGACGTCGTTGAACTGGCCGGGGGCGAGATTCAGCTCGACGCCTGCACCGATGTCGTAGGTGTTCGGCTGAGTGCGGTTGATCGTCAGTGAGCTCAGGTCGCCCGGCTCGAGGCCGATGGTGTTGCCCTGACCGAAGGATGCGTTTCCGTCGGCACCGATCGCGGCGCTGAAATCCACCTGGCAGCCGACCAGGAAGCCCGGCTCGATGGATCCACCACTGGCGTTGGAGGTCTCGACGGTGTAGTTGCCGGTGACCCACACGTTGCGCTGGGTAGGTGTGGCTCCCATCGACGGCGAGATCAGCGCGCTCTGGCCGAATCCCTTGACGGTGACGGTGGTTCCGTCGATCAGGGTCTTGCTGATCTCGTTGTCCTGCAGTGGGACGAAGGTGTCGGCGTTGGCCGCTCCGGCGGACAGGAACCCGATGGCGATCGCGCCGACGGCTCCGGCTGCGGCCGTCTGGAATCCACGCCGCATGGTGGTGGTGTTCTGCATAGCTACCCCTTTTGGGAAAGTGACACGCGCTCTAGGCGAGGGTGAATGAAATGGTGGGATGCTCAGCCGAGGCTGAACGGCTGGCCGTAGAGCGTGCCCTTGTAGCGGTAGTTGCCGGTGAGTTCGAGTGTGGTGTACGAGCGAGCCTGCGCGTAGCCACCGCAGTTCTCCACGGAGATCCCGACGTCCTGGTACTGAATTGCGGTGAACGGACCCTTGACGTCCTTGCTGCCGAGCTCGACCTGTGCCACTTCCTTGTCCTTGATGGGGACGTTGACTCCGACGCCGCCCTCGAACTTGTTGGTGGTCTCGCCTTCGCCGCCGATGAGGAACGGGATGGGGAACAGCGTGATGATGTTGGTGTTGCCGCCTTCGATACCGAAGCCTGCGTTCATGTCCAGGCTCAGATCATCCATGTCGAGCTGGCAACCGACGAGATAGCCCGTCTTCAGGGTTCCGGTCACTCCCTCGGGAACGTCGGCGGTGGCGGTGCCGGTGACCCAACCGTTTCGATTGAGCGGGTTGTTCGCGATCGCGGGCGAAATGACCGCGGACTCGTCGACGTGCGAGATCTTGTACGGCCCCGCAACCTTCTCACCGTTCGGCAATGGAACGAAGGTATCGGCGTTGGCTGCGCCGACCGAGAGCATTCCGATGGCAACGGCCGAAGCCGCGCTCACTGCAGCGATTCGACCAACTATGCGCAGCGCGGAGTGACGAATATTGTTCATGATTCCCCTCATATGACCGGCCGATGCCCCATCCGATGGCCGGACCGATCGGGAGACATCTTTTCTCGCAGAAGAATACTGTACAAATCGGCGCGAAGCATCCACAACGGACGCAATATCGATGCATGTTTCAGCAGCTCACAGATACCTTCCCTGCTTGCGCTACCTAAACAGCGACTGCGCTCGCAACTCGACGTCCGCATTCGGAGCGATCGCTCGAATTGTGCTGACACAAAGCAAGAGAACGCACTTCAAATACACAATGTATGCAACAAACCGAATTGTGTACGGACACCGTCGTGTTCCGGCGATATCTTTCTGCACATCATTCGTTCGACTGATACGACAATGCCCTGCAATCCGTGAGACTGCAGGGCATCGTCGAGCGCTTCCCCCGAACTAGAACTTCAACAGCGGGAACTCGTCGAGCGTGACGGCCGTGCCGTCCGCTTCACAAGCCGATGCAACGGCATTGGAATTGTCGACGAATTTCTGGCCGGATTCGCTGTCCGGCTCGGAGAGTTCCAACGAATCGCCAGGCAGATCGGCCACCAGTGTCGTCAGAGCATTCTTGACATCGCCTGTCGCCTGCTCCGACTGGGTGGTGAATTCACTCAGCGAAGCGGCCTTGTCCGCGGTCCACTTCTCGACACCGGCCTGATCGGTGGGGACGGCTTCGACGGTGGCGACAAAGTCATTGTGCGCCGTCGCGAACGCCGTGCAGGTATCGGCATTCTCCCCTGATGCTGCATCCGAGGATTCGCTGCTACATCCGGCCAGAAGTAGGAATGCCGCACAGGCGACGGCAGAGAGAGCTTTCGTTTTCATTGTCGGTCCCCGGGACCCTTCTCGCAGGCGGTACCGAAGCACTGTCCTGCGGTGTCGATTCGTTCGATCTTTCGGATACACAGCAATCAGGCCCGCCCGGGAAACCCGGGCGGGCCCAATCGATTTCGGCTAGGTCAGCCGAGGGTGCTGCTGGTGATCAACCGATCGAGATCAGTTGAAGGTCCACGGGGCACCGTACGTGACAGCAACGTCACCGGTGGAGCTGGTAACGGAGACGTACGGACGAACGCGGACGTTACCGAGGATGCCGGTAGCGGTGCCGTGAGCGTTGGCGATCTGGATGGTGCCGGAGGCACCTGCAGCGTCACCTTCGGTGCCCTGGACGTTGCCCGAGGCAGCGGTGGCGTCGACGATGCCGGGGCCGGGAGCGATCTCGGCGGAGAAGCCAAGCGACGGGAGCAGGTCGCTGGTCGAGTACGAGCTGCTGAGGGTTCCGTCCGTGAAGCCGCCACCATCGAAGTTGGTGTCACTTCCGCCACCGAGGCTGATGTTCGGGGTGGTGTAACCGAAGGTGATCGATCCACCGAGGCTCATCGGGTAGCCGACCTGGTAGCCGATTGCGACGGTGCCCTCGAAGTCGTCGGCGTCCGGACCGGTGACGGTCCAGCCTGCGACACCGTTGGCGAACCACTCACGGGTGAGCGGGTTGCCGTCGAGCGGCGAGACGCTGTTGATGAAGGTGTCGGACAGCGAGACGGTGATGACGTTGCCGTTGGCATCGACGACCGTGTTGGTGCTGTCCACTGCAGCGGACGCGGTTCCGGTACCGAGTACCAGGCCGACGACCGACGCGCCGGCGACAACCGCAGCGCTCATGGACTTGAGTCCCCGGCTACGCCGCGACTTC
This sequence comes from Rhodococcus sp. 06-462-5, assembly GCF_002258315.1. Taxonomy (GTDB): domain Bacteria; phylum Actinomycetota; class Actinomycetes; order Mycobacteriales; family Mycobacteriaceae; genus Rhodococcoides. The sequence continues at coordinate 75,847 of NZ_NOYD01000028.1, read as the reverse complement.
TGGATCTCCGTCATTTATTCCTCATCATGTTCAGTCCCAGCGCGGTGTCGCACGGGGAAGCTTGTGGCTTTCACCCTCGAACTAGATCGCCTGCGTCAGTGCAGACGAGCCCGAGCCGGATGCGACCGTGGCGGCCTCATCCTGTTGTTCAGTTCCGAGTTCAGGGCTCGGGACCGGTTGGTCCCACACCCCGGTTGTCGGAAGCTGAGGGGAACATTAGAGGAGATGCCTGATCGTGACAATCCCTACGATCGGCATCGGAAAGTTGCTCTCTCGTGATGTGTTTCGGCGGCGTGAACAACTTTCACATGACGATTGGTGGTAACCCGCGTCACACCATCTTCCGAAGACTCCAAACCGTTACATATCGAAACCGTGGGTAAAACAGCCCTGATGTGGGAAGACAGCAATCCGGGCCCTACCGAGGAGCCCGTTCGATCGGTGCTACAGACGGTCCAGATACCCCGGATCCGCCCGTGCCCTCGGCCTCAGCGGCCCGCCCGGCCGCTAACGGCAGGTAAACGAGTAACTAACAGACCTGTCATTCCGGGCCAATAAATGTGTCGTGGATCACATCAGAAGTAATGGGGTGGTCGCTGTTGCTTCAACCATTCGTCCGACGCCGAGCCGCCGGATTCAATGCCTGCGCCGTCTCCCCGCTCGTCTCCGGTCGTCTCCGGTAGGACCTCACCGAAGATGCGAGCGAGCCGGGCCCGTTCTGCTCGGGCCCGGCTCGCGTCGTCTTCGGCCGATCGATCGTCGTTCGGCGTTTCGCTCATCGGTATCGCTATGCGTCCAATCCCGACAGCTCGGCGATAACCTGACTCGCCAGTGGCGTCAGCGTCGCCATCCCGTCGCGAATCGCAGCCCGCGACGAGGCCAGATTGACCACCAGGGTGCTTCCGGACACACCGACCAGCCCACGGGACAGACCTGCGTCCAGCGAACCTGCTGCCAGCCCCGACGATCGCAGTGCCTCGCTGATACCCGGAATCTCGCGGTCGAGCACCTCCGCGGTGACGTCCGGAGTGACATCGCGAGGCGAGACACCGGTGCCCCCGATGGAGACCACCAGATCGACACCGCCGATCACCGCGGTGTTGAGTGCATTCCGCACGTCCACTTCGTCCGCAGTCACTGCGACGACGCCATCGACGAGGAAACCTGCCTCTGTCAGCAGCTCCGTGACGAGCGGGCCCTTCGAGTCCTTCTCGGTGCTGTGCGCTGTTCGGTCGTCAACGATGACGACCAACGCGCGCCCTGCCAGTGGTGCGTCGAGTTCCATACCGCTCACCGTAGTAGTAAGGCCTCCACCCGGCTCACGCTGTGCGTAAATCGTTGCAACCGTGCCGCGCCTGCCTGCCTCTCGTAGCATCAGCGACCGCCCGGGAACGACGGGACCTGGAAGGGCAGTTGCTGCTCCTGCTGCTGCGTCTGAGTCTGTGGCTGCGCCGCGGCGGGCTCTGCCGTGCCCAGAGTCACCTGAGCGGTCTTCTCACTGCCGCCCTCGGTGTAGGTGATGGTGACCGAATCCCCTGGAGCGTGTGACCGCACGGCTGCGATCAACGCGTCACCGCTGGCGACGATGCGATCGTCGACCTTGGTGATCACCGCACCCTTCGGTATGCCTGCAGCCGCTGCCGGTCCTCCCTCGGTGACCTCGACGACGGTTGCGCCGTTGGCGTCGTCCTGTGACGGCACCTGGACACCGATCATGGCCTGGGTTGCCTTGCCCGTCGTGGTCAGTTCGTCGGCGATGCGCTTGGCCTGATCCACCGGGATGGCGAACCCGAGTCCGATGGAGCCGCTCTGCGCGGACCCCTGACTGCCGCCGAGCGTGGCGATCGCAGTGTTGATGCCGATCAGCTGTCCGTCGGTGTTGACGAGTGCGCCTCCGGAGTTACCCGGGTTGATGGCAGCGTCGGTCTGGATGGCGTCGATCACCGAGTTCTGATTGCCGGACTCGCCGGACGTCGACACGGGCCGGTTCAGCGAGGAGACGATGCCCGTTGTGACCGTGCCTGCCAGGCCGAGCGGGGAGCCGATGGCGACGACCTGCTGGCCTACTTCGAGGTTCGACGACGAACCGAGTTCGATCGGCGTCAGGTTGGACTTGCCCTCGGCCTTGATGACGGCCATGTCCGAGACCGAGTCGGCACCGACGATCGTCGCGTCGGCGACCGATCCGTCGGAGAATGCGACGGTGAGTTTGCCGTTGGCACCCGCACCCGTCGCGACGTGATTGTTGGTGAGGATCAAGCCGTCGCTGCTGAGGATGACGCCCGAGCCCTCACCCTCTTCCTGAGAACCCTTGACCTGAATCTGCACGACGCTCGGCAGGACCTTGTTCGCTACCGCCTGAACCGAGCCGTCGGGGAAGTTGGCGGCCGGCTGAGCAGCAGTGACCGTGGAATTCAACGAGTTGGTCACTCCCCCGCCGTTGCCGTTGGCGTTGTTGGTGGCGATCGCACCGACCGCGCCGCCGATTCCGCCACCGACCAGAACGAGCGCGATGGCTCCGGCCACCAGTACCGACCGACCCGGGCGGGACTTCACTGCGCTCGGTGCCGAATTCGACTGCGGTGCAACGTGCTGGGGTTGTGCGGGGTGAGCCTGGGTGTGCTGCGGATCGCCCTGCTGACCATACGGGCCGTAGCCGGGCTGGTAGGCCCCCTGCCCGTAGCCGGCGTACTGCTGCGGGTAACCCTGTTGCGGCGGGAACTGCTGAGTCGGATGCTGCTGAGTCGGATGCTGCTGGGCCGAGTAGTTCTGCTCGTCGCCGCGCGAAGCCCGGTCCGCCGGATGCTGCTCGCCACCGGCACCCTGTCCGCTCTGTTCGGATTCGTTACGGTCGTCGCTCATCGTTGCTGCTTCCTTCAGTAGGGACCCAAAGGTCCGCCCGCCTTCTTGCTACTCACTGTGCAGGGCGGTACTGAGAGCGCGCTGAGATCCGGCTATCAGTTTGCCGAGAGTGTCGTGGGATCAGGAGCACCCTCGCCGGGCAACACGATTCGAATCAGCGCGCCGCCCCGCTCGGACACCTCCACCCCGATGGTCCCGCCGTGCTTGACGACCACCTGCCGCACGATGGCAAGTCCCAGACCGGATCCGGGCATCGAACGCGACGCCGTCGAGCGATAGAAGCGCTCGAACACCAGCTCGCGATCTTCCTCGGGGATACCGGGGCCCGCATCGTCCACCGTCAACTCCAGCAGGCCATCGCCGATCTGCCGCATGGCGATTCGCACCTCACCACCGCTCGGACTCCATTTGGCCGCGTTGTCGAGCACATTCAGCACGGCCCGCGACAGTCCTGCTTGATCCCCGTAGACGAACCACGGCATCAGCGTCGCATCGAAGTCGATCTCGTTGCGACGGCGGCGTGCTCGCTCGAGACTGCGTTCGACGGCATCGGCCAGATCGACTCGCTCGAACACCGTCTCCGGCGCATCCTCTCGCGCCAGATCGACCAAATCACCCACCAGAGTGGACAATTCCTGAATCTGCGCCACCACGTCGGTCCGCAGCTCGGCCATGTCCTCGTCCGGGATGGACGGCGCTCCGGGGCGTCCCGCCGCGATGAGCAACTCCATGTTGGTCCGCAGCGAGGTCAACGGGGTGCGAAGTTCATGGCCCGCATCGGCGACCAATCTGCTCTGCCTACCACGCGATTCGGCCAGTGCGCGGAGCATCGTATTGAAACTCTCGGTCAGACGCGCCAACTCGTCGTCGCCGGTCACCGGTATCGGCGTGAGGTCGTCGGTGCGTGCCACCCGTTCCGCTGCCGCCGTCAATCGGGCGATCGGGCGTAAACCGGTGCGTCCCACGGCCATACCCGCTCCGGCCGCCAACAACACTCCGCAGGCACCGACGATCAACAGCACCCACGCCAGACGGTCGAGAACTTCCCCGGTGGGCAGCAGTCTCTGTGCGACGACGAGAGTGCTGCCGTCCTTGGTGCGTAGTGCGAGCACCCGCTGATCGTCGAGCGTGCGCAACGACGATTCCTGTTCTCCGCTCACGACAGCGAGCTCTGCATCGCCGATCGGCACCTTGGGCCCAGGAGGGTTGTAGCTGGACATGTCCGGATAGATCAGCGCAACACTGACATCGGTGCTGTACAGCGTGGCTCCGGCGACGAACCGCGGGTCATAGGACACCAGCGTAGACTCCGCCAAAGCCGATGCGCGAGAACGCAATTGAGTGTCCACGTCGCCGTACAATGCTCGCGAGACCACCGTGTACGCGGCAATGGCCATGACCGCCACCGCAATTGCGACGACGGAGGCCGCGAGCAACGTCACCCGCCACCGCAGCGACACCGACCGAGTCAGCGGCATCGGTGGTCGCATCGCCGTCGGCGAGGAGCCGACATTTTCCGCCGACTTGCGCCCGAACGACGCGACCATCACGGGGGCGTCTCGCGCAGGACGTACCCGACACCGCGAACGGTGTGGATCAGCCGCGACTCCCCCTCCGCCTCGGTCTTGCGCCGCAAGTAACCGACGTACACCTCGAGCGCGTTGCCCGACGTCGGGAAGTCGTAACCCCAGACTTCCTCGAGGATGCGACTTCTGGTGAGCACTCGGCGCGGATTGGTCATCAGCATCTCGAGCAACGAGAACTCGGTCCGGGTGAGGCTGATCGAGCGTTCGGCGCGCGAGACCTCACGAGTGACCGGGTCCAACGACAGGTCCGCGAACGTCATGGTCTCCGAATCGATGCCCGCTTCCATCGCGGTACGCCGAAGCAGCGCACGCAGGCGAGCCAGCAGCTCCTCGAGCGCAAACGGCTTGGGGAGGTAGTCGTCGGCACCGGCGTCGAGGCCGGCAACGCGCTCGGACACCGAGTCCCGTGCCGTCAACACCAGAATCGGCAGGTCGTCACCGACGCTGCGCAATCGACGACACACCTCGAGGCCGTCGAGGCGAGGCATCATCACGTCGAGTACCAAGGCGTCGGGACGCGCGGCCGCAACCTGCTCGAGCGCGTCGAGACCGTCGACCGCAAGGTCCACGGTGTACCCGTTGAACGTCAGCGACCTGCGCAGCGACTCACGCACTGCTCGATCGTCGTCGACCACCAATATCCGCATTCGTACAGTTTGTCCTGGTCGACTGAGATATGTCTGAGAGGGGTGCGGATAGCGACTAGAGCGTAGGCAGGTTCTTTGCCAGCGGGAGGTTCCACTTTCGCCACAGCGCGAGCAGACGCAACCCCGTCGCAAGCAGTGTTCCCACGATCAGACCGACATTTTCCGGCAAGGTCGCAGCATCGGCCAACACGACGGCCGTCGCCCCGAGCAAGGCAGGCAGGGCGTACAGGTCCCGATGCAGCAGTAGGGGAACTTCGTTGACCAGCACGTCTCGGATCACGCCGCCTGCCACCGCCGTCGTGGTGCCGATGAGAGCTCCCGCCAACGCGCTTCCGCCTGCAGCCAACGCGATCGTCGCACCGGTCGATGCGAACAGTCCCATCCCGAACGCGTCGAGCACCAGAACTCCGCGCCGAACCTTGCCCATCTGTCGGTGCGCAACGAACACGACCAGCGAGGCGGCGAAGCCGACGGTGAGGTTCGGCCACGTGTCCAGGGACGTCGGCGGGTGAATGCCGAGCAGCAGATCGCGGATGATTCCGCCGCCGATGCCCGTCGTGATTCCGACGACGCAGACCCCGAACAGGTCCAACCGGCGATGCACTCCGATCAACGCACCGGAGGCCGCGAAGGCCGCGATACCGATCAATCCGAGCACGTCGAGAAGCATCGGACCAGCATGTCACGGCGCTGACAGGGAGTTGACAGCAACATCCGAGGTCCACCACAGCATCGGCGAGCAACTTCGAGACATCACCGATCACGACAACGAGGAGCACATCATGCGCAGTGGATTCAAGAAGTCGATCGCAGCCGTCGCAGCTGCTGCAGCACTCACGCTGGGCGGTGGAGCCGTCGCCAACGCGTCGACCTCCGACAACCTGATCAAGATCCCGGACGTCTACGACATGACAGCAACCGCAGCCGAACAGACCCTGGAGGATCTCGGATTCACAACCGTCAACATCAAGGGGTCCGACACCGACGGAACAGCAATCGGAACCAACTACCAGAAGGGGGTCGAGGTCGACAAGAACGCCGCAATTCTCGTGATCACCGGAACTGTTCACTAGCTCGGACGCACGGTCCAGTCGTCGACGGCGGCTGGACTGTCGGCGTTGTTGCCACAGGCGATAGTCTCGGTGCGCAGCAGAATTTCGCAGAGCCGAGGTGAACGAACAAGTGCCGATCATCGACAATGCCGTCTACGTCGACGGGAAACGTACTGCCAATCCCGAGAGCCTCGACATCACTTTCGAGTTGATGCGCGAGCGGCACGGAATGGCGTGGATCGGGCTGTACCGCCCAGAGGTCGCCGAAATCATGTCGGTGGCAGGCGAGTTCGGTCTGCACCGCCTCGCTGTCGAGGACGCCATTGCCGCCCACCAGCGGCCGAAGCTGGAACGGTACGCCGAGCAACTGTTCGTCGTACTGCGGCCCGCTCGATACGTCGACGAGACCGAGAAGGTCGAATTCGGCGAATTGCACATTTTCCTCGGACCCGATTTCGTCGTCACCATTCGCCATGCCGAATCCCCCGATCTGGCAATGGTGCGCAAGCGCCTGGAGGGCTCCCCTGAACTGCTCGAACTCGGTCCCGAGGCGATCCTCTACGGCATCCTCGATCAAGTGGTAGACGAGTACGTACCGGTGGTGACCGGACTGCAGAACGACATCGACGAGATCGAGGATCAGCTGTTCACCGGCGACCCGTCGGTATCGCGTCGCATCTACTCACTGCTCCGCGAGGTGTCCGAATTCGACCGTGCTGCAAAGCCGCTCGTCGAGATGATCGAATCACTCAAGCGAGGTTCGGACAAGTACAACGTCGACGTGGAACTGCAGCGATACCTGCGCGACGTGCACGATCACGCGATCCGCGTGTCCGACCGCATCGAGTCCTTCCGCTCCAACCTGCAGAATGCGTTGACCGTGCACTCGACCATCGTTGCGCAGCAGCAGAACGAGGAGATGCGCAACATGACCGTGGCCAGCCTGGAGCAGAACGAACAGGTCAAACGCATCTCGTCCTGGGGCGCAATCCTTTTCGCGCCCTCGCTGATCGCCGCCATCTACGGCATGAACTTCGAGGACATGCCGGAATTGACGTGGCAGCTCGGCTATCCGATGGCTCTGATCGCCATGGTGATCTGCTCCACTGCACTGTTCGTGGTGTTCAAGCGTCAGAAGTGGTTGTAGTGCGCTCCGCGCAGTGGTGCGGTTAGGTGCCCTCCACGGCACTCAGCCACACCACTGCCGCAGGCACTAGGACGAACCGAACACCGGACCCACCGGGATGTCTCGCTCGAACGTCAGACGGTCGAACTCGTTGCCGTATTCGTCGATCGCACCGATCGTCATCCTGCTGGCGGTGATGCCCGGAATACCCGGCACCACATCGACTCTGACGAACGAGTAGTTGAGGAATCGCACCCGAGACCAGGTGATGGACTCGGCCGATTTGGTGCCGTCGGGTGCCCATACGTAACTGTTGGGAACTGCGGTGTCGGGTAACTCGTTGCCGCGGTAGCTCACACCCTCGCCGTCCTGGAACGTGTACCGAGGACGACCACCACCGCCGACGGTGTAATACACGGTGCCGTCGTTCTTTCCCTTGACCGTGGCGTTGTCACCGGCGACCCGAGTCGCCCGGTTGCCACGAATGGGATCGGTGCGCTCGAAGACGTGATTGTGCGCCTGGAGCACTACATCCACCTCGTACCTGTCGAACAGCGCAACCCAGGCGTCACGCACGCCGCCGTCGCTCGCGTGCGTCGACGTGGTCGAATACGCGCAATGGTGGAAGAAGCAGACGATGAAGTCGATGTTCGGATCGGCGCGGTACTTCGCCAGTGTCTGTTCCACCCAGCTGCTCTGGGCTCCTCCGCTGTACCCGGTGTTGGCCTTGATCTCGTAGCTGACGTCGTTCGCGTCGAGCGACAGAACGGCAGTGTTGCCGTAGACGAACGAGTACGCCGACGGGCATCCCTTGGGTCCGTTGGTCGGCTGATCGAGCCGCGCGGCATGTCCGCCGTAGCCGTTGGGGCTGTACAGCGCTTCCATGTCGTGGTTGCCGGTGGCGAACAACCACGGCGCGGTCGATGCACTGGCTTCGATCGCCTGGAAGTAGCCGTCCCAGACGAACGGGTTGAATTTGTCGAACCCCTTCGGCGGCGTCTGACCGTGCTTCGCGAACTGCGGCGGCAGTCCGGCACCGGACGGGTCCGCGTACGCGATGTCACCGGCGAGGATGTGAAAATCCGGGTGCGAGGCCGCGATCTGCCGATTGATGTTTCGCGCGTGCTTGACCGACGGCTCGTTGTCCGCCTTGTAGTACTGGTCGTCGTAGTCGCCGGCGACCAAACCTGGCGGTTGCGAGGGGGTTTCGTCGACGCCCTGATCGCCCATCATCGTGAATCGAAACGGTGCGATGCGGCCCGACGGCAAGGCCGGAGACGCGCTCCGGATATCGCTGACGAAGCCGTCGGCGGTGCGCCAGCGGTAGTAGTGCGGCAGCTTGGGCGTCAGATTGTCGACGGGTACGTGTACGTAGTACTGCTCCGCCGACAGAATTCCACCGTCGGTCTGTGGCACCTGACTGATCAGGTTGCGCACCTCGGCCGACGTCGTAGCGCCGAGTGCGGGCGTGGGGCCGTGATCGAGAAAGACCCCGGTGAGCCCGGGATTACGCGAGAGCTGCGCGGAGAACCGCAGCTGCGTCGCCGGGTCGTTTCCGAATCCCATGTGCCGTCCCGCCACGGCCAGAGGGGCGTCCTGCGCGTACGCGGTCCGCGCGAACACCGAGTTCCCGACGCCAACCGCGGCGGCCGTCGCGGCCGCTCCCACCAGGAAATTTCGTCGACTGACGGGGTGTCGCCGCAGGAACGACCGATGCCAATCGTGCTGCTCGGCCATGGTCATGTTCTCGGCGAGCGTGCCCGGGATTCCGGTCGCGACGGTCTCGCCTGCGGGATTGAGCGTCATGCCTCGATGGTGACGGTGACGCTCTCACTATCCGTTAACCAAGCGAAGTTGTTGGGTGAACAACACGAGAACACCGATGCACAACGGGACGAACGCGGACAATCCCGTCGTGCACGGAACTTCGTACCCCACTACGAATTTTTATGCACGACGGGAGGTCGATCTAGGTCCCCTTGACGTTGAGGATCTGCCGCAGTTCGTGCTCGATGCTCACCAGGTCACGGGCGTCCTCCATCACGACATCGATCGGCTTGTAGGCGTCGGGAATCTCGTCGATGAAGTCTGCACTGTCGCGAAATTCGATCCCTACCATCCGCTCCCGCAGGTTCTCGTGAGTGAACCGCTTCCTGGCCTCGGTCCGAGAGAACTGTCGACCGGCACCGTGAGGCGCCGAGCACAACCCCGCCTTCGAGCCCTTGCCGACGACCACGTACGAACGAGTTCCCATCGACCCGGGAATGATCGCCTTGACACCCTCGTGTGCGTCGACCGCGCCCTTTCGGGTGAGCCACACGTCCTTCTGAAAGTGGCTCTCCTTCACCGTGTAGTTGTGATGGCAATTGATCCGCTCGACCTCGCGGTGGTCGTCGGTTCCCATCCACTCGGCAAATACCGCACTGAACCTGTCCATCATCTCGGCCCTGTTCAGGTATGCGAACCGCTGCGCCCACTTCAATTCTCGGAGGTACTGCCCGAATTCACGGGAGCTCTCGGGCAGGTACGCCAAGTCTTTGTTGGGCAACGGGATCCACCACTGCGCACACAGACGCTGCGCGATCGCGATGTGCTTCTTGGCGATCTTGTTACCCACGCCCCTCGACCCACTGTGCAGAAACAGCCACACCCGATCGGTCTCGTCGAGGCACAGTTCGATATAGTGATTTCCGCCTCCTAACGAACCGAGCTGCTCGCGCCACTGCGGTGAATGATTCAGCTCCACACCGTCCTTGGCCGCCAACTCCTCGAGTTCGAGTAGCTTCGGAGCGGTGAAATCCCACCGGTCGACGCCGACGTTGTAGTTGCCCGGCGACAGCGGGATGCTTGCCTCGATGGCGAGTCGCAGGTCCGTCAGATTACGGCCGTCGACGTCGTCGAGGGTGAATTCCGTTCGGACGCCGATCATTCCGCAACCGATATCGACTCCGACAGCGGCCGGAATGACTGCGCCCAGTGTAGGAATCACCGTTCCCACTGCGCTTCCCATCCCGCTGTGAGCGTCGGGCATCAGGGCGACGTGCGGATGCACGAACGGCATCGACGATGTTTCACGAGCCTGCTCCAGAGTCTTGTCCTCGAGCTGTGAGGCCCAATTGAGCAAACGCAAGCCCACCTTGTTCGGGGGCATGATGTTCCTTCCTGCCCCCTTGCACAAGAGGGCGCTATTCGATGGGTCGATTCACCAGCGGAGCTTGTTTGCCGCAGAGAGCGGCACATCGCTCCGGTGAATACGCGCGCAGCACAGGGCTCATACCGGCTCTCGTGTCGAGAGCGGCACCAGACAGAACGGTTGCACGCATGACCGGAACCCTATCGATCGATCCCTCGTCCACGCGAGCGAATTACTCGGGACGTCGGGGATGGGACTGAATGCACAGAGGTGGACCCCATCGACGGAATCCCGTCGATGGGGCCCGATAGTGTGCAATCTCGCCCAGAACGCCGGGCCCTACACTCCCCCACCGAATGCCAAGCCCAGCAGATACGTCGCCCCGGCCGCGCCGTAGCCGATAGCCAGTTGTCGCAGAGCACGTTTGACCGGTGGCCCACCGCTGAGCAGTCCCACCACCAGGCCGGTGCAGATCAAGGCAATTCCGACGAGGACGGCGGCAACGGCAAGTGCCACATAGCCTTCGAGACCGAACAGATACGGCAGCACCGGGATGACGGCACCGGAGGCGAAGAAGCAGAAGCTGGCGCCGGCGGCACCGAGGCCGGTTCCGATGGACTCGTGCTGGTCGACGTCGGGGGCCATCTCGTCGGCAGGGAGCACTCGCAGCACTTCCGCCGCTTTGGCGTCGGCCTCCTCGTGGGTCATCCCCCGGGCTCGGTAGACCAGCGCCAGTTCGTTGGCGTCGACGTCGAGGTGTTGGACGGCATCGCGCGCCCCACTGTCCGGCGACGACGCCTCGAGCAACTCGCGTTGTGAACGGACAGAGACGTATTCGCCCGCACCCATCGACAGCGCGCCTGCAAGCAGTCCCGCGAGACCGGTGACCAGGACGATCTGGTTGGACACCCCGGAGCCGCTGATACCCAGAACGAGAGCAAGGTTGCTCACCAGTCCGTCGTTGGCACCGAACACCGCGGCCCGGAACGTTCCGGACAGTCGATTGCGGCCGCGAGCCGCCAGTGCCCTGATGACCTCGGCGTGGATCTGTTCGTCGGCCGTCATCGCCTCCGTGGCGTCGGCGTCGGTGGCGTACGGAGAACGGGTTTCGGCTCGTTGGGCCAGCGCGAGTACGAACACCGAACCGAAGCGACGTGCCAACACCCCGAGGATGCGGGTGCGGATGTCACCCTTGAGCGGCATTCCAACACGATCGCCCAGCAGATTTCGCCAATGCTGCTCGTGGCGGCCTTCCGCATCGGCGAGTGCGAGCAGGATCTCGCGCTCCTCGCCGGTGCGTCGGCCTGCCAGATCGCGATAGACGGCGGCCTCGGCTCGCTCGTCGGCGAGGTACTGGCGCCACCGCTTCACATCTCGCGCACTGGGTCCATCGTTCATGAAAGTGAAGATAGACCCGTTGCGAGTCAGCTCGGGTCGTACACCCCGGTCTGCACTGCTTTGACCAATCGGCGTGGCACGCGGAACTCTCGACCCTGAAAACGCACCGTCACCAGATCAGGGGCAACGGCTTTCCATTGCGCCCGACGGCTTCGAGTGTTCGAGCGCGACATCTTCCTCTTCGGAACAGCCATGATTCAGGCGTCCTTTCGGCTTCGCCGGCCGTATCGCTTCTCGAACTTCTCGACGCGTCCCTGGGTGTCCATCACGCGGGCGGCTCCGGTCCAGAAGGGGTGCGATTCCGACGAGACGTCGACGACGATCAGCGGGTAGGTGTTGCCATCTTTCCACTCGGTCTCGCGGGCTGACGTGACGGTGGATCGGGTGAGGAACTTGTTGCCGGTACTCGAGTCCTGGAACACGACCGGGTGGTAGTCCGGGTGGATGCCTGGTTTCATTCTGTTGCCTCTCGTGATTGTTCTGCGTACGGGGATTCGCTGCTCTCGCAGGGGTCTTCGTGCCACTGACCGAATGGGTCGTTCCAGGTGGACCAGGCCGCAGTGTCTGTCATTTCGTCGTCGGATACCAACGCCCACTGCAGAGTTCGGTCGATCTCGGTGGGGTCGGCCTCGTGGACGAGGATCACCAGCGACGTGTCTCGATCACCGAACTTCTCGTCCCACCGCAGCGCCGCCATTGCCCGACGGGTGGCGTCGACGCGCTCCTGCTGCTCCGGTGTCATTGCGGCAAGCCATTTTCCGGCGCTCGCCACCCGCAGCCCGCCGCCTGCCGATTCGATCCAGAGCGCCTCGTCGGGCTGAGTGGCCACCCACGCCCGCCCCCGTGCAGTGACGACGCCATCGAGCAGTACGTCGATCGCCTCGTGGAACCGCTCGGGATGGAACGGCCGCGTCGCGGTGAATTCGACCAGGGTGACGCCGCAGTCGACAGTCAACGGCGGCTGGCCACGCAGCAGCGGTGAGTGCGCATCGCTGATCGCACCGCGTCGGGCATCTGCAGGGACACTCGCGAGAAGTGCTGGGGCGTCGACCATTGCGTCCTGGGACACCCATACGACGGGAGCGTTCGGTGCCAACCGTGCCAGGACGGCAGCGAGCCGGGCGCGCTCCCACGCGTCCACGTCGGGGCCTGCAGTGACAACGAGCGCATCGGCGTAGTCGACCTGCCCGACCACCAATTGCGCGACGGTTCGATCGTCGTCGCCACTGGCGACGATGCCTCGGTCGGCCATGGCGTCGTCGCCGGTGGCGTCGGCCAGCCAGGTTGCGGCGTCGAGGCAGTCGACCACCGCCTCGATGCGGACGTCACGCGAGGCGGGGCCGTCGATCCGCCCGACGACACCCGCGACGACGACGTTGTCCACGGCCCAGCACAGAGCCTCGGGCTCGAGCGCGGGGTCCATGGCGAGCACGATGCGATCGACGTTGCTGCGGGTGGACAGCGCGCGCAACAGCGGCAGTAGATCCTCCCGAAGCGTGCACGAGACGCAGCCGTGCGCCAGCTCCAGAATGGTCTCGCGCGGGTTCTCCCCCAGCACGGTGAGCGTGCGGCGCACGACGCCTTCGGTGACGCGGCTCAGATCGTGGCGGACCGCGACGGTCCCCGGCGCGAGCAAAGATGTCACGACTGCGTCCATGGCTCCGGTCCAGCCGGAGACGAGGACCATCGGGGTTCGATCGTCCGGTGAGTTGTTCACGAGCAGCCTCCTTCTCGACAACGATTGTCATTACTTGTGAATGCACGCTACATTCGTGAACACGCTTTGTCGAAAACGATTGTCATAACGGCAAGAAAGGAGTGCTCATGTCAGCGCACTGTCAAGTCACCGGCCGCACCCCCGGATTCGGAAAATCGGTCTCGCACTCCCACGTGCGCACCAGTCGGAGATGGGATCCCAACATCCAGCGCAAGACCTACTACGCGCCGAGCCTCGGCCGACGCGTCACCCTCACCCTCTCGGCCAAGGGCATCAAGACCATCGACCGCGACGGCATCGACGCCGTGGTGGCGAAACTGCGCGCACGCGGGGAGAAGATCTGATGGGCAAGAGCACGGACGTCCGTCCGATCGTCAAGCTGAAGTCGACCGCCGGTACCGGCTACACCTACGTCACCCGCAAGAACCGTCGCAACGACCCCGACCGACTGGTGATGAAGAAATACGACCCGGTCGTCCGCAAGCACGTCGACTTCCGAGAGGAACGATAGAAGTGGCGAAGAAGTCGAAGATCGCGAAGAACGAGCAACGCAAGATCGTCGTCGCCCGGTGGGCAACGCGTCGAGCAGAGCTCAAAGAGACCATCCGCAAGCCCTCGAGCAGCGACTCCGAGCGCGCGCAGGCCCAAGCAGCACTGCAGCGTCTGCCGCGCGATTCGAGTCCGGTACGATTACGCAATCGTGACGCTGCGGATGGACGTCCGCGCGGTTACCTTCGGAAATTCGGGCTGTCCCGCGTGAAAATGCGCGAGATGGCTCACCGCGGGGAACTGCCAGGCGTCCACAAGTCGAGCTGGTAAAGGGAAAAGGTTTCAGATGGCAGTCAAGAGAGCACCGTCGAAGAAGGTCCGCGCAGAGGCAGGCCGTCGACCGAAGAAGAACCCGTTGAACGCCGCCAAGGTCACCACGGTGGACTACAAGGACATCAACCTCCTTCGTCAGTTCATCTCGGACCGCGGCAAGATCCGCAGCCGTCGGGTCACCGGGCTCACCCCGCAGCAACAGCGCCAGGTCGCTGTCGCAGTGAAGAACGCTCGTGAAATGGCGTTGCTGCCGTTCACCAGCCGCTGAATCAGCTTTCGAGAAAGGCCACGTAGCCATCCGGCTACGTGGCCTTTCTGTCGTTGCCTAGCAAGAGATGAGCAGTTCGTAGATGTCCGGCGTTCTAGAAGGCTTCACCGTCATCTTCGTCGTCATCGCTCTGGGGTACCTCCTAGCCCACTTGAAGGTGCTCGGCGAACACGGCCAGTTCGTCCTGAGCAGACTCGTGTTCTTCGTAGCGACCCCTGCATTGCTGTTCGTCACATTGGCGAACTCGGACCTGTCGGTCATCCTCTCGCCCGTATTGGCCGTCGCCGGCTCCACGGCTCTGCTCGTCGGAGCGATCTATTTCGTCATAGCCAAGCTCGCGCTGAAACGGACCGTGCCCGACGCGACCGTCGGCGCACTCGCGAGTTCGTACGTCAACGCCGCCAACCTGGGCATCCCGATCGCCGTGTTCGTACTCGGCGACGCGAACTTCGTTGCTCCCCTGCTGCTGTTCCAGATCATGATCTACACCCCGATCGCGGTGACGATTCTCGACATCTCCACCAAGATCGACAAGGTTTCCCTGTTCAAGACCGTCACCACGCCGTTCCGGAACCCGATCGTGCTGGCCGGCGCAGCGGGACTGGTGCTGTCGATCACCGGATTCGAGCTGCCCGAGGCATTGATGCAGCCATTCCAACTCGTCGGGAATGCATCGGTCCCCGGTGCGCTGCTCGCCTTCGGCCTGTCCCTCTACGGTGCCCGGGTACTGCAGAAGGGCATCAGTCCACGTCGGGACGTTGCTCTGGCCACGGTGTTCAAGATGGCACTCCAGCCCCTCCTGGGCTACCTCATGGCCAAGTTCGTCTTCGGTCTGGACGGCCACGATCTGTTCGCCATCGTCGTCGTCTCGGCGCTGCCCACAGCCCAGAACGTGTTCGTCTTCGCCAGCCGCTACCAGCGCGGGGTGGTGCTCGCCCGAGACACCGCGTTCGTGACCACGCTCGTCTCGATCCCCGTCATAGCGCTCGTGACGGTCTTCCTCGCATGAGCCGAACACAAAGGTTCTCCTCAGCTCCCAGCGCTACGTTGGATTCATGAGGTTTCTCGCTGCAGGTGTCATGTTGTGCCTGCTGCTGGTCGGCTGCAGCACCGCCTCCGGTGGCGACGAGGACACAACCCCGACAGTCGGATCCACCACCCCTGTGGGGTTCGCCCAGCAACCCAGCGCACCTCCGGTTCCGCACGAGGTGCCCGTCGGCGACGTCGGCACGATGTTCGAGCCGACCGCCGATCTGATCCGTGCCACCACCACTCCATTCGAGTCGTGGAGCCAGATTTCCCCCAACACCATCGCGGTCCACTTCGTCACCGGCACTCCCGAGTGCTACGGGGCCGACGCAACGGTGACCGAGACCGACACCACGGTCACCATCGAGCTGCGTACCGGAACCCGGCCCGACGCTGCGGACAAGTCCTGCATCATGGTTGCCGTCTACGCCACCATGCAGATGACCCTTGCTTCACCGCTGGGGAGCCGCACGATCCTGAATGCGGCCTGACCTTCCAAAAGGTAGGGTCCGATCGGTGAGCGATCATCTCCCCGAACGAGATCGAAGCCAGGTTCGCGCAGCCGATGCGGACAGGAACCTCGTCGCGCAGTTGCTGAGCGACGCTTTCGCCAACGGCCAACTGACCGTGAGCGAATACGACGAGCGCACCGCCGCGGTGTACCAGGCGAAGACCTACGGCGAACTCGACGTGCTGACCGGCGACCTCGTCCTGTCTCCGCCTCCGGCCCCTGCACCCTCCGGTGGCTCCGCGAACGACCGCGTGATCGCCATCATGAGTGGTGCCGTGCGCAAAGGAGAGTGGACCCCGGCGGGGCGGATCGACGCGTTCGCATTCTGGGGCGGAATCGAACTCGACCTACGCCGCGCGTCGTTCACCTCCGAGGAAACCACCATCAACTGCGTCGCCATCATGGGCGGCATCGAGGTCACGGTGCCGCCCGGAGTGAGCGTCGAAGTCCGCGGCATGGGCATCATGGGCGGCTTCGAGCACGTCAGCGCGACGCACCCCGGTGCGCCGCGCGTGATCATCACCGGTTTCGCCTTCTGGGGCGGAGTGTCGGTAGAGATCAAGGCAGCGGAGAAGTAACTACGATCGCCGACGCTTGAGGTAGTCGGTCACCACCGCTGCTCCGAGTCCGTCGAGATCCGGCGCGATGACGCGTCCGCCCACCCGCTCGGCCATCTTGTCGACCACCCGCGCGAGGCCTGGATCGTCGCCGAGCCGGAAGATCGTCACCTGCGCACCGAGTTTCGCGACGGTGTCGAGTTCACGCACGGTCAGCCCGAGCGTCTTCGACGACGGTGGGTAATCGAAATACGCATGGCCGTCGGGCTCCAGATGCGCCGTCGGCTCACCGTCGGTCACGATCAACACCACCGGTTGCGCGTTGGGATGACGTCGCAGATGCCGCACCGCAAGCATCAGCGCGTGGTGCAGATTGGTGCCCTGGTCGTACGCACCGTCCAGCCCGGCCAACTCGGAGGCCGTCAATGTCTGTGCGTGCCTGCCGAATCCGATGAGTTGCAGATCGTCTCCGCGGAATCGGGTGCTCACCAAGTGATTCAGCGCGAGTGCTGTGCGCTTCATCGGCACCCAACGGCCGTCCATCACCATCGAGAACGACGTGTCGACGAGCAGCGCCACGGCGGCCTGCGTTCGCGTCTCGGTCTCGCTGATCTCGACATCGGTCACCTGCAACTGCACCGGAAAGCCAGATCCTGTTGCCGCCGAGCGCAGTACCGCATTGTTGACCGTGCGGGTGACGTCCCACGGCTCGGTGTCACCGAACTCCCAGGCCCGCGACGCACCGGTGGGCTCTCCCATCGCGCCCGCCTTGCGGGTGTCTCGCTCGCCGCCGCGTCGGGACAGCTTTCCGGCGACATCCTTCAGCGCCGACTGCCCCAACTGCCGCATCGCCTTCGGTGACAAACGCCATTGGCCGTCGGCACCCTTGTCCATGAAACCCTGCTGCTGCAGCGCCTTTTCGAGCTCGGCGAGCATCCGCGCATCGGCCGCGGCCTCCGGCCCCAGTTGCTTCAGCAACGCGTCGGCGTCGATGTCGTCCAGGGCAGCCCCGTTGTACTGCTGCGAGAGCTGATTGCCCAGGTTCTCGAGGTCTGCGATGTCCTGAAGCGCACCCGTGCCGTCGCCGAGTCCCATCCCGTTCTCGCCGCGGAAGTTCTGCGAGCCGTCCCAGTCCTCACCGGGCCGGGCCTGCTGCAGATTCTGATCGAGCTGATCGAGCTGGCTCAGCAGATTCGAGTCACCGAAGGCCTGCTGCGCCAACGCATCGAGCTCGGCCCGCTGCTCGGGACTGAGCGAATTGCGAAGCCGCTGGGCGGCCGCTGCACGTTGAGCGAGGGAGTCCAACAGTTCGTCGACATTCTTCGGATTCTCCGGAAAATGCTGACCGTGCTTGTCCATGAACTGCTCGAACTGCTCGCCGGTGTCCTCACCCTTGTTGTGGGCGTCGAGCAACTCGTTGAGGTCTTCCAGCATCTCGCTGATGGCCTGACGGTCCTCGTCGGTTGCACCTTCGAGGGCCTGCTTCATGCCCGCGAAACGCTGGTCCAGCATCTCGCGTCCGAGCAGATCCTTGATCTTCTCGTAGTTCTCGCGAGCCTCCGACGAGCGCCAGTCGTAGTCCGAAAGCTCCTGCACCGCTTGGGCAGTGGACGGTGACAGGTCACCGATCTGCATCTCCTGGAACCGTGCGTCGTCATCGAGGGCACGTGCAAGTGCCTTACGTTCCTCGAGTACCGCCTTGTCCAGCAGCTCACGCACTTCCTGCAACGTGCCGTCGAGGTTGTTCTTCTTCAACAGATCTCGTCGACGCTTCGCGGCTTGGGCTGCCAGGTCGTCGAGCCCACGCATGTTCTTCGTCCCGCGTCGCAGCATCTCCTGCAATGCCCGACGCGGCGACGCGCCCTCGAGCACGTCCTCGCCGATGGCGTCGAGCGCTTCGCGCAGATCCACCGGTGGCGCAAGGGGATCCGGCCCGTCGTGATACCGCCCGTATCTGGAGCGACGCATCAGCTGTACACCGTCTGACCGTCGTCGTCGGGGTCCTTGGAGATCCGGCGCGCGAGGTAGAGACCCTCGAGTGCGAGTTCGACCGCGGCGGCCTTCTCGCCGTCCGAGGTGGCGTTGAGCCGCTCGTGGATGTCGCCGATGACCTCGACGTCGGGAAGCTCGTCGAGCAACGCCTTGGCGGTGATGCGATCGCCGGTGACGATGGGCTCGCCCGTCTCGATCGCCGTCACCAGAGCGGCGAGGTTGATGCCGCCGAGGTGGGCTCGGACGGTATCGGCAGTCGCCCGGCGCAACATGTGCTCGAGGACTTCGATTTCGCGGCCTTCCTCACCCGACTCGAATTCGACCTTGCCGCGGAGCACCTCGATGATGGTGCCGAGGTCGACCGGCCGGGCCACGGGCTCGGCCTCTCCGAGTATCGCTGCCCGGTGAACGGCTGCGGCAGCGATGGTTTCGGCCGCTGCTATGGCGAAGCGAGCAGAGACGCCGGACCGCTGATCCACCGACGGCGACTCGCGCAGCAGTCGGGTGAATCGAGCCAGCACCTCGAGCAGATAAGTGGGAACGGTGGCCTGCAGCTCCGCTTCCTGGTCGATGACGGCCACCTCGGCGTCGAGCTCGAGGGGGTAGTGCGTCCTGATCTCCGCGCCGAAACGGTCCTTGAGCGGGGTGATGATGCGTCCGCGATTGGTGTAATCCTCGGGGTTCGCGCTCGCCACCAGCATCACGTCCAGCGGCAGACGCAGGGTGTAGCCGCGGACCTGGATGTCGCGCTCCTCCATGACGTTGAGCAGCGACACCTGAATGCGCTCGGCGAGGTCGGGGAGCTCGTTGATCGCCACGATGCCGCGATGGCTGCGCGGAACGAGCCCGAAGTGAATGGTCTCGGGATCGCCGAGGCTGCGGCCCTCCGCCACCTTGACGGGATCGACGTCGCCGACGAGGTCGGCCACCGAGGTATCCGGGGTCGCGAGCTTCTCGGCGTACCGCTCGCTGCGATGCCGCCACTCGACGGGCAGGTCGTCGCCGAGTTCCTTCGCTTTCCTGATGCTGGCTGGGGTGATCGGCTCGTACGGATGCTCCCCGAGTTCGGCTCCGGCGATCACCGGCACCCACTCGTCGAGCAGCAGATTCAGGGTGCGCAGCAGCCGCGTCTTGCCCTGCCCGCGCTCGCCGAGCAGCACCACGTCGTGACCGGCCAGAATCGCGCGCTCGAACTGCGGCAACACCGTCGAGCCGAATCCGACGATCCCCGGCCACGGATCGGTGCCGTCACGCAATGCCTTCAGAAGATTTTCCCGCAGCTCTTCCTTGATCGACCGCTGCCGATGTCCGGATGCCTTGAGTTCGCCGAGAGTGGAGATGCCAGGTTTGGTAGAGGTCACTTCTCCACGCTACGAGCGTTTGGCCGATGCTGCCATCGAGAGCGATGTTCCCGTCCTCGCGAACTCGAAGTTGTGGACGAAATTCGGGCAAATTCCGTCCACAACTTCGAGCTCGGCAGCCGATACACATCTCGGCCCGATATTGATCACAGCGGCATAACTGTGGACAACTATTTTGTTCATCCACAGCCAGCGCTCGGCCCACTATTCGCCTGAATCCGATGCCACTGTGCATGGATGGACAGCGCACCGTTCGTCGGATCCGAAGCAATGGCAAACGGGATGGTCACGCGCCAGCAGCTCCGGCAGCACTTTCGTCGAATCTATCGTGACGTCTACATCGACCCGGGTTGCGAACTGGACGCGCCCACCAGAGCAAGAGCGGCTTGGTTGTATTCCCGCGGACGAGCAGTGGTGTCAGGCCTGAGCGCCGCGGCGGTGCACGGATCGGGCTGGATCTCTGCCGACCACGATGCCGAGCTCATCTGGGCCGAACACAGACGGAAGTTCGACGGCCTCCGGATCGGCTTCGACGAGTTGCTGCCGGAAGAAATCGAGACTGTCGACGGCTTGGTCGTCACCACCGTCGCCCGAACTGCCTACGATCTGGGCCGACGCAGGCCGTTCGGAACCGCCGTGGCACGGCTGGATGCATTGTGTCGTGCGACCGGGGTGGGCGTTCACGACATCACCCGGCTTGCCGAGAACCATCGAGGTGCCCGCGGCATCGTTCAACTCAGAGCCGTGCTGGCTGTGGTCGACGCTGGCGCGGAATCACCACAGGAGACACACACCAGACTGGCTCTCATGGAAGCGGGCCTACCTCGCCCGCAAACTCAGATCGAGGTGGTGGGTCCGGACGGAAGGGCGTTCGCCCGCATCGACATCGGCTGGGCACGGTGGAAGGTGGCGGTGGAGTACGACGGCGAGCAGCACTGGTCCGACGAAAGGCAACGGGCCTGGGACATCGAGCGCCAGCACCTCCTCGAATCACTCGGCTGGACGGTGATCCGAGTGAGCGCGATGCAATTGCGCACCGATCCGTGGGGAGTCGCAGCGCGAGTTCGCGACAAACTGCGCGCTGCCGGGGCCGAGGTCTAGCCGAGCTCGAAGTTATGGATGGATTTGCGGCGAAATCCGTCCATAACTTCGAGCTCGGCGGGACGGTATCAGTGAGCGAAGTGCCGCGAACCCGTCAGATACAGCGTCACTCCCGCGTCCTGTGCCGCGGCGATCACTTCGTTGTCGCGTACCGAACCACCTGGCTGCACAACGGCTTTGACGCCTGCGCTCATGAGGACCTGGAGGCCGTCGGGGAACGGGAAGAACGCATCCGAGGACGCGACCGAACCGACGACGCGATCCCCGGCTCGCTGCACGGCGAGGTGGGCGGCGTCGACGCGGTTGACCTGGCCCATTCCGACGCCGACGGACGCACCGTCGTGGGCGAGCAGAATTGCGTTGGACTTCACGGCCCTGCCTGCACGCCAGGCGAATTCGAGATCCTTCAAGGTCTGCTCGTCGGCGGGTTCGCCGGCGGCGAGAGTCCAGTTGGCCGGGTTGTCGCCGTCCGCGTCGAGCACGTCCCGCTGCTGCAGCAGTGCGCCGCCGGAGATGGGCTTGAGTTCGACGCCCGAGGTGGGTGGTGCGACCGCGAGCAGGACGCGAATGTTCTTCTTGCGCTGCAACACTCCGAGTGCACCGTCGGCGTAGGACGGCGCGATGATGACCTCGGTGAAGATCTCGGCCACCTGCTCGGCCATCTCGACGGTGACCTCACGGTTGGCTGCGATGACGCCGCCGTACGCGCTCACCGGATCGCAGGCGTGGGCCTTGCGATGTGCCTCGGCGATGTCCTCGCCGACGGCGATACCGCACGGATTGGCGTGCTTGATGATGGCGACGGTGGGCTCGGCGTGATCGAACGCCGCGCGCCAGGCCGCATCGGAATCGGTGAAGTTGTTGTACGACATCTCTTTACCGTGCAACTGCTCGGCCTGCGCGATACCTGCGGCAGCGGACGAGTCGACATACAGGGCCGCCTTCTGATGCGGGTTCTCGCCGTAGCGGAGCACGGCCGAGCGGTCCCAGGTGCCGCCGATCCATTCCGGGAACACCGTCTCGGTGTCGGGAGTCAGTACGTTGCTCATCCACGATGCCACCGCGACGTCGTAGGCAGCCGTGTGCTGAAAGGCCTGTGCCGCAAGCGACGTACGCTCGGCGAGGGTGAATCCGCCACCGGAGACGGCCGTGAGCACGTCCTCGTAGCGAGCCGGGTCGACGACGACGGCCACCGACGGATGATTCTTGGCCGCGGCGCGCACCATCGACGGTCCGCCGATGTCGATCTGCTCGACGCATTCGTCCGGCGTCGCCCCGCTGGCAACGGTCTCGGTGAACGGGTAGAGGTTCACCACGACGAGCTCGAACGCTTCGATGCCCAGTTCCTCGAGCTGCGAAAGATGCTCGGGCTTACGGGTGTCGGCGAGCACGCCTGCGTGCACCCGAGGGTGGAGCGTCTTGACGCGCCCCTCGAGGGTCTCGGGAAATCCGGTGAGGTCCTCGACCTTGGTGACCGGGATTCCGGCGTCGGCGATCTTGCTCGCCGTCGATCCGGTGGACACAAGAGCGACGCCTGCGCTGTGCAAGCCGGTCGCCAGTTCGATCAGTCCGGTCTTGTCGTAGACGCTGACCAGCGCGCGGCGCACTGCTTTACGTTCACTCATCGGATTATCTGAGCCTTTCGTCCATCGGAGGTGACACCTTTGGCGGCCACGGCTGCGATCACGTCGACCAGCAACCGTCGCTCCACAGTCTTGATGCGTTCGTGCAACGCAGATTCGTCGTCGCCGTCGAGAACCGGTACGGCTTCCTGCGCGAGGATCGGCCCGGTGTCGACGCCGGAATCGACCAGATGAACCGTCGAACCGGTCAGTTTGACGCCGTGGTCGAGTGCATCCCGCACGGCATGTGCGCCGGGGAACGACGGCAGCAGCGCGGGGTGGGTGTTGACGATGCGTCCGTCGAAAGCATCGAGGAACTGCGGGCCGAGGATCTTCATGAACCCGGCGGTGACGATCAGGTCGGGCCGGTGACCCAGGACGGCTTCGGTGAGTGCGATGTCCCACTGGGCCCGATCGGCATGGTCCTTCAGCCCGATTCGGAAGTTCGCGATTCCGGCCTCGTCGGCACGGCGGGCCGCGTCGCAGTCGCGATCGACTCCGACGGCGACGATGCGGGCTGGATAGTTCTCGGTGGCAGTCGCGGCTATGAGCGACTGCAGGAGCGAGCCGGTCCCCGATGCGAGGACGACGACCCGCGCGGGTGTCTCACGCAAGGCAGTCAGCGCACTACTCCTGAATTATCGAGGCGGATCGTTCGAGCCAGCGGAAAGCCTAGTCGCTGCGCCTCCGAGCCCTACCGGGCAGGTCCGTCCTGGTCTCCGGGCGGCGCGACGACCTCGGCGTCCAACGGTTCGTCGGTAGCGGCCTCGACGGGTGCGTCCGGTTCTTCGGCCGGGGGCATCTCGGCCGGGACATCGTCCACCGCCTCGTCCACGACCTCCGCCTCGACGACCTCCTCGACCTGTTCGTCGTCCTCGGACTCGGCTGGGGCGGCCTCGATCGCCAACTCGGCCGCCGCGGGTACAGGAGTCGGAGCGGGCTCGTCCTGGACCGGCTCGGGTTCTGCTCGTCGCCACACGACGAAGGCTGCGGAGGCGGACCCGACGACGGCCAGCCACGCGAATGTCAGCAGCCCGAAGCTCCACACGGTGACTTCGACGGTGCCGAAGGTGCCGAGGTTGCCGCCTGCGGCGTAGCCGAACAGCGCTGCGAGCACGCCGGTTGCAGCCGCGACGATCCACACGGACGACACAGCGACCTGGATGTCGGCGCTGCGGATGGCGCAGTCACGGCCGAGCAGCAGTCCGGCACCGATCGGGACGACGAGCATCACGACCCAGATCGTCTGGGCCGGTCCTTCGGGGAGGACGGCGAGGATCGGCAGCGGCGGGAGCGGACCTCCCGTGGTGGAGAACAGGCTGACAGACGCCTCGCCGAACCCGGCAGTGGAACCGGTGGCCACCGCGAGGGCACCGATCACGACGTTGGGAAGGTAGAGCACCGACACCACGGTCAACCCGAGCATGCCGACGACATCGCGCCCGCTCTCGACCAGCGCGCCCGCGGTCTCCCATGAGGCGAGCAGGGCCAGCAGTACGACGGCCGCGCCGCCTGCGGCAAGGATCGACATCGCGCGCACGAAGGGCGCAACGAGCGCGCGCACCCAGTCCGGGAGTCCGCGGCGGATCACCAGTGAGTCCCAGCGCGCGAGAATCAAGCCGGTGCCGGATGCGGCCGCGTGCACGCCTGCGACCCAGGAGAAGGCGACGAGTGCGTTGGGGCTGGACAGTCCGATGACGGTGGACGCGTCCTTGGCGACGGCCAGGGCGATGGCAGTGACGGCGAGTGGGCCGGCCATCGATGCCGCGAACACCCACCGAACCATGCGGCGGTCGGTGTCGGAGTCCACGGCGTGGTGGACGGTACGGGCGACGGACCAGCCGATGACCAATGTCGGCAGGAGCGGTGCGACTCCGAGGGACGTCCCGCCGATGCTCAGGGGTACCAGGTGGGCGGCGAACCACGACCCGGCGATCGCCCCGAGGGTTCCGGTGAGGTCGCTGTTGACCGAGACGAGGGTGATCAGAGCCAGAGTCGTCGCGATCACCACGACCAGCCCGGAGGTCTTGAAGGCCACTGCGGCGAGCATGCGCGACTGATCGGGCGTCGGTCCGGTACCCGCGCGGGGAGCCCGGGCGGCCGCGCGTCGCGTCTCTCGGTTCAATAGATCGCTCATCGCAACGAGAGTCGCATCATCTTCGCGGCGCGCCGGTCAGGCGCGCCGCGAAGCGAACTGTGATGAAGCAATGAATCAGTCGCGCTTGTTCTCATCCTCGGCGGGAGTGGCACCGAACGACTGGGTGGGCGCGCCGTACGGAGTCGACTGTTCGCCCGGTTCGGGCTCGTCCGACTTGGCCGGGGGCTGGCCGTATCCGGACGGCCGGCCGTACTGGTTCGGCGGGTAGGCCTGCCCCGCGGCCGGGCCGCTGGGACCGGTGTACGGCGGTGGTGCGTAGCCACCCTGGGGCGACGGGGTGTTGGGGGCGGACTGTCCGTACGGCGGCTGGCCACCCGGGCTGTAGGAATGCTGCCCCGACGACTGCCCGCTCGGTGCTTGACCGCTGAGGCCTTGACCGAAGTTGGACGAGGTTCCCTGGGGCTGACCGTACGACGGCGGATTGCCGTAGTTCTGCGGCTGCGACGGTCCACCGAACGATGTCGTCGGCGCGTTGTACGGGTTCTGCTGGCCGTATCCGGGCTGCTGGTTCTGATTGCCGTAGCCCGCAGGCTTGGGAGCCGGAGCCTTGACGATGCCGGCATCGAGCAGCAGTGCCACCACTGCGGCGGCCGCCTGAACGAAGCCCAGGACGAGCACCAGGATCGCACCGATACCCAGCGAGCTGGTGGTGCTGGCGAACTCGTTGCCCTCTGCGCTGGGCAGGCTGAACGACTGGAAGACCAGCACCAGCCAACCGGCGATCGCCAGGGCAGCCACCACGGCCTGATTCCTGGCGTCCTTCTGCAGCAGCGAAGCACCCGCGACCAAGCCCGCAGCCAGCAGTAGAGCAATCGACACCGCGCTACCACCGGACGCGAAGAACGTGGTGCTGAACGACGTCTGGATGCTGCTCGGCAGTTCCTGAGACGAGGTGACCTCGGCGGTGACCAGGTCGAGCAGTCCGAGCAGGAAGGTGACGATGCCGAGCCCGAGGATCACGAACGTGAGAATCTTCGGCAGGTTCGACAGCGCCGATCCGGGTGACTTCGACTGCGATGCAGCGGAAGCCGGGTTCGGTGCCGAGGTACCGGGGACCGGAGGGCCGAAGGGATTGGACACCGACGGCTGGTGAAACGGCTGGTTCTGGCCTGGATGACCTTGCGGGTTGGACGACGGCTGATTCGGCGAGGACGACGGGCCGTAGGACGGTCCACCACCGCCGTAGCCACCAGAGTTGGAGCCCCCTGTTTCAGGGCTGCCGGGCGAGTAGGTCATCGCGTCTCCTCATCTGAGATTGTCCGTACCCCAGGTCGGTCGGGTCCGAGAACTCACGCTACTGCACGGACCCGACCGCTCGAGGAACTCCAGGTCAGCGCGAAGCAACCAGCTCGTGGTCGGTCGATTCGGCGGCCTCGAGCTCCCGAACCAGCGGCAGGACCTTGGCCCCGAAGTACTCGATCTCTTCCTGGAAGTGCAGGAAGCCCCCGAGAATCAGGTCGACGCCGCGGCGACGGTAGGCGACGATGCGCTCGGCTACCTGCTCCGGGGTGCCGATCAATTGGGTCTTGAAGCCGTCGTTGTACTGAACGAGGTCCTCGAACGTCGAATCGGCCCACATTCCCTTCTTGTCGCCCGTCGAGTTGCCCGCCTGTTGCACCGCTCCCTTGAAACCCTCGACAGCGGGCTTGTTCGCCTTCTCGATGATCTCGCGCAATGTGTCTCGGGCTTCCTTCTCGCTGTCTCGCGCGATGATGAAGCCGTTGAGCCCGAACTTCACCTCACGCCGGTGATCTCGTGCAACGCGTCGGAGGTTGTCGAGTTGCTCGGTGACGCCGTCGAAATCCTTGCCGTTGCTGAAGTACCAGTCCGAGTAACGTCCGGCATTCTCCTGTGCTGCAGACGAATTGCCGCCCTGGAACAGTTCGGGGTTCGGCCGATCGGGAGTGTTCAGTGGCTTGGGCTTGAGGGTGAAGTCGTGGATCCGGTAGAAGTCACCGCGGAAGTCGACGTCGTCCTCGGTCCAGATCTTGCGCAGCACCTGCAGGAATTCTGCACTGCGACGGTATCTTTCGTCGTGCTCGAGCCACGGTTCACCAAGGTGGGTGAACTCGTCCTTGAACCAGCCACTGACGACGTTGACTGCGAAACGGCCGTTCGAGAGGTGATCGGCAGTGGCACCGAGCTTGGCCAGGACCGCCGGCTGCCACAGCCCGGGGTGCACGGCGGCAATGACTTTCAGCCGCTCGGTGGCCAGCAGCAGCGCGAGCGAGAAGCTGGTGGATTCGTGCTGGAACTCGGCTCCGTAGCTGGCCTCGTATCGAACCTGACTGAGCGCGTACTCGAAGCCGTTGTTCTCGGCCGTCTGCGCCAGCTTCTTGTTGTATTCGTAATCCCAGCTGGTGCGTTGCTCGATGGTGCTGGTGACCAGACCACCCGAGACATTGGGTACCCAGTACGCGAATTTGATTGCGTCGGTGATTTTTTCGGTGCTCATGTGTGCGTCATCCTTCAGCGGATCAATGTGCCATCCACGCACTCGGACGGCGTGAATGGCACATTCATCCGGAAATCGGGGGTCGGATCAGGGCCGGAAAGGTGGGGATTACGAGTACCAGGTGGGCTCGGGTAGCTCACCGGTGAGAACCCAGCGTCCGACCTCGCGTCGCTTGTACGCGACCGGATCGTGCAGGGTGTGTGTGCGCACGTTGCGCCAGAAGCGGTCGAAGCCGTACTTGCTGGCCGTCGCTCGTGCGCCGAGCGCCTCGAACACCGTCGAGGTGATCTCGAGCGAGACCTCGGTAGCGCGAGCCTTGACTGCGGCGACCCGAACCTCGTGCTCACCGCGCTCCTCGGCGGTGACGTTCCAGGCGTTGTCGTGAATCTTCTTTCCTTCCAGCGCAACTGCGTCGGCGAGGGCTTCGACGGCCCAGAGCTTGGAGGTCAGATCGCCGTAGATGTCGATGATGTACGGCTCGTCCACGGCCTTGTCCACGGTGCTGTGCAGCCACGCGCGCGTCTTCTCTTTGGTGTACGACGCCGCCTCTTCGAGAGCACCCCTCGCGATCCCGAGGTAGAAGTTGACGAACACCAACTGGATGGTCGGGACGTTCAGGGTGTTGTAGACGCGAGGCTGAAAGGCTTTGTCCACGAAGCCGGCTGCACTGGCCCAGTCGACGCGAACTTTGTCGACGGTGACGCTGCCGCTCTCGGTCTGCCGCTGGCCGATGTTGTCCCAGTCGTCGTGGAACGACAATCCCTCGATGTTCGACGGCACGATCGCGAACACGTGATCGGTACTGCCTTCGAGTGCTCCTTCGAGCACGGTGACGTCGGAGACGCGGCTGCCGGTGGAGAAGGTCTTGGAACCGTCGAAGACGATGGTGTCGCCCTCGTCGGTCACGGCGACGTCGTTGTCCCGAGGATTGACTGCACCGCCGAAGAACCACTTGTTCTTCGTGGCGTCTGCCTCGACGGCCTCGATCTGCTCGGGTGTGCCGACCAGACGCGCGGCCCAGAACCACAGCAGGTGGTATCCGAGCAGCTGGCCGATGGAACCGTCGGCCTTCGAAACGGTGCGAATGACCTGGTACGCGGTGGGCCAGTCCTGGCCTGC
Organism: Rhodococcus sp. 06-462-5; assembly: GCF_002258315.1. GTDB lineage: Bacteria > Actinomycetota > Actinomycetes > Mycobacteriales > Mycobacteriaceae > Rhodococcoides. The sequence goes on along the minus strand of NZ_NOYD01000028.1, from coordinate 47,331 downwards.
GCCACCGTGTTCGACGGGGCCGAGCAGGGTGACGAGACCGGCATCCTTGAGCAGCTGCACCTCCGCGGCGGGAATCTCGCGGCCCTTGTCGCGAGCGACGGCATCGACAGCAAGGAGTTGAGCTACCTCACCCGCGCGGGAAATCCATCCGGCAGCAGTGGTGGGGGCGTCGGGCCAGGACTTGGTGAGGGCACGGTTCTCGGTGGTTGTCATGACGATCAGTGAAGTCCGGCATCGAATCGATGACCACACTTCGATTCAGCATGATTTTAAGACCCTCGGATCCGAGGTCATTCGCGCAAGATCTTCTCCATCTTCTTGCCCTTGGCGAGTTCGTCGATCAGCTTGTCCAGGTAGCGGATCTTCTGCATCAGTGGGTCTTCGACGTTCTCGACGCGGATGCCGCAGACGACTCCGGTGATCAGTTCCGCGTTCGAGTTGAGGTCGGCGGCCGCGAAGAAGTCGTCGAACGTCGTGTCGGCCTGGATATGACGGTCGAGGGCCGACTGGTCGAAACCGGTGAGCCATCGAATGATCTCGTCGACCTCGGCTTTCGTCCGACCTTTGCGTTCGGCCTTGGTCACGTAATGCGGATAGACCGAGCTGAAGGCGGTGGTGAAGATCCTGTGCACGCGGATCAATCTAGACCCCTCCGCGTGAATGTGACATTGCACCGCTCAGACGCATGCAGTGGTCCATTGACGCGGGGCCGGGGGCGCACGAAAAAGCCCGCCACCGATGTCGGTGGCGGGCTTTTCCAGAAGCGAGTGCTACTTGACGGACAGCGATTCCAGGATTTCGCGTGCGAGAGCAGCGGTCTCGGACGGCGTCTTGCCGACCTTGACGCCTGCGGCCTCCAGTGCGTCCTTCTTCGCCTGCGCCGTTCCCAGCGAGCCGGAGACGATGGCACCTGCGTGGCCCATGGTCTTGCCCTCGGGAGCGGTGAAGCCTGCGACGTAGCCGACGACCGGCTTGGTGACGTTGGCCTTGATGTAGTCGGCTGCGCGCTCTTCGGCGTCGCCGCCGATCTCACCGATCATGACGATGACCTTGGTGTCGGGGTCCGCCTCGAACGCCTCGATGGCGTCGATGTGGGTGGTTCCGATGACGGGGTCGCCGCCGATGCCGATGGCCGTCGAGAATCCGAAGTCACGGAGCTCGAACATCATCTGGTAGGTCAGCGTGCCGCTCTTGGAGACCAGGCCGATGGGGCCGGTTCCCGAGATGTTCGCGGGCGTGATGCCGACGAGAGCTTCACCGGGGGTGATGATTCCGGGGCAGTTCGGGCCGATGATGCGGGTCTTCTTGCCCTTCTCCACGTTGTAGGCCCACGCGTACGCGGAGTCCTGCACGGGGATGCCCTCGGTGATGACGACGAGCAGCGGGATCTCCGCGTCGATCGCCTCGACGATGGCGTCCTTGGAGAATGCCGGCGGCACGAACGCGATGGACACGTCGGCTCCGGTCTTCTCCATGGCCTCGGAAACCGAAGCGAAGACGGGCAATTCGATGTCGTTGCCCTGTGCGTCGACGTGCTTGACCGTGGTTCCGGCCTTGCGTGCGTTGACGCCGCCGACGACCTGGGTGCCGGCCTTGAGCATCAGGGCGGTGTGCTTGGTGCCTTCGCCGCCGGTGATGCCCTGGACGATGACCTTGTTGTCCTTGTTCAGAAAGATAGACATTTTTTCCTCTACTTCGCTGCCAGCTCGGCGGCCTTGTCGGCGCCCTCGTCCATGGTTCCGGCGAGCGTCACCAGCGGGTGCGCGGCGTCGGCGAGAATCTTGCGGCCCTCTTCGACCTTGTTGCCGTCGAGACGGACGACCAGCGGCTTGTTGGCGTCGTCGCCCAGCTTCTTCAGCGCGCCGACGATGCCGTTGGCCACTGCGTCGCATGCGGTGATGCCGCCGAAGACGTTGACGAACACGCTCTTGACCTGCTCGTCACCGAGGATGACGTCGAGGCCAGCGGCCATGACCTCGGCCGATGCGCCGCCGCCGATGTCGAGGAAGTTGGCGGGCTTGACGCCGCCGTGTGCCTCGCCCGCGTATGCGACGACGTCGAGGGTCGACATGACCAGTCCGGCACCGTTTCCGATGATGCCGACCTGTCCGTCGAGCTTGACGTAGTTGAGGTCGTTCTCCTTGGCCTTGGCCTCGAGGGGATCGGCTGCGTCCTTGTCCTCGAACTCGGCGTGGCCGGCCTGGCGGAAGTCTGCGTTGGCGTCGAGCGTCACCTTGCCGTCGAGGGCGAGGATCTGATCGTCCGGGGTGCGAACCAGCGGGTTGACCTCGACCAGGAGAGCATCTTCGTTGATGAAGACCTCCCACAGCTTCTGGATGGTCACCGCAGCGGCGTCGAGCACCTCGGCGGGAAGCTTGCCCTTTTCGGCGATTTCACGAGCAAATGCAAGGTCGACACCCTTGACGGCGTCGACCGGGATACGTGCGAGTGCGTCGGGGTTCTCCTCCGCCGTCACCTCGATTTCGACGCCACCCTCGACCGAACACATGGCGAGGTAGGTGCGGTTGGTGCGATCGAGCAGGAAGGAGATGTAGTACTCCTCGGCGATGTCGGACGCTTCTGCAACGAGAAGCTTCTTGACGACATGGCCCTTGATGTCGAGTCCGAGAATCGCTTCTGCGTTCTCGGTGGCTGCTGCGACGTCCTTGGAGTACTTGACGCCACCGGCCTTGCCGCGGCCGCCGACCTTGACCTGTGCCTTGACCATTACTGGCTTGCCGATTTCTTCGGCAATCTCTGTTGCTCCGGCGACCGTGTCGGTAACACGGCCTGCGGAGGTGGGTACGCCATGCTTGGCGAACAATTCCTTCGCCTGGTATTCGAAGAGATCCATCAGCTCACCGTCTCGTCTACGTTGACGCCCGCTCCGTCGGGTGTGAGCGGGTCTGAGCATGGACTTTATCCAGGTGCCTCGACGGCGTATCGGGCGCATGCATGCTATGTGGCCTATCTCACCGCTACCGGCTCGTTGAAACGGCCGTCACCGATCTGCGCGGCGGGCCGAAAGTGCCGCCGCGACAGCGAGAACGACGATTCCCGCCACCGACGGCAGCACGCCGGGTCCCATCTCGGGATCGGTGGCGCGAGCGGATGTCAGCGGCCAGGACGACAGATGCACGATGCCCGCGACGGCTGCGGCAGCGAGCAGAACGGCACCGCGAGCGGACCTGGCACGCGCAGCCACGACGGCGGCGACGAGAACTCCGACGGCGAGCAGCATCTGGCCCCAGGTGTCCCAGCCCCACGGAAATTCGGTGACCGTTGCGGCCGTCAGGTCGCTGCCGCGATACAGGGGCAGGGCCAGGCCCACCGCCAGGAGCACGGCACCGAACAATCCGGTGCCGAGCACCACGCCGTCGGTCGCTGCGTCCTGGGACGTGTCGACGTCGTCGCGCTCGGCAGATCCGGCGAACAGTGCCAGCACTCCGGCGGCTGCCGCGGCGACGACGCCCGCGATGATCGCCAGAGCGCCGACGCCGGTGCTCACCCCCTCCACGTCCTCGGCGAGCACCACCGACTGGAGTACCGCGGCCGCGGCCGCAACCGCGCCGAGCCAGAACATCGACACGAACGGCCGAGCAGCCGAGGCGAACTCGGAGAACAGCAGCGGCACCGAACCCAGAATCATCACGAATCCGGCGACCAACACCACGCGAGTGGCCAAGATCTGTGGCGCGGCGATTCCCGAGTCGGTCTCCAGAATCGGCAGCAACGATCCGACGACCAACAGCACTCCGGACAACACTCCTGCGCTCCCGGCTACGGCGTGCCACCGCGTCGTTCCTGGACCGGCGACACCGCGGACACCTCGCGCACCCGTCTCGCGCTGCTGCGCTCTCTCCAACGCTCGACGGTCGCGCGCTGCAGCGACTGGCGCAAGCACTGCGCCACAGACCAGCAGTCCGAGCCCGGCGACCGTTCCCAGATACGCACCGAGGCCGGCATCCACCCGGTCACCGGTACCGAGACCCGCGAGCAGACCGACCCCGGCGAATCCGAGCACTCCGAGCCCGGCTCCGACGGATGCGCCCGAGGCGACCTGCGGCGACAGTGCGGCCAGCGCAGATGCGGCCACCACGAGTGCCGCGATACCGACGACTCCGGAGCCCACCGCGACGAACACCGGCGACTCCACCACCGCTGTCACGATCACCACGGGATCGGACGAGCGATACAGCGAGGCGAACGCCGCAACGGCCGCCAGTACACCGAACGCGCCGAGCAGCGCCGCGAGCATCGGCCCGACACGCCCCGCCGCCGACCGTCCCACATGCTCGGAATACACCGAGTGGCCGTACCCGTCACCGAGCCCGGCGCGATGCACCGCAGACCACCCCGCAACACCCGCCAGAACCGACACAGCGTGACCGACGAGCAGAACGTAGGCACCGGGGGTGGCGTCGAGCATCGCGGCGCTCAGCGGGCGGAAGAGCTCGAGCCGATTCGCGTCGATGGGATCGGACAACAGCGCAACGTCGAGCAGTGTGAATCCGAGTGCCACTGCGCCGAATCCGGCCAGCAGGGCCGCCGCAAGCTCGACGCGTTTGCCCGCCACCCCCACCGCGGCTCCGATCACCACGAGAACGGGGACGGCACCGGCCAGGATCGCGGCAACTACTTCCCCGTCACCCACCGGCGAGCCGTCGGCGCTGCGGACGACACCGATCAGCTGGGCCACCACTGCGGCAATCGCAGCGATCAGAGCAAGTGCGACGGCAAGCGCGACGCGCGGGGTGGGCGACGGATCGTCCGCTCGGCCGAACTCTCCGTCCTGGGGTCGGATCCGTTGTGGTTCCGCTCGCTCGGAGCCGCGGGCAGACGAGTCGTCGAAGGTGGGAGTGGGCACTCGGATCACGGTATCGGCTCGATCGGTGCGAGAACCGTTACTGTCGCCGTGTGCCGTCCACGGGTTCTCGTGTCCGATTACGGATGTGGCTCGTCACGACATAACCGCTGGTCGACTTGTGAGCCATCTCACATATGCCCCGGGTTTGGGCTGTTAACTTGCGCGCCCCGCAATCATTTCGTTACCGTCTGCCGAGTCTTTCAGTAACGGCCAGGTCACGGATAACGGAGGTTGTAGGTCTTGCAGCAACACCGTGCGTCCTTCACTTCCAGCCGGTTCTCTCGACCCACGGCCGAAGACGCGACCACGGTCTACAGCTACGAGCCCGTCTCCGAACCTGCCGACGACAACAGCGCGTACGACGCGTACTCCTACCCCGCGTACCAGTACGCCGAGGCCGAGTTCGTCGAGACTCCGTACATCGCAGCCGACGAGTCACCGACCGTCGTCACCTCGTTCGCCACCACCGCAGACGCCACCCCCGTGGCCCGTCGCGGAGGCGCACATCGCATTCCACTTCCCCCCACCGCGCTCAAGGGCCGAGCTGCCGTTCTCGCAGTCGCCGCAGGTGCGGTTGTCGCGGCAGGCCAGGCCGTCGTCAACGACGACTCACCCGCCGCGGTCGCCACCTCCGAGTACGCACTCGCCGCAGGTGAAGCACCCGCCGCAGCAGCAGTCCCGACCACCACCACGCCGCAGACGACCGAGGTCGACGCCGACTCGTCCAGCGCGACGCCGTCGGAGGCACCGCAGATTCTCAGCATCGCTGCACCGGTGGATCTGAGCCAGTTCAACGACCTGCTCGCCAAGGGCCAGCGCTTCAGCGAAGAGCGTGCCGCACGCGAAGCCGCTGCCCGCAGGCCCCTGTTCGCACTGCCGGCACAGGGCACCTACACCTCCAACTTCGGCACCCGCTGGGGCGTTCTCCACGCCGGCGTCGACGTTGCCAATGCCATCGGAACACCGATCTACGCCGTCGCCGACGGCAAGGTGATCGACTCCGGTCCGGCCGCAGGCTTCGGCATGTGGGTTCGCGTGCAGCACGCCGATGGCACGATCACCGTCTACGGCCACATCGACACCTCGACCGTCACTGTCGGCCAGGACGTCATGGCAGGCGATCAGATCGCAACCATGGGCAACCGCGGCTTCTCCACCGGCCCGCACCTGCACTTCGAGGTCCACCTTCCGGGCGAGGTCAAGATCGACCCGCTACCGTGGCTCGCGTCCCGAGGAATCTCCCTCGGCCCCGAGATGGACTGAATACTCCTACATCGCACAACAAGCCGGACCCCGCTTTCGCAGGGCCCGGCTTTTTCGTGCACCGAAAGACTCAGAGCTTGGTCATCGGGACTCCGCCGATGAGCATCATCTTCACGCGGCCTGCCGAACCGAAGTCGATCAACACCATCGCCTTGACTCCGGCACCGGTCGATTCCAGCACCGTGCCCAGGCCGTACTTGTCGTGGCTGACGCGATCGCCCACGGCGAGAACCAGATTCGAGTTACGGCCCTTGGCAGCACCGAAACTGGGAGTCGAACTCTGACCGCGATTCGAGGACCCGCCGTAGCCACCCGAGCCGTAGTTGTTCGAGCCGTAACTGTTGGAGCCGTATCCGCCACCCGAGCCGTAACCGCCGGATCTGCCGCCGCCGATGGCACGGCCTCCTCCGGTGCCCGGATCCTCGCGTCGCCAGTCGATCAGGTGCTGCGGAACTTCTTGCAGGAAGCGCGATTCCGGGTTGGCGATGGGCTGGCCCCATGCCGAACGCATGATGGCGCGCGTGAGGTAGAGCCGCTGCCGCGCACGGGTGATGCCCACGTACGCCAGGCGTCGTTCCTCGGACAGTTCGTTGGGGTCGCCGAGCGCCCGCATGTGCGGGAACTGGCCGTCCTCCCAACCCGTCACGAAGACCACCGGAAATTCCAGACCCTTCGCGGTGTGCAACGTCATCAGAGTGACGACGCCGGTACCCGAATCGGGGATCTGATCGGTGTCGGCCACCAGCGAGACCCGTTCGAGGAACGCCGCGAGCGAACCCGGCTCGGCCAACCCGTCGACGCCACCGTCCTCGTCGCCGTTCTCGTCGTCCCCGGTTTCGAGAGCTTCCGCCGCCACTGCGGCCTGGTTGCGCGCCTCGGAGGTGAATTCCCTTGCGACGCTGACGAGTTCGTTGAGGTTGTCCAGGCGCGCACCGTCCTGCGGGTCGCTGCTGGCTTCGAGTTCGGCGCGGTAGCCGGTGCGGTCGAGTACGGCTTCGACGACATCACCGATGTCTGCGATGTCGTTGCCGTCCCCGTCGGTCGCGGTGAGTACGGCGCGTAGTTCGTCGAGCAGCTCCATGAACTGCGCGATCAACTTCTGCTGCCGCGAGTTGAGCAGCGCCACCTTGCCCGCGGCCGCGTCGTGCAATGCGCGCGAGAAGCTGATGTCGCGCTGCTCGGCGTGCACGGCGACGCAGGCCTCGGCACGGTCGCCGATCCCCCGGCGCGGAGTGTTGAGGATGCGTCGCATGCTGACGGTGTCGTCCTCGTTGGACAGCACGCGTAGGTACGCGACGAGGTCACGTACTTCCTTGCGCTCGTAGAACCGAACACCACCGACGACCTTGTACGGCAGACCGAGTCGGATGAAGATCTCTTCGAGCGCACGCGAGGAGTTGTTGGTTCGGTAGAAGACCGCCACCTCGTCGAAGCGCACGTCTCCGCCGTCGACGAGTCGGTCGATCTCCGAGGCCACGAACGACGCCTCGTCGTGCTCGTTGTCGGCGACGTAACCGACGATCAACTCGCCCTCGCCGGTGTCGGTCCACAGCTTCTTCTCGCGTCGGCCGATGTTGCGCGAGATCACCGCGTTGGCGGCCGAGAGGATGTTCTGCGTCGACCGGTAGTTCTGCTCGAGCAGGATGGTGCGCGCGTCGGGATAGTCGCGCTCGAATTCCTCGATGTTGCGGATCGTGGCACCACGGAATGCGTAGATGGACTGATCCGCGTCGCCCACCACACACAGCTCGCCCGGTGCAACGGTGCCCTCGAGTGCACCGTCGGCGTCGGGGGTACCGACCAATTCGCGGACCAACATGTACTGGGCGTGGTTGGTGTCCTGGTACTCATCGACCAGAACGTGCCGGAACCGGCGTCGGTAGTACTGCGCCACCTGGGGGAAGGCCTGCAGAATGCCCACCGTTTCGCCGATGAGATCGTCGAAGTCCATGGCGTTGGCCGCACGCAGCCGCTGCTGATAGATGCCGTAGACCTTGGCCACCAGCCGCGGCAGCTCGGCGGGATCGCCATCGGCGTCCTCCGCCGCCTTGTCGGGGCCGATCAGCTCGTTCTTCAGGTTCGAGATCGCCGTCGAGAGCAGCCGCGCCGAGAACTTCTTGGTGTCGATCTGCAGATCTTTGGAGATCATCGTCAGCAGCCGCCGAGAGTCGTCCGCGTCGTAGATGGAGAAGTTCGAGTTCAGACCGGGCAGCAACGCAGCCTGCGCGCGCAGAATCCGCACACAGCTCGAGTGGAACGTCGATACCCACATGGCGTTCGCTCGCGGCCCCACGAGTCCGGCGACTCGCTCGCGCATCTCCGCAGCGGCCTTGTTGGTGAACGTGATGGCCAGAACCTGGCCGGGTGACACTCCTCGCTCGGCCAGCAGATACGCGATGCGACGCGTCAGTACCGCCGTCTTGCCCGACCCGGCTCCGGCCACGATGAGCAGCGGAGAACCGGTGTGCACGACGGCCTCACGCTGCTGAGGATTGAGCCCTTCCAGCAGTGTGTCGGACGAGGTGTTCTGTCGGGACTGGAGGCCCTGGAGAAATGTGTTCATCGTCTGGTCAGGTTACCGGCGCGTACCGACAAACCCACATCCCGTGGTCGTCGGCCGAACCGACGACTTTTCAGGAGGGTTGACCCGTGGCACACTGGATCGGTGATCGAAAAAACCGTACGTCATCGCTTGCATCGGGTCGGCCGCTGTTCGGCCACGCGTGCAGGAGCCTGTCGATAGACGCAACGCCCCCGGTTCCGGACGGGAACCGAACGATCGGCGATGCAGTTCCGAATACGAAAGGCGTAACGGTGACGGACGACGCAACGATCCAAGATGTGACCCGAGGAGAGACGATGGCCATGACGACGAAGATCGACTCAGAGACCGCATTGCCCACCAGCGAAGCCGAGATCAACGACCTGCGCCAGGAAATCGACCGCCTCGATGCCGAGATTCTCGCCGCGGTTCGACGTCGATCCGAGGTCTCGCAGATCATCGGACGCACCCGCATGGCCTCCGGCGGACCGCGCCTGGTGCACAGCCGTGAGATGAAGGTCCTCGAGCGTTTCAGCAGCCTGGGCCAGGAAGGCCACACGCTCGCCATGCTGCTGCTCCGCCTCGGCCGCGGTCGTCTCGGCCACTGATTCCCCCAGGTCGGGCGCGCCGTGGGCGCACCCGACCTGAGTTCGTTCACTTCAGAGCGATGTACTTGGTCTCGAGATACTCCTCGATTCCCTCGGATCCGCCTTCGCGGCCGAATCCAGATTCCTTCACCCCACCGAACGGCGCAGCCGCGTCCGAGATCACTCCGCGGTTGACGCCCACCATGCCACTGTCGATGGCGTCGGCCACCCGTAGCGCGCGATCGAGATTCTCGGTGTAGATGTACGACGCCAGGCCGTACTCGGTGGCGTTGGCAGCGTCGATACCTTCCTGCTCGGTGTCGAAGCCGACGATCGGAGCCACCGGCCCGAACACCTCTTCCTTCAGGATTCTCGCCTCGACGGGCACGTCGGTGAGGACGGTCGCCGGGTAGAAGTACCCATCGCCGCCCGGTGCGGTACCCCCGAGTGCCACCGTCGCCCCCTTGGCCACCGCGTCGTCGACGAGTTCCTGCACGGTCTCGAGCTGATCGGCGTTGATCAGCGGTCCGAGCTTCGTATCGGGGTCGACGCCGGGGCCGAGCTTCATCTCGGACATCTTCGCCACGAGCTTGGTGGTGAACTCCTCCCGAACGCTGTTGTGCACGTGCAGCCGGTTCGCCGCCGTGCAGGCCTCGCCGCCGTTGCGCATCTTCGCCAGCATCGCGCCGTCCACCGCGTCGTCGATGTTCGCATCGTCGAACACCACGAACGGTGCATTGCCACCGAGCTCCATCGACGTGCGCAACAGCCGAGTCGCGGACTTCTGCACGAGAGACTTACCGACGCCCGTCGAGCCGGTGAAGGTGAGTTTGCGCATCCGCGGATCCTCGATGAGGGGTCCGGTGACGTCGCCGGACTTCGACGTCGTCAACACCGACAGCACGCCTTCGGGCAAGCCGACCTCGTCGAAGATCTGAGCCAACAACAGCATCGTCAGCGGGGTCTCACGAGCGGGCTTGACGACGATGGTGCAGCCGGCCGCCAAAGCGGGCCCGATCTTTCTGGTGCCCATCGCCAACGGAAAGTTCCACGGGGTGATCGCCAGTACCGGCCCCACCGGGGCCTTGGTGACGAGGATTCGTCCGTTGCCCGCCGGGGCCGGGGTGTAGCGACCGCCGATGCGTACTGCTTCCTCGGCGAACCAGCGGAAGAATTCGGCACCGTACTTCACCTCGGCCTTGGATTCGGCGAGGGCCTTGCCCATCTCCAGGGTCATCAGCAGCGCGATGTCGTCGGCGCGTTCGGTGACCTTCTCGAATGCCGCTCGCAGAATTTCACTGCGCTCGCGGGCAGGTGTTGCCGCCCAGCTCTTCTGCGCCGCCGCGGCTGCGTCGAGCGCCTTCATCGCGTCGGCAGGCGAGGCGTCGGCAACCTCCGTCAGGGGCCGCCCGGTGGCCGGATCGTTCACCGGGAAGGTCTTACCTCCTTCGGCGTCGACGGCCTTTCCGCCGATCCACAGTTTTGCCGGAATCGATTCGATCAATGCACGTTGGTCCATACCGTCCATGATGCCTCCGCAGCGCCCGGCGCAAACGAGAACGACGCGCGCGCGACTGGGCACGGGATTAGTGTTGGTTCGTATGAGCGTCGATATCACCGGCACGGATGCCTGGCAGAAGCTGACCGATCACCATTCCGCGATCGCCGAAACTCACCTTCGGCAACTGTTCGCCGAGGACGCCGACCGAGGCCGTACGTTCACCCTCGAGGCCGCGGACCTGCACATCGACTACAGCAAGCACCGCATCACTCGCGAGACCGTCGAGTTGCTCGTCGAACTGGCCCGCACAGCCGATGTCGAAGGCAAGCGCGACGCCATGTTCGCGGGCGAGCACATCAACACCTCCGAGGACCGCGCCGTTCTGCACACGGCGCTGCGTCTACCGTCCGATGCTTCCCTGACCGTCGACGGCCAGAACGTGGTTGCCGATGTACACGAAGTCCTCACGGCCATGGGCGAATTCACCGATCGAGTGCGTTCGGGCGAATGGGTCGGTGCCACCGGCGAGAAGATCTCCACCGTCGTCAACATCGGCATCGGCGGATCCGACCTCGGTCCGGTCATGGTCTACAACGCGCTCCGGCACTACGCCGACGCCGGGATCTCCGCGAAGTTCGTCTCGAACGTCGACCCAGCGGATCTCGTCGGTGCGCTCGACGGACTCGACCCCGCATCGACGCTGTTCATCATCGCGTCCAAGACGTTCTCCACCCTCGAAACGCTGACCAACGCCACCGCGGCCCGCCGCTGGCTCGTCGACGCACTCGGTGAAGACGCCGTCGCCAAGCACTTCGTCGCCGTGTCCACCAACGCCGAGCGGGTTGCGGATTTCGGTATCGACACCGCCAACATGTTCGGTTTCTGGGACTGGGTGGGCGGACGCTACTCCGTCGATTCGGCAATCGGGTTGTCGGTCATGGCCGTCGTGGGCAAGGAAGCGTTCGGCGAATTCCTCGACGGCTTTCATCGCATCGACGAGCACTTCCGGTTGACGCCGCTCACCGAGAACGCGCCGGTTCTGCTCGGCCTCATCGGCCTGTGGTACAGCTCCTTCTTCGGCGCGGAAACCCGTGCAGTGCTGCCGTATTCGAATGACCTCTCCCGCTTCGCCGCGTACCTGCAGCAGTTGACGATGGAGTCGAACGGCAAATCCGTCAAGGCCGACGGCTCCCCCGTCACCACGCCGACGGGCGAGATCTTCTGGGGCGAGCCGGGCACCAACGGCCAGCATGCCTTCTACCAATTGCTGCACCAGGGAACACGTTTGGTGCCTGCGGACTTCATCGGATTCGCCGAGCCCACCGATGACCTGCCCACCCGCGACGGCACCGGCTCGATGCACGATCTGCTGATGAGCAACTTCTTCGCCCAGACCAAGGTGCTCGCCTTCGGCAAGACGGCCGAGGAGATCGCCGCCGAGGACACCCCGGCAGATGTGGTGCCGCACAAGGTGATGCCCGGCAACCGTCCGTCCACCTCGATCCTCGCCCCCAAGCTCACGCCGTCGGTGGTCGGTCAGTTGATCGCCCTGTACGAGCATCAGGTCTTCGTCGAAGGCGTCATCTGGGGCGTCGACTCCTACGACCAGTGGGGCGTCGAGCTCGGCAAGACCCAGGCACTCGAACTGACACCGGTCCTCACCGACGCCGAAGCTCCTGCAGTGCAATCGGATTCATCCACGGACGCCTTGGTGCGCTGGTACCGATCGCAGCGGGGTCGTTCGGCCTGAGGGCGGTCGGTGGATCTACGGCCCCAGTAGGAATCTACGCACCCTGCAGGCGGTGCGGATTCCTGGACGGGCCGTAGATTGCGCTCAGCGGATCCGAACAGGTCAGCCGTGCGTCCAATCGAGCATGGACTTCGACCAACGTGGGCTCTTCACCCGTGCCGATGCACTCGCGTCGGGCTTCACCGATGACGACCTTCGACGGGCACGCGCACACAGGTCCGTCGTTGCAATCCGCAGACTCTGGTTCGTTCGAGGGGATGTTCACGCAACACTGGACTCTGCGCAGCAGCATGCACTCCTGGCTCAGGCGACCTATGTCGATTCCGGCGACGACGTCGTACTCAGTCATGTATCCGCAGCGGTGGTTCTCGGACTCGACGTGTGGAACTTACCGCTGGACACGGTGACGATGACCACGCGTCGCGGCCACTCGGGCAAGCGCAGTCGACGCCGGTTCCTTCACGGCACCGATCTACTCGACGACGAGTGGCTTCATCTCGACGGTATGCGTGTCACACGCCCAGCGCGCACAATCGTCGACGTCGCCAGGACTCAGCCCCTCGACGTTGCGGTGTGTCTCGGTGATAGGGCATTGCGGCACAACCTCACCACAATCGACGAACTCGAGAAATTTTGCGATGCGGCGCAACACCGAAGCGGTGCCGGACGCGCTCGACGTGCAATCGGCGCGATGAGTGCACGCAGCGACAGTGTCGGCGAAAGTCGATCGCGACTGATCCTGCAGACAGTGTCGACTCCGCTGTCCAATCAGACGATCTTCGACGACGGCGGTCGTCGCATCGCCCGTACCGACTTCCTGTTTCCCGATCTGGCCGAGGTGATCGCCGAGTTCGACGGGGAAAGCAAGTACGGTCCGCAGCCACGGCAAGCAGTCATCGCAGAGAAGAATCGCCACAACCGGCTCGCCGAGCAGGGCAGGACCGTCTTCAGATTCGACTGGCGGGACTTGTCGACTCCGCACGTCATCATCGACAGGCTTCATGCTGCCTATCGGCGTGCGTTGCTCCTCGGCCCGCCGAGTGGACGGTACGCCGAGCTCCCCCTCCCCGCAGCTACGGCGCTCGTAGGAATATGCGCACCCTACAGGCGGTGCGAATTCCCACGAGGGGCGTGAATCCCCAGCATCACACCCGAGCCAACACTGCTGCCGTATCGACTCCGGTCGGCAGGGTGCCGAAGGCGATGCCCCAGTCTCGGTCGAGTCGACTGGCGCAGAAGGCATCGGCCACAGCAGAATCCCCGTGCATCACCAGTTGCGCGCCCTGGAAGGTCAGCGCCATCAATTCGACGACTCGCCTGGCCCGGTATTCCATGTCGGAGGTGTCGGAGAGTTCCTTGCCGACGCGGGCGATGGCGTCGTCCAGTCGAGAATCCGCGCCCGACGCCTGGCCGATTTCGCCGAAGAACGCCTCGACGCTGTCGGGTTGACGGGCCAGTGCGCGCAGGGAATCGAGTGCGGCGACATTGCCGGAGCCTTCCCAGATCGACATCAGCGGCGATTCGCGGAACAACCGAGGCATTCCCGATTCCTCCACATAGCCGTTGCCACCGAGACATTCGAGTGCTTCGGCGGCGTGGGCCGGCGCTCGTTTGCACACCCAGTACTTGGTGACGGCCAACGCGATTCGGCGCAGTGCGCTCTCCTGCTCGTCGCCGCGGGCCGAACCGTCGGTGGCCTGTGCGAGGCGGATCATGGCGGCGGTGGCGGCCTCGGATTCGATGGTCAAGTCTGCCAGCACGTTTCGCATCAGCGGCTGATCGACGAGTGCCGCCCCGAACGCAGACCGATGACGCGCATGATGGACTGCGCGCACGGTGGCGTTGCGAATTCCGGCCGCCGACCCGATGACGCAATCGAGCCTGGTCATGTTGACCATCTCGATGATGGTGCGCACACCGCGCCCCTCTTCGCCGACGAGCCAGCCGGTGGCCCCGTGGTATTCGAGCTCACCGGATGCGTTCGACTTGTTGCCGAGCTTGTCCTTCAAGCGCTGCAGCATCATTCGGTTGCGGGTGCCGTCGGGCAGGACGCGCGGCAGCATGAAGCACGAGAGCCCGCCCGGTGCTTGGGCCAGGGTGAGGAACATATCCGACATCGGCGCGGAGGTGAACCATTTGTGACCGACGATCGAGTACGTCCCGTCCGACGACGGCATGGCCGTGGTGGTGTTGGCTCGGACGTCGGATCCGCCCTGCTTCTCCGTCATCGACATGCCTGCGATCAGTCCACGCTTGCTCGACGGGGTCCGCAGGCCGAAATCGTATTCCCTCGACGCCAGTAACGGCTCGTACTGCGCAGCCAGAGAAGCATTGTGCCGCAACGCCGGAACGACGGCGTAGGTCATCGAAATGGGACACATGTGCCCGGCCTCGACCTGTCCCCAGACGTAGAACTTCGCGGCGCGGGCGACGTGTGCACCGACGCGATCGACGGCCCACGGACTGGCGTGCAGTCCGTGCTCGACGGCAACGGTCATCAGATTGTGCCAATGCGGGTGGAATTCGACCTCGTCGATTCGGTGACCGTACCGATCGTGGGTCTTCAACACGGGCGGGTTCTCGTTTGCGAGCCTGCCCCACTCCTGGGCTGCCACTCCACCGGCCAGGGCCCCGAGCCGGCGGACCTCGTCGAGCGCCCAGCCTGCACCTGCCCGCGCCACGCCGTCGAGCAACGACGGGTCCGCGGAGGTGTCGTAGGGCGTCAGGTCGATTGCCTGGTTGAATACCTCATGTGTGTCCATCTCGAACTCCTAACGCGCGCAACGACAATGCGACAAGACTGGGTATCGGATCCACCGAATCGTGCGAGGACAACGGACCGACCATCACTTCGCCGACGGCACCGACCAGCGCTGCTGCCGAGACAGCCGCGTCCTGTTCGGGGATCTCTCCGGCTTCGATGCCGGCCACGATCGCGTCGGCGAAGGCGTCGGTGAATTTCTGCCGGAACACCAACCGCTCGGCGTCGACGGCCGGGTCGACCGGTTCGGCCAGCAGGGCATACGCCATCGTCCGGTTCTTCAGGGCACGTCCGGCGAAGGTCTGCACCACTGCGGTCACTCGCTCGACGGCGCTGCCGTGTTCGCATGCGGTGACCACTGCCGCGACCTCCCGACTGCAGACCTCGCGGAAGATCGCGACGACCAGATCCGATTTCCCCTCGAAATGGGTGTAGACGCTGCCCGACGACACCCCCGCTGCCGCGGCGACCGACGCCACCGACAGGCCGGCGTACCCCTGCGTCGAGAGGACCTCGATGGCAGCGGCGAAGAGTTTCGTGCGTGCGCCATCGAGCCTGGCCTGCACTGCAGGGGTTCGTCGGTACGGCATGCAAGGATTGAAGCACTGATTCATTGCTTCACGCAAGAGAACTCGAGTAACGTTCACTGACATGCCGGTACGGATCGAGCGATCAGGCCCCGTCACCACCATCGTCCTGTCGCGCCCGGAGGCACGCAACGCCGTCGACGGCCCCACCGCCCAGGAGTTGATCCAGGCGTTCGAGGAGTTCGACGCCGACGAATCCGCCTCGGTGGCGGTGCTGTGGGGCGAGGGTGGCACGTTCTGCTCAGGAGCCGATCTCAAGGCACTGGGCACACCGCGCTCGAATCACGCGACCGAACACGGGGACGGCCCGATGGGTCCGACGCGAATGCGGTTGTCCAAGCCCGTCATCGCGGCCGTGTCGGGATACGCTGTCGCGGGCGGACTGGAACTCGCGCTGTGGTGCGACCTCCGCATCGCCGAGGACGACGCCACGTTCGGCGTTTTCTGCCGACGCTGGGGAGTTCCGTTGATCGACGGCGGCACAGTGCGATTGCCGCGCATCGTCGGCACCGGCCGCGCGATGGACATGATCCTCACCGGTCGCGCCGTCGACGCCGAGGAAGCTCTGAACATCGGACTGATCACCAAAGTGGTTCCGGTAGGCCGAGCCCGGTCGGAAGCGGAGGCGTTGGCTGCCGAACTCGCGCTGCTGCCGCAGACCTGCATGCGGGAGGATCGACTGTCTCTGCTCGAACAGGACGGCCTCGACGAAGAGTCCGCCCTGAGGAACGAATTCCGACACGGTGCCATCTCCATCAACGCCGACGCGCTCAGCGGCGCGAGCAGGTTCGCTTCGGGGGCGGGACGACACGGCACCCCGAGCCCGTGAAATCCACCCGCCTGTCGGTGATCGACGAGATCTTTCTCCGGACCCACCGCGGCTACGGAATTCCCATTGCACTCCAAGGCATCTGGCGCACCACCGAGACGGTGAGCGAAGAAGAACTCCACCGGGTCCACGACGAACTGGCCGTCGGGCAACTCGGCCGTCGAGTCGGCAAGCCCCGCACACCCGGGGCACGACTTCGATGGGACGTCTCGTCCGAATCGCTTCCGCTCGAGTACGGAACCGACGCGGTCGACGACATCATCGGATGGGCCGATGCACAGGCAGACGTTCGACTCGACCCGCAGTACGGACCCGGCTGGCGGTTGACGGCGGCGCCGGTTGCGCACGGCGGCACCGTGTTGTCTCTTGTGTGTTCGCATGCTCTGGCCGATGCTCGCGAGCTGATCGACTCTGCCGCTCGAGCGTTCTCCGGATCGACACCCGCGCCGGTGCTGCACCCGGGCTCGGATGTGAAGGACGCGATCTCGATGATCGTCACGGTTCTCCTACGATCGATCGCGGCGACGGCGAGATTGTGGGTGAGCAAGAAGGCCCGAGCCGAACTGCGGGCGTTCACCACCGCCGACCGCGGCGGTATCGCACCGCACCACGCGCACAGGATGCAGTCGGTGATCGTGGATATCGATGCTGCGGAATGGGATTCGGCTGCGCGACGCGTCGGCGGATCGGCCAATTCGCTGTTCGTCTCCGTCGTCGCCGCTACGATGAGCGAACTCGGGTCACCCGCGGTGACCGTCGACATTCCCTTTCGCACCGGGTCCGGTGACGCCAACGCGATCGGGATGGCCACCGTCACCGTCCGTGGGGACGACTCGCCCGCGGCCATCCGAGCAGCGTGCAAGGAGGCGTTCGGCAAGCCTGTCGGAGCCCCGGCAGGCTATCCACCCGAGATCGTCCAGCTGCTCCCCCATCGAGTCGCCGCGAAACTGACGTCGACCCCGGGGCGCGGAGAAGTGTTGTGCTCCAACATCGGCGACATTCCCGACGGCATCTCCGCACTCGGCACCCACCGATCGTGCGGACTTGCAACCCGCGCGATCCATCCGAATCCGTCGGGCGCGCTGTCGACGATCAGAATGTCGACCTATCTCTCCCGCCTGGACGGCAACTACACACTCTCGCTCGTGTGCACCGACGACGCGTTGGCCGGGTCGACGGCCGAGCTCACCGCGGCCGTGCAACGGGCCCTGGCGACGCGGAACCTGGCCGCCGAACCCTGGTAGGTCTACCGTTGTCGCCATGAACGAGCACGATATCCACACCAAGATCCAGCAGCTCATCGCCACAGAGCACAAGCTTCGCACCGAGGCCCAGTCGGGCGACATCGACCCGGACACCGAGAAGGCCCAGCTGGCGTCCCTCGAGCACGCCCTCGATCAGTGCTGGGACCTGCTCCGCCAGCGTCGGGCGCGCATCGACGCAGGCAAGAACCCCGACACCGCAACCGCCAACAGCGTCGACCAGGTCGAGGGGTACCTGCAGTAACCCCAGCTCTGC
Organism: Rhodococcus sp. 06-462-5; assembly: GCF_002258315.1. GTDB lineage: Bacteria > Actinomycetota > Actinomycetes > Mycobacteriales > Mycobacteriaceae > Rhodococcoides. The sequence continues at coordinate 29,126 of NZ_NOYD01000028.1, read as the reverse complement.
AGCTAGACCATCCGATCCGTCAGCACGTTCGGCAGGAACCGCAGCGCCGCGTCGATGCCCCGCCACTTGAGTCCGGGTAGCGCGGCGCGGCGGGTTTCGCTCTCGATCGCGTCGACCATCGCCGACACCCCCTCGTCCAGAGTGGCTGTGAGAGCGGCACTGTCGCCCGCATTGGCGGACATGTCGGTGGCGATGAAGCCGGGCAGCAGGGTGGTGACGGCGATGACGGTTCGCGACAGTTCCGTGGCCAACGATTCACCCAACGACGCCACTGCTGCCTTGCTGGCCGAGTATGTCGCCTTGGCCCCCGGCAGTCCCCGGTCGGCGCTGATGGACGAGACGAACACCAGGTGCCCGCGTTTCTGCTCACGGAAGATCGACAGTGCGGCCTCGGCCTGCGACAGCGCCCCGATGAAGTTCGTGTGCGCGGTCTGCAGGTTGGCGTCGGCTCGCCCGGTTCCGATCTTCGCGCCCTTACCGAGGCCGGCATTGACGATCACTCGATCGAGTCCGCCCAATTCGTCTCGCAGTTTCCCGAAAACCTCGCCCACCGCGTCGTGATCGGTGACGTCGAGTGCTCGGACCACCACGGTGATGTTCGGGTTGTGGTGCATCAACTCGGCGCGAAGTTCGTCGAGTCGGTCGACCCTCCGGGCGCAGAGCGCCAGGTCCCGGCCCATGCCCGCGAACCGTCGCGCCATTTCCTCACCGAGCCCCGAACTCGCTCCGGTGATCAGAATCTTGTTCCGAGTGGTCGCCATAAGCGGCGAGCCTATGTCACTGTGGAGCAATGGCCTCAGAAAGCTCGGAATTCGACGTCATCGTCATCGGCGGTGGACCGGTCGGAGAGAACGCCGCTCAGTATGCGACACAGGGCAGCGACCGCACCGTCGTGATCGTCGAGCACGAACTGCTCGGCGGCGAGTGCTCGTACTGGGCGTGCATGCCGAGCAAGGCGCTGCTGCGCCCCAGCGAGGTTCTCGACACCGCACGAAACATGCCGGGGGTCAAGGAACTGGTCGGCGATCAACCCCTCGATGCCGACGCCGTCCTGGCCCGACGCGAATCCTTCACCCACGGCCTCGACGATTCGTCGCAGATGACGTGGGCCGAGACGGCGGGGATCTCCGTCGTCCGGGGTCACGGACGCCTCACCGGGGAGAAGACCGTCGAGGTCGACGGGCGTACGCTCACCGCGCGGCACGCAGTCGTTCTCGCCACCGGAACCACTGCCTCGGTACCGAACACACCGGGCCTGCGCGACGCCCTGCCCTGGATCTCCCGCGATGCCACCAACATTCACGAGACCCCGGGTCATATCGCCATCATCGGCGGTGGCGTCGTCGCGACGGAAGCGGCCACCTGGTTGCTCTCGCTCGGGGCGAAGGTGACGATGATCGTGCGTGGCTCGTCGCTGCTGGCCGGTTCCGAGCCGTTCGCAGGCGAACTCGTCGCCGAGGCTCTGAAGAAGCGCGGTGCCACGATCATGCTCGACGCCTCCCTCGAGTCCGTGTCACGGGAGAATCCGTCCGACACCGGCATCGGCCGAATCCACGGTGGCCCGGTCGGTCTCGTCGTCGACGGCAGCGAGATCACGGTCGACGAAGTCCTCGTCGCCGCGGGACGTACTCCGGCGAGTGCGGATCTCGGGTTGTCGACTCTCGGACTCGAGGAGGGGCGCTACATCGACGTCGACGATCATCTGAACGTTCCCGGCCACCAGTGGCTCTACGCGGTGGGCGACGTCAACGGACGAGCGCCGCTGACGCACATGGGCAAGTACCAGGGCCGGGTGGCCGGCGACGTCATCGCCGCCAGGGCCGAGGGAAAGCCCCTGGACAGCACAAGATTCCGTGCGACCGCGGATCATGGTCAGGTTCCCCAAGTGGTGTTCACTCCACTCGAGGTGGCCTCCGTCGGGCTGACCGAGGCCAAGGCCAGGGAGGCCGGCATCGACGTCGAGATCGTCGCACAGGACATCGCCGTCGCGGGTTCTTCTCTGCAGCAGGACGATTACTCGGGACGCGCGCAGCTGGTGATCGACCGCGCCGCCGACACGATAGTGGGCGCGACCTTCGTCGGACCGGGAGTCGCAGAGCTGGTCCATGCGGCCACTGTGGCTGTGGTCGGCAAGGTTTCGCTCGACGACCTGTGGCATGCGGTGCCGTCGTACCCGACGGTCAGCGAAATCTGGCTCCGGCTGCTCGAATCTCGTCGCTGAGTAATCGAACGGGCACAATTGCCGGCATGGAATACGAGCGGGGTTTCGAGAGACTGGTCAACTTCAGCGACGCCGTGGTCGCCATTGCCGCAACACTGCTCGTTCTTCCCTTGGTGGAGCTGGCAGAACCGGACGACAGTGCACAATTCGTCGATATTCTGCGTGATCACGGCGTCGAGCTGTTCGCATTCGTGCTCAGTTTTCTGATCATCTTCTCGCAGTGGCTGAGTCATCATCGCGTGTTCCGCAACCTCGTCGGCTACACCCGGGGTCTGATGTGGGTAAACTTCGTCTGGTTGCTCGCGATCGTGTTCCTGCCGTTCCCCACCAAGTTGATCGCCGAGAAGAGCGGGTACGACGCGAGCGCGGCGCCGCTGTATGTCGCCACCATCGCAGTGTCGGTCATCGCGATGTTCGTAGCCGACGTGATCGTGTCTCGGCATCCGAACATCGTTGCCGACGACACACCGCGTCACGGCGGCGTGCGCAACGGCGCGATCACCTCGGTCCTCATCCTGGCCGCTCTCGGACTGGCGTTCACGCCGCTGGGCCTGTGGTCGCTGCTGGTCCTGTTGCTGACAGCGCCGATCAACCGCCTCCTCGGCCGTGTCTGACGAGTAGATTGGTCGGGTGAGTACCGAGAGCGCGTCGAAGCAGCAACCGCTTCTCGTGCTGGGCAAGATCACCGAGATTCTCGACGCCTTCTCGTTCGACCGTCCCTCGATGACGCTCGGTGAGATCCAGCAGACCACCGGCCTGCCCACCTCGACGGTGCAGCGTCTCGTCACCAACCTTGTGCAGCAAGGATTTCTGGACCGGGGCGGGGATCGCATTCGCATCGGGGTGCGCATGGCCTACTGGGCGGCGACAGCGACCAAGGACCTCGACGTGCTGTCGGTCGTCAATCCCGTGCTCAAGGACATGCGCGATCTGACGACCGAGACCGCGTGCTTCTTTCGGCCGGAACAGAATTATCGCGTGTGCGTCGCCATCGCCGAGACCCGCCACGCCTTGCGACGGGACATGTACGTCGGCAAGGTGATTCCGCTCAGCGCAGGATCGGCCAGCCGCGTCCTGCTGGCCTGGGACGACGACCTGGCCGAGCGTGTCCTGTCTCGTGAACTCGAATCGATGACCGCGCAGACGGTGACCGAAGCCGAGACGATGCGAACACTGTTGGCGCAGACCAGAGCCGACGGCTACGCGATCACCACCGGCGAGCGCGAGACCGGCGCATCGGGACTGTCCGCACCGGTGTTCGATTCGGCCGCGGACATCGTCGGTGCCGTCACCATCAGCGGACCGACACTACGTATGCCGCAGTCGCAGTGCGAGGACTGGGTGGATCTGCTGATCTCCCACGCCGAGCGGATCACGAGGACCCTCGGCGGCCGCTACCCCGCGTGAGACCAGGCGTCGGGATTCACCGGATGCGGAGGCATCGAACCGCCGAACATCGCCGCTGCGTTGGTCGCGCACAGCCGCGCCATCTCCGAACGCACCGACACCGTCGCGCTCCCCACATGTGGGAGCAATACCGTGTTGGGCAGATCCGCCAGCCCGGGTTCGAGGGCCGGCTCGCGCTCGTAGACGTCCAATCCTGCTGCGGCAACGGTCCCCTCACGGAGCGCGGTCACCAGAGCGGCCTCGTCGATCACCGGTCCTCGCGCGGTGTTGATCACGATCGCCGACGGCTTCATCGCCCCGAGTACGGTGGCGTCCACCAGATGGTGGGTGGAGTCCGACAGCGGAACATGCAGGGACAGAAAGTCGCTGGTCGTGACGATCTCGTCCCAGGATGCGTGCTCGACGCGACCGACGAACGCACCGAGCTCGTTCTCGGAAACCTCGCGGTCGCCGGGCGGGCGGGGACAGAACTTGACCGTCATACCGAAGCCCAGTGCCCGGCGAGCGGTGGCGCGGGCAATGCGGCCGAAGCCGGCCAGCCCCAGCACTCGGCCCGAGACATCGCTGCCGAGAAGCAGTTCCGGCTCCCATCCGGTGAACGAGCCGGAACGGACGAATGCATCGGCCTCGACGGCTCGGCGGGCGGTGGACAGGATGAGCAACATCGCGATGTCTGCGGTCGAATCCGTCAGCACCCCGGGAGTATTGGCGACCGTGATGCCGTGCTCGGTTGCGGCTGCGATATCGATGTTGTCGAATCCGACGGCGTAGTTGGATATTCCGACGAGTGATGCCGAGGCCAGCAGGTCGGCGTCGAACCGGTCACGCAGTTGGGACACGACAACGGAGTACTCGCCCGATGCACAGGCGTCGACGAGTTGCTCGTGGTCGACCTCCCGCAGGTCGACGTCCCCGGCGGCCCGCAGGATATCCATCCCCGGCGCGGGGATCTCGGTGGTGACGAGAATGCGGCTCATACGACCCACTCGAAGGCGGCAGGAGTGGAGCCTGCGGAACGACCGGATGAGGACAGCCCTCCGGACCTGGCACCTTGAACGGTTTTCGACCGCATGGGCTCGCCCAGTTCGGTGAGCAGCTCCTCCGACAGAGTCACCATGGCTGCAAGGGTTTTCGGCTCGAACCAGTCCGGCCGTGTCGCGAAGAGTATGTCCTCCGAGGAGGTGTTTCCGCTGGCCCCCGGAGCGAATGGGCACCCGCCCAGTCCGCCGAGCGAACCGTCGACCATCGTGGCTCCGGCAGAGATCGCGGCGAGGGTGTTCGCGACGCCCAGCCCCCAGGTGTCGTGGCCGTGGAACACCACTCTGCGGTCGGGGGTTTCCGCGCGCACCCGCGAGATCAGCGACTGCACCTGAACCGGAACCGCCTGCCCGAGCGTGTCGCAGATGACGATATCGGTTGCACCGGATGCTCGTTCGTCGTTGGCGATCTCGATGACACGGTCCTGCGGCACATGTCCCTCGAACGGGCAGGTGAAGGAGGTCGCGATGCAGAGCTCTATCTCACCGTCCACCGATCGCGTGATGTCGACGGCGTCGGGCATCGCAGCCAGCGAGACCTCGGTGGTACGGCCGATGTTGGCCTGATTGTGCGAGTCCGAGGCGGAGAAGCAGTACTGGAAATTGCGGGCCCCGGCGGCGGCGGCCTTCTCGACGTGACGTGGAGTGGCGACCCACACCCAGCATCGCGCGAGTTCGGCGGCGGTGAGCTCACCGATCACCTCGAGGGTGTTGGCCATGGGCGGCACCTTGTCACCCCGCGCCATCGATCCGATCTCGAGCGAGGGCACGCCGAGTTCGATGAGGGCTCTGATGATCTCGAGCTTGCGTTCGGTGGCGAGCATCTTGCCGGTGAGCTGCAGGCCGTCGCGCATCGTGACGTCGCGAAGCTCTGCGGCGGGAGCGAATCGATACATCTAGGGGCTCATCTCTTCGTCGGTGCGGCCGAGCAGTGTCGACAGTACTTCCCTGGTGTGTTCGCCGAGATCCGGTCCGACCGAACGGATCGGCAGGGACGCGTCACCGATCACCGGGACGACGCCGACGAATCCGACGTCGGTGGGCTCGTCGCCCCCGATGTCGACCGGGAAGTGCTGAATCATGTTGCGAGCGGCGTACTGTTCGTCGGCGACGATGTCCGCCGCGGTGTAGATCGGGCCCGACGGCACCCCGGCGGCGTCGAGAATCTTCAAAGCCTGCTCGCGAGAATGCAATCCGGTCCAGGCCGAGATGGCTGCGTCCAACTCGTCGCGTCGACGCCACCGGCCGGCGTTGGACGCCAGGTCCGGGTCGGCTCCCAGATCGGGACGATCGATGGTCTCCATGTAGCGCTGGAAGATCGCATCGCCGTTGCCGGCGATGATGATCGAGTGACCGTCGTTGCACGGGTACGCGTTCGAGGGTGCGATGCCCTCCATCCGGCCGCCGGTGCGCTCGCGTTCGACACCGTAGGCGAGGTAATCCGGAATCAGCGATTCCATCATCGACAGAATCGATTCGTTCAGCGCCACATCGATGGAACGCTGTGCCAGCGACAAGTCCGGTGCCTGCGCCGCGCGCTGGGTCTGCCGTTGGAACAGTGCCATGACGCATCCGAACGCCGCGTACAGCCCGGCGATGGAGTCCCCGATCGAGACCCCGACCCGGACGGGTGGCCGATCCGGATCACCCACCAGATTGCGGAAGCCGCCGTATGCCTCTGCGACAGCGGCGAATCCCGGTCGCTGCGACATGGGGCCCGTCTGGCCGAAGGCCGAGATGCGCGTGATGATCAATTCGGGGTTGGCTGCGCTGAGCACTTCCGGCGAGATACCCCATTTCTCCAGTGTGCCGGGCCGGAAGTTCTCGAGCACGATGTCGCATTTCGCTGCGAGGTCGACGACGTCCTTGCGGCCCTGTTCGGTACGCAGGTCGAGCACGATCGATTTCTTGTTGCGGTTGATCGTGCGATAGAGCATCGACGTGGTGCCGGAGTACAGCCGCCAGTTGCGAAGCTCGTCGCCGGTTCCCGGCCGTTCGACCTTGATGACCTCGGCACCGAAGTCGGCGAGCATCCGCGCCGCAGTGGGGGCGGCTATGTAGTTGCCGAGCTCGAGTACTCGAACTCCGCTGAGCGGCAGTGCCATCGTGTTCCTTTCGATACTCATAGGAGACAAGCTCACAGGATCCAGCTCATCGGCACGATCAACGCGATGGCGATGACCGATGCCACCGAGACGCCCACCGAGCACGTCTTGAGTGTGCCCCGGGTCGACTGACCCATCAAGGACTGCAGGAGCCAAAATGTGTTGCTGGTGACGTGCACGGCGAACAGTGATCCGGCACCGGCGGCGAGCGCGATGAACACCGGGTCGAGACCGATCAGCGGAGCGACCGGGGCGAGAATGCCTGCCGAAGTGATGGCGGAGATCGTCACCGATCCGACGGCGATGTGCAACGCGGCAGCGATGACCCAGACCATCAACAATGGAGCGGCCGTGCTGGCGGTGAAGTACTGGCCGAGGATGTCGCCGAGACCCGCCTCGTTGATGACGGCCGCGAGCGACCCACCGACACCGGTGAGGATCAGGATCTGACCGCTCTCGGCGAAACCGCGCGCCAACGCCTTCTCCACTCGTGCCTGACCGACGTGGTAGCGGCCGATGAGGCACGTTCCCACCAAGCCGATGAGCAGCGCGATGACCGGGCTGGCGATGAATTCGACTACGGGGATCGATATTTCGGCGACTTCGAGAACGGCACCGATCGCGATGAGGACGAGCGCGAGCAACAGCGGCGAGAGCAACACCAGCAGCGACGTCTGCTTCTCGGTGCGGACCTTCTGGGCGACGCCACCTCCGGTTTCGAGGGGCTCGTCGTCGGAGTCGGCAGGCTCCGGGACCACTGGCTCTGGGACTACGGTGATCTGTTGCTCGTCCTTCTCCTCGTTCCACCAACCGTGCCGGAAGACGAACGACATGACGGCCACCGACAGCACGACGACCGGAACGATCAGGATCAGTCCGTAGATCATCATCTTTCCCAGCGGCACGCCGAGCAGTCCGGCCAGTGCGAGCGTCGCGACACCGGGGACCATGAACACGATGCCGCATTCGAGCGCGATGGCCAGCGCCGTGGCCATTCGCGCTGTGCCGTACTTGCCGATCTTGGGCGCGAGGTTCCGAGCGAGCGGAGCGGAGATGACGAGCAGCACGTCGAGGAAGATGGACTGCAGCAGAGTCGCGATGGTCAGCGACAGCGCGTACGGGAGCCGTTTGGGACCGAAGGTTCTGAGCAATGTGCCGACCAGACGCTGAATGGCATTCATCTCCTGCAGCACCGAGCCCATCAGAACGCCGAAGGCGATGAGCAGACCGACCTCGGCCATGATCTCGCCGAATCCGCCCGTGATGGTGTCGACGGTGGTCCCGACCCCGAGTTTCGTCGCCAATCCCAGGTACGCAGCCCCGAGCACCAGGGAGATCACCGGGTTGAAGTGAAAACGAACGATGAAGACCACCACTGCCAGCACGGCGACGACGGTGTTGATCACGATCCACATGTCGGACATCGGCAATTCTTCCCGCTGGGTGAGAGTGACCGCTGCCATGGCACACGGTTCGGTGTGATCCACCACACCAATACCCACATTATGGGCATAGATTTACTTCGTGAGCAAGAGCATGGGCAGCGTCGAGCCACGAGGGTCCGCCGAGAGCCAGGTCAGATCGGTTGAGCGCGCCTGATCGAGAGCGCGGCCCGCGAGGCATCGAGTTCGACGGGCGAGCGGACCAGTAGTTCCCCGACCCGCAGGACCCCGTCCGACAGGGGCTCGACCCGCAGTCCGCCGCGACCGATCAACGCTTTACGTGCACCGTCGACCACCATGCGGTCCATCCACGCGCACGGATGGGCCGGTCGGCCACCGCGGAACGCGATCCAGCCGTCACCGGAGTCGAGCTCGAATTCCAGACCTCGCAACGGGTCGAGCTCGAGACCGCGTACGACGACATTGCGCCTGGCCACAGCCGGATCGGGCACATCGACGCCGAGTACGTCGCCGACGGCGTCCCAGGCCTCGACGGCCAGAAAGCTCACCGCCGCCTCGATGTGTGCCTTCACGCCGAAGAACCGATCTCCACGAATGCCTTTGTGCGCCACGATCTCGACGCTGGTCGGAAGGTCCGTCGCGGAATCGGCCGGGCCGTCCTTGGATCTACCGAAGTAGGCGTGGGTGGGCGAGCGCAGCAGCTGCACGATCTCGGCGCGGTACTCGAAAGGCATGCTCTCGAGTGTGCCCGGTACCGAACTCCGCCGGTTCTTACCCGCGGGTAAGGACGGATCAGTACACTCGCGCCATGGCTGTGACGACACGCGTGACCACCTCCGACGGCATCATCGAGGGCAAGCCCGTCGGCGACCTCACCACCTGGCGCGGCATCCCCTACGCCGCCCCGCCCGTCGGACCGCTTCGGTTCCGAGCGCCGCAACCCACCGAACCGTGGTCGGGCGTGCGCGACGCCACCGAATGGGGCAACGCCTCCGTTCAGCACAAGCGCGGCACGATGCTCGCGGTCGGCAAGTACCAGCCGTCGAGCGAGGACTGCCTGACGCTCAACGTGTTGGCCCCGAGCGCACCGAGCGCGAGTCCGCGTCCGGTCATGGTGTTCATCCACGGCGGTGCCTACACGCTCGGCACGTCGGCGACCCCGCTGTATGGCGGCGGCTCTCTGGTGCGCCGCTCGCTGAAGGACGGCGACGGCATCATCTACGTCTCGGTCAACTACCGTCTCGGCGCACTGGGCTACCTCGACATGTCCCAGTTCTCCACTCCCGAGCGGCCGTTCGACTCCAACCTGGGCCTGCGGGATCAGGTCGCAGCGCTGGAGTGGGTGCAGCGAAACATCGCCCAGTTCGGCGGTGATGCGAACAACGTCACCGTCTTCGGCGAATCCGCCGGCGGCAATGCCGTCACCACCCTCATGACGGTTCCCGCCGCGAAAGGCCTTTTCAAGCAGGCCATTTCCGAGAGCTCCGCTCCCGGCATGACGGCCACCAAGGAGCGCGCCGATCAATGGGCGCGCGAGTACGTGGGCTACCTCGGCGGCACCGCCGAGAAAGCGGCCGAGACCCTCGAGAACGCCGAGGTACTCCGGCTCGGGCGCGCCGGCACCAAACTCGGCCTCACCACCCTGCACCGCACTCCCGGACTGCTTCCGTTCGGACCGGTGATCGACGGCGACTTCCTACCGGTCAGCCCGGTCGAGGCCTACGCGAACGGCACCGCGCACCGCGTCCCATTGATCATCGGCACCAATGCCCGTGAGGGAACACTGTTTCCGAAGTTCCTCGACGCACTGCCCACCAACCCCGAGCGCATCACCAAGCTGTTCTCACTCACCGATCCCGACGCCGAAGCCGTGGTCACCGCCGGCTATCGCGGCTACCCCAGTGAGCGGGCAGCCATCGACTTCGGCGGCGACTTCACCTTCTGGAAGCCGTCTCTCGAAGTGGCCGAAGGACATTCGCGTCACGCACCCACGTACTTCTACCGCTTCGACTTCGCCCCACGGTCGATGAAACTGCTCGGCCTCGATGCCACCCACGGCTTCGAGCTGTTCGCCGTGTTCGGTATCAACGAGACCCTCTTCGGCAAGGGGCTCACTCTGGCCGGAGGACGTAAGGCCTTCGCCGAGGTCACCGAGCAGGTGCAGTCGAACTGGATTGCGTTCGCCACCAACGGAAAACCGTTGGACACGTGGCCGGCGTACGACGAGGATTCGCGTCGGACATTGATCTTCGACACCCGCACCCGGGTACAGAAGGACCCACGGAGCGACCGGCGCAAGGCATGGGAAGGCTACCGGGGCTACGACAGCCAGAAGCTCGAACCCGTCACTTGAGCAGTCGCGACATGCGACGGTCGGCGAGAATCTTGCCGGCCGTCTGGCATGTCGCGCAGTACTGAAACGAGCGATCGACGTAGGCGACCTCGCGCACCGGGTCGCCGCACACCGGGCACGGAAGTCCGGTTCTGGCGTGCACTCGCATCCCCGATCGCTTCTCCCCCTTCAGACGCGCCGCATCCTGCCCGGCCGACCGCGCCACCGCGTCGGACAGGACCGAGCGCATCGCGGCATAGAGCGTCGCGACGGATTCGGGATCGAGCTTGCTCGACGACGCGAACGGCGAGAGCTTCGCGACGTGCAGTATCTCGTCCGAGTAGGCGTTTCCGATGCCGGCCAACAGCGACTGATCCACCAACGAGGTCTTCAGTCGCGCGGTGGTGCCGGCGAGGATCTCGGCGAATTCGAGTTCGGTGACCGTGAGCGCATCCGGCCCGAGCCTGGCGATGCTCGCGACCTGTTGCGGGTCGCGCACCACCCACACCGCCAGCCGCTTCTTGGTACCCGCCTCGGTGAGATCGATGGCGGGCGTCGCTCCTTCCGGGGTGAAGAAATGGATCCGCAGCGCCAGGGGCCCTTTGCCCGGCTTCGGCGGTGCGACGCTGGGGTTGTCCACCCACCGCAGCCATCCTCCGCGGGAGAGATGGGTGATCAGCCAGAGGTCACCGGCGCGGAGTGCCAAATGCTTCCCGAAGCGGGCGGCATCGGTGACGTCCTTGCCCTGCAGCTCGGTGATCGGCGGATCGAACGTCTTGAGAACGCTCAGTGCAGCGATGTCGATGCGACCGATCACCGCACCGACGGCATGCTCGCGCAGAAAGCCGGCAAGGGCTTCTACCTCGGGTAATTCCGGCATGTACCCAGTATGCAGCTACGATGACCGTCGTGATGGTTCCGACTCCGTACGAAGATCTGCTGCGCCACATCCTCGATACCGGGACGGCGAAATCCGACCGAACCGGAACCGGCACCACCAGCGTGTTCGGACATCAGATGCGCTTCGACCTGGCCGCGGGCTTCCCGTTGATCACCACCAAGAAGGTCCACCTGAAGTCGATCGTCTACGAGTTGCTGTGGTTCCTGCGCGGGGATTCGAACGCCACCTGGCTGCAGGAGCACGGCGTGAGCATCTGGGACGAGTGGGCTGCTCCCGACGGCGAGCTCGGCCCCGTCTACGGAGTGCAGTGGCGATCGTGGCCCACCCCGTCGGGCGAGCACATCGACCAGATCAGCCAGGTCATCGAGACCCTGAAGACCGATCCGGATTCGCGGCGGATGATCGTCTCGGCCTGGAACGTCGGTGAGATCCCGCGGATGGCGCTACCGCCGTGCCACGCGTTCTTCCAGTTCTACGTGGCCGACGGCAAGCTCTCGTGCCAGCTCTACCAGCGCAGTGCGGACATGTTTCTCGGTGTGCCGTTCAACATCGCCAGCTATGCGTTGCTCACGCACATGGTGGCGGCGCAGACCGGCCTCGAGGTCGGCGAGTTCGTCTGGACCGGCGGCGATTGCCACATCTACGACAACCACCGCGATCAGGTCACCGAGCAGCTCTCGCGCGAGGCGTACCCGTACCCCACTCTGAAACTGGCGCAACGGGATTCGATCTTCGACTACACCTACCAGGACATCGAGATCGTGGACTACCAGCACCACCCGGCGATCAAGGCACCGGTAGCGGTGTGAGTGCACCGCACTTCGTGGGTCTGATCTGGGCCCAGACCACCGCGGGCGTCATCGGGGACGCGGGATCCATCCCCTGGCATGTCCCCGAGGACATGGCGCACTTCAAGTCGAAGACGGCCGAGCATCCGGTGATCATGGGCCGCAAGACCTGGGACTCACTGCCTGCGAAGTTCCGTCCGCTGCCGGGCCGTCGCAACATCGTGGTCACCCGCAACTCCTCGTGGACCGCCGACGGTGCCGAGAACGCACCGAGTGTCGCCGACGCCCTGGCCCTGGTAGGCGAGAGCCCGTTGTGGGTCATGGGGGGCGGCGAAATCTATCGCAGTGCAATGGGTATCGCGACCCATCTGGAAGTGACCGAGGTCGATCTCGACGTCGAGGGCGATACGAGCGCTCCCGAAATTCCCGACGGCTGGGTCGCCAGGGCAGGCGACTGGCAGAGCAGCCGCGTCGACGGCACCCGATTCCGCTGGGTCGAGTACGGAAAGCCTACCCAACCTTCTTGAGCGCGTTCAGGATTCCCCCGTCGCGACTGCGAGCGGTGCGTCATACTGACGATCATGGACAAGAAGTCACTCACCGCCCTTGCCCGCCAACAGCTCAAGCTTGCAGTCGGCGCGTCGAGTGGCCGCAGTTCGCAGACGGTCTACGGCGGTCACCGACGCCACCTGCGTCAGACGGTCGTGGCTCTGGCCGCCGGCAACAAGCTGGCCGAACACGACCTCTCCGGCGAGTCGACCGTCCTGGTGCTCAGCGGCAAGCTCGAACTGATCTCGGGTGAGCGCTCCTGGAAGGGCTCGACCGGCGACCTTCTCGTCATTCCCGACGCCCGCCACAGCGTCGAGGCCCTCGAAGACGTGAGCTTTCTGCTGACCGTCGCTATGTGAGCGGCTTCCGCACGACCAGCACCGGGCAGTCCGCGGTGTTGACGAGCGCGAAACTCGTGGAGCCCAACAACATTCCACCGAATCCGCCGCGCCCCCGGTTGCCCACCACGATCAACGCTCCGGTCTCGGACAACCCGCTCAGAATCCTCACCGGACGGTCCTGAGCAACGATGCGCTGCACCTCGACGTCCGGGAATCTCTCCTGCCAGCCGGCGAGGCTCTCTGCCAGCAGAGCCTCCTCACCGTCTGCGATGGCCTGCCAGTCCCTCGGTGCACGGCCGAACGACTGGGTCAGATCGACATCCGACCACACGTGCACCGCGATCAACACGGCTCCGCGGGCCGATGCTTCGACGAACGCCCACTCGACCGCAGCCTGGTTGACCTCAGAGCCGTCGATACCGACGACGACCGGCCCCTCGGCGACCGGCCGACCGTCGATGTCACGGCCTCGCACCACCGCGACCGGAGAGACGCTGTGCGCAGCCAACGAGAGTGTGACAGCACCGGTTTCGCTGGCCCCGATCACCAGGAGCTCGGCCTGAGCCGAGACCCCGATGAGAACGTCCATCACACCGCCCTCGACGGCACTCGAGGTCACATCGAACGCGGGATCGTCGACCACCAGTGCCGCCAGAGTTTCCGCCGCCACCAATCTGGATTTGGCCGTGGCCACGAATTCGGTTGCTTCTCCGGCGAATTCGCTCAGGTCGACCACCCCTGGCATGTCCACGGCCGTCACGATGTGCAATCGCCGATCGCGTCGGTGAGCACAGAGCGCCGCCCAGATCACGGCCTTGTCCGCTGCAGCGGATCCGTCGATGCCGACGATGATCGGTCGAGAGCCTGTCACGTTTCGGGCCTCCGGTCGTTGCGCGAGAACCAGGCCTCGGGCGTATGACGAATAGGAGTTCAGGCTAGTCGATGGACCCCGCCGAAGCGCCTCTTCGATTCGAATCGAACCGAAGAGGCGCCGGTCCCACGGACCCCCCGGGGTATGTGGTGTCAGCTGGCGCGCAATGCGTTTGCGTACTCCTGGCTTCGCGTGCGGCTGAGCTCGGTAGCGGTGTCCTGGGCGTCGAGATGATCGAGATAGTCGGCCAGTTGGTCGCGGCTGCGGGCTCCCGCGCCGAGATCGGTGCGCTCGAAGATGCCCCACTGAGCCAGCAAGGGACGCAGGACCTCGTCGAGGTGGCGGCGCAGATCGTAGATTCCGTCACGCGAGATGAGCATCGCGCTGCGCGCGAACCCCGGCAGATTGCTGCCCGGGAGCTGGAAGTTCATGACCACCTCGGTGATCGCGGTGACGGTGAGCGACGGTGCGACCTCGAGCGCCGCGGAGACCAGGTCGGCAAAGAAGCGGACATGCAGATCCTGATCGGCGACGATGCGTCCGAGCAGGCGATCGGCCACCGGATCGTGGCACTGAGCGGCGGTGTTGCGATGACAGATGCTCGCGACCGACTCGTCGAGAGTCACCTGCGCCAGCGACCGAAGCAGGTGCGCTCCGTTCATCGGGGCGTCGAAACCCACCGTCATGCATTGTGCCCGGGCGCGACCGAGGGCGATCGGATCGACGCTGCGGGTGGCGACCAGGTAGTCGGTGACGGCCACCGCGTGCCGGGTTCGTTCGTCGCTCCACTCGGTGAGCCACGACGGCCAGGCCCCGATCTCGGAGGCGGTGGTGTCGCGCCGGTACAGCGGAATGTTCTGTTCCACAAGCAGAGTGGTCACCAAAGCCGCCTTGGCGGCTTCGGTCAGGGTGGAGGGACGCGAACCCCAGTACATCTCGGCCCGAACGAAGTCGGCCGGTTCCCACCGCACGGCTTCGGCACGATGCCGAACGAGATTCGCCTCGATGGCCGGCAACAGTTCTCGCAGAACCGCGAACTGCCCGATGTCACTGCGCATACCCACCCCTTCGCCGCCCGCACACCCACTCCGACGGAGATCAACGTAGATGCGCGGCCCGTCCGTCGGGACGGCTTGACGATTGTTTAGGGCAAGTCGCAAGCGCCCGGGGCACGCGCTCGAGATAGGTCACAACGAGTTTTGCCGAAATGGTGGATCACGCGTTGATAACAACCTATGATCGATCCTGTTAGAGGCCCAGAAACAAACTTGAAGTACGAAAACGCCGCGGTTTCGTCGGGGATTGCATACATTGAGCCGTGGAAGCGCGTCGATACGCGTGAGTGAGTTTGCTTTCTCGAGACCTGAAGAATCCAACACGAAGGGTTGATCTGTGACCGTTCACAACTCGACTAGCCTCGGAATCATGGTCGCGGGTCAGCCTGCGTCGGCTCCTCTTCGCGACTTCCGCGCGGTGGCTCGGCTCCTCGTGGGGCACTTCGCCGCCAACACCCCCTGCGGGTCGCTGCCGGGCGAACAGCTCCACGGCGACGTCACCGAATTCACCGTCAAGTGCATCAGTATCGCCGTGCAGATGCTCGACGAACGACGTGCTCCGGCGGAGTCCGACCTGGCCGAACTCCGCGCCAAGGCCAGTCAGTGGGCGCGCGAGGGTGTGCCCCTCGAGTCCGTGCTCAGCGTCTACCACGAGGGCATCCAGATCGGCTGGAATCTCGTGTCCAAGCGGGCAGGTGAAGGCGACGCCGCTCAACTGATCGAGGCCGCGCGGATGTTCGTGCTGCTGTCGGAGAAGGTGTCCATCGCGGCCAGCAAGAGCTACGTCGAGGAGCTCCAATCGGTGGCCAGTGAGCACCACACGGCAGCACACACCCTGGTGACCTCGCTGCTCAGCGGCCACAATGCGGTGTCGATGGCCCGTCAGTCCGGTATCGAGCTCGCCGACAGTTACCTCGTGCTCGCCATCTCGGTGCCGCCGCACCCCGACGAGAACGACCCCAACATCCAGAAGACCGTCGCCGCCCGGCGAAAGCTGCGCCGCGTTCAGGCCGAGCTCGCCACGATCTGCGGCCGTACCCCACTGTCCCTGTTGAGCACCGAAGGCGGCACCGTGCTGATCCCCGGTGTTCACGACGACGAGTGGGTCGAGGCCCTGGTGCACCGCATCGGTACCGCAGCCGAGGTTCCCGTCACCGTCACCGCGGAGCAGGCCGCTACCGCCGACATCCCCACCGCAGCCGATCAGGTCCACGAACTGCTGTCGTTGGCACACCAGCTGCACCGTCCGTCCGGGCTGTACCGCATGGACGACCTGGTGCTCGAGTACCAGCTCACGCGACCGGGACCCGGCCGTCGCCACCTGACCCAGATCCTCGAGCCACTCGACTCGTCGCCGGAGCTGCTCGAGACCCTCGAGATCCACATCTCGCACGATCTGAACCGGCAGCGATCTGCTCGCCAGCTCCACCTGCACACCAACACCGTCGACTACCGCCTCAAGCGGATCGCTCAACTCACCGGCTTCGACCCCACGCGTCCGTCCGGAATCCGACACCTGCAGGCCGCCCTGGTGGCCCGACGCCTCGAATCCTCGCGCGGCGCAGCGTGATCTGAGAACTCCGACCGGTTTCTCGACCCGACGGCAGGTAGCGTCGGAAGTATTCGAGGAGCAGGGGATTGTTGGATGACGAAGTTGAAGCTCGAGCTGTCCGGTGTGGTCAAGGAGTACCCCACCGGCGAGCAACCGGTACGCGCGTTGGACGGTATCGATCTCACGATCGAGGGTGGCCAGTTCGTCTCGCTCGTCGCACCGTCCGGTGCCGGCAAGTCGACGCTGCTGCATATGCTCGGCGCACTCGACACGCCCACGTCGGGTTCCATCCGGTTCGACGACGTCGAGGTCACCACCCTCGACGACAATGCCCAATCCGATTTTCGACGCCACCAGGTGGGGTTCGTCTTCCAGTTCTTCAACCTGCTGCCGACGATGTCCGCGTGGGAGAACGTCGCCGTTCCCAAACTGCTCGACGGCACCCCCATCAAGAAAGCCAAGTCCGACGCGATGCGTCTGCTCGACATGGTCGGACTCTCGAACCGATCCGAGCACCGTCCGGCACAGTTGTCCGGCGGTCAGATCCAGCGCATCGCGATCGCACGGGCGTTGATGATGGATCCGGCACTACTGATCGCCGACGAGCCGACCGGCAATCTCGATTCGAAGACCTCACACAACGTCCTGGAGATTCTTGCCGAGGTAGCGCACGCCAGTGACGGGCGTCGAGCAGTGGTGATGGCTACCCACGACCTCGAGGCGGCTCGGTCCACCGACCGCATCGTCAGCATGATCGACGGCCGCGTCGAGACCGACACTCCTACGGCCGGCCTCGATCGGTGATAGGTACCGCGCTCAGCAGATTTCGAGTCATCAGCCTGCGCGACCTCCGCATGCACTGGGTGCGTTCGCTGGTCTCCGCCGGTGTCGTCGCCGTCGCCGCCGGGTTGCTCATCGCCGTCCTCGGCACGTACGGATCCTTGACCGGATCCGTCGAGCGCCTCGCGGTGTCGATTGCAGGTAGCGCGAACTACGAGGTCGTCGGTGTCACCGACTCGGGCTTCGATCAGAGCGAACTCGACGCCGTCCGTGCTGTTCCCGGCGTCGAGACAGCAGTCCCACTGCTGCGCAGCACCGTTCGGTCCGACGTCGGAGACCTGACGATTCTCGGCGTCGACTCGTCCATCACGGCACTGCAATCCGATCTGGAAGGCGCAGTAGGAAACGCGGCCGGGTTGCTCACCGACCCGGCCGGGGTATTGGTCGGAGCCGCAACAGGTCTGACGCAGGGCGACACCGTCACCATCGACGATGTTCCGACGGCGGTGGTCGGCGTGGTCGACGGCCCGGGGACGCAGCGGATCGGCGGGGGTATGTTCGCCGTCGCGCTCATCCCGACGGCTCAGACGCTCACCGACCGCCCCGATCAGCTCGATTCGATCTTCGTCCTCGGCAGCGGCGACACTCTGCGTACCGACCTCGACGCCGCACTGGCGGGCCGGGTGTCGGTGATGAATCCGGACTTCAGGGCCGACCGCGCGAACCAGGCCATGAGCCTGACTCGCAATGCGACACTCATGGTCTCGCTCATCGCGTTCGTGGTCGCGGCGTTCCTCGTCTTCAATGTCATGAACATGGCCATCGCGAAGCGTCGACCCACCATCTCTCTGCTCCGGGCAGTCGGCGGCCGCCGCGGCGATATCGTCCGAGACCTGTTGTTCGAGTCCGTTCTGGTCGGTCTCGTCGGCGGTGCCGTCGGAGTTCCGCTCGGAATCGTGATGGGCCGCATCGCGATCGAGAGCCTGCCGCCGTTTCTCTCACAGGCTTTCGATGCGCGGATCGAATACGTGTTGCCCGGCTTCGCGATTCCGGTGGCGATCGTGGCGTGCGTGCTGGCCTGCGCGGGTGCCTCGGCCGTCGCTGCGGTGCAGGTGTATCGAATCTCGCCGATCGAGGCACTAGCGGTCGGCGGCGGAGAGACCTCGGGTGGTCCCGGTCTGCGATTCACCGTGGCCACAACCGTGTTCGGCGTGCTCGCCGTCGCCGGATCCTTCCTGTTCGCCGTCAACGTCGACGGGCAGCTGACCCTCGGGGCCGGTGCGCTGTTCATGTTCGGCGTCGTCGCGCTGTGCGTCGGCGCGACGGGGCCGATCGTGTCGATCACCGCAGCGGTCCCCCGCCGCTGGGGTGGTGCCGGACGCCTCGCGACCGCCACCATCGAACGCGCCCCGCGGCGTATCTGGGCAACCGTGATGACGATCGTGATCGCGGTGGGAGTCAGTGTGGGAGTGTCGGGTTCGCTCACCAACATGACCGACTCGGCGGCCGAATCGTTGTCGTCGTTGGCCGATACCGACCTGTACGTGTCGATGTCCTCGCCCGACGCCATACCGTCGGGCCCGATCGTTCCCGCCGAGGTGGAAGACGCCGTCGCATCGACGCCCGGTGTGTCTCGCATCGTCGAGGGGCAGTGGGCATACGCCACGATCGACGGCGAGACGGTATCCATCCAGGGCGTCGCCGACGGTAGCAACGCGGTGACTCTCACCTCGCTCACCGAAGATGTGCGTTCCCAGGTGCTCGCCGGTGACGGGGTTGTGCTGTCCCGGGGGTTCGGCAGAACGTTGGGTGTCTCGGTGGGCGACTCCATCGACTTGCCGACGCCGACCGGCGTCCAGACCGTGCGGGTGTTGGATCTGGTCGACTACATCAACGCCGCCGGCGGCACGATGGCGATCTCGCTGGATTCGATGCAGCGGTGGTACGACCGACCCGGGGCGACCTACCTGGAGATCGGCGTCGACGGAGACGTTGCCGCCGTACAGGATTCACTGCGTTCGACGCTTCCACCCGAGGCCTTCGTCTACACCGGCGCTGCCGCACTCGAAGGCACCAGCGCTGCCATCCGGCAGTCCGGCGCACTGGCGATCGCGTTGCAGTGGATCGTCGCGCTCGTCGCTGCCGTCGCCTTGCTCAACACCTTGACACTGTCGGTGCTTGAGCGTCGCCGCGAACTCGGCGTACTGCGAGCCATGGGCGGTGGTCGAGGAACCCTGGCGCGAATGGTGCTCGCCGAGGCGCTGTCGGTCGGCATCGTCGGTGGTGTGCTCGGCCTCATCATCGGCGCGGGGCTGCAATACCTGAGCACCTTGATCCTCGGAGCCAGCATCGGGATTCCGGTCGCCTACACCGCGAGCTGGTCGGTGCTGCTGTACGGACTCGTCGCCCTCGGCCTCTCGCTGTTGGGTTCGGCTCCGCCTGCCGTGCACGCATCGCGACTGAACATCGTGGACGCTATTGCGGCGGATTAGGTGGTGGGGATCGGTGTTGGACTCCGGCTGCGGGGCCCAGGGATCCGCAAACGCGCGCGCGTTCGTCAGGTGCGAGCGAAATAGACAACGTCCGGTTGTCGACTATGCGCGCGTCTGACAAATGCGCGCGCGTTTGCAGCAGGAGGGTGACGACATTCGACGCCTTCGCGCGTGACATCCAGCGCTTCGTCGGCATCGAATCGATCGCCGATTACACCGCTCACCAGCACCGCACTGCCCTGAACCTGATCGCATCGCTGACCGGGACGGTGACGAGCAGCGGCAACCTGCTTCACGATCGACACCGTGGGCCGCTAGACTAGCGAGCGCGATGTGGGCCAGCTGTGCACCGGAGGCAGCGAACCCATCCGCAACCGATTGTTCGATGGATCGAAAGCCGTTGCTGGACAAGGGCTTCGGATCAGAGAACGGTCACCAGCCTTCGTAGCTCAGGGGATAGAGCAACCCTCTCCTAAAGGGTAGGTCGCAGGTTCGAATCCTGCCGAGGGCACCACGAGTCGTCCCCGCTTTCTGCCTCCATCAGTTGCTTGCCACTATTGCGCTGCCACAAAATCCCCCGTATCATCGAACATGCATTCGAGTACTGGGGAGGAACTCGTGGTCACAGCTGTACAAGATTCGCCGTTGACGTCCGATGAAGTGCTGCGCTTCGTTGCGCGTCTTCAGTCATCGGAGTTCGATGCCGACGCAGCAGCGGGCATCGATCTGATCTCCGCCCTCGAGACGATCAAGTGCGCCAGCGTGGCCGTTCAAGCCGTGGTGACCGACGCCGTGGCGACGACCATCAGCAACGAACGTAAAGAGCACGGAAAGCCGAAAGCCCAGTGGCGCATCGGTATTGCGTCACAGATCGGCCTGGCCCGTCGCGAATCACCGAACCGCGGCGGCACTCATCTTGGCCTCGCTCGCGCTCTGGTGCACGAAATGCCGCACACCCTGGCTCGCCTACGAGCCGGAGAACTCAACGAGTGGCGTGCCATGATCCTCGCCCGCGAAACCGCATGCCTCACCGTCGACGACCGCCGCACCATCGACGAAAGACTGTGCGCAGACCCCGCCACACTGGCCGGCGCGGGCGACCGCACCATCGAAGGCCGCGCCCGCGCTCTCGCCAACGAACTCGACGCCGCTTCCCAGGTGAAGCGCCGCGCCAAGGCCTACGCCGCCCGACGCACCAGCACCAGCACCCGCCCCGCACCCGAATCGATGGGGTTCTTCACCGTGCTCACCTCGATGGAGAAGTCGGTCTGCATGTGGGCAACGCTGCGACGAGACGCCGACACCATCATGAACTCCGGCGGTGACACGCGCACCCGCGACCAGATCATGGCCGACCTCGTGTTCGAGCGGATCACCGGCGCATCCGCCGCACAGGGCCCACCGGTGACCGTCGACATCGTCATCGCCGATTCCGCCCTCCTTGCCGGCGGTTCCACGTCCGCATACATGCACGGCTACGGCGACATTCCGTCCGACGTCGCACGACAACTCATCCGAGACACACTCGACAGTGAGACGCACGTCGCATTGCGTCGCCTCTACGCGCATCCGACATCCGGCGCACTGACGGCAGTGGAGTCCACATCACGCGCATTTCCGACGGCGCTGGGACGCCTCATCGATCTTCGAGATCGCACCTGCCGCACTCCGTGGTGCGACGCGCCGATTCGTCACCACGATCACGTCAGACCCCACTCCGCAGGCGGCAGAACGAGTGCCGAGAACGGCGCAGGCCTTTGTGCCGCATGCAATTACGCGAAAGAGGGCGAGGGCTGGACGGCCGAGGCCTTACGAGACAAACGCAACGCACGGCACCGCTACACGCTCATCTCACCCACCGGGCACACCTATGACTCGAGCGCGCCGCCGATGCCGGTTGTCGAGCTCTACAGCTCGAGGATCGAGAACGTGATGATCACCGGTCTCTTCGACGACGACGCCGCATGACAGGTCGCGGCGGGAAGAAACCGAGCATCAACTCGGTTACACTCGTCAACGGCGCGCCCAGCTGCACGCCAGACGTCGTGGAATGCTCCCGAACCTCCATGTGCACCCTGCACAGGCTTCTCTTACGGCGATCGAAACTGCCCACCGGCAGTCTCGCCACCTTGCATCTCGGCCCGAAGGCCCGCAGGTGCAACACCCTGCCCGAAAGGCACTTTTCATCACTATGACGACCCCACAGACTTTTGCTGCACTCGGTGTGCCCCAGGCCATCGCGGATGTACTCGCGAGCCAGGGCAAGACCGAGGCATTCCCCATCCAGGCCGATACGCTCCCCGACACACTGCAGGGACGCGACGTGCTCGGACGCGGAAAGACCGGCAGCGGCAAGACACTCGCCTTCTCCATCCCCATGGTCGCTCGCCTCGCCGGCCAGCTTCCCGGTAACCGCAAGCCCGGCCGCCCCCGCGGCCTGATCCTCGCGCCGACGCGTGAGCTCGCCACCCAGATCGCCGTCGCGATCGAACCCCTCGCGTCCGCATACTCGCTGAAGGTCACCACGATCTTCGGTGGTGTCTCGCAGGTACGCCAGGTCTCCGCACTCAAGGGCGGAGTCGACATCGTCGTCGCCTGCCCCGGCCGCCTCGAAGACCTGATGAAGCAGCGTCACCTCACCCTCGACGGCGTTCAGATCACCGTCCTCGACGAGGCAGACCACATGGCCGATCTGGGCTTCCTGCCCGTCGTCACCCGCATCCTCGCCGCCACCCCGGACAAGGGCCAGCGCATGCTGTTCTCCGCGACCCTGGACAACGGCGTCGACAAGCTGGTCAAGCGCTTCCTGCACAACCAGATCACGCACTCCGTCGACGAGGCCACGTCACACGTCGAGGCCATGACGCACAGCGTGTTCGAGGTCGACGGCGTCGAAGCCAAGAAGAAGCTGGTCCACCAGCTCGCCTCCGGCACCGGACGTCGCATCCTGTTCATGCGCACCAAGCACCAGGCCCGCAAGCTCGCCAAGCAGCTGACCGACGCCGGAATCCCGTCCGTCGACCTGCACGGCAACCTCTCGCAGGCCGCACGTGACCGCAACCTCGCCGCGTTCTCGTCCGGCCAGGCTCGCGTCCTCGTCGCCACCGACGTCGCAGCTCGCGGCGTTCACGTCGATGACGTCCAGCTCGTCGTCCACGTCGATCCCCCGGCCGAGCACAAGGCGTACCTGCACCGTTCCGGCCGCACCGCACGCGCGGGAAGTGCCGGAGACGTCGTGACCGTCGTCCTGCCCGAGCAGCGCAAGGACACCGCAGTACTGCTGCGCAAGGCCGACATCAAGGTCACGCCCATCCGCGTCACCGCCGACTCACCCGCCGTGGCGAACCTCGTCGGCGAGCAGGCTCGCTACGTCCAGCCCGCGCCGAAGGCCGAGCAGGCACCGGCTCGCACCGCGAATCCTCGCAACAGCAACAACGCGCGACGTGGCGGCCCGGCCCGCAGTGGCGGTCAGCCGCGCAGTGGAGGTCAGCCGCGCAGTGGAGGTCAGCCGCGCAGCGGTGGTGGCGGCCACAGCCGTCGCGCAGCAGGACCGGCCACGAGCCAGCGCAGCCGCTGATATCGGCCTGAGCGCGGAAAGTCCTCTCTACGAGGGCTTTCCGCGCTTTGCTGTTCTCACACTCACCACCGCAGCAACCGCGCAGAGACCAGCCGCGCCGAACCATGCCATCGTGTATTCGCCGGTCGCGTCGCGCACGACGCCTGCGACGACCGAGGCGATACCCGCACCGATCTGGTGCGAGGCGAACACCCAACCGAACACCAGCGAGCCTCGTTCGCCGAAGACCTCGCGACACAGTGCGATGGTGGGTGGAACCGTTGCCACCCAATCCAATCCGTAGATCACCACGAAGATCACGATCGACGGCTGAATGGTTGCGGAGAGCAACCACGGCAGAAACAGCAGCGACACTCCGCGAAACCCGTAGTACGCCGCCAACAGGTAGCGAGGGTCGACGCGATCGGTCAACCACCCCGATGCGATAGTTCCGACGATGTCGAAGATTCCGACCACCGCCAGCAGACCTGCAGCGGTGGTCTCGTGCATTCCGTGGTCGTGCGCCGACGGTATGAAGTGCGTGCCGATGAGACCGTTGGTCGTTGCGCCGCAGATCGCGAAGCCGACCACCAGAGCCCAGAAGGTTCGCACCCGGCTCGCGTCGCGCAATGCCTGTATCGCGGCCCTGGCGGGGTTCACCGTCGACTCCACAACGACCGCTGTGTAATCCTCCGGCGCTCCGTAGGGGGTCACGCCGATGTCCGCAGGCATGTTGCGCAACCAGCGCAGGACGAACGGAACCACGATCAGCGACCCACCTGCGATGAGGAACGAGGCGGCACGCCAGCCGGACTTGTCGACGAGCTGAGCGATCAGGGGCAGAAAGATCAGCTGCCCCGTCGCGCTGCCTGCCGTCAGGATCCCCGACACGAGCCCACGCCGCTGCACGAACCACCGATCGGTCACCACCGCCGCAAAGACGAGGGCCATCGATCCGGTACCCAGGCCGATCATGACGCCCCAGGTCAGTACCAACTGCCAGGCCTGGGTCACGAACACGCTCAGAGCGCTGCCTGCCGCCACGACGACCAACGCCGTCGACGTCACCGCACGAATTCCGAAGCGTTCCATCAGTGCCGCAGCGAACGGTGCAGTCAATCCGAACAGAACGAGGTTCACCCCTACAGCCAGAGACAGCATCGACCGCGGCCAGCCGAACTCGTCCTGCAGCGGCACCATCAGCACGCTCGGTGCGGCCCGGAACCCCGCTGCGCCGACGAGAGCGAGGAACGCCACAGCGGCAACGATCCAGGCCGGGTGGATCCGCCTGCGCGTCCTGATCTCGGAAGTCACGCTGACATTGTGCGCCTCGTCGACTGGCACACTGGAGCGGTGACCGTCAGCCCTTCCCCCACGCACAAGTCAGGGCCCCTCGGTCCGCAGGAGATGGCGACCGCTGCTGTGATGAGCAGCTTCACCGTCGCGTTGACGGTGATCGGTGTGCTGGTACCGATGGCGGCGATACTTCAGGTCGTGGCGGCGATCCCCATGTCGGTGGTCGCGCTCCGGTATCGGACTCGTGCACTTGTCACCTCCGCGGTCGCCGGCACCCTCGTCGGTTTCGTCGCGGCCGGAACCCAGACGGCCATCACCGTCGCCAGCGCCGCCCTACTGGGCGGGCTGGTCGGGCGGGCGAAGCGCAAGAAGCAGGGACTGTTCGGCGTTCTGGTCACCTCGATGGTCGTCGGGCCTGCACTCGGAGCATTGACCGTGCTGATGCTCCTCGTCCTCGTGCCGCTGCGTGAGCTGTTCCTCGAGACTCTCCGCAACACTTTCGAAGGCATTTCTCGACTGCTCGAGCGCACATCGGCACTGCAGGGAGTTGCCGACGTGATCCGCACCGGCTCGACGGCCGTGCTCGACAACTGGTGGTGGTGGGCAGGCGGGTCGATCGCCTTCGGCATCGTCACCGGAACGCTGTTCGCATGGCTCATTCTCACCGCGATCCTCGACCGTCTCTCCACCATTCCCATCCCCGAGCCGCTGGCCCCCAGCACCGATGACGAGATCGGGCCGCTGCCGGTCACGCTTTCGGCAGTCGGATTCCGCTACCCAGGTAGCGCGACGTCCGCGTTGACCGGCGTCGACCTCCGGATCGAGACCGGCGAATTCGTGGCAATCGTCGGCCACAACGGTTCCGGCAAATCGACGCTGACGCGGATCCTCGCCGGTCTCGAACCGTCGGAGGGAACCGTGGACAGGCCCGGCTCGACCGGTCTCGGACGGTACGGCGGCACGGCGGTGGTGCTGCAGCGCCCCGAAAGTCAGATCCTCGGCACCCGCGTCGCCGACGACGTGGTGTGGGGACTGCCTCCAGGCGATTCACGCCCCGATGTGGAGGCCCTGCTCGACGAGGTCGGACTCGGCGGGATGGGAGCGCGCGACACTGCCTCCCTGTCCGGCGGCGAAATGCAGCGACTCGCCGTGGCCGCAGCACTTGCTCGCCGTCCTGCGCTTCTCATCGCCGACGAGGCAACCGCGATGATCGACGCCTCCGGGCGCGAACATCTGGTCACGCTCCTCGCCGAACTGCCCCGCAGGCACCAGATGTCGGTCGTGCTCGTCACCCACCATGTTTCGGAGACCGTCGCCGCAGATCGCGTCGTACATCTGCACGAGGGCTACCGGGTGCAGCACGACACCACGTGGATGCAGGCTCGAACCGAGAATCCGGCTGCGCTGCACGACAATTCGAGCGAACGCCTCCTCGAACTGAGCGGCGTCGAGCACACGTACAACCGCCGCACCCCCTGGTCGCAGGCAGCACTGAACGGCATCGACATCACCGTCAAACGCGGTGAGGGTGTGCTGGTTCTCGGTGGCAACGGTTCGGGCAAATCCACCCTCGCCTGGATCATGGCCGGCCTCACCGGCCCGACCAGCGGCACCGCCCAGCTCGGCGGCAAGGCGATGACCTCACGCGTCGGCGAGGTCGGGCTCGCGTTTCAGCACTCCCGCCTGCAGTTGCAGCGGCGCACCGTCTCCGAGGACATCGCTGCCGCTGCCGGTCCCGAAACAGGTTCTGCCACAGTATCGGCCGCGATGGACGCCGTCGGCCTGGACAGGTCGTTGGCCGCTCGCGACATCGATTCGCTCAGTGGTGGTCAGATGCGACGCGTCGTGTTGGCGGGGCTCATTGCACGTCGGCCCCGCATGCTGGTTCTCGACGAACCCCTGGCCGGGCTCGATCCTCCCGGACGCGACGACATCATCGGCGTTCTCGCCGGACTGCGCGATCGCGGCGTCGCCATCGTCGTCATCTCGCACGACGTGGACGGCATGGACACCGTCTGCAGCCGCACCATCACGATGGCCGACGGCCACATCGTCTCCGATTCGATCCTGGGGAGCGTGCACTCGTGACCACCGTCGTATTGCGTCAGGTCCCGCGATTCTCACCGATCCACCGCCTGTGGGCCGGCACCAAACTCGTCGCCGTGCTGCTGCTGAGCATCACTCTCGTCGTGGCACCGACGTGGCCCGCCCTCGGAATCGTGTTCGCGCTGTTGGTCATTGCCGCGATCATCGCGCACGTCCCGATCACCGCAGTGCCGCGTCCACCGTGGTGGATCTGGGCTTTGTTCGGCGTCGGTGCCCTGATCAATCTGCCGATCGGCGGCGCGGCAGTGCTGGTGTATCTGCGCGCGACACTGTTCATCTTCGTCCTGCTCGGCGCATCGATGATGATCGGCTGGACCACGTCGATGAGCGACATCGCCCCTGCGGTCTCCAAACTGGGCACGCCGCTGAAGAAGCTGAAGTTGCCGGTCGACGAGTGGGCGATCGCCGTGGCTCTGAGCCTGCGGTCGCTTCCGTTGCTGATCGAAGAGATGCGCACCCTCAACGCTGCCCGACGCCTGCGCCCCAAGCCGGTCGTCAACAGCGCGTCCGACAATTCTCTGGTCGACATCGTCACGACGGTGATGTCGGTTGCCATCAGACGGGCCGACGAGATGGGTGGGGCCATCACCGCCCGCGGAGGCACCGGAATGATCACCGCCACCGAGGCGCGCTTCAAGGCCTCCGACGCGGTGACGCTGACCGTGGTGACTCTGGCGTGCGCCGCTGCCATCGCGATCAGCTTCCTGTGGAGCTGATCTACTCGCCCGCGAGACGTTCGGTGCGCGAGTTCAAGGCCTTGACGAACACGTCCGGGATGTCTCGCGGATCCTCGGCGACATAGCTGGTTCCTCCGGTCGCAGCCGAGATCTGTTGCAGTGCAACAGGATCTGCATCACCGGTGACGCCGACGGTGATGATCACGATGGGCCGCACCGGATCCTGTTCCTTCTGCAGCGATGCCAGCAGCTGGTCGAGGGAGATACTGCCCTCGTCTTCGTTGGCTCCGTCGGTCAGGATGATGACACTGTTGACGTAGTCGGGGTCGTATCCCTCTTTGACCCGCCGGAACGCCGCCAACGTGGTGTCGTAGAGCCCTGTTCCGCCTCCGACGAGAGCCGGAAGGCCTCGAATGGAATCGAGAATGGCGTCGCGCTGCGACTTTCCGTTGAAGGTACCGTCGGCCTTACCCATCGGCACCAGCTCGCGGTAATCCTGTTTTCCGCCGCCGAGGCCGATCGAGAATGCCCAGAGGCCCATTTCCGTCTGGTCGCTGAACAGCGAGTTGGCACCCACCGATGCGTCGACGGTGAGTGCGATACGAGTCGAGTCGCCCGACTTCGCGGCCATCGAACCCGACACGTCCTCGACGACGAGGGTCCGCAGCGGTAGCGCGAGCACGGCCCAATCCCGCAGCGTCGTCTCGATGGACAGCGGGTTCTTGATCTCGAGCGACGCGACGGACCCGACGCCTCGACCGTCGGGAAGTGGTGTGCCACTCGACGTTCGGAAGCCGGCTGCGACCAGGGTGTCGGCGGCCGACGCGGTGGCGAGCACCGAAGCCAGTGCCGCTCCGGCCTGCTTGACACGGTCGTACTCGGGGCCGGCAGGTGCGGTCACGGCCAGCGGGTAGTTGAGGAAGTAGCTCCCGGTCGGCGGAACCGACTCGGTCAACTCCGACCCCGGGTTGTCGGCCTGGTACGCGAGCAGTGCCTGTTCGGTGGCCACGCTTGTGCCACCGTCTGCGGCCACCTGGGCCACCAGATCCGGGGTGTCGTGTGGGGCGTCCGCGATCCGACCGAAGTCCTGTGCCATGGGTACCAGTGCCGCCGACACGGCCTTGGCATCGGAGATCGCCACCTCGGATTCGGCGAGCGCACCGAGGATCGCGGCGTTCGAGGCGCTGCTGGTCAGGGGATCACCGATGCGTTGACCGGGAAGCTGGAGCACGCTGAGCCAGGTTTCGGTCACCGGTACGGCATCGGACTTCGAGACCAGGACCGGGAGCGTGTTCGCGACGGAGGTCTTGGCCAGCTCGGGTAGCGCTCCGGTCGAGCGGAGGGTCTTGAGCAGCCACAGCGTCGAGTCCGGGATCCACAGGTCCGGGCGATTTCGGGTGCCCGCGATCTCGGTCGCCGTGTCGGTGGGGCGTTCGGGGCGGACTCCTGCGATTCCCTCGACACGGTCTCGCTGGCGGTGGACACTTCCATCGCCGAGCCGGTGCAGCAGATCGTCGCCCAGGCAGGCGACGTCGAGCGCGGCTGCGTGAACTTCGAGGTCCGCCCCGAACGCCCCACCGACACGGCGACCGAGATCGCGGGCACCCGAAATCGCCCGGACCTGTGGATCCCGGACTCGACGCTGTGGCTGCTCAAG